>NZ_JAGJTM010000004.1:0-438266 GCF_018221685.1 Bombella apis | reverse complement strand
CCCCCCCCCGCCCCCCCCGCCCCCCCCCGCCCCTCCGTGCCCCTCCAGCCGGTCGGCATACTGCACCATGGAGCAGTACAGGACAGACAGGACAACAAACGCCCTTCTCTGACCATCCACCCAACCTGAAGCCGCACTGGCCAGACAGCGGAAGACGGCCCCACTGAACAACAGATCACTGATGGTGTCCATCCCCCATGAAAAAAGGCCGGAGTCTAGCACCCCGGACCTTTTCCCTAATGGGTCATGTTGCCATGACCTCACCCTGTCGGACCTTTTCAGGCCTGATGGGCGGCACGATAGCGCTCACCAAGGGCGTTCGCAGCCACCATGGCATGATAGACATCATCCGGCGTGACCTTGAAGGGCAGATTGCCCATCGTATCGTCCTTGTCACAGGCGATCTCGGCCACCTTGCGCCAGTCAGCCTCCACAAACTCCTTGACACCCAGCTCCTTGAGGGTCATCGGCAGGCCAGCTGCCCGCACGACACGCAGCACCTCTTCAATCTCTTCCTTCGGTGCATTCTCCAGCACCAGCTGGGTCATCAGACCAAAGACCACCTTCTCACCATGCTGGGCATGATGGAGATCCTCGATAGCGGTCATGCCATTATGCACGGCATGAGCAGCGGCAAGACCACCCGTCTCGGCACCGGTCCCGCTGAGATAAATGGTTGCCTCGACCATTTCTTCCAGAGCCCGGGTCGGCACCTTGTTGCGCACGGCATCCATGGCGAGATCAACATTCTTGCAGACCAGGTCATAGCACATGCGGGCCAGACCGAGTCCCGTACGGGACGGACGCTTGCAGGAAAGGTTCACCCCATCAGACCGGTAGCAGGCACGGGCCTCAAAGTATGTGGAAAGGGCATCACCGATACCAGCAGCAAAGAAGCGCACCGGGGCACCGGCAATCACACCCGTATCAGCCACAACGACATCGGGATTCTGCGGCAGGAAGAGGTACCGGTCGAACTCGCCCTTCTCCGTATAGATCACAGCCAGCGCAATGCAGGGTGCATCGGTGGAGGCAATGGTTGGATAGAGGATGAGTGGCAGCTTGTAATAATGGGCAACGGCCTTGCTGGTATCCAGCGTCTTGCCACCACCAATACCGACAATGACATTGGCACCACGTGTCTTGGCCAGCTCGCCCAGACGCTTGATCTCGGCATCCGTACATTCACAGCCGAACCTCTCGGCTGTGCCTTTCAGCCCGGCTTTCTCCAGCCCAGCCACGGATTCCTTCTGGACACGCTCCACAAAGAATTCATCGCTGATGATGAAAGCATTGTCGCCAAAATCTTTTACATAGTCATGCAGCTGGGCCAGCAGACCCGTACCGATGATGAATTTCTTGGGGGCTGAAACGGTGCGCGGGGTTTTCTCAACCATGCTCGATATCTCCTTCAAGCATATGTAAATGCCTTGTTACCCCGCCACGCTACCCCTTCGCCCGCCACTTGACCAGAAGACATTACTGGCTTTCACAACATGCCAGCATGTATTGCCATGCATATGTGACAGGCGTGTCCCGCCTCCTCTCTGATCTCACCTCATGGCTGGCAAATAACAGGACAAATACAACCCTCTTTATTGAGGGATGAATATCCGGCAAACGCAATTACCAATATGAGAATTATTGCATCCTGCTCTCAACAAAAGGTCAGGACCACTTTTCAGAACAGCGGCATATTGTCGATCAGCCGCACGGCCCCCAGCTGCACGGCCAGCAAGGCCAGAGCCCCCTCCCGGACCTCCTCTTCAGCCTGGAACGTATCCGGATTCACGATGGTGACATAGTCAATATCCACAAGCCCGGCCTGCACCAGCACATCCCGCATGGCCCCCTCCAGCACGGCACGGCGGCGTTCACCAGCCTGCGCCAGGGTCCGGCCCCGGCAGAGAGCCTGATGCAGCACCGGGGCCCTGTGGCGTTCCGCCTCCGTCAGACGACTGTTGCGGCTCGACCCGGCAAGACCGTCCGCCTCCCGCCATGTTGGCAGGGTCACAATATCTACCGGAATATTCAGGTCCCGCACGAACCGCTGGACAACAGCACATTGCTGGGCATCTTTCTGCCCAAAATAGGCCCGCTGCGGCTGGATGATGTTGAAGAATTTCGCCAGCACCGTCGCCACACCCGCAAAATGGCCGGGACGGGACGGCCCCTCAAGCTCCAGCGCCACACCACCAACATCCACCTGCGTGGCGAACCCTTCAGGGTAGAATTCTGCCGCTTCCGGCGTAAAAACACAGGCCACGCCCTCCCTGCGCAGCAGGGCAATATCCCGTTCCAGCGCCCGGGGATAATTGGCAAGATCATCCGCCGACCCGAACTGTATGGGATTGACAAAGAGACTGACGACAACAGCATCAGTCTCCTCCCGGGCACGGCGAACAAGCGAAAGATGCCCCTCATGCAGGAAGCCCATCGTCGGTACAAAGCCGACCCTGCCAAGCTGCGCCCGCTCCTGCCGCATCTCCTGAACCGTCGTGCAGAGTTTCATGTCGTCCCTTTCCCGGATGATTGCCCTCGCAGGCTACGCCTTTCCATACCCTGTCTGCCTCCTGTCTGTCTTCCCCGACAGGCCGGAACAGGCTAACAACACCTCACCGCCGCCACACCCAGCCAGAACGGACTGCCCATGCCCGACACCAGTACGGCCCGTACACTCCCCATTGCCATCATCGGGGCTGGCCCGGCAGGGCTGTTTGCCGCTGAATGTCTGAGCCGGAAAGGCCATGAGGTCCATCTGTTCGACCACATGGCCAGGCCGGGACGGAAATTCCTCATGGCAGGCCGCAGCGGCCTGAACCTCACCCACAGTGAACCGCTGGAACCATTCCTGCAACGCTACGGGACAGCACGGGACTGGCTGGAACCTGCCATCCGCCACTTCCCGCCCGAGGCTCTCCGCCTCTGGGCTGAAGGATTGGGCGAACCCTGCTTCACCGGCAGTTCTGGCCGGGTCTTTCTGAAATCCCTCAAGGCCTCTCCCCTGCTGCGCCGCTGGCTGGTCCGCCTTCAGGAACAGGGCGTGCAATTCTTTCCCCGCCACAGGCTGACAGATATGCAGGGCCTGTCTCTCACCTTCCAGACACCGGAAGGCCCGGTCCAGCAGACAGGACGTGCCGTCATCCTCGCCCTGGGGGGCAGCAGCTGGGCACGACTGGGCAGTAATGGGCAGTGGGCATCGCTGCTGGGACAGCACTGCACGCCTTTTGCCCCCTCCAACTGCGGCTTCATGCCGGACTGGCCTGCCGAATTCCTGCTCCGCCACGAAGGCGAGACCCTGCGGGGAGTCACGCTCAACTTCGCCGGCCAGACACATCGTGGCGATCTCATCATCACGAAACGGGGGCTGGAGGGAGCACCACTTTACGCCCTTTCAGCTCCACTGCGACAGGCTCTGGCAAAATCAGGCGGAGACACCGTAACCGTCCACCTGAATCTCCGCCCGACTCTGACGCAGGAACGCATACTGGAACGCCTCGCCCGCCAGCGTCTCCGTGAAAGCCGGAGCAACAGGCTGCGCAAGGCTCTGGGGCTGGACCGTACCATGCGGGAGCTGCTCACCCAGCTCTGCCCGGACGCCCGCACACCCGGTGAGCTGACAGACGCCATCACGCAGGCCCCCCTGCACCTTGTGGCTCCTGCTGCGCTGGACAGGGCCATTTCCACCGCCGGAGGGCTGAAACAGGCAGCGCTGGATGAAGGCTTCATGCTGCGCCACCAGCCCGGCCTGTTCGCCTGTGGTGAAATGCTGGACTGGGATGCTCCTACAGGGGGCTATCTGCTCCAGGGCTGTTTTTCCACCGCCTGCTTCTGTGCAGAGGCTGTTCATCACTGGCTCTCCCGTCCATTGCCCGGTAAAGTGGCGCCATGAGTTCATCACATTTTGGCCCCCTTCTTCTTGGCACCACAGCCCGTGGTGAGGATGCCCACATCGACCTGCCTGAACTGCTGGCTACCCGCCTGCTCGTGCAGGGCAATTCCGGCTCTGGAAAATCCCACCTCCTCCGGCGTCTGCTGGAGCAGAGCGCAACTCTCGTCCAACAGGTCATCATCGACCCGGAAGGGGATTTCGTCACGCTGGCAGAAAAATACGACCATCTCGTCATCGAGACGGACACACAGTCCGAAGCCAGCCTGCGAAGTGCGGGGGAACGGGTCCGGATGCACCGGGCCTCTGTCGTGCTGAATCTTGAGCAGAGCGAGCCGGAAGGGCAGCTCCGTTCTGTCGGTGCCTTCCTGACCGGCATGTTCGAAGCGCCAAGGGCCTACTGGTATCCTGTCCTCATCGTGGTGGACGAAGCCCAGCTCTTCGCCCCCATTGCCGGGGGTGATACCTCTGACGAGGCACGCCGCCTCTCCCTCAATGCGATGACCAACCTCATGTGCCGGGGACGCAAAAGGGGCATGGCAGGCATCATTGCCACCCAGCGTCTGGCCAAGCTGGCCAAGAATGTCGCCGCCGAGGCTTCCAACTTCCTGATGGGACGGACCTTTCTGGATATCGACATGGCTCGTGCCGCCGACCTTCTGGGCATGGAGCGCCGTGCTGCCGAAGGCTTCAGGGACCTTGCCCGTGGGCAGTTCATGGCGCTGGGACCCGCCCTCGCCCGTCGCCCCCAACGTGTCACCATCGGTCCGGTCGAGACAGCCAGCCATGCAGGTGGCCCTGCCCTCATGCCACTTGAACAGCCCAACATTCCTGTGGATGAGCTGCGGGATCTCATCCTCGAGGCCCCGCCGGAACCCGCTTCCCGCCCCCGCAAGGAACCGGCTGCCCCCAAACCGGACCTGCTGGCGCAGCTTGATGCCTACAGCTCCTCCCGTGACGCCAGAGAGCAGCAGCAGAGCCAGCAGATGGCCGCACCGGACCCGGAAACTCTCTGGACTCTCGTCGCCGAAGCCGGACAGGATGAGGATGCCGCCTACCGGCCACTCGCCACCCTGTATCAGGACTTCCAGATGAGGGCACGGCTGGCCGGGTTCTCCCGCAACATCCTGCCCATGCCGCAGTTCCAGACCATGCTGAGCACCATCCGCTGCGGTATCACCCGTGAACGGGCTGAGAGCGAGGCCTGGCAGGACATCCAGCAGCGGGCCAGCCGCCTGCCGGACGACATGCAGCCTGTCTATTTCCTGCTCGCCCATGCAGCCATGGAAGGCAAACCCTGCCCGGATGATGCCGCTCTGGCCCGGGCCTATGGTACCCATTCTCTAGGGCGGGCACGGCGGCAGCTTACTTATCTTGAGAAATGCGAGGCCATCATCCTTCAGGGCACGGGCCGCCACCGTCGGATCGCCATTATTGGCCCGGGCTGGCAGACAGCCTCCCCGGCCTGACCCCCCTGAACAGCCCCCATGGGAAGGAGCCGCCCGGGCAAGGGTCTCCTTTCCCCACGAAAAATGGCGGAGCCAGAGGCCCCGCCATTTTCCTGATGCCCAAAGAAAGGGCCATCACTGAACCGGTAATAACCGACCCTGTATCAGTCCACCACCTTCGGCGGGGGGACAACACGCAGACGCTCAATCACACGGTCCCGCAGCTCTTCCGGCGTTGCATCACCAGGAACACGGATCACCGGCTCGTCATCTGTCGGCTCCTCCAGAGTGGCCAGCTGGCTCGGCAGAAGGGTCGGCGGCATATAATGCCCGACACGGTGCTTCAGCCGGTCCTCTATGATCTTCGGGTCCACCTTCAGGTAGACGAACTGGACCGGAATATGCTTGGCCAACGCATCACGATATTTCTTCTTCAGGGCGGAACAGGTCAGCACGGCACCGGTCCCCTTCTCGGCGCACTTGGCCAGCCAGTCGTGGCACAGCTCCAGCCAGGGGGCACGATCTTCATCCGTCAACGGGTGGCCACTGCGCATCTTTTCCACATTGGCTTTGGGATGCAGGTCATCACCTTCCTGAAACGGCCAGCCAAGGCTCTTGGAAAGCAGCTCAGCCACAGTGGTCTTGCCGTTGCCGGAAACCCCCATCACCACAATGTAATGCGGAGCAATACCCGATGCAGCCTTGGCGGCTTCTTTTTCTGTCATGGCGTCCATTGTTCAACCTCCCGTTCGGTGGCAACCAGCACATCGGTTGCCATATTGGGGAACAAACCATGCTCCACCACGCCTACCGTACCATCCAGACGCGTGGCGAGAGCCTGCACGTCACTGATCGGACCGAAAGCGCAATCAAGTATCCTGTTCCCGTTATCGGTAATAAGCAGCTCGCCTGTCAGATGCCGACGGGGACGGATGACCTTTGCCCCCAGAGCCTCCAGACGGGCTGCCGTTGCCTCGTAGCCAAATGGAACAACCTCCACTGGTACAGGCACCCGCTGGCCAAGCTGGTCAACCGGTTTGGTTACATCCACGATCACGACAAAACGCCGTGACGCCTGGGCAACGATCTTCTCACGCAGCAGAGCAGCCCCCAGCCCCTTGATGAGATTCAGCGTCTTGCGCTCCACCTCATCTGCGCCATCAATGGTGATGTCGACTACGGAATGTTCTGCAAACGTCGTGATCGGAATCCCCGCTGCACGGGCAAGTCTTGTCGATTCCTCGGAGGTCGGGATGGCATGAATATCCAGCCCTTCCCCGGCAACACGCTCACCGAGCCTTTCAATCATGAATGCTGCGGTACTGCCTGTCCCCAGCCCGACGACCATCCCCGGTTTGACGAGGCTTGCAGCAAGATGGGCAGCAGCACGTTTACAGTCATCTACATTCATGAAAGCTCTCCAGCAGCGGCTTCATCGGCCAGTATGAGGATTTTCCCCTCGGAAACAATACGCCCTGATGGGATGCTGCCATCCCCCTGACGCAAACGGGCCAGCATTGGTACTTTATTTTCCCCGGTGACAAGGAAAACGACCAGTGCACTGGAGGCAATGGCCAGGTAGGTCAGCGTAAGGCGCTCATGCGGGGCCGTACGGGGCGCTGCGACGCCAACCCAGGCCTTCTTTTCCTCAAGGACAGGCTCCCCCGGGAACAGGGATGCCGTATGCCCATCCGTACCCAGGCCAAGCATGACGATATCAAACAGCGGGCGGCCTGCTTCCAGCTTCGTGGCACCATAGGCCTGTTCCAGAACGGTCTGGTAGCTGGCAGCATCTTCCGCAACCGTAGCGGCTGTCGGCATCGGATGGACCTGAGCCGCCGGGATGGAGACCCTGGAGAGCAGCAGCTCCCGGGCGCTGGCATGGTTGCTGTCCGCATGGCCCTCGGGCACGTGACGTTCATCCCCATAGAAAATTTCGACACGGGACCAGTCCACCTGCCGGGCCATGTCGGGCTGGGCAAGAATCGCAAAAAGCTGCTTGGGCGTGGATCCACCAGAGAGAGCAATGCGCACCCTGCCCTGTTGCTTTTCTTTCACCGTCCTGATCAGCAGTCTGGCCATTTCCATAGCCACGGCTTCTGAGTCCTTCAGAACCTCTACGACCGCATGGCGCATGTCTGTCGTCATACCCGTACCCTCCGAATCACGTCATCTCCCCTGCTGGCAGGGGGCTAGCGGCATAATGAACGTCTCGGCAGCATATGCCCAGCCACCTTCATCAGGTTTTCCGGTCACATGGGTGGCTTCTTTCTTCACGGAATCCGGCGCCTGCCCCATGGCGATGCCCATGCCAGCCGCCTGCAGCATCGGGATGTCATTGGGGGCATCGCCAAGAGCAGCCACTTCCTGCGGTGTTACGCCATACAGTCTGGCCAGCTCTGCCACCGCCTCGCCCTTCGTGGCCAGGGCAGGTGTGATGTTCAACTTGTGTGGGGCCGAACGCAGCAGGCTCGCCCGCCCGGCAAAAGGAGCTGCCAGCTCGGCTTCCAGCCGGGCAATCAGGGCTGTATCGTCAGAACAGACCATAAGGCGGTTCACGGTCTTCGGCGTGACGGGCCATGAAGATACTGCCCGGGGCGTGATGCCCGTCAACTCCTGCTCCCGCTTTGCCAGCAGCGTCCGACTGTCACGCACCAGCCATTCCTGTTCTGTCTGAAACCAGACCTCCACAGGGAAAGGAGACAGAGCTTCGAGAATGGCCGCAAGATCCCCGACAGAAAAATGGTGGCTCTTCAGAATGGTGCCATCCGGCATGAAAAAGACGCCCCCATTAAATCCGGCACAGGGCCCTTTCAGCCCGAGCTGCCGGACATAAGGCAGCACAGCCGCCGGGATGCGGGCACTGACGAGCGCCAGAGCCACACCCCGCTCTGCCAGATGCTGGACGGCCGTGCCTGTTGTGGGAGAAATGGTTCTGTCAGAACCAAGAATGGTGCCATCCATATCGGACAGCACCAGCCTGATCCTGGGGGATGTTTCTGTCATGAGTATCTTCTTCCCTCACGGGGGAAGAAGGGGTGCGGCCCCCTACCGCATCCCCCATTCTCCAGAACAGTTTATTTCTTGCGCTCGGTATGGCCACCAAATCCATACCGCATGGCCGAAAGAGCCTTCTCGGCGAAATTGTTGCCGGTACGGGACCGGAAACGGGTATAAAGGGCTGCGGTCATTACCGGGGCAGGCACGGCCTCCTCAATGGCGGCTTCGATCGTCCAGCGGCCTTCACCGGAATCCTGCACCTCGCCACTGAACTCGCTCAGATCACCAGAACGGGCCAGCGCCTCGGCTGTCAGGTCCAGCAGCCAAGAGGACACGACACTGCCACGGCGCCACACCTCGGCAATATCAGCCAGATGCAGGTCATAACGCTCATCTTCCGGCAGCTTTTCGGAGTTCTTGCTGGCCAGCACATCAAAACCCTCAGCGATGGCCTGCATCATGCCGTATTCGATGCCGTTATGGATCATCTTCACGAAATGACCAGCCCCGGCCGGACCACAGTAAAGATACCCCCTCTCGGCCCGCGGGTCGTGGCGGCCATCATCCTCACGGTCCGGCGTGCGGGGCACATCACCCATGCCCGGAGCCAGCGCATCCAGAATGGGGTCCACATAATCCGCAGCGTGCTTCTCGCCGCCATACATCATGCAGTAGCCACGCTCCAGCCCCCAGACACCACCAGAGGTCCCGACATCGATATAATCAATGCCGCGCTCGCCCAGCTCTTTCGCCCGGCGGATATCTTCCTTGTAATAGGTGTTGCCACCATCGATGATGATGTCACCTTTGCCCAACAGCGGGGCGAGCTTCTGTATGCAGTCTTCCGTCACCTTGCCAGCTGGCAGCATGACCCAGATGACACGACGCTCCTCACTGGAAAGGAGTTCGGCCATTTTCTCGAAGGTCTCGGCCCCCTGGGCACGCCCCTTCTCTGACCGCTCGACAATCTTCTCGGTGACAGCGGGAGTCCGGTCGAACACGACAACATCATGCCCCTTGCGGGTCAGGCGGACGGCAATATTGCCACCCATGCGGCCAAGTCCGATAATTCCGATACGCATCCTCAAGCTCCTTTTAGAATATCTGTCACCAGCTGAGCGAGACGGTCCAGTCCTTCATGCAGGGGACCGACAACATGCACACGCAGCGCACGACGGCCACGAGCGGCCAGAACGTCGAAATCCCCCCGGGCCTGAGCGGCCTTGACGACACCAAAGCTGTAAGCGTGTCCCGGTATGGGCAGGTCCGCAGCATCATCCGCCGTCACCTGCAGGAAGACACCGCTGTTGGGGCCCCCCTTGTAAGCCTGACCTGTCGAGTGGAGGAACCGTGGACCAAACTGCGCCGCAGTGGCGACATGAAGCCGATCCCTCAACTCTGTTCTCACCGTCTGCTCCCAGGCGATATGGGCTTTGTTCCGCTCAATGTAAGCGAGGAGGCCAATATAGTCGTTCTTGCCCACACGGTCAAAATGAGCTTTCAGAATGGTTTCTGCACTACCGCTGCCCAGCGCCTCACGGTTGCGCTCATCAGCGTAAAAAGCGAGGTTTCCATCCTGGGCGAACGGCGTCTCTTCCGGTAGATGGCCCGTCTCGGCATAGGCTTTGGTCAGCTTGCGGGTCTCAACCTTGCTGAATTCCACATCAGGCTGGTCAAAAGGATTGATTCCCAGCACGGAGCCAGCCACCGCCGTGGCAAATTCAAACACGAAGAACGCCTGCACGATCTGCCCGACATCCTCGAGATGCAAGGTCACGACAGGATGTCCCGCCTCCCGCAGGGCCTTGATCCCCGGGCTGACGGGCTCATGCCCCAGCCGCAGTTCCACGAACATGCGGTCATCACCATAAGCCTCCGGCGCCCCCAGCGGCTCGCCATCAATAGGGATGAGCCCCGTGCCGTTCTTGCCGGTGCTTTCAGCCAGAAGCTGCTCCAGCCAGGCACCGAGGGAGGCGATCTTCTCCGAAGCCACGAACGTGACCTTGTCCCGCCGGAAACTGGTGGCCGCCACCCCAAGGGCCAGCCCCAGACTGACACCAGGGTTTGTCACAGGCGGAACGGAAGCATCGCACGCCTCGATCATCAGCTGCGTGCTGTCCAGCAGGGCCCGGACATCGTACCCTGCCGCCGCCGCCGGAGCGAGACCAAAGGCGGACAGAACGGAATACCGCCCGCCGATCTCCGGGTTGCCGTGGAAGATATGGGCAAAGCCACGGTCTCTGGCCAGTGTTTCCAGCGATGAGCCGGGGTCCGTCACGGCGACGAAACGCTCACCGGGCTGACGGCCAAGGGCCTTCTCCGCCTGATCCCAGAAATAGGCGAACAGGATGTTCGGCTCCAGCGTACTGCCGGACTTGCTGGACACGATGAACAGCGTGTTGGCCGGGTCGATGGCCCGGCCGAAGCTGGCAACCTGCTGAGGGTCCGTACTGTCCAGAACATGCAGCTTTGGGCCACCGGGGGCTCGGCCAAAGGTTTCCTCCAGCACTTCCGGTCCGAGGCTGGAACCGCCCATGGCCAGCAGCAGCACGTCGCTGTAGCCACGTTCCTTCACCTCACGGCCCAAGGTCTCATAAGACTCAAGAGCCGCACGGCCATTCTTGACCACATCCAGCCAGCCGAGCCATCGGCTTTCCGGCCCACCGGTCCAGACGGCCGCATCACGCTCCCAGATGCGCCGCACCTTGCCATCCTGGCTCCAGCTCTTGCCCGCCGCAACCACGGCATTTTCCAACTCACCCGACAATGCCAAGGATACTCGCATAAGACGTTCCCCCAAAACAGCTTCCCGGCGGGCTGCCACCGCACCGAGCAATCCATCAAAAGCGACCTCGAAAGCCGTCACACCTTCTTCCAACAAGGTGGTGGTCACACTGTCCAGATCAAGCCCCAATCGCCCTGCTTCTGCCAGAATCAGGCTGGCGCTCTCTCCACCCTGCGCAAGGCGCTCCTCCGGGATGCCATGATCCCGGAAGGCTTCCAGCGTACGGGGTGGCAATGTATTGACCGTATCAGCGCCAATCAGCTCCTCCACGTACAGCACGTCACGATAGGCCTTGTCCTTCGTGCTCGTACTGGCCCAGAGAAGACGCTGCGTCTGCGCTCCTTTCCCTGCCAGAGCTTTCCAGCGCGGGCTTTCCGTTACCCTGAGATAATGCTGATACGCCATGCGGGCATTGGCAATGGCCACCTGCCCCCGCAGGGCCTTCAACGCCTCGGTTTCCGGGTCACCGGCGGCCAGACGGCGGTCGATGCGGGCATCAATGCGCCCATCAATCCGGCTGACAAAGAAAGACGCCACACTACCAACGTGATTCACCGGCAGACCGGCCTTCACCCTGGCCTCCAGCCCCCGCAGATAGGCGTCCAGCACCTTCTCGTACATGCCCAGCGCAAAAAGGAGCGTGACATTGACGTTGATGCCCTCGGCAGTAGCCTGCTCAATGGCTGGAATGGCCTCTTCCGTCGCCGGAATCTTGATCATCACATTGGGGTGACCAACACGCTGCCAGAGCCTGCGGGCTTCTGCCAGCGTGCCTTCAGCATCATATGCCAGGTAAGGAGAAACCTCGAGACTGACATAGCCATCCCGTCCGCCGGTTTTGTCAAACACGGGCCGCAGAACCTCGCAGGCCTGACGGATATCTTCCACGGCCAGCGCCTCATAAAGCGCACCGGCTGTCAGGCTGCCGCTGGCCAGGAGGGCCTGCACGGCTTCCTCATATTCCGCACCATGGCCAATGGCCTGCTCGAAAATGGCCGGGTTGGAGGTCACCCCTTTCAGGGCGTCCTCCTTCACCATGGCTGCCAGACGGCCATCCTCGATGAAATCCCTCCGGATGAAATCCAGCCAGATGGACTGCCCATGGCTGACCAGACGGGTCAAAGGTGTCTCTGGCGGGGTGTTTTCCATCACTCTCACTCCTTATCCAGTCAGTCTGCCTTCTGTAACAACTGGCGGGCCTGTTCATAAACAGAGTCTACCGTAAAGCCGAACTTCGCCATCAGCTCTGCTGCTGCGCCGGATTCCCCAAAGCTGTTCATGGCAATGACGACACCATCCAGCCCCACATAGCGGTCCCACCCAAAGCCGGAAGCCATCTCTACACCGACACGCCTACGGACAGAAGGTGGCAGGACGGTGTCACGATAGGCCCTGTCCTGGCTCTCGAACAGATCGAAGCTTGGCATGGAGACCACACGGGCCCGCACGCCTTCAGCCTTCAGCCGCTCATAGACACCGACCACGAGCGAAACCTCGGAGCCGGACGCCATCAACAGAATCTCCGGCTCACCCTCACAGTCCGCCAGAACGTAGCCACCACGGGCCACACCCTCGGCCGAGGCATACCGGGTACGGTCCAGCGTTGGCAGGTTCTGCCGTGTCAGGGCAAGGGCCACGGGGCCAGCACGATGCTGCATGGCCACACGCCAGCTTTCCACCACCTCATTGGCATCTGCCGGACGCAGCATGGTCAGCCCCGGCATGGACCGGAACTGAGCAAGCTGCTCGATGGGCTGATGGGTCGGGCCATCCTCCCCCACGCCGATGGAATCATGCGTGAACACATAGATCACCGGCAGGTGCATCAGCGCTGCCAGACGGATGGCGGGCTTCATGTAATCAGAAAAGATCAGGAAGCCCGCACAGAAAGGCCGCAGGCCACTCAGGGCCAAGCCGTTGCAGATGGCGGCCATCGCATGTTCACGCACACCGAAGTGCATGTTGCGGCCATCATAGCCAGCCCCTTCCTGCACCATGTTTGAAGGGGCCTGCACCGACCGGGCGCCCTTGATGAGCGTCTTGGTAGAAGGCGCAAGGTCCGCCGCCCCGCCAACCAGCCAGGGGAACTGGGATGCCACGGCATTGAGCACCTCCCCGGAACTCTGGCGGGAGGCCAGCCCTTTCTCATCCGCCGGATAGACAGGCAGCTCCGTTTCCCAGCCTTCTGGCAGGGTTCCGGCAAAAATGTGCCGCAGCTCGTCCCCTTCCTTCGGATACCGGGCGCAGTACTCGGCAAACCGTGCCTCCCATTCCGCCTGTGCTCTGGCCCCACGCTGCCCGGCCAGTGCCTCGAAATGCTCCTGCACGCCATCCGGCACGGTAAAATGCGGCGCATCTTCGGGCCAGCCATAGGCCTTCTTGGCCCCTGCCAGCTCCTCCATGCCAAGCGGCTCACCATGGGCAGAGGCCGTTCCCGCCTTGCCCGGTGCCCCATAACCGATGATCGTCCTGAGAATGATCAGGGTCGGGCGGGAGGTTTCCTCCCGTCCCTGTTTCAGGGCTTCACAGATGGCAGGCACGTCGTTGCCATCAGCAACTTCCAGCACCTGCCAGCCATAGGATTCAAACCGCATGGCCACATTCTCCGTGAAGGTCACATCCGTGGAGCCCTCAATGGAAATGCGGTTGCTGTCATACACCCATGTCAGGTTGCCCAGCTTCAGATGTCCGGCCAAGGATGCGGCCTCGGCCGCAACCCCCTCCATGATATCCCCATCACCACAGAAAGAGGTAATGTGATAGCCAAAGAGGTCGAACCCCGGGCGGCCGTAATGTGTGGCAAGCCATCGCTCGGCCATGGCCATGCCCACCGCACTGCTGCACCCCTGCCCCAGCGGGCCGGTCGTGATCTCCACCCCGGCTGTCAGCCCGTATTCGGGATGGCCCGGTGTGCGGGATTCAAAACGGCGGAAATTTTTCAGGTCTTCCAGCGTCAGGGCGGGGCGATCGACCACCTGCCCGTTCTCAATATCCTTCACCCCGGCCAGAAACACCGTGGCATAGAGAAGGATGGACGCATGCCCACCCGAGAGGATAAATCGGTCACGCCCCGGCCAAAAGGGATCAGCCGGGTTATAATACATCGTAAACTGCCAGTAAGCATACATGGCCGGGGCCAGAGCCATTGCGGTACCCGGATGGCCGGATTTTGCACGCTCCACACTATCCATCACCAATGTGCGGATCGTGTCTATGCTCATTTTCGACAGCATACTGTTCACTGATCTAACGTCCTCAATTCAAACAATCATCCGATCACCCACAGCAGGCTCATGCCCCTTAACACGGCCCGATGCAGTCCGGATATTTCACAAGTGGCCTTATCCTGCGAAAGAACGCAATGCCCTACCGGCAAATAAGATCAATTTTCCTACCCATCCCTTACAGACAGGCTGGACCTGTCAGACCCGGCGGCAGATTCCGGTCAGCCTGCCCTCTTCCATCAGGCCTGCCGCAACCACATATCCTGCACGCCAGAAAGGCCTTTTCCCCCTTGACCTGACCACCGGCAGGCAGGACATTCAGAGGCCTCTGACACGACCCATTCTTTTACCGCAAAGGCAGCCCATCCATGACGCAGCCCGAAATGTCCTTCACCCCGGAGCAGATCACCGCTCTCTTCATCGATGCGGCCCGCAATGGTGAGAATGATCTGGTCAGGCAGTTTCTTGAGGCCGGCATGCTGGCAGACTGTGCCGACAGCCGGGGCTATACACCCCTCATCGTCGCCACCTACAACGACCAGCTCGACACGGCCAGCCTGCTGCTGGACAACGGGGCCGACCCGAACGGCGTGGACGCCAAGGGGGCCACGGCGCTCTCCGGTGTGGCCTTCAAGGGGTATGAGGCCATTGCCCGCCTGCTGCTGGAGCGTGGCGCCAATATCGACCAGGCCAACCATGCCGGGCGCACGCCGCTCATGTTTGCCATCATGTTCGGACGGCAGGGCATGGCCCGCCTGCTGCTGGAACGTGGCGCCAACCCGGACATCCGGGATACGGAAGGCCTTTCCGCCAGAGACCTTGCCCACCGCCAGGGCCTTGGCAGCCTCTTTGCGGAGGCCACCGCCCCATGAGCCGTTTCTGGAACCGGCAGGTCCACGACCTCCAGCCCTACATCCCCGGTGAACAGCCCCGCATGACCAATCTGGTCAAGCTGAACACCAATGAGTCCCCCTACGGTCCGTCCCCCCGTGCGCTGGAAGCGATGAAGGCCAGCGTAACTGATGACCTGCGCCTCTATCCAGACCCGACAGCCCTGGCCCTGCGCACGGCCATTGCTGAACAGGAAGGAGTTCCGGTCGAGTGCGTCTTCACCGGCAACGGTTCTGACGAGGTCCTGGCCCACGCCTTCCGGGCCCTCTTCCGTGACGATGCGCCGGTCCTGTTCAGCGATGTGACCTATGGCTTCTACCCGATCTACTGCCAGATGTTCGGGCTGGATTACCGCACCATTCCCCTGCGGGATGATTTCACCATCGCACCAGACGATTATGACGGTCCGGCTGGTGGTGTCATAATCGCCAATCCCAATGCCAACACCGGCATCAGCCTGCCCCTGCCAGCCATTGAAGGACTTCTGAAGCGCTTCAATGCCCAGACGGTCATCATCGATGAAGCCTATGTCGATTTCGGCGGGACCAGCGCCGTGGCCCTGACACAGCGTTATCCCAACCTTCTCATCGTCCGTACCTTCTCCAAATCCTCCGGTCTGGCGGGGCTGCGCGTGGGCTATGCCATCGGCTCGGCGGAGCTGGTGGAAGGGCTGACACGGGTAAAAGACAGCTTCAACTCCTATCCGCTGTCCCGCCCGGCACAGGCCGGGGCTGAAGCCTCCATCCGGGACACGGAGTGGCTGGAACAGACCACCACCCGCATCATCGCCACACGGGAGCGCACCGTGGCAGCCCTGCGGGAGCGTGGCATGACGGTCCTGCCCTCCACGGCCAATTTCATTCTGGCCCATCACCCCTCATGCCCAGCTGACACGCTTTTCACCGGCCTGCGGGAGCGGGCCATCATCGTCCGCCATCAGGGCGGCAGCCCCCGCATCAGCGACTGGCTCCGCATCACCATCGGCACGGATGAGGAGATGGACGCCCTGCTGGCCGCACTGGATGACCTGCTGCCCCGCTGACGCATCAGCCCCCTCATCATTTTACAGATTAACAGGACAGACCCATGCCCACATCCTCTTTCACACATGACCAGCTTCTGGACCGTCTGGCCGAAGTTTCCGTCCGTACGGGGCTGAACATCACACCTGGCCAGCAGCTCATCATCACGGCAGGGCTGGAAGCCGTACCCCTCATCCGGCGCATCACGGCCCATGCATACAAGGCCGGAGCGTCACTGGTCACAACCCTGTATCAGGATGATGAGACTACGCTGGCCCGCTTCCAGCATGGTCATGAAGACAGCTTTGACACGGCAGCGGGCTGGCTGGCCAACGGCATGGCGGAAGCCTTTGGCAAAGGAGCCGCCCGCATGGCCATCACGGGGGGGAACCCGACCCTGCTGAAGGACCAGAACCCGGACCACATCTCCCGTGTCAGCCGGGCCAGCTCCACGGCCTATCGTCCGGCCATGGAACGCATCACCAATTTTGACATCAACTGGAACATCATTGCCTGCGCCACACCGGCCTGGGCCGAGCAGGTTTTTCCACATCTGCCAGCAGAGGAAGCCCTCACCGCCCTGTGGAATGGCATCTTCCAGGCCTCCCGCGTGGATGTGGCCGACCCGGTAGCCGCCTGGGCGGACCATAACCGGACCCTCCATGCCCGTGCTGCCATGCTGAATGACCGCCGCTTCGACGCCCTGCACTTCACCGGACCGGGCACAGACCTGACGGTCGGGCTGGCGGATGGCCACCTCTGGGCCGGTGGTGCCGAAGAAGCCAAGAATGGCATTGTCTGCAACCCGAACATCCCGACAGAGGAAGTCTTCACCACCCCACACTGTGCCCGTGTGGAAGGGACCGTCTCCAGCACCAAGCCACTCTTCCATCAGGGATCGCTGATTGACGGAATCCGGGTCCGCTTCGAAAAGGGGCGCATCGTGGAGGCTCATGCCAGCAAAGGCGAAGATGTGCTGAAACGCATTCTGGACAGTGATGAAGGCGCACGCCGCATTGGCGAGGTTGCCCTCGTACCCCACTCCTCCCCCATCTCCCGGAGTGGCATCCTGTACCAGAACACCCTGTTCGATGAGAATGCCGCCTGCCACATCGCTCTTGGGCAGGCTTACACGAAATGCATGACCAACCCTGAAGGGCAGAGCGAAGAAGAGCTGATCGCCCGTGGAGCCAATCATTCCATCATCCATATCGACTGGATGATCGGTTCCGACAGGATCAACATTGACGGCCTGAAGGATGGCCAGCGCACACCCCTCATGCGCTCTGGCGAATGGGTCTGACCCCTCCAAGGAAACAGTAACCGTGACCATTGCTCTTGACCCCGCCCGCCTGCCAAAGCTGGACATCCTCTCCCTCGCCCGGACCGGCCTCATCCTCCGTGCCGAGCGGGAGACACCCGATACGGGTATTCCCAGTTTCCTGACCCGGTCAGGCTGGGTCGAGCTGGTCACCCATCACCGTCGCTCCACAACCGACGGAATTGAAACGGAGGAGCAGACAGCCAACCGCCTGCTCCCCGCACTGGAGCGCATCTGCGCCCGCCTCCTCAGCGAGGCGGCCCGTGGGGCAAAGGCACAGGACAGGCAGGATGCCTCCGTCTTTACCGTGGAAACAGACCTTTTCCCCAGCTCTACGCAGACACGCATTGTCCTGGTTGCAGACAGGACCCATCCCGTTGCCTGCGCCCTGATCGGCACGCCAGAACAGATCACCCAGCTTCTGGCCTCCACCGATACGAAGAGCGGTGAAGCCTGAAACGATTCGGACCTCCTACATCCTATTTCCAAATGTTTTACCCTCGAAATAGGATTAAAACAGTTTTATTTTATCATTAAAAGAATTGATGACCTGCCCCGTTCCCATAAAAAAAATTAGGAACGTTCTATAACCCTTGTTCGACAGGCCCATTTAGCAAAACTATATTGTTGCTTAATTTTTCACTTATATTTAAATACAATTTTTTACTATGGTAATTGCTGAAAATAATTTCAGTATGCGAAAAAAAATTATAAATTAAATGTAAGTATAACTTCATATTACCTTATCAGAAGCCTATCATATTCTTCTTTTCTGTAAAGAAAAACATCAAAAAACCCCTTATTTGACACAAAAAAGTCCTATGATTCCGACATATACGACGAAAGTTCTGGTTGTATGGATTGCTAAAAAAACAATCAAAGGTTGCATTTCATAAAAAATCTCTTCCATAATACAACCGTTCCAAGGGGAGTTGAAATTATGCGTATTCTCATCGCTGATAGCGACAGCGGCGCTGTAAGCCATCTGGTAAAGGTACTGGGGAAGTCCTCTTACGCGGTCGACCACGTCAAAACCGCCGATGAAGCCCTCAACATGTTCAAGCACTATGAATATGATCTCTTCATAACCGAGCTGGTACTGAGCGACCTGCCGGGAGAAGAGCTCATCCGTCAGGTCCGACGCTCCCGGATCTCCACGCCCATCATGGTTCTGTCCGTCCGGACAGACTCCCCGACCAAGGTGGCCGCCTTCTCAGCTGGGGCTGATGACTACGTTACCAAACCCTTCGACATGAGCGAGACCCAGGCGCGCATCCAGGCTCTGACCCGCCGTTCTTACGGCATCGCTGAATCACGCCTGTGCGTTGGCCCGCTGGAACTGGACCTTGAAAGCCGGATGGTCAGCGTCAATGGTCACTTCCTGCACCTCACCAGCAAGGAATATTCCATTCTGGAGCTGCTGCTCCTGCGCAAGGGGGCAGTCCTCACCAAGGACATGTTCCTGAACCATCTCTATGGTGGCATTGACGAACCCGAAATGAAGATCATTGATGTCTTCATCTGCAAGCTGCGGCGCAAGCTTCAGCGCTTCGGTGCCGAACACATGATCACCACTGTCTGGGGTCGGGGTTACATCCTTCAGGATCCGGCCGTGGCGGCTGGTACCTCTGCTTCTTCGCAAGGCTTTACCGAAGGGTCGGCTCCCCTGCGTCAGGCAGGCTGAAATCCAGGCACGGAGCAGCCCTCCCATCTCCCGTGAAGTAAAGAAAAAGGCCCTTGCCCCATGGTGCAGGGGCTTTTTCTTTACTGAAAGGGAAAGGCTTTTCAGGCTCCGGCCAACGTCTGGATATGGGCACTGACCCGGTCCACGACCTCGGCTACCAGAGCCCTGTCCCGGGCCTCCACCATCACGCGGATCAACGGTTCTGTCCCGCTGGCCCGCAGTACAAGACGCCCCTTCCCCTTCAGCCGTTCTTCCGCCCAGCTGACAATCTCCCCAAGGGCCGGATGCTTCATAGGATTATCACCCTTGTAGGCCACATTTTTCAGGGTCTGGGGATAAGGCTCAAAAAGATGACACAGCTCACTGGCTGGCTGGCCGGATTCCACCAGAGCTGCCAGAACCTGAAGCGCCGCCAGCAGGCCATCCCCTGTTGTGGCGTGATCGGACAGCACCATATGGCCGGACTGCTCCCCGCCAAGATTGCCTCCCGTCTGGCGCATGCGCTCCACAACATAACGGTCCCCGACAGCTGTGCGATACAGGCTTAGCCCCTGCGTTGCCAGATAATCCTCCAGCCCGATATTGGACATGACAGTCGCCACGATCTCGGAACCATTCAGCCGCCCCATGCGCTTCCAGAGTGTAGCGATGAGAGCCAGTATCTGGTCCCCGTCCACCAGCTCGCCCCGCTCATTGGTGAACAGGACACGGTCCGCATCCCCATCCAGCGCAATACCGCAATCTGCCCCATGAGCCCGCACAGCTTCACAGAGTGCCTGCGGATGGGTAGAGCCGACACCATCATTGATGTTCAACCCATCCGGTGAGGCCCCTATGGTTATGACCTCTGCCCCCAGCTCCCAAAGGGCTGCAGGTGCCACACGGTAGGCAGAACCATGCGCACAATCGAGCACGATTTTCAGGCCATCCAGCCGCAATCCCCGCGGAAAGGACGATTTGACACTCTCAATATACCGGCCTGCCGCATCATTCAGGCGGGAGGCCCGCCCTATGGCCGCAGGCGATGCCAGCTGTCCGCTCAGATCGTCCCCCATCAGGGCTTCAATCTCTGCCTCAACAGCATCGGAAAGCTTGAACCCGTCCGGGCCGAACAGCTTGATCCCGTTATCCGTGAAAGGATTGTGGGATGCCGAAATCATGACACCCAGATCAGCCCGCAGGGAGCGGGTCAGAAAAGCAACAGCAGGCGTAGGCAGCGGCCCCAGCAGGACGACATCCACACCTGCCGAGAGAAAACCGGACACCAGGGCACACTCGATCATGTAACCGGAAAGACGCGTATCTTTGCCCAGCACAACCGTGTGGCGATGCTGGCGCCCTGTCTGCCGGCAGAAATACAGACCCGCCGCCTGCCCCAGCTTCTGGGCTATCTCCACCGTCATGGGTGCCGTATTGGCCTCGCCACGGATCCCGTCAGTCCCGAAAAACTTCCGCCCGTCTGCCATGACTTCCCCTCCGTCTTCCATACCATATGCGGCTTCTGCCAACAGCTGACAGGGCTTACCTTCCTGCACCAGATGCTCCCTGCAATGCCAGCCATTCCCCCGATACGCAAGCCTTTCATAAACAGAACGGGCGCATGGCCAATGCTGCCATGCGCCCGTCATCCCTGTCAGTCAGACCAGAATAGCCTCAGCCCGATCAGGCCGGCTGGGAGGCCACTTCTCCCCCACTGGCAGCGCCCGACATGGCACCGGAAGATGGCACCGACGGACGACGCCCATTGAAGGAATATTCCTCCTCTTCTTCCTTGCCCAGCGGTTCCCCCCGGATGACCTTTTTCACTTCCTCGCCCGTCAGCGTCTCATATTCCACCAGCGCCGCAGCAAGGGCATGAAGGGCATCAATATGGGTCAGAAGAGTATGCTTGCACTGGCCATATGCCTGATCGATCAGCTTGCGGACTTCCTGGTCGATCTCACGACCTGTCTGGCCGGAAATCTGACTCCTGTCCGTGCAGTCCACCATGCCGATAAGCTCGCTCATGCCGATCTGTGCCACCATGGACCGGGCTGTGCTGGTCGCCTGGCTGATGTCGGAGGCCGCACCGCTGGTCACGGCATCATGACCATAAATGATCTCCTCCGCCACACGCCCGGCCACGGCCACGACGATGCGGGCATAGGCCTCCCGACGGGATATGACATCAGGGTCCTTGTCCGGCAGGCTCATCACCATGCCAAGGGTCCGCCCACGAGGCACGATCGTAGCCTTGTGGATGGGGGTTGTCCCCGGGGTCAGCACGGAAGCAATGGCATGGCCAGCCTCGTGATAGGCTGTCATGCGCTTTTCTTCCTCCTCAATGACGGCAGACCGGCGCTCGGCACCCATCCATATCTTGTCCCGGGCCTCCTCAAACTGGGCCATGGAGACGACCTTCCTGTTCTGCCGTGCCGCAAACAGGGCGGCCTCATTGACAAGATTGGCCAGTTCCGCACCCGAAAAACCCGGCGTGCCCCGTGCAATCACCCTTGGGTTGACATCCGCAGACAGGGGCAGCTTCTTCAGATGAACTTGGAGAATCTTTTCACGCCCCAGCATGTCCGGGTTGGGCACGACGACCTGCCGGTCGAACCGGCCCGGACGCAGCAGAGCCTGATCCAGCACATCGGGACGGTTGGTCGCTGCAATGAGGATGACCCCCTCGTTGCTGTCGAAACCATCCATCTCCACAAGCATCTGGTTCAGTGTCTGCTCACGTTCATCATTGCCACCTCCCAGACCAGCACCACGCTGGCGGCCTACGGCATCGATCTCATCGATGAAGATGATGCAGGGCGCATTCTTCTTCCCCTGTTCGAACATGTCACGGACACGGGATGCACCAACACCGACGAACATCTCGACAAAATCGGATCCGGAAACGCTGAAGAACGGCACATTGGCCTCGCCAGCCACGGCACGGGCCAGCAGGGTCTTCCCTGTACCGGGAGGACCAACCAGCAGAACACCCTTGGGCAGGCGTCCCCCCAGACGGGTGAATTTATGCGGGTCCTTGAGGAAGTCGACAATCTCGACAAGGTCTTCCTTGGCTTCATCCACCCCGGCCACGTCGGCAAAGGTGACACGCCCCTTCTTCTCCACCATCATCTTGGCACGGGACTTGCCGAAGCTCATCGCCCCCCGCCCGGCCCCGCCATTCTGCATCTGGCGAAAGACCATGAAGCCCAGGCCCAGCATCAGGATGATCGGCAGATAAGCCGCAATGTAACGAAGAACGGGATTGTCATCACTCTGGGGCGGGTGGGCAGTCACCTCAACTCCAGCCGCCGTCAGCCGGGACACCATCGAGGGGTCGGACGGAGCATAGGTCTCGAACGACGTACCATTGGTCAGCACGCCGGAAATGTTCTGCTCCCGGATGGTAACGGACCGGACCTCATGACGCTCCACATCATGCACGAAGTCGGAATAGGCGATCTTCTGAACGGCCTGTCGGCTGCCCCCAGGCTGGAATGCCGCCAACATGCCGATGACCGCCAGGACGATGACCACCCAGATCGCAACATTACGGCCAATGTTTTTCATCTCTTCAAAAACCTCACAAATCGGGACGCACAGGCCGGGCCGGCGTCACACTCAGTGCCTTCAAGATAGGTATTTCTGGCAGCGTTCCCACCCCCATCAGGCCAAAATGGATGAAAAACCCTGATTCCGCCTCATTCGCACGGCCTGTTTCATCCCGTCCAGTCCCGTTCCCCTGTCAGGGGCGTTCCCCCATCCCAGACAAAAGTCACACGGGGCAGGTCGGGCCGCAGCCCTCTCATGCCCTCTGGAACTGCAACAGGTTCACCCCCAACCCACAGGGCAGGCAGAGCGGGCAGAACACAGGCCGGAACGGCCCGGCCCGCCCGCTGCCACGGCCCCAGAGCCGCCACGACCGCATCCGTATGATCAGGCCCCAGATACCGCCAGCGCCCGTCCCAGCACTGCCCATGCCGGGCCGGACGCTTTTCCGTCAGATTCCTGGCCTCGCGGTACAGCATCCAGCCTGTTTCCCGCCCCCGGAGAGGATGCAGGCAGACCCGCCCCAGAGAGCCTTTTCCAGCCCGCCGCAGGGCCACAACAGCCTGACGGGAAGGCACATAATCCTGCCCCCCCACAAGGCGGATCAGCCGCCCCAGCAATTCATCCTCCAGCAACGGCTCCATGTCATGATCCTCACCGCCCCCCAGCTGAAGAATTTCCGGTGCAAGTTTCAGCCATCCTTCCGGCTGCCAGGCCACCCCACAGGCCATGAGAGCCGCCAGCCGATCCTCAACCCTCTTCTGTCTGGCACAGGCATCCTGCCTGAGAACATGCATCGCCCGCCGCCCGGCATCTGTCAGATCCTGCCGGACTTCCACACGGCGGAAACGGCGGTTCTGATTTGATGGGTCCTCACACCAGGACACCCCAGCGGTGCGCAGCGTCATTTTCAGCCGTTCCGGCCGAATCCCCAATAACGGCCTCAGCAGAGTGATCCGCCCCCGCACAGTCCGGGCCGCCATGCCACACAGTCCCCGGGGTCCACTGCCCCGCTCCTGACGCATCCAGAGTGTTTCCTCCTGGTCTGCCTCATGATGCGCCACCAGCAGAACGGAACCTCCAGCGTCGATACAGGCACTTTCCAGAACACCGAAACGGGCTTCTCTGGCCCGGTTCTGTATCCCGCCGGGCCTGAGAGGGGCCAACGTGAGCTGCCGTGCCGGAATATCCAGTTCCGCAAGACGCTGGCAGGTCAGAGCAGCTTCCCCGGCCGATTCAGGCCGCAGGGCATGATCCACGACCAGCGCCAGAACATGGCGCCTCCACCCCCGGGCCAGCAGGGCCAATGCCATGGAATCGCCTCCACCAGACACGGCGATGCAGAGTGGATGCGTCACCTCATCCGGCCCCACAGGACCGATCCGGGACATGATGTCAGAAAACTCACCGGGCGTGACGGGCCTCACCCCATCTTTATCCAGCTCCGTCGTCCCCACCATGCTCCTTAATGACAGCCTGCCCGCTCGCTGAAAATTTTCTCGGACGACTTCACCCGGGCCGAAGCATTGGGGAATTCCTTGTGCAGCCGTTGCAGGGCCTCGCAGGATGCCGTCCTGTTGCCCAGTGCCAGCATGGACGCCGAAACACCCAGCAGGGCCTCTGGTGCCCGTGGGGAATCAGGCGAATGGCTGTACACATCGTAGTAGGTCAGGGCGGCATTCTTGTAGGATTTCTGCCCGGCCAGCGACTGCGCCAGCAGATACTGGGCCTCCGTGCGGCTCCAGCCCGTCTTGCTCTGCTTGAGGGCCTGCCGGGCCTGTGTCTCCGCAGCCTCATACTGATGGGCCTTCAGGGCCGCACGACCTGCCTTGAGGGTATCGGCCACGGAGGTTGCCTGTGGCGTTGCCGGCGGTGCCGCTACGACCGCCGCCGGGGCTGATGCCGCCGCTTCCCCGGCCTCGGGAGCCGGACGGGGCGCAGCATGATGACCATTCTCGAGGGCAAACTGCATGTCCCCCATCTGCTTCGCCACCGCAGCCTCATCCTGATGAAGCTGATTGCTCATCTGCTCCATCTGGCCATGCATCTCCCGCACCTGGCTCTCCAGAGAATTCACACGCTCCAGCAGATTGGCCACAAGATCGCCTCCGCTACGCCCTGATGAAACACCCGAAGACCGGTTGCTGTCATCACCGCTGGATGTCGGAAGGGGAGCGGAAAGATCCTCACCCTGCTCATCAACACTGCCCACACCATCACCCAGGCCACCACCATCATGCTGACGGGCCAGTGCCTGATGCTGCCGCATGATGGCCTCGCGGGAGAGACCATCCTCCGCCCATGCCGGAGCAAATGCTGCGCTTGCCGTGCAGGAGAGCAGCACGGCCCCCAGCGCACTTTTCAGAATGGCTGAAACAGGCCCCAGAACAGGCCGAGCAGAATGACCCATGATCTCATCTCCCAACGGACAGGCAATCATCACACATAAAAAAATCGGGCCGGTTTCCTCAACCGGCCCGACCTTTCCCGGAAAGGGCATCATCTGCCCCTTCCTACAGGTTTCCCGGAACCGGGCCTGCTTTAACGGACAGACGTAATGGCGTTACGGTTCTGTGCCCATGCTTCCGGCGTATCACCATCAGCCGTCGGCCGGTCCTTACCATAAGAGATCGTCATGATACGGGACGGCGCCACACCCTTGGCCTCCAGATACTCACGGGCGGCATTGGCACGACGCTGACCCAGAGCAATGTTATACTCCTCGGTGCCACGGTCGTCACAGTTGCCAGCCACCAGGATGTTGACCTGCGGGTAACGGGCAAGCCAGGCAGCCTGCTTGTCCAGCGTGGCACGGCCTTCGCTGTTGAGCTGGTTCTTGTTCAGCTCGAAATAGACGCGGTCCCCGGCAGTGGCGACCAGATCAGCCTGGCTGCCCGGAACGGGACCCTGGCTCATCTGCTGCATGTTCTGCCCATCGCCATTGTTGTCGTGGTCCTTGTGGTTACCACTACAGGCGGTCAGAGCGCAGGCCATGCCCAGCACGGCGAACATCTTCAACTTCATGACAATCTCCTGCAAAAAGATGCACCCCAGTAGATGGGGAGTTTTTCACCCACCTGCAAGACGCAGATGGGGAAAGGCGGCTGGCAGCCCGAAGGCCACCGATGCCATGGAAGCACAAGGTCTCCCATGGCCAGAAAAACATTCCCTGCGCTCAGCGCCGCAGCGGCGACCAGGCCGGGTCAGAAGCCCCGGTCGTAGTAGGAATGATATGCTCATTGAAGCCTGCCACGTCAATCACGGCGATGGAAGAGCTGAAGCCCGCTCCCCCAGCCCCTGCCGCATTCTGGCGACAGAATGCCAGCGCACGGCCATTGGGAGCAAAGCTTGGGCTTTCCACCGTGAAGCCCTGTGTCAGAGACCGCTCACCAACGCCATCCGGCCCCATCACGCCAAGGGTGAACCCCCCTGAACCAATGCGGACAAAAGCGATCTGGTCCCCTCTTGGTGACCACACGGGCGAGCCATAGTGACCATGGCCGTAGGAAATGCGCCGGGCATCCCCACCATTGACGCTCATCACGTAAAGTTGTGGCGAACCGCCACGGTCAGAGTTGAAGACGATGTTCTGGCCATCCGGGCTGAAGCACGGGCTGGTATCAATCACACCCGGGGCCGATGTCAGACGACGCCGATGCTGGGTCGCCAGATCAATCAGGTACAGATCCGCCCCGCCATCCCTTGTCGTGGCGGACAGGATGATGCTCCGCCCATCAGGAGAAAAGCGGGGAGCGAAAGAGATCCCCTCGAACGTGCCCAGAATGGTCTGCTGTCCCGTATTGAGGTCATAGACATACACACGGGGCCGATTGTTGGCATAGGACAGAAATGCCAGCTGCTCGCTGATCGGGCTGAAGCGGGGTTCCAGCGTCAGCCAGCTGCCATTGGTCAGCATGTGGGCATTGGCCCCATCCTGATCCATGATGGCCAGACGGGTGGACTGATGCCGCCGGGGACCTGTACGGGAAATATAGGCGATGCGGGTATCGAAATAACCATCCTCGCCCAGCAGGCGCTTGTAGATGGCATCCGCAATGATGTGTGCAATGCGGCGCCAGTTGCTCTGGGAGGCCGTATAGGCCCGACCTTCCATCTGCTGGCCCGCCACAACGTCCCAAAGGCGCATCTCGACCCGCACACTGTCAGACCCGGCGGCACTGCCGGCCACAGCCACACGGGCCCCACGGCCCTTCAGTGCCGAGAAATCCGGCTGAACGGAAGCCGGTACCGTTCCCCCCATGACCTGGAAAAGCCCTGTGCTGGACAGGTCGGCCGAAATGACGCCAGAAATCTGGTTCCCCAGCCCCGGCCCGAAATCAGGAATCACGATGGGAATGGGGGCCTGATGGGCGCCAGCGACCGTGATCTCTGCCGGAGCGCTGTCACCTGCTGCCCGGGCCGTCCCGCCCAGAAGAGCCAGCGGCGTGACAAGCACACCACTGGCGGCAGCACCGCCCAGAAGGGAGCGGCGGGACAGATGCCGCTGGAGGATGCCGGCTTCGGTATCAGAAAAAAACGACATGAAACAACCTCAGATAAATCCAGCCTCAGGGCTTGAACAGAAAACGGAACTGCCGCACCTGCCCCAGCAGGCGCTTCGGCACGGGCAGGCGGGAACAGGTTGGACTCAACACGGCATCCCTCGCCCGCTCGGCCTGGACCCGATAGGTCGGATCCGCTGCCATACGGGCACGGGTCTCCGGCAGAAATGTGACCATGCGGGCCTCGCCGGAGGCATCCACCGTCACCATCATGCGGGCAGAGAAATTCTGGTAATTCCGGGCCAGCGTATCCTCCTGGTAGCAGCGCTGCACGGACGACCCGATGGCATTCTGCTCACCACTTGTCAGCGCCCCGGTATCGCCATCAGGACGGCCACCACCACGGGGTGACCCACCCTGCGCCTGATTGGGCATCGCCTTGGGCGGGCGCTCCTGCTTCTCCTGGCTCCGGTACTCATCCAGCGTGGCCAGCAGGGAGCGGCTGTCCTCCTGCGTTTTTTTTGCCTCATGCTCCTGCTGGGTATGGGAGAGCTGCGGCTTGGCAGGGGGCTTTTCCACCTTGTGATCCGGCGCCTTGACCTGTGCCTGCTTATGCACGGGCTCCGGCTTCGGCTTTGCCTGTTCACTCACCTCACCCTTTTCCTGCACGGGAGCACGCTGCTGGACCGGCGTTTTCACCGCCACATGGGAAGGTTCCGGCGCAGCCTGTACAGGCCGGGGTGGTGGCGGAGCGGGCGGAGGTGGCTCAACCGGCTTCGGCTTGGGCGGCTGTGGCGCCGGTGGGGCCTTTGTCTCCGTAGGTGCCTGCGGCGCCGGAACCTCGGCCTTGTGAGAAGACCGGGCCGCTGGCCGGGCCCCGCCGGTCGTCTCATACACCATGGTGACCGTCTGCTCGTCCGGCTGAGGTTCCGGCAGCGGTGGCTGTGGATGCCAGAGCAGAAAGCCCAGCACTCCCCCATGCAGCAGCAGGGAAGCCAGCACCCCGCCCGTCACCAGGCTGGACTGCTTCCTTTCCCGCCGCTGATAGGGCGGTGGTGTTTCGTCAAACGGTGATGACGCAGAGAGGCTCACACAGTCTCTCCTTACTGGCCGCCCTGCGGCTGCTGTGCCAGCAGGGCAACATGCGTGAAGCCGCCAGATGTGATCTGCCCCATCGTGCTCATCACCTTGCCATAGTCGATATGGGCATCGGCCCGCACAAAGATGCGACGGCCAGGATCATCGCTTGCCATCTGCTTCAGCCGTGTCACGAGGTCATCCCCACTGACAGGGTCATCCCCCAGATACAGGCTGCCGTCGCTCTTGATGGATACCGTAATGGGCTTGTCGTCCGAGTTGACCGGCTTGGCGCTTGTCTGCGGCAGATCGACATTCACACCGCTGGTCAGCATCGGTGCCGTCACCATGAAGATGATGAGCAGCACGAGCATGACATCCACCAGCGGGGTGACATTGATGCCAGCTTCAGGCTGGCTCCGCCGCCTGCCCCTGCGTCCACTGCGTGATGAAGCCTCCATGATGCTCAGCCCCTCCCGCTGCCGCGCTCTTCGGACTGGCGGGAGAGGATGGCTGCAAACTCGGTCCCGAAGCCTTCCATCCGCTCAGCAAAATTGTCCACGCTACGGCTGATGAGGTTGTAGGCCACATAGGCCGGGATGGCCGTGAGCAGACCGATGGCCGTCGCAAACAGGGCCTCGGAAATGCCCGGTGCCACGACGGAGAGGTTCGTATTGTGCATGGAAGCGATGGAGCTGAATGCGTGCATGATACCCCAGACCGTCCCGAACAGCCCGACAAACGGAGCTACCGGGCCGATGGTGGCCAGCATGACGAGGTAGCGGCTCAGACGTTCGGTCTCACGAGCGACCGTAATGCTGATGGCCCGGTCGATGCGCTCGGACGTACCCCCATGAATCACGTCAATGCCCGCAATACGGGAGGACCGACGCCACTCCCCCATCGCCGCCCCGAAAACGGCAGCCATCGGATGGACAGGCCGGGCACCCTCGCTGTCATAAAGATCATCCAGAGACCCGCCGGACCAGAATCTGTCCTCAAACCCCGTGGCCTCGCGATTGACCCGACGGAGGAGAAGCACCTTCTCCACAATCACCGCCCACACAAAAATGCTGCACAGCACCAGCCCGATCATGACCAGCTGCACAGCCAGCGAAGCATTCAGGAACAGATGAAAGGGCGAAAGCCCCGCTGCCCCGGCAGCACCCAGAGCACTCGAATTCACAGCCTGATCCACTCCGCTTTCTCCTGTTTTCTATGGTTCTGTTGGATAAAGGACTACTGCCCCATGTTGCGGCAGGATGCTCCTTTTTCAATGGCACAGGACGCAGAAAGAGCAAACATCTTTATCTTTAAATCTTTTGTCAGGCGGAACGTTCTTCCGGCACCGTCAGTCCTGAGAGTTTTTCCCTGTAGGATGCCAGAAGACGCAAGGGGCTCATGCCAGCCAGCTTCAGGCAGGCCAGTTCCACCTCAATCACCACTGACTTCTGCCCCGCACGGGAAAGATTGGTGATGACCTGCCGCAGATTCAGCCGGGCTCCCGACATCTGAAGCAGCACCGTCTCCACATCCATCAGTTCATCCAGCCGCAGGGGCGCATGATACCGGATACCCAGCTGCCTGACGACAAAACCGATTCCATCCTGTTCTGCCATCTCTCCGACGCCAAGCCCAAGGCTGCGCAAGGCCTCAGCCCGGGCCCGTTCGGCAAAACCCAGATACCGGGCATGATAAACGATGCCCCCTGCATCTGTATCCTCATAATAGATACGGAACTGACAGTGATGTGCCGCCATGCTGTTCTCCCCCGATGACGGCCCCTACAGGAACCGTGGTGCCAGATTGTCTGATGGCGGTGTGAGACCGAGATAACGCCAGCCCGGTTCACCCAGCATCCGCCCCCGTGAGGTCCGCAGGACGAGCCCTTCCTGTATCAGATAGGGTTCCACGACGTCCTCCAGCGTATCACGGGCTTCTGCCAAAGCTGCCGCCAGAGTTTCCACCCCTACTGGGCCACCCCTGTGATGCTCGGCAATGCGGCGCAGATAGCGCCTGTCCATCGCATCAAGACCATGACTGTCCACCTCCAGCCGGGAGAGGGCTGCATCTGCCAGCGCACGGTCAACAATCTCTTTCTTCGCCACAAGCGCAAAGTCCCGCACGCGGCGCAGCAGCCTTCCGGCAATGCGCGGCGTCCCTCGGGAACGGCGGGCAATTTCCTCGGCTCCTTCATCTGTCAGGGCCATGCCCAGCTTCCCCGCCCCCCGGCTGACGATCTGCCGCAATTCATCAGGCGCATAGAACACCAGACGCAACGGAATGCCGAACCGGTCCCGCAATGGTGTGGCCAGCAGGCCGGACCGTGTCGTGGCTGCCACGAGCGTGAAAGGCGCCAGATCAATCCGCACGGAACGGGCCGCGGGGCCTTCCCCGATGACGAGGTCCAGCTGGAAGTCCTCCATCGCCGGATAGAGGATTTCCTCAATCGCTGGCTGGAGACGATGAATCTCATCAATGAACAGCACATCACGAGGCTGAAGATTTGTCAGGATGGCCGCAAGGTCTCCAGCCCGCTGGATCACCGGCCCGGACGTGGCACGAAAGCCCACGCCAAGCTCACGGGAGACGATCTGCGCAAGAGTCGTCTTTCCCAGCCCCGGCGGGCCATGCAGCAGGACGTGGTCCAGCGCATCACCCCGTTTGCGGGCTGCCTCGATGAAAATGGAGAGATTTTCCCGACTGGCTTTCTGGCCCGTAAAGTCAGCCAGGGTCTGCGGCCGCAGGGTGGCATCGGCCACATCCTCCGGCTGGCGTGTGGCATCCGTCTCCGGCGCACGGCCGGGCGGCATATCTGGCACAAACTGGTTCATCGGCCCCGTTCTTTCCCTCTACCCTCTGCCTACCGGGCCAGTTCCTTGAGAGCAAGACGGATGATGACATCCAGCCCTTCCCCAACGTGGTCTCCAATGAGACGGCTGATGATGGGCCAGCTTTCAGCCCGACGGAAGCCCAGCCCTTCCAGCGCCATGAGGGCATCCTGCTCCAGCCCGGCACTGCCATGCAGGCTGGTACTGATGGCTGCTCCGCCCCCCCCAGCACTCATGGACGTCCCACTCATGCTGGCAGGAGCCGGCATTTTGGCCACTTTGCTCCTGAGCTCCGTCAGGAGGCGGACTGCCAGCTTGGGGCCAACCCCGGCAGCCTGCGTAAAGGCTGTCCTGTCCTCAGCATGGACAGCCTGCCAGAGCAGACTGGGGCGGCTGACTGACAGAATGGCCAGAGCCACACGGGCCCCTACACCCTGAACGGTCGTGAGAAGACGGAACCATGCCTGCTCATCCGCCTCCGCAAAACCAAAAAGCTGGATGGCATCTTCCCGCACAACCGTTTCCACCAGTACACGGGCGACTTCCGGCGGGCGGGGCAGCAGCCCCAGCGTATGGCTGGAGGCTGAGACAACATACCCCACCCCATTCACATCAATGAGGCAGTGATCACCATCGATATGAGAGACAAGGCCTGTCAGCTGTCCGATCATGCCATGCGTACTCCTGCGGCTACATGCCGGGCACTGGCCCGATGATGGGCATGGCAGATGGCGATAGCCAGTGCATCAGACGCATCAGCCCGCCGGACCTCCGCCCCCGGCAACAGACGGCGGACCATCATGCTGACCTGCTCCTTCGTGGCCGCCCCCGTACCAACCACAGCCCGCTTCACAGCCATGGCCCCATATTCATGCACGCTCAGCCCGGCAAGGGCGGGCGCAAGCAGGGCCACGCCACGGGCATAGCCCAGCTTGAGCGTGGAGGAGCCGTTGCGGTTCACATAGGTTTCCTCAACGGCAGCTTCTGCAGGACCATACTGCTGGATGAGCCTCATCAGCCCCTCATGCAGGTCGCACAGACGGCGGGGAACGTCATCACCACTCTGGGTCGCCAGCACACCGTCAGCCACATGGCGCAGGCGGTTCCCCTCCACATCCACGATACCCCAGCCCATAAAACGCAGGCCGGGATCGATCCCCATGAGACGGATCAAGCTGCCAGAGCCTCGGCCACCTCATCAGGGAGGTCGAAATTGGCATAGACGGCCTGCACATCGTCATTCTCCTCAAGCACGTCAATCAGCTTGAGAACGGAGCGGGCCTGATCCTCATCCAGCGTGACGGTCGTCTGCGGACGCCAGTCCAGCTTGGCGGAACGGGGTTCGCCAAAACGGCCTTCCAGCGCATCACGCACGCTCATCAGGGCCTCCATGGCCGTGGTGATTTCGTGGCCGTCTTCCGTGGTCTCCACGTTATCAGCCCCGGCTTCAATGGCGGCTTCCAGCATGTCATCCTCAGAAGCAGCATCCTGCGGATAGGTGATCACGCCGATATGGTCAAAGCCAAAGGACACGGAATTGGTTTCTCCCATGGAACCACCATGCTTGGAGAAAGCCGCCCGGACTTCGGAGGCCGTACGGTTGCGGTTATCGGTCAGCCCCTCGATGATGATGGCCACACCAGCCGGACCGTAGCCCTCATAACGGACGGCCACATAATCCTCACCACCACCGGCACCGCTGGCCTTCTTGATGGCACGCTCGACCGTATCCTTGGGCATGTTGACCTCACGGGCTGCCGTGATGGCAGCACGCAGGCGGGGGTTCATGGCCGGGTCTGGCATGCCGGACCGTGTGGCCACCGTGATCTCACGGATGACCTTGGCAAACTGCTTGGCGCGCTTGGCATCCTGCGCACCTTTGCGGTGCATGATGTTCTTGAACTGTGAATGTCCTGCCATGGACCTTACTTCTCCCAAAACAATGTTGAAACACCCATTACCATGCACCAGCACACCGTGCATCAGAAGGGGCTGCCCCCAGCAGGAAGCAGCCCGCCTTCTCAGATCATCCTGCCGTGGCAGTGCTTGAATTTCTGCCCGGACCCGCAGGGACAGGGAGCATTGCGGGGGACCTCATTGAGCCAGCGGGCCAGCGTGGCCGTATCCAGCGCCTCCTCATCAGCGGGACCATCCTCCTCCATGAAAGCAGTCGGCCCCGGCGGCATGGACGGTGCCTCGCTGACGGGCTGGACATGCCCGACAGACTGCACGACACGCAGCCGCAGGTCCTCCAGCATGTATGTGAACATCTGGAAGGCTTCCTGCTTGTACTCGTTCAGCGGGTCACGCTGGGCATAAGCCCGCAGGCCGATCCCCTGACGCATCTGGTCCAGCCCGTGCAGATGTTCTTTCCATGCCGCATCGAATGACGTCAGAAGAATATGCTTCTCGATCAACCGCATCATTTCCGGGCCAACAGTCGCTGAACGGGCTGCATGGGCCTTCGTGGCTGTTTCTTCGATGCGGTCGATCAGATGCTCCTCATCCATGCCATCTTCTTTTGCCCAGTCGGCAATCGGCATGTCCAGATTCAGAATGCGATGCAGCTCACCAGCAAGGCCATCCACATCCCAGGCCTCCACAAAGGAATTCTCCGGAATATGGGCATGGACGAGCTCTTCAATCACCTTACCCCGCATCTCGGCAATCACGCCAGACACATCGGCGGATGCCATATATTCACGGCGCTGGGCATAGACCTCCTTGCGCTGTGCATTCATGACATCATCGTATTTCAGCGTGTTCTTGCGCATGTCGAAGTTGCGGGCCTCGACCTTCTTCTGCGCCTTTTCCAGCGCACGGTTCAGCCACGGATGCACGATGGCCTCACCCCGCTTGAGACCCATCTTCTGCATCATCGCCCCCATGCGGTCGGAGCCGAAAATGCGGATGAGGTCATCCTGAAGGGAAAGGAAAAAGCGGGAATTGCCCGGGTCTCCCTGACGGCCAGACCGCCCACGCAGCTGGTTGTCCACCCGGCGGCTCTCATGCCGCTCCGTCCCGATGACATACAGCCCACCAAGCTCGTGCACCCGCTTGTGGTCAACGGCCACCTGCGCCCGGACCTGTTCCGCAATGGCAGCCCGCTCAGCTTCATCCTCAATACCGGCAGTCTTTTCAGCCACCAGCATCTCGACATTGCCACCGAGCTTGATGTCCGTACCACGCCCTGCCATGTTCGTGGCGATGGTGATGGCACCCGGCGCACCGGCCTGTGCGACAATGCTGGCCTCACGCTCATGATGCCGGGCATTCAGCACATTATGCGGAATACGCTTCTGCCGCAGCAGGTGTGACAGAACCTCGCTCTGCTCGATGGAGGCCGTACCGACAAGAATGGGCTGGCCTGTCTCATGCACCTTGCGGACGAGTTCAGCCACGGCCTCATATTTCTCTTCCGCCGTGAGATAGACCTCGTCATCCGCATCCTTGCGGCGCACGGGCAGATTGGTCGGAATCTCCACGACCTGAAGATTGTAGATCTCGGCGAATTCGTCAGCTTCCGTCATGGCCGTACCGGTCATGCCAGCCAGCTTGGGATAAAGACGGAAATAATTCTGGAAAGTAATGGAGGCCAGCGTCTGATTTTCCTGCTGGATTTCCACACCTTCCTTGGCTTCCAGCGCCTGATGCAGGCCATCAGAGTACCGGCGGCCATCCATCATGCGGCCCGTGAACTCGTCAATCAGCATCACCTTGTCGTCACGGACGATATAATCGACATCCCTCGTAAAAAGCGTCCGGGCCCGCAGGGACTGCTGGACATGATGGACAACCGAGACGTTGTGGAGGTCATACAGACCGCCTTCACGCAGCAGGCCCGCCTCCTGAAGCAGCTCCTCGACACGGTCGGAGCCTTTTTCCGTCAGCGTGACAGTACGCAGCTTCTCATCCTTGTCATAAACATCCGGCTCTTTCACCAGCCGGGCAATCACGGCATCCACATGACGATAAAGGTCGGAGCTGTCATCCGCCGGACCGGAAATGATGAGCGGCGTACGGGCCTCATCAATGAGGATGCTGTCCACCTCATCGACAATGGCAAAGCTGAAGGCACGCTGGACCATTTCATCCAGCGAATACTTCATGTTGTCCCGCAGATAGTCGAAGCCGAACTCGTTGTTCGTACCGTATGTGATGTCCGCTCCATAGGCCGCACGGCGCTGGTCGTCCGTCAGGTTCGGGATGATCACGCCGGTGGTCAGGCCAAGGAAGCCGTAGAGGCGGGACATTTCCTCAGCGTCACGCTTCGCCAGATAATCATTGACGGTAACAACATGCACGCCCTTGCCAGACAAGGCATTCAGATAGACAGCCAGGGTCCCGACAAGGGTCTTGCCCTCACCCGTCCGCATCTCGGCAATCCGCCCATCATGCAGGACCATGCCCCCGATGAGCTGCACATCAAAATGACGCATCCCCAGCACACGGCGGGAGGCCTCACGACAGACAGCAAAGGCCTCGTCCAGGAGATCATCAAGGGAGGCACCCTCAGCCAGACGCTGGCGGAATTCCGCAGTTTTACCCTTCAGTTCATCATCCGTGAGAGCCTGCATCTGCGGCTCCAGAGCATTGATCTCCGGCACGCGCCGCTGATACTTCTTGAGTGAGCGGTCGTTGGAGTGGCCGAAGAGGGCGCGAGCAAGGCGTGAAAGCATGAGTTACCCTGAAAATTTTGCCACCAGCAACCATGTGCGCCCCTCTCCCCTATGGGAAACAAGGAAACGCCCGCTGCGGATGGTCACAACGCTTTTCATATCATGTCCGACATAAGGGCCCTCGTCATCATGGTCAATGGGAAAGCCCCCGTCCGGCTTCCGGACGCAGCGCAATTCTCCGCTTTTTCCCCTGTCAGGCACCAGCAGCCCAACCTGACGTCCGTACCAACATAAAATATAGGCAATACTTCGCCTTTCCGGCACCAAAGCCCTTGCTAGGGCAGGCAGGCTTTGTCATGGTGAAAGGGCTGAGTTTTAACAGATCGAAATGATGAGGTCTTACATGCGGCTTTCCCGCTCTCTTCTCCTGTGCACGGCCCTTATCGGGGGTGTCTCCTCTTCTGCCTCGCTGACAGCGCAGGCCGTGGCCGCCGACGCCCAGCCGGCCCCCGCCGCACAGCCGCAGGCCAAGCCCGCAGCAGACCCGAACATGCTGCTCGCCACCGTGAATGACCAGAAGATCACCCTGGGCGATGTCCAGCGCGCTGCTGCCACCCTGCCGCCGGAAGCGCGCCAGCTCCAGCCGGCCGTCATCATTCCGCTCCTGATCAACCAGCTCATCGACCAGAAGGCCATCCAGCTCCAGGCGGACAAGGCCGGGCTGGCCAGCAAGCCGGCTGTCAAGGCTGCCATGGAAGCAGCAGCAAACAATGTGCTCCAGAATGCCTATCTGGAAGAGCAGGTTGCACCGAAGCTGACGGACGATGCCCTGAAGGCCTACTATCAGGAGCATTTCGCCTCCAAGAAGCCTGAAGAGGAAGTCCATGCCCGCCACATCCTCGTGGATAGCGAGGCCAAGGCTGAAGGGATCATCCGGCAGCTGAACAAGGGGGCCGACTTTGCCAAGCTGGCTGGCCGTCTCTCCACGGACAAGGCATCCGGCGGCACGAATGGTGGCGATCTTGGCTGGTTCAAGCGTGGGGACATGATCCCGGATTTCTCCAACGCCGCTTTTGCCATGAAGTCCGGCACCATCACCCAGAAGCCGGTCCATACCCAGTATGGCTGGCACGTGATCCAGGTTCTGGGGACCCGCACGGCCCCCGTGCCGAGCTTTGAGCAGGTGCGTGACCAGATCCGCCGCGACCTGATCCGCCAGGAAGTCCGCAAGGTGGTGGAAGCTGCCGAGAAGCAGGCCCGAATCGTGCATTATGATGCCAAGGGCCAACCCATCACCAGTGCACCGGCGCCTGCCGCTGCCCCGGCACAGGCAACACACTGAGCCATGGCCAAACCATACCCCCGCTCCCCACTGGCACTCTCACTGCCCAAGCTGACCTCGATTGCCGGGGTGCGGCTCAGTGGTGTGGAGGCCAACATCCGCTACAGCGGGCGGACCGACCTCATGCTGGTCGAGTTCGCCCCTGGCACGACGGCCGCAGGTGTCTATACCCGCAATCTCTGCCCGGGGGCTCCCATCCCCTGGTGTCGCCGTGCGCTCGCCAGCACGCCCCATGCCCGGGCGCTGCTGGTGAACTCCGGCAATGCAAATGTCTTCACCGGTCGTGCCGGGGAAGAGGCCGTGGTAGCCTGTGCCGGAGAGGTCGCCCATCAGCTGGGCTGCCCTGTCGAGGATGTCTTCCTGGCCTCTACCGGGGTGATTGGCGAGACGCTTCCCTACAAGAAGATCCTCTCTGCCCTGCCCGCAGCCATTGAAGCCCTGCATGATGATGGATGGGAGGAAGCAGCCCGGGCCATCATGACCACGGACACCTTCCCCAAGGCGGCCCGTCGTGAAGTGAAGATCGGCAGCACAACGGTCTGCCTCCAGGGCATAGCCAAGGGGTCGGGCATGGTTGCGCCGGACATGGCCACCATGCTGGCCTACGTCGCCACAGATGCCTCCCTGCCCCAGCCGGTCCTTCAGGCCCTGCTGGAAGAAGGCGTGGGGCCGAGCTTCAACTCCATCACGGTGGACTCTGATACCTCTACATCCGACATGCTGATGCTTTTTGCCACCGGGCAGGCCGAGCATGAAGAGATCGGCAGTCATGAGGATGCCGCCCTGGCGGAATTCCGCACGGCCCTGAAGGACCTGCTCCATGAGCTGGCTCTGCTGGTCGTCCGTGATGGCGAGGGTGCCACCAAGCTGATCCGTGTCGATGTGCAGGAAGCTCAGGATGACGGGTCCGCCCGCAGGATCGCCATGGCCATTGCCAATTCTCCGCTGGTGAAAACCGCCATTGCCGGAGAGGATGCCAACTGGGGGCGTATTGTCATGGCCGTTGGCAAGAGTGGTGAGCCTGCCGACAGGGACCGCCTTTCCATTGCCATCGGGGACCACTGGGTGGCCAGCCAGGGCAGTGTGAAGGACCATGATGTCGAGGCGCTGAATGCCTACATGCGCCAGCAGGAGATCACGATCACGGCAGATCTGGGGCTTGGATCCGGCCGTGCGAGCGTCTGGACCTGTGATCTGACACACGGTTACATCGACATAAACGGCTCATACAGAAGCTGATACCGGGGGCATTTCCGCCCATATCCGGCAGGGTCAACCCCCAGTTGCGGACGGGGGCAGGCCCTGCCCCGGCAGGCACCGGTACCCCCCGGGGTGACAGGGGACCGGGACAATCAGAAAACAACATCGATGACCATGACAGGGCTTGTATATGGCAGGGCGGACCGCTAGAGCTCAGATATTGCTGCGCGTTCTGTTTGCGCCTGTCACGTCGGAAAAACGAGGAACGGTTCCATGTCCGCAAAGAAACATGTCGTCATTCTGGGAGGTGGTGTTGGCGGTCTGGAAGCCGCAACCCAGCTCAGCCACAACTCCCATGTCCGCATTACCCTGATTGATCAGAACGCCGTCCATATCTGGAAGCCTGTCCTGCATGAGCTGGCATCCGGCACGATCGGCCAGAAAGGCAACCTGTTCGCCTTCAATGAGCTTTCCAAACGTTTCGGCTTCTCCTTCATCCAGAGCACGCTGGACACCATCGACAGCACAACAAAGACGCTGAACCTGGAAAACGGGCAGGTCCTGAATTACGATCTGCTCGTCGTGGCTCTGGGCTCCTGCGCAAACGACTTCGGCACGCCCGGGGCGAAAGAAAACTGCCTCTTCCTCAATTCCCTGGCTGATGCCAACGCCATCCACGACCGTTTCCGTACACTCATTGAGCGGGCGCAGCTGACAAACAAGCCTGTCCACCTGAACATTGTTGGGGGTGGTGCCACTGGGGTGCAGCTGGCTGCCGAGCTCTGCCAGGCCATCGACAGCACTCCCGGCCTTGGCCCCTCTGCCCGCAAAAGGCTGCTCAGGCCCACACTGATCGAGGCGCAGGACAGACTGCTGCCGCCTTTCCCCGAGCAGGTTTCGGCCGAGGCCAAGGCCGAACTGGAGAAGCTGGGATTCGATGTCATCACCGGCGGCATGGTCAGTGAGGTCGGCTGCGGCTACATCGCCCTCAAGGATGGCCGGCGCATCGAGTCCGACTTCCCCATCTGGGCTGCTGGGGTGAAAGCCTGCGTGGCGACCTCCCTCCTGAAGAATCTTGAGCTCAGCCGCAGCGGGCAGATCATGGTCACCAACACGCTCCAGACCACGAAAGACCCGTCCATCTATGCCATCGGTGACTGCGCCCGCATGGAGGTCAACCCCACAGCCCCCACGGCGCAGGCCGCCCGGCAGGAAGGCCGTTATGTCGGCCGGGTTGCCATTCCCCGCCAGCTGGCTGGCAAGGCAGCGGTCCCGTTCGTCTATAACGACCGTGGCGCCGTCGTGGCCCTGGGGCGGTACAATGCCTGGGGCATGTGGCCCTCCAAGAAGGGGTTCGGCGGCCATGGCTTTGGAGCCCAGCTGGCCCGCTTCATCCATGAAGGTCTGTTCCGCCAGCACCAGATGGGCATCAGCGGTCTTTTCCGTACCGTCTGTGCAGCCCTCGGCGAACGCTTCAAGCCCAACAATCCTGATCTGAACGGCAAGAAACCGTCAGCACAGCCGGAACAGGACTGAAGCGGCCCTTCCCCCCAACCCGGCAGCCCCCTTCACGGCAGGTGAAGGGGGGTTGCCCTGCGGGGGCTCAAAAGGCCTGTACACTCCACCATCAAGGTTTCTCACCAGGACGGCACAAGGCGCAAGACAGTTGCCGGGAGACCTTTTATACTCGGGCTCTGTGCCATCATGATCCGTACCGCCAGAAAAGGGCAGCCCCAGTCTGCTCCCCTTGCGGCGACAGGGGAACGCCTGCCATGACCCTATCCTGTACAGCTTCCACCGGTTCTATCGAACAGCAGATCATCAAAAACGGTTTTGCCTTTCTCCCCGCTCGACAGGCCAGAGCGTGGCTGGAGCCCTGCGGCCTGAAAGACTGGCAGGGTTTTGCTGAAAGCTGGAATGATCTGGGCATGGACCTCTACATGGCTGATGGCGGGCGCTACCGCCGTCGTCGCTATGGGACCTTTTCCATCACTGGGAACAGCCTGACCCGCAAGGACCATCAGCCCCATTATCAGAGCCGGGATTACAATCTGCTCAATGGCGGGGTAGAACGCTGGTTCAGTCCCATCACTGACGAGGTGGGGCGACATCCGGCCCTTGCGGCCATTCTCCAGGCCACCTCCACCATGGCGGACCACCTCTCCCCGGAACGACCCCAGCCAGCCCCGTGGCATGTGGAGGTCCATCAGTTCCGCATCGAGGCCGCCAGCGATGCAGAGGCTCTTCCCACGCCGGAAGGGATGCATCGTGATGGCGTGGACTGGGTTTTCGTCTTCATGGTCAACCGCTGCAACATACGGGAAGGCGTCACGAGCATCCATGCGCTGGACCAGCAGACCGTACTGGGGTCCTTCACCCTGACAGAGCCGCTGGATACTGCCATTGTGGACGATCACCGCGTCTATCACGGCGTGACGGCGGTAGAACCGGAAGACCCCACCCTGCCCGCCTACCGTGACGTGCTCGTCGTCACCTTGCGGTATGAATGAGCACAACCCTGTTACCCTGCCATTCATGGCGGGCTTCCCTGTCTTTTCCTGACCCGTCCCCCAGAGGATAACGACGCCATGACACGTTCATCACCTGTTCCTGTCCGCCTCCGTGGCCTTGCCGGAAACCTGTGCCGTTCCGCCATCGTCATGGGTCTCTTCGGTTTCATCCAGACCAGCCCGGCCAAGGCGGCCAGCCAGAAGCATCCGTCACGTCATCATCATTCAGCACAGCACTCCAGCACGACACCCGTGGAGCTGAAAGCCCAGCCCGGCACGGAGCTGGACAGGCAGGCCCGCAGCCTGAATGCAGACCTTCTGGACGATGCGGCCCGCCACAACGAGACACCCATCGTCCTGACAGGGACAGCCAAACTCGCCCCAAAGCAGAAAAACATGATCCTGTTCGTGCAGCTGCAATCATACCGCCTCTGCGGGTCTGCAGGCTGTACCACCTCCATCTATCGCAGGAATGGCAACAAATGGGACACACTGCTGGACAGCGTGAACGGTTCCATCCGTATTGCCCGCCAGCGTCACAACGGTCTGGCTGACATCATTATTGATGGCAACGACCGCTGGGTATTTGACGGGCAGAAATACGAGGACACTCTCAACAGCCCCTGATTCTTCGGGCCCCACCGTCATGTTGGCAGGCGCTGGGGCCCTTTTTCATCTTTCTGCAAAGGAATGACAAAATCCGGCTGATACCGGAGAAAATATTTTTTACAGTTTTTTATATGGATATAATCATATCATTATATGATAAATACAATACATTAACTTGCCGTCACCTTTAGCTCTCAATAATACCCATCTCCGCCCACTTCTATACTTTGCATATAACATCATGCTTATATGTGTATGGGATTGATATTTTCGTCAAGTTTTTTTACCCATGGCGCTCCTTCAACAGACAGAAAACGGGGACCAGACCACAGCCCCCCAATGAGCCAGCGCCATGCCTCCTTCCACCACGCCCTTCTCTTCCGTAGCTGACCGGACACCTCTCATCCTTGATGGTGGCATGGGGCGGGAGCTGCACCGCATGGGAGCTCCGTTCCGCCAGCCGGAATGGTCAGCCCTCAGCCTGATGGAGCGGCCCGATCTGGTGCAGCAGGCCCATGAGAACTTCCTCAAGGCCGGGGCGCATGTCATCACGACCAACAGCTATGCCGTCGTGCCATTCCATATCGGTGAGGAACGTTTTGCCGCACGGGGCGAGGAACTGGCCCGCCTCTCCGGCCATCTGGGACGGCAGGCCATTGCAGCACAGGCCCAGGGTGGAAAGCCGTCTCTTCTGGCCGGTTCCCTGCCACCGGCAGGCGGCTCTTACCGTCCCGACCTGTTCACCCCCCAGAAGGCAGAGGCTATCCTGACGCCGCTCATCCGTGGGCTGGCACCCTCGGCCGATCTCTGGCTGGCAGAAACACAGAGCAGCATCGCCGAACTGCAGACAGCCCACAGGCTCGTCCAGCAGAGCACGGACGATGCACGCCCCTTCTGGGGCAGTTTCACGCTGGATGATTCCGATCCCGCCGCTCTCATCCACCAGCACGCCCCGGTCCGCCTGCGGTCGGGTGAACTGCTGGAAAAAGCCGTGGAAGCCGCCCTTCAGCTGAAGCTGGAGGCCCTGCTCTTCAACTGCAGCGACCCCCGCATCATGGAAACGGCCCTGCACACAGCCCGAAAGGTGCTGAAAACCCACGGAGATTCCACCACCCTGAAACTGGGCGTGTATGCCAACGGTTTCGCCCACAACCATCATGACGGCGAAGGCGAAGGAGCCAATGAAAGCATCACGCCACTGGATGGCACGCTGACATCCCAGCGTTACGCCGACTTCGCCCAGCACTGGCTTGCTGCCGGGGCCGACATCATCGGGGGCTGCTGTGGCATCGGGCCGGAGCATGTCGCCGCCCTCGCCGCCCGTTTTTCCTGACCTGCTGACCCACCGCCCATTTCGCACTCTGGAGACACCACAATGCCCCGCCTGCATGGCTTTCACCGTCTGCCTGCCTCCCTGCTGTCCCTCTCCTGGCTTATGGGGTCATGCGGCATGGGCCTTGGCCTCGCCACGGCCCTGTCAGGCTCACTATCCACCGCCAGAGCCGCCACAGTGACAGGCACGGCCACGACCTCCCCAGCGGCCAGCAGAAAGACACAGGCCCGCAAGAGCACATCCACAACCCGCCACAGGCCCCATGCCATCAATGCCAGATCAGCCGAACATCTGACCGTCCACCGGACAAACACACCGCTGAAACGGGCACGGGCCAGCACCTCACCGGTGGATATCGTCACGGCACAGCAGCTCCAGCGCACGGGGCAGCTGAACGTGGCGGAAGCTCTGGCCCGCATCAATCCGTCCATCACCATCAGTGCAGCAGGGTATGACGCCTCGGCCCTGACCTCCTCCATCCGCCTGCGGGGGCTGAACCCCAACCACACGCTCGTGCTCGTCAACGGCATACGCCGCCACACCACGGCGAACATCAGTGCCGACAGCGGGCCGGAGGAAGGCTCCAGCCCGGTGGACCTGAACATGATCCCCCCGGAAGCCATCGACCATATCGAAATCCTGCGGGACGGTGCCGCCTCCCGCTACGGGGCGGACGGGCTGGCCGGTGTCATCAACATCGTGCTGAAAAAGGACGTCAGAAGCTCCGACATTGATGCCCAGACAGGCGCAAATGCCTATAACGGCGATGGCTGGCAGTACCAGTTCGGCTTCGACAAGGGCCTAGCCCTGGGCGAGGAGGGGTACGTCAATCTGGCCGGGCAGATGTACCATACCGACCATTTCATCCAGAAAGGTCTGGACGTCCGCACGAACCGTTATGACGACCCGGCCCTCAGCCTTGCCGAGGAAACCCGCCAGACCCTCAGCCTCAATTTCGGCAAGCATTTCACCCAATCCCTGGAAGGCTACGGCTTTGTCACCTATGCCCACCGTCACGGTGAAGGCTTCCAGGATTACCGGACGCCGGACACGTTCCCGCAATATTATCCCGACGGGTTTTCTCCCATCGAGGCCATGGAGGAACAGGACTACGCCGTCACACTGGGGCTGAAGGGCCGCCTGCCTGCCGGGTTCCACTGGGATGCCAACACGACATACGGGGCCGATGATGACCACATGACCCTGAAGAACAGTGGCAGCCCGGCCTATTATGCCGATTATGGCACATCCCCCACGAAGGTCCGGACGGAACGCTTCAAGAACGAACAGTGGAACAACACGCTGAACATCAGCCACAGGTTCGCCTTTGCCCCTGGCCGTTCGCTGGATCTCTCCTTCGGTGCCCAGCACAGGCTGGAGAAATACACCATCGGGGCCGGTGAGCCTGCCTCCTACTACAAGGGTGGTCTCCAGGGCTTTGCGGGCCTGATGCCGCAGAATGCGGGATCATGGACCCGCAACGTCTGGGCGGGCTACATTGATGCGGACTTCCACCCGCTCCGGCATCTCGATGTCGATTTCGGCGGACGGTATGAGCATTATACCGATTCCGGCAATGCCGAGACGGGCAAGATCGCCGCCCGGTATGACGTGACGAAACGCTTTGCCCTGCGGGCCACCATCAGCAACGGCTACCGTGCTCCCACCCTGCTGGAGCAGCATTACAGCGTGCTCAGCGTCATCCCCAACGGGGCCTCGGCCAGTCTGCCTGTCAGTTCCGCAGCGGCCAGCTCCCTCGGGGCCCAGCGGCTGAAGGCGGAACGCTCCACCAACGCCAGCGGCGGCATCGTGCTGGAACCCGTCACGAACCTTCATGTCTCGGCCGACGTGTACCAGATCAACATCCGCAACCGCATCTCACCGGGCGGCAGCTTCCAGGGCAGTGCGGCAGAAAATGCCATCGCCCTGATGGGGGCCTCCCTGCCCGGCGGGCTGGACCCGGACAACGTCACGGCCACCTACTTCACCAACGGGGCCAGCACCCGCACGCAGGGGCTGGACATCATGGCCGATTACGCCCTGAAGCTGCACCGCTACGGGTCACTCAATCTCAGCCTGGCCCTCAATCTGAACCGCACCCGCATCCACCATCTCAACACCTATGCGGACGGATCGCCCATCCTCAATGCCCAGCAGATCGGCTACCTCACCACGGCGTCACCCCGCAGCAAGATCGTTCTCAACGCATACTGGAAGCTGGACCGCTGGAATGTGAACCTCCGCCAGACACGCTATGGCGAGACGGTCAACAACGTGACCTATCAGGACCAGGCCCCGGCGGCCCTGCAATATTCGCAGAGCCAGTTCCACCGCTTCGTGAACACACCTGCCTGGCTGACGGACCTTGAGGTCGGCTTCCAGGCCACGAAGCGCATCCATCTGGCCGTCGGCGGGAACAACCTCTTCAACGTCCGGCCCCGCCGGATGCCGCTGGAAAACTCCTACACCGGCTCACTGTTCTACGACAACAATTCCGCCGGTATCCCCATGACGGGCGGCTATTACTACGGGCGCATCAACATCAGCCTGTAACCCCGGAGACAGGCACGGACCACGACAGGGCAGACCACCATGTTCTCAGCGATCGAGCAGCACACCATCCACCCCATCCCCGCCTCGGACAGGCGGGGCCGCCCGCGGGACCAGTTCACCATCTGGTTCAGCACCAACATGACGCTGCTGACGGTCGTGACGGGTGCGCTGGGGCCGTTGCAGTGCCACATCTCCTTCACCCTAACGACCCTTGCCTTCCTGCTTGGCAGCCTGCTCGGGGCTGTCTTCATGGCCCTTCATGCCGTGCAGGGGCCACGGCTTGGGGTGCCGCAGATGATCCAGAGCCGGGGGCAGTTCGGTGCATGGGGAGCCATGCCGGTCATCCTGATGGTCGTCGTCATGTATGTCAGCTTCGTCGCCTCCAACTGCGTGGTGGGCGGCGATGCGCTGCGGAGTGTCCTGCCCTCGCTGGGAGCACATCCGGCCATCCTCATCATGGCCGTCCTCAGCCTGCTGCCCTGCATCATCGGCTACCGGACGATCGAGATATTCTCCTCGGCGGTTTCCTTCATCACGACGGCCGTCATCCTGCTCTGCTTCTTTGTCGGGCTGGCGAGCCTGCCACACGGGCAGGCCTTTCTGGCAGACATGCACGGCTCCTTTGCCGGGTTTCTCCAGGCCTTTTCCATCGCCGTGCTCTGGCAGATCGCCACGGCTCCCTATGTCTCCGATTCCTCACGCTACCTGCCGGATGAGAAGGCCAGCTATCCCCGCATCTTCCTCGCCTGTTATGGCGGCACGATCGGCGGAACCTTTCTGGCGATGGCAGCGGGGGCCTTCCTCAGTGCCGCCACAGGGCTATCACCCGCCGTCGCCATCACCCACATGACGGGACCATGGGCAGGGCTGATCATCCTCGTCCTGGGGCTGTCCATCGCCTTCGCCAATGCCATGGACCTCTACTGCTGCACGCTCTCCCTCATCACGCTGCTGCACAGCTGCCGCACCAGCTGGCAGCCACGGGGGCGCAGCCGCCTCATCATCACCCTGCTGATCATCCTGACAGCCACGGCGATGGCCCTTTTCATGGCGAAGTCCTTCAATGCCGCCTACAGCGCCCTGCTGGACCTGCTCATGGCCGTCATGATCCCGTGGACAGCCATCAACCTTGCGGACTTCTACCTCATCCGCAAAGGGGACTATCATGTCCCATCCTTTTTCGAACGGGATGGCGGGGTCTATGGGCTTGTGAACGGCCCGGCCCTGTTCAGCTACGGGCTGGGGATTCTGGCGGAAATTCCCTTCCTGAACCTGTCCTTCTATCATGGCCCGCTGCTGGAGCGGCTGCATGGCGTGGACATCTCATGGCTGACGGCCCTGCTCGTCTCCACGCTCAGCTATCTTCTGCTGGCACGGTACGGAAAAGCCCACCACACCCAACAACCGGGCGGATGAAGAGACGACCTTCTGATTTTCAGGGGAAAGACTGGAGCGGATGAGGGGAATCGAACCCCCGTATGCAGCTTGGGAAGCTGCCGTTCTACCATTGAACTACATCCGCTTCGTGGGGCCTCTTATACCGGCTGGCAAAACCCTGCGCAATCCCCTTTCCATCATATTTTCCAGCAGAGTATCGCCCTTCTCCGAACATCTTCCGGCGAACCGTGACCGGTTCTCCTTGACGCCCCCTTCCACCGGGCGCATAGTCGGGGCGTGGCGTTGCTGGACGGTAACCCACCCTCGTGATTTGATAGGCCGGCTTGCGGCGAGGTAAAAGAACATGCGCTAAAGAGGCCCTGTTTCTCTCCCGCAGAATCAGGACTTCATACGGCCTCCATCCTAATCGGGCAGGCCGCCGGGTGGTCTGCCTCTTCAGCTGGAGGAACCCATGCCCTCTACCGACCAGTCCTTCCTCTCCTCCTGCCGCACCGACACACGTCTGCTGCACGAGGCCCGCAACCGCACCGAACATGGTGAAACGTCGGACGCCATCTTCCCGACCTCCGGTTTTGTCTATGACAGTGCAGAACAGGCCGAAGCCACCTTTGAAGGAACAATCCAGCATCTTCAGTATTCCCGCTATGGGAACCCCACGGTTGATGCGCTTCAGGATCGCCTTGCCCTGCTTGAAGGGGCCGAGGCCTGCCAGACGACATCCACCGGCATGGGGGCCGTCTCCTGTGCCCTGCTGGCCCAGCTGAAGGCTGGTGACCGTGTCGTGGCCAGCAGTGCGCTCTTCGGCTCCACACACTGGCTGCTGGACTCGCTACTGCCCGGCTATGGCATCGAGACCGTCATGCTGGACGGCACCGACCTCAAGGCCTGGGAAGAGGCTCTTTCCAAACCCACCCAGGCCGTGCTGATCGAGACCCCCTCCAACCCGATGCTGGATGTTCTGGACATCCGCCACATTGCCGACCTTGCCCACAAGGCGGGGGCCATCTTCATGGTGGACAATGTCTTCGCCACACCTGTCGGCCAGAAGCCGCTGGAACTCGGGGCGGATGTCGTCATCTACTCCTGTACCAAGCATATTGACGGTCAGGGCCGTGTGATGGGCGGGGCCATTCTGGGCAGTCAGGAATGGATCACCGGAACACTCCAGCCCTTCGTCCGCAATACAGGCAACACGCTGTCTCCCTTCAATGCCTGGGTGCTGTCCAAGGGGCTGGAAACGCTGCGCCTGCGTGTGGAGGCCATGGCCCATAATGCGGCCCGCCTTGCTGACGCCCTGAGCGAACTGCCCGGCATCACGTCCGTCCGCTATCCCGGCCGCAAGGATCATCCCCATGCCGACCTTGCCCGGAAACAGATGAGCAATGGCGGAACACTGGTGGCCTTCAGCGTCGCCAATGGCAAGAAAGGGGCGTTTGCCTGCCTCAACGCTTTCCGGCTCATTGCCATTTCCAACAATCTGGGGGATGCCCGCAGCCTTGCCACCCACCCCGCCACCACCACCCACCGCAAGCTGACGCAGGAACAGCGTGATGCTCTGGGCATCACGGATGGGTCCATCCGCTTCTCGGTCGGGCTGGAAGATGTGGAGGACCTGATCGAGGACCTGCGCCGTGGGGCCGAAGCCGCCCGGCAGGCAGGCTGAACGACCCGGCCTGCAAGCCCGTCCCCGCACTCCCCGTGAACGGGACGGGCGGCCACGACAGGTCAGACATATGAAGACATTCCAGAATACCAGTAAGGGAAAATCCGCCGCTCCTGACAGAATGACCTGACAAATCCCCATAATGATTCTAGTAAAGGCCCATGTCCGATAATTCCCTCCCCCCGGAAGGCCCGATGGCCGAGACGGAAACCCTCGAGATGGAGCCCATCACGTCCCTGCCCGCCTTTACGGCCCATACCGGCGACGTGACCGTGAATGTCCGCCCTTTCTGGGTTGATGAACATTCCGACCCGGAGGAACACCGTTATGTCTGGCTCTATCATGTGCTGATTGAAAACAGAGGCAAGGAGAGCATCCAGCTTCTCTCACGCAGCTGGACCATCACGGATGATCGGGGTGGGCGTGAAGACGTGCATGGTGAAGGCGTGGTGGGCGAGCAGCCCGTCATTGCTCCAGACAGCAGCTATCAATATACATCCGGAGCTGAACTCAAAACACCGAGCGGCTTCATGGAGGGCCTCTACCACATGGTCACTCCGGCCAGCGGCCATCGTTTTGATGTCACCGTGCCCGTATTCAGTCTGGACAGTCCCCATCACATGGGCATGACCCACTGACGGACAGCAGAAAAGGACCCGCCATCTTGAACGCCCCTCATGCCCGCCCGAAACACAGACGCATTGCCGCCCTTCTTCTGGCGGCGGGGCGTGGGCGGCGGTTCTCTGCCGGTGCCCCGCAGGAACAGGCCAGCATAAGCAAGCAGTTCCATCTTCTGGCCGGGCAGCCGGTCATCCGGCACGCCGCCATGGCCCTGCTGCCGCATGTCGATGTCCTCCAGCCGGTTGGCAGCGACCCGCTCCTGCCCGAGGCCCTGGCAGGGCTGGATGTCCTTCCCCCGGTCGAGGGCGGAGCCGAACGGCATGACAGCGTGCGGGCCGGACTGGAGGCCCTAGCAAAACTGCCCGAGCCGCCTGATGTCGTTCTCGTGCATGACGGGGCCCGCCCCTGCGTCCCGGCTGCTGTCATCACCCGTACCCTTGAGGCACTGGAGACCCATGAGGGTGTCATCCCGGCCCTGCCTGTCAGCGACACGCTGAAGAAGGTGGAGAATGGCCTCATCACCGGGACGGTCTCACGGGAGGGCCTCTGGCGTGCCCAGACCCCGCAGGGCTTCTCCTTCCCGCTGCTGCGGGACCTGCATGACCGGCACCGCACCGCCCTGACCGATGATGCCGGCCTGCTGGAGGCGGAAGGGCACAAGGTGGCGATCGTCATGGGTTCGGAAGACAATATCAAACTGACCGTTACGGAGGATCTGATGCGGCTTGAACGTGTAATTGAGGACCAGAAGACCCAGCCTGCGCAGGCTACCGTTCTTCTGCCCCGTGTCGGTCTGGGTTATGATGTTCATGCCTTTGCCGAAGGCCGCAAGCTCATCCTCTGTGGCATCGAGATTCCTCATGAGAAGGGCCTTGCCGGTCACTCCGATGCCGATGTGGGCATCCATACACTCTGCGACGCCATCTATGGTGCGCTGAATGAGGGCGACATTGGCCGTCACTTCCCCCCCACGGATGAGAAATGGCGTGACATGGATTCCGCCCGCTTCCTCATCCATGCCGGAGAGCTGATCCGCTCCAAAGGAGGAATGCTGGTCAATGCGGACCTGACGATCATCTGCGAGCGCCCGAAGATCGGCCCTCATGCCAAGGCCATGTGTGCCCGTCTTGCCGAGCTGCTGAAGGTCAGTCCCAGCCGCATTTCCGTCAAGGCCACGACCTCCGAGCGTCTGGGCTTCACGGGGCGGGAAGAAGGCATCGCCGCCACGGCTGCCGTCAGCATCATGGTGCCGGACAGCGGGGAGTAAGACGCTCCCTCCTTCCGCAGGGCCAGTCGTGAAAAAGCCCCTCCAGAGACCCGTTCTGGAGGGGCTTTTCCGTTCCATGAAATCACGCTTCCTGTCCGGTCAGGCTGCTTTCACCCGCCCCTGCGCCAGATTCAGGAAACGGAGCGCATCGGCAATATCCGTGTTCCGCTTCTCAAGCAGTGTGGCGAGTTCCCTGTCGTGGCCCCATTTTTCCAGCTGACGGTATTCGTCGGCGTGGGCAAGATGCACGGCCTCGTCAAAGCTGACCACGTCATGCACCAGAGCCAGCGGCAGAAGCAGGCTGCCCATGATGGGCACCATGACACCCAGAGCCGTCAGCTGGGCAGGCTCCAGCTGCGACAGGTAATGCGTCAGGGCCTCGCCATAGGCGGCAGGCTGCTCCAGAGGCATGAGACCATCCGTCATGGCCGGATGCAGCCCCTGTTCCGCAGCCCAGGCCCGGATGCGGGCCGTCACGGCATCATCCTGCGCCACACTCCGGTAGCAGAGATTGTCATCAATGCCATAAGCGTGCAGGGCGGCTTCCATCGCTGCACGATCGGGCAGGATGCGCTCGATCTGACTGCCCGCCATGCGGGTCAGGACCAGATCATCCGGGGTGAACTGGGCACCCTCGGCAATCTGACGCCATTCTTCCGCAAGGGCCTCTGCCAGAGCAGGAGATGACACGGCCAGGGCCGTTCCGGCAGGCAGCTTCACGGGCCTGCCATCCAGCAATGGTCCCTGCTGGCCAGACTCACCGACTGGCCCCACTGTCACCTGTTTCCAGAAACGCCTGTGCAACTGTGCCATGACGCTGCTCTTCCTTCCTGTCAGTTGCCACCAAGACCAAGGGCCCGGAGAATCCCGCCTGCCCCGCCAGAATGGCCATCATCCCGTGCAGGCAGGGCCAGACCCTTCTGCCCGCCACGAGCCTGCTGGACAGCATGAGCACAAGCATCACTGCCAAAACGGGCTGTATCCAGAGCAGCCTGATCCTTGTCCTGCGCTCCTATATGAACCGTGCCATTCTGCCCTGAAAGGGCCAGTGGTGTGGAAAAATCCGCCCCTACAAGCGTGACATGCGGCATGAGCTGGAACGTGTAGCTCATGTCACCCAGCTTCATCGTCCCCTGCCCGATGAGGGAAAGATGCTTCACCTCCAGAGCCATGTCACTGAAATGTGCCTGACCATGCCCGAATGTCGCCGTCCCGGCAAAGCAGCGCAGCCCCATCGTGCCAGAACCCAGCTTGAGGAGACTGGCCGCAGGGCCTGCCAATGGTGCCAGAACCTCCCTTTGGACACGGCCATCCACAAGGGACAGGCCCATCTGGCCATCCAGGGCCTGCCACAGGGCCTCAGGCTGGGCGCCTTCCGTCCCGAGAGCCCCTTCCAGCTGCACAGGCCCCTCAAACATCACAGGCTGCCCCAGCAGGCTCTGTACCCAGCTGGCCGGCAGAATGAATGGATGCGCCTTCATGCCCATCCGCAGAGGGTCAGCCGTGCCATCCAGCACAACCTCACCAGCAAGCGGCACGTCCTGCACGCTCCCTCCCAGCACGGAAAGACTCAACCGCCCCTCCAGCCCCAGAAGATGCAGATGCAGCCCCTGATAGGCGATGCCTGCCACATGGAGCTGATCTGCCGTCATATCCACATCGAACGGTCGCCCCGCCATGCTTCCGAACCACTGCGTCAGCCGGGTCTCAGACGCCTTTCCTTCCGCGGGGGCCACCTCTGGCGGCCGGGATGCCTGCGCAGCATCACCGGGCTCTCCCTTGCCCGCAGTGGGCACAGGCCCCGCCTGCACTGTCGGCTCGGCAGCAGGTGTGAGCGATGCGGAAGAGACACGCTCCCCCTCCAGATGGATCAGATGCAGTTTGCCCACAAGCCCCGCATCCGGCTGCATGGGCAGGTCCGCCGACAGGTTTCCGCCCGCTTCCTGACTGTCAAACACCACATCCTGAAGCGACAGGGAAGAAAGGCCTGCATCCTTCACCGGCCCCAAGACAAGCTGCCCCTTCACATGACCATCATGCACCAGCAGGCCCGGAATTCCCCTGATGTCAGGAAACTGGAACAGGGCTGCCTGGCCGGAAAAAGCCAGCGTACTGCCCTGCCGCCCGGCCTGTCCCTGAAGGTCGAAAGACACATTGTCCTGTCTGGCATCCGTTCTGGCGGCATCACCCCGGTTGAACAGGCTGGATAATGTTCTGTCCTGCCCCTGCACGTTCAGCTTCAGCCCGACAGATGCCGGGATGCGGCCCAGAAGAGCAGACTGTGCCCTCTGCAAACTCTCTGCCTCACCATGAAACAGCCAGGCATAACGCCCCCAGGCAGCCTGCCCCTGAAGGACAAATGGTGCCTGCGCACTGTCAGCATCAATCTGGATGTCGCTCAGCTGCAGCGGTGCCGCCACATGCCACATGCCCGCAGGCAGGGTCGCACTGCCCAAATGGGCATGAACCTGATCCAGCACCAGACGCCGGGGCAGATGCAGCAGGGCATCCGTCAGAGCCATGTCCGTTCCGTTGCTGGCAGCCACCATGTCATCATCACTGTGGAAACGGACTGTCCCCTCAAGCTGCCCCAGATCAACCGGCATCGCCCGTGAGAGCAGATGCCGCAGGCCCCGCAGGGATGTCCAGCGACCGGACAGCGTGAAATTCACACCTTTCAGCCGGTGGGCGTCCCGCATAAGGCCATCAAGCGTGGCATGGTCCTGGTGCTCGCCGGTCCCCAGCGTCAGCCCCAGGCTGAAAGCCCACGGGTCTTTCTGTCCAGCAGACGCAGAGAGAAGCTGATGGAGAGGGCCAAGCCGTCCCCGCAGCGTAAAAGGCGTGTGCCCATATGTGCCCCGCAGATCCACCCACGGGCTCACACTGCGCATGCCCGCCATCTCCAGACTTGCCAGATGAAGGTGGCCTCCTTCCGGGACATGACTGTCCGACAGATCATCCTGCCATGAGAGTTCAGCATCAGTCAGATGCAGCCCTCCGAAGCTGACCTTCCAGCGGGGGGTGACGGCATCACCGGCCACAGGCGCTGCGGCCCTCTGATCCTGCGAGATTACAGGGAGCCACGTGGAGCACTGTTTCTCGCTGGCCCGATGCAGCATGATGCCCGCTCCCCTCACCGTGAATTCCTGAAAGGAAATCTCCCGGTTCAGTATCGCTAGCAGAGACAGGTCCGCATGGACGGACCGGGCCGCCACGAAGGGCGTGCAGCCCGGTCTTGTCAGTACGACATTTGTTGCCTGAAAAGACGGCCATGGCAGCAGCTGGAAGGACGTTTCCCCCATCTTCAGCTCCAGCCCCGTCTGCTGCTGGAAGGCCTCCGTGACACGCTGCCGCAGCCTGTTCTGGTCTATCAGAAACTGCGGAGCAAGGCTCACGCCTGTCACCACCACCACCAGCCCGATCAGGATTGCTGCCAGCTTTTTCATCTGCCTGTGTCCTCGTTTTCTCAGGCGGCCAGGTCCCCCTGCAAAGGGCCAGCCGTCCCTGTCAGTCTTTCACCGTGTCCGGCGTGGTGCTGGTGTGTCACCAGCAATGAAACCCAGCGTCTGGAACGTCTCACGCATATGGGGCGGCAAGGGAGCCGCCACCTGCAACCTTCCCCCCGCCGGATGAGGGAACTCCAGCATCCTTGCATGGAGGTGCAGCCTGTCCGGGAAACCCTCCACATGGGCCGTTTCGCCCCCATAGCGGGGATCACCCAGAATGGGCGTGCCCAGACTCTCCGTATGGACACGCAGCTGGTGCGTCCGCCCCGTCCAGGGGGACAGGGCCAGCCAGCTGAAACGCTTGCCTGTGGCATCCAGCGTCTCGTAAGAACTCTTGGCACTCATCGCATCCTCTTCCCCACGGGAGACAGGCACGATAAGCGAGGCACCCCCGGCCCCGACCTTGGCCAGAGGCTGGTCGATCACACCTTCAGCAGGGCTGGGCCGCCCGACAACCACCGCCCAGTAGGTCTTGCTCACCTCACGACCCCGAAAGGCCGCTGCCAGTTTTGCCGCCACACCGGGCGTGCGGGCCAGCAGCAGGATGCCGGACGTGTCACGGTCAATGCGATGCACGAGGCGGGGCTTGTCGCCTCCCTCCGGCCTCAGCCCCTCCAGCATCATGTCCACGTGTACGGTGATGCCGGGGCCACCCTGTGTTGCCAGACCGGACGGCTTGTTCAGCACGATGAGATGGTCATCCTCATAAAGGATCATGTCCCGCAGCTGCTGGACGAGTTCCGGGTTGGGCGGTGGCGGCGGGGCCGGGCGGCTCTGGTCCGGCAGAGGGGGGATACGGATGCTCTGGCCGGGATTGAGCCTTTTATTGGGCTGCACCCGCCCTCCATCAACCCGCACCTGCCCCTTGCGGCACAGCTTCTGCAACCCGCCCTGTGTCAGGTTGGGATAATGACGGCGAAACCAGCGGTCGAGACGCAGATCGGCCTCATCTTCGCTGACAATACGATTCTCAACACTCATGACTGGCGAGATGCCCGTTTCTGCGCCAGCATGTCCAGCCGTTTCCTGATTCTTTCTTCAAATCCACGGTCGACCGGCCTGTAGAGCGTCACCCGTTCCATGCCGTCGGGGAAGTAGTTCTGGCCGGAAACACCATCCTCGCAGTCATGATCGTATTCGTAGCCCTTCTTGTAACCCAGCTCCTTCATCAGGGCTGTCGGAGCATTGCGGATATGGGCCGGAGGCATGAGGCTGCCCGTCTGCTTCGCCAATGCCCTGGCCTCATTATAAGCCCGATACACTGCGTTGGACTTGGAGGCGACCGCCAGATGGACCACAACCTGCGCCAGGGCCACCTCCCCCTCTGGAGAGCCGAGCCTCTCATAAGCCATCGCTCCGGCCTGTGCCAACGGCAGGGAGGTCGGATCAGCCTCGCCAATATCCTCACTGGCAAAGCGGACGAGACGGCGGGCAATGTAGCGGGGGTCTTCCCCGCCTTCCAGCATACGGGCGAACCAGTAAAGTCCCGCATCAGGGTCACTCCCCCGCAGGGATTTGTGCAGAGCGGAAATCAGATTGTAATGCTCGTCCCGGTCCCTGTCATACAGGACAGGCCGCCGGGACAGGGACCGGGCCAGCTCCTCCGGCCCCAGCGGGCGGGTTCCATCCTTCGTCAGGGAAAGAAGCTGCTCGACCATGTTCAGCAGATAGCGCCCATCCCCATCCGCCATGGCCCGCAGGGAGGCCCGGCCCTCATCCGTCAGGGGCAGGGTCCGCTCCGTGGCCGTTTCGGCCCGCACAAGAAGCTGCTCCAGCGCAGCATCATCCAGCCTGTGCAGGACAAGAACCTGACAGCGTGACAACAGGGCGGAGTTCAGCGTGAAGGACGGGTTCTCGGTCGTGGCTCCCACCAGCACGACCGTTCCCCGTTCCACATAAGGCAGAAAGCCATCCTGCTGCGCCCGGTTGAAGCGGTGAATCTCATCCACGAAGAGCAGCGTGCCACGCCCGGTGGCCTCAGCCTTGCGGCGGGCTTCATCAAAGGCTTTTTTCAGATCCGCCACACCGGAAAAAACAGCGGAAATCTTCGTGTAAAACAGTCCCACCCGTTCGGCGAGCAGCTGGGCAATGGTTGTCTTGCCGCATCCCGGCCCACCCCAGAGAATCAGGCTGGACAGATGGCCGCTTCCCAGCATCCGGGTCAACGTACCCTCCGGCCCCAGAAGATGGACCTGCCCCTGCACCTCATCCAATGACTGCGGACGCAGACGGTCCGCCAGCGGCTGGGTGCCCGCAGCACGGCGTGACGGAGAGGACTCTGACCGGCGTGCTCCCTCCTCATGCCGGGAAACACCACCCGATGAGGAACCCCCAAAGAGATCCGGCATGGTATCCGACATCATCATCCCTCCTGCCTTTCCCACCACTGCCAGACCCGGCAGCCTCTCATTCGAACAGACGCCGCAGCCCACCGGGCAGCAGGGCGGAGAAAGGGTTAACATGCATCTGTGGCTTGGCCAAACTGCCATCCAGCCTGTAGGTCATGGCCATGATACCACTTCCCTTCCGGGCCCCGAAAAAACTGCCCGCAGCCTGATTGATCCCAAAGAATGGCGAGATGGTGCCCTGCATCTGCATCATGGCCTGCCCGAAATCCATCTGCCCTTTCATCGTCACCCCCAGAATGGCATTGCCGGCCCGCGCCTCTGCCAGATCAAGCCGCTCCCCCGCTACCCGGAAGGACGCCCGCAACTGGACATCTTCAAACTGTTTGCGGGAAATCTGCCCCCAATGCAGGGGGGCAGCCAGCGTGGCAATGACAAGAGCCGTCGGCGGATTTTTCAGCGTAAGATGGTCCACGGCCAGCGTGCCATCAAAGGGCGGCAGCCCCAGTCCCAGCCCCATGGTACGCTCGGCACTGGTCACATGCGCATCGGCCGCCACGGGCTGGCAATGGCCCTGGAGGTCCACCGTGCCACCAGCCAGCCGGTCATACACACCAAGAGACGCCAGAATCCTGCCCAGATCAGCAGCAATGAGCCTTACATCCAGCACGCCTATCCGTCTGGAATCCTGTGCGAGATCAAACGTGAGGGACGGCTGGGCCACATGCAGGAAAGCCCCCTGCACCCGCTGCGCTGCCCAGCGAAGGTTGGCTGACACATGGCTGGCTGTCTGTTCAGCTCCATAGATCACCCTGTCAGCCCGCAACCCGATAGCCCATATCCCCTCCGGCAGGATGGATGCCTGGCTGGCGCTGCCGGGTGCCCGTCTGACCTTTTTCTCCACGGGATGAATAGGCTGTGAGCGTGACTTTCCGGTGGCCGGATGCCCGAACCAGGGGGTCAGGTCCAGAGTACTGGCCTGCACGGATATCTGGTACCGCCGGTCATCCGCCGTTCCGTCCCGCACCGGCCAGTCCATCACGGCACTGCCGCTCGTCCGTCCAAACTGGAAATGGGTGAGGTTGATCCCTCCCAGCTGACCAGACCTCATGCGCCCTTCTGCCTGAAGGGCCAGCTGGGGACCATGGGCGCGAACATCATCCAGACGAATCATCTGCCCATCCTGCCATGTCACTCCTGCCTGCAAGCCCGCAGGGACACCAACAGGCTTGTGCCAGAAACGGGCCCGGACACCCAAACCTCTCAGGTCCACCTGCACCGAGGCAGTCCCCCGACTATGGCCGGGGCCCCCACCGTACTGGCTGTAGACAACATGCCCCACGCCACTGCCCTGCATGATGGAGTCCTGCGCCAGCCCCGCCGGAACCCCGAGACTGCGCAACTCCTTTGCCCCCAATGAGGCCTGCAGATCTGCTTTCAACATCAGGCGTCCCGGCACATTGGCCTGAAAACTGTCGAACAGGCTGCCCGTCATCATCACGCCACGGAACCGGGCACCTCCCTTCACGGCAAGTCCGGCTTCATTGACCGAAAAGTGCCCATTCCCCTGCTGTATCCGCCCCAGGGACGGCAGAGCGAACCAGATGTTCTGGAAATCAAACTCTGCCCCATATCCCACATCCTTCATCAGAAGGTGACTGTTGAGCGGCAGCTTCAGCGAGAGCGTGCCTTTCAGCATCCCGCCCGTATTGGCTGGATTGACCGGATGACGGGACAGCAGATTGAGCCGTGGACAGGAAAGGACCGCCACAAAAGCTGACAGGGGACCTTCCATCCCCAACGAGAATTCACCTGTCTGCTCCCGCTTGAGAAGATCACTCAGAACAATATGCCCCGTCGGTACGGTCACCGAGCCCCCTCGACCATCCGCAAGATGACCATGCTGCACGTCGATCAGCAGACGGTCATCATCCACAAAATGGGCGTAGGCATCCTCCCCCGTGACCTGTGGCATACCCTCCATCCATGTCACGCTCAGGCTATGGCCTGTCAGTTCACCCCCCAACGCCCTGACATCCAACCCGTCGAGACCGGTATTGCTGGTAAAATCAAGCTGAAGATGCAGATTCTCACCACGTCCTGCCGTCATGTTGGTGGTCATCCAGCGACGGGCTCCACGGGCTGTGCCATCCGGCCAGACACTCGCCAATGTGGCAAAATCGAATGTTGGCACATGGCCATCCACCAACAGCTCCACATCCTTTGGCCTGTCCAGATGATCCAGCCGCCCATGGGCATCAATGATGAAAGGGACCGTCCGCCCCAGGGAGTCCAGTGCCGCAAGCTCCGTATGCAATGCCAGAACCAGGGGAGCCTGCTGGCCAGCCTCCGCAGGGTCCAGATGGAACGATACCTTCCCCGATGAGAGACGGAACGGAATGCGGCCAGGCCGGTCAATCTCGCCAGCTCCAGCGTCCACCTCCCCTGCCATGTGAGCAAAATGGCCGACCAGCCCATGCCCCTCCAGAATCCCTTCCAGATGAAACGCCAGAGGCATGTTCGGGATGCCCATGCCTTTTTTCCCGGCTGGCGACAGCGGCAGCCAGGCCGCCAGAGCCGGAAAACGGACCGGAGAAACAGTCAGCTGCCAGCGTGTCCGTGCCGCTCCGTCGGGAGCCATGTCACCTGCCAGATGGACCGTGGCCTCCTCCTGCCCTGCACCCAGCCCGACCCCCTGGAGGGACGCCTCCATCCGCCCCTGCCAGCCGGTCTGCCTGTCATGATCCGCCTTCAGTTCCGGCAGGGTTACAATGAGCGAAGAATCCGGTGCCGTCTCATCCCTTATGGTCAGCCTGATATCCTGAAGATCAAGATGCCAGGGCATGATGGCAGCCAGAGGTGGCAGAGTGCCTCCACCCGGATGCTGCGCCCCGGGCTTCACACCGCCCAGGCTGACATGACCCTCTGCATCCCGGAACGCCACAAGGCGCAGCCCCCGGACATCCAACGACTGCAGGCCCACCTGCCCATGCAGCAGGCTCGCAAGCCGGAAAACAACCCCGACATGATCAAGCTGCTGTTCCGGCACTTCGGCAGCCACCTCATCAGCCCCCCCGCCTTCTGGAAGGGCACGATACCGGACACCCTCAAGGCTGAGCAGAATCTTGGCCGAATGACCGTTCTTTCCGGGTTTCCACGACAGGGCCATGCGCTCCCAGTGGAGACGCCCCCCACCAGCATGGGTCAGGGCCCCTCCCCAACGATGGGACAGCCCCGTCACATCCAGAGGCCCCTGGGCCATCCGTCCCAACAGCAGGGCCACCGCCAGCAGCAGCCCCACCAGCGGCACCAGAAGCCCCAAGGCCACACGGCGCAGGATTGTCTGCCATGTCATGTCCACGATACCCCGGATAAAGAGACATCCCGTGATGTCCTGAAACAGAAAAACAGGAGAGCGGCTGCCCGGAACAGACCGGAGACTGGCGGAAACCGGCTGTCAGAGCCGGGACAGAGCCTCCTGCACCCATGCCACATGCCTGGCGGGGCTGACCTTCCGCTTGAAAGCGACAAGACGCCCTTCCGCATCGACCAGAAAGGAGCTCCGCTCAATCCCCATGAACTCCCGCCCATAGAGCTTCTTCTTCACCCACACGCCATAGGCTTCGGCCAATGCATGATCGGGGTCTGACAGCAGGGTGAAGCTGAGCGCCTGTTTCAGAATGAATTTTTCCAGTGCTCCCACACCATCGGGACTGACACCCAGCACACGCAGACCATCCCCACCGGGGATACGCAGCTCGGCCAGATGGTCACGCAGATCGCAGGCCTGAGTGGTGCAGCCCGGCGTGGAAGCCCGTGGATAGAAATACAGAAGATAGGGCTGCCCGCGGAGGGCATGGCTGCTCACCCTCTCCTCGCCTGTGGGGCCCATCCCCGCCAGATCGAAATCGGGCACCGGGGCCCCCACGGCCAGCCCCTCACCGGAACCTGAAACCTTTTCTGCCTGTGTCATGCTTTTACTGCTCCGCACTGTTGGGCTGGTCACCATGGGAGACACTGCCATCTCCCACCGAATCATCAGGGCTGTGTGGCTGATCCGGCACGCTGCTGCCCTCACCCCCGGTACGGGCGGCACCATGCGCCGTACCATCCAGTGGAGCATCCGGAACGGGACGGGCCTGTGCCGGCTGGGATGCCGGCCTGCCCTTGAGGAAGGGACTGACCCTCTGAAACCCGGCAGGCGGCTGGAAACGGTCTGCCGGAATGTCCTCATACCGCACGGACACGGCCTGAAGATGGCCCTGAAGACCATCAGCATCCACACCATCCTCGGCGAGGATGAGGCCATCCTCCGTCACGCAGGCCGTTGCCTTGCCACGAGGGCTTTCAATGGCCCATTCCCGGCAAGGCACGCCAGCAATCTGCTTCATCCCGCCAGCATGGTAGGTCATATCCAGACTGAGCAGGAACGTATTGTGCAGCCCATGCATGGGACGGAACTGGATGTAGCGCCTCTCCTGCATGCTGACGAGCGTCATGATCTGGTTGGGGCGGTCCAGAATGGTGGCGCTCTGCCCATCATCAGGATCAATCCGCAGCCGGTCACCCGAAGCAGCAAAAGAAACCGCCACCTGATGCTCCGGCCCGGCTCCCTTCCCCTTGCCCGGCAGCACTTCTGTCTGGAACCGGTAGGTCACCACGGCATCCCGCATCGGTGCCAGAGGGGGATGATCCGCTGGCGCAGCGGCTTCGGCAATGCCACAGGCCAGCACGGCAGCCCCAAGGGCCGCCAGCACTGTCCCCCCGGCCCGCCGCACGACCTTATCCCGCCCCGGCATGACTTCCCTGATACACCACTGCATCCGCACGTCTTCCTCCATCTCCATCCATGACCGGCGCCGGACACCGCCCAGCCTGCAAACGGGCAGAAGCATATCAGACCATGACAGCAGGGCCAGAGAGAAATTGGTTACCTTTCTGCCCGCCCGGCAGAGCCCTGCACCATGGCCTCCAGTTCCGGCCCCAGAGCAGCAAGGCTGACATCTCCAGGCCATCGGGCAGGCTGCTGCATGGCCGCCGCAAGCTGCTGCCTGTAAGCCGCAAAGGGCACTCCCACACAGCCAAGACTGGCCAGATGCGGGGTGACGTACTGCGTATCCAGCAGGCCATATCCCCCCTGCCGCAGGGCCGCCATCAGATGTACCAGCGCTATCTTGGACGCATCCCGCACATGGGACACCATGCTCTCCCCGAAGAAGGCACCATGCAGGGACACACCATAGAGCCCCCCAAGAAGCGCTCCGCTCTCCCTGTCCCGGACCTCCACGGAATGGGCATGGCCCAGACGGTGCAGCTCGCCATAAAGCTGGCGGATGCGCCCGCTGATCCATGTTTCCGGCCGGAAGGGCGTCAGGCGGGCGCAGGCCTGCATCATGCCATCGAAATCCTCATCACTGCACAGGCGGTACTGCCCGGCCATGACGGTCCGCATCAGCCGCCGGGGCAGGGCTGGTGTCTCCAGGGGAATGATCCCCCGCTCCTGCGGGCAGAACCATTCCAGCTCATCGCTCTGCTCATCCGGTGCCATGGGGAACAGACCTTCCCCATAAGCACGCAGAAGCAGGTCAGATGTGATAGGCTCCATCAGATAATCTTTCCCTACAGAGAAGCCGAATCATGTCCAGCCAGTCTCCCTCACGCCCTTCATCGCAGACCTACATCTATACGATCGCACTGGCCCTGTCCTTCCTTCTTCAGCTGGTCTGGCCTGCATTGACTCCCCTCATGGGTGTCATGCGCGTTTTTGCCCTCATGGGTATTCTCGTCTTCGGACCACTGGAGCTGTATCAGCTCTACCGCATGGCCCCACGCTGAAAACGCCACCCGGACAGAAAAACAGAGGGGCGGCCCCTGCCGGAGTCCGCCCCTCTGAAAGCCGTGCAGACAGCCCTGCTCACGCTTCTGCGCTGCGACCTCGATACGCCTCGGCGGCATCCCGCACAGCAGCCCCGTGCAGGCGCTCCAGCCTGCGGATGGTGAAATGGGCCTTGGCCAGAGCCCGATAATGAGCAAGGAAGGCCGAGTTGATGGCCGCCCCGCACAGAGCCCCGGCTACCGGCACCATCTGGGCTGCCAGCTTGCGGGACAGGGCCATGCCATAATGTCCCGCCACCTCGGCCATCAGCATCACAAGCGGCTGGCCACGCATCAGGCCACGGGCAGCGAAAAAGCCCAGCTCCCCCTCGCCTTTCTGCTCTCCCATGCTCCGCAGGGCGAAGACTTCCAGACAGGCCCGGCGTGTCTCCTCACTCCGCAGGTCTTCACCATTTTCCTGAGCGATGGCGGCAATCTCCCGCATGATGGCCAGCGTGGTGAACCCGACATCCGGCACCATGCTGGCAAAGCCACCAAAACCACCCGCCGCACCGGAGACCGCCACGGCGGCCTGGATCAGATTCTCACGCCGTGCCCCGGCCCCACCTGCCTTGCGGTCCAGACCAAGAATGGCCAGACGGTAGGCCTGGTCCAGCGCAGAACTGGCCAGCTTCTGGAGTTTTTCCTGAAGGCCCGGCGCCAGAGACAGGCCCTGCAACCCCATATGGGCTGCCCGGCCCACAGCACCACCCATCAGGTCACCCAGACGGGCCAGCGTGCCCCGACCTTTCTCCACCCCATCCAGCACGGCATGGAGCTGGGACAGGGCTTCTGCATCAAGATCATGGGACAGGAAACTCGCACTGGGCACATGGTCCTTACGCTGTTCCGTCATGGTCTGAATCTCCTCATTTCCAGAGCGGGCCACCACAGCAGGGGGCCGGGTCCATCGTTACTGCGCTTTTTCCCACTGGCCCTTGCGGGTCAGATAGGCGAATTCTTCCTCTGTCACCGGGGCAACAGAAAGGCGGGACTGCTTGAGCAATGCCATGCTTTCCAGAGCCGGGTCAGCCTTGATCTCCGCAAGCGTGATGGGGGAGCGAAAGGCTCCATCGGCCTTCACGTCCACGCAGACCCAGCGGGGATCATCCGCCGTCGGGTCCGGAAAGGCCTCCCGCACGACCTCGACCACACCGACGATGCGCTTTTCCGTCACGGAATGGTAGAACAAGGCCCTGTCCCCGCACTTCATGGCGGCAAGATTGTTGCGTGCCTGGTAGTTCCGTACGCCGGTCCACGGTTCGACATCATTCTTCACCTGCTCATCCCATGAGAAAGAGGCCGGTTCCGATTTGATCAGCCAGAAGGCCATGCGTCACAATCTCCCTGTTTTCCGGGGCGGCACTCCCGGTTTTTCCGCTCCATCTGTCCACGGCCATATCGTGTGTGGCCAGCCACTCTACAATGCCTGACTTTGAGGCTTTTTCAAAGCGGGAGCTTCCCGGAACGTCTGCCGCCATGATGACACCATTTTTCATTTCTCTTCTTTCCGTGAAGCCGCCATACTTGCCCCATGTCTTTTTCCACCTACCCCGCACCATCCGGACGATGGACAGGCAGCCCGGCCCGATTCCTGCATGTCACCCGCCCCATGGCCCTGCCCTGCCTGCTTGTCGGGCTGGCGGTACTGGCTGCCGGGCTGATCTGGGGCCTCGGCTTCGCCCCGGCAGACTGGCAGCAGGGCGAGACGGTGCGCATCATGTATCTGCATGTCCCCATGGCGTGGCTGGCTTCTGCCGGTTACGTGCTGCTGGCTGCCTGCGGGCTTCTGTCCCTCGTCTGGCGGCATCCGCTGGCCGGTATCGTCGCCCTAGAAGCCGGACCGCTGGGAGCCACGGCCGCCGCCCTGTGCCTGATCACCGGGTCACTCTGGGGCAAGCCGGGCTGGGGGACATGGTGGGTCTGGGATGCCCGGCTGACCTCCATGCTTGTGCTGTTCTTCCTCTATCTCGGACACATCCTGACCATCCGGGCCTTTGACGACCCCGTGCGGGGCCAGAGGGCCGCTGCCCTGCTGGCTCTGGCCGGTGTGGTGGACCTGCCCATCATCAAGTTCAGCGTGCAGTGGTGGAACACCCTGCACCAGCCCGACAGCATCACCCTGACCGGTGCCCCCACCATGGCCATGAGCATGTTCTGGCCCCTGCTCGTCTGCACGGCAGGCTTTACACTGACGGGAACGGCCCTGCTCCTCATACGCTGCCGGGCCGCCCTGCTGGAGCGCCGCACCCAGGCATTGGCCCTGCGGGACATCTCACCATGACCGCACCCGCCTTCTGGCCCCCGCACTGGGGGTTCGTGCTGGCCAGCTACGGGCTGGTCATCGTCATCCTGGCCGTGACGGTCAGCAGCAGCCTGCTCCGCCTTCGCCGGGCCAAACGGCGGCTTGCCCTCATGCGGCGTCTCCAGCAGAAAACGGCAAATCTGCCTGCCGGACAGGAAAGGGATTAACAGCCCGCCCTCGTGTCTTTAAACGGGAACGGTATGTCTGCGTCATTTCCCCTCACCCGCCGCAAGGCCGGACGTTTCTGGATCATCCTGGCCTGCCTGCTCTGCCTAGGTGGGGCGGTCGGGCTGGTTCTCAATGCGCTTTCCAGCACCATCGTCTTCTTCATGGCTCCTTCACAGGTGCTGGCCCATCCGCCGACACCAACCCGGACCATCCGGCTGGGCGGCATGGTCGTGGCCGGGTCCCTCCATACTGGCAGGGCCTCCGACGACACGCCAGAGGCCCGCTTTGACGTGACGGACGGGCAGGCTGCCGTCACCGTGCAGTATAGGGGCATCCTGCCGGACCTGTTCCGGGAAGGGCAGAGCGTGGTGGCTCTGGGCCGGTATGATGGCCACGGCTTCACCGCCAGCGAGGTTCTCGCCAAGCATGATGAAACCTACATGCCCAAAGAGGTTGCCGATGCTCTCCAGAAAAGTGGCCGGTGGGACCCCCGTTTCGGCCCTCCTCCCAATGCCGCCGACTGGAACAGCATGACCGTGCCCCACCCGGACACGCCTCCCGGGCCAGGGGCCGCACCGTGACATGACCATGCTGGCCACCATCTTCTGCCCCGAGGGCGGGCATTTTGCGCTGGCTCTGGCCTGTGCCCTGGCCCTCATGCAGGGTGTCCTGCCGCTGGCCGGTCTCCGCCGGACGGACAGCCCCCTGACGGCCCTGGCCCGCCCTCTGGCCCTCAGCCAGTGCCTTGCCCTGCTTTTTGCATGGACCTGCCTCGTCACCGCCTCTCTGGGCAATGATTTCTCCCTGAAACTCATTGCCGAAACCTCGGCCATCAACAAGCCGTGGGCCTACAAGATCGCCGGTCTCTGGGGCAATCATGAGGGTTCCCTCCTGCTCTGGGTCACGCTGCTGAGCCTCTGGTGTGCAGGGCTGGCCCTTCTCCCCGGCCAGAGTGCCGCCCGGCCGGAAGGGCTGCCCCTCCGCCTGCGGGCACGGCTTCTGGCCCTGCTGGGACTGGTGGGAGCTGGCTTCCAGCTCTTCTGCCTGACGACCTCCAACCCCTTCCTGCGGCTCTGGCCCGTTCCGGCCGACGGGATGGGCATGAATCCGCTCCTTCAGGACCCCGGCCTAGCCGTGCATCCCCCGCTGCTCTATAGCGGTTATGTCGGCTTTGCCGTGCCCTTCGCCTTTGCCATCAGTGCACTGCTGGACGGCAGGGCTAATGCGCTCTGGGCCCGCCACATGCGCCCGTGGGTCATCAGTGCCTGGGCCCTGCTGACGCTGGGAATCACGCTCGGGTCATGGTGGTCCTATTCCGTGCTGGGATGGGGGGGATACTGGTTCTGGGACCCGGTGGAAAATGCCGCCCTCATCCCATGGCTGACGGGCACGGCCCTGCTGCACAGCGTTCTGGTCGTGGAGAAACGCAATCTGCTGCACGTCTGGTGCCTGCTGCTGGCAATTGCCACCTTTGCCTTTTCCCTCTCCGGGACGTTCCTCGTCCGGTCGGGCATTCTCAATTCCGTCCATGCCTTCGCCAACGACCCGGCCCGGGGGCTGTTCATTCTGGGGCTTCTGGGCCTGTATGGCGGCGGCAGCCTGCTGCTCTTCGCCATCCGTGCTCCTGCCCTGCCCACCCCGCAGGCAGGTTTCTCGCCCCTCTCCCGTGAGAGTGCGCTGCTGCTCAACAACATCCTGCTCTGCACGCTCTGCGCCGTCGTGCTGACGGGGACGCTCTACCCCCCCTTCATGCAGCTGCTCTTTGGCCGCACCCTCTCCGTTGGCAAACCCTTCTTTGACGCCACGACCATTCCGCTCACCCTGCCACTTCTGGCCGTCATGGGGGTGAGCATGGCCCTGCCATGGCGACAGACCAGAGCGGACAGGCTCCTGCCCCGTCTGGCCCCGGCCCTGCTCATCACGGCCGGAAACATCCTGCCCGCCTTCTGGCTGTTCCCCACACCACTGGCGGCCCTGTCGGCCCTGCTGGCCCTGTGGGTCATCAGCGCCGCCCTCTGTGACCTGATCCTCCGTCTGCGTGGCCTGCCTGAAGGCAGCCGCCAATTGCACCGCCTGCCCCGCAGTCTCTGGGCCGCCAGCCTGGCCCATGTCGGCGTGGGGGTGACCATCCTCGGTCTCTGCGGCATGGCGGGCAGCCAGGAACGCCTCATAGAGGCCAGACCCGGCACCCATGCCACGCTGACCGGGCGGGACTGGGAACTGACCGCCCTGACCGCCCATCACGGCCCCAATTATGAGGTCGTGGAAGCCCACCTGACCATCCGCCATCACGATGCCCACGGGCCGGTTCTCACCGAACTGACGCCAGAGATCCGCCTCTTCCCCCGGCAGGGGCAGCGTACACTGCATGTCGCCATCCTCCACCGCCCGCTGGAAGACCTCTATGCTGCCCTTGGCAGCGTGAAGGAAGAGCGTGACCCACAGGGGCAGAGCCATTACAGTGCCATCCTGCGCCTGCATGAAAATCCTCTGGCCTCATGGATATGGCTGGGCGGCATCGTCATGGCCCTTGGCGGGGGGCTGCATCTGCTCCCCTCACGGCGGCGTCCGAAACCGGTGGAAGGGGAGCTCAGATCATGCCGCTGACACGCCGCCATCTTCTGGCCGCCCTGCCCTCCCTGGGGGCTGCGGGGCTGGGACTTGGATTCATCAGGATGCTTCATGGACTGGATCGGGGGCAGTTTGATCCCAGAGCCATCAACACCCCGCTGACGGGCCAGCCCGTGCCGGAGTTCCCCGCCCTCTCCTCCCTGCCCGGACAGGCCGGGCTGACCCGGGAAGATTTCAGGACCATGACGCAGCCGGTCCTGCTGTCCGTCTGGGCCTCATGGTGCCTGCCCTGCGTGGAAGAAATCCCGTTCATCAGCCAGCTTGCCGCCTCCCTCGCCGCTCCCCGGAAGAAGCGTGATGCACCGCTGGCCCTCTGGGGCCTCTGCTACAAAGACCAGCCCGCCAGTGCCTCCCGCTGGCTGGAACGGGCAGGCCAGCCTTTCACCCGGCTTGGTCTGGATCAGGATGGACAGGCCGCTATTGAATGGGGCGTGACCGGCGTGCCGGAAGCCTTTCTCATCATGCCTGACCCGCAGGTGGGCGGACGGATTGTCTGGCATGGAACGGGTGGCCTGACGGAGGCGGTCTACCAGACCCGTGTCGTTCCGCATCTGGAGGCAGCACCATGAGGCTGGCCGTCACCCTGCTCCTGCTGCTTCTCGTCAGCCCGACCTGTCTGGCCGTGGACACGCCGGATGAGATGCTGTCTGACCCGGCTCTTGAGCGGAAGGCCCAGCAGATCGGCCAGCAGCTCCGCTGCCTCGTCTGCCAGAATGAAAGCATCGAGGAAAGTTCTGCCCCTCTGGCCAGGGACCTGCGCCATGCTGTCCGCCAGCAGCTCCAGCAGGGACATACGGCAAAAGAGATCAGGGCCTGGATGGTCCAGCGATACGGAGAATTCATCCGGCTTCGCCCCGCCTTCTCGCCAGCCACGGCGCTGCTCTGGCTCATGCCCCTGCTTAGCCTCATGGTGGCCCTGCTTCTGGCCTGCCGTTTCTGGTACCGTCCCGCTCCGCCACCGGCACCCCTCACACCGGAAGAACGCCGCACTCTGGACAGCCTGCTGAAAAAGGACTGACCCATGTCACTGCTGATCGTTGCCCTCATCTGCCTGTTCATCGGGCTGCCCATCGGCCTCAGCCTCATCCTGCGGATGAAGGTCTCCAGCCAGACGGACGACCCCACCCTGTCCCTCTACAGACGTCGGCTTGATTCGCTGGAACGGGACCGGAAGGCCGGCCTGCTGGAAAAACAGCCCTATGATGCAGCCCGCATCGAGACGGAGCGGGAGATCGTCAACCATGTCTCCACCCCGCCCCGGAGCCTCTCCGGTGCAGGCAATGCCCACAAGATCATCGGCCTTGCCACCCTGCTGCTCATCCCCCTGCTGGCCCTACTGCTCTATGCCATCAATGGCCAGCCCTTCTTCGGACCGCAGCCTGCCAGCCAGATTCCAGCATCCGCCTTCAGGACCTCGCCCATCAGCCCACCGGCCAGCACCATGACACCATCATCCACTCCCCAGAGTGGCCAACAGCCATGAAACCCGGTCCACTCCCCCGCCTGACACGCAGTGCGGCCACCCGTCTGGACAGCACCCCGCAAAGCCTGCCCCCACGCAGCATGAGTGCCTGCCCCTGCTGCCATCAGCCGCTACAGAACACGGCCAGTGTCTGCCCGCACTGCCGGGCCGAAAAACATTATGGCCCTGTGAAACGGGAGGTCCTGCTCTCCTCTCTCTGCGGTCTGGCGCTGGTCCTTGGCCTCACCCGGCTGCTTTTTCCCCAGCTCTTCGCCCCCTTCTCCCCATGGTTGATTCTGCTCATGCTGGCAGGACTGGCCGTAGGGTTCATCTTTGCCCAGTTCCGCTTTGCCGGAGACCGGTGGCTGCACCTCCACAAAGACTGAAGGCGGGTTCCTTTTCACCCTTCATGAGCCTATCATCTGCCCCGTTTTCCAGCCTGCATGATTCCGGAGGATCATACCCATGTCCGCTACGCCATCTTCCCATCCCGTCACCCAGCGTGGCATGGCAGTGCTGAATGATCCCCTCCTGAACAAGGGCACCGCCTTCCCCTGGGAAGAACGCACGGCCCTGGGGCTGCATGGTTTCCTTCCACCCGGCATCCACACGCTGGAAGAGCAGGTCGCACAGGCCTATGAAAACATCATGAGTGAAACGGACATGCTGGACCGGCATGTTCGCCTCCGTGCCATACAGGACACGAACGAGACCCTCTTCTATGCCCTGTTGCAGAAGTATCTCACGGAGCTCATGCCTGTCGTGTACACACCGGGTGTAGGGCAGGCCTGTCAGGAGTTCTCCAGAATCTGGCAGAAACCACGGGGGCTCTTTCTCTCCGGGTCGGACCGTGGGCACATGGCAGGTCGGCTGGCTGCCATCCCCAATGACGACATCCGCCTTGTCATCGTCACGGATGGTGAGCGCATCCTCGGGCTGGGCGATCTGGGAGCCAATGGCATGGGCATCCCCATTGGCAAGATTTCCCTCTACACGGCCTGCGCCGGGATCAATCCAGCCCTGATGATGCCCATCATGCTGGATGTCGGGACGGACAACGTCGCCCTCCGCAATGACCCTACCTATATCGGCAGCCGCACCCCCCGCCTGAGAGGGCAGGACTATGAAGACTTCATCGAGGAATTCGTAACGGCCCTTCAGACGCGCTGGCCGGGCTGCCTGCTGCACTGGGAGGATTTTGCCGGACGCAATGCCGCACCACTTCTCCAGCGTTATCGGAACCGTATACCCAGCTTCAATGATGACATTCAGGGCACGGCAGGCATTGCCACGGCTGCCATCCTCAGCGGCCTGAAGGCCAAAGGCGAAACACTGGAGCAGCAGTGCATTGCCTTTGCAGGCGGCGGTGCGGCGGGTATTGGCATTGCCGGGCTTCTCCTTGCCGCCATGAAGGCCGAAGGGCTGTCGCAGGAAGAGGCCCTGAAGCGTTTCTATATCGTGGACCGCCAAGGCCTGCTGACCCATGACATGGACGGGCTGAGCGAAGGGCAGGCCCTCTTTGCCCGGCAGGATGAAACAGCCCAGAATGGACAGGGCCGGACTCTGGCGGAGGTCATCAGCAAGAATCACCCGACCATCCTCATTGGTGTTTCCGGTCAGGCGGGCCTCTTCAAGGAAGCCATGATCCGGGAGATGGCGTCATACTGCTCCCATCCCCTCATCTTCCCTCTCTCCAACCCGACAAGCCATGTCGAGGCCACTCCGATGGACATTCTGACATGGACAGGCGGACGGGCCATCGTCAGCACGGGCAGCCCGTTCTCCCCGGTTGAACTTGATGACCGCAGCATCATCATTGACCAGACCAACAATTCCTACATCTTCCCCGGTCTTGGGCTGGGGGCGCTGGCCTGCAAGGCAGAAAACATCAGCGAGGGGATGATCATGGCCGCAGCACAGGCTGTTGCAGCCCTCTCCCCGATGCAGACCGGGGGCAGCAACCTGCTTCCCCCCATTGAGACCATTCATGATGTCGCCCTGAAGGTTGCCCACGCCGTAGCCCGGCAGGCCCAGGAAGAACAGCTCTGCCCTGCCCTTGATGATGAAGCCTTGCAGGAAGCCCTCTCCACCCTGAGCTGGCGGCCCCGCTACCAGCCTTATCAGGCGGCCTGACCCTCCCTTTTCACCCTACTTCCGGCAGGACCTCTTCATCATGGCAAACCGTACAGAAACTGATGGCCTCGGCCCGATCGACGTTCCCCAGACAGCCCTCTGGGGGGCCCAGACCCAGCGGTCACTCCGCTATTTCAGCATCGGGCAGGAACTCATCCCCCGTGAGATGATCGAGGCCTATGCCATTCTCAAGCGGGCCTGCGCCGTAGCCAATGCGGCCAGCGGACGGCTGGAAAAGGACAAGGCAGAGCTCATCGTCCGCATCTGTGACGAGATCATGAGCGGAATGCATGACCGGCACTTCCCTCTCCATGTCTGGATGACTGGCTCCGGCACGCAGTTCAACATGAATGTCAATGAGGTCATCGCCAACCGGGCCAGCCAGATGACCGGGCAGAAACTGGGCAGCAAGAAGCCGCTGCACCCGAATGACCATGTAAACATGGCACAATCCACCAACGACACCTTCCCCAGTGCCATGTACATCGCCAGCGCCCTGACGGCCCATCGCCGCCTGATCCCGGCGCTGGAACGTCTGCACGGGGCCATTGCCCACAAAGCCGCACAGTGGAAGCATATCGTCAAGGTAGGACGGACACATCTTCAGGATGCCGTGCCCATCACGCTGGGACAGGAATGGGAAGGCTATGCCGGGATGCTGGAAGACAACCTCCAGCGGCTGGAGCAGGCCCGTGACGGACTGCTGCCGCTGGCTCTGGGGGGGACGGCCCTTGGTACGGGCGTGAACACCGACCCGCAGTTCGCTGCCCGGGCCTGCAAGGAGATTGCCCGCCTCACCCAGCTGGACTTCACCAGCGGGGCCAACAAATTTGCCCTGCAGGGAGCGCATGATGCTCTGGTGCATCTCTCCTCTACCCTGCGGACGCTGGCGGGCAGCCTCTTCAAGATCGCCAACGACATCCGCCTGCTGGCCTGCGGACCCCGGGCGGGGCTGGGTGAGCTGAACCTGCCGGTGAATGAACCCGGCTCTTCCATCATGCCCGGCAAGATCAACCCCACACAGGCCGAAGCCCTGACGATGCTGTGCCTTCAGGTCATGGGCAATGACGTGGTCGTAGGCATGGCAGGCGCTGGCGGAATGCTAGACATGAACGCCTACAAGCCCGTGATGATCCAGAACATCATGCAGAGCCTGACCCTGCTGCATGACGGCATGGAAAATTTCCGCCGCTTCCTCATCGAGGGCACGACCGCCAATGAGGACCATATCCGCCAGCAGCTGGACCATTCCCTTGTGCTGGTCACGGCCCTGTCCCCCAGCATTGGGTATGACAGAGCCTCGCAGGTCGCTCACCATGCCGTGGAGAACGGTCTCAGCCCCCGCCAGAGTGCGCTGGCTCTCGGCTTCATGACAGGTGAGGAGTATGACCGTGTGGCCGACCCGAAACTGATGCTCCAGCCGAACATCAAACCACCCAAAAACTGAGAGGCAGCATCCACACACAAAAAAGGCCTGGCAGAACCAGCCGCTAGGCCCTTTTTTATGCAGCGTGGGCTTGACCCACTTACTGCTGGATCAGATTGCCATCCTTGTCCACCAGTGTGATAGGGTAATCCCCGGAGAAGCAGGCATCGCAGTTTGTATGGTTCTCCACCGGGCGCCCCTGATGACCAAGGGCACGGTAGAGGCCATCGAAACTGATGAACGCCAGACTGTCCGCATTGATGGCCTTGCACATCTCTTCCAGCGAATGACGGGCGGCCAGAAGATGCTTCTCGGAGGGCGTATCAATCCCGTAGAAGCAGGGATGTTTGGTCGGTGGAGAAGTGATGCGCATGTGCACCTCCTTCGCTCCCGCTGCCCGGACCATGTCCACAATCTTGCGGGATGTCGTGCCGCGCACGATGGAATCGTCCACCAGAATGACCCGGCGTCCTTCCAGCACGGCCTTATTGGCCGAGTGTTTCATCTTCACGCCAAGATTACGGACCTGATCGGTCGGCTGGATGAACGTCCGGCCTACATAATGGTTGCGCACGATGCCCATCTCATAGGGCAGGCCACTCTCATGAGCATACCCGATGGCAGAAGGCACGCCAGAATCCGGCACAGGCACGACCACATCAGCGTCGACCCCACTCTCCCGGGCCAATTCGCCACCGATGCGGGTCCGCACTTCATAGACTGACTGTCCCTCCAGCACGGAATCCGGCCGGGCAAAATAGATGTATTCAAAAATGCAGAACCGGCGGCCAACATCCCCAAACGGCCAGAGAGATTTCACCCCATCCGCATTGATGACGACAATTTCACCCGGCTCGATGTCACGCACATAGTCAGCACCGATGATGTCCAGCGCACAGGTCTCACTGGCCAGCACCCAGCCGCCCTGTTTGTCCTCATGCCCGGGCATGCGGCCCAGAACCAGCGGTCGCACGCCCAGCGGGTCCCTCATCCCCAGCATCCCGTCATCCGGTGTCAGGGTAATGAGGGAATAAGCCCCCTTGATCTTCTTTGCCGCATCCATCAACCGCTCGATCACCGTGTCATAGAGCGAAATGGCGACAAGATGGACGATGACCTCCGTATCCATCGTGGAATGGAAAATACAGCCACGCTTTACCAGCGCCTTGCGCAGGGTGGCGGCATTGGTCAGATTGCCATTATGGGCCACGGCCAGACCACCAAAGGCGTAATCGGCATAGATGGGCTGGACATTGCGCACATGGCTGCCACCCGTTGTGCCATAACGGTTGTGCCCTATGGCCGCCTCCCCCGGCAGGCCTGCTATCACGTCCTGATTGCCAAACACATCCCCGACAAGGCCCAGCGCCTTGTGCTGGTGGAACGTATCGCCATCAAAACTGACGATACCGGCCGCCTCCTGACCACGATGCTGGAGGGCATGCAGGCCGAGAGCTGTCAGCGCTGCCGCATTCGGCACACCCCAGACACCAAAAACACCACATTCCTCATAGGGACGACTGGACGATTCAGGAAAAGACATATCGATGGAGCAAACCTGACGGGCGAATCCCGCTCATATCTAAGTGGCACAGCGGCACAGGCAGCCAACCCCTTGAAAAAACCGGCCATTGCCCTTCTTCAGGGCAGCCTGTCCGTCAGGGTGATGCCTGCGACCCCCCTTCAATGGCTATTCGATGGCAGAAAGGCAAGATGTTCCGACCATGAAAGCGGTATATATCCCTGCAAAAAAGCCACGCCACGCACCACGAAGGGTGCAAGGACGCTCCCCTGCATGGCGGCTTCCAGCCAGTCCTGCGCCAGATAGCTGCCCGCACAGAAGAGCAGCACCAGCACGACATAACCCCGCACCAGCCCGAAACCAGCCCCAAGCAGCGCGTCCAAGGGGCCGGAGAGCAGCCCTCTCATGCCACGGGCCAGCTGGCTGGTCACCAGATTCAGAACAATCATGACCAGAACGAACAGCCCCAGCCGCCCGCCCCAGGTGAAAACAGCCGTCCCCTGAAAGGTAGGAGAAACAAGCGGAGCCAGATGGGACAAGGCCACGCCCCCCCAGCGGCCTACCAGCCAGAAACTGCCTATCCAGACCAGCAGGGCTCCGCTCTCGTGCGAAAGCCCTCTCACCAGCCCCCAGAGGGCCGACAGGCCAACAAGAACCAGCATGGCCCAGTCCATCGCGCCAAGATGCTCCAGAAACGTTCCGTGCAGGCCTGTCATTGCGGCTCCCGTCGCTCTTCCACCATCAATCCCGCTACCTGCCACCAGCCTGTCAGGGCAGTTTCGTGGAGCGGTAACGGCCCCCCTTGCGGGCCCGGATGCCACGTTTCAGCAAATCGGATGAAAGGTCAATCCGCTCACTCAGTTCCTGCCAGATGGCACTTTCATCCACACCATGCTGCTGCCATATCTTCCGTATCTCCAGCAGGAACACCGCACTATCCTCGACCAGGGCCTTCGGCTCCCCGTACAGATAGTCCAGAAGACAATCGGTAGCCTGCTCGGCCAGCATCTTGCATTCCTGCCCATCCTTGTTTCTGACCCCAGCCATGGCTGGCCCATATCGTGCAGACTGTGTCATTTCGGCTCCCATCATATCCACCCTGCCTCTCCTGCAAAAGAGGAGAGGGCACACAGGTCTGTTACCCACATTCAAGGGAGGAACAGAAATTAATAAAAATTCAATAATAAATTGATTAATACTATGTTAGTGAAAAATAATACAATTCATTAACAGGAAAATCTTTTCTTTTTCTAATACCATTCAAGGAATTCAGATACCATCGCTGAAATTACACCACAAAAATACCACAGAGCCTCATCATCATCTCCCTATTTCGTACAGAATCATCGACGGTCTGCACCCTACTGGAGAACAGTCATGTCAATCACATGGGAAAAACCACAGAAGTACTCCAACCTGTCTCCTGATACAGGGGGCGGCAATACTGCTGGTCTCCCCGGCTTCTGGTTTGGTCCGGAGACCCTCCCGAACCCAGCGACCGGGAACGTTTTCAATACCCGGCTCACTGCAACAAACCAGCTCACTTCTGCCCAGCCGATATATCAGCTGGCCATGGTCCAGGGCGTGAACATAAGCCAGTCGGGGGACAAGGCTGTTGTCCTCATGCATATCCCCAACACAAATGTTTTTGCTGTAACGTACCTGTCTTATGTAGGTTCGTTTACCTACAGGGATGTCATTCCTCCAACTCCTTCTGTCGTTGCAGAGTTTGCGATAAAGAATGTTCAATTCATAAAACAGATCGGGGACGGGCAACAGTATGCCCCTCTTCCTCCTGACGAACAACAGACGTATCTTGGCCTGTCCAATCTGGCAGCAGCCGTCCAAACCGGGAAGCATTATCTCTATCTACAGCTTGTCCCCAATACGGGCTTTGATTCCCTGAATCAGGGCAGCCCAGCGACACCGGGATCGCCTGTAACACTCAGCAATGTCGACTGGACCTTTGACACCGGCGTCACCAACATCGACATTGCCTGCTTCCTCCCCGGGTCCATGATCATGACGGATGCTGGGCCTCGGGCTGTCGAAACTCTCGCTGTCGGTGACCTCGTCCTGACCGGCCCTGACGGCAACCAGAAGCTGGAGCCGATAACATGGGCAGGGCGGGGCCGTATCGATGTCCAGCCCCATCTGCCGGATGACCGGGCAGGCTATGCCGTCTGCATCAGAAAAAATGCACTGGGAGATGGCTGCCCTGATGCCGACCTGTATGTAACATCAGAGCACACGCTCTATCTTGATGGCCATTTCGTCCCGGTGCGGATGCTCGTCAATCACCGGTCCATCCACTATGACCGTGAACGTCTCTCTTACGACTATTATCACTTTGAGACGGCAGAGCACAGCATCGTCCGTGCCAACAGCGTGATGACGGAAAGTTATCTCAGCGGCAGCAGCCGCCGCAATTTCCATGAGATGACTTTCCTCCAGGAAGGAAATGTCGTGGCCTTCCCGCCCTCCAAGAGCTGGGAAAAGGATGCCTGCGCTCCGCTGACCGTGGATACCGCCTCCATCCGGCCACTGCATGAGGCGCTGGACGAGCGGGCGCGTGCCCTCGGTTTTGCCCGGCAGGTACCACCTGTCTCCCTGGTGCAGGATTCAGACTTCCATCTGGTCACCAATGCCGGGGACGTTCTCTATCCTGTCCGCCGGATACAGGACCGGGCCATCTTCCTTCTGCCGGAAGGCGTGACAGCCCTTTACCTTCGCTCCCGCACAAGCCGCCCCTGCGACACCATCGGCCCCTATGTGGATGACCGCCGTTTCCTCGGTGTCCTCGTCGGTGCCGTGGAGCTGTACCAGGAAAAGCAGACCCACAGCCTGACATCCCATATGTTGGATCCCCACGCTTCCGGCTGGGATGTGGTGGAGAACAGCCCCTGCCGCTGGACAAACGGTAACGCCCTCCTCTCTCTGGAAGAGTTTCCCGCCATTCATGAGCGGGACATGCTGAGCATCCAGCTCCTGGCGGAAGGGCCCTATGTTGATGAAGCCGGGATAACCCAGCCAACCATTGCCCTGCCTGAAAGTGTGGCACAGAGATGAGGCCCCTCCCGGCCTGTCCCGACCATATCGGGACCCGCCGGGACTGTTCCCACTCCCCCGAAATACTTTGCCACTCATGAAAGATACTTTATACATCCCCTGTCCGTGAACGGCTGCATTGTCTGTCCACCAAGGGGGGGGTCATCTGTCATGGGTGCCTGCACCACAGCCATTCTGACCAGAATCCTGCCTGCCCTGCTGGCTGGCGGTGTACTGTATGTCTCTGCTCCCCGGTCAGCATTGGGCCAGAGCACACCGGTGGCCGGTTATTCCCCGGGCGCCCGGAGCGCAACCACCGCCAACACGATGCTCGACAGTGTCGTGGGCAACACCCATTCCCCCATAAAGAACCAGACCAGCCTCACCGGGGAACTTTACCATATTGCAGCGGATGGCACGGTCACAGCGCCCAACGGGCTGCTTGTCTCTCCCGGCGGGTGCCAGACACCGGGCACGGCCCATCTGCCAACCTCCATGAAAACTGCAGTGCCACACACGCCGTACCGCTTCGGCACGCTGAGACACGGCAAAGGGTTCGAGACGGTAACCATCGGAGTCAGCACCCAACCCGACCTGACCACGACAGACCCCAAGGCGCCCAGGGCACGCCGTGCCACCCTGAATGCCTCCTTCGGCCCGACCGGGCTTTACATTCTCCCGGAACCCTGCGCCCGCACCGGCTCCAGCGACAGCGCCCTGACGCTGGATGCCGCCGCCAGCCTGGCCAGTGCCGACGGGAATGCCTTTACCCTTGCGGGAAACCGCTCCAGCGAAATTCCCGTCAACAAGGCGGAAACCCTGCCTGATGGAGATGTGGAGCTGCGCAACAGTGCTCTCCCCGGTGCTGCTGCCCCGTGACCGTCAGCCCGTTCCGTCTTTTCGCCCTGCCCGTCCTCTCTTTCCCGTCCTGCGGGTCCGCCATGGCTCTGGCGGCCCTGTTTCTACCGGGAACAGCCATGGCCCAGACCATTCCTCCGGCCAGCACCCCCGCCGGGATTCCGGCTACAGCCCTGCCCACCCCCCTGGGGTTTTTCAATCATCATACGATCGGCAGGCCCTCTGCCGATACCAGGGGGACCGAACCGGATACCAGCCGTACACCACCATCCCACCCCATCATCCCTCTCCAGCCGGGGACTGCGGGCCCCAACCCGACCCCTCATCTGGAAGACACTCTCGCCCTGCCCCGCCTCCAGGCCGTCATCCTGCAGCCGGCAGGCCATACAGGCAACAGAACAGCCCAGCAGCCCATTTCTTCCGAAGGGCTGAAGCTGAGCCACGCACCCGGTCTCTATCGGGTAATCCTCCCCTATATCGGCCATCCTCTGACATTCCAGAAAATGCATGAGCTGACGGGAGCCATCGCCATCTTCTTCCGCCAGCATGACCGGGCCTTCATCAGCATCACCGTGCCTCCCCAGCGTGTACACGGGGGCGTGCTGCATATTGATGTCTCGGAATACCGGCTTGACCGCATCACCGTGCATGGCAACCGCTGGACACCTGCCTGGCAGGTCCGGCAGGCCAGCAACCTCACTCCCAACCAGACCATGGCCCTGACGGCCCTCCAGACAGACCTGGACTGGCTGAACCTCAACCCCTTCCGCACGGCGGACCTCATCTACCGCCCCGGCAGCCACCCCGGCAGCACGGATGTGGACATCAACGTGACAGACCGCTTTCCCGTCTATGGCTATGCCGCCATGAACAATCAGGCGGACCGCTCACTGGGCCGGCTCAACTGGTACACGGGGGCCTCATGGGGCAATGCTTTCGGGCTGGGGCAGATACTGACCTACCAGTTCAACCGCACCTTCATGAACCGGTTCGACAACCACACGGGCAGCTGGACCATCCCGCTCCTCGGCCATAATGCCTTGCAGATTTTCGGGAACTATGCCCTCTCCCACCCGACCAGCAACACGCCGGGCCTCATAAACCGGGGTCTCAGCGGGCAGATTTCACTGCGCTGGCTGCACATGTTCGACCATATTGCCCTTGGCCGGGATGCCGGGCTGGACGGCATGATCCAGCTCGGTTTTGACTGGAAAAACACCCATTCCGACCAGTTCTACCATGCCCACACCATCACGCTCTCCAAAGCCGCCACGGCCCAGTTTGTCGTGGGCTATACAGGGTCCATACAGGACCCGTGGGGGCAGACGCAGATCAACAACCAGTTTTTCTACGGTCCCGGCGGCCTGATGAAAAATGATACGCGGCGAGCCTATGAGAGCATCTTCCCTCTCTCCAGCCCCAATTATGTCTATGACCGGCTGATGCTCACCCGGACACAGAACCTGCCCTACGGCTTTTCTTCCACAACGAAGGTAACATTCCAGCGGGCCAGCAAGAACCTGCTCTATAGTGAACAGCTCATGATCGGCGGCATGGGCAATGCCCGTGGCTATTTTGCCAATACATCCTTCGGCAGCAACAGCAATGCCGTCAGCGAGGAAGTCTTCACTCCCGCTCTCTCCCTGCTCCAGCTGGCTCACCTGCCCACGCCGGGACAGCCGGACAGCAACAAGCTTGGCATCTTCTGGGACTGGGCGGACAACCGGCAGGTCCACCATGTGGGCACGGGCGCCCGGGCGGCCACCCTCGCCAGCGTAGGCGCCGACCTTACCGGCAGCCTGAACCAGCACATCAACGTCACTTTTGATGCTGGCATCCGCCTACGCCGCATCCACACGACGGAACTGGCAAACCGTCGTGGGACCTTCTGCGACTTTCAGATTGTCGGAGGCTTTTAAGCCTCCGAACGGGGCAGTTTCAGTTCTGTCCAGAGCGTGTCCAGCGCACTGACCAGAGAGGTCAGCTCCTCTTCCGTATGGAGCGGCCCCGGGGTCAGGCGCAGGCGCTCCGTCCCTCGGGGGACGGTCGGATAGTTGATAGGCTGGAGATAATGGCCGAAGCGCTTCAGCAGGCTGTCCGTCAGCTCACGGCAGAGGGTGGCATCTCCCACCATGACGGGCGTGATGTGCGACTGACCAGGCATGTAGGGGATTTTCACCTCGTCCAGCTTCTTCCTCAGCAGGGCCACGGCCTCCCGCTGCCCCTTGCGCTCGGCATCGCTGTGGCGCAGATGCCGGACACTGGCCAGCACACCCGCCGCAATCATCGGCGGCAGGGAGGTGGAGAAAATGAAGCCTGAGCCAAAAGAGCGCACGAAATCACACAGGGCAGCAGAGGCTGCGATATAGCCCCCCACCACGCCATAGGCCTTGCCCAACGTCCCCTCGATGACGGTCAGCCGGTGTTCCAGACCACGCTCCTGCGCTACGCCGCCACCCTGCGGGCCATACATGCCCACGGCATGGACCTCATCCAGATAGGTCATGGCGTTGTAACGGTCGGCCAGATCGCAGATTTCTTCAATCGGAGCAATGTCGCCATTCATGGAATAGACGGACTCAAAGGCGATGATCTTCGGCGTATCCAGAGGCAGCTCTTTCAGCCTGGCCTCAAGGTCTTCAAGATCATTGTGCCTGAAGATGCGTTTCTCCGCACGGGAATGGCGGATGCCTTCAATCATGGAGGCATGATTGAGTTCATCAGACAGCACGACACAGCCTTTCAGCCGTGCGGCCAACGTGCCCAGCGTCACCCAGTTGGAGAGATAACCGGAATTGAAAAGCAGGGCACTTTCCTTGCCATGCAGGGAGGCCAGCTCCTTTTCCAGCAGGACATGATGATGGTTGGTGCCGGAGATGTTCCGTGTCCCGCCTGCACCTGCACCACTTTCATCCAGAGATTTATGGATGGCCTCCAGCACTGCGGGGTGCTGCCCCATACCCAGATAGTCGTTGGAGCACCAGACCGTTACATCACGCCCGACGCCATGGTGGAAGGCTTTGGGAAACCTGCCGACGTGACGTTCCAGCTCCGCAAAATAACGATAGCTGCCATCAGCCCGGAGGCCATCCAGCGCATTCTGGAACAGGGTATCATAATTCATAGACATTGCTCTCCTCACGGCCATCAATTTATGGTCCGCCCCCCAGAAAGCAAGGTTTAAACACTGTTATAAACGAAAACATGGTTACAGGACCCATTAAACAGGACTATCTGGCTACAGTTTTTTTACCCACTCCTCTATAGCTGGTGGCTCCATATCTCCCCAGGCGGGGAACATCGTTTGCCGGAGGCCTGTCTTGCCTGTTTCCGCTTCTTCCTCCTCTCCGGGTGGCCGGCCCGGATTCAGCGCCCTGCTGCCTTACTGGCAGGTCACCCTTGCTGCTTTCAGCGGCTGGTTTCTCGATGCCTTTGACCAGACAACCCTGATGTTCACCCTGCCCGACATTGCCCGGGATTTCGGCTGCACGCTGGCCGCCCTTGGCAGTGTCTTTCTGGCACAGGCTCTGGGACGGGCCGTAGGCAACACGGGTTGGGGCTGGCTCTCCGACCGTTTCGGCCGCAAGCCTGCCTTCACGCTCGGCATCCTCTTCTTCGCCCTCTTTGCCGCCCTCACGGGGACAACCCACAGCATCACCACGCTGGTCATCACACAATTCCTGTTCGGGATCGGTTTTGGTGGAGAATGGACGGCCTCCGCCACCCTGCTGATGGAAAGTGTTCCCGGCCCGCTGCGGCCTCTGGCCTCCGCCACCATGATGGCCGGTTACGAAATCGGCTATATGGCAGCGGCCGGAGCACAGGCCCTCATCCTGCCCCATCATGGCTGGCGTGTCATGTTTTTCATCGGGCTACTGCCTGCCCTGCTCATCTTCTTCATCCGTTTCAGGGTGAAGGAAAGCCCTCTCTGGCTCGCTGCGCAGGAAGAGAAAAAGCGTCAGCACGATCAGGCTCCGGCAGAACCGGCCGCCTCTTTCTGGCAGACTGCCCGGCAGTTCTGGAACGGCGCCGCCTTCCAGGCCATTGCCTTCATGTGTTTTCTGGAGTTCCAGAAGGCCGCCCTCTACACATTCTATCCTGCCATCCTGCGGGACAACCACCATCTCAGCCCCCAGCTCATCTTCTGGCCGGTGGCCCTCTACTGCCTCGGCTCGCTTGCCGGGAAGATCCTCTGCGGGGCACTGGCAACCCGCTTCGGGGAAGGGCTCGTCATGCGGGTGGCGCTCGGAGCTGTCATGCTGCTGATCATCCCCTTCCTCACAGCTGGACCATGGGCCATCCTGCTGGCCTCCGCCTTCTTCATCGGGGCAGCGGCCTCCGGTATCTATGCTCTGGTGCCCCATTATCTCTCCCAGCGCTTCCCCGATGCAGGCCGCAGCGCAGGCATGGGCACCAGCTATGCTGTCGGCTCTCTGGGGCAGGGTGTGGCCGGGCGGCTGGTCCCCTCCCTTGCTCCGCTGCTGGCAGGAGGGTTGCCTGCTGCCGCCATCCTCTGCGTTCTTTCGGGAAGTTTCATCAGCCTCGGCATCACAGTCTTCCGCCCGAAAGACGTGCAGGATTTCTGAACCGTTCCGCCTTCCCTGAAGGCCTTTCTCCCTGGCAGAAGGGCATGAAAAAACGGGGTGGAGCCTGCGCCCCACCCCGTTCCTTCCAGCAGGAGATGTCCCCCGGTCCGCCTCTCAGAAGCGGACCTTGACGGACCCTGTCCCACCACTCTCGGTGGACTGGTTGCCATACTGCCCGATATAGGACAGGTCCAGGTCAACACGCTCGCTCACCCGGGCGGTCACACCAGCCTGCACGACGGCCGCATTTCTGGAAAGCAGCACACCGGCCACATCCATGTCACCGGCACCACTACCCATGGCGAAGGTCTCACGCTGGCGGGAGCCCGTCCGACCAAAGGCGTGACGGTATGCAGCGGACAGGTGCGGCATGAAGACCGCCTTGCCAATGCCTACAGTCGTTGCCGTGCGGAAGCCGAAGCTCGAGAAGGTCACACCCGTATCCGTCCCGTGGCTGTGCAGGGCAGCCTCGTTGCCATGCTCACGATAGCTGTCGCTCTGCATGTTCACATAAGCCACGTTCATGAACGGCTCGAACATGCTGCGTTCCCCACGGAACTTGTAACCCAGCTCCCCGAAGCCCTGGGCCGTACCACCCAGATAGCTGCTGCTGAGACGCCCGCCATAATCACCCACGGCAACATGACGATGGGTATTGATGACGTTCCAGCTATAGATGGCCCCGAAGCGGAGATTCAGGCGACCCCAGTGCGTCCCGGCATAGGCACCAATGCTGATATTGTTGCTGTTGGCCGAGGAGGAACGACCACGCTGAACGTTGAACTGGGAATGACCGTAAGAGATCAGCCCGCCAACACGCCAGTTGCTATGGTTGATTGGCCCATCCGCCCCGATGACAAAGCCTGCGGTGTTATGGTGCATGAGGGCAGCATTGCCGTCCCCACTGTTGAAGCCCATGCCACCATAGGCCTGCCCCCACAGGACCGCATGATCGGAATAGCAGGCGCCATCCTTCCTGCGTGTCTTCAGGTCATAGAAGCTCTGGCCATTGTGACCATAGTCACAGTCGGCCGCAGCCAGACGGTTCAGGGCTGCATTGCGGATATAGAAGCTGTCCTGGATCAACCCTGTACGGATGGAGGCGTGAAGCTCACCAGACAGGTTGTTCAGCGCATGACGGGCCTGGTCTTTTGTCAGGACCGTCATGGCCTTGGCCAGATCACTGTTTTCGGAGATATGGTTCAGCCCTTCCCCGGCAGCGATCTCGTTGCGGGTCTGGCCCACATACTCGAAACCATGGATGGAACGACGCAGCATCACATCCACATCATTGCCCTGATAGACAAGACGAGGATCAAGATAGGCGTAATCCTGACCGATATTGGTCTCCAGGTCATCATAATGACCATTCACGCCACCATTGGCCGTCAGCACATGGTAGGCCTGACCATATTTCAGGGCCGTCGGGTCCTTCACCTTCAGAGCCAGCGTACCCCCCTGGAGGTCCGCCTTGCCTGAGACCAGAACCTGGTCAGACTTCAGCTCGCTGTAGGAGAAGCCGTCCGGTGCGACCAGCTGACGCCCGGTCGCCTCATTGCTCCCGCGGATGGACAGGACCGAGCCCTTGGCCATGGTCAGATCACCCATGACATGCAGGGCACCCGCATCTGTCTCGTTGCCAGCTCCCAGCATACCACCGCTGGACACGACCGTGCTGCCCACGGAGCCATTACCGGCCAGAACGGCACCATGCTGCACGGTCATGGCAGAATGGCCCATGTTGCCATCAACAATCATGTCTCCGGACTGGATGTCCGTCGGACCATTGAAGCTGGAACCATCACCAGCAAACGTGAGCACCCCAGTGCCCGTCTTGGTCAGGGCATGATCACCGGCACTGCCATCATCCGTCAGGACGACATTATTACCCAGTGTCATCCGGTTCTCATCCTGCACGTCGAACACTGCCCCCTTGGAGCCGATGGCCGTATTCACGTTGCTGGTCAGATCAGAACCCTTGATGTTCTGGAGCGTACCGCCATCCAGCGTCAGCTGGGCCTTGGCACCCTCTTCGGCCACCAGGCCGGGCTTGCCGTCAACATCACCAGCACTCAGCCTGCTGCCACTCAGCACATCGAGTCTGGCGTCGGTGCCATCAGCCGGAGCTGTCTCCGCTTTGGCAAACACGACCGGGCCATGGCTGTGGAGAGCTGCACCATCAGAGAGGCTGACGTCACCCGCCTTGCCTGCACCAATCTTCACACTACTGTCTGTCGTCAGCTGAGCCTTCGCCCCGGCCAGAGCCAGCGTACCACCAGCCACGGAGACAGGCCCCCCAAGATGGGACTGGTCTATCAACGTCTCATGACCACCGGAAAGTGTCAGCCCGCCATTGCCGGACAGGGACCCGGCATAGGTATCCTTGGCATTGGTCAGAGTCAGGGTGCCATTGAGAACACCATTTCCAGACCCGGCAAGGGAGCCGGCATCAGAACCATGATCCGTGACGCTGAAAGATCCGCCATTGGCCGCCAGCGTCCCGGCAATCTGGTTCCCGTCAAGGGTCAGGTCACCCCTGCTGTTGGTGACATCACCCGTGACATGGTTGCCTGCACCCAGCGTCATGTTGCCGCTGTTGTCCGCAGAGGCCAGAGTGCCACCCGTCGCCTTGAAGGTCGCCCCGTCAGCATTGGTCACGTGACCAGCCGTGCTGTCCGCCAGAGAGGCCGTACCAGCCTGGTTGGCAACATCAGCCAGCGTGGCGTTCTGTGCCGCCAACTGACCATGGTTGGCCGTCGTCCCGGCAATCTGGTTCCCGTCAAGGGTCAGGTCACCCCTGCTGTTGGTGACATCACCCGTGACATGGTTGCCTGCACCCAGCGTCATGCTGCCGCTGTTGTCCGCAGAGGCCAGAGTGCCACCCGTCGCCTTGAAGGTCGCCCCGTCAGCGTTGGTCACGTGACCAGCCGTGCTGTCCGCCAGAGAGGCCGTACCAGCCTGGTTGGCAACATCAGCCAGCGTGGCGTTCTGTGCCGCCAACTGACCATGGTTGGCCGTCGTCCCGGCAATCTGGTTCCCGTCAAGGGTCAGGTCACCCCTGCTGTTGGTGACATCACCCGTGACATGGTTGCCTGCACCCAGCGTCATGCTGCCGCTGTTGTCCGCAGAGGCCAGAGTGCCACCCGTCGCCTTGAAGGTCGCCCCGTCAGCGTTGGTCACGTGACCAGCCGTGCTGTCCGCCAGAGAGGCCGTACCAGCCTGGTTGGCAACATCGGCCAGCGTGGCGTTCTGTGCCGTCAACTGACCATGGTTGGTCGTCGTCCCGGCAATCTGGTTCCCGTCAAGGGTCAGGTCACCCCTGCTGTTGGTGACATCACCCGTGACATGGTTGCCTGCACCCAGCGTCATGTTGCCGCTGTTGTCCGCAGAGGCCAGAGTGCCACCCGTCGCCTTGAAGGTCGCCCCGTCAGCATTGGTCACGTGACCAGCCGTGCTGTCTGCCAGAGAGGCCGTACCAGCCTGGTTGGCGACATCAGCCAGCGTGGCGTTCTGTGCCGTCAGGGTACCAGTGTTGGTCGTGGTCCCTGCAACCTTGCCACCATTGACGTCAGTCGCTGCAGCGTTGTTCAGCTTGCCAGCAAGGGACCCTGTCAGGTTCAGACGACCGCTCTGGACATCCGTATCCCCCGTGTAGCTGTTCGCCCCGCTGAGCGTTGTCGTGCCCTGCCCTTTCTGGACGAAGGAGCCGGTACCGGAGATCGTCTGACCCAACGTGACATCATTGCTGTGATCCACAGCCAGAGTCCCGTCATTGACAATGTCCTGCTGGCCGACAGACCCTGTCGTCCCACCATTGCCGAGCTGGAGCGTGCCAGCCTCAACATGGGTCGGCTTTGCAAAGTCATTGTCGGAGCTGAGGATAAGCGTACCAAGGTCCGTCTTTTCCAGCCCTGTGCCGCCATCAACCTTGCTGCCATCAATGACAGAAGCGATCTCTGCCGTGATGTCCTTGCCAGAAGACGTCCCGTCACCCACACGGATGACCGTCTTGCCGGTGGAGGCATACAGGTTGTCGCCTGTCACGAGGTAATTCTTGCCATCAAGGTTGGCAAACTGGGCACCGGAGAAGATGACCGGAGCCTGCGTGCCATCCTCGGCCTTGTCATTGACATGGACCGTACCGGCAGAGGCTGCAAAAATGGCCATGTTGCCATTCTGCCACTGGCCGTTGGCAGAGCCGTCGGCTGTAGCCCAGCTGGGTGTGCCCTGCGGTCTTGCTGCCGTCCAGACACCATCCCCACCGTCAACGCGGCCATTGCCCCTTCCATCATCGGAGCGGTGGGCGCTGCTGCCACCATCCCAGTAATTGAGTCCACCTGTATTGACCGCCAGGTTGACCTGATGGTCGATGGATGTCTGGACAACCATCCCCTCTGGAAGAGGCTTGGAGGCCACGTCAACCGACTGCTGAGTTCCAGAAAGCACACCACCGTAGCTGTACAGACGGTACAGACCGGCCATCAGCGAAGAATTATTCACATCCGGACCAGCATCAACCGGCTGGATGGACAGCGTGCCACCAAGCGCCAGGTTCCCCTTGACGTTGATGAAGTCGTTGTAGGCGCCACCTTCCGTATCAGCCTGCCCCAGACGGAAAACCTGACGGGACCCATCGGCCAGATTCAGGCTCCCGTTGACGGTCAGTGTGGACGGCGCCTCAGCCGTCCCGGCGGCCAGTGTCCCGCCAGAGCCGATATTCACATCGCCACCGATCGTCCCCGTACCGCGCAGCGTGGCGCCATCGGTAACGGATGTCAGACCCTTGGCGGCGCTGTTGTCACCGTTCACATCGAGCTGCCCGCCCGTCTGCACGAGAGTGTTGCCAGAATAGCTGTTATTGCCTGTCAGGACTTCGTGCCCACCAGAAACCGTCAGCCCGCCATTGCCACCCATGCTACCGGCATAGGTACTGCTGGCATTGGTCAGGTTCAGCGTGCCTTCCAACTGGGCATTGCCGCTCCCTTCAAGAGATCCGGCGGTGAAGCCGTTATTACCGACGGTGAACTGGCCACCATGAGCTGCCAGCACGCCCTTTGTTTTGGAACCATCCAGCATCAGGTCGCCTGCGTGCTGGGCAATGTTCCCATGGACAATGACACCCTGATCCAGCGTCATGTTGCCATTGTTCACGACAGAGTCCAGCTGCCCGCCCGCTGCACTGAAGGTCCCGCCGGATTCGTTGGTGACATCAGCCAGTGTCGCCTTGCTGGCGGTCAGTGTTCCACTGTTCGTGGTCGTACCAGCAACACGTCCGCCAGTGATGTCTGTCGTTCCGGCATTGTTCAGCGCACTGGCAAGGCTCCCTTTCAGGGTCAGGCCACCATTCTGCGTGACATCGGTCTCACCCGTGTAGGTGTTGTTGCCTGCCAGGGTCTCACGTCCCCCGGAGATGGTCAGCCCGCCATTGCCGGAGATGTTGCCTGCATAGGTGTCAGCTGCCTTGGTCAGGTTCAGCGTGCCTTCCAGCTGACCATTCGCACGACCGGCAAGCGATTCTACACTGGCGCCACCGCTGGTAATGTCAAACGTGCCGCCCCTGGCAAAAAGCACGCCGTTGACCTGAGAATCATCAAGGGTCAGCTTGCCGTCATTCTGAAGGATATCACCATTGACGACACTCTTCTGCGCCAGAAGGAATGTCCCCGTGTTGGTGAACGTCGCCAGCTCACTGTCATAGAACTCTGCATCGCCACCATTGGTGAAGTTGCCCTTCCTGGGCACGGAACCCGCCCGGTTGGTGAGGTCATCCTCATCCCCCATCCGGTTGGTGATCGTTGCTCCGGAATCCCCACTGCGGCCTGCCAGAACGTCCGAATTGCTCTCCGAGTCCGCAGCGGACGGGAGGCCCGGAACCTTGGAATGGACAGCCAGAACCTTGCCGGTATTCGCAAACCGCCCATCAACAACCGTATCCTTGAAGTCCAGCATGCTTTTTTCGGTGCTGGTCACTTCATGAACAAGCGTGTTCCTCAGGGTCGCATTGCCACCAAGATTGACAAGATTGGCCAGCGTGCTGTCCGTGGCCGTAAAGCTGCTGTTGTTCGTGACCACGCCCTTGACGTTGGTATGATCAACAGACGCCGTACCGATATTGGCCAGTGTCCCGTCCAGCTCACCACCCTTCTGCACATACGTGCCGTTGGTCTGGTTGATGACCTGACCCGACAGCGTCGCATCCGTCACGGACAGGGTACCGGCTTCCACGTTCGTCATGCCCTTGTAGGCAAGATTACCCGAAAGACCCAGGGTCCCCGTGCCGGTCTTGTCGACCCCACCATCCCCCGTCAGGCCGCCTTTCCATGACATGGTGTTGCTGTCCTGGACATTGAACTCGTTCATACCAGTCAGATTGGCAGCAACCGTGCTGGTGAAATCACGCCCCTGGATGTTCCGTATCGTGGCGGCATCAAGATTGATGGCAGCCTTGGCTCCGTCCTCTGCGGCGATGGCAGGAGAAGAGCCATCATCACCAGCTACCAGCACACCATGATCCAGCACATTCAGCGTGCCATCGGAGGCTGCGCCGGTCCCCGGCACACCGAAGCGGATCGTCCTGTCATTCTGGAAGCGCCCGCCATCAACCGTCACGGTCCCCTTGCCACCAGCACCGATGATCGTGTTGCCGTTCTGCATCGTACCATCGACACCGACAACGAGGCTCCCGTTGCCGCCATCCTCGCCAAACCTTGCTTCATCAGCGCGGAAGCTGGCACCGTCGCTGATATTCACAACACCGGTCCCCTCGTTACCGATGTGGGCATTGGTAGCTTCCACGGCAGAGCCTCTGCCCGTCACATTCACTGTGCCAGTCAGAGACGGTGAAGCTGCGGCATAAAATTCATCAGCCTCAACACGGGAACCATTCTCGACGTTCAGCTCACCATTCTGGTAAATGCCAACGGCAACATACGCACCCTCGTTGGTACGGTTGTTGATCTGCGCTCCGTCCGTCAGTGTGGCATCACTCTTCCCGATCGGGCCAGACCCACCACCATAAGTCGGGTCGCCGTTACCGATGAAGACGGACTTCCGCTGTATCCTGGCGTCCGGACCTTCCAGCACCAGATGACCCTCATTCCCCCGTGCCAGACCAACACTCAGCGGACCTATTGGACTGCCTTTTGCCGTGGACAAGGACCCTTTGTCCCGCAGGATCAGCGTACCATTGCGGATGTCCACAGTGCCGTCGATCTGGTTCTGGCCTGTCAGCACCTGTGTGCCAGACAGCAGACTCAGGACACCCGTTCCCTTGAGGGACCCGCCATACGTCTCCCCTTTACCCTGGGCGATCGCCAGCTCCCCCTGATAAGGGGCGGACGGATCGGGGGACGGTGTCATGACTAAACTGGTGTTGTCACCCGCCTTGTCGAGCACGGCATCTGCACTGCCTGCCAGGGACTGCACCAGCGTACCACCATGGCTCGCCCCGTTATGCCCGAAAATGGCCGTGCCCCCATCCAGATGCAGGGTACCAGCCACGCTTGTACCATCCAGACCGAGCTGACCATCCTTCTGGTACAGGTCCCCCTTGACCTCCGTTCCCTGGGGAAGATTGCGCGTCTGAGTATTCGTCATGTCTCCGGAAGAAACAGACGCACCATCATCGGCACGGGCCACACTGCCCACCCCAGCGACCAAGGATACTCCGCTGAGCAGAGCCAACATGTAACCAAAACGGCGATACCCTGCCTTGTGGCTCGCCAGATACCGCAGCGGGGCCTGCCCGCTCTGCCCAGTAATCAACACCGGCTTATCCTTTAATATCCACACTGTTGCAAATGGAGGTGCTGCGTATACCTCCGCCCACTATGGAGACCGGTATCCGATGATTGGGGTCTAATTATCACATAACTTTGGCAGAAACTTGACTAACAAATTACTTCTTTTAATTTTATGTTAATATGCTCTGCTGTGTTAGGTGATAATGATATGTTTCATTAATAAATGATTTCCAATATTCATGAGGGAGCCCGCAGAACTCCCATCTGGCCTCCCATCACAGGGAGGCCACCAGCCACTCCGCCACACGGATGCCGTCAATCCCGGCGGAGAGGATTCCCCCAGCATAGCCAGCTCCCTCACCAGCAGGGAAAAGCCCCCGCAGAGCTGGACTCTGGCCCGTGGCGTCACGGTCAATCCGCAAGGGCGAGGATGTCCGTGTCTCGACACCGGTCATCACGGCATCATCCATGCTGTAACCCTTGATCCTGCACTCGAACCGGGGCAGGGCTTCCCGGATGGAGGCCACCACGAAATCCGGCAGACAACGGGAAAGGTCAGTCGGCGTCACACCGGGCTGGTAAGAGGGCACGACCGTGCCCAGAGAGGTGGAGGCCCGCCCTGCAAGGAAGTCCCCCACACGCTGCGCCGGAGCACGATAATCCCCGCCACCTGCCACGAAGGCCGCCTTCTCCCACTGACGCTGGAAGGCGATCCCCGCCAGCGGCTCATCCGGGAAATCGACACCGGGGCGGACCTCCACCACGATGCCGCTATTGGCGTTCCGCTCGGCCCGGGAATACTGGCTCATCCCGTTCGTGACGACCTGATCCTTCTCCGAGGTTGCCGCCACGACCTGCCCACCAGGACACATGCAGAAGGAATAGACACCCCGCCCCGTGCTGGCATGATGCACCAGCTTGTAATCGGCCGCACCAAGCAGCGGATGCCCCGCCTGCGGGCCAAACCGGGCCACGTCGATCACCGCCTGCGGATGCTCGATCCGCACTCCGATGGAGAAAGGCTTGGCCTGCATCGGCACACCTTCCTCATGCAGCATGGCGAACGTGTCCCGGGCAGAATGACCGACCGCCAGAATGACCCGGTCAGCAGGCAGTACTTCCCCGGTGGAGAGACGCAGCCCCGTCACCTGTCGGCCACCACCCTCACAGGGTGCCGTCTCGATGCCCTCCAGCCGGGTCTCGAAACGGTATTCCCCTCCCAGCTCCTCGATCTGCGCCCGCAGGGACTGCACGACCGTCACGAGCCGGAACGTCCCGATATGCGGCTTGGAGAGGGTCAGGATTTCCTCCGGCGCACCGGCCTTCACGAACTCCTCCAGCACCTTGCGCCCCAGATGGCGGGGATCCGACACGCCGGAATAGAGCTTGCCATCGGAGAATGTTCCGGCTCCCCCTTCACCGAACTGCACGTTGCTTTCTGCCGTGAAGCGGGATTTCCGCCAGAGGGCGAACGTATCGACCGTACGGTCCCTCACGGCCCGGCCACGCTCTATGATGATCGGCTTCAGCCCCGCCTGGGCCAGCACGAGAGCTGCCATCAGGCCACAGGGCCCCGCCCCGATCACGACGGGCCGCTGCGTGCGCCCGGCGGCGTGAGAGGGCAGGACGGGCGGAATCCAGCGCATGTCCGGCGTCGGACGGACATGCTGGTCCCCGCTGAAACGGGCCAGCACGGCATCCAGCTCCCGCAGCTCACAGTCCAGCGTATAGACGAGCTGGATGTTCCCCCGCCGTCGGGCATCATGCCCCCGGCGGAAGACATGATAGGCCAGCAGCTCCTCCGGCCTTACGGCCAGACGGGCCACGATGGCGGCCCGGAGGGCTTCCGGCGTGTGGTCGAGAGGAAGGGCAAGATTGCTGAGGCGGAGCATGGGGGAAAAGGCTGTCATGCCCGTTCCTTTAAAGCCAGCACCGGGGCACTGGCAAGCAGGGAGGACAGACAGGCCACCGGTCCCGGTCCCTGCCCTGCTCCATGTGAAACAGGACAAGAAAAATGGTGAAAGCTGGATAGGTCTAACTTATACTGCATCCCCTCATACATCTTCGTGCCTATCAGGGTTCCTCCATGACGACCACGCCCCATCCTCCACACGAGCCGGCAGAAGGCACAGCCTGCTCCCACCACGACCATGATCACCACGACGGGCATGGGCATGGGCATGGGCATGGGCATGGGCATGGGCATGGACACCATCATCATGGCGGGCACGGGCATGTCCACGCTCCGGCCTCCTTTGGTGGCACGTTCCTCATCGCCATCATCCTCAACACGCTCTATCTCGTCGGGGAAGCCGGATGGGGCTTCGCCGCCCACTCCCTCTCCCTGCTGGCCGATGCGGGGCACAATCTCTCGGACGTGCTGAGCCTGCTGGCCGCATGGGGGGCCCAGATACTCGCCCGCCGCACCCCCAGCGAACGCTTCACCTACGGGCTGAAACGCGCCACCATCCTGACGGCCCTGCTCAACGCCACCATCCTCCTGCTCGTCACCGGGGGCATCATCTGGCAGGCCATCTGGCACCTCATCCATCCCGAGACCGTGCAGGGACAGACCATCAGCATCGTGGCGGGCATCGGCATCCTCATCAATGGCGGGACGGCCCTGCTGCTCATGCGGGGCGCCCATCATGACCTGAACATGCGGGGAGCCTTCCTGCACATGGCCTCCGATGCCCTCATGGCCCTGGGCGTGGTCATTGCCGGTGTCCTCATCACGCTGACCGGCTTCTCCTGCATCGACCCTCTGGCCAGCCTCATCGTGTCGGGACTCATCATCTGGGGGACATGGTCCCTGCTGACCCATGCGCTCGGCCTGGCCCTTGATGGCGTGCCGCAGACCATCACTCCCCGTGCCGTGGAAGACGCCCTGCGGAGCCTGCCCGGCATTGCCGACCTGCATCACCTTCACATCTGGCCCATCAGCACGACCGAGACGGCCCTGACGGTCCATCTGGTCCTCCACCCCGTGCCGGAAGACTGCACCATTCTGGAAGCCCAGAGCCGGACGGCCGACCTTCTGGCCCGGGCGACCATCCTGCTGCGGGAGGAATTCGCCATAGGCCATCCCACCTTCCAGGTGGAACCGCCCGAAGGAGCCGGCTGCGCCACACCCGGCTGCAACACCCCCCACACCGCCCCGAAAGAGACGGACTGCCCCCATGACCACCACCACGCCTGAAACCGCCGTGCCAAGGGAGAACACGACCACGCCACTCCGTCTGCGGGTGGCCCGTCTTTCCATCCTCGTCAGCCTCGTGGTGCTGGGCGTCAAATATGCGGCATGGGCCGTCTCCGGCTCCGGTGCCCTGCTGTCCGATGCCATCGAAACCATCCTCAACGTTCTGGCCTCCGTCGGCACGCTCTGGGCCGTGGCCTTTGCCGCCCGCCCGGCAGATGACAACCACCCTTACGGGCACGGCAAGGCGGAATATGTCTGGGCCGTCATCGAGGGGGTTCTGGTGGTGCTGACGGCCCTGGTCATCCTGGCCATTGCCGGGCACGATGCCCTGCACATACAGGCCCCGGAAGCCCCCCTGCCGGGGGCGCTCCTCAATGCCTCTGCCGGGGTCATCAACCTCATCTGGGCCCTCATCCTGCGACGGATGGGCCGGACACATCACTCACAGGCCCTTAGTTCGGCCGGGGATCATGTTCTCTCCGATGTCTGGGCCAGCCTGGCCCTGCTGGTCGGTGTCTGCCTCATCCCCCTGCTGCACTGGCTCTGGCTGGACCCGCTGCTCTCCGCCCTTGTGGCCCTGAATGTCCTCTGGACCGGCTTCGGCATGATGCGCCATTCCATGACCGGCCTGCTGGACGAAGCCCCACCGCCGGAACTGGTCCATGAGGTCGGCCAGACCATCACGCAGGCAGGCCAGGGAGCACTGGAGGCCCACGACCTCCGCATGAGGCGGGTGGGGTCCCTCTATTTCGTGGAGTTCCACCTCATCGTGCCGGATGAGATGCGCATCACGGACGCCCACGACATCTGCGACCGGATCGAAAATGCCATCCGGGCCGTGCTGGGCCGCTCCTCCATCCATATCCATGTGGAGCCGGAGGACCTCGCCAAACGCCACAAGCCCGGGGCCAGCGGTGTGCTCGTCATGTAACCGTCATGTCACATCTGCCATGCAAAACCATGGCCCCCCTTGACCGCAGGGAAGGCTCCGTCCGAAACAGGGCATGACCTCTTCACCCCCAGCCCTGTGGCGGATCCACCCCAGACGTGTCCGATTCTTCCCAAAGCGCCCCCGCTCCTGCCCCCGGTTCACCCCACGCCATGAGGCGGCGCAACCGCATCACGCATTTCCGCCGTTCGGCCCGGATGCGCACCTCGCAGTGGCGACGGACCTTCATCTTCTGGGCCGGGGCCATCACGGTCGGCATTGCGGCGTGGCTGTTCGCCCGGGCGGCTGACTATGCCAGCTCCCTCTGCATGGGCCTCCAGCACTGGAATCCCTATGTCATGTTCGCTGTCATTCCCAGCGGGCTGGCCCTCTCCATGTGGCTGACAAAACGCTTCTTCCCCGGGGCGCAGGGGTCCGGCATCCCGCAGACCATCGCCACGCTACATATTGAGGACTTCTCCCTCGTCAACCGCATCCTTGCCCTGCGCATTGCCGTCGGAAAGGTGTGCATGACCACACTCGGCCTGCTCTGCGGGGCCTCCATCGGGCGGGAAGGCCCCACGGTGCAGGTCGGGGCGGCCATCATGAACGCCTATTCCCGCTTCTTGGGCCATGCCAACGTCTCGACCCGTCGGGGTGTCATCCTGGCAGGCGGGGCTGCCGGTGTGGCCGCCGCCTTCAACACGCCGCTGGCTGGCATTGTCTTCGCCATCGAAGAACTGGCCAGTTCCTTCCAGCAGCGGACATCCGGCGTAATGCTGACGGGCGTCGTCCTCGCCGGTGTGACAGCCATTGTCCTGACGGGCGGAAACTATACCTATTTCGGCCATGCCTCGGTGGATGTTCCCGTCGGAACGGCCTGGATTGCCGTGCTGGCCTGCGGCATTCTCGGCGGGCTGGGCGGGGGGCTCTTCTCCACCATTCTCATCCGGGTCGGCAAGGGTCTGCCCGGCTTCATCGGGTCCATCCAGAAGAACCGGCCCATCCTGTTCACGGCCCTGTGCGGGGTCATCCTCGCCATGCTGGGCTTTACCAGCCACGGTGACACGTTCGGCACGGGCTATGTGCAGGCCCATCATCTGGTGGCTGGCTCCCGCCATGCCCACATGTCCTATTTCCTGATGAAATATGCCGCCACCATCATCTCCTACTGCTCCGGCATACCGGGCGGGCTGTTTGCGCCGTCCCTCTCCATAGGAGCCTCGGTGGGGGGCTGGGTTGCCCGCTTCCTGCCTCACACAGCCCCCGGAGCCGTCGTGCTGCTGGGCATGGTCGGCTATTTCTCCGGTGTGGTGCAGTCCCCGCTGACGGCCACCGTCATCGTGATGGAAATGTGCGACAACCAGCAGATCACCCTGGCCTTGCTAGCCACGGCTTTTCTGGCCTTTGGTGTCTCACGCATGGTCTGCCCCCACTCCCTCTACGGGCGTCTGGCCGACCAGTTCATGGCCCGGCAGGAAGGGTATCTCCAGAAGAAACACGAAGAGAACAAACAGTCCAAGGACTGAGAAAAAAAGATGGTCTGCCGGACTGGAGGCAGACCATCCCTGAGGACATCAGCCCTGAGCGGACAAGTCCACAACCCCGACATAGCCTTCTTCGGTCCCGAAGATGACGGCTCCCCCCTGCGGGGTGAAGGCGATGGCATTCACAGCACCACGGGCGGCACCACCGCTGCGCTGGCCATTGCAGAGTGGCAGGATGCGGCCCTCTCCTGCGGCAGCCTCGTCAGCATGATTGGGCACTTCCGCCAGAAGGACCGTGCCATCCTCAAACCCGATGGCCAGAATGTCATCCGTGGGATGGGCACAGACGCAGGTCACGAACAACCCCGGAAGGCGGGCCAGCTCCATGGGAGGCTTGCCCATCGGCCCCCCCCCGAAGAACGGCCACAGCACGGCGGCATCCGCCCCTGATGTGGCCAGCCAGCGACCCTTGCGGGTGAAGCTCATGGACCCGATCTTGCGAGGATAGCCACTCATGCGCATGTTGTGCCCGTCAGACAGACGCCAGCCATGCAGCTCATTCTCCTGCATGCTCGTCACCAGTGCCTCGCCGCCCGGATGGATGCACAGCCCGGTATGGCTGCCCTTCCATTCCAGAGAACGGACATTGGCGTCCTTCGCCTGCACGAACCACATGGACACGCCATTATAATGCGAGGCAGCCAGCCTCTTGCCTTTGGCATCGAAGGCAAGACCGCTCAGGGCCGAAGGATGCTCCAGCACCTTCAGGGGTTCATCCGCGCCGTGGGCGTAGAGATGAACCTCCTTCCTGCTGGCGCAGGCCCAGTGGGTAGGCGTACTGGCCAGACAGTCCACCCAGCCACGGCCCTCATGACGGTCTGTCATGGTGCCATCGGCCCGTGTTTCCACGACACGGCCATCTTCCCCGCCACTGAGGAAGCTGTCCTTCCCGCAACCCTGCGCAAGGGACACCGCCCCGTCATGCACAGACAGGCACTGCCAGTCTTCGGAAGCCCGCAGGCCGTCCCGGGAGATGAGGATGAGCTCTCCATCCATCGTCAGGGCGGCAAAGGTCCGGCCATCACGGCTGGCCTGCACGCCGGTGATCGGAGCCTCAAACTGACGCTCGGCCCCACGGGTCTGCAACAGGGTCCTGCTCTGCGGCGCACTCATACGGCCACACACCCTTCAAAGCCACGCTGAAGCTGGGCACAGTCCAGCTTGCGGCCAATGAACACGATGCGGGACTGTTTCGTCTCTCCCGCCCTGAACGGCCCGATATAGTCGCCATCCGCCATCATGTGCACGGCCTGGAAGGCAAAACGCTCGTCCTTGCCCCTGAAATGCAGGATGCCCTTTGCCCGCAGGATGTCCGGTCCCTGCTCCTGCAGGACAAGGCCGATCCAGGCGTGGAAACGTTCCTCATCCAGCGGTTCCGTGACGGTGAAGGAGTGGCTCGTCACATCCTCGCTATGGGCGTGATGATGCCCGCCCGGCCCGTGGGCTGCCTCATGATGGTGGTCGTGGTCATGACAATGGCAATGGTCGTGATCGTGATCGTGATCGTGATCGTGATGATGGTGGTCATGCCCGTCCTCCTCAAGGAAGTCCGGCATGGTGGACAGGGCACGCCTGAGGTCGAACCCGCCACGGTTGAGGATGTCATCCAGAGCCACCTTGCCCCGCTCGGCCCGATGAATCCGCACGACGGAATTGATGGCCCGCAGCTTCTGCTCCACCCCGGCCAGTGCGGCCTCATCCAGAAGGTCACATTTGTTCAGGATGATGACATCGGCAAAAGCCACCTGATTGACGGCTTCCGGGCTTTCCTTGAGGGTCTGGAGCACGTTGTAGGCGTCCACGACCGTCACGACGGCATCCAGCTCGGCTTTTTCACGGATGCCCTCATCCACGAAGAAGGTCTGCGCCACGGGGGCCGGATCGGCCAGGCCGGTAGTCTCGACGATGATGCCATCAAATTTGCCACGGCGGCGCAGCAGACGGCTGAGAATCCGGATGAGATCGCCCCGCACCGTGCAGCAGATGCAGCCATTGTTCATCTCGAAGATTTCTTCGTCAGCATCGACCACCAGATCATTGTCGATGCCCAGCTCCCCGAACTCATTGACCACCACGGCGTAATTCCGCCCGTGATCGGCTGTCAGGATGTGGTTGAGCAGCGTGGTCTTGCCCGCTCCCAGAAAGCCGGTAAGAACCGTGACGGGGATTTTTCTGGTCTGTGAATCAGCCATGATGTCTGTCCTTGTTCTCCTTGAGAGTTGAGCTGAGCATACTCTTCTCCCGTCTCAAAACCAAAAAGAAGAACAGGTGGTTGCATAACCCGCCGCCCCTATCCCAATATGGGCGGAGAGGCCGGAAGGGCCTTGCCCGCCCCCGCATGATGAGGGGCCGCCCTCCAGGTCCGGGCCGAGGCACGATTCATTCCGCATCCTCCGCCCTCATTTTCTGATGGAGACAAACCCATGAATGAAAACACCATTCTCATTCCCGGTTTTGACAGACCCGTATCACGCGTTGCCCTTGGCACATGGGCCATTGGCGGCTGGATGTGGGGCGGCCCTGATGACGACAATGCCGTCCGTACCATCCACCGTGCCCTTGATGAAGGCGTGGACCTGATCGACACCGCTCCGGTCTATGGCTTTGGTCATTCCGAGGAAGTCGTGGGCCGTGCTCTGGCAGAAAAACCCCACAGGGCCCGCATCGCCACCAAGCTCGCACTGGACTGGAACGACGATCACCAGCCGTTCCGCAATTCCAGCCCTGCCCGCATCCGCAAGGAAGTGGAAGACTCCCTGCGCCGCCTGCGTGTCGAGACCATCGACCTCGAGCAGGTTCACTGGCCGGACCCCAACACGCCGATCGACGAGACGGCCCGTGAGCTCCAGAAGCTCCACAAGGAGGGGAAAATCCGTGCCCTTGGCGTGAGCAACTACTCCCCGGAGCAGATGGACATCTTCCGTGAGGTGGCCCCGCTGGCCAGTGTCCAGTCCCCCTACAATCTCTTTGAACGTGAGATTGAAAAGGACGTGCTGCCCTATGCGAAGACGCACAAGCTCGTCACGCTGGCCTATGGCCCGCTCTGCCGTGGCCTGCTGACCGGCAAGATGACAGCGGACAAGACCTTCCCGGAAAGTGATCTGCGGTCTGGCGACCCCAAGTTCCAGAAAGAACACTTCAAGGACTATCTGACTGCTGTGGACGAACTGAAGACGATTGCGGACCGCCACGGCAAGTCCCTCATGGTGCTGGCCATCCGCTGGGTGCTGGACCAGGGACCGACCATTGCCCTGTGGGGTGCCCGCAAGCCGGAACAGATTGATGGTGTTGCGGATGTCTTCGGCTGGCAGCTGACCGATCAGGACAGGAAGGATATTGACGCCATTCTGGAACGTCATGTCCCCACGCCCATCTCTCCTGCCTTCATGGCCCCACCGGCCCGGAAGTCATGAGAAAAAACTTCATATTAAATTGAAGCAATGCGGCGAAGGAGTGGCATGGCTTTCTGGCCACTTCTTCTGCTGCTTTTGGACCAGAACATGAAAAAAAATATGACATGGGCCAACATGCAGAAAAATATGAAGTTTTCTGAATTTTGTTAAAAATATATTAGTTTTTATACAACTTTAATGCCATTTTTTGTTAAGAAAATTATAAGATGAACGACCTATATCCTTTCCGGAGAGCAAGCCTTACCTCCGAAGGATACAGACGTTGGCTGGTAACCCGAAACCCGTTGTCGCTACCGGGACCTACCTGGTGGATATCGCCTCCCTGACGGTTGACCCGAGAACGAAACGGGCCACCATCTCCAATCCCAAATACAACGTGGAAGCCACTTTCACGACCCATACCCCGACCGGTCGCAATGACAAGAAGGTCCAGGATTTCACCTTCCAGGATCCGCAAACGAAAAAACAGCTTACCGGCAGTTATGATTACTCATGGGGCAACAAGTCGGTAAACGGCTTCATCATCGGCAATGGGTCGGGGGGCTATTACATCATCACCTCCGCCGTGCCCGGCAGCTCCTCATCCACCATTGATGGTGCCGCCCTGCTTGACCCCTCGGAGGCACGTTACACTTACATCAACGATTCCTCCAGAAACTGGGCCAATGGCAACTTCTTCGACCTCGACCTGAATGGTCAGCATTATTACTTCCATCAGGACAATGATGGTACAGCCACTGATGGTGCTCTGAACGAACAGTTTACCTTCAATACATGCTTTCTGGCTGGCAGCCTGATCGAAACGCCAGACGGCCCCCGCAAGGTGGAAGAGCTCAAGACTGGTGATGTCATTCTCACCCACAACCCCATCAGCGGGCAGACCCTGCCGCAACGTCTCACATGGGCAGGCAGAAGTCGGCTGCGGATAACATCCTCCCCCCATATGGATATGGCCGGCTACCCTGTACGGATCAGAAAAGACGCCCTGGCGGATGGCGTACCCTCCGAAGACCTTCTGGTTACGGCGGAGCACTGCCTATTTCTTGATGACCGCTTTGTCCCTGCCCGCATGCTGGTCAATGGCCGGTCCATCCATTTCGAGATGACAGACAGAATCCGGCAGATGGCCTGCGACATTTTCCACATTGAGACGGAAATGCACAGCGTCATCTTCGCCAATGATGTGATGACGGAAAGCTATCTGGATACGGGCAACCGTTACCAGTTCGTGCGGTCCAGCCACGACAGCCATACGGGCGATGTCATCACCCATGACTTCTCTACACGGAAACGGTCATGGTACCGTGATGCCGCTGCTCCCCTGTGCACGGCCCGGGAATTCGTGGCGCCCCTTCATCAGGGATTCCTCCAGCGTGCAGAAGAGCTGAGTTTCCCCATCCAGCACCCCTACAAGGCTGAGGCCCTTTGCGAGGATCCAGCCTTCCACCTGGTCACGGACCGGGGAGAGGTCCTGCATGAGAAGCGGACATCCGCAGGGTACCGGCTCTTTTCCATTCCCCTCAGAACAACCCATGTCACGCTGGTCTCCAGAACAGGCCGCCCCTGTGACACTCACGGCCCCTTTGTTGATGACCGGCGCACACTAGGGGTACTGGTCGGAGAAATTCTCCACTTCCAGGCTACCCATTCCACCAGCATCGACACACACCTGACGACCGATCAGCTGGATGGCTGGTGCGGGCTGGAAAACCCCTCCATGCGCTGGACGCAGGGGGCTGCAAGACTCCCTCTTCCCAGTCAGCCGGAATACAATGATGGTGTGGAGACGGGGCTGCTGGCCATACAGATCATGGCGGCAGGCCCCTATCCCCTGTCTGCCAACAACTCTCTGGAAGATGAAGCTGACATGACGACACAGCCCGGTCTCGTCAGGGCTGTATAACGAAGGAAAACTGGGGGCGTCTGATACTGGTTCCCACGAAACACCAAGAGAACATGAGTAGCAAAGGAACCTTCCTTCCGCTCTTGTGCACCTGAAATGCGCTACCTGCCCGATCAGAAAATACGATTTACCAGAAAAAAGAATGTACATTTATTGATATTTGGTTAATTTTATTCAAAAGATAATTGAATTTGCACTTAAAATATTATTATTATATCGTGAAGGAAAGGTTGGCTCTTTTGGAGAATCATGCATGCCCGGCAATCCTCAGCCTGTCGTCGCACTTGGAACATATAGAGTAAATATTGCATCCCTATCTGTTGACGCAAATGGAAATGGCTACATAACATCCCAGTTGTTTGGTGTTGATGCCACTTTTACAACGCACACTCCTACCCGGGCATCCGACCAGAAGGTACAGGACTTTGTAATAAAGGATCCGAATACGGGAAGTGTCATTACATCTGGTGGTTATGATTTCTCTTGGGGAAATAAGGCTGTAAATGGTTTTATCATTGGTAATGGCAGTGGTGGGTATTACGTTATCACGTCTGATGTTCCGGGCAGCTCATCTTCCAGTATTGATGGACGCTCCCTGATCGACCCAACACAAGCGCAGTATTCATACAGTTTCAATTTCAGACTTCCTTGGTCAATGGGAAACAATTTTACTCTTCTTCTAAATGGAGTTTCTTACACCTTCAAGCAGGACGATAACGGTACAGCAACAGATGGCTCACTTGGCCAGAAATTTACATTTGATACATGCTTTCTTTCTGGAACCATGATTGAAACCCTCTCAGGGCCGAAAAAGATAGAAAATTTGACCAGAAATGACGTTGTAATTACTTACAATCCTGAAACGGGGCGAAATGAGCCTCTTCCCCAGCATGTTGTCTTCTGCCAACAGAGCAGGGTCCGTATAGACTCATCTCTCCCCTTGGACATGGCCGGCTATCCGGTCCGTATCAAAAAAAATGCACTGGCAGACAATGTACCTTCCGAGGATCTTCTGGTTACAGCGGAGCACTGCCTGCTTCTGGAGAAACATTTTATTCCAGTCCGTATCATGGTGAACGGACGATCAATATATTATGATACGAGCATGCACGATACATCCAAAAAGAGCGGACCATTCTTTTATTATGACATATTTCATATAGAAACATCAACACACAGCATCATTTCTGCAAATAATGTTCTTACGGAAAGTTATCTCAATACAGGAAACCGTTTCCAGTTTCAGCGAGATAATGGAGACACAAACGTCATAGAATATGATTTTACTTCAAAAAATCTATCATGGGAGAAAGATGCTGCAGCGCCATTATGCACAGCAGAAAATTTTGTAGCTCCTATCCATCAAAAGCTGCTTGAACGTGCAAAACAGCTTCTGTTTCCAGTTCAGCACGCCTACAAAACTGAAACCGTGTCCCACAATCCTGCCTTGCAACTACTCACGGAACAGGGGCATGTTCTTCAGGAAAAACGGTCCTCAAACAACTACAAAGTATTTCACATACCTGCCGGGGTAAAAAGAGTAACCATCCTCTCAAAAACAGGAAGACCTTATGACGTCCATGGTCCTGTCGTGGATGACAGGCGCGAGCTTGGCGTTTTGGTAGGAGAAATACTTTATTTCCATGGAATAGATTGCATAAATATCGATAGACACCTAACACATGAAGATATGGAAGGCTGGTTCGATTTGGAAAATTCTAAAATGAGGTGGACTAAAGGAGCGGCTACCCTTGATCTACCCCATACCAGTCAACACTCTGTAACGGAAGCTGGACTGCTGGCCATCGAAATCATTTCCGCTGGGCCTTATCCGGCTGATGCAGAACATCCGCTGACGACCTATCAAAACGAACTGAAATACAAACCCGTCAAAAAAGCGGGATAAATCAATGGATAACGGAGAGCTTGTTCCAACACCGCATTGGATCAATGCTCTCCGTTTCCTGCCATATATGCCAACCTTTACTGGCCGGATGGAGCAACGGCAGTTGGTGTCAGGGTCATGCCCGGAATACCAAGGGCCTGTTTCTCTGCCGGGGTCATGATCCAGCTGTCCTGCTGTGTATCCGGGGAGCCTTCACCATGGAACTCCCGGATCCTCTTCTTTGATTTCTTGTGCGTGTGCTTACGCACATACTGATGCTTCTTGCGGACAATCCGGCTCAGGTCTTTTTCAACATGCACGGCCGTCACGTCATTATCCGCATCAACCGTAATCCTGTTCCACATGAACATGGCTGGTGCCACATCATGCTGTGAGGGCTTCCCCTGCTGGGCAGCTGCCTCGTCATTGACATAAAAATGAGGCCGTGTGGCGAGAAGCCAGCTGCCAGCCGGAAGGTTGGCAAACACCAGCTGACAGGCATCATTGCGGGCAGCATGCCGTACCAGGGCAAGGGCCTTGCTGTTGCCAATTTTCTCCCTGAACCCCGCCTGTGCCATGTCGATGCGGAGATAATCACGGAAATACGGGGCATCCGGCATCAGCATGACATCCACATCAGCAACCCTGCAGGAAAGCTGTGGATGGAGGTTATCGTGGCCAGAAAGCAGTACGGCCAAAGTCCTGTTACCTGGCTGTCCAGCCCAAGCCAGCTGCTTGACCTTGAAATTTCCGTCATAGCCGGAGCATCCGCTCAACAGTCCCATGATCCCGGCAAGTCCTGCCAGAGTATACAGTCTCATTTTTCCAAAAACCATTATCCGGAATGATCCTTCTTCCAGTGACGTCAAATCTCTATGGCGCAGCCATACCGTCTGCATGATAGGCGGCAAAAGATACGGAATGCCATCATTTTGCCTCGACCACCTGTCGCATCTCCTGGTCGGAGAGTCCCAGCCCCTTCATTTCTTCCTCTGTCGGATGCCACGTACTGACATCCGCAGCCGCTCCAAAATGTCGGGCCTTGAACAGGCCGATATCATTTCGCCTGTTGCCATCCTGAACAACCTGTCGTGCAATGACCCCCATGTCATCCTGCACGACAATACCTCCCCACAACAGGTTGAAGCCGGAAATATTGCTGCGCAGCTCCATCCCGCTTACCCAGTGCGTCTGCGGTTGCGCCAGATAATGCTGGATGTTGCCAAAAAACACCCATTTTCCAGCAGGAACATTCCTGAACACAAATGTGCACATGGCCTGCCGGGGAGCCTTGCGCAACAGGGCCTTCGCCTTCCGGGTAATGTCACCCTTAAAATGATAGGGGGACTGCAGTACCCGTATCCAGTCCCGATAGTACGGTGTATCCGGTAAGAGGAACGAGTTTTCCACCAGATTGGCACAATAATACTGCTTTTGCCCAAAAATGGCGGACGCCCGTACGATCACGGTTGCATGTCCAGTCCGGGCCGCCCAAGCATGATCCTCATCCTTATACGGTATCTTGACCGTATCACAGCCACCAAGCACCATCAGGGACACGCAACACATGAATGTACCTGGAATGGAGTATCGTCTCATACCCTGCAGCCCCCAGTCTTATTCTGAACGAATACGACCAGTTACTCAAAATGCATTACAAATGCCATAGTTGTGACATAAAATAACGCCCTGCCCCTGAAACCATATTACCCCGTCCCGGTAAGACGACAGACCACCATCCTTTCTCCTGCCGCTTTAGCAAAATACGTTCCCAATCCCATGAAAACATTCTAATCTGGGCCTCTTCCGGGCATGAAAAATGCTCACAGACGCAGCAGGCAAGCGTAAGGTCATCATGAAGGCAGTTCGTCACTCTGAAAGCAATCAGGCGGCCCATTGGGATGTCGCCCGCAGGGCCCTGGCTGGCTGGGGGGCGCTCTGCGGTCTGGCCCTGCTTGCCGCATGTAGCAGCAGCCAGCATTCTCCTGCTCTCACCCCCATGACGCAATATGCCAATGGGCAGACTGGCCCGCTGGGATACGACACACATGTTCCGGCTTTTGCCAGCGAAAATTTTGCCCCCTTCAACCGTCAGGATGTCGCCGCCATCGCCCTGCGGGAATGGCGGATGTTCGGAAGTCCGGTTGCCGATGCGGACCCGCATGACAGGCCAGAGCCCACAAGCCCCGCCCTCAAGCCGGAGCGTCTGCCCGGCCTGTGGCAGCGCATTGGTGAATATTGGTGGATCGGCCAGGCCCCGGAAGAAAATGAGGCCCGCTGGACAGGCCGTACCGATGGCAATGGCACCCTGTTCTCCTTCCAGCGGGACGGCAATTACGCTTGGTCCGCCGCCTTCATCTCCTACGTCATGCGCATTGGCGGCGCCAATATCCGCTTCCCCTACTCCCCGAACCACGCCACCTACATCAATGCCGCAGCCTCCGGCAATAATCCGGGTATTTCAGCACAGAATCCCGCCAATTATGCCCCACGATTGGGGGACATACTCTGCGTGGGCCGTGGACGGAGCCGCAGCATCACATATGCCATGCTGCCGACCTCCTACGGCTTCCCGGCCCATTGCGGCATCGTAGTGGCCACGGGCCAAAATGCCCCGCCTTTCGGCAAGGAAATCAGCATCGTGGGAGGCAATGTGGATGATGCCGTCTCGCTGACCCACGTTCCAACGGACAGCACCGGCCATGTCAGCACACCAGACGGGCGAAGCTACGACAGCCGTTACCCGTGGTGTGCCATCCTGACCCCCCGCTACGATGCCGACATGGACCCGAACAGCGGGCAGTAAAACGATCCTACTTCACAGGCAGGCCGCTGGCCTTCCACCCCGTGCCGGGGCCGTGCCTGTCTTCGAAGCCATCAGCAACGTTCGTCAGCGTCCTGTACCCGGCCTGGGCAGCCAGTGCGGCAGCCTTCTGCGACCGCATGCCTGAACGGCAGATGAAAAAGATCGGCGTGGCCTTGTCCGGCACGGCCTCTTCCAGTCCGTGGAGGAACTCGGCCTCACTGCCTTCCCCCCATGTCAACGCCACAACCTTCCGGCCCAGAGATCCCAGCTCTGGCAGACCCACCTGCGCCCATTCCTCCGGTGTACGGACATCCACCAGCACGGCCCGTGCATCAGCCTGAAGACGGTCCCAGCTTTCCTTCGCAGTACAATGTTCCATGTCAGCCTCCTTTTACGCAGGCGCCCCGTCCCGGCCATGTTTCGCTCCCCCAACAGACGGGCGAACATTCACGACCCGGAACCGTACAGCCAGACCTGCACTCATCATACAACCTGATTTTGTTCCGCTCTCCCCAGAGTTCAATAGCGGGGAGAGTATTATAACCATCTTAAATAGTTATAATGATTCTTCCACACCATTTTACGTAGAACATAATGATGATACCCTCTCTGCCATCATGACCTCGCCCCACACCATCCACTGGAACAAAGCACATATGTCACATCTGTCATCCCATCCTAACGCCTTGCCCTGCCCCTCTCTGGTGGAAGCCATTGGCAATACCCCGCTCATCCGCCTGCATCATGCTTCCGAGATCACGGGCTGCACCATCTATGGCAAGGCGGAATTCATGAATCCCGGTGGGTCCGTCAAGGACAGGGCGGCCCTTTCCATCATTCAGGACGGTTTTGCCCGTGGTGCCCTCAGCAAGGGCGGCACGATCGTGGAAGGCACGGCAGGCAACACGGGCATCGGCATCACGCTCGTGGCCCATGCACTGGGCTGCAAGGCCGTCATCGTCGTGCCGGAAACCCAGAGCCGGGAAAAGCTGGACTTCCTCCGCATGATCGGAGCGGACCTGCGCCTCGTGCCCGCCAGACCGTACCGGGACCCCGGCAATTACGTGCATGTCTCCCGCCGTCTGGCCGAAGAAACCGGGGCCTTCTGGGCCAACCAGTTCGACAACACGGCCAACCGGGACGCCCACCGCACGACCACGGCCCCGGAAATCTGGTCCCAGCTGGACGGAAAGGTCGACGCCTTCACCTGCTCCTGCGGGTCCGGCGGTACACTGGCAGGAATCGCCTTCGGCCTGCGGGAGCTGGCCCAGCGGGATGGCCGGAAATCTCCCGAAATCGTCCTGGCCGACCCGGAGGGCTCCGGCCTGTATGGCTGGGTGACCACCAATGACCTCAGCATCACCGGCAGTTCCATCACCGAAGGGATCGGCCAGTCCCGTGTGACGGCCAATCTGGAAGGCTGTGCGCCCGATCACGCCGAACGCATCCCCGATGCCGAAGCTCTGGAACAGATCTACCAGCTCACCATGAAAGAAGGTCTCTCCGTGGGTGGGTCATCAGGCATCAACATTGCTGCGGCCATCCGCACGGCCCGCCGTCTCGGGCCGGGGCATACCATCGTCACCATCCTCAGCGATGGCGGGGCACGATACCAGTCCAAGCTCTTCAACCCGGACTTCCTCCGCAGCAAGAACCTGCCCACCCCGCCCTGGATGTGACATCCCGGGCTGGTCCGCTCCTAACGGCGGATCAGCCGGGCGGCAAAGAAGCCATCCATGCCCCCCTGTGCCACGTTCATGCCCGGATGGGTACGGAAGTACCCTTCCTCCGTGCGGGCACGGGGAAGAGCCGCCAGCTCATCCTCCGTAAAAGGAGACAGCTTCCACCGGCCATCTTCCAGAGCGTGAGCGATACGCTGCGGACCTTCCTCATCCTGAAGGGAACAGACGGCATAGAGCAGCATCCCGCCCGGCTTCAGCATGTCATAGGCGGCATCAATGAAACGGTCCTGCCCCGCTGCCAGCGTGGTGATGTCCCGGGGGCGTTTGATCCACAAGACATCCGGGTGACGCCGCAGCGTCCCCGTGGCCGAGCAGGGCGCATCCAGCAGCACGGCATCCAGCGGCTCGGAAGGACGCCAGCGAAGGGCATCCCCCACAATGACCTCGGCCTTCAGCTGGAGGCGGGCCAGATTCTCCTTCAGCCTCTGGGCACGGGGCTTCTCACGCTCCACTGCCATCACCTCGGCACCCGCACAGAGCAGCTGGGCCGTCTTGCCCCCCGGTGCGGCGCACAGGTCGGCCACCCGCTTCCCCCGCATGTCGCCCATCAGCCGGACCGGCATGGCCGCCGCCGTGTCCTGCGCCCAGAACTGCCCTTCCGCAAAGCCCGGCAGGTCTGCCATTTTCGTGCCCGCCGGGTAGCGGACCGTCCCCGTCGGCAGGGGCTCGCCCCCTTCCGGGGCCTCATAACCAGGCTTCACGGTGAGGTCCAGCGGCGCTTCCTGATAGAAACCCTGCGTGATGGACCGTGCCCGCCGCCCCCAGGAACTCCAGAGCCAGTGCGGCACATCCAGCCGGGCATCATCCAGCCCCTCCTTCAGCGTTTCAGCCTCCCGCACCACACGGCGCAGGACGGCATTGGCCAGACCGGCAAAAGGTGACAGGCCACGCCGGTGCAGGAGGTCCACGATCGTGCCCACGGCCGCATGAGGGGGTGTCTGAAGATGGATGATCTGCGCCACACCCAGCAGCAGGGCACAGCGGACCGGCTCCGGCGGCTGGCGGCGGAGGAGCGGCTGGAGCAGCTCCGTCATGCTGCCCAGATGGCGGAGCGTGGCCGCCGCCAGACGGTGGGCCGCCGCACGGTCCCGCCCCTCGCAGCTGCTGCGCTCCAGCGTGGTTTCCAGCATCCGGCGATGTTCCACCACACCGCAGATGATGTCGAAGGCCAGATCCCTCACCGGGTCTTCATGGCGGGAAATGGAGGCAGGGCGGGCAGCAGGCCGCCGCCCCCGGCCACCCTTGGGGTGTGAACGGGCTGGACGGGGAGAAGAAGCATTTGTCATGCGCCCGTTTTCAGGAGTCAGCGGCAGGAAAGTCAAGATGGTTTTTACACGCCCACTTGACCCTCCCCGCCAAAGGGGCTGCAATCCATCAATCATGACAGACCATACCATCGCCCATGCCTTGGAAGGCATCCAGACCCGCATCAGCGCCGCCTGCCAGAGGGCTGCCCGCCCGGCGGAGGCGGTCAGCCTCGTGGCCGTCAGCAAGTTCCATCCGCAAAGTGCGGTACAGCAGGCCCTTGAAGCTGGGCAGCGCATTTTCGGGGAGAACCGCGTGCAGGAGGCCGCCGCCAAATTTCCTGCCCTGCGGGAAAAATGGCCGGACCTCCGCCTGCATCTCATAGGCACGCTCCAGAGCAACAAGGCAACCGAAGCCTGCGCCCTTGCCGACGTGATCGAAAGTCTGGACCGCCCCTCCCTCAGCACGGCGCTGGAAAAGGCGTCCCAGAAAACGGGCCGCCTGCCTGAGCTGTTCGTGCAGGTGAACATTGGTGATGAACCGCAGAAATCCGGCATCGCCACCTCGGAGGCGGACCGGTTCATCGAGGATGCCCTGCGCCGTTTTGGCCAGCATGTGAAAGGTCTCATGGCCATCCCGCCCGCCAACGAAGACCCGCGCCCCTTCTTCCACAGGCTGGCGGAGATGAACCGCCGCCATGGCCTTCCCGCTCTCTCCATGGGCATGTCGGCCGACTTTGAGACCGCCATCGCCGAGGGGGCAACACTTGTCCGTGTCGGCACGGCCATCTTTGGAGACCGCCCCGCCCCGTAATATCGGCATGACAGAGATGACAGTTTTTTCGGGCTGTCTCTTGCATTCCCCATAAAAAAACTGTCATGAAGCCAGAATCATTACAGCCTGTGCTTCCTTCCGTGGGGGCACTTCTGCCTGTCTTCCTGCGGGGGATGGGTGTCTATCAGTCATACAGGATGGTTTCACCATGTCTGAACAGGATAGCGTGTCCCTCAAGGAATCTTCTTCTGACGCCCGGTATCCCAGCTCTGTTGGTACGCCAACGGCAGCACCACCGCCGCCGGAGCCCGGCGGGCACAGCCACCCCAAGGGCATTGGCGCCATGCTGGCCGCTCTGGGTGTCGTATATGGCGACATCGGGACCAGCCCGCTCTACGCCCTGCAATCCTCCATCCGCAATGTCGGGTCGGAAACCCACCCCGCCCATGCGTGGGAAGTCATCGGGCTGACCAGCCTCACCTTCTGGGCCCTGATGCTGGTTGTGACCATCAAATACGTCATTCTCATCATGCGGGCCGACCATAACAAGGAGGGGGGCATCATCGCCCTCATGGCTCTGGCGCAGCGTGTCTGCAAATCCAACTATTTCCGCTGGGTCTTCGGGCTGATCGGCATTGCCGGGGCCTGTCTGTTCTTCGGGGATGGCATCATCACACCAGCCATCTCCGTCCTCTCCGCCGTGGAAGGGGTAGAGGTCTCGGTGCCGGAGGCTTCAGCCTTCATCATCCCGGCGGCCATCATCATCCTGCTGGGGCTGTTTGCCGCCCAGGCTCTGGGCACTGGCAAGATAGGCCGGGCTTTCGGGCCCATCATGCTGGTATGGTTCTTCACCATCGCCATACTGGGGGCAAGAGGGATCATGCTGCATCCGGGTGTGCTGCTGGCCCTGTCCCCGCTGGAGGCCATCCGCTTCATCGTCACGCATGGCAAGCTGTCCTTCATTGCGCTGGGATCGGTCGTGCTGTCCGTCACCGGGGCGGAGGCCCTCTATGCCGACATGGGCCATTTCGGGCGCACACCCATCCGCTTTGCATGGCTTTTCCTTGTGCTGCCTGCCCTGACGCTGAACTATTTCGGGCAGGCTGCCTCCATCATCCACAACCCGACCACGTTGGCCAATCCTTTCTACTATCTGGCCCCGCACTGGATGCAGATACCCATGCTGCTGCTGGCGACCATGGCCACCATCATTGCCAGCCAGGCGGGCATCTCTGGCAGTTTCTCCCTCTGCCGCCAGCTCATCCAGCTTGGTTACCTGCCCCGCACACGCATCATCCACACCAACCCGCATGAGGAAGCGCAGATCTACCTGCCGTCCCTCAACTGGCTGCTGGCCTTCGGGTCCGTCGTGCTGGTCATCGCCTTCCGCTCCTCTGCGGCCCTGGCTTCTGCCTACGGCATCGCCGTGACAGGGACCTTCCTCTGCACCTGTGTGCTGGCCATGGTGGTCTTCCGCCGTGTCTTCCAGTGGAAGAGCTATGCCGTGGGGACCGTGTTCGGCTTCTTCTTCATCATGGATGCCGTCTTCTTCTCCTCCAACGTGATGAAGATTCCGGATGGAGGGTGGGTCCCGCTCAGCATCGCCGTTGGCAGCACACTCATCATGACCACATGGCAACGTGGCCGCCAGCTCATCCGCAACACGAAAAAACGTGATGCCGTGCCGATGGGCTCCTTCATCACCCGGTTGACCCAGTCCCGCACCATCCGTGTGCCCGGTCTGGCCGTCTTCCTGACCTCGGACCCGGAAATGGTGCCGGATGCCCTGCTCTACAACCTGCGGCACAACAAGGTCCTGCACCAGACAGTCCTGTTCGTCACCGTGCAGACGCTCGACCAGCCGGAAGCGGACCCCGACCAGCGCATGACTGTCAAGGAACTGGCACCAGGCATCCGCCGGGTCATCATCCGTTACGGCTTCATGGAGATGCCCAACCTGCCCCTGACACTGGCTGGCATGACAGAAATGGATTTCGACCCCATTCAGGCGTCCTATTTCACCTCGCATGACCTCGTCTTCCGCTCCAAGGTGCCGAAGATGTCACTCTGGCGGATGTGGGTGTTCCTCTATCTCCTCAACAATGCCACGTCGATTTCCGAGTTCTTCCGGATTCCGCCGGAGCGTGTCATGGAGTTCGGGGTACGGGTCGCGATCTGATCGTGGCCCACCAGCCCCTTCCGCTTTCGCTCTACATCCACTGGCCTTTCTGCCTTGCCAAATGCCCGTACTGTGATTTCAACTCCCATGTGCGGGAAACCATCCCTCAGGAGCGTTTCGCCAACGCCCTGAGGGCCGAGCTGGAGCATGAAACCACACGGCTGATTCAGGACGCCCCCCGGCAGCTTGTCTCGATCTTTTTCGGAGGGGGAACGCCCTCCCTCATGCAGCCGGAGACGGTCCATCATCTGATCGAGGATGCCCGCCGCCTCTTCCCCAGCGTGAATGACCTCGAGATCACTCTGGAGGCCAACCCCACCAGTGTGGAGGCCGACAGGTTCCGTGCCTTTGCAGAGGCAGGTGTCAACCGTCTTTCCCTCGGCGTGCAGAGCCTTGATGAGACCGACCTGGCCGCTCTGGGGCGGCAACATTCGGCACGACAGGCCATTGCGGCCCTGGAGCTGGGACGCAGCATTTTCCCCCGCCTCTCCTTTGACCTGATCTATGCCCGCCCCGGCCAGACGGAAGAAAAATGGCGTGCGGAACTTCGGCAGGCCCTGGCTCTGGCCGCAGACCACCTTTCACTCTACCAGCTGACGATCGAACCCGGCACGAAATTCGAGGCCCAGCACAGGCGGGGCAACCTTGTCCTGCCTGAGGATGATCTGGCGGCGTCCCTCTACATGATGACCCGTGACGAAGCCGCCCGTTTCGGCCTGCGTGACTATGAAATCTCCAACTATGCCATCCCCGGTGCCGAAAGCCGCCACAACCTCACCTACTGGCATTATGACGACTATCTGGGCATTGGCCCCGGTGCCCACAGCCGCCTGACCTTCAGGGGCCAGCTCCACGCCACACGCCGCCATCGTGCCCCGGAACCCTGGGCAGAGCGTGTGGAAACACATGGGCATGGCACAAGGGACGATGAAACACTCTCACCGGACATGAAGGCTCATGAAGCCCTGCTCATGGGGCTGCGCCTGCGGGAAGGCATCAATGCGGCCCATTTCAGCAGACGGACCGGCCTGCCGCTGCGAGACTGCCTCGACCCCGTCATTCTGGAGGCCTGTCTTGAGGAAGGCTATCTGGAACAGGATGCCCAGACCCTCCGGGCCACGGATGAAGGCCGTCTCCGGCTGGAAGCCCTGCTTGGCCAGCTTGTTCTCTGAACGCCACCTTTGAAAAGAACAGACTGCACCCCATCTACAGGGCAGCCTCCCATCATCCACAGCGTGATGCCCGCCATGTCTGCACAGAAAAACCCCACCCTCCACATGATAAAGCTGATCGTAGGCTGCACCTCCCCCGAGATGCTGCGGGACTGGGTAGCGGTGGAACGCCACAAGGGGACAGCCTACGTGCGCACCCGCACCATGCCCAAACGGGCTGCGGAAATCGTGCAGGGTGGCGGGTCCATCTACCGGGTCATCAACGGTCTCATCATGTGTCGGCAGCCCATCATCGGGTTTGACAGCTACACCCGGGATGACGGCCATCCCGGCACGCTGATCCTCGTCTCGGACGAGGTCATCCCGACCCAGCCACGGCCTATGCGGCCTTTTCAGGGCTGGCGGTACTTCAAACCGGAAGATGCTCCACCCGATCTTGGTCAGGGGGCCGCTGATCTCCCCGATGACGGGATCAGTTCCCTGCCGGCCTCCCTCCGCAACCAGCTGTCCGAGCTGGGCCTTCTGTAACGGTCAGGAACAGCAGGCCATCACGGCCCGGAGCTGATCTTCCAGACCACTGCTTTCGGCGGGAAATGTCCCTTCCAGAGCCGATGTCCCCACGGTGAACCCCGCCGCCCCGGCCTGCCGGATCGTCCTGATCTGTTCCGGTGTGCTGATGGACCCTGCCACAATCACGGGTTTCTTTACAGCTGCACAGCTGGCCCGGATGACCTCCGGGACATTCCCGTCATTCCGGTACGCCAGCAGGTCCAGCCCCGTCACGGCGGGATGGGCGGCCCATTCCACCGCATTGCGGGCTATTTCCTCCGGTGAGCCTTTCAGCACGCTTGGATGCCCCACAACATGCCCTGCAAACGGGTAGTAGGCTACGTCATGCCCTGCCAGAAGAGGCAACACATCCGGCACATGCGTGCCTCCCATCAGGCAGTCCACCCCCAAGGACAGCCCGGCCTTGACGGAATCCAGCTCCCGCTCCCGGTCCGGTGACACGATTTCCAGGTATGAAGTCGCTCCAGCAGAACGGATCCTGTCCGCCAGTATCCGCAACTGCTCCACGGGCAGACCAATATCCTTGAAGCCAACATGCCGGATGCCCAGCCGCAGGGCGATGTCCACAGCCTCCAGAGCATTGTCCACCGTGCGGTCATCACGGGTCAGCATAAAAATGAACCGGAGCGCTTCCATCATCCCTCGTCCCTGACTGTCCTGATCCTGTCTCCCTCATATGGGATGCACATCATACCCAGCCAAGCCCCTATGGACATTCCCCCCCAGCCCCTCCCATGATGGTGGGCCAACATGGCTACAGTGACAGGACACGCCACCATGAACGATACGCCCCACAAGACCCCCGATGACTCCATTGAGGCAGCCTTTCAGGATGATGAGCAGACCATCACCGGAGAAGACCCTTTCCTGCTTTTTCATGAATGGCTGACGCTGGCCGGCACGAAGGAACCCAATGACCCCAATGCAATGGCTCTGGCGACGGTTGATGAACATGGCCTGCCCGATGCACGCATGGTGCTGCTGAAAGGCGTTGATGAGACAGGTTTCATCTTCTACACGAACAGCGAATCTGCCAAAGGACGGGAACTGGAAGGCAACATGCAGGCGGCCCTGCTCTTCCACTGGAAGAGCCTGCGCCGACAGGTCCGCATCCGGGGCCGGGTCTCACGTCTTCCTGCCGTAGATACGGACGCCTATTTCGACTCCCGCCCCCGGGCGAGCCGCATCGGCGCCTGGGCCAGCCAGCAGTCCCGCCCCATCGCCAGCCGCAAAGCCCTCTGGAAGGCCGTGACAAAAGAAACGGCCCGTTTCGCCATCGGGCCCATCCCCCGGCCACCATACTGGAATGGCTATCACGTCACCCCGGCCTCCATGGAGTTCTGGATGGACAAGCCATTCCGCCTCCATGACCGGGTACTCTTCACCCGTACACAGGATGGCCAGCACTGGACAACACAGCGTCTTTTTCCGTGAGAGCAGGCACAAAAAAAGGTGCGGGCCCAAAAACCCGCACCTTCCTATTGTCCATGACTGGCAGAGGCTGTTTTACCGCCCTGTCATGATGCGATCGACCAGCTCCTTGACGGTCGGAATATGCCCGTTGGCGTAGAACGGGTCTGTGGCAAAGCGCCACGCATTCGTTCCACCGAAGACCAGATTGTGGTCCACGATCTTTTTCTGCTCCTCTGGCGAGACATCCTGCAAATGGGAGATCGTCTGAAGGGTCTTCTGAATACAGAAAGAACGGGGATCCGCCCGCTGGCCTGTGCTGAAGGTCGGGCCCTTCTGGCTCCAGTTGGAGAAACGGCACTGGGAAAGGCACCCCATGCAGGCCGCCTGATCAGCCAGAACCTGCCGGGCCGTCTCCAGCGTCTCGAATACCACAGTATCATCCGGCGTCCGCATGGGCTGGGTATACCCGGCGGCCTTCCAGCGATTCACCTTCTCGGCATCATCAGCCCGGACAAAAACCTCCCGTCCACGCCCGCCCAGACAGATGGGCGTATCAAACTCGGCCTCTGCTGCCGCACGGAAAGCAATCTGTCGCTCGGACCGCTCATACAGCTCCCGCAGGAAACCATTTTTCACGGCCGATGAATAAAAACCCGTCGGAGAGAAACGGTTCAGATAGACATCACCCTCCTTCAGCGTCAGCAGCAGCTGCTTCCACGCATCCGGGACAGGGCTTTCCTGCGTCAACAAGGGGCGAGTACCGAACTGGAAAGCAATCAGCCCGATCTCGGGGTTGTCCAGCCAGTCACTCCACTCTTCCAGATGCCAGACACCACCAGCCATGATGATGGGCACATGCTGAAGGCCAAAACCATTCATGACCTTCCGCAGGGCTGCCACACGGTGGTAGGGCTCCTCCGGTTTCAGAGGGTTTTCCGTATTCGAGAGGCCATTATGACCGCCGGCCCGCCAGGGGTCCTCATAGACAACACCGCCCAGCAGCTCGGAAAAACGCACATAGGAGCGCTTCCAGAGCGCACTGAACGCACGGCCGGATGAGACGATCGGGTAGTAATGTATCCCGAACTGCGCCGCAATTTCAGCCAGCCGGTAGGGCATCCCTGCGCCACACGTCAGCCCCTGGATCAACCCGGGAGCACCTTCCAGTATCCCGGTGATGACTTCCTCGGCAGCACCCATTTCCCACATGAAATTGGCATGAACACGGCCACGGCCACCGGAAATGTCCCGGGCTATCCGTGCCTGTGCGATACCCCCTTCTATGGCATAGCGCACCAGCTCGGCCTGCCGCTCCCGGCGTGTCCGGCCATGATAGACCTGCGGAACAGGATTGCCCTGCTCGTCATAACTGTCCGCATTGACAGCAGAGAGCGTTCCGACCCCACCTGCCGCAGCCCAATGACCCGCAGACACACCATTGGAGACAGAAACACCTTTGCCCCCTTCGACCAGGGGCAGAACCTCCTGACCACCAAAACGGACGGCATTGATCGACTTCATAGAGGCCAGATGTCCCCACTACTCAATCACAAAACTCACTCATGCAAAGGGAGCCTGGGCTCCCCTCACACATCCTTACTCCGCATCACGACGAGGGCGACCCGGCTTTGCGCCAACGCTCTCCGTAATGTCCGCACCAGTCTCCTGGTCCACGACACGCATGGAAAGCTTCACCTTGCCACGATCATCAAAACCAATGACCTTGACCTTGACGGCATCACCCTGCTTGACAACATCCGTTGTCTTGGCGACCCGACCATCCGTCAGTTCGGAAATATGAACCAGACCATCCTTGGGGCCAAGGAAGTTCACGAACGCACCGAAGTCGGCCGTCTTGACAACCTTCCCGTCGTAGATGCGTCCCATCTCCGGTTCCGCCACGATGCCCTCAATGCGGCTGATGGCCTTCTGGGCCTGCTCATCACTGGCGGCAGCAATCTTGATGACGCCGTCATCCCCGATATCAACCTTGGCGCCAGAATACTCACAAATCTCACGAATGACCTTGCCGCCCGATCCGATCACATCACGGATCTTCGCAACAGGAACGGTCATGGTCGTGATCTTCGGTGCATTGCCTGCCACGTCGGAGCGTCCCTCGGAGAGAGCTTTGCTCATTTCACCAAGAATGTGCAGACGGCCTTCACGGGCCTGCTCCAGCGCCACCTTCATGATTTCCGGCGTGATGGAAGTGATCTTGATGTCCATCTGGAGAGCGGTCACACCCTCGGACGTACCAGCAACCTTGAAGTCCATATCCCCAAGGTGATCCTCATCCCCAAGAATATCTGTCAGGACAGCATGGCCACGCTCTTCCTTGATAAGGCCCATGGCAATGCCAGCCACCGGGCGCGGCATGGGTACGCCGGCATCCATCAGGGACAGGGACGTTCCACAAACCGTAGCCATGGAGGAAGAGCCGTTGCTTTCCGTAATTTCGGAAACGACACGCAGCGTATACGGAAAATCTTCCTTGGACGGCAGGAGCGGATTGATGGCACGCCATGCCAGCTTGCCATGTCCGATCTCACGACGGCCCGGAGACCCCATGCGGCCACACTCACCAACGGAGAACGGCGGGAAGTTGTAATGCAGCATGAAGCGGGACCGGTATTCCCCCTCCAGCGCATCAATCACCTGCTCATCCTGACCTGTCCCCAAGGTGGCGACAACCAGCGCCTGCGTCTCGCCACGGGTGAAAAGGGCAGACCCATGAGAGCGGGGCAGCACACCAACCTCAGCCATGATGGGACGCACCGTCTTCGTATCACGGCCATCGATGCGGATGCCCGTTTTCAGGATGGTGCCACGGACAACCTGTGCCTCCAGATCCTTGATCATCGGCTTGGCCAGCTCGGCATCAAAGCCTTCCTCCTCAAGGGTGGCCACGATCTTCTCGCGAGCCGCGGCAACCTTCTCCACACGGGCCTGCTTGTGGCGTTCCTTGTAGGCCTCGGCAATCAGCTTGTTGCCCACCTTGTCCACACGCTTGCGCAGGGCGACCTCTTCCTTGGAGACCTCCGGCAGGTCCCACGGGGCACGGGCAGCCGATTCTGCGAGGTCGATGATCGCATCAATCACCGGCTGGAAAGCCGTATGACCCAGCATGACAGCCTCGAGCATCTCATCCTCGGAGAGCTCCTGCGCCTCGGACTCAACCATCAGCACACCCTCGGATGTACCGGCCACCACGAGGTCCAGCGCACTGTCCTTCACCTGGCTGAGGGTCGGATTGACAACAAACTTGCCATCAATGTGACCGATACGGGCAGCCCCAACCGGACCGAAGAAGGGAATACCGGACAGTGTCAGCGCTGCGGAACAGCCAATTAGAGCCACCAGGGCCGGATCATTTTCCATGTCATGGCTGAGGACCGTGGCAACGACCTGAACCTCGTTCCGGAAATTGTCCGGGAAAAGCGGACGGATCGGCCGGTCGATCAGACGGGAGGACAGCACCTCATGCTCGGACGGACGGCCTTCCCGCTTGAAGAACCCGCCGGGAATCTTGCCTGCAGCGTAGGCCTTCTCCTGATAGTTCACGGTCAGCGGAAAGAAATCCTGCCCCGGCTTCACAGTCTTGGCACCAACGGCAGTACAGAGCACGACCGTATCACCATAGGTGACCACAACGGCCCCATCAGCCTGACGGGCAATCTTGCCCGTCTCAAGCACCAGCGGACGGCCGGCCCATTCAATTTCTTTGCGGAAATAATTGTCAAACATTCTGTCTTCCTCCGGAAGCAATAATCACGGCCCGACCGGTACCAGACTACAAACAGCGTTTCGGACGGCATGGCGAGGATGACGCACCAGACGCGTCATGACACCATGTGGCCTGAAACGCCGGAAAAGCGTTTTCTGGCAGCTCAACCCGGGCCCAAATCCGGGGGAGACCTCTCCCCCGGAGAAAGGTCGAAAATCAGCGGCGCAGGCCGAGACGTTCGATCAGAGTCTTGTAGCGCTCTTCGCTCTTGCGCTTCAGATAATCCAGCAGCGCACGACGGCGACCGACCAGCATCAGCAGACCACGACGGGAGTGGAAGTCCTTGTTGTGGCTCTTCATGTGCTCGGTCAGGTTCACGATGCGCTCGGTCAGCAGGGCGACCTGCACTTCCGGGGAGCCCGTATCACCTTCGGCACGACGGTATTCAGCGATAAGCTGGCTGCGACGTTCAGCTGTAATCGACATCCTGTTCTCCAAAAAACAAATGATTTTCCAACATTCTGACTGCCCGCAACCGCCCTTCGGCAACCCGGCACAGCCCGATGACATGCTCCCCGATCATGACCCGCCAGAGTGGAACAGTCTCCACCCCATCGGGCACGCCCCCCTCAAGATGGGCCAGCGTGACAGCCTGCCCACAGATCAGGGATTTTCCTTCCGCTTTCGTGACGGCCAGCGCCGGGATGTCGACCAGCGCGGTCGCCGCCTCCAGCAGAGGAACCGGAAGAACACATGCCTTGTCTCTAGTTTCGTCCGTTTTGTCCAGCCCTAACTGTTCTGCTGAACAAGCATGGGAAAGATCAAACGGCCCGCATTTTGTGCGCCGCAGAACAGAGATATGCCCCACAGTACCACAGGCCAGAGCAATATCCCGCGCAAGCGACCGCATATAAACCCCCTTGCCTGACTGGACGTCAAAAACGGCCGTATCGGCATCGGGGCGGTCCACGAGAGTAATCGAATCGATTCGAGCAGGACGGGGGGGAAGTTCCGGCGGACGCCCCGCCCGGGCCAGATCGTAAGCCCGCTGCCCACCGACACGAAGAGCCGAAAAAACTGGAGGCACCTGCATCACATCCCCGCAAAGCGAAGGCAATACAGCCCTGATATCTTCATCCGATGGCCGGACATCGGACGTTGCAAGAACATCACCCTCCCGGTCATCCGTCGTCCGGCTTTCACCAAAAGAGAGGGTAAACCGATACCGTTTGGTTGCATCCATGATGTACGGAATGGTGCTGGTTGCCTTGCCAAAGGCGATCGGCAGAACACCTGACGCCAGAGGATCCAGAGTCCCGCCGTGGCCGGCCTTGCGTCCATCAAAAAAACGCAGCAGCCGGTTGACCATCGTTGTGGAACTCGGCCCCAATGGCTTGTCCAGAATCAGCCAGCCATGGATGTCCCTGCCTCTCTTGCGTGCCATCAGTATTCTGGCCCGGCCTCAGTCTTCATCATCCAAAGCCTGGTCACGGTGCAGGTCCCGCTGGACCTCTGGCGAGCGCAGGATGCTCTCCACTTCCATCGCATGCTCCAGAGACGTATCAGGCTGAAAATGCAGCTCCGGCACTGTCCTCAGACGCAGGGCTGCGGAAAGACGTTTCCGCAGGAAAGAGGCCACACGCTTCAGAGCTGGCAGGACAGCCTCAACATCATCTCGCCCCAGACGTGTGACGAACACCGTTGCATGGCGCAGGTCCGGTGAAATACGGACCTCCGTTACCGTGATGGTCACACCATAGAGTTCCGGGTCGCGGAACTCCGTTCTGGCAAACAGTTCTGCGAGAACATGGCGGACCTCTTCAGCTACACGCAGCTGGCGGGTGCTTGGGCCGACGGCGCTTTCACCCGCCGGCCCGAGGAGGTCAAAGGAAGGCCGCGTCTTCAAGCCGGGATCTCTTCCATCTCATAGCATTCAACCACATCACCTTCCCGCAGGTCGTTGTAACCGGCGAAGGAAAGGCCGCACTCATAATTATGAGCCACTTCACGGACATCATCCTTGAAGCGTTTCAGCTGGCTCAGCTCACCCTCATGAATGACGACGTTGTCACGCAGCAGGCGTACGCCACAGCCACGTTTGACGACACCCTCGGTGACGTAGCACCCGGCAACCTTGCCGACCTTGGTAATGTTGAAGACCTGACGGATCTCTGCATAACCAAGGAACTTCTCCCGATGCTTCGGTGCGATACGTCCTTTGACCAGCTTCTCCACATCATCAGAGACCTGATAGATGATGGAATAGTAGCGGATGTCCACACCATCACGCTGGGCCAGCTCACGGGCCTGAACGGTAGCCCGCACATTGAAAGCAATGATGACAGCATTGGACGCCTTGGCCAGCTGCACGTCACTTTCGGTGATCTGACCAACGCTGGCATTCAGCACCCGCACGGCCACTTCCTCATGGGAGAGCTTCTCCACCGTTGCCTGAATGGCTTCGGCAGAACCCTGCACGTCCGCCTTGACGATCAGGGCCACTTCCTTCTGCTCACCAGCCTGGATGCGGGCCAGCATCTGGTCCAGCGTACCACGGGCAGCAACCTGCATGGCGGTGGCCTTCTCCCGGGCCTTGCGCTGGCGGAACTCGCTGATCTCACGGGCACGGTTCTCGCTATCGACAACCACAAACGGCGCACCGGCATCCGGCACCCCGCTCATGCCCAGAATCTCGACCGGCACGGACGGTCCAGCCTTCTTGATCTGCTTGCCATGATCATCAAGCAGCGCACGGACACGACCCCAATGGGCTCCGGCCACCACGATGTCCGTCCGGTTGAGCGTCCCTTTCTGGACCAGCACCGTTGCCACGGAACCACGGCCACGATCTAGGCGGCTCTCGATGACGGCACCCTCGGCAATCCGGTTCGGATTCGCCTTCAGGTCAAGAATCTCGGCCTGAAGCAGGATGGCTTCCAGCAGACGGTCAAGACCATCACGCTTGAGGGCGGAGACCTCCACCTCCTGCGTGTCGCCACCCATGCTCTCCACCACGATCTCATGGTTCAGCAGCTCATTGCGGACACGGTCCGGATTGGCGCCAGGCTTGTCCATCTTGTTGATGGCCACGATGATCGGCGCATTGGCAGCCTTGGCATGTTTGATGGCCTCAATCGTCTGCGGCATCACACCATCATCAGCAGCCACCACCAGAACGACAATGTCCGTCACGGAAGCGCCACGGGCACGCATGGAGGTGAAGGCTTCATGGCCCGGTGTATCGATGAAGGTTACCTTCTGACCGGAAGCCACGGTTACCTGATAGGCACCGATATGCTGGGTAATCCCACCAGCCTCGCCATGAGCCACGTCTGTCGTGCGCAGGGCATCCAGCAGGGAGGTCTTGCCATGGTCTACATGGCCCATCACCGTCACGACCGGCGGACGGGGCTTCATGTCTTCCGGCTTGTCCTCAATGCCCTCGATGCCCAGCTCAACGTCACTGTCTGCCACACGCTTGATGCGATGGCCGAATTCACTCACGACAAGCTCGGCCGTATCACCATCGATGCTCTGGGCAGCCGTTGCCATGACGCCCATCTTCATCAGCATCTTGATGACCTCGCCCTGACGGGCAGCCATACGGTTGGCCAGTTCACCCACGGTGATGGTTTCCGGCACGGTCACGTCACGCACGACACGAACCTGATCGGAACGCAGGCGCTCCAGCTCGGCCTGACGGCGCTCGCGGTCACGCTGACGCCGGACGGAAGCCAGCGAACGGGTCTTGCCGTCATCACCTTCAATGGCGGCACGGACGTCAATACGGCCTGACCGACGGTCCTGACCACCACCCCCGCTGCGGCGGGGCGAAGAACGGCGGGACGACGGAGAAGAACGCCGGGCGCCACCGGCACCGCCACGACGGGAAGGCCCTGCTCCCTCGTCATCGGCACCTCCCACGGCCCCAGTGCGTCCCCGCAGGTGCAGCGTCTCGCTGGCGTCATTGCTGGAACGGGCTGAAGAAGCCCGTGAAGACGCCGCCGTATTCAGCGGGCGGCTCGGCATGATGGCCCGCTCGGCCAGCGGACGCAGACGCTTGGTCGGCTCGGCCAGCTGCACACCCCCGGTCGTGGAACCCGTCAGCGGCGGCGGCACCTTCCGTTCAGCTTCCTGGCGACGGGCTGCAACTTCGGCCTTCTTGCGAACTTCTTCCTCGGCCGCACGGCTCCGGGCCTCTTCCTCTTCCTGGGCACGACGGCTTTCGGCCTCAGCCTTCTGCCGGGCCTCTTCCTCAGCAGCGGAACGGATACGGATCTTCTCGGCTTCCCGGCGGGCTTCCTCTTCTGCCTCACGCCGGGCAGCCTCTGCGGCGGCCTCAGCCAGAACGCGCTGGCGCTTTTCCTGCTCGGAAGCCGTCAGGCCACGGACACCAGCCGTGGCACGACCGCCACGCCCCCCTGCGGCCCCGCTTCTCTTGGGCTTGCGCACTTCAACCCGGACCTCCTTGGAGCGCCCATGGCTGAAGCTCTGTCTTACAGAGCCAGCCTCTACGGTCCGCCCCACGTCCTTGCGTCCTGCCGGACGCAGGGACAGGCGGCCGGAGCTCTTGCCCTGCCCTTCTTTTGGGGTGGTCCCCTTTGGAGTTCCGTTCTGGTTGCGCTCGTTGCCGTCGCTCATAATTTCTGCCTGTTCCTTACTGCCCTACCGTATCAGGGCCCGGGAGCGTGCCTTCGGCCACCCCCGCAAATCTCTTATATTCTGCCTTCAGCCGCTCTGCCAGAGCGCCAGGAGCCATCACGGCATAAACCGCACGCTCCCTCCCGAAGGACGCTGCCAGGATATCCCCCGGCACCCAGACCACCGGCAGCTCCCGCTGGCCTGACAGCAGACGGGCCACCTCATCCTGGCTCGCACCTGCTGCACAAATGACAACCCCGACTCTGCCAGCAACGATCCGTTCCCGACACTTCTGGAACCCACAGACCGCCTCACCAGCGCGTCGGCCCAGACTGATACCATCCAGAAGGCGCTTTGCCAAACCATCCCTGAGAGACTCCACAAGCCCCACAGGCACGTCCACCTTCTGCCGCGCCGCCCGGGAGAAGGCCCGAGCCAGCTGTCCATCTTCCAGAACAGCCCTGTCCGCCTGCACCCACATGCCACGCCCGGGCAGCCGGGCGGCAAGGTCCGCCACGATCTGGCCATCGGGCCCGACGACAAACCGTATCATGTGACACGGCTCACCATGTGTGCGGCTGATCAGACAGCGCCGCCGGGATGAGGCACGACGCCCCCGCCCGGACGGGCCATCATCCACATCGGGGATATGATCCTCAGTCGTGACCCGAGTCTCCTTCACCAGCTCCCTCGTCACCCTCAAACCAGTGGGCACGAGCGGCCATGATGATCTCATTGGCCTCGGCTTCCTCAAGTGGCTCATCACCACCCAGAAGCTCGATCAGCTCATCGGCAGCGAGGTCGGCCAGGTCATCCAGCGTCCTGATCCCCTTCTCCCCGAGTTCAACCAGAACCTGGAGGGAGAAGACACCAAGATTGACCAGATCATCACTGACACCCAGCTCACGACGCCGCTCATCCAGCGCCTGCTCACGACTGGCCAGATAATTGTTGGCACGGTTCATCAGCTCTTCGGCCACTGCCTCATCGAAACCTTCAATGTCGTGCAGCTCTGCCGGGTCGGCATAGGCCAGGTCCTCGATGGTATGATAGCCCTCGGTTACCAGCAGTCCGGCAATGACGTCGTCCACATCCAGCTCATTGACGAACTGGCTGGTCCGCTTGCGGAACTCTTCCTGACGGCGTTCCGATTCCTCAGCTTCGGTCAGGATGTCGATGTCCCAGCGGGTCAGCTGGCTGGCAAGGCGAACATTCTGCCCACGCCGACCAATGGCCAGTGAGAGCTGCTCATCCGGCACCACGACCTCGACCCGGCCGGCATCCTCATCCATCACCACCTTGGTCACCTCAGCAGGCGCCAGGGCATTCACCACGAAGGTAGCCGCATGGGGACTCCAGGGGATGATGTCGATCTTCTCCCCCTGAAGTTCCGCCACAACAGCCTGCACACGGGACCCACGCATACCCACGCAGGCACCGACCGGATCGATGGAGGCATCACGGGACTCGACAGCCATCTTGGCACGGGAACCCGGATCACGGGCCACGGCCTTGATCTCGATGATCCCGTCATAGATTTCCGGCACTTCCTGCGCAAACAGTTTGGCCAGGAAGCCCGGATGGGTACGGGAGAGGAAAATCTGCGGCCCGCGGGGCTCGTCACGCACATCGTAAATGTAGGCGCGAATGCGGTCGGAGTTGCGGAACTCCTCACGGGGGATCATTTCATCACGACGCAGCAGCCCTTCGGCCTGACCGCCCAGCTCCACCATAAGGTTGCCGTATTCGGTCTGCTTGAGCGTCCCGTTGATGATCTCACCCACACGGTCCTTGAACTCGTCATACTGGCGTTTGCGCTCATACTCACGCACACGCTGGACGATCACCTGTTTGGCTGTCTGCGCCGCAATACGGCCGAAATCGATCGGCGGCAGAGGATCGACGATAAACTCACCTTCCTGGATCTCAGGCCGGAATTTCCGGGCGATCTTCAAGGGAATCTGGGCATCCTCATTTTCCACAACCTCGACAGCTTCCGTCCAGCGGCTCAGCCGGACCTCTCCCGTCTTGCGATCGATCGTGGCACGGATGTCCTTCTCATGCCCATATTTCGCACGGCCAGCCTTCTGGATGGCCTGCTCCATGGCTTCGAGCACCTGCTCACGATCAATATTCTTTTCCCTTGAGACCGCATCAGCAACCAGAAGCAGCTCAGGACGGGTAACAGATGTGTCCATCAGATCGGACCTCCAACCAGCATAAGACGGGTCATCAGTTTTTCTTCCCCGGCTTTTTGGGTTTCAGCTTTGGCGCCCGGCGGGTCCTGCCATCGGCCTCGGCTTCGTCTTCCTGCGCCACGCCTGCCAGCGCAGCACTTGCCTCAATCAGCTCATCCGTCAGGACCAGCCGTGCCTTGCGCATGTCATCCAGCGGCAGGGCCACTTCCTGCCCGTCATCCAGACGAAGCAGGCCAAGCCCGTCACGCTCGCCAAGGACAATACCGGCAAAACGCTTGCGACCATCCAGCGGAACCTCCAGCTCCACCTTGGCCAGATGCCCGGCAAAACGCTCCCAGTCCTTCGCCCGGGTCAACGGACGGTCGATCCCGGCAGAGGAAACCTCCAGCATCCATGCCCCTGGTATCGGGTCATCCACATCCAGCACAGCGCCCACTGCGTGGCTGATCTGCTCGCAGTCATCAACACTGATGAGCGAGCCATCGGCACGGTCGGCCATGACCTGGACGGTCGGTGTCTCATGCCCGAGAACCGAGAGGCGTACCAGCTCGTACCCCATGTCGGCCAGAGTCGGGGCAATCCTGTCCGCAATGCGTGCTTCCAGCCCGCTCAGACGGCGGATACCATGGGAGCTTTCACCCTCATGAAACGGAGCGGATGGACCGGACTGGTCCGACGATGTGGAAAAATGATCCAAAACAAAAAAGGCGGCCCGTCAGGGCCACCCCCCAAAAGAGCGGAAAGTGAAAACATCTCCCTGATACGACAGAGCCACACCCAATGCAAGCACTTCCCGCCCGCAACTGCTCGACAGGGAAAAGATGAAAGAAACGCCATTCTGCCTTCCTGCCCTTATGGTATATGGTGATGCGAAATGACAGCCATGAACCAGCCTTCCCCCTCTCCCGAACCACAGAAACAGCCTCTCTGGCGCCCCGTGGCCGTGGTTGCGGCCGTTGTGGGACTGGGGGGCGCCCTTCTGGCATGGCATGGCCAGCCATCTCCGCATGATGCCGCCCAGCCAACACCACAACCCCAGGCGGCGGAACAGGCCATTCCCATGGCGGCAGGCTCACTCCCGCTCTCCATGCTTCCCCCAGATGATGCAGCCCGGGCCATTGCCCGCAGCACAATCCCTGCCCAGCAGAAACCTGCCCTTCTGGCCGCACTCAAGGACAACCGCATCCGGCTGGCAGCCCTCCCCCTGGCCGATGCGGCAGGCCATGCGGGACAGATGCTGACCGTAAGCAGCAGTGGCATCAGCCAGCAGATCATCCTCGGCCCCAGAGCACAGGCCGTGCTGCTCCCCATCGCCCGGGAAGGCATCGTCACACTGACACGCACCAGTCCAGCAGGCATGGGCCCCGTATCCATTGCAACGCTGGACATGTTCCATAATGTCGTGGTCCTGCCTCCCCTTACCCCTGCCAGCCCTTCCTTCGCCATCCCGGTGGTTGTCCAGTAGCTGTCAGGAAAAGGACTTGACCCCATCCCGGCCTGCCAGTGAAAACAGGGGGTTCCCCTCCCGGCAGGATGCAGAAGCCCATGATGAAATCCCTGATCCCCTGGCTCTCCCGCATGATGCCCCTGATGATGGCGGCCTTCCTGATACTGGCGGCTGTCCAGCTGGCTCTCATGGTCCATCTCTCCCCCACAACCCTGCTGCATGCGCTGCTCGTTGCTGCCAACTGGGCCCGCCCCGGCTATCTTCCCGCCGGGATCGCCGGGCTTGCCCTCTCTCTTGCCGGGGTGTTCTACTGTCTCTCGTCCGACCGTCTGGCCCGCCGTGGCCTGCGCCACAGAAAGAGTCTTCTCATGGATGTTCTCAGCCGTCTGACCAACCGCACCGCTCTGGAGGAAATGCTGGCACGCCAGCAGCGTGAGAGTGCCATCAATGCTGAGGAGCTGGCCGCTGCCCTGCGTGCCCGTGTCATCGGGCAGGACCAGGTCTGCGAGGATATTGCCCAGCAGCTGCGCCGCCGGCTGGCTCTCCAGAACCGTGACCGTCCCGTCGGGGTCTTCCTCCTTGCTGGGCCGCCCGGTACCGGCAAGACCTATCTGGCCAAGCAGATTGCCAACCAGACGGAGCGCCCGCTGCTGCATTTCGACATGACCCAGATGTCCAGCCCGCATGCTGCCACACAGCTTTTCGGCTCTCCCAAAGGCTATGTTGGGTCTGACACGTTCGGGCGGCTGACAGGTGGCCTGAAGGAAAATCCCGATGCCGTCGTCCTGCTGGATGAGATCGAAAAGGCCCACCCGGACGTCTTCAAGAAATTCCTTACGGCCTGGAATGACGGCCATGTAACGGAAGCCTCCACCAACGAGCTGGTACCAACCACACGGGCCATCTTTGTTCTGACATCAAACATTGCCACGGATGCTCTCAGTGCCATTGCGGACAGGCTGGCTGACGAGCCCGAGAAAATGCGGGCCGAATCGACCGAAGCCCTGCGTCGGGCCGGGTTTGCGCCGGAGGTCCTGAACAGGCTGGACCGCATCTTCGTATTCCGTGCGCTGCGGGGGCTGGACCTCGCCCGTGTGGCTGCTCTGGAAATTGAGCAGATGATCCGTGGCTACGGGCTGAATGTTGAAGCCGGTGGCATCGACCCTGCCCTTCTCTTCGAAATCCTTCAGCGCCAGCAGAAACTGGGCAGCATGGCCAGTGCCCGGGATATTCTCCGGTCCATTGAAGACATGATCAGCGACAGCCTCATCACGGCCCGCCAGCAGGGACGCACCCATGTCCACCTCGTCATGGAAGGAGAAGGACGCATCCGGGCTGAAACAAGCGAAGAGCCTCAGGAAAGAATGAACAAGGCCAGCCTGTGAAGCATCTCCTCCGTACCTGCATCTCCCTTTGGAAGCAGGCCCCCCTGTGGCGCCTCTCCTTCATGATCGGGCTTGGCGGGCTGGTGATGGCAGCCTTTTTCCCAACCCCCTGGCTGAAAAAACAGGCTCCCTGGCTCCCCGGCATGGCGCCGACAGCAACGCACGCTCCTCACGATTCAGCTCATGCAGACGGCGGCCCGGGCGATGCTGACAATACACCCTCCGGGCCGATGCCGGTGCATCTGCAATATCCCAGCATGTCTGAGATTGTACGGGATCGTGTTATCCTGGGTGGCCATACCATTCCTCTACCCAAAGGAGAGTGGCACCCCATTCTCTCCGCCCAGATCAGCAACGAGTCCCCCCTCTCTTTTCTGGCTCTTGTCCGTACACATCAGGGGGCCATTACCGGCCTCATCATCGCCCAGGCAACCCAGCAGCCCATTGCTCTGGACCGGGCTGGGAACGTGACGGGCATCTGCCATGATGACCGCAACTTCCTCAATCACAGCCTGCCGGTCTCTCCAGCAGGAGAAGACTGCATCGGCTCTGGTACTGTGGTGATACAGGGCAATGATGTCAGCACCAATCCACTCATCAACCAGTCCATCGCCCGCTTGCAGGCCCTCGGCGTCACGCCCATCCCCCCCCTGTTTCTGGCTGTCCAATGGCGACACGTCGCTACCACGACGGATGGTCAGGCCCAGGTTGGCCTTGTGGACACGCTGATTCCACCACTGGACCAGCAGACCCACCAGCTGCTTGCCCCCATTCCCGTCTGGTCCAGGGATGCGCTGTCACCCTACCCCGAGGCCAGAACATTCCTGACCAGGATGCGCAGCTGGGCGCTGGAGTGGCAAAAGGCCCTGCAGCTGGGGTTCGGGAACCAGTTGCAGGGTCACACCCCGCCACCGGACCCGCTGATCCCCTGATGGGGCCTTCAGTGATGCCCCTTGGCGACGACGCGCCCCATGCGCTTCTCCGCCATGCGGGCGAGGCGCACAAAAGGCAGGCCAACCAGAAGATAGGCCAGACCGACCATGAGCCCCGTGCCGATATAGTCATAATAGGTTGACGAGAGACGGATATAGGTCTGGCTCAGCTCTGTCAGCGTGATAACGGAAACGAGGGAACTGTCCTTGAGCAGGGCAATGAAATCGTTCGTCATGACGGGTACGACCGTGCGGAAGGCCTGCGGAACGATCACGAGCCGGAGGGCCTGCATGTGGGTCATGTTCAGGGCGATGGCCGCTTCCATCTGCCCACGGGGAACAGAAAGCAGCCCCGCCCGGTAATTTTCCGCCTCATAGGCCGCATAATTCAGCCCCAGCGACAGCACGCCCGCCGCAAAAGGCGACAGACGCAGACCAAAAGCAGGCAGTCCATAGAAAATGAACAGCACCTGTATCAGCAACGGCGTGCCCCGCACGATCTCCACATACAGCCCGGCCAGCCAGCGTAACGGTGCCACCCCGTAGGCCCGGGCCAGAGCCAGCACCAGCCCCATCGCCACGGCAAGCACCATCGCCAGAGCCGACACGCCCAGCGTCATCAACGCCCCACTGCCTATCAGAGGCAGAAAACTGACATAACGGTGAACCATGGCCTGCACACTGCTGCCGGACATCCGCTCCATCGTCTGGCGGTAATCCACCCAGGCCGTTGGCTGGACTGTTGAGAGAGTCTGATCCCCCGTGTAATCGGCCATCTGCGGCGTCCAGAGATTCCAGCGGGCCAGAATCTGATGCAGGGTGCCATCGCTCATGAGATCACCCAGAACGGAATCCACAGCATCACGCAGGCCGGGATTGTTCTTAGGGAAGGCAATTCCATAAGCCACACGACCGATCGGCGGCCCAACGAGCTTCAGATCATCCGACCGGTAATAAAGGGCAATAGGCTCATCAATCAGAATGGCATCAAGACGTCCGTTCTTCAGGTCAGAAAACAGATTTGTCTCTTCATCATAAGAACGCACATTGGCCGGATCGTGATCCAGCAGAAGACGCTCGGCAGCCGTGCTCTTGATGGTCCCGACCACATGGCCTTTCAGGGCATCAAGCGTGTCCAGCCCTTTTTCATCATTCCGCAGGACAATCCGATCCACCGTCACATAATAGGGCCGGGAAAAAAGCACGGCAGCCTTATGCTCCGGCGTCATCTCGATACCATCAATGACCAGGGCATACAGGTCCCGTGAGAGGCCGGGGATCAGCCCGTCCCAGCCATTCTGTACGAAACGCCCATGCCGTCCCATCCGGGCGCTGATGGTCTGCATCAGGTCATATTCAAAACCTGTCATCCGCCCTTCATGGGCTGGATCGTGAAAGACGTAAGGCACGTTGGCCTCTCCGTCCGACGCCCAGGGAAGGTCCCTGTCATCCGTAGCACCGGGAACCCGCAGGGAAGCTACTGCTGGAGTACCGCCTTCAGCCCAGGCAGGAGCGGACAGACCTGCCATACCCCACAGCCCGAACAGGGCCAGAGCCAGCGCAAACCTCACACGCTTCATCACCGTGCCCCCATTCATCAAAGGAGTGTCCGCAGGAAACGCCGGGTTCCTGCCTCACGCGGGTTGGCGAACATCACATCGGGGTCGCCACTTTCCACAATCTGTCCAGCTTCCATGAACAGCACACGATCCGAGGCCGCCCGGGCGAAACGCATGTCGTGCGTCACGACGAGCTGGGTCATGCCTTCTGCATCCAGCGCCCTCATGACAGACAGCACCTCTTCGGAAAGTTCCGGGTCCAGAGCGGATGTCGGCTCATCATACAGCATGACGGAAGGCTTCATCGCCAGAGCCCGGGCAATGGCCGCACGCTGCTGCTGCCCGCCGGACAGACGGTCCGGGTAACGGTTCTTCACGGCGGCAAGGCCAACCTTCTCCAGCAGTTCGCAGGCAACATGCTTCGCCTGCGTCTCACTCATGCGTTTGACCTGCATGGGGGCCAGCATGACGTTCTCCAGCACCGTGCGATGTGGAAACAGGTTGAAGGACTGGAAGACCATGCCCACATGGCTGCGCAGACGGTGGGCCTGAACCTCGTCCGCACGGCGCCATGAGCCCGTACTGGCCACGGTCACATCCTCAACCCGCACCTCTCCGGCATCGGGATGTTCCAGAAAATTGAGACAGCGGAGGAACGTTGATTTCCCACAGCCGGACGGCCCGATGATGGAAATCAGCTCCCCACGTTCCACTTCCAGAGAAATTCCCCGCAGAATTTCATTCCCGGCGAAAGACTTGGCGATACCGGTCGCCTTCAGCACCCAGTCAGTCAGTTCCGAACATCCTCCTGCACGCTACAACATGGACAACCATCCTGTAGTCATTCACCATGCGCTTTCTTAACCATAACCACCCTTCAAGCAAAACATCCTTTTCTGTATTTTCCACCCGGAAGGGCATATTTTTCTCCCGGACCTTCCCTAGGCCCCTTCCAGCTCCACATGAAACATCACCATGGCCTCCAGCACCTCATGCCCGCCTGCCTCTCCACCACAATCCCTTCTCCGGCTGGATCATGTCCGGCTGGAGCGGGCAGGACGCTGTCTGGTCCCTGATCTCTCCCTGAACCTCGCTACCGGTGATGCCCTACTCCTTACCGGGCCAAATGGTACGGGCAAGTCATCACTTCTGCGGCTGATGGCAGGGCTGTGTCCCCCTGCTGGAGGCACAGTGACCCGCCGGGCCGACATTGCCTGGCTTGGCCCTGCTGACGCCCTGAAATCCACCCTGACGGTCGAGCAGAATCTCTGTCTCTTCATGCCTCATGGGACAGAAACCATCCATGCTGCCCTGAAGCGTCTGGCGCTGGCCCATCTTCTGGACTGCCCTGTCCGCCTGCTCTCGCTGGGGCAAAAACGTCGTGTAGCCCTGAGCCGCCTGCTGCTCCTTCCCGATGCCCGGCTGTGGCTGCTGGATGAGCCTGCCAATGGTCTGGATGCTGCCAGCCTTGCCCTACTGGAGACCCTGCTGGCGGAGCATCGTGCCCGTGGGGGGGCCGTAGCCATTGCCTCCCATGCGCCACTATCCCTACCGGGCAGCCAGCACCTCACACCCGGCATGGTGGCACCATCCATCACGCCAGACATGGCCATGCAAACCCCGCCAGTGCAGGAGAAGCCAGCCTCGAAAGAGACCCTTCATCCATTGCTCCTGCATCTGCGCCGGGAGCTGCATCTGGCCCGCCTGAACGGTGCCGAAACCGTAGGGGGGCTGCTGTTCCTGACAGTCTGCAGCACACTTTTTCCTCTTGCCCTCGGCCCCACCCCCGCCCTGCTCCAGCAGACCGGCCCGGCCATTCTGTGGGTCTGTACCCTGCTGGCCTCACTCCTGCCACTGGAGCGCCTCTATGATGAAGATGCGGAAGACGGATCACTGGACATGCTCCAGATCACCCTGCACCCTGCCTTCATTGCGCTGGGAAAAATGTTCGCCCACTGGGTGACAGGTGGACTGCCCATCCTGCTGGCCACCCCTCTGCTGGCCCCGTTCTTCCAGCTGCCAGCCCATAACCTGACGGTGCTCATGCTCAGCCTTACTCTGGGCAGCCTGACCCTCTCTCTCACAGGGGGCATGACAGCGGCCATAACACTGGGAGCACGCCGCAACAGCCTTCTGCTCCCCGTGCTGACACTGCCGCTGATGACTCCTGGTCTCATCTTCGGCACACTGGCCTGCACCACCCCGACAGGAACAGCCTGTACGGCCAATCTGAGCCTTCTGGCGGCCCTTTTCCTTCTGGCCCTGCCGAGCTGCCCCCTCATCGCTGGAGCCAGCCTAAAAGAAGCACGGGGCTGACCATAAAAAAAGCCGCTCCCTGCTACGGGAACGGCTTTCTGAACGGACAGGCCGAAGCAGAAATCTTCAGGCTTTAGCGGCCTGAAGTTTCGCCACGAAATTCTCCAGCCAGTGAATGGTATATTCACCCTTCTGGAACTCCGGGTCTGCCAGAATTTTCTGATGCAAAGGGATGACCGTCTTCACCCCCTCCACCACACACTCCGTCAGGGCCCGCTGCATGCGGCTGATGGCCAGCGCACGGGTGGGAGCATGAACGATCAGCTTGGCAATCATGCTGTCGTAATAGGGAGGCACCCTGTAACCGGCAAAGAGCGCACTGTCCATACGGACACCAAGACCACCGGGAGCATGGAACACCTTGACCGTCCCCGGGTTGGGCGCAAAGGTTTCCGGGTCCTCGGCGTTGATGCGGCACTCGATGGCATGGCCGTTCATCACGATGTCTTCCTGCCGGTAGCTCAGCTTTTCACCAGCGGCCACACGGATCTGCTCCCGCACGAGGTCCACATCGCAGACCATTTCCGTCACCGGATGTTCCACCTGAAGGCGGGTATTCATCTCAATGAAGCAGAACTGCCCGTCCTGATACAGGAACTCGAGCGTACCGGCATTGCGATACCCCATGCGTGACAGGGCATCCGTAACTGTTTTGCCAATCTCGTTGCGCTGCTCTGGCGTGATGACGGGGGAACCGGCTTCCTCCAGCAGCTTCTGATGGCGACGCTGGAGGGAGCAGTCACGCTCCCCGAAATGCACGACATTGCCGTGCGTGTCACCCATGATCTGAAGCTCGATATGACGGGGCTTGTCGAGATATTTCTCCAGATAGACCTCGTCATTGCCAAAAGCGGCACGGGCTTCCGTCCGGGCCACGCTCCAGGCTTCCTCCAGCTCATCAGCTGTCTGGGCTACCTTCATGCCACGACCACCACCACCGGCAGCGGCCTTGATGAGCACCGGATACCCGACACGGGCCGCAACTTCCCGGGCCTCGTCCAGGCTCCGCAGGGCCCCGTCCGACCCGGGCACCAGCGGCACGCCGAGGGCCTCCATGGTCGTTTTGGCGGTGATCTTGTCACCCATCATGCGGATGTGCTCGGCTGTCGGGCCAATGAAGGCGATGCCGTGCTCCTCCACCGTTTCGGCGAATTCCGCATTTTCGGAAAGGAAGCCATAGCCCGGATGGATGGCCTCTGCTCCGGTGATGGTGGCGGCAGAAAGAATAGCCGCCACATTCAGGTAAGAATCACGGGAGCTTGGCGGCCCGATGCAGACAGCCTCATCGGCCAGACGCACATGCATGGCGTCAGCATCTGCCGTGGAATGCACCGCCACCGTCTTGATGCCCATCTCCCGGCAGGCGCGCAGCACCCTCAGGGCAATCTCGCCACGATTGGCTATCAGGATCTTGGAAAACATCACTCGATGATCGCCAATGTTGCCCCGAATTCAACCGGATCGCCAGATGCCACGCAGTAGCGGACCAGCTTGCCTGCACGCGGTGCCTTGATCTGGTTGAAGGTCTTCATCGCCTCGATGAGCATGATGGTCTGCCCGGCAGCGACCTGGCCTCCTTCCTGCACGAACGGAGGGGAGGAGGGGTCCGGTGTCAGATAGGCCACGCCCACCATCGGGCTGGGAACAGCGCCAGGATGGGATGACGGGTCTGCCGGGGCCACGGCCTCTTCCGCCACGGGGGCGGGAGCCGCAGCAGGAGCAGCGGCCACGGGAGCAGCCGCAGCCTGTACGGTCACATTCCGGGCAACACGAAGGCGGCTGTCGCCTTCGGAAACTTCAATCTCGGTCAGGCCTGTATCCGTCAGGATATCGGCCAGTGCCCGAATGGCCTCCTTGTCCACGAGCATACGGCTCATCCTTCATCCTCAATCATATCTGCCACCGCCTGGAGAGCATGGGCATACCCGCGTATCCCCAGCCCGCAGATGACTCCACGGGCTGCCTGTGAAACATACGTGTGATGACGAAATGCTTCCCGGCGATGAATGTTAGACATATGCACCTCAATCACTGGCAGCTCAACAGCCAGCAGCGCATCAAGCAAAGCAATCGATGTGTGCCCATAGGCCGCAGGATTTATGACAATACCGCTTGCACGGCCCCGGCATTCCTGCACCCATGACACAAGCTCCCCCTCGCCATTGGTCTGGCGGAAGTCGATCGTCACATCGAGCCGCTCCGCAGCCTGAAGGCACAGCTGCTCCACATCATCCAGTGTGGCTTCGCCGTAAATCTCAGGCTGCCGCAGCCCCAGCATATTCAGGTTCGGTCCGTTCAGGACAACAATAAGAGGTCGCTTCATCCGAACGGCTGATAGCACCTTCATCTTCATCAGGTAAAGCCACTTCTTTTACAGTCTGGCACCGCAATCTTCATATGTTATCCAATAGTTTACAATCATCTGGACGCCCACGCTGGCCCATCTGTTCAAGTTGTGACACACTCGGGATGACCATCAACAATATCCGTGGGTAACATGAAGGCAAACACACCTTTCCCTGCTTCCATGGAAGCTGTCGTCCCTCATGGGCGGAACAGGCGGTTCCCCTTCACAGCCTCTACCCTGCCGTGTCTGATCATTCTTGCATGTCTGGGGCATGTCGCCTCCAGCCCATCCGCCCTGGCGGCCGGGATGTCATCAGACGTGGAGAAGACGGAAGCAGCTGCACTCCCTCCCACGCAAAGCGGGCTGGCCAGCTGGTATGGCGGCAAAGAGCTGATCGGAAAACGGACTGCCAGCGGCGAACGCTTCAGCCCCGACGCGCTGACGGCCGCCCATCCGTCCCTCCCTCTGGGAACGAAACTGCTGGTCCATTCATCCGTCACGGGCCGATCTGTCATCGTTAGGGTCAATGACCGCGGGCCAGCCGACGGCGACCGCATCATCGACCTCTCGCAGGGGGCTGCGGCCAGCCTGGGAATCATGAATCACGGTGTCAGCCACATCACCATAACGGTCCTACCCCGCCGCCGCTCCCGTTTCCGCCACCCTACCGACATGCACGAGATTCTTCAGGACCAGGCCCGTCAGGCCGAAAAAATCGCACAGGACAGCCCGCTCCGGTAGCCGACAGCTCCTCAGTGATCCGCTGGCCTGACGGGGATTCCCATTTCCTTGCGAACGATCCGCCGGTAGCCCCGCTCCTCCAGCTCGGCATTCAGCACGGCGCCAAACAGCACGACATACGCACTGACAAAAAGCCACATCATGACAGCCGCCACGGCACCCAGTGGCCCATACGTCGTGCCATAACTGGCAAAGTGCGAGACGTACCACGAAAAACCAATGGACACGCCAACCCAGAGCAGGGTCGCCAGAAACGCACCGGGCAGGATCCAGCGCCATGATGTCATGCGCTCCCGGCACGGGGCGATACGATACAGCACGATCAGCGCCATGAAGACGAAACAGAGCATGATGGAAGGGGCCAGCCAGTGAACGAGAACGGGCGTGCCCTGCTCCACCAGAAAATGGAGCGATGGCGGCAGGCTATCTATCGTCACCCCCACATAACTCAGATAGCGTGGCAGATAATCCACGATGGCCGGAGCCGCCACCATGAGCGCCAACGTCAGGCAGGCCCCTATCACGGCCAGAAGAGTTGTGCCGAAGGCCAGAACCTGAAAATGCAGGAAACCACGAGTTTCCCTGGCATGATAGACGATGTTCAGGGCAGACAGGATGGACTTGCTGCTGGCCGTGACGGACCAGAGAGCCACCAGCAGGGAAAAAACCAGCCCCAGGGTCAGTGAGGACTGAGGCTGAGTCACCAGCGCATGGATCCTGTCGAAGATCATCTCATAGGCGGCAGGAGGGAGCATGTGCCTGACGACACGCAGCTGCTCTTCTGCCGTCTGTACGTCAAAAGCCAGCCCATAGACAGAGATCAGCGCCGTCAGGGCGGGAAACAGCGACAGGGTTGCAAAGAAGGCGCATCCCGCCGCACTGAGGGACGTCTGGCTGTCTCCGCTGTTGCTCAGGACCTGCCTGAACGTGGCCCAGAGGCCTTTTGGTGGTGGCGGAGGCTCCAATGGCATCTCGATCTTGTCGGGCACGGGGTGCGCTTTTCCTCTCCCTGCGAGGCCGTGACAGCAAGATCACGGCTCCATCATCACACTTTCTCCAGTTCAGCCTGAATACGGTTCCAGCGTTCGATATTGTTCTGGGCATCCCTGACAAAGGCGGATTTTTTCACCCCTCCAAGGAAAATACGCTGCATCAACCATCCCAGACCACGGGTAGGCCGCTCAAACTGAATGAACAGTATGCCACGCACCTCATCGGTGTTGTTCTGCACCGTATGCCGGTAGGTATCATCAAAGATGAACAGCCTGCCATCATCCCAGTGCAGCGTGTGATCTGCGACCTTGATCCAGCAATTATCACGATCTCGTGGAACCCCCAAGCCCTGATGTGCATTCAGCATCCCTTTGGTAACCCCTTTATGGGGTGGAATTTCCCCACCGGGCTCCAGAACGGAGAACAGGGCGGAACAGAGACCGGGAATCCCGGCCACAAGCTGGGCCGTAACAGGGGCCTTGGCACAATTCTCTGGAACAGGAATGCCGTAGCCATACAGAAAAAATGACTTCCAGCGGCTGTCCGGCGCAATGCGCTCATGATCGGGCGAAAGGTCACGCAGGGGCGGAATTTTCTCACGCTCAGCCATGATGGCCTGAAACTCTTTCTGCATCAGCGGGGCAGCCTTCTCCAGGGCCACCGCCCAGGGAAACAGGCCATTGTCCAGCAAAGGTGTATTGGGGACCAGTGACCCTCTGGCAATCAGGGCATTGAACAAGGGGCGTAGCGCCTTGCCAACCCGTACAAGAAAGGGGCGTTTTTTCTTATCATCATGACCTGCCGCCATCATGTCCTCCACTAGCAGAAAACACATCAAACCAGTCCACGCAGACGCTACACTGTTACCAGAACAGTTCTCTCAAAAGAAAGTCACATATCAATATGATATCAACCACCATGACTGCCTCCATTCAACAACACACTGAATTTTAATAAAAATCCTTCCTGAACAGGACGCTCCCTTCCCGCCCCCTCCTGCTGAATTGCTGACTTGACATCACTTTTTTGTGATAAAAACCTTACCCGGAGGCCACCCTTCAGTTTCCCCTTGCATTGAAAAAAAATCTGGGCATTGTCACGCACTCCACGCAGCAACGCACGTGCCACTGGCCCTCATGAGGTTACGCAACGACGTCAAGCGCTCTGGCCCCGTATCCCCTTGCCTGCAGGGGGCAGGCGGAATCCCGCCGGTCCGTTCGACCGTTTCGCAACATCTCCCCCGACCGGGGAGAATTTATAGGGGACGTGAGTATCATGACTCCCAGAATCGCCCGTTTTCTCACCGAACAAAAACCCGCCACCCCTTGCCTTGTCGTGGACCTGGACTGCGTACGTACGCAGTACCACGCCCTGCACGATGCCCTTCCCTCCGCCCGGATCCATTACGCCGTAAAGGCCAATCCGGCACCAGCGATCCTGAAGGAGCTGCATGCCCTCGGCTCGTTCTTCGACATCGCATCCCCCGGAGAGATCGACATCTGCCTGCAAGCAGGCATTCCGGCGCAGAAGCTTTCTTTCGGCCACACCGTCAAGACAGTGCGCTCCATTGCCTATGCCCATCAGAAAGGCCTGACACTCTATGCATTCGACTGCATGGAGGAGCTGGAAAAACTGGCAGAACACGCCCCCGGCTGTGAGGTTTTCTGTCGGCTGGGAGTTCTCAATACCGGGGCACAGTGGCCGCTCTCCCGCAAGTTTGGCACGACGCCGGAAAGCGCTTTTACCCTGTTGCAGAAAGCCCGTGAGCTGGGCCTGAAACCAGCTGGCCTGTCTTTCCATGTCGGTAGCCAGCAGACCAGCACGACAGCCTATGCCGACGCCATTGCTCAGGCTGCCGAAATCTGCCACCGCCTCCAGAAGCAGGGCATCACGCTGGACTTCATCAATATGGGCGGGGGCTTTCCAACCTATTACAACAGCCCCATCCCCAGCATCGACCAGTTCGGCACGACCATAACGGAGGCCATGGCAGCGCATTTCCCACAAGGGGCCCCCCGCATTCTGCTGGAGCCGGGCCGCTACATGGTTGGCAGTGCGGGAATCGTGCATACCGAGGTCGTGCTGGCCAGCAGGCGGGGCGGTGAGGACAACACTCCCCGCTGGGTCTATCTGGATATCGGCCGCTTTGGTGGTCTGGCGGAAACAGAAGGCGAATCCATCCGCTATGTCTTCCAGACACCCCATGACGACACCACGAGCAGCCGCTCACCCTGCATCCTGGCCGGGCCGACATGCGACAGCATGGACGTGCTATACGAGAAAAATCCCGTTCCCCTGCCAGAAGAGCTCAAGGCAGGAGACAGGATCAACATCCTCGCCACTGGTGCCTATGTGTCCACTTACTGCTCGACCGGGTTCAATGGCTTTCCACCACTGGATGAACATTACATCTGACCCTTCCGCAGGGCAGGAGACGACCATCCAGCATCAGCCAGCCCGTTACGGGCTGGCTGCATCAAGCGATTGCAGCGACACGAGCCGCCGATAGGCCCCGTCCTTCAGAGCCATCAGACTCTCGTGCGTGCCATCCTCAACGATCTGCCCCTGATGAAATACCAGAATCCTGTCCAGGTCACGCACGGTGGCCAGACGGTGCGCCACAACCAGTACGGTGCGTGTTTCCATCAGGCGGGTCATGGCCTCCTGCACCAGCATTTCTGATTCAGAATCGAGGCTTGCCGTGGCTTCATCAAAAATCACAATCGGCGCATCAACCAGAAAAGCCCGGGCAATCGCCACGCGCTGGCGCTCTCCCCCGGAGAGCTTCACGCCACGTTCACCAACCAGCGTCTCATACCCTTCGGCAAGACGGGTAATGAATCCATCAGCATTGGCAAGCCGTGCCGCCTGCTCGATCTCCTCCCGGGTGGCATCAGGCCGACCATAGGCAATGTTCTCAGCCAATGTTCGATGGAACAGCATGGGTTCCTGCGGGACAAGCGCAATCTGGCGCCGCAGGCTCTGCTGGGTGACGTAAGCAATATCCTGCCCATCAATCAGAATATTGCCACCATCCACATCATACAGACGCTGCAACAACCGTGTCAGCGTCGTCTTGCCCGACCCGGACGCCCCGACCAGGGCCACACGGCTCCCCGGTGCGATCCTCAGCGACAGCCCCTGATAGATCGGCTTTTCCTGGGATGGATACCGGAAACTCACATCCAGAAGGACAATCTCCCCCGCCGTCACCTCCAACGGAATGGCACCGGGGATATCCCGGATGGCCGGTTCGCTCGAGAACAGCCCGACGAGTTCTTCCATCTCATTGACCGACCGCTGAACCTGGCTCACCTGCTGCCCCAGATCCCGCAGATAACCCTGGATGAGGAACATCATCGTCAGCACATAGGCCACATCACCCGGCCCGGCCATACCACGCCACCAGAGCAGCACAGCCAGACCAATCATCACCACACGCATCAGCAGCGTATAGGACGCCTGAAAGTTGGCGCTGTTCGTCCCCCGATACCAGCTGTAATAGGTCTTGTCCGCCCACGTGCGGGCTACGGCATGGAGCTGCCGCTCCTCCCGTTCCTCCGCCCCGAAGCTCTTCACCACCGCATTGCAGGTAATGGCATCCCCCAGCACGGCACCCATCCTGGAATCACAGGCGTTGGATATCCGGGCTGTTGGCGCCACATAACGCAGAGCCAGCCAGATGGACATGCAGGCAAACAGCCCGACCATCACGGCCAGCACCAGCCCCATGAGGGGCGCCCGCACCAGCAGGACCAGGGTCGTCCCCAGCAGGACCAGAACCTCTGGCGTAATGAGCAGGAGAAGCGTGTCATCCAGCGTATCAATGGCCCAGATTCCCCGGGTGATCCGCCGCACGGTAGAGCCCGCAAAATTGTTGGCGTGCCAGTCTGACGAGAAACGCTGCACCCGGGCGAAAGCATCATCCAGCACCCGGCGCATGACAGCAAGGCTGAGTTTGCTGATCCCCAGATAGGAAGACCGCCGGCCCATGACGCCCACCAGCCCCAGAACCAGCAGCCCGCTGACCATGAGCAGGGCATCATGCAGCAAAGCCTCCCGGCCACCAGCAGCCGATGAGGCAGATGTCGTCGTGGAAATATCACCCACCAGGCGACCAGCCAGAAGAGGAGTGCATATATCAGCTACCGTGGCCAAGGCCACACCGCCAAGCGTCCATGCCAGCATGGCAGGCTGGCCCAGCCAGCGCTTCACCACAAAAGCCAGTATCGCCCCAAAGGAGAGTTTCTTCATGCTGTCCCGTCCATCCCCATTCTCTGCCACGTCTGCCTTTTCCTCCTTCAAAAACTGTCAGACCACACCCGGCCCCTCCGCTTGAAGAAAAACCCGACTCCCCTTAGGAACGGACAGAGTTTTTCCCATAATGGCCGGACCCACCATACCCTCATGGCTTCTACCAGCACGCCCCGCACACGCTCGACCAGCTCCCAGCCCCGCATGAGCCTGAAGGCCGTCCGCGCCTTTCTGGCCGCGCTGGAGAAAGCACACCCGGACGCCCGCAGCGAGCTGATCTATCACAACACGTTCGAGCTGCTCGTCAGTGTCGTGCTTTCAGCACAGGCGACGGATGTTTCCGTCAACAAGGCCACCCGTGCCCTGTACGAAGAAGCCCCCGACCCTGCCAGCATGGCCGCACTGGGTGAAGAAGGCATCGCCAGACATATCCGCACCATAGGCCTCTGGCGCTCAAAAGCCCATAACGTGGCCCTGCTCTGCCAGCAGCTGCTGGAAAAACATGACGGGCAGGTCCCCGGAAGCCGGGAAGAGCTGGAAGCCCTGCCCGGCGTGGGTCGGAAAACAGCCAATGTCGTCCTCAACATCGCCTTCGACCAGCCAACCATGGCTGTCGATACCCATATTTTCCGCCTCGGCAACCGTACTGGCCTCGCACCGGGCAAGACCGTCCGTGCCGTGGAGGATGAGCTGGTCCGCCGCATCCCCAAAGAGATGCTCCGCCCTGCCCATCACTGGCTCATCCTGCATGGCCGCTATGTCTGCAAGGCCCGCACACCGGAATGCTGGCGCTGCCCCGTCACTGAATGGTGTCTCTACAGGGAAAAGAACAAAATACCCCCCAAGCGCTGAGCAGGCCACAAGCTTCTCCTCCAAAAAAAGCCTTAATATCAAGGCCTTTATTTTATCGTAAAAGTCTATAAAAGACCTTTTGTGTCTAATTTTACGATCAAACCATGAGATAGACCATGCCATCGCCTCGACTGGAAGAGACGGCCATCGTTTTTGGCACGAATGGCAAAGACCTCTGGGCCACGCTCTGTGCCATCCAGTCCGTCGTGGATCACAATCCCCGCACGAAGCTCGATTTCCACATCCTCCACACCAATGTGGCGCCAGCCCTCCAGCTCATCATCAGTGACCTGTTCCGAACAGAATACAGCCTGCTGACCTTTCACGATGTCGGACAGAAAGCCGCAGCCCTGCGCCTGCACACCCATCAACGATGGCGCAATGAATGTTTCTATCGCTGCTATCTCCCGGTGCTGTTCCGGGATGATGTCCATGTGCTCTGGCTGGACAGTGCCCTGCTCGTTACCGGACCATTGCCCCCCCTGCTGAACCGTTTTCCCCGGCAGGCCGCCATCGGTGCCGTGGCCGACCCTGTCGCCCAGATTCTCCGCCAGCATGAAGTGCCCATCCATACCCTGCTGGGCGATGCTCCCGCTGCCGGGCTGCCCGATGTCTCCCTGCCCGACTATACCCGCCAGCATCTCTCCCTTGCCCGGCCGGAAGACTACTTCAACAGCAGCATGATGCTGCTCCGCCCCCGGCTCATCTCACCGTCGCAGATAAACCGCTGCTTCACCCTTGCCACACGCCCCTATCTCTGCCCGGGGACAGACATCCTCAATCAGGTCTTCCACGACCATGTCCATCTCCTGCCCGAACGCTGGAACTTCCTGACCGGCAAGCTGACGGAAAATCTCTGCCTGCATCTCCCGGAACCATGGAAGAAACGCCGGGAAAGCGAACGGCTGAAACGCTGCATCATCCAGTTCCCCGAGGGGACCAAACCGTGGGAAGACCCGGCATTGCCTGGTGCCAGCCATTACCGGCGCCTCTCCGCTGCCCTGGAGCAGCGCCTCAGCCGCATTGCCCCGCCACTGATCCGTACATTGTGCGGGTCCTGATTCCCCTTCACTCAGCCGGAGCTGGTGGCAGGGGCACGACATTCTGGAACGCTCCTTCGCCGGTCCAGAGGCGATCCCCCTGCACCATTCTGTCCGACACGAGCCTGATACCACCCGCCCCCGTCCCATAAACGGCCCAGCTTCCTTCCCGCCGCAGATCAGCCGGACCAAGCTGCCGGACAGACGGACAGAGAGGATGCTGTCCGCCCATACGTATCTCCAACACAACATCCCGGCATGATGCCTCTCCACCACGCTCCGGCCCGGCAACCCCACGCCACAAAACCAGCCGATCATTCCCAAGGCGTAGATGACAGAGACCTGCCGCACAGTCCGGCTGCCCCGGCCCTCTGCCATTCCAGCCCAAGGCACGCTGCATCTCCTGTCGGACCAGCCCGCTACCAGGGCGCCCCTCCATCACCCTCATGGCCCCTTCCTGCCGGACAGCCAAAACGGCACCCTGCTCCACCAGCAGCATCACGGGCCGGTCCACCAGCCAGGGTGCTGAAAGCGCCACAGCCATCACACCCACGCCAGCAAACCGGCCCCATCCCCGCCACAGACACATCACGGTCAGCCCCAGCAGATACAGCCCCACCCCCCAGGCCGGAAAAGACGGCACCGGCAATGATGCAAGCGGAGCCGCCGCCACACACCCTGCCAGCCAGCCGATACCCTTTATGCCCCACCCCATCACGTGCAGTGGCCCCGAAGAAAGGCCAAATGGCATCAGCAGCAGGGCCACAATCCCGGCAGGCATCACCCAGACACCCATCAAGGGGACTGCCAGAAGATTGGCCATGACAAACCATGGCTGGAAGGCGCCGAAATACGCCATGCTGAGCGGCAGGGTCGCCAGTCCGGCCAGCAGGGAGGTCAGAACAAGGGCCACCAGCAGAGCTGCCCCCCGCCGCCAGAGAGCCGGGGCCTGCTGCCCATGATGCCCTCCCAACCGAAACAGCCAGTTCCGCCATGATTCGTGACCCGCAATCAGAGCCATCACAGCTGCGAAAGACATCTGGAAGGAAACATCCAGCACCAGAACAGGAGACATCACCTCCAGCATCAGGCAGACCAGAGCCAGCCCCCGCATGGAAACGGCCCGCCGCCCCAGCAGCAGGGCCAACACGGCCAACCCCGCCATGCCCAGCGCTCTCAGCCCCGGCACATGCAACCCTGTCAGCACCACATAAACCACCCCGGCCCCAAAAGAGACCAGCATGGCAACCTCACGACAGGGCCAGTAGGCCGACAGGCGCTGCGACAGGCTGAGGCAACGTCTGACCGTGGCAAACACCAGCCCCATCACCAGCCCCAGATGCAGGCCCGCCACGGCCAGAAGATGCGCCAGCCCGGCAGCCGCATAGCTCTGCCTCGTCTCGGCAGAAAGACGGCCCGTTTCGCCACACAGCACGGCGGATGCCACCGCTCCCACCTGCCCCGGCAGGGCCGCTCCGATCATCCAGGCCATTGTCTGCCGCAGATGGACCAGCCTGTCCTCCAGACGGCCCACAACACCACCTGCCGGTGCAGCTCTCAGCGGCAAGGGCGGTGAGAGGGCCAGTCCCGCTCCGGCACGTCCAGCAAACCAGGCCGCACGCTGCCCATCATGCCCTCCTGGCCAGAGCGGTGGGGGCGGAGAGCGCAGAAGCGCCCGTATCCGCACAGGCTGGCCTGTCACCAACGCCATCAGGCCATCTTCCTGCCCCTCTCTGGGCAGAAAGGTGACAGTCACCCGCCGTTGCAGGGGCGCCATGCCATTCCACCATGGAGAGTCGAACACGGCCCCCTCCACCACCACATGCCAGCTGGGCTTCTGCCCTTCATGTCGGCCTGGAACAGGTTCCAGAGCCGCCAGCCGTCCTTCCAGCCAGACCGATTCCATGGGCAGGAACGGCATGGGGGACTGCCGGACAGCCTGCCCCCAGGCCAACAGAAACCCCAGGCCAATCGCCAGGAGGCCACTTCCCAGACAATGCCCCAATACCTGCCAGTGTGCCGCCTGTTCCGTCCCGGCCACCATCCAGCGGCAGCAGGCCAGCAACACCAGCCCCATGCCCGCCAAACCACCCATCATCAGGCCTGTGCTCCACGCAGGTTCTGCCGGCAGGGCAAAATACCCCACAATGCCCAAGGCTACACCGACAGGCAGCCAGCAGGTCAGGCGACTGCCCTGACGGGCCAGCCCCGACGCTACCATCCTGAGTACAGCCTGCCCCATCATCCTCCGCTCTGCCGCCTCCTGCATCCACCCCTGGCCCGTCCATTCCACAAGTGCCGCTGCCTGTGATAAAGCCCATGATGACACATTGAAGTGGATGGCCCGACCCATCCCGGCATGTTATAAGGCCTGCTCATGAAGATCCGTACCCGTTTTGCCCCCTCGCCCACCGGCCTGCTCCATATCGGCAACGCCCGTGCTGCCCTGTTCAACTATCTCTTCGCCCGTCATCACGGTGGAGAATTTGTCCTGCGCATCGAGGATACAGACCGGGAACGCTCCACCCAGCACGCCGTGGACGTCATTTTTGATGGCCTGAAATGGATGGGACTGGACTGGGATGGAGAGCCTGTCTTCCAGGCCAGCCGGCAGGACCGTCATGCCGAGGTCGTGGCCCAGCTCATGGAAAAGGGCATGGCCTACCGCTGCTACTGCACGCCCGAAGAGCTGGCCGCCATGCGGGAGAAGGCCCGGGCCGAGAAACGCCCGCCCCGCTATGATGGCACATGGCGTGACCGTGACCCGTCCGAAGCCCCGGAAGGCGTGCCTTATGCCATCCGCCTCAGGGCTCCGAAGGAAGGCGAGACCATCATCAGGGACCATGTGCAGGGCGAGGTCCGTGTCGCCAATGCAGAAATGGATGACCTCATCCTGCTCCGCTCCGACGGGACACCGACCTATCTGCTCGCCGTGGTGGTGGATGACCACGACATGGGCATCACGCACGTCATGCGGGGTGACGACCACCTGACAAACACCTTCCGTCAGGCCATGATCTATCGGGCCATGGGCTGGGACCTGCCAGAATTCGCCCATCTGCCCCTCATCCACGGGCCGGATGGAGCCAAGCTCTCCAAACGTCATGGTGCACAATCCGTCGTGGACTTCCGTGAGGAAGGCATCCTGCCGGAGGCCCTCTGCAACTATCTGCTGCGCCTCGGCTGGGGGCATGGCGATGCCGAGGTGCTGGACCGTGAGGAACAGATCAGGCTTTTCGACATGGACGGCATCGGCCGCTCTCCCTCCCGGATGGATTACGTCAAGCTCAGCCACCTCAACGGCATCTGGATGCGCCGTGCCGATGACGAGCGGCTGACGGCCCTTGTCATGCAGCGTCTGGAGCGACGTGATGACCTTGACCATGACGAGACGGTCCGTGCCCGTGTGCTTGCCCTCATGCCGGGGCTGAAGGAACGGGCAAAGACGGTCGTGGAGCTGGCCGACAACGCCGCCTTCGCCGGGCTGCGCCTGCCGCTGACCATCACCCCCAAGGCGGAAAAGCATCTGGGCGAGGAAGGCCGGAAGGTTCTCGCCGGGCTGGAGGAAAAACTCGCCGGGCTGGAACCTTTCACGGCAGAAGGGATCGACAGCACGCTGCGGGCCTTCGCTGCCGAGCATGAGCTGAAACTGGGTGCCGTCGCCCAGCCGCTCCGTGCTGCCATGACAGGTACCACGACATCGCCCGGAATCGACCTCACGCTCGCCGCATTGGGCCGGGATGAGGTTCTCGCCCGCATCCGGAGTGTCCTGTCCGCATGAACCCCACACACCACACGCCCCATCTTCTCGGCATTGAAGGCATGACAGAAAAGGACATCACGCCTTTTCTGGACCTCGCCGAGAGCTATGCCCTGCTCAGCCGTTCCCGCAATGCACCACGGGACGTGCTACAGGGCCGTACCGTCATCAATCTCTTCTTTGAGGACAGCACGCGCACGCGCACCAGCTTCGAGCTGGCCGCCAAGCGGCTGGGTGCCGATGTGGTGAACATGACCGTCGCCACAAGCTCGGTCAACAAGGGCGAAACCCTGCTGGACACGGCCTCCACCCTCAACGCCATGCACTGCGACCTGCTGGTGGTCCGCCATGCCCAGAGCGGTGCCCCGGCCCTGCTCTCGCAGAAGGTCGAGGCCAGTGTCGTCAATGCCGGGGACGGGATGCACGAGCACCCCACGCAGGCCCTGCTGGACGGCCTGACCATCCGGCGGCATTTCGGCCGCCTCAGCGGGCTGAAAATCGCCATATGCGGCGACATCGCCCACAGCCGTGTGGCCCGGTCGGACATTCACCTCCTGCGGGCCATGGGCAACGACATCCATCTGGCAGGCCCCCCCACCCTGCTGCCCGGTGCCCTCGGCACGCTGGAAGGCGTCACCCTGCATCATGACATTGATGAAGCCCTGAAGGATGCGGACGTGGCCATGTGTCTCCGTGTCCAGCGGGAACGCATGGGCAGCGGCCTTGTCCCCAGCGCACGGGAATATTTCTCCCTCTTCGGGCTGGACCGCCGCCGCCTCGCTCTGGCCAAGCCAGGAGCCTTGGTGATGCATCCCGGCCCGATGAACCGGGGTGTTGAAATTGCCTCCGATGTCGCCGATTCGCCACAAAGCGTCATTTCTGAACAGGTCGAGATGGGCGTGGCCGTCCGCATGGCTGTCCTCGACCGTCTTTCCCGCATGAAGAATCCCGCATGAGCAGCATCCTTTTTGAAAATGTCCGGCTGATTGACCCTGCCTCCGGGCGGGATGGCAAAGGGAGCCTGCTGGTCGAGAAAGGGCGCATTGCCGCCCTCGACCCCAAGGAGACCTCCAAGGCTGCCCGCATCGTGGATGGCAAAGGGGCCGTCCTCTGCCCCGGCCTCGTGGACATGCGGGCCAGCTTTGGCGAACCCGGAGCTGAATACCGGGAGAGCATTGATTCCGGTATTCAGGCTGCCGTGGCAGGAGGCATCACCTCCCTGGCCCTGCTTCCCGATACCGAGCCTGCCATCGACAACCCGGCACTCGTCCATTACATCCGCCGCCGTGGGGAAGAGACTGGTCTTGTCTCCATCTATCCCTATGGAGCCCTGACAAAAGGCTGCGCCGGAACGGACATGGCCGAAATCGGCCTGCTGAAAAAAGCCGGGGCCATCGGCTTCACCGACGGTGCCCGGGCCATTGCCGACACCAAGCAGATGCGCAACCTGCTGGCCTATTCCGGCTTTCTGGATACCGTCATTGTCCTCCACCCGGAAGATCCCTCCCTGGCCAAAGGGGGCTGCGCCACTGCCAGCCCGCAGGCCGTGAAAATGGGCCTGCCACAGATTCCCGCCTGCGCCGAGGCCATGATGATCGCCCGTGACCTTCGCCTTGCCGAACTGACGGGCGCACGCATCCATTTCGGGCATGTTTCCACCGGGGAAGCCCTCGGCCTGATTGCTGATGCCAAAAAGCGGGGCATCCGGGTCACCTGCGACACGGCACCGCCCTATTTCGCCATGACGGAGGCGGATATCGGGGATTTCCGCACCTACGCCAAGCTCTCCCCGCCGCTGCGGCTGGAAGCTGACCGGCAGGCCGTTCTGGCGGGTCTGGCAGACGGCACCATTGATGCCATCGCCTCCGATCACAGCCCGGCCGATGCGGATGACAAGCGTCTTCCCTTTGCCCAGGCCCGGGCTGGCGGGACCGGCCTCGTCACCCTGCTGGGTGTCACGCTTCAGGCTGGCCTGCCGCTGCTGGAGGCCCTGCGCCTGCTCACCGTGGCTCCGGCCCGTCTTCTGGGGCTGGAAGCCGGGACGCTGGCCGTCGGTGCCCCGGCAGACCTCTGCCTGTTTGACCCGGAAGAAGAATGGACCGTCACCGCGGGCAGCCTGCCCGGCCGGGCACAGAATACCCCCTTTGATGGCCGAAACCTCAAAGGACGTGTCCTGCGGACCTTCCGTCAGGGTCGTGAAGTCTTCACTGCCAAAGGTCTCCCTGCATGAGCGGCATCCTGACCTGGTCCCTCATGCCCCCCAGCCTGCCTGTCATCGCTCTGGGGGCCTATCTTCTGGGGAGCATCCCTTTCGGCCTCCTGCTTACCGCACTCAGTGGGCAGGGTGACATCCGGCGCATCGGTTCCGGCAACATCGGGGCCACCAACGTGCTGCGGACAGGCCGCAAAGGCCTCGCTGCGGCAACCCTGCTTCTGGATGCCTTCAAGGGGCTTCTGGCCGTCCTGCTGGCGGAGGCCCTCTCCCCTCACGACACGGCCCTGTGCCTCTCCGTAGCAGGGTGTGCCGCTGTCGTGGGGCACTGCTTCCCCATATGGCTCAGGTTTCGTGGCGGCAAGGGCGTTGCTACAGGCATCGGTGTTTTCTGGGGCATGTGCTGGCCGGTCGGGCTGCTCTGCACCCTGCTCTGGCTGGCTGGTGTCCGTCTGAGCAGGATTTCTTCCGTGGGGGCGCTTCTGGCTTTTCTGGCAGCACCGTTCCTGATGGTGGCCTTCTCTCTGGCACCCATCATGTCGGCCCGTCCCATTGCAGCAGCATGCATCACCCTGCTGATCCTCCTGCGCCATTACGGCAACATTGCCCGCCTCTGTAGCGGAACGGAACCCCGTGTCGGACAGAAATGAGCCAGCTGCATTATCAGAAGCCAACCTGACAGCAACGGAACGTCTGGCTCGATTGCGGCTGGCCCGCACAAAGGGCATTGGCAACGCCACATTCAGCCGGTTGATGGGCCTTTACGGCACGGCAGAGCAGGCCATTGCAGCGCTGCCTGCCCGTGCCCGCCTTTCCGGCCGTCCGGCGCCAGCCATTCCCTCCGCATCCCGCATGGAAGACGAAATTGCCTGGCTGGGAAAACGGGGAGGCCACCATCTGCTACGCTCCGACCCTGCCTATCCCCGCCTGCTGGCCGGACTGCCGAATGCTCCCGTACTTCTATTCACCCAAGGCAATACAGACCTGCTCTCCACGCCCTCCCTGGCCATTGTCGGGGCCCGCAAGGCCTCCAATCCGGCCCTGAAACTGACAGAGGAATTCGCCGCCGGTCTGGCAGAAGCCGGCCTGACTGTCGTTTCCGGTCTGGCCCGTGGAGTTGATGGAGCGGCCCACCGGGGAGCCCTGCCCTCTGGACGGACCATCGCCGCCCTGCCCGGCGGGCTGGACATTACCTACCCTCCCGAACATGCAGGCTTGCAGGCCGCCATAGCCCAGCAGGGCTGCCTGATTACGGAATATCCTCCCGGCATGCCGGCCAATGCCCGCCATTTTCCACGGCGCAACCTTCTCATTGCCGGTCTGGCCCGTGGCTGCCTGCTGGTTGAGGCAGCCAGACGCTCCGGCACACTCATCACGGCCCGACTCGCTGCAACCTTCCAGCGTCTGCTCTTTGCCGTGCCTGGCTTTCCCGGCGATCCACGTTCCAGCGGCGGGAATGACCTGCTGAAACAGAATCAGGCCATACTGGTCGAGCAGGTTCAGGACATCCTGTCCACCCTGGCAGACACGCCCTCACCAGACCCCGGACTGGCCCCATGGAGCAGGCCTCCCTCACGCCAGCCATCCCTTTTCACACCCACTGAAAAAGTACCGACCGCCCCGCCAGCTGCCCCCCGGAAAGCCCCTGCGGCCAGTCAATCATTACCGGAATCTGACGAAAAAAATATTCTCTCCCTGCTGGCGCATACCCCCTCCACTGTTGACGAGATTGCATCACGCTGTCAGTTGTCCATCTCAGCAGTTGCGGCAATACTCATCGAGCTGGAAATGAACGGAGCTGTCCAACGCCACGACGATGGGCAGATCACACTTCCCAGCTAGCGGGCATCGGCCAGACAGCCTTACCACCAGGACACCAGAGACCGGGAAAGACTCATGGCAGTGAAGAATGTTGTGGTTGTAGAAAGCCCTGCCAAGGCAAAGACCATCAACCGTTATCTCGGCAGCGATTATACCGTTATCGCCTCCTTCGGCCATGTGCGGGACCTTCCTCCCAAGGATGGAAGCGTGCGCCCTGACGAGAATTTCGCCATGTCGTGGCAGACCGATGATCGTGGCTCGAAACAGATTGCCACCATTGCCAAGGCTCTCAAAGGGGCCAGCAAACTGATTCTCGCCACCGACCCGGACAGGGAAGGTGAGGCCATCTCGTGGCATGTCCGCAGTGCCCTCGAGGAAAAAAAGCTCCTCAAGGATATTGAGGTCGAGCGGGTCACCTTCAACGAGATCACCAAAAACGCCATCGCTGCGGCCATGAAGGCCCCCCGTACGCTGGACCGCCCCCTGATTGATGCCTATCTGGCCCGCCGTGCGCTGGACTATCTGGTCGGCTTCACCCTGTCTCCCGTTCTCTGGCGCAAGCTGCCCGGCAGCCGCAGTGCAGGGCGTGTGCAGTCTGTCGCCCTGCGGCTGATCTGCGAACGGGAAGCGGAAATCGAGGTCTTCAAACCCCGGGAATACTGGAGTGTGGAAGGTCTCTTCACAACTCCCGCCAAGGCGGACTTCACCGCAAAACTGACCCATCTTGAAGGCAGAAAACTCGACCAGTTCGCCCTGACCAATGAGGACATGGCCCACAGGGCCCGTGATCTGGTCCGCTCCTCCGCCCTCAGCGTACGGAAGATCGAGCGGAAGCGGACACGCCGCAATCCGGCACCGCCTTTCACCACCTCCACCCTCCAGCAGGAAGCCTCCCGCAAGCTGGGCATGAGTGCACAGACCACCATGCGCACCGCCCAGCAGCTTTATGAGGGTGTGGACCTGAATGGCGAGACGTTCGGCCTGATCACCTACATGCGTACCGATGGCGTCACCATGGCCTCGGAGGCCGTGCAGGCCATCCGCTCCCATATCAGCTCATCCTTTGGCAAAGATTACTGCCCGGGCAAGCCACGCTCCTACACCACGAAGGCAAAAAACGCACAGGAAGCCCACGAGGCCATCCGCCCTACCGATGTGTCCCGTACACCTTCTTCTGTCGCCTCCGTGCTCACGGCGGACCAGAAACGCCTTTATGAGCTGATCTGGAAGCGCTCCGTTGCTTCACAGATGCAGTCTGCCGAGCTGGACCAGACAGCCGTCACCATCGGTGATGAACAGGAGCAGACCCTGATGCGGGCCACCGGCTCCATCATCGCCTTTGACGGCTTTCTGAAGCTCTATATCGAAGGCCATGATGACAAGGAAAAAGGCGGGGATGATGACCAGAACCGCCTTCTCCCCGCCATGAAGGAAGGCGACCAGCTGGGCACGAAGGACGTGACAGCCGAACAGCACTTCACCCAGCCACCGCCCCGCTATTCCGAAGCATCACTGGTCAAGAAGATGGAAGAAATCGGCATCGGGCGGCCTTCCACCTATGCCTCCATCCTCAGCGTCCTGCGGGACCGCAATTATGTGCGCCTTGATGCCCGACGCTTCGTGCCGGAAGACAGGGGGCGGCTGGTCACGGCTTTTCTCACCTCTTTTTTCCAGCGTTATGTAGATACGGGCTTCACGGCCTCGCTGGAGACGCAGCTGGATGACATCTCGGATGGCCGGGCTGACTGGCATGATGTCATGTCCGCCTTCTGGAACGACTTCTCGGCCACGGTTGCCAAGACAAAAGACCTGAAAATCTCTGATGTCATTGATGCGCTGGACCAGGACCTCGGCAACCATTTCTTCCCACCCCGACCGGATGGCAGTGATCCACGCAGCTGCCCGTCCTGCACTGATGGACGGCTGGGCCTCAAGCTGGGGCGGCATGGAGCCTTCCTGGGATGCTCCAACTATCCGGAATGCCGTGTCACCCGCCCCCTGGCGGTTGATAATGGCGAGGAGACTGCCCTACCGGACGGTATGCGCCTGCTTGGCCATGACCCTGCCACGGGCGAGGACATCACCCTCCGTCGTGGGCCTTACGGGCTGTATGTCCAGCGTGGCGAGCCGGACCCTGAAGACAGGAAGGCCAAACCAAAACGGGCCACCATCCCCAAGGACCGTAACGGCGAAACGCTCACCCTTGAGGAAGCCATCGGCCTTCTCTCCCTCCCCCGTGAGGTTGGCCCCCACCCGGAAACGGGCGAGATGATCACGGCCGGTCTTGGCCGTTTCGGACCGTTCGTCAAGATGGGCAGCATCTACGGCACGCTCAGCAAGGATGATGACGTGCTGACCATCGGCCTGAACCGGGCCGTTGATGCTCTGGCCAAAAAGCTGGCCTCCATCCGCACGTTGGGTACGCACCCCAAGGATGGTGAGGTCGTCATGGTCCGCAAGGGACGTTTTGGTCCCTATGTGCAGCATGGCCAGACCATTGCCACTCTCCCCAAAGGGGACTCGATGGATGACGTCACGCTGGAAGAGGCCCTCACCCTGCTGGATGAAAAAGGCAAACCGCTGAAAGGTGGCCGCAAGACAACCACGAAAAAAACGGCCGCCAAAAAGACCACGACCAGAAAAACCACTACGGCGAAGAGCACGACCAGAAAAACGGCCACCAAAAAGGCAGCGACAGGGAAGGCAACCAGCAGAGCCAAAACAACAAAAAGCGGAACCACAAAAACCGGCAGCCGCAGCAAAACCTCACCAGAGGCGCCCATCAGCAAGGATGACCTTCCTTTCTGATTTCCCTTCTTCCATGAATGCGGCATAATAGCGGGGGATGTGTCTTCCATGATGGCACGCCCCCGGCCCGCAACGGGCACGATCCGCCCTGCCCGGCCTCTGTCCCCGAAAGAAACCATGTGACAGTGTCCCGGCTTTTCATCTTCCCTTTTTCTTACCAGTCCGGTCCATCGCCTTCATGATGCCAGTTCGCCTCCTGCGTCCCGTCTGCACAGCCTTCACCGGGGTTGCCCTGTCCGGCGTGCTGACAGTCGGCTCTGCCATCGCCCAGCCTGTTCAGGCCCATCCTTTCTGGAACCGGCTGCTCCACCATTTTGCCGGCCGCCCTGGAGCACCCTCCTCCACCCCGGTCGGATCCATCGCCACCACAACATCCCAACCCGCAGGGACAGGCAGCTCCTCCCGATCCACCCCCGTGCCCACCGCTCCGGCTCTCCCGGAATTCACGGATGAAGACCGGCTGGCAGAGCTGACATTATCAACCGCCCTTACATTCATGCTTCCCCGGATGCTGACTGCGCACACACCGCAGGAACTCTGCCTCTGGGGGATGCAGGCCCTGCTGGAAGTCCCCCAGCCTTTACAACAGCCGGATCATGGGCAGGCGCCATCATCCAGCTTCACCCTCGCCGTCCAGCCCGGAACCATGTTCAGCCCGGCTCACATGAGCCTGCTCCATGACAGGCACCCTCTGCTGTCTGTCCGGACACCCGGCAAGGACGACGTGACCGGCTGGAGCCATCTGAGCCTCCAGCTCATCACGCTCCTGCGACGTGATGTGCCATCCTACCAGCTCATGAATGATGAAACCCTGCTGAGCCGTTTTCTCAATGGCCTTCTGGCCAGGCTGGACCCCTATTCCCGCTATCAGTCTCCTCCACCGCCGCCCAGCCAGTCTGATGCCGTCACGCCTGCCCAGCCCCCACCCGAACCCGCAGCAAGCGTCGGGCTGACCCTCCGCCGGACACGAGCCCATTTCCCTGTCGTGGCAGCCCTCAACCTCGACAGCCCTCTGTGGGATGCCGGAATCATACCGGGAGACAGCCTGACCAGCCTCGACCACCAGAGCACACGCCAGATGGCCCTGCCCGCCCTCCAGGCCATGCTGACTGGCCCTGCTGGCAGTACGGTGGAGCTGGAATTCCGCACCCAGGACGGACATCATCTCATCAGGAATTTCACCCGTGGGCGCATGGCAGAAGAAAGTGTCTTCCCTGAACAGGCCGGGCGGTTCCCCGTCCTGCGGGTCACCCATTTTTCCAGCCGGACGGCCGAAGAAGTCAGCCAGTATCTTTCCACGCTCCTGCCAGAAACACCCCCAAATAGCAGTCTGCCCCACCCTCCAGACGGCCGGACCCCACCAGCGCCCACCCTGCCCGGCCTCGTGCTGGACCTGCGCGGGAACCATGGAGGAATCCTGCAACAGGCGGTCATGACGGCGGCGCTCTTCCTCGACCACGGCGTGATCGCCACGACCGAAGGACGGGCGGCGGAGGCCAATCACGTCTGGAGCATCCAGGGCGGGGATCTGACCAACAATACCCCGCTGGCCCTGCTGGTTGACCAGGATACGGGCAGTGCAGCCGAAGTTCTGGCAGCAGCGCTGGCCGACCAGCAAAGGGCCGTTGTGACCGGCAGCAGTACCTTTGGCAAAGGCATGGTCCAGATTTCTTCCACCCTGCCCAACGGGGGGCACCTGTCCCTGACATGGGCACACATCACCGCTCCCCAAGGCTGGGCCCTGCAGGACCTTGGGGTCCTGCCCCAGCTCTGCACAAGCCCCCAGGGACAGTTTTCCCTCCGGGACCAGCTGGCAGCGCTTCGTGCTGACCAGTCCCTCATGACCGATGCCCTGCGCCAGTCCCGCCTCATCAGCACAGACAGCCCGGAGGCGGCACGGCGTGCCCTGCGACAGGTCTGCCCCCCTGCCGCTGCCAGCCCGACCGACATCTCCGCCGCTCTGGCACTTTTCATCATCCCCCACACCTATCGTGCTGCCCTCCTGCATCTGCCAGACAACACGGCAATTCACCCGGCGGCTAACACCACCCCATGACGACTATGCACCATCTGGCAGGGAGACCGGACTCATGTTCCATGGCCTGAAAACCGGATTCTGGGTCCGTGCCACCCTCAGGCACCTCAACCAGAATGGCCTGATGGCCGCTCTGGTCCGTAAAGGTGACGAAGATGCTGGCAGTGTCTTCATCATGCTGAATGGCCGGGATGGACGCATCGCCATATTACGGGAACAGGGTGCGACATGGCTGCGCCAGACCTTTGAGGACAGCGACACGGAAAGTGCCATGATGCAGGCCAATGCCTATCTGGAACGGCAGAAACGGTACGACCCTGACCTCTGGATCATGGAGGTTGATGTCCTAGACAGCACCCACCCGCTGGAACATGACATCACCACACGCCGCTTCAGCCATGAAGACTGACCAGCCCCATGTTCCCCGGGGGCCGACCGACGCCTCATCCACCTGTAACACATAGGACACATCTTTTCCCGATTCAGACGCAAACGGCACAGGTATGTCCCGGCAATCCATTGCGTTTACTGTCACTTTCAGTGAAAAGGGTAGCCACCTGTCTGGCTGGAGAGTAATTACATGACCGCACGCCCCTCCATTACATCACTGCTGGCCCGCAGCGCCTGTGCCGCCTGCCTGTCAGTCATGGCGTTTGGTGCGGCCCGGGCACAGCCTGTCCGTGGCCTCTATGTCGGCGGGGCAGCGGGGGCGAGCTTCAACCAGTCCCAGACCGTCAATCCCCACACGAAGCTCTTTGCGCATGGTCGGGACGACTTTGCGACAGGCATCACCGGGCTGGGCAGCATCGGCTGGGGACTGGGGAACGGTTTCCGTGTGGAAGTGGAGGGCAACTACCGCAACAACCGCCTTTCCCGGTTCCATTCCCCCGGCTTCAGCAGCACAGCCCATGGTCACCAGCAGAAATACGGGGGCATGGCCAATGCCCTGTTTGACATGGATATCGGCCAGAACTGGATCTACCCCTATTTCGGGGCTGGTATCGGTTATGGAAGCCAGTTCACGAACACCAGAATCCAGGGGACAGGCGCAGACAGGGGCTACAGGCAGCGGACCCGTGACAGCGCAGGCGGCTTTGCCTATCAGGGCATCTTTGGTGTTTCACTGCCCGTGCCATGGGTTGTTGGCCTTTCCACCACAATGGAATATCGCTTCTACACCATCACGGGCCGCCACAGGCACTTCACGACAGCATCCTACAACATCGCTGCCCCCGACAGTGGACCCGTCAGCGGCAAGCGTGGCAGCCGGACAGATTTCAACCATTCCCTGATGCTCGGGCTGCGCTATGAGTTCAACCCGGCTCCGCCGCCACCGACACAGGCCCCCACCCTCTCCACCCCGGCACCTGCCCCCGTCCGCACCTATCTGGTGTTCTTCGACTGGGATCGTGCCAACCTGTCCGACCGGGCGCGGGCCATCGTGGAAACAGCTGCCCGCAACTCCACATCAGCCCAGTTCACCCGGATCCAGGTCAATGGCCATGCCGATTCTTCGGCTGTCCGTCCTGGCAGCCGGAAGGCTGAAGCCTACAACATGGCCCTGTCTCTCCGCCGTGCGCAGACCATCAAGGCAGAGCTGATCCGCGATGGCGTACCGGCTGGCGTCATCGAGGTTCACGGTTTTGGTGATTCGAAGCCACTGGTCTCCACCCGCCCCGGTACGGCAGAACCGCAGAACCGCCGGGTGGAAATCGACTTCCAGTAAACAGGTACTTCAGAGTCTGACCGGCCTTCGCCTGCCGGTCAGACATCCTGATGTGCTCTCTCAAAAAACGGGCCTGACACGTATTCAGTGTGTCCGGCCCGTTTTTTCTGACAGGTCTCTACGCCCTGTTACTTCGTCTTGGCTGCCGGAGCGTGCCTGCTGACGGCATGATGCACCGTTCGGGAGGTCGCATGATGGACAGCCTGAGGCGTCTTTTTCTCAGTTGATTCGGCCATCTTCTTGCCCGGTTCCTCAGAGGGGGCGGGGGCAGCTGCAACGACAGCCGGCTCGACCTGCACACGGACCTGAAGCTGACGGCGTGGCTGTGCATGGGCAGGAATCAACTCCACGGTGAAGCCGTCAGCCCCCTTGTAATCCGCCGCAGGGGTGTATTCCACATATGTGCGGTTATCATAATTATACAGAAAGGCCCTGCCATTCTCCGGCGGAGGAACCACACCAAAAGACACGTAACTGCCTCCACCCCCTTTGCTGACAGAAAACGGGCAGGTACCGCCATCACCAGCGCTGACCGTCATGCTCACACTCATGCGGCCCGTGGCGTCTGTCTGCACAGGCGATACCTCACAATGAGCAGCCCGCTTCTCGTTGGCAAAAGGATTGGGAGGAATCTCGATGCCACTCGGCCCCCTTGACTGCTGGCCGACACACCCGCCAAGGGCCAGAAGAGTTGCACCGACAACCCCTGCCCGCACTAGAAAACTGCTCTGCTGCACAGTCCACTCCAGAGAAAACTAAAAACAGATAAAAAAGGCGCATCCAGGCCCCTGCCCGCAATCCGCCAGTTTTCAGAACGCACGATACGCTTTCAGCACCATCATGAGAATGAGGTCTTCCATATTTCTTTCTCTGTCAGTTATGTTTAACGTTTCCTTCATCATTACACGGCCATATCCACCAAAGAATTGCCCGTCTCAGGGCAGACTTTCCCAAATGACCATGATATAGGCAGAGAACCTGTCAGCGGGAGTTTTCATATGTCTCTTCTGTCCTACGGCCTGTCCTTCTCTAGGACTGGACTGGCCCTTGCCACTGCGGCTTTTTTTGCCATTGCCCCTGCCTCATGGGCAGCAGCCTGCCACTCTTCGGCAGAAGACCATTCAGCCTTCAATCTGGCTGGTCTGAAATCGGAACTCATGGTGACGGCTCTCTCCTGCCAGACGCAGGACCGTTACAACCAGTTCATCACACGCTTCCGCCCCATCCTGACAGAATCGGAAAGACGGCTGGATTCCTATTTCCACCGGACATTTGGCCGCCAGGCGCAGAAAAAACATGATGATTACATCACGCAGCTGGCGGATGTGCAGTCCTTGGGGGGGCTGAAGTCCGGTACGGCCTTCTGTGCCCAACGTGTGCCGATGTATGACGAGATCGAGGCGCTGGACGATTCGAACAGCGACCTCGCCCATTATGCCGAGGCCAAGGATATTGTTCAGCCTTCTTCCTACGAAAGCTGCACGGCACCCCAGCCTCCCCACCGGGCCACGAGCCGCCGCAGGCGCCGGGGCTGACCTCCCGCCCCTCCCCACGCCCCGACAGACAGGATCACAGGATGGCCGATATGTTCGAGCAGGGTTCCACACCTGCCCCCTCCCATGTACAGCCAGCTGAACAGTATGATGCCGGGGCCATTGAGGTCCTTGAAGGGCTGGAGCCGGTACGCCGTCGCCCTGGCATGTATATCGGGGGTACGGACGATGCGGCCTACCACCATCTTGCTTCCGAAATCATTGACAACGCCATGGATGAAGCCGTGGCGGGTCATGCCACGACCATCGAGGTCTGTCTGGAAGACGCCCACACCCTGATGGTCCGTGACAATGGCCGTGGGATTCCGACTGACCCCCATCCCCGCTTCCCGAAAAAATCAGCCCTTGAGGTCATTTTCACCACGCTCCATGCGGGAGGGAAATTCTCTGGCAAATCCTATGCCACATCAGGCGGTCTGCATGGTGTGGGCAGCTCTGTCGTCAACGCACTGGCCTCCCATCTGGAAGTCGAGGTCTACCGCAACCGCAAGGGATGGCGACAGACTTTCTCCCGTGGTCTGCCAACCAGTACGCTAGAAAGCACAAAACCTGCCATCCGGCGTGGCACGATGGTGCGTTTCACCCCGGACAGTGACATTTTCGGCCCCCTGCATTTCTCCCCGGCCCGCCTGTACCGCCAGTGCCAGATCAAGGCAGCGCTGTTCCGGGGGGTCAGCATCACATGGTCCTGTGCCCCGGAACTTCTGAAAGGGGACAATGCTCCACCAGCCGAAGCTGTCATCGCCTATCCAAATGGTCTGGAAGATGCCCTGACGGCTGATCTTGGTCCCTCACCTGCCCTGCTTACCCCCCTCTGGGCTGGTGAGGCTGAGCTGCCTGTGGCTGCCGATGGCCAACCCGGTGGGCGTGTCGAGTGGGCTGTTGCCTTTCTCGACCAGGGAAACAGCGCTCTCATTTCCTACTGCAACACCATCCCCACACCACAGGGTGGCACCCATGAGAACGGCCTGCGAGCGGCACTCGTCAAAGGCTTCCGCAACTGGGGGGACCAGCGCAAGATTCGCCGTTCCAGCACCATCACGGCGGAAGATGTGCTGGGCACCATCAATGCCCGTCTGTCCGTCTTCATCCGCAACCCACAATTCCAGGGACAGACAAAAGACAGACTGACCACACAGGAGGCCAGTCGCCTCGTGGAAGGTGCCCTGCGGGACCGGATCGACCACTGGCTGGGGGGCAATCCCCAGCAGGCTGACAGTCTGGTCAGCTATATGGTCGAACGGGCAGAAGAACGCCTGCGCCGCCGTGAAGCCCGTGAAACAACCCGCAAAACGGCGACAAAGCGCCTGCGTCTGCCCGGCAAGCTGACAGACTGCTCCCGCAGCAATGCCCATGAGACGGAGATATTTCTCGTGGAAGGCGAATCAGCCGGGGGGTCTGCCCGTCAGGCCCGTGACAGGGAAACACAGGCCGTCCTGCCCCTGCGGGGCAAGATACTCAATGTCGCCTCTGCCACACAGGAAAAACTGCTGGCCAATACGGAGTTGAAAGACCTGATCGAGGCACTTGGCTGTGGCTTTGGCAAGACTCTCGACCTTGAAAAACTGCGCTATGGCCGCATCATCATCATGACAGATGCTGACGTGGATGGCGCCCATATCGCCTCCCTGCTGATGACCTTCTTCTTCCGGGAGATGCCGGAGCTCGTCCGGCAGGGGCACCTCTACCTGGCGCAGCCACCACTCTACCGGCTCACTCATGGCAGCAAGACCATCTACGCCATGAACGACCTCGACCGTGACCGCAGGTTGAAGACGGACTTCAAGCCCAATGCCAAAGTTGAAATTTCACGCTTCAAAGGGCTGGGGGAAATGCCGGTTTCCGACCTCAAGGAAACCACCATGTCCCCTGCACGCCGCACACTCCTGCGTGTAACCGTCCCGACAGAAGACAACCTGATGACCCGCAGACGGATCGAGAGCCTCATGGGCCGCAAGCCTGAGCTGCGCTTCCAGTTCATTCAGGAGCAGGCCCAGTCGGTCAATCTTCTCGATATCTGACACGCCCGAGCATCCCCGGAAACAGGAAGAGGCGCATCCCACAAACAGGATGCGCCTCTTCCATGTCAGCCGAATACCGGATTCGCCGGATTCTCTCCCATGCGGCCATCCGCCCTATGGAGCGTGGCGATCGCCGCCATCTCCTGCTCGGGCAGGACAAAATCGAACAGGTCCAGATTCTCTGCCATGCGCTCCCGATGAACTGATTTGGGAATCACGATCACCCCATTCTGGAGGTGCCAGCGCAGAATCACCTGTGCCGGGCTTTTGCCGTGGCGTCTGGCAATATCACCGATCAGCTCGTTGTTCAGTACAGTCCCCTTGCCCAGAGGACGCCACGCTTCGGTCTGAATTCCCACGCTTTTATGAAAAGCCCGCAACTCCTCCTGCTGGAAGAAAGGATGAATCTCGATCTGATTGACGGCAGGCACAACACCTGTCTCATCCATGATTCGCTGGAGGTGATCTTTCTCAAAATTGGCCACGCCGATAGACCGGACACGCCCCTGTTTCTGAAGGTCGATCAGAGCCTTCCACGTCTCCACATACAGTCCCTGCTGCGGCATTGCCCAATGAATGAGGTAGAGATCCACCACATCACGCTGCAACAGACGGGCACTCTCATCAAAAGCTTTCAGGGTCGAATCATAACCCTGCTCGTCATTCCAGACCTTGGTTGTGACAAACATGGCGGGGTGCCCTTTCAGCCCCTCGCCAACTCCCGCCTCATTGCGATACAGCCGGGCCGTATCCACGGCCCTGTAGCCCAGCTCTATGGCTGTTCTGACAACATCAGCCGTTTCATCAGGCGGTGTTTCCCAGACACCAAGCCCGATCCACGGCATGGCATGACCATCATTCAGCTGTACACAGGATGCAGCATCCTTGGGAAAATCACTCATGTTCCCTCCCTGATTCTGGGCGACACGGCACTGACCACCAGCCAGTGCCGCCGGTTCGTTCATCCTCGCTCTTCCCGAAAGATCAGGCAAGCCATTCTCCATGCACTCCCGGGAAATCAGACAGTCTGCTCAAACAGACCCATCTGTACCGGCAGGGAACGGTCCTCATACGACACCAGCGAGGAAATGGTCAGTCCCAGCAGTCGCACTGGCCGGTCCAGCGGAAAGAAACTGCGCAGAATTTCCAGAGCCACTGGCAGCAATACGCACTCATCGGCGGCAGGGAAAGCCATTGAGCGAGCCCGGGTTACCGTATGAAATCCGGCATAGCGCAACTTGAGCGTAACGGTCCGTCCGGCAAGGCGCTTCTGCGCACAGCCAGCAGCCAGTTTGCTGACAATCGCTTTCAACGTCGCTGCCAGCCTGTCCCATTCAGCCACGTCATGCGGAAAAGTTGTCTCCGTTCCCAATGACTTCCTGGGCCGGTTGGCCTCTACCGGGCGATGATCCTGACCTCTGGCGATATCATGATAGAACTGGGCTGAACTGCCAAAATGCTGCCTCAACTCCGGTACTGTCCATTTTCTGAGGTCCGCTCCCGTGTGGATTCCCAGACCATGCATCCGCCGCGTGGTCGCCGGCCCCACACCATGGAATTTCTCCACAGGCAGATCCGCCACGAAAGCAGCGCCCTGCCGGGGGGAAATCACAAAAAGCCCGTCGGGCTTTCGCTGCCCCGAAGCCAGTTTGGCCAGAAAACGGTTATACGATACCCCCGCTGAGGCCGTCAGCCCTGTCTGCTGCCGAATATCCCGCCGGATGGCTTCAGCAACGGCTGTAGCAGATCCATAAGGAGGCCACTGTTCCGTAACATCCAGATAGGCCTCATCCAGCGCCAGCGGCTGTATGAGCGCCGTATAATGCCGGAAAATGGCATGAATCTGAGCCGAGACAGCACGATAGACGTCAAAACGGGGAGGAACGAAGATCAGCTCCGGGCAACGTTCCAGTGCCATGTGCGAGGGCAAAGCGGAACGTACACCAAAGACACGGGCCTCATAACTGGCAGCGGCCACGACACCTCTACCTGACCCACGCCCCACAGCCACTGGCCTGCCCCGTAAAGCCGGATTGTCCCGCTGCTCGATGGAAGCATAAAACGCATCCATGTCCACATGCAGGATCCGCCTCGCAGCGTCATCAGCCCTACCCTCTTTCACCCTTTCCAACCCCGCCGGATGGGACATGCCTGCCTCAGCCCCTCTCACGATCCCTGAAAAGATGCCGTTGGCATCGGCACATAACTGCCGACAACCAGCGCAAGGATGGTTACATCCGGGCTCTCAGCAGCGCTGTGGCAGACCGTATCACCCGGTGCAGGCAGGATGATCGGTGACTGAAACTCCGGCTCGGTACTCTGGGGCCAGAGAACCATCTGTCCGCTTTCCTTGACCTGAACCGCCTTTATGGTGGCCTCGAAACCATCCGACACTCTGGAACGTTGCATGGCGACCACATAATCCCCATTACGGGGCCGGCGTCCCAGCTCGGAAAAATTGATGACGATAACCACCGAACCATCCTGAAACACACGGTTCATGGACTGCCCCTTCACCATCAACCCGTATCGCTTCAGACCGGGATAGGCTGCATCGTAAGGAATGGTGATCGCATACTGGTCTGGAAGAGGCCATTCATGTGCCTCCTTCCAGACCCCGGCCTGCACCTCACCACAGACCTGCACCTGCGAAACAGGCAGATTAGGAGACGGCGCTGGCTGTTCGACTGTCTTCTGCTCTTCAGACCTGCTGATCTCTGCTACCAGCGGACCAACCGGCACACCCAGCACCTGGGCCAGGGCTGCCAGTTTGTCCGTACGGGGGAGATGTTTGCGCCGACGCATGTCCCGCAAAAAATCCACACCAACAGCAGGATTGATCTCACGGGCTTTCAGACAGGCCCGCCTGTCGGACAATCCCTGGGCCGCCAGAAGGGAATCCAGATGCGACAACAACGATTCAATAGACATAGTACGGGGATTATCCCTCTTTCCTGCGTGTGTCCAGACAGGGGACACCCTAGGTCCTGTTAATTTTTCTTGACAGTTAAGGGTATATCCCCGCATCCTCAGAGCAATTCCTTACAGGAGGCTCTCCGACACTCAATCTGCCAAGGAAGAAATACCCTCACTGCTTTCATCCTCTCCATATGACCTGATTGTCATGGGGCCATGCCCCATTACGGACCATAACGCAGTTTTCCGGGAGAATTCCTTTGTCTCGCATCACGCACATCACGACCACCCCGACCCGGGAGCGGACCCGCAAGCCCGATTATGAAATCATCGGCCGCAGGCGCCGCCGTGCCAACACTCTTGGTGCCCTCTCCTCACGTCTGACTGCTGATGTCATTTCTGAAGCAGAACAGTGGGTCAAGGACTGGATGCTGGCCGAACACGGCTATCTCGACATCATGAAAAATGGCGGCGCCCCCGCACAGGCGGGGAATGTCTTCACCTTCAATGCATTGCAGGGCAAAGCCTGGGGGCGGCTGAACGCCTTCCGCCGCCATGCGGGACGGGCCCGACACCAGCTGCTCGTGAACATGCTGGGACTCGGCTGGTCCTTTTCTTCCCTCGGCTCCAAACTCTATCCCGATCTGCACCCGGACAGTGCCCGCAAAAAGGCTTCGGAAGAGTGCGCCGCCACACTGGAAATGCTAGCCGCCTTCTGGCAGGGACAGAGACGCGAAAAAGCCAGACAGGCTGTCACCATTGCCCGGGAACATCGCAAAGGGCTCGACATGATGACCCTGTCCAGACGCTATCATCTGGCCCCTGAAGGTCTTGAGAAGATCATCCGGCATGGCGAGATCATCCTGAACAAACCCCAGAAGATCACGGCTGCGGAACTCCGCAACTGACCATGGCACCCGGATTGCTTTTTTCCTGTTGACAGCTTACCCGCTTTAGCCTATAAAAATGACATCATCACGAGCCGTGCGCCCAGAGGGGTGTACGGCTTTTTTCATGACTGCTGTTCCAAGACAGACAGCTTTTCTTTCCCTTCAGGATGGATTCCGCAAACCACCGCCCTTCCCGGCGGTGCGACCCCATGCGCCATGATCCACCTCCACTGCACCACCGAGGCCCATCCTGCCGGACATGCATGATCCGGCTTCCATGCCCGGCACCTGCATTCATTAAAAACGGACTTTCTTCCATGGCTCACATGCCTTCCTCCCCCGCCGGGCAGCCGCTCGGCCGCGGCCGCATCGTTCTGACCAGACGCGGCCTCTGCACCGTTCTTGCCGAAGAGGGCAACAGTCTTGTTCTCTGCCCGATCCACGAAGCTCCAGCCCTGACACACAGGGCCGACATTCCTCTGACATGGAGGGATGAACTCATTCTGGGACTGAAACAAAATGCGGTCGTCAGGGCCATTCCCTTCCTCAAGCAGCGTCAGGCCGTCACCCCCCAGCCTGCAAGTCTCTCCGCCTTCACCCTCACCCAGCTCCGCCTCCGGACACACCGGGAACTGCAGGTCAACGCTCTGGAAAGTGACAGGCTGCCCTTCTTCTCTGGCAGACATGCCCGCAACCGCCTTCATGCGACCCATGTCTCATGACACGCCCCGCAAAAAGCCTGTCTCCTTCTCGCAGAAACTCTTTGATGAAATGATGGAAGACCTCATGCTCGGCACTCCCCTGCATGACATCTGCTCCGGCGCACAGCGCCCCACCCTGCGCAGCTTCTATCGTTGGCTCCAGAAACATCCGGCCCTCCTGCCCCGTTATCGCCGGGCACGGGAACTGTCTGCCGACAGTCTGGAAAGCACCATCCTCTCCCATATCAGGGCCATGCCAGAAAAAGCTGATGCGGCCACGGTCAATTTCCACAAGCTGAGGTTCGACATGCTCCGCTGGATCATGGCCCGCCGTGCCCCAAAGCGGTATGGCGACCGGCAGACCATGGAACATGCCGGGCATGATGGCGGCCCCGTACACACCATCCAGCGGCTCATCATTGATCCCGCTGCTCCGGGCACAACACCACCGGACACATCACCGCAATAAAATGCAGGGGCCTCATGACAACAGACCGGGTCACCATCATGACACCCCGGGCCTTTGCGCCCCTTCTACAGCCTGCCCGCTATAAAGGCATCTGGGGAGGACGAGGTTCCGGGAAGTCCTGTTTCTTTGCCGGAATGCTGATCGAACAGGCCACACTGCGCCCCGGGTTGCGGGCGGTCTGCATCCGGGAAATCCAGAAATCCCTGACTGTTTCCGTTCACCAGCTGCTCCGGGACACCATCGCACGCCTGAACCTGTCCCACCTCTTCACAGTTTTGGACAGGGAAATCCGTACACCCGGCGGCGGTGTCATCCGCTTCCAGGGGATGCAGTCCCACAATGCCGAAACCATAAAATCCCTGGAAGGAATGAACATCGCCTGGGTAGAGGAAGCGCAGTCCCTCTCGGCCAGGTCCCTGAAACTCCTGCGCCCGACCATCCGCCAGCCCGGTTCCGAACTCTGGTTCAGCTGGAATCCCAATCATCCCTCCGACCCTGTGGATGCCTTCATGCGTGATCCTGCCACGGAAGGTGACCCCTCCTTCATCACGATCCGGGCGAACTGGTCAGACAATCCGTGGTTCCCAAATATTCTGGACCAGGAACGAAAACGGGATCAACATCTGCGACCACAGGACTATGGCCATATCTGGGAGGGAGGCTATCAGCTGCATCACGAAGCCCTCATCTTCCCCGACCGCATCACGGTTGAAGAGTTCCGGCCTCCCAGCAGCTGCCGCTTCCATTTTGGAGTGGACTGGGGCTTCTCACGGGACCCCACAGCCGTCATACGCTGCTTCATTCACGAGGACATCCTCCATATCGACCATGAGGCAGGCGGCACCCACATTCCACTGGACCACCTGCCTGCCCTGTTCGACAGGATACCGGGCATCCGCCACTGGCCCATCCGGGCAGACGGTGCCCGGCCGGAAACGATCAGTTACCTTCGCACCCGCCATCATTTCCGCATCAGTGCTGCCCGAAAATGGCCCGGAAGCGTACAGGATGGCATCGAGAGGCTGCGCTCCTTCCGGTCCATCCGCATCCATCCCCGCTGCCAGCAGACAGTCCGTGAATTCCGCCTCTACCGTTACAGGTCGGACCCGCTGACAGGCGATGTCCTCCCGCAGGTGGAAGATGCGAACAACCATTACATCGACGCCCTGCGTTACGCTCTGGATGGCCTCATCACCAACCAGTCCCCTCTGCCGGATTTCTCACGGTTTGCACCACCTACCTGATGGACATGGCTCTCACGGATGACCCAGCGCCCAGACCAGCCATCCCCCTACGGCTCCCCCCAGTATCAGCCCACCCAGAAGGGCCAGCAGAAGCATCCGTCCGGCAATACGCTGTGATGATGCCTTCCAGTCGATCCATCTCATGACACGTCTCCTTTCCGTTACAGATAGGCCTTGCCCATGCCCGGTTTTTCTCTCACCCGTCTGTTTGAAAAACAGCCCACAACAACCGCACGCCCCCGGCAGGAACCCGCCGCTCCACGTCACACCAGTATGGCCGGGAAGACAAGTCCCCACTGGCTGACCCGCCTGTGGCGGGCCTCCCACACCATCCCTACACCCGATGACAGAGAGACAGCCACGCCATTCTCCCCCTACCGGCCACCACCGGGCGTCGTGCCGGAAGGGCATGACCAGCCCGGCATGGATTCTGCCCCCACGGCCATGATGGACATGGCCTGCTGGGCCATGGGACAGACGGCAGCCCAGCCATCATGGATGGCCGACGGGCTTGGTTTTCTGGGGTATCCGACCCTCGCCCAGATGGCCCAGCGGGCGGAGTTCCGCAAACCCTGTGATGTCATCGCACGGGAAGCCACACGGGAATGGATCAGCCTCAGCACGCACAACCCAGACCATCCCTCTCCGGCTCTTCCGTCGGATCCCGCAGCCCGCCTTCATGCGCTGGATGTGGAGATGAAACGGCTGAATGTCCGCGAGCTTCTGCACCAGCAGATTCTGGACAGCCTGCTCTACGGCATCGGCCATATCTGGCTCAACATGGCTGACACGCCCCGCACGACCTATGGGCAGACACTCCCGCTGCCCCTCACCCCCCACGGGGTCCGCAGGGGAACTCTGGCCGGGCTGAAAAACATCGAACCGGTCTGGACCACGCCCAACGCCTACAATGCCGACTCTCCCCTGCAGGATGACTATTACCGGCCCCGCAACTGGTGGGTGCAGGGCAGCCTTGTCCATCGGGACAGGCTCATCAGCATGGTGCCTTATGGCGTATCCGACCTCTTCAAACCGTCATTCAATTTCGGCGGGATGAGCCTGACACAGCAGCTGCGCCCCTATGTCCACAACTTCCTGCGGACCCGCAACAGCATCAGCAACATCACGACCAATTTCTCCAGGCTTGTCCTGAAGACCGACATGGGCGGCCTGATGGCCACCGGCACCAGCGACGAGGCCGACCCGACAGCCTCCATCACGGGGCGGGCCTCCTTCATGCAGAAAATTTCCGAAGGACAGGACATCATCGTGGCCGACCGGCAGAACGAGGATGTATCCATCGTGGCCACACCCCTGACAGGGCTTGCCGACCTCCAGTCCCAGGCCATGGAAGCCATGGCCTCCATACCCGGCATACCGCTCGTGAAGCTCTTCGGCATCACCCCCAACGGGCTGAACGCCTCCTCCGCTGGAGAAATCAGGGTGTTCTACGATGAGATCGCCGCCTTTCAGGAAGCCCACATGCGGCCCGTGCTGAGCCGCCTGCTCACCCTGATCCAGCTCAACCTCTGGGGAGACACCGACCCTGCGCTGGAGATCACCTTCAAGCCCCTCTGGCAGCAGACCACACAACCACAGCCATCCGAGGCCTCATGACCATTCTCGCCTATGACCGCACCGGGTCCGTCCGCAGTTTTGATGACAACGGACGCCTCCGTGTGGAACGGACCCCCATCAGCAAGGCCAACATCTGCCTCTATCAGGGGCGGGAAATTCCCGACCATGCCCGGCTGGGCCTGAACCCGGACCAGTCCTACCGCCTCCTGCGGGACCCGAAAGAACTGGAAAAGGCGGCAGACAGTTTCAACTCCCTGCCTGTTCTGGAGGAACACGTCCCCACCAGTGCGGATGCCCACCCAAGGGAACTGACGGTCGGCTCCACCATGGACAATGCCCGCTTCGAAAGCCCCTACCTGACGGTCGGCATGGTCATCTTTGATGGTCCTGCCATCACCCGCATCCAGTCCGGCGACCAGAAGGAACTGTCCTGCGGCTACGCCTATGAGGCGGACATGACACCGGGCACCCATGAGGGCCAGCCCTATGACGGACGCATGGTCAACATCCGGGGAAACCATATTGCTCTCGTAACAAAAGGACGGGCCGGCCCTGACGTGCTGGTCCATGATTCTTCAGCCACAGGGAAAGCAGCCACCACCATGACACGGAAAGACGACACGCCCACCGCCGAGGTACCCCACCATGAAGAGGCGGAATCTGCCCTGAACGAGGCCATCCAGAAGGCCCTTTCCGCCGACCGTACCCTGCGCCAGGCCACGGAGGAGGCACGCCGCCTTGTCCGCCCCCTGGTCGGAGAGGTTCATGGCATGGAAAGTGCCGATGACGTCTACCGCTATGCCCTCCGGCAGTCCGGCATGGCAGCGGACAGTCTCGCCGCCATCAATCAGGCCGGTCTTCATGCCCTCGTCCAGACCCGTCTGGAGGCCATGACTCCACCCATCACGCACGCTCCTGCCGCTGATGAAACCGCCACCGGGTATACGGCCCCACGCCGTTACTGACCCCATCCCTGCCCAGATTTACAGAAAGCACATCCATGTCCGATTTCCAGCAGACTGTCTCCTACACATGGCCGCAGGGTTTTCCCGGAGCCCCGGCCAGTGCCAACCCCATCCGCACGGCCATCGCCCCGGAAGGCGGATTCATCGCCAGAGAGGGCGGGCTGACCATTGCCCGTTTCGTCTGGCGTCATGAAGACGGCGTGAGCCTGAGCCACACCGGCACCACCACCCCGGCGGGCTTCCTCTACCGTTCGCAGCAGGGGCTGACGACGCAGTATCTCCAGTCCGCCACCATGACCCTGCCGCAGGGCTTCATGGCCAGCCTTGCTGAGGGCGGAGACTTCTGGGCCGTGGCCAGCACGGCAGCCACGGCGGGACAGGCCGTCTATGCCTCCACAGGTGACGGCAGCCTCCAGACGGCCCCGGCAGGCAACACACCGCAGGGAACCGTGGCCACAGGCTGGACGGTCTCCCGTGGCGGCAGTGCGGGAGAACTGATCATCATTTCCGGCCCCATGCACCCCATGACGGCCTGACCCCTCTTCAACCCGCCCGCCCCTTCTCCGCTCCCGACCACAAGCAAGGTATCACCATGCCCCACTCCATTTCTTCCGCCATGCTGAAACGTGACTTCGGCATTCATGGCGTGCTTGACCACGCCATGGCCTTCGACAGCGCCGTGACGGCTCCCAATTCCGGCATTCCGTCCATCTTTTCCACCTATGCCGACCCTCGCACCATCAAGGCTCTCATCACACCCATCCGGGCCGAGGCCATCTATGGCCAGGGCCAGAAAGGCGACTGGCTGACGGACACGGCACAATTCCCCTTTGTCGAACTTTCCGGCCAGACAGCTTCCTACGGGGACTATGACAGCTCCGGGGACAGTGACGTCAACGCCAACTGGGTGCAGAGGCAGTCCTTCCATTTCCAGACATGGACCCGCTGGGGAGAACGGGAGGCGGAACGCATGGGGGCGGCACGGCTGGACTGGGTCTCCCGCAAGAATGAGGCGTCCATCTCCATCCTGAACAAGACGAGCAACCGCATCAGCCTCTTCGGAATGGAAGGTCTCCAGCTGCGTGGTGCCCTCAATGACACGGCCCTGCCACCGGCCATCCAGCCCACCCCGAAGATTGCTCCTTCCGGAGCGGCAACGGGCAGCAGCGACTGGCTGAGCATGACCGACCCGATGCAGGTCTATGCCGACATTCTCAAGGCCTTCCAGCAGCTTTCCGAACAGATGGGCGGAAATGTCACGCTGGAAAGCCCCCTGACCCTCGTCATTCCGACGGAGCGGCAGCAGTGCCTGCTGTACACGAACCAGTTCCGTGTCTCCCTTCGTGAACTGCTGCGGGAGAACCTGCCCAACCTGAAGATCGAGACCCTGCCGGAAGCCGGCAGTACGCTGTCTGGTGGTCTCAGCAAGGTCACGCAGATGCAGCTCTTCCTGCGGGAGGTGGACGGGCAGGAAAGTGTCACCACCGCCTTTACCGAGAAGCTGCGTGCCCATGCGGTCGAACGCTACAGCTCCTACATCCGCCAGAAAAAATCCCAGGGCACATGGGGAACCATCTGGTTCTACCCGGTGGCCTGCGTCACCATGACAGGAATCTGAACCATGGCCGATACTGTCACCGTCCTCTGCCGTCTGCCTTCCGGCATCCGGCTCGACCTGCATGACCTCTCCAGCCTGAGCGAACGGACACAGGCCACGGCCCCCGTCATGACTCCGCCACAGGCCCGGTCCTCCATACTGCTGAATGGCATCCGGCAGGACCCGCTCTACCATCCCGTGGAAAACCGTCTGCTCGGGCGGGCAGGACGGACCACCGTGCCGACCAACTTCTGGAAAGCCTGGCTGGAACAGAACAGGCAGAGCGACCTCATCACCCGGAAGATCATCTTTGCCGAAACCACGCCCGCCCGTGCCGACAATGCCATGGCCGAACTGGCCAAGGACCGCACGGGGCTGGAAGGGGCTGACAACACCACCCTGGCCGAAGGTGTCACCCCCATGCAGAAAACAGCCTGACCACCCGCCCGTGCCTTATGCCCTCCAGCCCAACGGCACGGGCCTCCAACCGGGAGACAATGCCACCATGACGGACTCCTCCCCCCCAGGGCAGGTTATCTTTTCCTATCAGGACTGGCTCGCCGCCTATCCGGCCTTCGTCGGGCATGTCAGTGCCGGGCAGGCGGAAAGCTTCTTCCAGCTGGCAGAACTGATCCTCAACAATACGGGCCGTTCCCCTGTCCGGGACATGACACGACGCAGGACGCTGCTCTGGCTGCTGGTAGCGCATCAGGCGCAGCTCTTCGCCACCGAAACACCAGCCCAGTCTGGCGAGGCCACCGGCAGCCCGCCAGCGGCACCGCCAGTCGGACGGGTCGCCTCCGCCACACGGGGGGCGGTCTCCATCACACTGGATGGCAGTACCCTGCCAAGGCAGGCCGGGTGGTTCAGCCAGACACAGTATGGACTGATCTTCTGGCAGGCCACGGCCCCCCTCCGCCAGATGCGCTTCCTGCCTGGCCAGGCACATCCAGCCTACCTCTGGCCCTGATACGGAAACGGCCCACCCCAGAAGGGTGGGCCGTCTTCCATCATCACCTGACGCTCTCAGTGCCAGAGCAGCTTCCAGACAACATAGGCGAACAGGAAAGGCACCACGAGATGGACCAGCGTACCGAAGGTGATACGCTTGCCATCACCGGCCCGCATCATCAGGAAAATGGTCCGTGTCAGAGAAAGCAGACACAGGATCAGCACCACGGCAAACAGCACGGCCTTGCCGGTTACAGCACCATACATACGATCTTACTCCTGTCTCACTGGCTGAACACGCATCCGCAACCAGCCAGAACTGGCCGTAAAGTGGCGCAGTCATGCGCTTTCGTCAATCCAGTCCCGCCTGACCGGTTTCACCACCTGATGGAAGGCCAGACAGCATGAATCTCTTCTCTCTCGCCAGCAGCGTGACAACCACCATCAACCCGCTTCAGCCTGCCATTCTCCGCCGCATGACAGGCAGCCAGATTGCCGCCGATTACAGCACGACCCCGCTTCATGAGGACATCCCTATGCTGATCGACATCCAGCCCGCCCCGGCCACTCTCCTCCAGCTCATTGGCGACATCGCCCAGCAGGGAGAAAGCCGCACCGTCTTTCTGCAAGGCAGCGCCCATACTCTCAGTCGCCCTCTGCAGAGCGGGGGCGACAGCCTCCTGTTTGAAGGATCGGAATGGCTGGTCACGAAAATACTCGAACAATGGGGAGCCAATGAATGGTGCCGCCTGATCGTCACCCGCCAGATTCCATGCCGGCAGAGTTCCAGCTGACCCCGACAGACAGCACGGTCATGCAGATGCTGGGAGACTGGCTAAAAGCAGAAATTCTGCCTGAAGGCTGGGGCCTCTTCCAGGGCCAGCAGAACCGTCTGCCCATGCCTTCAGGCAGCCATCTCGTCATGCAGCCAACCACACGCCGTCCGCTCGCCACCAACAGCCATGACCATGATGAAGAAGGCGTCACCATCTCCCAGCCCATGGAACTGTCCATCCGGCTCACCGCCCGTGGGCCTGAATCCCTGACGGTTCTGGGCGGTGTCAGCACCCTGTGGCGGGACCGGCGGACCGTGGCGTGGTTCCGCCACAGACGGCCTGACATCGCCCCCATAGACACCGGGCCCCTCACGCAGCAGGACTTCACCAGTGCAGAACAGCAGTATGAGGCCTCCGCCACCCTGACACTGCGTCTCGTCATCATGACCACCCTGAAACGCCCGGCCGAGACGGCCACAGCCCTCGGCATGGCCTCCATGGTGGAAGCCACCCTGGCCACTCCCCTCCCATCTGCCGACCACTGATTCCTTTTTCACAGACAAGGACACTCCATCATGGCCTCCCTGACCGGCACCATCCCTCTTGCCCAGACTGTCAGCATCAATCCCGTCACACTCGGCACCGCCAGTGGCGTTCCTTTCATGAACGGGCTGCTCATCACAACCCCTTCGGATTCAGCCGCTCTCGGTACAGGTCAGCTGAAATCCTACGGCTCCCTGGCAGACGTGACGAAAGACTTCCCCGCCAACAGCCCGGAAGCCCGCATGGCCGCCGTCTATTTCGCCAGCCATGACGATGCAGCCCAGATACCGCCCACCCTGCTGATCCATATGGCGGACCCGGCCCACCAGGCCGATCCTGCCAGCCTGATGGACCTCATCACCAGCCAGAATCAGGCTTTCACCGGCTTCACCACCACATGGGAACCCACCCTGACACAGAAACAGGCCTTCGCCACATGGGTGGCCGGCACGACGGACCGTTACTGGTATGTCCCATGGGACACGGACGAGCAGGCCCTCAACCCGCAGAACAGTGCCAGCTTCGGCACATGGTTGCAAAACCGGAACATTGATGGCACCACCCTGATCTATCAGGACCCTCTAGCTGCCGCCTTCTGTCTCGGCTGGCTGGCCTCGCTCGATTTCAGCGCAACGGACGGGCGCACCACGCTCTGCTTTCGCCGCAGCGGGCTGCTCACCCCCAGCGTGACCGATGCCACGACAGCCGCCACTCTCCGGGCCAATGGCTACAATTTCTACGGGGCCTATGCCAACGGGCTGGGCCGCTTCCAGTGGCTGGAGGACGGGCATGTCTCGGGGGCTTTCCTCTGGGCGGACAGCTACATCAACCAGATATGGCTCAATGCGTCCTTCCAGTCCGCCCTGACCACGCTTCTGCTCCAGACCGGGCAGATTCCGTATGACAGCCTCGGGGATGGGCTGATCTCGGCCAGCGTGCAGGACACCATCAACCAGGCCCTGCGCTTCGGGGCCATCCGCCCCGGAATCCAGCTGACATCCCTTCAGAAACAGCAGATCGACCAGGCTGCCGGAACCACCATCAGCGACACGGTGCAGAGCCGGGGCTGGTACTTCCAGCCCAATGCCTCCACCGCCGCAGCCGACATCCGGGCCGCCCGCAGAAGTCCCCCGTGCCGCTTCTGGTACACGGATGGCCAGTCCGTCCAGTCCATTCATCTTGCATCCATCGAGGTCCAGTAAGTCATGTCCCGCACTGCGCTCATCACCTCGGCTGACGCCGTTTTCACCCTCACGGTCAAGACCCTGTTCAATGCGCCCATCACGCTGGAGAACTGGGCAACCGACCATGGCTGGAGTGGCTCCCAGAAGCTGAAGCTGGCCACGACGAGCCTCTCCATTGATGGCCGTCTCAACAAGGGATTTGTCCCTTCAGCCTATCACATGGCCCTGCATTTCTCTGCCGGATCACGCTCCCTTCCCGTCTTCGATGCCATCGCCACGGCCTCCCGGCAGGCCCGGACAGTCTATGAACTGAACGGCGAGCTTCTGCTGCACGGGCTGGGACAGCGTTTCACCTTCACCAATGGCTGCCTGACGGATTATGACCCCGTTCCGGCGGGGGATACAACGCTGGGCAACCGGACCGTGAACATCACATGGGAAAATGTCCTCCCGGCAGGGCTGTAAGGCAACCCACCATGAAAACCATCGAATGGACCCCTGCCGAAGGCCCTGATGCAGGCAAATGTTTTGTCATTTCCCGCATGTCGGCCTTCACGGCGGACCGCTGGGCACGGCATGTCGTCCGTGCCCTGGCCCGTGCCGGAGCCAACACCCCACGGGAGGCCCTGCACAGCGGCATTGCCGGTCTCTCCGGCCAGAGCATGGCCCTGTTCGGGCACATGAGCGATGAAGACTGTGACCGGGCTTTCTCCGGCCTTCTGGACTGTGTGACAATCCGCCGGGACCCCACGAACCGGGCCCTTGAGCCTGCCCCGCTCATCGAGGCGGACATAACGGACCCCAACACGTTGCCTGCCTTACGGGCAGAGGCCTTCCGGCTGAACGTGGATTTTTTCAAGGCCGCAATTTACCAGATATACCCCCTCATCGCCATCTTGAGGGAGACACAGCCGGACGGGGACCTCCCGCCCGCTGCGTGAATCTCTCCAGTCCGATGGCCTTTGTCATCGGGGCGGGGCTGGCCACACTGCATGAGCTGAAAACCCTCTATGACAGCGAAGACATGTGGCTTCTCTGGGAAATTGCGGCCGTGGAGCGCATGAATGGCCATTCTTGATACACTCATTGCCCAGTCGGACCTGATACGTCCCCCGACCCATCTCCCCCTGAAACAGGGCACGGCAGCCTTCCGGCGGAATGTCATGGGGGCACTGGCCCTTTTCACCGGGGGGCGATCACTCACTGGTCTGAAACAGCAGGACACAGACGGAACAGATGTCCCTGTCATGGCACGCCCTCTGCCCGCCATGATGCCAACGCCGGAGCCACCGGTCCGCCAGAGCGATGCCACAACTCCCGAAGCGAAAGCCCCTTCACCCCAGCCCATGCCTCCCTCGGCGGTACAGACCGTGCGGGACTGGTCCACCCTGCTGGCCCAGTCCACCCCTGCCGCCCGACAGGCCCTGAAGGACGTGGAGCCAACCCTCCACAATGCAGAGCAGGCTCTGGAGCGTGTCCTTCACCTGCAGGCACGACAGGCTGATGAAACACGGGAGGGAACGGACCCCGGCCCCCTCCTGCAAGGTTTTTCAGCCATGATGACGGCCCGCAGCATCCTGAACCTTCATGCTCCTGAAGGCCTCTCCTCACCCCATGATGAAACCGGACGCCAGAAGACACCCCCTCCTCGCCAGCCGGGCAGGCTCCTGCCTGCCATGTCCATCCCATACCTGACCGGCACGGCCTCACGGGAACTGAACGTCTCACCCACGCCGCAGCAGGACCAGGAGCGGCTGCATCGCCTGTCCCTGACCCTTGCCCGTACGGATCAGACACTCTCACGGATGCTTCCTGCAGCACCGGGTTCCCGTTCCCCCGCCATTCCGGGCAGGCCCACTCCCGGTGCAGGGCCGGCTCTTGCCCACCTTGCCCGGCATGTCGAAACCGCAGCACGACCGCACCCTCTCACGACCCACAACACGACCACGCACAGCCCGACCATCAACATCACCGTGACGGCAGGTCATGGCAGACCGCAAGACATTGCCCGTGCCGTGGAAGCCAGCACCATAAAAGCCCTTGCCCGCCAGACCCTCACCCAGACCGGATAATCTCTTTCTGGAGCAGTCCTCATGTCCATCCTGACATCTCTCCGGGCGTCAGCCTCCGCCACCGGTGGTGAAACGCTGGGAAACTGGGCCGTACAGCGTGCCGCCCGCCAATGGGGCATCTTCCGCCGCCCGACGGCTGACCAGTTCAGTTCCCTCACATCGTCCGGTTTCAACCGATCAGCTGGCGGCCCATCCAGTTTCCTGTCAGGCCAGGCGCCAAGACGTGTCCTCTCCGCCGCCCATGTCGATTCCCTGCGACTGGATGAACAGGCCAACATCTGCTCCGCCCCACAGGAAAACGGTACCTTCACGAGCTACAACAAGGTATTCCTGCCCTACCGGGCCATGATCCGCATGGTCTGTGACGGGTCGGAAACAGGCTCCCTTGGTGAAAACCTGCTGCCAGACTTCATACGCAGCACCCTTGGTGTGGGGTCTGACACGGTGCGGAAAGATTTTCTGGAAACGCTTTCCCGGCTCGTAAAGGACACAAACCTCTATTTCGTCGCCACGCCAGAGGGCATCTACCCCAATGCCAACATCACCGGTTACACCTTCACCCGCACGGTCGACAGCGGCGTTGACATCATAACGGCCAACATCACCATTCAGGAAGTCCGACAGGGAAACACGTCCCGCTGGACGGGAAGCCGCCACCCACAGGGTGCGCAAACCCGCAATGCAGGCCCCGTCACCCTTCAGCCGGAGAAACGGACATGATCTACACGGTTCCGCTCCAGCCAACAGCAGCCCAGAGCATGACCTGCCCCATTGCCGGGCTGCAATGCCACATCTGGCTGAGACAGCTTTCCACCGGACTATACATGGACCTGACCGTCGGTACCGAAGCCCTTCTCCGTGGCATTGTCTGCCAGAACGGGACCAACATCATCCGCAACCCTGCCAGCCTGCTGCCAGGCCGCCTGTACTTCACCGACACACAAGGGGCTGATGATCCCACATTTTCAGGTCTGGGGTCCCGATTCCTGCTTCATTACGAAGATGATACATCATGACAGCCATCACATATCCCAATGCCACCACGACACACAGCTTTGCCCGCAAACAGATAACCGTCACATTCTTCATACCCGGGCTGAACGGAGGCCTGGACAGCTTCACGATTGGCAAGGGACATGCAATACAGGCCACCATAAGACATGCGGGATTCACCACCGGTTCCGAAGCTGACCTCACCATCAGGGGGCTCTCCCAGATAGACAGAGACAGCCTTTCCATCCTTCCCGACCATCCTGCACCAGACAACCTAAACACAATCACTGCTGGCCAGACTTTCATCACCTTACAGGCCGGTGATGAAGGGAGCCCGCTGACAAACCTGTTCACTGGAACAGTCGACAGTGCCCAGACGGATTATGATGATCTGGACAGTCCCTTCCATATCCATGCCATGACCAGCACCATTCCAGCGTCCATCCTGCCACAGGCCAAAGGCTATGCCGGACCGCAGGACGTCATCACCCTGATGGCGGATATCTGCAAAGAAGCAGGCTTCCAGCTGCTGGATCATGGTGGGTGGGAACACCATGCCAGCCTGACAAACCATTACAGATGGGGAACGGCTCTTGAGCAGATACAGGCCATCCTGACGGCGACGAAAGGCACCTTCAACCTCTCACCTTTCATCCCCGTGATGGAAAGCAACCAGGGGGCCATTCCCTACAGGGGGCTCCTTGAAATATGGGGGCCGACCTTTACCGGCATCCCGCCAGCAGGGCAGGAATCAACAGTTCCTGTCATCTCAGCCGCAACGGGGATGATCGGCTATCCCCGATACAGCAGTTCCGGCATATCCCTGACAACCCTCCTCCGGCCAGACATCACCTTCTGGCATCCACTGGCTCTGGAAAGCACCTTTGCACCCGTCACCGGAACATGCACAACCAGCACCCCACCTTGGAACGGCCTGTGGCTGGCCACCTTTGTCTGGCACGACATCAGTACCGAGACCTCACATGGATCCTGGCATACACATATGGAATGCATCCGTACGACCCTTGGCAGACGATGACGGGCCGCCACCTTCCTGAACAACCACCTCCAGAACGGCCTGAAGGATCACAGCATGCCAGCTACAGCCACGCCCTATCTCCTGCGCTCCAATGCGGGCAAAAACAGCCTGAAAGGTGCACTGGATTCACTCATTGCCAGCCACATCAACCAGATCGGCCCTTCCATGCTGGTACAGGTAGAAACAGTCACGACCGAGGCCACTGCCATTACAGGCAAGGTCACGGTCCGTCCCATGGTACAGCAGCAGGATGCGCTCTCCCGCACCCTGCCACATGACCTCATCCACAATGTTCCTTACCTGCGTTTGCAAGGCGGCCGTTCCGCCTTCATCATCGACCCCAAGCCGGGGGATATTGGCTTCATCATCATATCAGGGCGGGACCACACCCATGCCATCACGACCCGACAGCCCTCACCTCCGGCCTCGTTCCGACAGTTCTCCATGCAGGACTGCGTATATGTGGGCGGCTTCCTCAATGAAGGGCCAGACCAGTTCATACAGGCAACGGATCAGGGCTGGCGGATCGTGACGCCGGGATCCGTCACCATAGACGCACAAGGGCCCCTCACCCTGAAAGCCAGCCGCATTGAAGCCACCTGCGATATTATCACATCCGGCGACGTTCAGGCGGGTGGCATCTCGCTAAAACAGCATACTCACGGCGGCGTGCAGACCGGTCCGGGCACAAGCGCTCCCCCTCAATGAAATATCATTTCGGAAACGGCATATTTCCACGCCAGGCTGTCTCGGCCAGTGTGCGGACGAACTCATCCCCGTGATCGAAATCGATGTGGGCTGCGCCCCCTGCCCAGGACATGCTGACAGACGTACTGCCTGCCAGGGCATCAAACAGGGCGTGCCCCTCAGCTTCGGAGACATAACATCCCCATTGCGTGCCCCGGTTGATGATGCCTGTATAATGGAAGCCTTTCACCTCGTATCCGTTGGAGAAACGGACCTCCAGTTCTGGCTGGTGAATCTCATGATTCTTCAGGACGAACATGAGAAAGACATCACCACCCCGACGTGGCGATGCGGACAACATGACATCATTTTCTGCCAGAAGAGCCGTAAGCGTGTGGTCCAGCTCCAGCATCTGCCATTTACCGGTCTGCCCCAAGCGCTGCCCCCCATTGGGAGATACACCAAGAGCGGCCAGACCGCTTGTTGTCACCGTTCCATCCTGCGCCACATCCAGCGGGGTCTGGGCCCGGGCATCTGTCAGACTGCCCGCCAGCAGCATCAGACTCAGGCCTGTCATGCACAGTGTCGTCCGCATCATCACTTTCCTTTCCCTCACGATACAGGGGCGGGGGCAGGACGGAACAGGCCCGCCTGCCCCCGCCCGTAACAGATTTCAGTCAGTTACAGTTTCGGATTCATCACTGGAGACTTCATCGAGCACTTCATGATGGCGCTCATGAGCCTTTTCACGTTCCTCAGCTGGCATGTTCCTGATCACGTCATGTACTGCCTTCACAGGGTTTGCAGCCGGTTCTTCCTTCTCGGACATGATACTCCCTTTCCAGTCATTCACTATCGGACGCCCTCTTTTCCAGAAGGGCGCAGCCCAGCACTGAACCATCAGGAACGGTCGATCAAGCGCACGGCCCCTCTATCACTGCACGACTGCCTTGCAGAGAAACCACTGCTCCAGCCGGTTAGCGTTCGCAGATTCCAGAATTCTCGACGTAAGTGACAAGCCGCTGGTCACTCTGCAACAGGGCCGCCGAACTGCCCTTTGCATCGGCTGTCAGCTGACGGATATACTGGGCACAGGGCGAATGGGGGCGGTGTGATACGGCCCAGAGACCATCCCTCACCGTCTCGGCGGAAAGGCCGATGCGGCGCAAATTCTCCTCATCCGTCCGCTGCTCCTGATGATTCACCCCCTGATGCGCCTGCACCTTGGCACTATGCAGCGCCTGAGAGAGGGTGCCTCTGGTTTCGGGCATGTGACTCAATGCATCCGCACGGGCTACTCCGCCCCAGACAGAAACGGCTGCAATTACAAAAAGAACGTGTTTCATGGACAGGATTCCTGCATTACGCCCCATAGGCTACGGAGAAAATAGCGCATCCCGACAACCTCTCCAATGTGGTTTCACCCCATGCGCTGGCAATCAGACAATTTTCTGGCCGGGTGTTGCTTTCAGGGCGCTCTCAGGCCCTGCGGCTCGTCCGTAACGGCATCATCACTGGCCAGATCCGGCCTGTAACAATATTTCGGCACATTTCCTGGCCCATCATCAAAATATCTAAGCACATGGACAACAGCATCGTAGCAATTGCCCCGCCGTTTGTTGATGAGCACATCATAGGCATTATCCGCCACCCGCTTGCTGGAATAAGCCTTGTGAAGAAATTCGTACAGTTTTGGAGGGTCTATGGCGAAAGACCCATCCTCATTTTTCAGATACACAGCCTCCGCCCGTGCCACACCGGGCAGAGCCAGTGCGAACACGGCGCACAGCACCAGATGTTTCATGCCCATAATCCTGTTCATTCCTGAAATTGACGGCACCCACCCTACCGGGTGCAGCCACCGACTCTGACAACCACATCCTGATCCATCAGGGCCACATATGAAAACCACACTCAACGGACCTGTGGAAGAGCCTGCTTCTACCACAAACCTGTGGCGATCGGTTTTTCCAAAAAAGAAAAAGAGAGCCGCACAACGGGCTGGACCAGTTCATCCAGGCAACAGATGAAATATGGCGTGTCGGCAGTAAAGGAGGAATTTTTTGCTTCCTCCCCCTTACCTCTTTACTTCCCGTAGAACTGGTCCAGAACTTTCAGGAAGTCTTGAGCCGTCATGGATTGCATCAACTGGTTGACCTGATCCTCATTCTCCTCAGCTCTCGCCGAAAGAGAGTATCCCAAAAGCCCAGAAGCCAGAACAAAAGCAACGCCTAATTTCTTCATGATCTCCTCCACGTAACTACTCCTCTTTTTCTGCCTCCAATACCTGCTGGATCAGAAGGAGGATCGTTTCGGCACAGGTGACCCCCATGTGTCTACAACCCGCACAACCTCCCCAACCTCTGACTGAAAAAGTACTTCAATCATGGGTGACGCCAAATCAAACAAAAACACTCTTGCGGCGATTGTCTCCCATGCAGGCATGAGCATTGGGTGTTCCCCGCCCTAGCGGGGATGGCCCGACACTGGGGGCCTGTGCAGAAATGCACCCCCCCCTTCCCTCCCATTCACAAACAACGACCTTCATGTCATAACTTTCGCACTACTTAAGCGGGGACATGGTATGAAGGCACAGACACAACAGAACAAGGCAATGAGCTTCAACCTTGCTGCCCGTGTCCGGCGTTTACCTGCGCCCCATAACGGCCACACCGCCCTCTTGCCCGTGCTCGAGGCCATAAGTAACTCCTTCATTTCCATAGAAGAGCTATTTAAGGAAAAAACAGAGAAAAAGGGGCGTATCACAGTAAAAATGTCAGGGGCCGACAAAAGATTTTCCTGCTCAGTAACCGACAACGGTACTGGCATGACAGAGGAAAATTTTGACGCATTCTGCATGGTCGATACCCTACATGGCGTCGGGAAAGGCCGGAAAGGTGTTGGTCGCTTACTGTGGCTGGCTGCCTTTAAAAAAACAGCCATTGAAAGCACATACGAAGTAGACAACACCGCCGAAGGAAAAAGCATCACCTTTTCGAAGCGTTCGTTCAAGTTCGGGCTGGGAGAAAGTGAACCGATTACGGACTTTATAGAAGAGCCCCTTGACCGTCTCTTTGACGAAACAGAAACGAAAATCTCATTCAGCGGCATATTACCTGAATATGCCGAGAAAATTCCGCTAACAAAGGCAAGTAAACCAGCCCAAAAGCAACTTAATCGAAAAGCTGTGGAGGATATCATCTGCAGCCAATTCTTCCCCTATCTTCTCAATAAAGAAATGGGCCGCCTCATACTGGAAATTGACGGCCAGAACACCGACCTTTCCGAAAAGGTACAGAACAGCATCGTCAGGAAAGAAAAAGTTACTACAGAGGTGAATGGACAACCCTACACCCTGCTGATGATGGAATGCTTGGCAGAAAATGTTCCATCATCAGGGAAGCGCAATAACCTCATCTACCTTGCGGGCAATGACCGCATCGTAAAGCAGGAAGATATCGACACCGTCATGGGCATTAAAAATGCCTACCATAGAACTGACGGAAAAAGAGTGAAGTTCCGGGCCATCCTCACCTCTCCTATTCTTGACAGGAATGTAAATCAGGAGCGGACAGACTTTACTGGAGACGCAGCTAAACTGCAGGGTAAAGATATTGTAGAGATGTTCCACGAGCCTCTTACCACGTTTCTACAAGTCCCCTTGGCTGACCTGAGAAAGAAACAGAGGGACGCTATCAAAGATGTCGTGAACATGTACCCTTCCGTGCTGGAAGGCAGCATCGACCAAATGCTGAAAATTCTTGCAGAACAGGGATACGGCTACGATGACCCCAATCATGTTTATGGAGAGTTTTCCCGCAGGCGCTTCATTCGTGACAAGAACCGCTCAAAAGAACTAAAAAAGGTCATCGCAGATATGCGGTGCGATGGCCCTGTTTCCGATCTGTCGGAAAGAATTTCGGCCATACGCGCGCAGGAAAGCAAAGCAGACAGGAACAGCCTGTGCGAATATGTCACACGCAGAAAGGCCCTCCTCAACCTGATGGAAGAGAGTCTGACCTATGTGACCAGACACCAGACAGGCCGTGATGCCGACTACGCCAAGGAAGAAATTCTCCACTCCCTTCTTTGCCCGATGCGAGAAACATCCATAGGACCAAAACCTGCCTTTTTCTCTCATGATCTCTGGGTGATTGATGAGCGGCTGACCTTCACACAGTTCCTGTCTTCGGATGTCCCTCAGAAAGACATCGTGCAGGGTAGCAACAGCAAAAAACGGCCCGATCTGATTGTCTTCGATCAGGTCATGGGATTCATGGATGATCCGAAAACTCCGAACCGCATCATGATTGTGGAGTTCAAAAGGCCGGGCCGGGAAATCTATACATCTGAGGACAGTCCTGTACAGCAGATCATAAACTACCGACGCTCCCTAGCTGGCCAGAAAGTCAAAGGCCCAAATGGTCGGCCTGTAGAAATAAGTGAAAATTGCATCTTTGACTGCTTCATCATCGCCGACCGTTTAGGAAAGCTTGAGGAATGGACAGATGGTTGGTTCCCCAACCCCAAGAAAGGACGCTGGCTGGCCCCTGGTGACAGTTACAAAGGCTCCATTGAACTCATCGAATGGGACCGTCTACTTGATGATGCGAAAATGCGCAACAAGCCATTCTTTGAAAAACTGGGGATCAACAACTTTTGATACCAACAGGCCCAGTCTTCACTGGAGATCATCCAACCCTCCCCCCACCGGGAGGGTTTTTTATTGCCCGGAGTTCTCATGAAAACCCTCTCCCTCACCCCTGACTGGGACCTGACACTGGACAGCACGGGCAATCTGGTCGTGCTGACGGACAAGGCGGCCATCCTTCAGGACGTATGCTCAGCCGCCCGCACATGGCTGGGCGAGGTGCTCTACGACACCGGGCAGGGCATCCCCTACGACACGGACATCCTCCGCTCGGACGTGGACCTCTCCTTCTATGCCTCGGAGATCGAGGATGCCGCCACGTCTGTTCCCGGCGTGGCGGCGGCCACCTGCCACCTCGCCAATCCCACCAGGGAACGCCAGCTCACCGGCGTCATTCTCGTAACCTTCAGCGATGGGAGCACGGACCATGCCCAGTTCTGACGCCACGACCAACGTCCCGGCCCCCATCCTCACCGATGCGGGCTTCACCGCCCCTTCCGAGCAGGACATCCTTGCCGGGGTTCTGGCCGACATGAACGCCGCCCTGGGCGGTGGGGCCAACACGGCCCTTTCCACCCCGCAGGGGCAGATCGCCCTTTCCGAGACCGCCATCCTTGGCGACTTTCTGGGGGCGATGATCGCCATCTTCAATGGCGTGGACCCGGCCTCTTCTTCCGGGCGGATGCAGGAGGCCATCGGGCGCATCTACTTCATCGAACGCCGCCCCGCCACGGCAACGACCGTCACGGTGCAGGCCAGCGTGAACGCCCCCGGCCAGACCATCGCTGCCGGTACGGTCGTGGCGCAGGGAACGGATGGCAGCCTCTATGTGGCTCCGCAGGTCATCACGCTTCCCCAGTCCGCCACGGCCAGCATCGACCTCTCCTGCCAGACCGCCGGGGCCATCACCTGCCCCGCCAGCAGCCTGACGCTCTATCAGGCGGGGCTGGGGCTGGCGTCCCTCACCAATCCTGCCCCCGGCGCCACGGGCGCTGATGCCGAAAGCCGCACCGACTTCGAGGCCCGGCGGCAGGCCAGCGTGGCGGCCAACAGCATCGGGCAGAATGCTTCCCTCATGGGGGCACTGCTGGAGCTGCCCGGCGTGACGGATGCTTATGTGACGGACAATCCGGCACAGGCTCCGACAGTGCAGCAGGGCGTGACCATCCCGGCGGGGGCGCAGTACATCCTTGTCGAAGGAGGCAACCCGCAGGACATCGGCCAGGCCATCCTGCACAAGAAGCCCCCGGGCATCCCCACCGTTGGTACCCAGATCGTCACGGTGCAGGACACAAACCCTGTTTATGCGGGCAACCAGCCGTCCTACTCATTCCGCTATGACAGGCCAACGCCGGTTGCTCTCCATGTGGTCATGGAGATTGCGGCCTCGGATGCCGTGCCATCCAATGCGGCACAGCTCATCCAGCAGGCCATCGTCTCCTACCTGACGACGGGGGCCAACCGCATCCGGCTGGGCAGAACCGTCTATGCCTCCCGCCTTTCTGCCGTGGTGGACGGGCTGGGGGACTGGGCAGAGGTGCTCACCCTGTCCATCGGCACTGATGGCAATGCGGGCCAGAACAGGCTCACACTGCCGATCAACCAGCTTCCCACGGTGACGGCGGACACGATCAGCGTGCAGGTGGTGACATGATCGACATACGGGAGACCATCCTCGCCCAGTATGCCAACAGCCCTGCCCTCACCGGCATCCTCGAGCGCTTCAATGCGGCGGTGGACCCGCAACGGTCTATCGAGACCTTCCTGCATGATGTCTGGAACCCGGCCACGGCCAAAGGCTGGGGGCTGGACGTGTGGGGGAGGATTGTCGGGGTCGGGCGGGTTCTACGCATTGACACGACAGGCTATTGGGGATTTGCACAAGGCTATCCGACCTCCAGAACCTTTGGTGAAGGCATCTGGTATTCCGGGCGTGGAGCAACAGCCAATTACCGCCTGACAGACGAAAACTACCGCCAGCTGATCCTGGCCAAGGCAGCAGCAAACATTTCTGCCGGGTCCATCGCTGACATCAACCGCATCCTCATGATCCTCTTCGGCAACCGTGGCAACTGCTACTTGGCCGATACGAGCGACCACACCATGATGCTCGTTTTCTCCTTCCGCCCCACAGCCATTGACGTTTCCATCATCGCATCCGGTGTGCTGCCCCGCCCCTCTGGCGTGCAGTACCGCTACACCTTCATCCCCCCTGCCAAAAATGATTTCGGGAATGACATTCTATGAAGACTTCCGACCTTCCAGAGAAAATTACCGTTCCTTTTGCCCAGAATGCAGGTCTGGCCTATCGGCGTGACATCCCTCTCCAGAGCAGTGATGCAGGGGCGGCCTCTTTCATGCTGGGTTTCCCTGCGCTGACCTTTCAGCCTACGGGGGCTGGGGGCACACCACCAGATGGCCGGGACATGAACGGCATCCTGTTTGCCCTCTCATCCATCGCACGGGCATGGTGTGCAGGCACCACGATGACATTCGATGCATCATTCGCCCATGATGTCGGAGGCTACCCGCTGGGAGCTGTTCTGCGATCCACCACGGATCCGACCATTCTGCTCATCAGCCAGCAGGATGGCAACATGACCAACCCCGCGACCGACCCTGACGGAACATACTGGCGGCGCATCGGCAATGATGAGGCACTCCAGCACACACTGGGGGCCCTCTCCGACCGTCTGGACAGCAGGCTCAGCCGTCTTGATGGAGCCTCAGCCAATCTCCTGTTCGCCTCGCTCTATCAGGACGGATCAATGCCCGCTCCCCCAGCATGGGCCACACGCCTTCATGTCGTGGCACTGGGGGCAGGAGGGGGAGGTGCCAACTGCCAGGCATGGGGCGAATTCTCCAACACCAATTCTTCAGGCGGTGGCGGTGGAGCTGGCGCCTATGCAGAGGGTATCTTCTCCATCTCTCCTGCCGATACCCTGTCCGTCAGGGTCGGTCGGGGGGGCGCCACAGAACAGCCTGGCGGCGATACCGTACTGTTCATCAACGGAACTGCCGTCATGACGGCAGGTGGCGGCAGAGGAGCCTCATGGCAGGCAAAGGCCTCCAGTGCTGGGGCCCCTGGCGGTTCCGCACATGGAGGAAACATCCTCATGCAGTCCGGTGCCCCAGGGTCAGACGGGCAGAACGGCCCGTTCATTCTTGTTGGCAACGGAGGCGACTCTGCTTTCGGGGGCGGTGGACGGGCCGGTGCACAGGGAGGACTGGATGCCTCCTCCTTCGGTGCGGGAGGAGGTGGAGCCTATGATGCCTTCTCCAAAAACACACTCTTTTCTGGCGGCACAGGAGGCAACGGCCTGATCCGCTATCGCTGGCTGGTCTGAGCGTCATCCAGCCTTTGGGACCGCCCGCAGGCGGCGCAATGAAACCAGCATGAGGAAACCATGACACAACCAGCAAACAGGGTTCCTGCCTGGCGCTCCTACACGGCAACGGGAAACCCGACAGACATCGTCCCCTCCACAACCGTTGCCAGGGAAATTGGCGGCAAGATTGACGCCATCAACGGCCAGGCAGCGGGGCTGACCATTGATGGTGACAGTACCCTTGCAGGAGAAAAAGTCCGGGATGTTCTGGCCCGCTTCCCGGAAAAACTGGTGACCAGCTACGGTGTCACCCACGACCCGGACGGCCAGCACACAGCCGCCAACAGTGCCGCCTATCAGGCCGCCATCAATGACTGTGCAGGCACCTTCCGGCTGGTGCACCCTGCCGGGCTGTCCGTCATGCTTGGAACGCTCCGCATCACCCGCCCGGATACGCATCTCGTCCTGGATGGTATCATCACCCTGGCGCCAGACAGCAACACGAACTGTCTGGACATCTATGCCCCCGGCCAGTCTCTGGAGCGGATTTCCATCACGGGACAGGGAATCATTGACGGAAACCGGTCCGGCCAGCAGGGGGGACAGACCGCCGTAAGTGGCGGCATATGCGCCAACACGCTGAGCCATACAGACAATACGCCTGATATGCCTTCATTTCCAACACGGATCGACAATCTGCTGATTTCCGGAATCACGATCCGCAACACCTTCAACTGGCCGCTTTCTCTGGGGTTCATCAGCAACAGCCTCATTACCAACGTCACGCTGCTGGATGGCGGCAACAGCCCCCAGTTCATCTGGTCGGCTGACAACTGCTGGTTCACGGACAGCCTATCAACCGGTCACACCGATGGCGGTTTCGTCTTCTACATGGGCTGCCGCCGCTGCGGGGCCACAGGTAATACGGTCTCCGGCAACCATGACGGGATCGGCGTCTATGCCGACAGTTCCGACCAGCCCGCCAACGAGAACATCCTGATCGCCAACAATCATGTCCACGACAATGCCGACGGGGGCATTGGCATCACGACGACAGACCAGAAAAGTGCAGACGGGCTGATCCAGCGGAACATCCTCATTACGGGAAACATCCTCTCCAACAACAATACGCACGGACGCAACGGGGGTGGATCCATCGGCATCGTGGCGGCTCATGGCGTACAGGTCCGCAACAACCTTGTATCCCGTGATGGATCAACCGCCAGAACGGGCAACCCGGTCTATGCCGCCTATGTCTCGGACAGCTGCCAGTTTGTCGAAATTGAAGGCAATCATTTTGAGGATATCGGCTCCACTGCCAATCCGGGAACGGCCATCTATCTCAACAGGCCCACTGGCGCCATCATCCGCAACAACATATTTGCCAACACGGCCGGTACCTCCGGCCCGCTCCGTACAGGCCTTGGCGGAACGGTCGGTGCTGCTGGCCTCATCAGCGGCAATGTAGCAGCCGGACCAATGGCCGGCCCCCTGCTGGCTCTGGCATGGCAGACTGATACAGCTTTCATCAGCCAGCCAGATGGCATGGGCGGACTGCTGGATACCCTCCCCCGAAGCAGCAACATCGTGGCATCAGGCCATTATGACTATGATGGCCGTACACTGAGCAGGCAGATCGGTGCCACGACCGATGATACGGGCCTCTTCCTCCAGACAGCACGGAACCAGACCACGGGAGCCGTTTCCGGCGATATTGTCCTGAACAAGGGCAACATCTTCCGGGTCTTTTCCCTCTCACTGAACGGGGCCATCACCACACCGAACGGCCACGTCCTGCTGAACATACGCAGCCCATCCGGCGCACCGCTCATGATGCAGGTTTTCACCATAAAGGCAGCCCATGGAGACAGGGTCACCTTTCCGCAATCCTTCACCAGCGACACCGTGTCGATAATGGTTCCGCCATTCCATAACGGAACCAACATGATTGTTGGTGGCCCCTCAACCCTCTCCCCACCGGACCGCACCGGCTTCACGGTTGGAAAATTCTGGGTCGGACTGGGAGGTGCCAATATTGATCCGGCCGATGACATTACTGTCATGGCCATTGGAGAGCTTTCGTCATGACCCAGAACATGGCCTATTTCGCCATAATTGATGAAGGAGCCGCCATGGAGCCTGTCCCCATCCGTGGCTGGACCATCATTCCCCTCACGCAGGACAGGAAACAGGCCGATGGCACCATAACCGCCCACAGCCTGACGGAAGAAGAGCTGCTCCAGCAGGTCACACCGCACATGCCTGCGGGAAGCCGGGCCATCCGCCTGCATGTCACGGATGAGGACTGGAACGCCCGCCCTGTTGTAAATCCAGTTCTCTCCAAGGGGGGCATCACACAGGGAAAAACACCCTCCACCACCCTGCGGGACCAGGCCGCCGCCATGATGCTGCAGGTTCAGCAACAGGCAGCCATGACTACCGCCATGGGCGAAACCTTCGGCCCCAAAATGCGGGCCTGTGTCAGCACACTGAGAGCCATCCTGGATGGTTCTGACACACCAACGTCCCTCCCCACGTTACCCGCAAGACCAACAGATTGAGAGCCCCCATGAATCCCTATTTTGCAGGCTGTTTTCTCCTCACCATGCTGGCCTTTCTGGGAGGGCTGATTGCCTATGCCAACAGGGCTGGACGCAACAGCGCACGGGTCCGGTCCAGCCAGCAGGACGCGGCAACAGCCCAGGCCACAAGCAAGGCCGCCCGCACCATGCTCGAAGCCCGTACCAACGGCCTGCGGACCCGCACCCAGCTGCTGGACACACTGGAAAAGGGACAATTCTGATGGCCCCCGCTCCACCGCCTGCGGGACTACTGGCAGGGCTGGCCTTGTGCCTGCTGGCAGGCTGCAACCAGCCTCCCTTTCGTCCCCTTTGCCCGGCGCTTGTCCATTATTCGCCAGAAGAAGAGCGAGCTGTCGCCAGAGAGCTCCATCTCCATCCTGACCTGAAGGAAACGCCCCTCTTCCTTCTGGATTATGGAAATGAACGCCATGAAATTCAAAAAATCTGTAGCTGACCACCACGCTCTCACCCCACATTGACCGCCCGCCAAGGCGGTTTTTTTTATGGAACTGCTCCCATGATGCCCACACACCTTCCTGACAGGATCACCCCTCTCAACGAGCGGATTGCCGCCCTGGAGGCAGTACAGGCCCGTCATGATGAAGACCTCACAAAGCTCAGCAACAAGATCGATAATCTGGCGCTGGAACTTCATGCTGGCATTGCCTCCCTGAGCGAACAGATACGGGAGAGCAATTCATTACGGTCACGCACTGTTACAGCCGCCATCACAGGCGGCGGTGCGGTTGGCGGAGCAGTCGCCGTGGGGCTCTATCAACTCATCCACACGCTCTACCCCCATTTCTTCGGAGGCTGATGACCATGCCCCAGACACCCACCCGGCCACCCCGTGGCATCCGCAACAACAATCCGGGCAACCTCAACTTCGCCCATCAGCCCGGCGCAATGCTGGAGCCTGCGGAGCCAGGCATCACGCCCCGCTTTGCCCACTTCTCCACATCAGAAGCTGGCCTGATGGCCTTGCGGGACCAGCTCTGCCGTTACATGGTACGGGACAGGCTGGATACCGTCGCCTGCATCATCAGCCAATGGGCCCCTCCGGCCGAGAACGATACCCGACGCTACATTGATACTGTTGCGCAGGTCCTTGGCGTGACGCCGGATACAGTCCTCGGCCCGCCTACAGCCACCCTGCTTGCCAGCCTGATGGAGGCCATCATCCACTACGAAAATGGCCAGAACCCTTATGGACGGCTGGTGGCCCAGGTCGCAGCAGCCCTCCCTGCCCTCCGGCAGACCCCAGCGACCTGACTGACGCTTCCATCTCATCATACATCAATCCCATGACCGCCTCTCTGCGGCCTTATCATCACGGAGATACCGCCAATGGATATCAGCTCCTTTTTCACCACCCTTCCCGATGGTCTCCAGAACTACGTGGCGCTGGTCATCATCCTCTGCAATCTGATGACCGTGTTCATCCGCCCGCCAGCGGCTGGTTCCCGCTGGATACTGCCATACCGATGCATATCCACGCTGGCACTGAATGTCGGTTGGGCCAGAAATCACCTCCAGCCAGGGCACCCAGCGAAAGAAGCCTCACATAATTCCTGAGCCCCAGGCAGAGACCGTCTCTCTCCGCCCTCGCCTGTGAGCTGTCTCACCTGCTACAGAACAGATAGCGTCATCACGTCAGGACCATCGGCCATGTCACATGCTCTCATTGCCTGCCTGCTCTACGGCCTGGCGGCCTTCGCTGAAATTGCAGGCTGTTTCTCTGTCTGGGCCTGGCTGCGGCTGGGGCGGTCCCCGCTCTGGCTCCTGCCCGGCGGGCTGTGCCTCGGCCTGTTCGCTATCCTGCTGACATTCAGCCCGGCTGACCATGCCGGGCGGGCCTATGCCCTGTATGGCGGCCTCTATATCATCACCAGCCTCTTTTGGGGCTGGGCCGTGGAGGGTCTGGCACCGGATGCATGGGACATGGCAGGGGCTGCCCTCTGCCTGGTGGGAGCCCTGCTCATTCTTCTGGCCCCCCATGGCCGGACCTGACCACCTGCCTCAGGACCGATAACTGAAGCGTGGCAGTGTCCAGTTGTAGCGGATGGAGAGCAGACGGAAACTGATGCCAAAAATCATGGAGATCAGCAGCTCGATGTTCCTGTTGTCCACAATATGGGAGCAGCAGAGAAACACGACCCCCGTACTGACAGACACCGTGCCATACAGTTCGGACCGGAACAGCAGCGGAATGTCATTGCAGAGTATATCCCGCAGCACGCCGCCCATACATCCCGTGATCATGCCAGAAATGATGACACAGACCACAGAAAGATGTTCCGTCATCGCTACCTGGCAGCCCATAACGGTAAAGACGACAAGGCCAATTGCATCCAGAAACAGGAACAGTTTGCGCAACCTGTGCATGTGCTGGGCCACCATGATGGTGGCCAGGGCGGCAAACCCGGTAATGAGCGGGTAACTGGGGTGCCGCACCCAGGACAATGGATAATGGTTGAGCAGCACATCCCGGATGGACCCTCCCCCCAGGGCGGTGATCCATCCCAACAGGAACACCCCTACAAGATCCATCTCCAGCTTGCCCGCCAGCAGGGCAGCCGTCATGGCCTCGGCAATGATGGCCACGATATACAGCGTGGTGTAGAGATCAAAGGTCATGCTGGGTTCCCTGCCATGCGCCACTCTGCCAGAAAAAATGCAGCCCTGCCGCCTAGCGGACCACCAGCCGCCCGTAATTGGCGAACAGGACATGCGTGTCATCCTCCCCAAAGGGTGCTCCCTTCTTCAGGCAGAGGATAAAACGGTTCATGAACCGCATGGAGGCCAGCGTATCGTTGGCAGCATCACCGTTGAATTTCACCATCAGATGGTTGAAGTCACCATCAACCGCATAATAGCGCTCAGATGAAAAACACTCACAAAGAGCATGAAACTCCCGCTCCATCGAGCTGACCATCTGCCGGTAAAAGAGATGGGATGCCTCGATCTCACGATAAAAAGCCTCATGCCGGGGCTCGACCCGTGGATGTGCAGTAGGGAAAGCTGTCAGATCCTGTGAAAAAAGCTCATGCTTGGACAAACGCCCGATCTTCTTCCCCAGCTGGCGCACCTCCGCCTCATAACCAAGCAGACTGTAAACTGAATCAACCATAAAGATAGCTCCCTCCCTGAGCCGTCTTCTCTACCCGAGGGCAGAGACATGAGGCATGACGGACCACATGACATCGCAGAATGAGTAACATACCTGTACACACAGCAGAACGGCTTTCTTGCACAGGCATGACGGCATGTTTTACCGGTCAGGGTGGTTCAGGGCCCAGCAACGTGATGTCACGACATTCTGATCCCTGGCAGGATTGGGCATCGTCAGGGCACACAGGACCGTACTTCCAGCCCTGTCCGGCATATCCCCCTGGAACAGAACCAGCACCTCCTCCCCTCCGGCCTGATGGGCAGCAACAACACGGTATTGCCTGTCCAGCAGGGTTTCCAGGGAATCTTCAAGGGGCGTCATCCGGGTTGGAATGGCCAACGGGCTGTACGGCGCCTTGATTCCTGAAGCCGGCAGGGCCAGCCCAGCCGCCATGGCACCAGCCGGAACCATGAGACAGGCCAGGAGGGCCATGCTGCCTTTCGTAAACCGCCACACGGTCCAGTCTCCCTTCACGTTCAGAACAGCTTCGCCGCAATGGCACCAACCTGCACCGTGCCCTTGAAATAACGATTGGCTGGCAGAACAGCCGCAGCCTGGCCATCATGCATCTTCAGGACGCCTCTCACCCGCGTGAAAATGGACGTCGCATGATCGCTGTTCTTCCGGCTCAGGTTGGCAGAGATCACATAGCTTACCGTACCATCATCATACCCGCCACCAGCACCATGGCGCAGACGCACCCTCATGCGGTACTGGTCCAGCCTGTAGCTGTCCTGACCGATGGAAACCGTCTTCTCATCCTGTTCCTGCCGGATATTCGGGCCGATCTGGGTCTTCAGCACATCCACTGGCGTGCTGTTGCCCGCCACAAGGGCTGTTGGAGACAGCTGGGCCTGCACCTCATACACACGGTCCAAGCCCTCTGCCTGGGCAGCTCCAGCCATTAAGCTCATGCCCAGTGCCATCATCCCACCATAAAGACCGGCTTTCCCATATCGTACCATCATCAGTCCCAGGACCTCCCTATCATTCCACACTTGTCACAGACCGGCAGGGCACAGATGCCAAAGGAGGCCCAGCCTGTCACCATGACCGTCTCCTTCCCGGCAAGCTGTCATTTTGTTCCCCAACCGGAACATGAATTAACATTCACACATCAGCTTTGCCGTGCAAATCAAGATTCCGACAGAGAAGGACTTTCAGCCCGGGCTGGAGCGATCATCAAGAAGAATCTGCATGAAGGTCAAATCCAGCCAGCGCCCGAACTTGCAGCCGACCTGCCGACACTGCCCAACCACAGCAAAACCCAGCTGTTCATGCAGTCGGATGGAGCCGACATTGCCCGATTCAATCCCGGCAACCATGGCATGATATCCCCGCTGGCGGGCCTCTTCCAGAAGAGCCACCATCAGAGCCCTCCCGATCCCGGCCCTCTGCCTGTCCTTGTGAACATAGACGGAATGTTCCACGGTATGACGGTAGCCATCCCAGGCACGCCATGGCCCGAACGTGGCATAACCAGCCACTCCACCCCCGTCATCAACGGCCACCAGCACGGGAAGGCCTGCCTCATCGTGGGCTTTCAGCCAGGCGGCACGATTGGCACTGTCCACCACCCTGTCATTCCATATGGCTGTCGTCGTACTGACAGCATGGTTGTATATCCCGGTAATGGCGGCAATGTCCCTGTCTTCAGCTGGCCGAATCTTCATCCCTGCTTCCTCTTCTTCCAGGCCCGCTCCCCTACCTGCCAGAGGGCCTGCCCATAGCAGTACGTTCCACAGAACAGGCAGCAAAAACAGCACCCTTTCATATTTTTTGTAGAAGCCTCCAAAAAACCATTCCTTTATTACGTAAAATTAATTACTGATGCCTGAGGATGACATCCGTCACCCCCGCCTTGGAGAACAGAATCATGTCGTCCTCCTATCACTTTCTTTTTCAGTTGACCGTCACAGCTTCCCTGCTCGTTGGTTTTGCGGCAGCAGGACCACTCAGCGGCCTGCGCAAACGCCTCCCCTTCCGGCGGCAGTAAGAAGCGGCGGCAGTGCGGCATGGAAGCCTGACATCAGGACTCCTTATATCCTGTATAAATTATACAGGTTTGACGTCTCTTCCCTCTTCCCCATAAAATCCGGCCCGTTACAGAGCATGATCCACCTGCCAGCCTTCCTGTAGCAGGCGGAATGCGGGGAAACCGGAGGGAGCATGAGACTGGAGACTGCGTCTGAGCCCGTTTTCTTCTGGGGCGGCCTTCTGGCCGGGGCCGTGTGGGCCGTGCTCCTGTGGATGCAGCTCCCCGGCAATACGCCCGGACCCGAGAAGCTGGGCCGTACTGCCGGTGTGGTCGGCCTTGCCCTGTCCAGCGGGCTGGCATGGCTGCTATGGGCTCATGTCTTCGGTGCCGTAACCGCTTTTTTCTGCCTTGGTGGGCTTGGCATGGTGCTGCTGTGCATCATGCCCATCCTCTGGGCCATTCTCATTTCCACCCAGTCCCATACGTCCTGATGAAGGGATCACAAGGCAGGGACAGGCGGCCGGTTCCCCCACAGCCCCATCCTTCTGCCGTATTGTGGCTGCGATTGGGCATCGGTGGCCTGCTGGCAGCTCTTTTCATCATGGCGGCCTGTTGGGCAGACATAACCCTCCCCTGTTTCCGCCCTTATGGCATGACGGGCTTCTGCCTGCTGATGACGGGCGCCTGTCTGGCCGGGATTACGGGGCTGACCCTGTGTATCGGCCTCGGCCCGTGGCAAAAGCTCCAGCATCTGGCCATCCGGTACCGCGCCCTGCATGGCTGGATCGGCATTACAACCGGCACTCTGCTTTCCATGAGCTTTCTGGCTGGAACCATGACCCTGTTTGCCGCCCCTCTTCAACAATGGAGCCAGCCGCCCCTGCCGGACCATGGAGCCCTCCCACTGGCAGACATCCCCGCGACGCTTGACCAGATTCTCACATCCCGGACAGAAGACCTACCCTCCATCTTCCCCGGCCTCCATTACAGGGTCGGCCTCAAAACATCAGATACGGCCACCCTCAGCATCCCGACAGGGCCAGAGTTGCCCCTCGGCCTGCCAGCATCCCATATTCTCATCAGCCTGCCTGCCTCTCATACTCCCTCCCTTCACCAGCTGACCCTGTCCCCTGTTCCCACGTTCATCGGAGGGCTGCACCGCCGTCTGGGCCTGCCACTGCCTGAAAACTGGGCCATGCCTCTTGTCGGTACCGTTTGCCTCCTTTACGGCCTGGCGCTACTCTCCGGTGTCATTCTTCTTCTGCCCGGCATATGGCGCCACCTCATGAGCGTCCGCCTGCAGGGCCACAGCCGCCGCCTCTGGCTCGACCTCCACAGTCTTCTCGGCCTCTGCTCCCTTCCCTTCCACCTCATCATCGCCCTGACAACGGCACTTTTTGCCTTCTCGCCGCTACTGTACCCTGTCTCCTCGGGGCATGACGGCATCCAGCAGGCAACTGCCAGAGAGATGCCATCAGCATCATCGCTTCTTCCCCCCGAAAAAGCCCTGTCCTTCCTGCATGAACTGGCACCAGATTTTCATCCCCTCACGCTGGATTATGTCCTGTCCCCTCACGGCACGGACAGTCAGGCCGAGCGCCTTGCCCTCCATGCCCCGCTCTACAATGCCAATGGGGAGCGGAGCCTGCCTCCGGCAGGACAGTCTTATCTGCTGGCAGAAGGAACAGACCTCCAGAACCCGCTCATTGGCCGGGATCGTGGCGCTGTCCTGCTGACCCCCGAAACAGGCCACCTGATCGACAGCCAGAATCTACCCGGCCAGCAAACACCAGCCCGCCGTATCCTGACATGGTGCCTCGCCTTGCATTTCGGGAGTTTTGGCGGCGAATTTGTCCGCTGGCTCTATGTGGCACTGGGTCTGTGCGGCGTCGGTTTTTTCCATGCTGCCAACCAGCTCTGGCTCAATACCCACCGCCGCAGGAAACCGGGACAGACGTCCTGCGTGGAAACACCCGCCACTCTCTGGCTGGGCCGTCTGAGCGAAGGGACACTGCTGGGCTGCCTGCTGGGGCTGTGCGGCATCATCGCCATCAGCCCCCTCATGACCCATCTGACACCGATCCCCCATCTGTCCAGCGTCTCAACGCCAGACATGGAACACTCATACCAGCAGACCAGCCTAGCCTACCATGGGCTGATTGCCTTGACACTGGTCAGCTACTGTCTGCTGCCCAGAGCCTTATGCCGCGGGATCATTCTGGCCCTTGCGGCCTTCTGTCTTTCGGGAGCCGTCACAATCGTGCTTATGCGTCATACAGCCGTGCAGACCCCTCTTGCGGCAGAACTGACCATCGCCTTCAGCTTTGCCAGTCTGGCCCTCTGGGCTGGGAGTCTTCTCACGCTCTACCGTTGGAAACAGGTCGCTCCCACTGGCAGGTGATACCCCCCAGCGGAAGCCGGCCTGATACACGCTCAGCTCTCGGAGGCATCAGCTGAAGCATCAGCCTGACCCGCCTTTTCATCGTCAGCAGGCAGGCCCGCCCAGTCCCGAATCATCGTCTCCGTCAGATAAAGCAGGGTTGGACCGATGAAGACACCAGCAAAACCAAGTGTGGACAACCCACCAAAAGCGCCCACCATGATAACGATGACAGAAATCCGCACATACCGGCGAATGATGAGCGGCTGAAGGAAATTGTCTCCTGCAATCACCACAAGCGCAAACAGCAGCATGATGATGGCGTGCATCAACGGTGCCGTAAAATAAAGCCAGACGGTGCTGAGAATCATCACCCATGCCCCACCGAACTGTAGAACACAGGAAATGAACATGACCGCCGCCACGACACTGCCCATCGGCATACCAGCGGCCATCAGGCCAACCCAGCCGAACAGTGATTCAAGAATGGCTGTCAGCGTGACACCCAGAGCAACACCTCGTGTCGTGATCTCGGCCTGCTTCAGCAGGGCACGTCCCTTTCTGCCGCCAAGCTGACCACCAATCCGGTCCAGAAGCATGATGATGCCCTCCGCCCGGCCCAGCAGCAGCACCATGACGATCAATGTCAGAGCGAATTCCAGCAAAAGAGACCCAAAGCTGCCCGCTGATGCCAGAAGGACATGCAGGATCTTCTCTGGCGACGGGATGACCTGTTTCAGCAGCTCCGGCAGGCTGTTTTCCCGCAGATGATCCCAGAACGGAATGATATTGCCCCCAACGTAAGGGATACGCCCCACCCAGGCGGGCGCTGCTGGCAGCTGTATTGTCGGCAGGATCCCAATGAAATGGGACACGGCATCAACATGCCGTGCAAAAATGACGATCACCAGCACGGCAGGCAGGAAGAAGATGATCATGGCGGCCAGGACGGTAAAAAAGACCGCCGCTGACCGGCTGCCAAAGCATATGGTCTGCAACCGCTGAACCAGCGGCCAGAGCGTGACAGAAATCGTCGCCCCCCAGAGAATGGGGGGCAGGAAAGGATGGATGATCCATACCGCGGCCAGAAGCAGAAGCCCCACTGCCAGAGCGGTCAGTACTGGCCGGACCGGGCTGACCGCAGCCCGGGTCGTAGCCTCGGCTGAAGCAAAGAAATTCCTGAAACGCGTTATCATGACCTATCCTGAGCAAAAAGGTGCCTGTATGGCCCCAATAAAATAGAATCCCGGGAAAGATGGAAGACCGGTACCATGACTATGGTTACAATCTTTTCATCCACACCTCGTGACCTATCTCAATGAAAACTGCTAAAAGATTGCTGGGACGGATACCGGCACGGTACCGTCTACCCGGCGTTGCCAATTCACCACATGAGAGGATTTACCTGCATGTCTCAGAAAGAAAACAATATCGCCCGCAGCATGACCCGCGAAGACCTCATCTTCGCTCTGGTGCAGGATGTAGTCCGCATCGAAGGTCCGAACACCAAGATCGACCGTGCCTACCTTCTCAAGCTCGTGGCTGAAATTGCCCGTTCCGTCGACGGCAAGTAAAACCTCCCTGCACGACAGTGGCATGGAAAGCCAGGGTGACAGTCACCCTGGCTTTTTTTTTCATGTCTGGGACCCATCATCAGATGGCAGCGTCATAGAAACCTGCGGCACCATGAGGCTGATACCTTCCTGGCTGAAACGTGCCAGCACCCCGGAGATAACAGCCGTTCTCACGGCATCACTGTTCGTGCCCCGTGCAACATAGATCGCCAGCGTCGCAGAAACCGTATCCCCCACCTTGTCACCCAGCCAGCTCTGCGGGGCCGGGTCCTTCAGAACATCCGGCTGATCCGCCACGACAAGCATGAAAAGCGCCTTCACCTTGTCCACACTCACATTGGTCGGTACAGCGAAAACAAGGCTCATCTTCAGCGGATTATGACCCGCACTGTAATTCTGCACATTCGCCGTGATAAACTGGGAGTTGGGAACAATGAGTGTCGTTCCATCACTCAGCCGGATATCCGTTGCCCGCACATTCACACGCTGAATCACCCCCGTATTGCCACTGATGGTGATCTTGTCCCCAGCCTGGGCCGGACGTTCCGCCAGCAGGATCAGACCAGAAATGAAGTCTTTGACGATGGACTGGAGACCGAAACCCACACCCACTGACAGCGCACTGACAACCCATGTCAGATTCTGTACGGAAATGCCGATCATGGCCAACAGCTTGAGCCCCGCAGCGATCCACAATGTATAAGTCAGAATGCTGATGATGGATGTCCGTGCCCCATTATCCAGGGACGTGACCGGGAACAGACGTGTCTGCAGCCACTGTTGCAAAAACCGTATGGCGTAATAAACGCCCACCAGCAGCAGGGCCGCCCCCACTATCGTCCTTGGCGAGACGGGCACACCAAACAGGATACCCCCACCAAAGACATGCTCCAGCTGCCGCCATGTCCCGATGAAGGAAACACCATTTCTGCCCTGCAACAGTGCAATGAATACCATGACAAGGCTGAGACCAACCAGCGCCGTGGTGATGACCTCCATCTGCGCAAGACGGCGGGCACTCAGCTCCAGCTCGGTCCACAGCCGCCCAAGACGGCTCTGTGCCGAAAAGAGGAACTGTGAAAAGTCCCGCCACGCCTGCATGAGCAGCATGACGGCCCCAAAGGCATAAAGCAGCGTCAGCACCCAGTCATTCAGCAGGAAAGCAAAGGAGATATAACCACTCAGAACGGCAACGGCCGTCACCCCCATGAGCAGGGCAGAAACACCATGCAGGGGAATATGCTGGATCAGTACGGCACCAATATCCTGCCCCGTACTGCCTGCCTCCACATCACCCAGAGCCGTCCCATTTTTCTGGTCACGTTTGCTGGAGCGGCACGTCAGATACAGCAGGATGGATGTGGAAAGCGCAAACGCTCCTTCCAGCACGGCATCCAGCCCGGGACCGACATCGCGGCTGACTTCGGCCGTCCGCAACGCTCCGTAGAACAAAATTCCTCCACCGAGAAGCAGACTGCACGGCAGGCACGCCCTGCCCAGAAGCCAGCGCTTGAGGGACACCCCGGCCCCGATGATGAAACCACACACCGGCAGTGCCTGTGTCAGATACGCGCCCTGCATGGCGGGCACGCCATCACTGTCGAAACCCACAAGCTGCCAGCCCTGCCAGAGGATTTCCGCCAGCAGACCACACAAGACACCGGCCAACACGCTCCCCAGGGCACGCTGGCTGCGGATCACGCCCCCCCAGCTCGCCTGCCCCCGGGCTGAAGCAAGAACACGGGTCGCCAGCTGCCTCAGCACGAAGCCAAACAGCATGACCAGGCAGCCAATACCCAGAACACCAACCAGTGCCCTCGGCTCATCCTGCCCCATATCCCGGAATGTCGCATAACCATCCGACAGGGCCCGCCGCCAGAAACCGACCCCCAGAGGAGAATCGACATGCCGTACCAGCGCTCCCTGCTGGACCTTGCGGAGCAGGTCGTCCAGCTGACCTTCCAGCTGGCGGGTCTGAAGATCACAGACACGCATCCGCACCAGAAGAGCCGTGATCCCCATGGAGGTTTTGCGGGCCGTGACACGCTGCCGGGTGATGGAAGCATCCTCCCCATCCTCGGCCTTGTCGCCAAGAACCTTCAGCAGGGAATTGATGGAGCCCTCATAAGCCTGGATCTGCGCCATCCCGTCCGTCACATGCTGGCGGACCTTCGCCACCTGCTGCGTGTAGGAATCCAGCAACCGCCCGGCAGGCAGCCCCTTCAGCCCCCCCAGAGCGGCACCAACCGTCCGCAAGGTCGTCTGGTCCTGGTCCAGCTGGGTCCGCAATGCCCCCGACACACCGGCCCAGCCAAAATCACCTTCCGGCTGCCCCAGAGGCAGGGAAACTGTCCCGACGGGCGCAGCGTGCGCCGGGGCTGACCCGGAATCCACCTTGTCAGCAGCACTGGCGGCCATGCCCTGCGCAGGAGCCGCCAGCATGGCAACCAGCCCAAGGCCTGCCCCCATGCTCACCATGATCTGACGAACAGAATAACGCTTCATAAAACCTGCTTGTTTCCAATGTCTTGATTCATGACCTGCTGGGTAGACGAACATAGAAATATGGTAGAGTTATGTTACCTTTCAAGATGATCCCGACAGGTTCCGTCCCATCTCCATCCCTGTCCGTATCGCAGCGGCGACATTCTCTGCTGTACGACGGACATTCTCACGGGCCTGCGCCAGCACGACCGGCAACGCCTCGGGACGGGGAACCGTATCAAAGAAAGCATCAATGCCCACCTGATGCATCCTGTCCACACCCTCTCCCGTAGAACCGACAATGGCAATGACAGGCCGCCCCTGGGCTCTGGCAACCTGAGCAACCCCCATGGGAGCCTTGCCCTGGGCACTCTGGCCATCCATCCGGCCCTCCCCGGTGATGACAAGGTCCACATCCCTGAAACGGGCAGCCAGCTGAAGCTGGTCTGCAACAATCTCCACACCTGGCCGCAGCCGTGCCTTCGTAAAAGCCAGAAGCCCCGCGCCCAATCCCCCCGCAGCACCGGCCCCGGGCACAGCCGCCACATCCTTCCCACACCGAAGGGCCAGGATACGGGCATAATGCGCCAAGGCATCATCCAGAAGAATCACATCCTCTCGTCCAGCCCCTTTTTGGGGACCAAAAACATGCGAGGCCCCCTGCGGCCCTGTCAGAGGGCTGGTCACATCACAGGCCCCTTCCAGCGTGATGTCAGACAGGCGCCTGTCCAGACCGGAAAGGTCCACATCCGCCAGCCTGGCCAGAGCCCCACCACCAGGCGGCAGCTCCTGCCCCTGCTGATCGAGCAGGCGGGCCCCGAGAGCCTGCGCAAACCCGGCCCCTCCATCATTGGTAGCACTGCCCCCCAGGCCGAGAATGACATGTCGGCACCCATGTTCCAGAGCGGCAAGAACGAGCTGCCCAACTCCATAAGTGGTCGTCCGCAAGGGATCACGCTCTTCTGGCTGGAGCAGGGGAAGGCCCGCCGCTGCTGCCATCTCGATGATCGCCGTCTGCCCATCACCGCTGATGCCGAAAAAAGCAGGAACCGGCATCCCCAGCGGCCCCGTGACAGAACAATGCACCAGTTTACCATCCGTACCCTGCACGAGGGCTTCCACTGTTCCCTCTCCACCATCTGCCATAGGCAGGCAGACATACGATGCTTCAGGAAACACGCGGGAGAAACCTGCTTTTATCTCCTCAGCCACCTCAAGTGGGGCCAGACTTTCCTTGAAGGAATCACAGACAATGGCAATTTTCATACGTCCCTCCTGCCTTCAGGGTGCTCCCCGGGCAGGAAAAGGTCTAGTCTTCTTCGCCGTAGAATTCCTCTCCCAGCACGATGGCGGGCCGCCCTTTTGAACGCCGGAAATTGTTCGTATCCCGCAAGGAATAGGCACAGCCACAATATTCCTGTTTGTAGAATCTCTCCCGCTTGCTGATCTCGATCATGCGGGCAGAGCCTCCCCCCTTGCGCCAGTTGAAATCCCAGTAGGACAACCCATCATAGGGCGCCACGGCCCGGGCACCACAATCATTGATCTGGGCCATGTTCTTCCAGCGTGAAATGCCCAGAGAACTCGTCATGACAGGAAACCCGTGCTCATGCGCATACAGGGCCGTGCGCTCAAAACGCATGTCGAAGCACATCGTGCAGCGTATGCCACGCTCCGGCTCCCATTCCATGCCCTTGGCCCGCTCAAACCAGTTGTCCCTGTCATAATCGGCATCAACGAACGGGATGTTGTGTGCCTCGGCAAACCGGACATTCTCTTCCTTGCGCAGAAGATATTCCCGCTCTGGATGGATGTTCGGATTATAGAAGAAGATGGTGTAGTCGATGCCTGATTCCGTCATCGCCTCCATCACCTCACCAGAGCAGGGGGCACAGCAGGAGTGAAGCAGCACCTTTTTCTGCCCACCCGGAGGCTCCAGAACCGGCCTGCCGGACGGTGTCAGCGGAGCAGACACACGGCGCTTTTTCCGGGCTGCATAGCCACGTTCCCTACCGGTCGGGCTGGCCACTCCGGCATGTGTCGTTCCATCACAGGCCGGGTCATGAAGGGCATCCGGCCGGTCTGTCCGCTCATGGCTCATCAGTGAGTTCCTCTATCCGATCATCAGCACACGCCCGCCCCCATACAGAGGCACGGCAGAACTGTCGAGTAGATAGAGCTTCACGTCTCTTTCACCACGCATCTCAACCAGAACCAGCCACTGGCCACGGCCATGAAAGAGCCGAGAAAAATACCGATCTTACTGGATATGAGCAGGCCCGAAGCAGGAAAGGCCAGCGAAGCCATGAAAAGACTGACGGTAAAACCCAACCCACAGAGCAGGCACAGACCAAAAAGCATCGGCCATGATGTCCGGGCCGGAAGAGAAGCCAGGCGGCACCGTATGGCAAGCCACGTCATGCCGAAAATTCCGGCCGTCTTGCCCAATACCAGCCCCACCACAACAGCCACGATCAGACGCAGATCAAGGCTCGTGAGAGACGTATCAGCCAACGGCACACCCACCATGACAAAACCGAACAGCGGCAACACCCCCCATGTGACCCACGGCGCCAGACCATGCTCCACACGCTCCAGAGGAGACGGGCCATCATGCCGGGCGGTCGGCAGGCAGAGCCCCACCACGACACCCGTCAATGTGGGATGCAGCCCCGCTTCCTTCAGGCAAATCCACAGAAGCCCCCCGCCAATGCCATAAAACCACAGGCAACGGACACCCCGCCAGCCGGCACAGGCCATCATGCCCACAAGGATGACCGTACCGAAAAGCGGCATGGCATGCGGTGTTCCACCATAAAAGAGGGCGATGATGAAAATGCCCAGCACATCATCAAAAATGGCCAGTGCCATCAGCCAGACCCGCCCTCCTTCCGAAACACGCCGCCCCAGCGCCAACAGTACAGGCAGCGTAAAAGCTGCATCCGTTGCAACGGGAATGGCCCAGCCTGACCGCAGGGCAGGGTCAGGTGCAGCGATCAGCGCATACAGCCCTGCTGGAACAACCACACCTCCCAGAGCAGAAAGACAGGGCAGAAGACATTGGCGAAATTCTGCAAGGTGTCCGGCTGTCAGTTCCTTTTTCAGCTCAAGCGAAATGGTGAGGAAAAACAGCGTCATCGGCCCAATGGTAACCAGCTCTGCAACGCTGGGCAGGCAGAAGGGTGACAGGCCATCCCCCAACGGGACAGGTCCCAGAGGCTTGGCCAGCAGCGCATAAAAAGACCGCCATGGTGAATTGGCCAGGATGAAACCTGCCAGCGCCATGACCAGCAGAAGGCAGGGGCCGCCCGTTTCCGGCGTCAGAAACCGATGTCTGCATGTTGCCGTCATCATCGTCCTTTTATGGCTGTCGAGACCGCTCCCCTCTTACAGCGCTCCGGGGAAAAAATCTCTACCACCTGCCAGACGGTCAGTAATGTGAGAACAGGGCCCCCTCAAACAGATAAACCAGCTTGAAATAATAAGCGTTGGTCTCCGGTACATAACGTCCGTCCACCGAATGAGCATAGCGGGTCGTGATGTTAAGCCGGGGATTGATGTTCCACATCAATCCCACGCCCAGCGTAACCTCCCGGCTGCTGCTGTCCGCCACGGAGCGCCCCAGCGTGTTGTCATGCCAGCCGGCATTGTTCTGCCAGTCCATGGAGAAAAATGGCTCCCACCTGCGGCTGGCTTTCCAACTGAAACGCAGATTGCTGTGAAAGGCCGTCCCCGGATGATAGGAATGTTCCCCTCTGACATGCATGGTCGAAGCCACCACAGCCCCGAGGTCTCCACCGAAACTGAAATGTTTCCACTCATAATCAAACATGAAGCTTGAAAGATTGGACCAGTATTGCGGGTTCAGGACTTTCCGGGTGGCGCTGGGTGTCTGCATGAAGGTCTGGATACCGAACGTGCTGTGTTCATTCGGTTTGAACCACACCGCAGGCCCTGTGATGGTCGGCCCCAATCCACCATAATTTGTGCCATCCGCCAGACGGTAACTTTCCGTCTGGATGACTTCATAGGCAAAACCGACATGAGGAATGGAATCAAACGTCCAGAAATGGACGTATTTGCTCAGGCCAGACCATGTATGGCTGCCCCGTTCCGGCTTTCTGGCCCCTTGCCCATCATAATAATTTCCTGCTGCATTCCCGTCACCATACTGGACGAATACATTGAAAGGCTTGAAATCCACTGGCAGGTCATATTCATGCGGACCAATGACGGCAAACGTGATGTCCGATGCTTCTGCCGAAGCAGACGACAGCAGCCAGAACACGACCATGCCACCCAGCACCAGCAGCCCACCCGGTGATCTCACCCTCCTCAGCCACAGCATGCAGAGCCTTCCCCACAGAGCAGACATGACGCAGGGCCCGGCCGTCAACAAAAGAGCTGCATCACGTCCCCTGCCACCCCCACAGGGATGGCCAGTCTAAAACGGCTTCTGCCTGTATAGAAGGATCGGTTCTCTTTTAACAAGTCAGATCAATTACAAATATAATAGTACCCTGTCAGTACAGCTTACATCAGACCCCAATGAAACCCCTCATACGACCAGGTAAAGCTCAGGCTCTCACCCCGTCACATCGTCTCACCCAGAGGTAATACACGACGGCCGTCACCAGCAGACTGACAATCCATGAAATATCCACTCCATGCAGGGCTTCCACAAGCGGCCCTGTATACGGGCCGGTCTTCATGAAAGGCAGTTCAACCAGCACACCCAGGAGATAAATCAATACGACCGGCAGATTGAACCGCCCATACGGTCCACCATCCGCCCTGAAAAAGGCCATGACATCATACTCGCCATGGCGCAGCAGGTAATAATCGCACAGATTGATTGCCGTCCACGGCACGAGCACTGCCATCAGTACATCCAGAAACGACGTGTATGCCTTCAGGAAGTCACCAACCATGCCAAGGCTCATGACCAGGGCCGCCCCCAGCAGAAGAACCGTCATGACCAGCCGCCCCCACAGGCCGGCACGCCACGACGGCCAAAAGGTCTGCACCAGAGTAAGGCTGCACAACGCTCCACAATAGACACTCATGGCATTGGCCAGCGGAATGGCCAGTGCCAGCACCAGAAGAACGATATTGCCCATATGGCCGCCCGTCAGGGAGAGCGCTCCAGCCAACGGCAGGGACGGATAGCTCAGTGACAGCAGGCTCCCCAGCACCATGGGCAGAACAGCCCCGATGACAGTTCCCCCATAGGTCGCCCAGAAGGCCTGCCGGCCGGACCCGGCCTCATCCGGCAGATACCGGGAAGAATCGGAAACATAAGGGGCATAGGCGATCTGCCAGAGAGCCGAAACGGAAAAGGCTCCGAAGAATCCGGCTACCGTGCCGTGCATGTCTGCCAGCAATGTGCGGGAAAACCCGCCCAGCCCACAACCGATGGCGTAAATGACCGCCACAATGGAAATCCAGCTGGCCAGACGGGAACAGACATGGATGGCCCTGTACCCCATCATGCAGGGCAGAAGTGTCAGCACCGCAATGAGCCAGACCCCCCTGCTGCCCTGGAAGACAGGCAGCACATGCGCCAGGGCTTCTCCCCCCACGACACAGTTGGAAGCAGCAAAACCGATATACATGAGCACGACCAGCAGGATGATCGGCACCGACCCATAAACGCCAAACTGCCCCCGACTCTGCACCATCTGGGGCACACCCAGACGCGGGCCCTGTGCCGCATGGAGCGCCATGAAGACAGCCCCCACCACATTACCCAGCACCAGCGCCAAAACGGACCAGATGAGCGACAGCCCGAATACGGCTGGCCCCAGAGCCCCGGTAACAACCGTCAGCAATGTCATGTTGGCACTGAACCAGACCGAGAACAGGTCCGCTACCCGCCCGTGACGATGCGCCTGAGGAACGGGGTGAATGGTATGGGTTTCCATATGGGTACTCATGGCCCCGCTTTTCCCACACTCCCAGAGGCGTGAAAAGAGGTTACTTCATGGCAGTCCCGTCCAGACAGCAGGTCAGACTGAAAAATATCCAGAGGTGGAAGATAGACTTTGAAGTTTTACCCAAACTTCTTTAACAGATTCCGCAACAATGCGCTCTTTCTTGGGGGCAATTTCGTACCGTCAGGGTTCTTTTTATAGAAATGGGGACTATTATGCCTGCCATATTCTCTTGCCCCATACGGCAGAACGTACCCATTTCTCTAAAAGAACTACGCCGTTATTCATCAGTTTTTCTCAAAAAGCTGGCCAGGCACTGCTCCTGGCTGCTGCCAGTCGCCCTCTTCTGCTTCGCCACCCCCGGTGCGCAGGCACAGGTACTTGATGAAATCGTCGGTAACGAACCCCTGCTCCGGGTTGATACCCCCCTGCCTGCCCATGGCGGCTATACGACCTCGGTTCCTCCCTTTGGCAGGCCGGAGGCCCTCTTTCCCCATGGCTTTGGCATGACGGACTGGCTGCGCAAACGGGGCATTGCCCTCCTCCTCGACAACACGAATGAATTTGCCGGGGCCATCACGCCGCCCAAGAAAAACTATCCCAACTCCCAGCATTTCGCACCCTACAAACAGGGCGCCAGCAATGCCGGGCAATATGCCGCCTCACTCAACATAAACTGGGAACAGCTCATCGGGCTGCGGGGTTTTTCCACACACAGCATTGTTGTCGGCCGCTATGGAACAACAGCCAACCGCATGTTTGGTGACTGGCTGAACCATGCATCGGAAGATTACGGCGGTGGCGGCAATGTGGTTGTCCATCTCGTCATGGCCTATGGTGAAGAAGACCTGTTCAATGGCCGCCTTGCCATCGCTGCCGGCCGCATGGCGGAAATGTCGGACTTCCAGAACAGCCCCCTCTTCTGCAACTTCCAGAATGGCAGCATCTGCGGACGGCCCAAGGCCGCCACGGACAGCAGCTTTGTCAGCGGTTATCCTGCAGCTGTCTGGGCTGGGCGCATCCGGGTCCGTCCCTCCCGCTTCCTCTATATACAGAGCGGCCTCTATGCCGGAGAAAACGGCATCTACAAGAACGAGCAGCACCGTACCGGCTTCAAGTTCAATGGCGGCAACATCAACGGGTTCCGCCTCCCCTTTGAAATGGGATGGGAGCCCCTCTTCGGCAAAAACCATCCCGGGCATTACAAGATCGGCGGCGTGATGATGACCGCCCCCAGCCCCGACAATTATCTTGATGAGCAGGGACGTCCCTACGCCCTGACCCATGGCAGACCCCGCACACGGCATGACGGTTACGGCGCCTGGTTCATGGCCGACCAGCATATCCTGAACCATTACCACAGCAGCAAACGGGGCATCACGCTGCTGGGAGGGTTCCTCTATAATGATAAACGGATCGCCCTGCGGGAATGGGAAGCCTATGGGGCTCTCATAGACCGTGGAATTTTCCGCTCCCGCCCCTTTGACACGTTTGGTCTTTCCTTCACCTACGAGAAAATTGCCCCCGGTGTGCAGGCCACCGAGACGATGATGCTGGACACACAGCAGTTCAGCCGCCTCCCGGACCATGCAACTGGCGTACAGCGTCATGCCGCAGTGTTTGAAGTCAACTACGCCATCCATGTCTATCGGGGTGTCATTTTTCAGCCACTGCTGGAATATTTCTTCCGCCCCAATGGCCAGGGCAATCTCCGGGATGCGGCTCTGCTTGGCTTCAAAAGCCATATCGAGATTTTCTGAGAATTTTCAGCCCGATCATAACAGTTGCACATGAGCTGTTTTTAAGCTGTTATCACTGTGATCGGGATGACCTGCATCCTGCGCAGAGGGCTGCAACCATCTGCATGGGAGGGCATCCTCCATCCTATGAACAAGGATATTTCCATGCGCTTCAATACACTGCACAAGGGCCTGGCCCTTTCCCTTTTCGGCCTGGGCGCCCTGACCACATCCGCTTTCGCCGATGATGCCGCACCGGCCAGCAACAATGCCCCTGCCGCCGTCTCCAGCAAGCATGTGAAAAGCGTGCGCAAAAAAGAGCATCGCGCCTTCCATCATCTCTCCGAACACGGCCAGAAGGCCATGGCGAACATCGTGCAGGCCCAGCAGTTTCTCGCAGCCGGGCAGAGCGAGCAGGCCCTGCCGGCTCTCAACGCTGCCGTGCCCCACCTCCAGGCAGCCGCCAAGGCCCGTGAACAGTTCACAGCCGCCGAAGCCGACCTGCACCCCGCTCCCCAGCATCCTGTCTCCAGCAGCCACACACCCCAGAACGGTCCGACGGACTGGGTCCCGGTCGGGGGTGAGGTCATCGCAACAGACATGCTGGAACCCAGCAAAAAGAGTGCCGTGGCAACGGCTAATGCCCAGCTGAAGGCCGGACAGACCGATCAGGCCGCCCAGACCCTTCAACTCGTCGGGCAGGACATCGACTTCATCATTGCTCTGGCTCCGCTGAACCAGCTCCAGGGTTTTGTGAACCGTGCCCTGATCTTTGCACAGGGTCACAATCCCCAGGCTGCCAACGTGGCCCTGAACGATGCCCTGAACACGCTGGTCTTCGTCTCCGAAAATGTCGTGACCGAAGCCACTGCTGCAGCCCAGAAAACCAAATAAGGCTTTCTCCTGTTTCTGCTGGAGACGGGATTGCCCCAAAAGAAAACCGGCATGTATTCATGCCGGTTTTCTTGTATTCATCCCCCCTGATCCTGCCCCACAACAAGGTATCCACGTAGTCCACACCCCCGAAAAGAGGTGTGGATAATCACTCACACAATACAGTGAAGGTGGCCATTTTCTGCGCCCTCGCACCTGTGGAAAACTCTGTGGGCAAGAGATGGCTCCCCTTGACAGCGAGTCTCATCAGCAAGACCGTGGAGTCGCAGGATCATGAGGAAAAAACCATGCACAGCCACTGCTGGCAGGCCAGCACAACCTCCCCGCCTGCATGGCTGTTTCCCCGCCCTTTTTCAGTGTGTCGTTGGCTGCGCTGCCTGGCTGACCTGCTCCTTATCAGGCAGGGTATCAGACCAGCCCCCACCCAACGCATTGTAGAGACGGGCAAGATCCGTTGCGAACGCACTGTCACTGGCAGCCAGATCAAGCTGGGCTTCCTGCAGTTTCTCCTGCGCTTCCAGAACGGACAGGTAAGTCGCCAGACCAGCCCGATACTGGCTGGTTGCCAGAGACAGAGCCCGCTTCTCGTCATCCACGGTCTTTGCCAATCCTTCATGATGAATCTGCTCATCATGATAGGCCTGCAAGGCATTATCCACCTCATTCCAGGCCTGAAGAACCGTCTGCCGATATTCCACGGCTGCAGCACGCTGTGCTGCCTTTTTCAGACGAAGCTGACCATAAAGCCGCCCGCCCTGGAAAATGGGGAGAGAGATGCTGGGCCCGACATTCCAGGCACGGGCATTCCAGAACCCAAGGTCCCGGAAAGACAGGGTCTGGAACCCGAAATCTGCCGTCACGGTCACCTTGGGATAGAAATCCGCTGTGGCCTCACCAACTTCTGCTACCGTTTCCCGCAGATGCTCTTCCGCCTCCCGGATATCCGGGCGACGATGGGCCAGTTCCGATGGCAGACCAGCCGGAACGAAGGGGGGAACAGTCGGCACACCCGCCGTCTGTCCAAGCTCCTCATTCAGGCTTTGCGGTGGCATGCCCAATAACAGGGCTATGGCATTCTGCTCCCGCGCCACCGTCTCATCCAGATTGGCCTGCTGGGCCTCAATTCCATGAAGACGGGCCTTCATGCTGTCCACATCCAGCTCCGTAACCAGCCCGCTCTTATAGCGGCTCTGCGCCAACGAAAGCAGATTCTGCACGGTGGCATGGCTATCTGCCAGAATGCGCTGACGTTTCTGATCACCCCGCAGCTGGAGATAATCACGGGCCATGTCGGCCTGACGGGCAATGAGAATGCTGCGCCGTTCCTCCTCGCTCATCTTCATCAGATATTTTGCCGCCTGATACTGGTAGGCCACACGCCCCCAGAGATCGATCTCATAGGTTGCATCAATCTTGTCCTGCCACTGGTTCAGCAGCGGGACCTGGGCCTCTTGGGAGCCCTGAAGAAAATTGGCCTCCTGCGCTGGCAGGTCTGGGAACCCCTTGCCTACACGCTTGAAGATTTCCTGAAGCTGCTTGGAGCTGTGCTGCGAGCGCACATAGGTTCCGTACGCTGAAAGACTGGGGAACCGCTCCGCCCCGGCAATGATCATCTGGGCCCGGCTCTGCGCCAGATTCTGTGTAGCCAGAAGGAAAGACAGGTTCTGCGTGGCCACACGGTCTTCCAGAGATGTCAGCTCAGGGTCGTGAAAACTCTTCCACCAGGCATCCGCCATGGGCAGCTCTGTCACGACAGAAGCGGGAGAGGCCTGTTTACTGGTTCTGTCCTCCGGCGCTGCATTGGCCCCATGAGGGCCATTTCCTTTAGCAGATGCCCCCTTGCCGGACGGCTGGTTGCTACCATTATGCAGGTCATAATGCGGCGGGGCCCAATCCTTCGGCTGATGATATTTAGGGCCGACCATAAGGCACCCCCCCAGCCCCAGCAGAGCCACCCCAGACAGAAGCTGCCAGCTGAAACCGCGTGAAGACAGGTTTCCCACTCCCTTACGGACGGAACGGAACAAATGAGCGTCTTTCACTGTGAAGCTCCTGTAGAATTATCAACATAAAACGGGCCAGAAACAGATCGCCCATATGGACCATGCCGCCCCAGCAGCCTATCATGCCCCTCCATACGCAGGAGCAACCCTTCCACAAAACGATGACCCAGACCGAACACCCGGCCCCCTGTCCGCCCCGCAACAGCAAAGCGGCTTCCCGCAAATGCGAGCAGATCCTCCAGAGTGCTGGACAGCTTTTCCTCCAACAGGGCTATGAGCGAACCTCCATGTCGCAGATCGCTCATCTGGCAGGTGTCTCCAAAGGGTCGCTCTACAACCATTTCGAGAACAAGGCTGATCTGTTCACGGCTTTTTTCGAAGAACGCAGCCGCACACGCCTCAACACGCTGAAATCCGTATCCCGGGCGCCTCAGCCTGACCTGCGCACGGCCCTCAGGCAGGCAGCAGCCACCATCATCACCCTGATGATCGACCCGGAGGCCATAGGCCTCTACCGCATCGTCGTGGCAGAGGCCAACGAGTTCCCCAATCTGGCAGACACGCTCTGGCATTACGGTGTCTCCCGGACACTGACCGGCCTTGCCGACTGGTTTGCAGAAAAACATGCAGGCGGCCAACTGGTCATTTCTGACATCGACCTTGCTGCCGAGCAGTTTCTCACGATGTGCCAGACCCGTATCATCCACCGGTGCCGCCTCTCCCTGCCCGTGGACACCAGCCAGAACAGCATAGACGGCGTGGCTACCATGGTGGCGGAAAGTTTTCTCAGGATGTACGCTCCCTGAAACAATCATCCGGCGGGGCTGCTCCGCTTTCAATGGCCACCTCCCCCCTGGCCACCGCCCTTCATCGGGGACATGAGGAAGCAGAACGGCACGATACAGAGAGCCATGATCCCCAGGACATTGAAGAGCTGATTATAGGCCAGCATGGCCACCTGCCGCAGAAACTCCTGATACATATGGGCAACGGCAAAAGCATGCGCACGCAGCGGGGCCAGACCATGCGCTTCCGCCAGCTGCTGGACATGGAAAAGATAGTTTCGGAACTCTGGCCGTGAGGCAATGGCGTGTGAGGACACATCCGTCTGCTGAACCTGACGCATTTCCGTCAACGCCGCTGTAGAGAGCGAAATGGCCTGTGACCCGAAATAGTTCCTTACCATACTGAACAGGGCCGAAGCATCGCCGTTCAGCTCCCTCGGCAAGGTCGCATAGGCAATGGTGGAAATGGGCACGAACAGAAAAGCCAGTGGGGCTGTCTGTCTCATGCGGCAAAGTACCAGATACCAGAAGTCCACATCGGAATAGAGCGTGGCTGCGAAGAAGCAGGACAGGGCCATGAAGAAGAAACCCAGCCCGATGAGATACCGGACCTGCACATGCTTCATCAGCATTCCCACAAAGGGAATCAGCACCATCACAGCCATGCCACCCGGTGCCATGAGCTGCCCTGCAATGGTGGCCGTGTAACCCTGCACCTGCTGGGCGAACTGCGGCACAATCACGGCGGACGCATAGAGCAGCACACCCACAGCCCCGATCATGAATGTTCCGAGGGCAAAATTGCGATCCTTCAGCACGCTGAGCCGCAGAAGAGGATTCTTGGCCTTGAGCAGCCAGATGATGGCCCCAAGAGTGCACAGCCCCCCGATAATGGCCATGGTCGTGATGAAAGACGAGCCGAACCAGTCGTCATCCTCACCACGGTCCGCCATGATCTCCAGGCAGCCAAGACCCAGCGAGATCAGACTGATGCCGACAACATCCACCCTCTCCTTCACGGCCTTCACCCATGGCGGGTCTTCCACCAGTGCAATCACGGCCATGACCGTCATGATGCCGAAGGGCACGTTGACGTAAAAAATCCATCGCCATGAATAGGTGTCCGTGAGCCATCCTCCTACCAGCGGCCCCAGAACCGGCCCCACCACGATGGCCAGGGCCGTCAGACCGAAGGCTGCGCCACGTTTCTCTGGCGGGAAAATGTCCAGAATGATGGCCTGCTGCACCGGCTGCAATCCACCGCCAAAAAAACCCTGCATCAGGCGGAAAATTACCAGCATTGGCAGAGAGGTGGAGAGACCGCAGAGGAAGGAGGACATGGTGAACATCGCCACGCAGATGAGGAAATACCGTTTCCTTCCAAACCGCTTCGCCAACCAGCTCGAGATCGTCAGCACGATCCCATTGGCCACGAGGTAGGAGGTCAGCGCCCATGTGGCATCATCGTAAGAGCTGCCCAGCGAACCTGCGATATGCGGCAGAGCCACGTTGACAATTGTGGTATCCAGCACTTCCATGAAGGCTGCCAGCGTCACGACAACCGCCACAAGCCAAGGGTTGTGCCTGGGCTTCCAGTTGTGATGCTCCTCTGTCGATGTGTCAGCCATCGCCGGCCTCACTCATCCACATGGACGGTTGGCTCGACCGACATGCCCAGGGAAAGGGGCCGTTCATCATCAAGCCCGCTGTCGATCAGGATTTTCACGGGAATGCGCTGCACGGTCTTCACGAAGTTCCCCGTTGCATTCTCAGGCGGAAAAGCGCTGAAAGATTCACCGGACCCCTTCTGTATGGTGTCCACATGGCCCTTCAGATGCAGCTGGGGGTAAGCATCCACCTCAATCTCGGCCTTCTGGCCCGGCCGCATGTGGGCAAGCTGGGTCTCCTTGTAATTGGCGACGATCCAGACATCCCTGGCCACGATGGAGAACATCTCCTGCCCTGTCTGCACGAAATTGCCCTGCTCCACCGTACGCTGCGACACCCAGCCATCCCGTGGGGCCCGGATGTCCATCCAGTCCACATTCTGGCGGGCCAGCTCCAGCTCGGCCTGGGCTGATTTCAGCGTGGCCTGTGCCTGTGTGTAATGGGCATAGGCATTGCCAATGTTCGCATCCACCGGCTCAGCCTGTGTCAGCTGCCCCTGTGCCTGAAGAACGGAGGCTGTCGCCTCATCCAGCGCAGCACGGGCATAGTCGATATTCTGCTGGGTCGTAGCAGCACGTTCCACACGATGCTGCCGGACATAATCCGTCTGCGCCCGGAAGAGGCGGGCCTTGGCTTCTTTCAGGGCACCCTGGGCAGCCATCAACTGGCCGGGATAATTCTTCTGCGCCACGGCGTAAGAAAGGTTGTAGGACACCATGTCCGCCTCGGCCTGTGCCACGGCAGCCTCAGCCCGATGCAGTTGTGCCAGATAGTCCCGGCCATCAATCTGCACGAGGAGATCACCCTTGTGCACAAACTGGTTGTCATCCACCAGCAGGCGGGAAACATACCCGCTGACATGCGCCGCAATGGAAATCTTGCGGCCTGTCACATAGGCATCATCCGTCTCGACCTTGTTCCGGTTGAAAAAGAGATACAGCCCGATCCCCAGCACGACCATGACCAGAATAAGGACCAGAATGAGCTTCCGTGCCCCACGGTCCCTGAACGGCCTGCCCGCCTGCTGCTCCTGTCCACCCTGTGTGGCAGACTGCGTATCAGACTGTGTAGCGGACTGTGCCATGGTCACCTCTGGAATATGAAAATCATCCGTCCCCCGTCCTGCCCGGCCAGAAACCTCGTGGCATGATGGGACCAGCAATGCTGTGGGAGAAAAATGACCAGTCGGTCATTCTGTGCATGAACAGGCGATATCCCATCCATGTGGAACAATCAAGCAATTGTTGGGCAATTGCCACGACAGTGCCATCATCTGCCCAGCCATGGCTGCCTTGCGCAGGGCGAAAAGACCATGCGGCAGCCAGGCCAGCAGAACCTGTTCAGCCCTCTGAAGAAGCCCTGCGACGACTCGCTGCCTGAAAGGTATTGTGCAGCAGGCAAGCAATGGTCATCGGCCCGACCCCACCCGGAACAGGCGTGATATGCCCGGCAATCTGGCTTGCCTCCTCAAACACCACATCCCCGACGAGACGGCTCTTGCCCTCCGGGGTCTGCACACGGGTGATGCCCACATCAATGACCGTGGCACCGGGTTTGATCCAGCTTCCCTTCACCAGCCCCGCCTTGCCGGTAGCCACAACGAGAATGTCCGCCTCCCGGGCCAATGCCTCGATATTGCGGGTATGGATGTGCGCCACCGTGACCGTACAGTTGGCCCGGAGAAGAAGCTGCGCCATCGGCTTGCCAACCAGATTGGAGGCACCGATGACAACCGCATGCATCCCGGTCATGTCCTCATGGACGGACTGCAACAGCTTGAGACAGCCCAGCGGTGTGCAGGGCACGATGCCATTCTCCATTCCCAGCGCCAGACGGCCCGTATTGACCTCACCCAGACCATCCACGTCCTTGTCAGGATGGATGGCGTTGGTCACGGCAGCAGCATCAATCTGCGGTGGCAGCGGCAGCTGGACGAGAATCCCGTCCACCTTGGGATTGGCATTCAGCTCCTCGATCAGGGCCAGAAGCTCCTCCTGCGAAGTGCTTTCCGGCATCATCTGCATGAAAGACTTCATCCCCGCCCGATGTGTCTGGATCGCCTTGTTCTTGACATACACCTCCGAGGCCGGGTCATTGCCAACCAGAACAACGGCCAGACCGGGCAGCTCATGCCCCTGCTCGACCAGATGTTCAACCTGCTCCCGGATCCCGGCCGTCATGCTGGCGGCCATGGCCTTGCCATCAATCAGTGCCGCCCCGCCATCTGCGTGTACGCTGGATGCTGCCGTCATGCTCAGTAACCCTCTGCCAAACCCGTATTCCCGCCTCTCTATGCCCATTGGACAAGACATGACAAGACCCGATCTTTCCGCTAGAGACTGGAAAACGGAAATGGACAGCCTCTCCAGCCAAAGACGAAGGAACTCACCCCGTGCGTGACGATCTACGCAAGAATTTTGCCAGCGATAATGTGACCCCTGCCTGCCCGGCTGTCATGCAGGCCATCGCTGAAGCCAATACCGGCAATGTTCCTTCCTACGGTCACGACGATCTTTCCCTGGCCCTGAACCAGCGTTTCGGAGATGTCTTCGAGGCAGAAGTTGCCGTTTTCCCCGTCACGACAGGGACGGCGGCCAATTCACTGGCCCTCTCGGCCATGGTGCCACCCTATGGCAGTGTCCTCTGCGACCAGAGCGCCCACATCAACACCGAGGAAGGTGGTGCGCCGGAATTCTTCATGCAGGGGGCCAAGCTGGTCGGCCTTCCCTCTCCAGAGGGACGGATGGACCCGGCCAGTCTGCCCCCCACTCTCCAGCTGAACCGCAGCAAGGGTGTTCTGGCCCCCCCTTTTACGGCCCTCTCCCTGACACAGGCCACGGAATGGGGTACGACCTATTCCTGCGAGACCATTGCCGCCCTGTCGGAAAGTGCCCATGACCACGGGCTGACCGTTCACATGGACGGTGCCCGACTGGGCAATGCCATTGCCCATCTGGAATGCAGCCCCGCCGACACCACCTGGAAGGCGGGCATCGATGTCCTGAGCTTTGGCGGCACCAAGGCAGGAGCCATGGCCGCTGAAGCCATTGTCTTCTTCCTCAATGACCGGACCCGCCCAATGGTGGATACCATGACCCGCCGCATCAAACGGGGAGGGCATCTATGGTCCAAACAGCGGTTTCTCTCAGCCCAGCTTCTGGCCCTGCTGCATGACGGCCTCTGGCTGGGAAACTGCCGCCACGCCAATGCCATGTGCCAGCGTCTGCGCCACGGGCTGTACAAACACCCTGCCGTAAACCTGCCCTTTGCCACGGAGAGCAACGAAATCTTTGCTGTCCTGCCAGAAGCACAGGTAAAGCAGCTCCACTCCGAGGGCTACGCATTCTACACCTACCCCACTCCCCAAGGAGTCCCGGGGCAGCTGGTCCGGTTTGTCACCAGCTTCTACACACGCCCTGAAGATGTGGATGCCCTGCTGGAAAGTCTCATCAGCTGACAGGCCGCCAGACAGCACGACCATGAACCGGAGCCCGGAAGCAGCAGCGCCCTGACAGGCCATCACGGCACTGGGTCGCTGGATTTACGGGAAGTCCAGCCAGAGGGCCACATGGCCATCCATTCTGGTAAATGGTCCCCGCTGCCGGGACTGGAGCAGACCATACGGAAAATCCTGCCCTTCCCGTTACGGAAGAGCAGGATTTGCACGACAGTCTCAGAAAGACAGCAGAAACCGGGCCGGTATCTTACTGGCTGTCCTCGCCATCTTCATCACCATCCCCCGAACCATCCGGAGAAACGGCCACAAAGAGCTGCTGGCCATCCCGCAGGATCCGCAGCAGCGGAGGCTGATGCTGCCTGAGCGCCTTCTGCACCAGCGCGACCACGGCATGGGGATTGGCTGTCATCTGGTTGCCTACCGCCACGATGATGTCCCCGGGACGGATGCCCGCATGGTCGGCAGGGCTGCCCTGCCCCACATCGGCCACAACACAGCCCTGCACGCTGTCATCCAGCCCCAGCTCCTGACGGATCTTGGGCGTGAGCACGCCAAGAGCCAGCCCGAGCTTGCCAGACGGCGCTTCTGCCGTGCTGCCATCCGTACCGGCCCCTTCCTGCCCGCTGCGGGCCTGATTGCCGACCGTAACGGTCAGGGACACCGTCTTGCCATCCCGCAGCACGGTAAATGTCCCCTTGGAACCCGGCGCCATGGACACGACCTTCACGGCGAGGTCGTGCGCACTGCGGACATCGTGACCATCCAGCGACAGGACCACATCGCCACTCTTCAGCCCGGCCCTGTCTGCCGGTCCTCCCTTGATGAGATTGGCCACCAGCGCCCCATGGGACGGGGCACCGGGATGGTCGCTGCTGACCAGCCCAAGAGCACGGGCCATGGTCGGGGTGATGTCCTGCGTCTCCACACCGATGAAGCCACGCACCACATGGCCAGTAGCCCGCAGCTGATCCACCACCGAGCGCACCGTGGCGGACGGAATGGCAAAACCAATCCCGATGGACCCGCCACCATTGGGCGACATGATCATGGAATTGACACCAATCACCTTGCCATCCAGCGTGATGAGCGGGCCACCGGAGTTGCCGTGATTGATGGGCGCATCCACCTGTATGAAGTCGTTATAGGCACCGGAATGGAGGTCACGCCCCAGAGCGGAAATGATGCCCGCCGTCACCGTACCGCCCAGACCGTACGGATTGCCGACGGCCACGACCCACTGCCCCGGCTGCACGTCGTCGGAATTGCCCAGCTCGACATAAGGCAGATGGTCGGCCTTCACACGCAGCAGGGCAATGTCCGTCTTGGCGTCATGACCGATGACCTTTGCTGGCATGGTCGTCCCGTCATCCAGCTTCACGCTGACCTTCGTGGCACCATTGATGACATGGTTGTTGGTCACGATGTAGCCATCAGCCGAAATGATGAAACCCGACCCCCGAGCCTCCACCATGCGGTTGGACGGCATACCTGGCATCATCTGGAACGGGAAGGGAAAGGACGGGAACGGGAATGAAAACCCCTGCGGCCCGCCATTCCCTCCGGATGGTCCCCCTTCTTCATCATCAGCGCCCTCGCGGATATGGGCCGTGATGGACACGACTGCCGGTTTGACCTGTTTTACGATCTGCACAAAGTCGGGAATCCCCTGCCCGCCCGACATCTGCGGACGGATGGGAGCATTCTGGGCCACGGCAGGCAGCGGAAGGCTGGCCAGACCCAACACGGGCAGCATGGCCATGCATGCCAGAGACAGACGGGAAGGCGATTTCATCGCAGAGATTTCCTGACGCTAGATGTTAAACTCTTATCAACTGGAACTGTCCTACTAGATAGGAACAGGGCAGGCCGCTCTGCAAGCAAGTGCCACATAAAAGAAATGTAAGGCATGGCCAGCCATGTCCCTCTCCGGCCCTTTCCCAAGGCTCTTGCTGACAGGGCGGCATGATTTTACAACAGGCACCATGCAGACCACATCCCCCCCCATCAGGCAGGGCACATTCTGGCCGGAATTTCTCCGGGGCATGAAGACATCCCTGCCGCTGCTCATCGCCTTCGTGCCGTTCGGCCTCCTTCTGGGCAGCAGAGCCGTACAGAAAGGGTTCTCCATTGTGGAAGTTCCCCTGCTGACAGGCCTCAACTTTGCTGGTGGGTCAGAATTCGCCGCTGTCGGCCTCTGGTCCATTCCCCCTGCCATCCTGCTGCTGGCCGGGGTGACCTTCCTCATCAACAGCCGCCACATTCTCATGGGGGCAACGCTGGCCCCGCATCTGCGCCACCTGCCTCGCTGGAAGATCTTTCTGCTGCTCTTCTTCATGTGTGACGAGGTCTGGGCGCTCACGCTGGCTGACCTGCATGACAGGCCGGGATGCCGCTTCAGCACCGGCTTCTATGGCGGCATCACGGTCTGCCTGTATCTCTGCTGGCTCATTTTCACCTTTATGGGCGGCTATACAGGCAACCTGCTGGGTGACATGACCCGCTACGGCGTGGACATGGCCTTTCCCGCCGTCTTCATCATGCTGCTGAAGGGCATGTGGAAAGGGGCCCGCAATGCCCTGCCATGGTGTGTCAGCCTTGGCGTTGCCGTGCTGGTCTATCACCTGCTGCCCGGAGCCTGGTATGTCCCGGCTGGAACGCTGGCCGGAATCATCACGGCCCTGCTGGTGGTGAGGGGCGCATGATCCTCCATCTCCCTGCCCTGCTGGCCATTATCGTCATGGCTCTGGTGACGTACCTGACACGCATCAGCGGCTATCTGCTGCTCGCAGGCCGCTGCCTCTCGCCCCGCATGCAGGCCATCATGGACATCGTGCCCGGCTGCGTGCTGGTAGCCGTCATTGCCCCGGACTTCGCCACAGGCCGCCCGGCGGACATTCTGGGACTGTTCGCCACCATTCTGGCCGCCACACGTTTCTCCCTCCTGCCCACCATGCTCTGCGGAATCATCACGACGGGGCTGCTCCGGGCCGTGCTGGGGTAATCAGTCCCTCTGCCGCAGCACCCGGAAGAAACGCCGAAGCTGCGCTCCGGCCTCACGTTCCCGCACACCACTGATGATCTCCCCGGGCCGGTGCAGGCAGCCCGGCCGGGCAAAAAGACGGGGCCCATGGTCCACCCCACCCCCCTTGGGGTCGTAAGCGCCATAGATCACGCGACTGAGCCGGAAATGGGTGATGGCCGCAGCACACATCGGGCAGGGTTCCAGCGTCACGACCAGCGTGCAGCCTTCCAGCCGGGCCGTGCCACAATGGCGTGCTGCCTGCCTCATGGCCAGCAGCTCGGCATGAGCGCTGGCATCGTGATGATCCTCGACATGGTTGCGGGCCATGGCCAGAACATGCCCCTGCCCATTCAGCACTACGGCCCCGACAGGCACCTCCCCCATGCGGGCAGCCTCATCCGCCAGGGCCAGGGCCTGCTGCATGGCCTGCTGTGTTGTCATGACGGCGGGAAAAGACATGCACACGCACCCCTGATACTGGAAAACCAACCACAAAATCCCTCCCTGACTGCTTTATAGAGCCGTAAATGGATTGCCAAGGAAAGGCCGGACACTGTATGTCCGCAGGTTATGAAAGATGTTGCATCCCCTTCCTCCGAAACACAGCGTGGTGAACGCATTGCCAAGGCTCTGGCCCGCCGCGGGGTGGCCAGCCGCCGTGACATCGAACGGATGATAGGGGAAGGCCGCATCACCCTTGGTGGCAGCCCGGTCACCCATCCAGCCACTTTCATCCAGCCGGGTGATGTTGTCTGCGTGGATGGCAAGCCCGTGGACCCACCCCAGCGGACCCGCCTCTGGCGCTATCACAAGCCCGCCGGGCTGGTCACGACCCATCACGACCCGGAAGAACGCCGCACGGTTTTCGACTCCCTGCCCGCCGCCATGCCCCGTGTTGTCAGCGTGGGACGGCTGGACCTGAACTCCGAGGGACTGCTGCTGCTGACCAATGATGGCGGCCTGGCCCGTGAGCTGGAACTACCCTCCCGCCAGTGGATCCGCCGTTACCGTGTCCGTGTTTTCGGTCTTGTGGATGAACGGCGGCTGAAAGAGCTTGCAAAAGGCTGTGTGCTGGATGGTGTGCAGTATGGTCCCATCGAGGCAACGCTGGATTCCTCCAAAGGGGACAATTCATGGCTGACCGTCAGCCTGCGGGAGGGCAAGAACCGCGAAATCCGTAAGGTCATGATGGGCATGAACCTCCATGTCAGCCGCCTCATCCGCCTCTCCTACGGCCCCTTCAGCCTTGGCACTCTCAAACCCCATGAGCTGGAAGAGGTCTCGCACAAGACCCTGCTGGAGCAGATTCCGGGCCTGAAGTCCGGCAGGACCGGCAGGACACGGTCCTGACACCATGAGGATCATTGCCGGTACAGCCCGCAACCGTCGCCTTCAGGTCCCCGCAGGGATGACCACCCGCCCGACAGCCCAGCGCGCCCGGCAGACCCTCTTTGACATGCTCATGCATGCTCCCTGGTTTGGCCGGGATGAGCTGGAAAAAGCGCTGGTACTGGATGCCTTCGCCGGTACGGGTGCCCTGGGGCTGGAGGCCCTCTCCCGTGGGGCACGGTTTGCCACCTTCATGGAAGGAAGCCGTCCCGGCATTGCCTCCCTCCAGGCCAATCTCCGCAGCTGCGGCATGGCGGACCGTGCCCGCCTGCGCCATTGTGACGTAACCCATCCCCCCAAGGCGCCTCAGCCTCATACGCTCATTTTTCTCGACCCTCCCTATCACAAAGGGCTGGTGCAGAAGGGCCTGCGCACATTGTGGCGTGCAGGCTGGGTGGCTGACGGAGCCCTGATTGTTGCAGAAACGGAAACCACGCCCCTCCAGAATGATGGCCGGGACCCTGAAGAGCCCTTCCAGCCCTTCCATGCCCATCTCCTGCCCAGCCTTGCGGCTCCCCCGCCAGAACTGCTGGCACAGCGCAGTTTCGGCGCTGCCACGCTGCATGTCTGGCGCCATGATGGCAGTGTCAAAGGCAGCCGCCCTGTGCCCTGATCCGGGCGAACGGGTGGTTCCGCTTTCCAGAATCAGTCCGGACAGGCTATATTGCGGGCCGATCATGCCTTCCTGACCCGCCAGAGGATCTGCCCCTGTGCTTTCCCGCTTCCGCCTTCCCGCCAAGCTGCGTGCCATCCTGCCTGCCTCACGGCACAGCCATGCCAGCACCGTTGACCCATTTCCCGGGCATGACATGGCGGACGACACCCTGGACATTCCCGCATGGCATGACTCCCCCTTTTCCCGCATCCTCTCGGCACGGATGATGGAAATACTGGCTGTCATTCTCCTCATCATGGCACTGGCGATTGCGGCTTCCCTTTTCAGCTTCAACCCGCATGATCCCTCCTTCAACACCGCCACAGGCACTGAACCGACCAATCTGCTCGGACGTTTCGGAGCCACCATTGCCGATGGGCTGATGCAGCTGCTCGGCCTGGCAGGCATTGTCCCTGTCCTCGTCCTGCTGGCATGGACGTGGCAGCTCCTGCGCCATCACCATCTTGGCCTGCCTCTGCTCCGCCTCGTAGCTGCGGCACTGTTCTGTCCGGCCGCCGCAATGACGATCGGCCTGTTACAGCTGACCGTTCCCGGGCTGGGCATTGCCTGGCCCACCAGCAGCGGGCTGGGAGGGGAAACCGGCGTTTTCTTTGCCCAGAAGCTGTTGAATCTTGTCTCGGGTGAAACTGGCAGCATGGGGGGCATTCTCTCCATCCTGATCAGCCTTGCCATACTGGCCGTCTTCTGTCCCCTGTCCATGGGGCTGCAGGGGCGGGAGTGGCGCTCCGTTGGCCGCGGCCTCAGCGCCCTGGTGCGCCTCCCTGTCAGGGCCCTGCTCCGCTCCCGCAGAGCAACCCCCGAGGCAGAACGGCATGTCGCTTATCCTTCAGGCTCTGGCGGTCCCATCCGCCATGGACGCCCGGCCATGGGAAATGCCCCTCTTCCATCCGGTTTCATCATGCGCAACCTCAGCCGACAGGCAGAGCGGACAGCACCAGCCCCCACCGGCACCACGCCATGGTCCCCCATGCAGCAGGGGGCGGCCCCCTGGCAGAAGCCCTCTTCCGCCCAGACACAACCCCCTCCCCGGCCTGACCCGGTCCCTGTCCAGGAAGAAGACGCCCTTCAGGCCACACAGCCGGAAGACGAAGCCGACAATCCCTATGCCCGTATGCTGGCCCATATCCGCCACGACCCCGGGCGGACAAGCACGGTCCAGCGCCGCCATGCGGAAGAGACCCATGACGACATCTCCGGCGCCCCCCTGGATATCCAGCCACAGGAACTTTCCGGTCCGGCACAGCAGCCCGGCTTCCTGAAGCGCTTCATGGCCGCCACCAGCCCGGCGACTGGTGCCGGGTCGGGCTCTTCCGGCATGGTAGAAGAAACAGCCTACAATGCTGCTCCCACCATGCAGGCAGCTACGGATCATGCAGTCGGCATGAACGGGGCTCCGGCCCATGAAGGCTCCATGCAACCGGGCGGGGCATCTGTCATGCCACCACGCCCTGTTCCGCCACCACCCGGTATGGCTCTGGGACCACTGCCCGGCATGACAGCCCCTTCCGCCTGGCTGCCACCTTCCATTGGCCTGCTCAACCCGCTGCCAGACCAGAACGAAACTGGTCCTTCCGAAGAGGCTCTCCAGGCCAATGCCCAGATGCTGGAAAAAGTGCTGGATGATTACGGCGTACAGGGAACCATTACCGATTACCGGGCCGGGCCAGTCGTCACACTCTATGAGCTGGAGCCAGCCCCTGGCGTGCGCTCCTCCCGGGTGATCGGACTGGCTGATGACATCGCCCGCACCCTTGCCGTGCTGAGCGTCCGCATCGCCACAGTGCCGGGCCGGAATGTCATCGGGATTGAGGTCCCCAACAAGACCCGTGAGACAGTCTATTTCCCTGAGCTTCTGCTCTCACCGGCCTGGAAAGAAAACCGCAGCAAGCTGCCACTGGCCCTTGGCAAGGACATTGCCGGGGAGCCCATCATGGCCGATCTGGCACGGATGCCGCATCTGCTCGTGGCCGGAACGACCGGGTCCGGCAAGTCAGTCGGGATCAACGCCATGATCCTCTCGCTGCTCTACCGGCTCAGCCCGGAAGACTGCCGCCTCATCATGATCGACCCGAAGATTCTGGAGCTGTCCATCTATGACGGCATCCCGCATCTGATGACCCCGGTGGTGACCGAACCACCCAAGGCTGTCAGTGCTCTGAAATGGGCCGTACAGGAAATGGACCGCCGTTATCGCCTGATGGCGGATCATGGTGTGCGGAATATCAGCAGTTACAATGACCGGATACGCCACCTGAAAGCCTCCGGTGAAACACCTACCCGCCGCATCCAGACAGGCTACGACCCGGAAACGGGCCGCCCCGTTTTTGACGAACATCGCCTGCCATTGGAACACCTCCCCTACATCGTCATCGTCATTGATGAGATGGCTGACCTGATGATGGTGGCCGGTAAAGAGATTGAAGCTTCCGTGCTGCGTCTGGCCCAGAAAGCCCGTGCCGCTGGCGTGCATGTCATCATGGCCACGCAGCGTCCTTCTGTTGATGTGATCACCGGAACGATCAAGGCCAACTTCCCAACCCGCATTTCCTTCCAGGTCACCAACAAATACGACAGCCGCACCATTCTGGGTGAGCAGGGGGCCGAACAGCTTCTTGGCCGGGGTGACATGCTCTTCATGCAGGGTGGTGCCCGCATCACCCGTGTGCATGGGCCGTTCATCAGTGATGAAGAGGTCGAAGCCGTGGTGGCCGACCTGCGCTCCAAAGGCTCTCCTGTCTACAACACCGAGGTGCTGGCTGACGAACAGGAAGAGGAAGATGCATCCTCCAGCGGCAAAGGGGGCGGCAAAGGTTCTGATGAAGATCAGGACAGTGCCCTTTATGAACAGGCAACGGAACTTGTCGTCCGGGCCCAGAGGGCATCCACCAGCTTCGTGCAGCGCCATCTCCGCATAGGCTATAACAGGGCTGCCAACATCATCGACCAGATGGAGAGAGAAGGTATCATCAGCGCTGCCAACCATGTGGGAAAACGGGATGTTCTGGCAACAAAGGCCTCTCTGGGGCTGGACCGGCACGATCCTGATGACGAGGACTGACCCGTGGCGCCCCCTCCCCTCTTCCAGCCCGGAAAGGAGCTGCCCCTCCTCTGGGAGGACCGTCATTTTGTCGTCATCAACAAGCCGGCAGGACTTGCCGCCCATCCCGGCCCCAAAGTCCAGGACAGTGTCGAGAGCCGTCTGCTCCCCCAGAAGCGGGGCGGCCCGTGGCTGGTCCACCGGCTGGATGCTGATACGGCAGGGTGCCTTCTCATAGCCCGACGCAAATCAGCCCTTGTTGCTGCACAGAAGGCCTTTGCCACACATGAAACCATCAAACGGTACTGGGCACTGGTTGAAGGACATCCCACCAGACAGCAGGGCACTCTCACAACCCTGCTGCGACGTGTTTCCTCAATCCGGCAGGGATGGAAAATGGTCTCCGACCCCATGCCCGAAACAGTACACCCTTCCCAGACTGACCAGGGCCGTCTGGCCCAGACATCATGGCGTGTTCTGGCCAGTGACGGAACATCCAGCCTGCTGGAGCTGACCCTCCATACAGGACGGACCCACCAGGCCCGTGTCCATTGCGCCGCACTGGGCACGCCCATCATCGGGGATGGTCTTTATGGCAGCCGCCATGATGCAGGCCGGACGCGTCTGCTCGCCCGCTCCCTGGAAGTGCCCGTCAGGCTGGTCTCTCCACCGGAAACGGACAGAACCGTCCCCCGGCTCGCCAGCTCATGCCGCATAAAGGCCACAGCAGGAGACGTGGAACTGGAGCGGTTCCTCCAGGCCCACGCCATCCCAGCCAGACCGTAATATCCTCAGGCAGAATGGAACAGATCAGCTTCCAGCTGGTCCGGGTTATCCCTGTAACGCTCGGGGTCCGTCTGTTCCGTAATGGCAAAATAGGCCCCGTTCTTTATGAAATCCATATAGTTGCGGCCTGATTTCAGATAATGGAAAACGCACCAGAGCAGATTGCAGTTCTTTTCCAGAATGGGAAATACCCGCTCTTTCTCATGATAGGGGATATCCATTTCCGGGACGAAGGCATGATATGTATCCGCATTGAGCGGCATGTAATCGTACCCGTCCACCCCATTGTTCTTGAACTCGTCAGACGCCAGGAGCTGGATCAGCTGAAAATAGATACCTCCACCCTCCTCAAGATAAAACAGGACCCTGTCCCGGAATACCGGGTCTTCATCCACAAACATGGACTCCAAGGAGTTATGCACGATGGTGGCCAATATCGGGAAATAGACGGCCATGTCGACGTTATATTTTGAACAGATGTAGTACCAGCGGTCTTTCCGTGAGTAGAAATCCGTGAAGGTGGCGGCAAACCCCCTCATGACATCGCTTATGAACCGGTTGGCCCCCTGAATGCGCTGATGGATCTCCTGGCCAGCACGTTCTGCGAGGATCAGCTCTGTCAGGATCGTATTCTGCATGCCAATCAGGTCAAATCCATTGGAATAGTAGGGGTCCCATATTCCGTAGGCATCCCCCACCAGAGCCCAGCGCTCATCACTCACCCAATAATCAGACTGGGTAGCAAACCGCCTCAAGATCCTGAAGTCCATGATGGGAAACTGTTCCTCATCAAGATAATCCATCAGGACCCGGACATTGTCTCTCAACCAGAGCTTTGTCTTCTCCCATGTGGCGAGATCCTGGAACTCGTACATGTTCTCATCAAAAATGATGCCGACACTTGTCACGTTCTCGGAAAGACGCAGGATCCATACCCAGTATCCTACACCTTCCAGATGAATGGAGCTCCATGACCGATTCTCCGTCGTGAAAGGGTTGTCGCTGGTCAGTGGCAGAAAATCATCCACATTGACACCACCCCCAACCCGGAACCAGACAGACGAATGGTTGAGTGGCAACCTGTGTGTGAGGTCGAATTTACGGGCCAGCAGCTTCTTCAGCCCGGCAGCATCAACAAGCCAGTGCGCTTTCAACGTTCTGGAACTTTTATCATTCCTGTCCAGAACATGAACGTGCTTTTCACCATCAACCGTTTCGAAATCAAGATATTTATGGTTCAGGTAAAAATCCACCTTGTCTTTGACAAGGTCAAAAAGATCATTCTCAAGCTTCCCACGCTCGAAATGAAAGGCATGGTTGGGAGTGAAATTATTGTAACCCATTTCCTGATAGGATGATTCATTGATCTTGAAAAAACGCATTCCCAGCTTCCGCGGGTAACGCTCCTTCATGAATTCCTTCAGCCCGAGCATCTGATCAAAATAAACAGCCCCTATTTCATTGAAGGACTCACCGACCTTGTCTGATATGTCATCGAGGGGAAAGGAAGAATCATGCACAATGGCAATGCGCAGGTCACTGGACTTTTTCCTGAGCTGATAGGCCAGTGTCAGTCCAGCAAATCCCGCACCAATAATAAGGACGTCATACATCACAACCCACCCTGTACTCCACACATGACGCAACTGCCAGCTTCTGGAACCTGACAATCAGATACACTGGGCTGTCCCGATCCGTTCATCCCACATTGTCATATGGGACAGCTTCCTTCACCGGATTACTCCCACGACCAGTATCACCGTGGAAAGCCATATCAGGCAAGTCATTTTGTTAATTAAAAATAAACCATTCCCACAGAGGGAATCTGATCCCCTGAACAGGCATGAACCTCACACGGGGTCCATCAGCATCCGTGTCACGGCCTTCTTGAAAGGGGCCAGACGGTTGGCCAGCATAAGTCCGGCCCGGCGGGCCAGAGGGAATGGTCCGTCATCCCGGGTGTAGGCCACAGCAATGGCATTGGTCGCCGTAAAGAGCGGGAAAGTTGCCTTGCGATGTCGCCGCTCAAAACGCTGGAGCGACGCCGCATCACCCGGGTCCCCAGGTCCAGCGCTCAACTCCTGCACCAGTGTTTCCTGCCCCCGGATGCCGAAATTGAAACCATGTGCCGTAATGGGGTGCATACCCACGGCAGCATCACCAATCAGGGCCACACGGGGAGCCTGAAAGCGATGGGCATAGACGGCCTTGAGCGGGTAGGTGATACGGTCGCTCATCACCCGCAGGAGGCCGAGCCGTTCATCCGTCCGACGGGTGATCTCGGCATTGAAATCATCCGGGGCCGCTACACGAAGTCGGGCAATATCATCCGGCGGCAGGGTCAGCACCAGAGACGAAATATCGCCCATACCCCCATCCGGGGCGACCGGCAGGAGGGCGATCGTCTGGCGTTCATCAAACCATTGCAGGGCCGTATTGTCATGCGGTGTAAGGTGCCGCATCCGGCAGACAAGGATGCTCATGCCGAAATCATGCACGATGGCCCCGATCCCGGCCAGCTCCCGTATCTGGGAGAAGCGGCCATCCGCCCCGACCAGAAGACGGGCCTGCATGGCCCGCCCATCCGACAGCCGGACCTGCATGACATCCCGCCCGGTCTGATACCCTGTCACGCCTGTCCGGCAGAGCAGGGTGATGCCCTCTGTCCGGCTCACGACACGATGAAGGGCACGACGGATGAGATGATTGGCCACCAGGAAGCCCAGCGGTTCCCCTTCTGGCCCCGCATCGGACGAGGCAGCCCCTCCCCCATCCGGCGCATGGAAAATGAGAGGAGGGCCGCCCAGACTGCCACTCTCTACCCGGGCGACATCAAGGGGGCAGATGGCCTCTGCCGGAATCTCGTCCCAAACGCCATGCTGTTTCAGCCAATGCACGGTATGGTGGGTCAGGGCAATTTCCCGCCCATCGAAGGACGGAGCCTCCAGCACGCTGCAGGGAACTTTTTCCACCACGCTCACCTGCCAGCCTTCCCGGGCAAAAGACAGGGCGGCTGCCAGACCGGCAGGACCACCACCAGCGACCACCACATCACAGGCGGCCCCCCCCTTCCGCTCTGGCCCCTCTGCCTGATGATCATTACCATGTCGTGTCATGATGCAGCCCCTGTCCCCCAGTTCTCCCTGGTCACGGCTTTAACCTACCAGGCATGCCCCGGCAAGCAGCCCGTCTCCGTCCTCAGCGTTGCCTGTCATCCGCACCGAACGTGACAGGTGTCTGCCCATCCCAGAAAGCCACATGATCACCCACATCCGGGCGGACATGGGCCCGTTCCGGCTTTTCTGGCGTACCGACAAGCAGGAACCCCGCAAGCCGGTGCGGGGCCTCCAGCCCCAGCTGGCTGAGCAGGGACCGGTCCTCACAGAACCTCCCGCTGATCCATACCCCTCCGAATCCTTCCATGTGCAGGGCATTGAGGACATTCATGGCCCCGGCGGCCACAGCCATTTCCTGCTCCATGACGGGAACCTTGTGCTCCGGCCGGAGATGCATCCCCAGTGCAATGACCATCGGCGTCTCGGAAAAACGCCTGCGCCGCTTCTCACGCTTCTTCTCCGGGGCATCAGGCTCCTGCCGGGCCACGGCGGCAACAACATGTCCGGCAAAGGCCGGGCGGGCATCGCCAGCAATCACCACATACCGCCACGGGCAGAGATGCCCATGATCCGGAGCCCTCAGCCCGGCGGAGAGGATGCGGGCCAGCACCTCTCCCTGCGGAGCCGGAGCGACCAGATCGCCTGTCGAGGAACGCTCCAGCAACACATCAAGCGGGGAAACAGATGAAGCCTGCGCCATGATGACGGCTCTCCTGAAAATCTTGTCATGGTCTGTTAACTGGACAGTCTCACCCACAGCGTCACAATAAGCAAGTTTGGAAAGCAGCCCATATTGGTATAGCAGAAAGACATGACGACTCAGACATCACGAACCGCCACATTGAATCGCCAGACAGGCGAGACCGACATCACCCTTTCCCTCGCCATTGACGGACACGGGAAGAACAGCATCCAGACAGGCATTGGCTTCTTCGACCACATGCTGGATGCCCTGGCCCGGCATGGCGGGCTGGACCTCACCGTACAGGTGAAAGGCGACCTCCATATTGATGACCACCACACCATCGAGGATGTGGGCATCACGCTGGGAGAGGCCCTCCACAAGGCCATCGGCGACAAGCGGGGCATCGAACGTTTCGGCTCTGCCCTTGTCCCTCTGGATGAAGCGCTCTGTGAAGCGGTCGTGGACATTTCAGGCCGTCCCTTCCTGGCCTGGAACATCACCTTCCCCCGTGAGATGATCGGCGCCATGGCCACGGAAATGGTGGAAGAGTTTTTCCGTGCTCTCTGCATGTCCGCCCGCATCACCGTGCACATGAATGGCCGTGCCGGAACCAATGCCCACCACATTGCCGAAAGTGCCTTCAAATCCTTCGCCCGGGCCCTGCGCATGGCGCTCTCCCGCGACCCCCGCAGCGCCGGGCAGATTCCATCCACCAAAGGGGTGCTGTAAAGCTCCCTCACGGTTTTTCCTTGATTTGTCTCCCCCACCTGCCTGAAACAGGACCGGGCAGCTTGCAGTATGGAGAGTGTTCATGCGTGTTGTTGTAATCGACTACAATGGCGGCAACCTGGCTTCTGCTGCACAGGCAGCACGAAGGGCCGCAGCCCTGCGAGGGCTGGAAGCCGACATCGCCATCTCCCGCAACGAGGCTGACATCCTTGCTGCCGACCGTCTCATCCTGCCTGGCCAGGGTGCCTTTGCCGACTGTGCGAAAGGGCTGGACGAGGGCGCTCTCCGCCCCCTGCTGGAAAAGGCAACAGCAGAAGGCACGCCCTTTCTCGGCATATGCGTGGGGATGCAGCTCATGGCCCAGTACGGGCTGGAACATGGCCGCACGGAAGGGCTGGGCTGGATTGATGGCCACATCGCTCCCATGGATGACAGTACCCGACAGGGATTCCGGCTGCCGCACATGGGGTGGAACACTCTCTCTTTCACACCCGGTGCCCATCCGCTGACAGAAGGGCTTGAGCCGGGAAATCACGGCTATTTTGTCCATTCCTATGCCCTGGTGGACGCCCGGGCAGAAGAAACCATCGCCACGGCGGATTACGGCATGACCATTCCGGCCATCGTGGCCAGGGGCAACCGCTGCGGCACACAGTTCCACGTGGAAAAAAGCCAGGATGTAGGTCTGACCATCCTGGGCAATTTCCTGACATGGCAGCCTGGCTGATGCAGGGACGGCCATGGAACCAGCCTCCAGACAGTTACCGGGCCGAACGGCTGGGCCACACCATCAGCGAGGATGACCTCGAAAGCCTGATGGAAAGCACCGTGGCCGCCATTCTGGCCGAGGGCGTGTTCGACTGGCACACGCCCCCTGAAAGTGCCGTCCTGAGGCGTTTCTTCGAGGGTCTCCTGCTGGTACCGGACCGGGACGTCTTCATCGTCCGGGCACCGGATGGCAGCATCTGCGGGGCGGCTGTTCTCGCTCATGCCACGTCCCGGTCCGAAATATACGGTGCCAGCGCCACCATCACCGCCTTTTTCATCGTTCCTTACGAGCGGGGAAAAGGTCTGGGCGCCCTCCTCATGGAGGCCATCATCAACAGGGCACTGACCCGGGGCGCCAAGGTACTGGACTGCCGTGTGCGTGAAACACTGCACGACGCCATAACCCTGCTCACCTCCTTCAACTTCACCCACTGGGGCACACACCCCTATTTTGCACGAATCGGAGACCGGACAGTGCGCGGACTATTCTTCTCAAAACTCCTCGTCCCTGAAGAAAGAGCCATGCAGTGGCAGCCTGCCGGCACACCGCTCTCCGTGCCACACCATGGCCCCGCACCGGGCGGAACCCTCCGCAAACCGTTGACCCTCTACCCGGCCATCGACCTCAAGGGCGGGGCCTGTGTCCGCCTGCGGCAGGGGGACATGAATGCTGCCACCCATTATTCCGACAATCCTCCTGCCCAGGCCAAGCTGTTCGAACAGGCCGGGTGCCGCCACCTCCACATTGTCGATCTGGACGGCGCCTTTGCGGGCCGGTCGGCCAATGTGAAGGCTGTGGAGGATATCATCGCCACCACATCTCTTCCTGTCCAGCTCGGCGGAGGGCTGCGGGACATGAAAGCCATTGAACGCTGGCTGGAAGCCGGTGTCAGCCGGGTCATCCTTGGTTCCGCCGCCGTGAAAGACCCCGGCCTTGTCCGGCAGGCCGCCCGTGCCTGGCCGGGCCGCGTGATCGCCGGGATCGACGCCCGGCAGGGCCGTGTTGCCACCGAAGGCTGGGCCGAAGTCTCCGAGCTGACCACCACCGACCTCGCCCGCCGGATGGAAGAGGCAGGCGTCGCCGGAATCATCTTCACCGAGATCACCCGGGACGGCATGCTGGAAGGTCTGGACATTGATCAGACGGTCGAGCTGGCCCGCCATGTCTCCATCCCCGTCATCGCCAGCGGCGGCGTGGGCACGCTGGACCATCTCCGGGCCTTGCGACAGGCGGCCGATGAAACACCCGGCATCACCGGCGTGATCGTGGGGCGCGCCCTGTATGATGGCCGCATCAATCTGCCGGAAGCCCTGTCCGTACTGGAGGGATCATGCTGAAACTACGTGTCATCCCCTGTCTCGACGTCCATGACGGGCGGGTCGTCAAAGGGGTCAATTTCGTCTCCCTGCGGGACGCCGGAGACCCGGTGGAACAGGCCCGCCTCTATGATGCCGCCGGAGCGGACGAGCTGACCTTTCTGGACATCACGGCCAGCTCGGACAATCGGGACACCATTCTTGACGTTGTCGAACGTACCGCCGCCGAAGTCCGCCTGCCCCTCACCGTTGGTGGTGGCGTGCGACGCTGTGCGGACATCCGCAGACTTCTGCTGAGCGGTGCCGACAAGTGTGCCATCAACTCCGCCGCCATCCGCACGCCAGAGCTCATCAATGAAGCAGCGGAACGGTTTGGCAGCCAGTGCATCGTCGTGGCGATAGATGCCCGCTCCGATGGCCATGGCGGATGGGAGGTCTACGCCAAGGGCGGACGGGAACCAACCGGACTGGATGCCGTCGCCTGGGCCGAGCAGATGGCCACACGGGGAGCCGGAGAAATCCTGCTCACCAGCATGGACCGTGACGGTACACGGTCCGGCTTTGACCTTGATCTGCTGGGAACCATCTGCAAACGTGTTTCCGTTCCCGTCATCGCCTCCGGTGGTGTGGGGGAACTGGCCCATTTCGTGGAAGGAGCCCGGGCGGGTGCCAGCGGTCTGCTGGCCGCCAGCGTGTTCCATTTCGGCCAGTTCAGGATCGGTGAGGTCAAACAGGCCCTGCACGATGCCCGGCTGCCCGTCAGGCTGGGCCGCTAGGGACTGGCATGACAAAGGACAGGAAACATATGGCCCAGAATAATACCCCCTCCCGTGAGACAGGCCGCAAAGAGGTTCTGGAACGACTTTACCATACGGTTCTGGCCCGCAAGGGAGCCTCACCATCCGTCAGCCATTCGGCCCGTCTCATGGCTCGGGGGCGGAGCAAGATTGCCCAGAAATTTGGCGAAGAAGCCGTCGAATGTGTCATCGAGGCCATCAAGGGCGACAGGCAGGGCCTCATCAGCGAAAGTGCGGATGTCCTCTATCATCTGATCGTGATGTGGGTTGATGCGGGCATTGATCCGGCGGATGTCTGGGCCGAGCTGGAACGCCGTGAAGGCACGAGCGGCATCGAGGAAAAAGCCTCCCGGCCGAAACCGGCCTTCTGAAGGCACGGCTCATAGGTGGGTTGCCTCCCCCTCCCTTGACTTCCCCCCACCTCACTCCCCAATCATGGAGGAAGAGGAGGAACCCATCTTATGCCGACCGCTACCCCCGCTTACGATCCCAACAATGTCTTCGCCAAGATACTGCGGGGAGAGATTCCCGCTGAACGTGTCTGTGACAGCAAACATTCTTTCGCTTTCTACGACATCTCTCCCCTCGCCCCGATCCATGTTCTGGTGATCCCCCGTGGCGCCTACACGGACCTGCACGACTTCATCTCCCGTGCCAGCGATGAAGAGATTCTGGATTTCTGGAAACTGGTGGACAAAATTTCTGCCGAGCAGTCCCTCATCCCCAGCGGGTTCCGCCTCATCAGCAATGTGGGTCGTGACAGTGGACAGGAAGTGCCGCACTTCCACGTCCATCTTCTGGGTGGGCGCCCGCTCGGCCCCATCCTGGCGGCTGACCAGTAACGGCACCGCCCCATCCGGGGAAGCTGCCTCTGGGCGGCTTCCCCCCCCTTTCGGGACTGGTTGGAAAACCTTTTTTTACAAAAGGTATCTTTCCCTCTTGCACTTCCCCGCCGTTCCCTCTAGAGAGGGCTCACGCCTTTAGTCCCGTTCGTCTAGAGGCCTAGGACACCGCCCTCTCACGGCGGCAACACGGGTTCGAATCCCGTACGGGACGCCAGACATTTCATGAAAACTCTGAACAATCGGCCTGACAGGCATCTCTTGGACATCATCCTGACGTACCATTCTTCCCCTTGGTGGGCAGACACGGAGTGCGCCTGCCCACCCGGTTTCAGAACGAGACCTTACTGCATCTCGCCCAGAGCCTCGGCCATGACGGGAGCATCATAGCGGGGTGCGGCGACCTCCAGATAGGTACCCTGCCCCGGCCTGACAGCGTCCAGAGCCTGACGCAGAGCCCTGGGTGTGCTGATGCGCTCGCACTGCCAGTCCTTGCCGCCGAACCCACGGGCCAGAGCCGTGTAATCCCAGCTGGCAATGTCATTGTAATAACGTTCCCCGTCATCACAGAGCAGACGCTCGATCAGATAGCCATCATTGTTCAGGACAAGGATGAGCGGATGACAGTCAAAACGGGCAAACTCACCGAGAGCCTGTACCGTCAGCTGATGTGACCCTTCACCGGTCAGCAGGATGATCCGCTTGTGAGGGGCTGCGATGGCCATGCCGAACGCCGCCGGCGTGGCCCAGCCGATGGACCCCCACAGGCTCTGCTCCTCATAGTCGACCCCTTCAGGCAGACGGATGAAGCCCATGCCCATGGCGACCGTCCCCGTCTCACTCACGACGATATCCCCAGCCCGGAGATGATCCCGTATGGCGGCATAGAAGGTATGGGTTCTGATCACCCCAGCATCCCCTTCGTCAGCCTGCCGAGGGGGCAGTTCCATCCCCAGATAGCCGGGACCGGCGGGGCAGGATACGGTATCGGCCAGATCGGCCAAGGCTTCGATCACATCGGCCAGATCAACGGCATGAACGGCACCATCACCAAAGCGCACCTCATGCGCCATGACACTGATGATGCGTTCCGGGTCCAGCTTCTGGGTGAAAAGCCCGGTGTTGAAATCCGTCATTTCAGCACCCAGCGTCAGGACGAGATCGGCCTGCTCCACAAAGTCGGCGACATCTTCCTGCACGAGATGCCCGCCATACATCCCCACAAACCCTTCAGCCTGTTCATCCACCACGCCCTTGTCCATGAACATGGTGGCATGGGGCAGACCGGACCGGCTGAGGAACCGTCTCATCGCCTCCCGGCAGCCAAACCGGGCCGTCAGGATACCCGGCAGGACACAGGGAGACGTGCTGCGCTCCAGCTCGGCCATGATGCGCCGTGCCACGATGGCGGCCTGTTTCCCGCTCCGCACTTCCGGAAGAGCCATGTCACCATCAGGCATGACCACATCATCATGAGCTGCATCGAACGGGATGCCAATATAGACCGGCCGCCGCTCCCGGCGCAGCGTGGCCAGAACACGTTCCAGCTCCTGCACGCAGTTCTGGCCATCCAGAATGGTACGGGCACAGACGACATGACCGGCAGCATCATAAAAGGCCGTGGTCTGCCCGTTGCCCAGGGTATGATGCACAAGCCGCTTTTCATCCAGCACGGCCCGCTTGGGCAGGCCAACCAGATGGATGACCGGCAGATGCTCCGCATATGCCCCGGCAACGCCGTTCATGGCACTCAGCTCGCCAACGCCATAGGTCGTGTTCAGGGCCGCAATCCCCCGTATGCGGGCGTAGCCATCGGCCGCATAGGCGGCATTCAGTTCATTGGAGCAACCAATCCAGCGCATGTCCGCCCTGGCCGTGATGGCGTCATTAATCGGGAAGGCATAGTCACCCGGGACACCGAAGACATGCTCCACACCCAGCCGGGAGAGCTGGTCCAGAAGATAATCGACAACCTTTGCCATCGTACGTTCCTTTCATCATTGGCACGTCAGTCCGTGCCTCTGAGGAAAGCCTATCCAGCCCATCTTCAATATGATAATATTATATTTCTATACAGACTATAGCCTTTTCCCTATGCCATACCCCCAACTGACTCTCCGGGAACTCCACTACTTCATGGCCGTTGCCACACAGGGCAGCTTCAGCCGTGCGAGTGACCAGCTGCACATCAGCCAGCCTTCCCTGAGCATGGGCATCCGCTCTCTGGAAAACAAACTGGACGTCCGCCTTTTCGAGCGGTCCCACAAGACCATCACCCTGACGGAAAAGGGCAAGACCTTCTTTCTTCATGCTGAACGTCTGCTTGAGGCCGAACAGAATCTTCACCGGGCGATGGCGGATGATTCAGGCCCCCTGAAGGGGACGGTCCATCTGGCACTCCCACCCATATTGGGGGCGATCTACTTCCGTCCCATCATCCGGCAGTTCTGCAGCCTCTATCCCGATGTCGTGCTGAACATCGAGGAACATCCCTCCGACAGGCTGGTGGCCCAGCTTCTCGGCCATCACACGAACATCGCCGCCCTCATAGGGCCTGTCCAGAACAGGCAGCTGCGCACCATCCCCTTTGCAGAGGCAGAACTCTGCCTGCTGATGGCCGACTCACACCGGCTCGCAGGCCGGGAGAGCTGCTCCTTCACGGACATTCTGGATGAGAAGATCGTCCTCATGAATGAGAACTTCAAGATAAACCGTTTCATCTCGGAAGCCTTTGCCAGTCACGGGGCCGCGCCCCATGTCACCGGGCGCACGGGTGACACAACCCTCCTGCTGACCATGGTTCAGGCGGGTGTCGGCGTCACCATCATTCCGGCGGCCTTCCACAATCCGGCCCAGAATGACGGGCTGTACTGCTGCCCGTTGCAGGACCCGACCATCCGCATCACCATTTCACTCGCTGTCCGCCGCAACACCCCCCTGAACAGAGCCGAAGAAACCTGGTTGCAGACCAGCTTGCCCTGACCCCCTGCCCGGGACGCCTGCAAACACCAACATGCTCCGGCCTCCATTCGGCTCTCCCCGACACAAGGCCAATTTTCCAAAACATGGTTCAGGAAAGCCATGAAAAAGACAAACATTCCACCTACATCATAACCTGCAGTCGGCATGATCTCTGACTGCCTTCCTGCTGGTATCAAAATACTATCTCTGTAGAATGATGGAGTCTCCGTGGAAAAACGCACAGAAGAACCCATGAGGCCGAGTGCCGGGTCGCTCTGCTCGATACGACTTACAAATAACGAAAAATAGCCATGAAAAACCATTCTTGAATAATTAATTAAGGATAATTATAAAATAAATTTTCAATTGCAAATGTTTATATTCTCTTCAATGCTAATTTTACAAAAACTTCCTCACCACAACCACATATTGCATACACCATAAAATTACTTATCCCAACAAGTTGTTCCGCAGGGACCATCACAAACGCTGCCAATGCCACCTTCAGCGCCACGGGCGGGTCTCAGGCCTCCGCAACAAACAGCGGCGTCATGACCCTCGCCGGGGGCAACAAAACGGATGGTGCTGTCACCAATACGGGCAACGGGTCCCTGACACTCGACAACAGCACCATCGGCGGTACCCTCACCCATGATGGCCAGAACCTGACCGTCACCAGCAACAATGCCTCCGCCGGGTCCCTCGCAGGAAACAGCAACGGCACGCTGGATGGCACGCTCATCCTGACAAAGGCCAGTGACACCTACGCCGGGTCTCTTTCCGGCAATGGTGGCCTGACCATCGATGGCGGGACGGAAATCCTGACAGGTGACAGCACCTATTCAGGCCCGACGATGATCCAGAACCAGGCAACTCTGGAAGTGGATGGTCGTAATGGTTCCAGCCCGGTTTCCGTCGGCAATGGCGCAACCCTGCGTGGTACCGGCACCGTCAGCTCAACCCAGGCTGTCTCCGGTGCTACGGTCGCCCCCGGTGCGATCGGCTCTGATGCGCTCTCCACCCTGCATGTCAGTGGTAACCTGACCATGGCCAAGGGCTCTGTCCTGCGGATCCGCGGGACGAGCGATACGACGGGCCGGACCATTGACACGGCAAAAGGCAACGGGTTCCATGAACTCACCTCAGACCGTCTGGCTGTCACGGGCACGGCTTATCTGCAGGGCGGGACTCTGGACCTCCAGCTGAAGAATGCAGGCGCGGGCCTGACATATGGGCAGGCTTACCGTGTCCTGACGGCATCCGGCGGTGTCAACGGCCAGTTTGACGAAAAACTGTCGAGCAATCTGGCACCCCAGTATGCCTATCTGGACCCAGCCTTTGCCTACAGTGCCGATGCTGTTGACATCGTCCTGCGCCGCAATGCCAGCTCGTTCAGCACGGTAGGTGAAACCCGCAACCAGATTACCACCGGCCAGGGGCTGGACCATCTCGCTCCCAGCTCGGCGCTCAGCCAGGCCATGACAGGCCTGACACGGGACCAGGCACGGCGGGCGCTGGACAATCTCTCCGGTGAGCTGCACGCCTCCATCCGTACGGCGCTGATTCAGGACAGCTTCTACATCCGCAATGCGGTGATGGACCGTCTGGCAAACAGCGACTGCGATTATGGCCATAATGGCCAGAGCCTCTATGACCTGAAGACGCATAAAAAGAATGGCGCCTGCTATTCCGACCATGCTGTCCTGTGGGGGCAGGCTTACGGAGCCCTCGGTCATAACAGCGGAGATGGCAATGCTGCCCTCATGCACCACAACACGGCCGGGTTCATCATGGGGGCGGATGCGCCGATCAACCGCAGCAACTGGCGTGTCGGCGGGCTGCTGTCCTATGGTCACTCCCAGTTCAACATCCAGCGGGGGCGCTCCTCCTCCGGCAACAGCAACAACATCACTGTTGGGGCCTATGCCGGGACACACTGGGGCCGCCTGAACCTACGACTGGGCGCTGCCTATAGCTGGAATGTCATCAACACCCGTCGGCATGTCGCCGTTGGTGATTATGGCGGGCGCCTCAGCAGTGGCTATCTGGGTGGAACTGCACAGACATTCGCTGAACTGGGCTACAAGATGCGCACCGGGCGCGGCGTCTTCGAGCCGTTCATGAACGTGGCGTATGTGAACATGCAGACCAACAGCTATCATGAGCATGGCAACGAGGCCGCCCTGCGCAGCCGTGGGACGGATACGGGGGTCACCTTCTCAACCTTCGGTTTCCGTGCCGCCACGACGCTGAATATCGGCCGGACGATCTTCATGCCGCACCTCACGGCAGCCTACCGCCATGGCTTCGGTCGCCTGGGGTCCCGCCAGCATGAGGCCTTTACCACAACAGGCGGGCCCAGCGACATGGACGTCGCCGGTGTTCTGCTCTCCAGCAATGCGGCTGTCGTGAATGCTGGCATGACGGCCCGCCTGACTGATCGTATTGATCTGGATCTGTCCTACATTGGCCAGTACGGCAACCAGTCGACCGAAAGCGGTGCAACGGGAACCTTCAAGATGAAGTTCTGATCCCGTATCTCCGGTATCGCAGACAGAAAAGGGCGGACCACCATGGTCCGCCCTTTTTGTTGGGTGTGGCTCCTACCAGCTGCCCCCTGGGGATACGCCTGCCCACAGTACAGAACAGACCGTAACAGACTGGACCTGTGCAGGTAATTATGAAGGACTGGCTTAATCTCTGATAAGGGAACAGCCCCTATCTTCAGACGGTTTCCACGAAAAAACCGGATACCGCCCAAGATAGCTGCTCATGATTGTCGCACAGAACCAGACCATCACGTACACTCCCCAATCCCGTAAAGCTGTCATCAACACCACGCTTTTCATGCCTGACAACCTGTCGTTGCCACAGGAGGATACGTTTTTCGCCTTTCAGGGAGGGTCACTGGTCATCTCACCGGCATCATGGAATGGCACCGTCAGCTCTTCTCTCATGGCTGCCCCCCATTCCCTGACCATAGACCCCGGAACAGGTGGACAGCTTGCTCTTGATTACGGAGGGCTGAGCAGCGCCTCCCTCCAGACCAATCTTTCCCTGGACCTCCATCTGGTCAGCCCACCACCATCCGGCTTCACATTCCAGTTCACATTTTCCGGCCAGACGACATCCAGAACGACAACACGGCAGCGCTACGATGCCTCGGCCAACCAGACCATCATCCAGATGAACGAGGATTACAGCTTCTACAGCACGGTCCATGCAAACATCTTCATTCCCGGCAATCCATATGGCCTCCCGCAGGATGGACGCTGGTCCCCGTTCACACCTCCGGCACCACCACAAACCAGTGCGGATGTTGTCTGCTACCTCGCAGGCACATTGATAGACACCCCCCAGGGCCCCAGACCCATTGAGGAGCTGAGGGCCGGTGATGCCATCCATGTCTTCCGGAATGGTCACAAACACATCGAACATCTCCGCTGGAGTGGCTGGAAATCCGTCACACCCACCTCGTCTGACGACTGGCCAATACGCATCAGACGCCACACATTCGGGGAGAACTGCCCCTTCCGTGACCTCTACATTACCGAAGAGCACTGCCTGCTGCTGAAAGGCAGCTTCATTCCCGCCCGTATGCTCGTCAATGGCAGAACGATCCTGCGGGAAGAACGGGACAGCTACGACATTTACCACATCGAGACCTATGAGCATCGCATCATCAGTGCCAATGGTGTCCTGTCCGAAACATATCTGGACACGGGCAACCGCCACAGTTTCACGACGCCTGAAGCAGCCCTGTCCATTCCCTCCCCAGCGTCCTTCCACTCCCGCCCCAAAGACTGGCAACAGGACGCCGCCGCCCCGCTGAACGTGGATCGGGCCTTTGTCGAGCCCCTGCATGCTGCACTGGCAGAGCGGGCAACCCGGCTGGGATTCCCACCGGAAACCGCCAGACCAGCCACCACAGACGACCCGGCCCTGACCCTGCTGGACCCACAGGGGACCGAACTCGCCCTGTATCAGCGCAATGGCGGACACTACCTGTTCTGGCTGAAAAACAGTCCATCCTTTCTCACCATCAAGTCCCGGACAAGCCGGCCGGACAGACAGATTGGCCCTTTCGTGGATGACAGACGAACCCTGGGCGTTCTTGTCGGCGAGATAACGCTCGTTCAGCCTGATGGAACCGACATCCCCCTGACATCACACCTGACAGCCGCCCCGAACACAGGATGGGATGTTACAGAGCCTGTTCCATGCCGCTGGACCACCGGGGCAGCCCATCTGCCACTGCCTGACATGAAACAGCAGAATGGCTGCCTGCTGAAGCTCGAGATACTCAGTGCAGGCCCCTATGCTCTTGCCTGACAACCCACTGAAAACACATAAGGGGATGGCCCATACGGACCATCCCCTCACAGAGAGCCTGCCCTGACTGGACAGAGACCCTACCCACGGCCATCCCTTGCGGGATGACAGGGATCAGATCAGACGTGTGACGAAGTTCACAGCCTGCTGAATGCCCGTCCCTACAAGAGACAGGATCGTACGCAGAGGATGCTGCAGGAAATTGCTAAAAGCAGAGGTAAAGCTCTGGATAGGAGACAGCAGCTGCCCAAGACCACCAAGATTGAAACCGGCAGCAGGAGCAGCAGCCCCCTGCGGGTAGCTAACGGCCGGGATCGTATTGGTATTGGCAGCCGGGGCCAGAGCGGCCAGCGGGTTCTGTGCGCCGCCACCAAGACCACCAACCAGACCACCAATCAGGTTGCCCAGACCAAAACCACCAGAAACGCTGTCCAGCTCGCGGTTGCTGAGAGCTCTCATGTCAAGTCTCCACACACTTTCTATTAAGGAGTTGGAAGCCCCATATGCGTCTTCCGAGGTCATAAATCCATATTCACGAAGTATAGTCAACAGAAAAATGATAAATTCCTCCCGTTTAACTTTAGAATAACTTTAAGTACACAATTTATTTCATAATTTTACTTTGTATTTTTTTTAACATTTTGATAATATTTTTATATTTATATACATTTTATTTTAATAATTAAAATTAAAATGCAAAATTTAAAGTTAAATTATGAAAAATTTTGCTAAAATTCCTTAGAACATCCAATAAACAGACCCGCATCACACCCTACAATTAATGAATTTTAATCTATATGACTGTTCATAAACGCTCATGAAAAAGATGAAGAAACAGCAGACCATTGTCATGCTCTCCTCTTCAACACCCCAAAAGTCTCCACATACAGTCTTCTGAACCATCGGCCCGAAGCGATTCAGTCTCTCCTGACGCCAGCTGGTCAATGTTGCCAACAGCCACCCGAATCCTGCACGGGGGCCACTACGGACAAAAATCATACGATTCCCGATGAGGCTGCCGGCCCCCGTGAAGAAAGCAACGCCATTCCCTCCCCACAGATAACGGCAGCACAAATTCGAAACCCTGCGCAGGAATGTCACCAGCCCCAACGGGACGGTATGGCTGTTCACAGGAACCCCTGCCGTCTCATCCAGAATTCGGCCAGAATGGGCCACTGCCCTGTTGATCCATTCCTGCGCCCCAGACCAAAGCCATGACCCCCAGTTGCAAAACGGTGGTCTTCACAAGGTCGCCCATGACGCTGATAGGCCTGCAACAGCAACGTCTCCTGCTCAGGTGACACGATCGGGTCATCCAGCGCATGAGCCATGAACAAAGGCGGCGCATCATCCCGGACATGCGATGGCAGAGACCAGCGGACAGCCCGTTCCACTGTCGGATTATCCCCCAGACACACCCGACTGGTACGACTCCCGGTAAAAGGAGGCGCAACACTGACAACCGGATAAAGCAGCATCAGCAGGGCCGGTGGCGCATCATGGTCCTGCAAAGCTGTCAGACCCAGCAGGTGCCCCCCGGCAGAAAAACCCATGAAACCCACACGCCGCACATTACCACTTCCACCAACCTGCCCGGACCGTAACAGATGCAGGGCCTGTCTGGCATCCGCCAGTGGGGCCTCCATGCCTTCAGCCCATCCCTCGCCTGGCAGACGATACAGAAGAATGGCAACAGTCACACCCAACGAGACCAGCCACCGGGCCGCAGGCAAGGCTTCATGCCCTACGGCAATATGCCCATAACCACCACCTGCTGCGATGATGACAGCCGATCCATTCGGATGGACGGGCCGCATGACATGCAGACCCGGCACATGAATACCGTAAACACGCCCTCCCCGCGCAACACGGGGCTGCTCCATGGTACCAACCTCCGGCCAGAGAGGATAAAAGCCAGACTCATCATGCAGCATGGCCTTCACAGGGCATGTCCCTCGGGCCAGACCACGCCTGCCCCCTCCCGCAGAGACCGCCAGGGAAAGAGCGGAACAGCCTTGCAGAAACTGGCAGCGGGTGCTCATCTATCGGCCTCTTTTCCTTCTGACGACGACACGGAAACCCTACCTGCACCCCCCACCGTGCGGAAACATGAAATATTCATGACATCTCCGTAAAAGAGAGCTGAAACCTCTCCTGAACCCGGCAAAAACCCTACTCTTCCGCCGCTTGTGCCCCAATTGGCGGTGCTGTTTCCGCTCCCCGTGAATTACGGTAGGTTAGCCCGCCTGAAAGGGGACAGACACATGATGCGCCAGAAGCAGCATATCGTGCAGCGTTATGAAGATGAGCTGCTCCATTTACGGTCCCTGATGGAGCAGATGGGGGGACTGGTAGAGCATCAGCTCTCCCTCATCCTTGCAGGCATTGCCGAGAATGATGGCCGGACAGCCCTTCAGGCAGCACGGCAGGATGATGAAGTGGATGCACTGGAACAAAAGGTGGAAACACTCGCCATCCGTCTGCTGGCCCTGCGCAGCCCCATGGCGGCAGATCTGCGGGAGATCGTCGCCTGCATCCCCATGGCTGGCGCCCTGGAACGCATGGGCGATTATGCCAGCTCCATCGCCCGGCGTCTCAGCCAGATGGAACAGCCCCTTCCCCGCCCCGCCCGCCTCGCCCTGAGCGAAATGGGACGGCTGGTGCTGGAGCATCTCCGCCGCATCATGGATGCCCTGGCCCACAAGGATGCCAATGCCGCCCATGCCATCTGGGCCGCCGACCAGCTCGTGGACAAATACTGTGAAGCCATGACGGCAGATTCCCTGGAACAGATGACCCGTCATCCCCATACCATCCGCCTCCATATCTCCCTGCTTTTCATCATCAGGAATCTGGAACGGATCGGCGACCACACCACCAACATGGCCGAACGTGTGGTCTTCATGGTCACGGGGGCTACGTTGCCCCCGACCCGCCCGCATGGCCATGACAGCCAGCCACTCCCACCCGGACAGGAGTCCCCCAGCCCATGAAACCCCCTGCCAGCCCCCAGAAAGGCTCTGTTCTTGTCGTGGAGGATGAACCCACCCTGCGGGTCCTTCTGGAACACAGCCTGAGGCAGCGGGGCTATCAGGTCAGCACCGTCATGGATGGCGAACAGGCACTGGCCTTCCTCGAAACAGAACGACCGGACGTCGCCCTGCTGGACTGGATGATGCCCGGTCTCTCCGGGCTGGAACTCTGCCGCATCATCCGGCAGAAACCGGGGCTGAAGGACCTGCCCGTCCTCTTCCTCACGGCCCGGACGGACGAGCAGGATGTCATCGCCGGGCTGGACAACGGCGCTGATGACTATCTGACCAAACCATGCAGTACCGACAGGCTGGATGCCCGCCTGCGGGCCCTGCTTCGCCGCACACGCCCCGTACAGGACATCGTGACATTCGGCCCCCTTACGCTGGAACCGGAGAATCATCAGGTCAAACGGGCCGGGCGTCCCATCGCCCTGGGGCCAACCGAATACCGCCTGCTGGAACTCTTCATCCACCATCCCCGCAAGGTCTTCTCCCGGGAAACCCTGCTGGAACGTCTGTGGGGCCCCAACGTCCATGTGGAGATACGCACGGTGGACGTTCATATCCGCCGCCTCCGCAAGGCGCTGAATGAAACGGGGGAAGCCGACCTCATCAGGACCGTACGGGCCGCCGGTTATGCGCTGGATGATGGCACCATCAGCCAGCACGGCCCATCCTCCGGCTGATCCGCCTCATGGCCTCTCCGCTCCTGCCAGAGATCATCACGGCAATCTGTGCCTGCCTTGCCCTGACGGGCTGGGCCATGGTCTGGCACCTGTCCCGGCGCCCCCACGGCACCACCCGCCCCGACAGCCCCAGACCATCTGCCCCACCCCCGGGCAGCGTTCTGCCCTTCCATGAGGCCACCCTGCTGGTAGATACCATCCCGGGCATGGCCCTCATTCTCGGCTCCGTCGGACAGATCATGGCCTGCAACGAGGCGGCACGGACCCATTATGGCAACAGCCTCGGGGCGCTCCTTCGCCACCCCACGGCACACAGCACCCTGCATAGCGCCCTTCATGCTCCCCCAATGGATGATGGCCTTCCTGCACCCTGTTCAACCACCATCAGGCTGGATGTCCCCGTAAAATGCTCCGTCCATCTCGCCATGCGCAGACTGCCCGGTGCAGCAGGACGGAACAGCCTTGTCCTCGTCCTGCTGCATGACCGCAGTCTCATTCAGGCTGTAGACCGCATGAGAGCCGACTTCGTGGCCCACGCCAGCCACGAGCTCCGCACACCTCTGGCCTCCCTCACCGGCTTCATCGACCTGATGAAAGAGGGAGGCGACCAGACCGATCAGACATCCCGCACCCTGTATCTGGAGATCATGAGCCAGCAGGCAACACGGATGCAGCGGCTGATCGACCGGCTGCTCTATCTGTCCCAGCTTGAGATGAAAGGCCACCACCACCCCCGGGAAGAGCTGGAAGCAGAAGAACTGTTCGCCCTTGTGCTGGGCGAAGTCACCCCACGTTTCCAGCACGACAGCCGCAGGCTGACCGTAACGCAGGAAGACAGCCTGACCCTGCTGGCCAACCGGGATGAAATGGTGCAGGTTCTCCTCAATCTCATCGAAAATGCCATCCGGTACGGCACAATGCCGGAACGGACCCTGCACGTCCGCCTTCACGCCAGACGGGCCACCCCGGCCGAAGGACCGACCTCCTCCCTGCCGGGACTCCTGATCACGGTGGAAGATAACGGCCCTGGCATTGCCGCCCACCATCTCCCCCGCCTTACAGAACGCTTCTACCGCATCACGCCGCCATCCGACTCCAGCCATGCGGAGGCCGGACAGGGTACGGGGCTGGGGCTGGCCATCGTCCGACAGATTCTGGAGAGACATGGTGGGCAACTGCACTTCACCAGCACGGTTGGGCAGGGAACAACCTGCCACGTCTGGCTCCCGGCCGCCCCACTCCCACAGGACCAGACAGCAGGAAAATGACAGCCCCCCTTGCAGACGGACGCTGGCCAGCCCCAAGTTGGAAGACAAGGCAGCAACCGCCTGCACAGGCCCATGAAACAGGGAGACCCTGCGTGCCCTACATCACCACCAGCGACCATGTGAAACTGCATTACGAGGATCACGGCCAGGGACGCCCCCTGGTCATGATCCATGGCTGGACCTTTTCCAGCCGCTTCTTCCACCGCAATGTCGGGTCATTCGCAAAACAGTATCGTGTCATCACGCTGGACCTGCGAGGGCATGGTGAATCCGGGAAACCGGACCACGGCTACCGTATCGCCCGTCTGGCAGCAGACCTCCGGGACCTGCTGGAAGCACTGGAGATTGAAGACGCCACCGTGCTGGGCTGGTCCATCGGCTCCCCCATCATATGGTCCTATCTGGAGCTGTTCGGCCGGCACCGGCTCCGCAGCGCCATCTTCGTGCAGCAGACACCAAAGCAGTTCTTCGCCCCGGACTGGAAGCTGGGCCACGCCACCTGCTACGATGGGGCCGGGCTGACCTTCCTCCAGCAGCAGCTGGTTTTCAACCGGTCCGCTTTCGACAGGCAGAACCTCTCGGACTGCCTCAGCACCAGTCTTCCCGAAGACGAAAAGGCCATGCTTCTGGAAGAAATGGCCAAATGTCCCAGCCAGGCAGCCTCTCTCATGATGGCCGACCACACGACCCAGGACTGGCGAGACGTCCTGCCCCATCTTGACCTGCCCTGCCTGATGATGATTGCCGGCAAAGACAAGGTTCTTCCGGCTGCGGGGCCCCGCTGGGTCGCCGAGCACATGCCGCACTGTCAGGCCGTGGAGTTTGAAAACAGCTCCCACATGGTCTTTCTCGATGAGACGGAAAAATTCAATCAGACGGTTCTCACCTTCATGAAAGAAGGAGCAGCAGCATGAGTGGTTTCCCCTTCGCCTTCGGAATGAACGAATTCACAACCCAGCCATGGCCCTTTGAGGAAGACATCCAGCGCTATGCCGCCTTGGGCGTGGAGACAGTTGAGCTGTGTGAAAGCAAGCTGGATCCGCAGCGGGTGGACGAACAGATGGCGCTGCTGAAAACAAGCGGCCTGAAGGTCAGCTCCTTCCAGCCTGCCGTCCGTACCTTTGGGGCCAGCAAAATGATGCCCTACCCCCAGGAGCCTGGGCGCCGCCTTGCCCGGCTGGAAGAAAGCATGCGCCGTTACGCTCCCTACACCCAGGGGGTGCCGTTTGTCGTCAATACCGGGGCCCCTGAGAATGGCGATGTTCTAGGGTGCATCACCCGCACGATTGATGCCCTGCGCCGCCTCTGCCCTCTGGCAGCGGAACTGGGCATCACCCTCTCACTGGAGCCACTGAACCCGACCTCCATCAATTACGAGACGGCCATCTGGACCATCGATCAGGCTCTGGACATCATCAAGACCGTGGACCATCCCGCTCTGGGGCTGTGTCTGGATTACTGGAACATCTGGCAGCAGCCAGAGGCCTGTGCCGCCATCCACCGTGCAGGGGCACTCATCAATGTCGTACAGATAAGCGACTGGCGCACGCCACGTTCCGCCGCAGACAGGCGCATACCCGGCAAAGGATGCATCCCCCTCCATGAGCTTCTCCACGCCACATGGGATGCCGGATTCCGGGGCGCCTGTGCCGTGGAGATTTTCTCTTCCGACGTGCCGGACAGCCTCTATGAAGGCGACCTCTCTGCCCTGATCACCCAGTGCCGGGCCGCACTGGAGCATATCTGGACCCATCCCGGCGCCGGATGAGCCTGCCATCAAGGCCATGGAAAGACCCTCCTGCCGTGACCCTGTGTGCATGGCAGGCACCCCGGACAGTTTCCTTCATAACAGCGTCTGATATTTATTTCATAATCAGAATAATTTATTTTTTAAGGCTTATCTCCGGCACAATTCTATCCCATAAAGATGGAGTGTCTTACGCAATGAGGGTCCGTTTCCATGCTCAGCCTGTTTGACCTGTTCAAGATCGGGATCGGTCCCTCATCGTCCCATACGGTCGGCCCCATGCGGGCGGCACAACGCTTTGCCGATGTCCTGGCGGACCTGCCTGACGGCCCGCTGGAAAAAAGTCCGGCCCGCATTGTCGTCACCCTTTATGGCTCCCTGGCCCTGACAGCCGAAGGACACGGCACCATAAAGGCCGTCCTGCTTGGCCTTGCTGGCGAAACACCGGAACATGTCGACCCTGACGCAGCAAAAAAGCTGGTCCAGCACATTGAAAGCACGCATCTGCTGAACCTCAATGGCACGAGCTTTTCCTTTGATTATCAGACCGACATCTGCCTGGACACGGCCACCATCCCGCCCATCCATCCCAACACCATGCAGTTTGAAGCCTTCGGGCGGGATGGCACGCTGATAACCCGCCAGCGTTTCTGCTCCGTTGGCGGGGGATTCATTACACCAGAGGAACAGGCACGGACGATGTCCTACTCCCTGCCGGATGTCCCCTTCCCTTTCCGCAGTGGTGCAGACCTCCTCGCCCACACAAAACGACAGAACACCGATATTGCCAGCATCATGATGGCCAACGAGACCGCCACCCGCCCTCTCTGGGACGTGGAACGCGGCATGGACAGGATTGCCGACACGATGCTGGCCTGTATTGAAGCCGGGCTGCACAATACAGACACCCTGCCCGGTCCCCTGAAAGTCCAGCGACGGGCGGCCAAACTGTATGCACGCCTCCAGGCCAAGACCAATGCTGCCCCGTCCCCCCATGGCGTGATGAACTGGATCAGCCTCTTCGCCATTGCCGTCAACGAGGAAAATGCTGCTGGTGGACGGGTCGTGACCGCCCCCACGAATGGCGCTGCGGGCGTCATCCCGGCTGTCATGCGCTATTATCGGGACTTCTGCCCCGAATATACGACCAACGGGCTGCGGACCTTCCTCCTGACAGCAGCAGCCATTGGCGGGCTGTTCAAGCTCAATGCCTCCATTTCCGGGGCGGAAGTAGGCTGCCAGGGCGAGGTCGGCGTGGCGTCATCCATGGCAGCAGCAGGGCTGACGGCCGCCCTGGGTGGTACGCCGGAACAGTGCGAACATGCTGCGGAAATCGCCATGGAACACCATCTGGGCATGACATGCGACCCGGTGGCCGGGCTTGTGCAGATCCCCTGCATCGAGAGAAACGCCTTTGGAGCCGTCAAGGCCATCAATGCTTCATCTCTGGCCATGAGTGATGACAGCGGGGCGCATTATGTCTCGCTGGACCATGTCATCAAGACCATGGCCGAAACCGGACGTGACATGAACCACCGTTACAAGGAAACCGCCCTGGGCGGTCTGGCTGTCAACGTCCCGGCCTGCTGATGGTTGCTGGAACCGCTTGCCTGAACACACCACAGCTCATACGATATCGTGAGTCCTTTTTCTCCCCGTGCTGCGGTATCCTTGCCTCATGACACTCCATCACATGCCCGCTCTTCTGCTTGCCGCCACCATGATGGCGGTCGTGTCCACCGCCCGGGCAGAGCCGGGTGATCCTCTCCCTGTGGACAAGCGCCCTGCAGCACCGGCTCTTCTCATTCCCACCCTTCCCTGCCAGACGCTGGCCAGTACACCTCTCACCTATGCCTCCACAGGCAGTGACGACTCGCTGCATGTCCGTGTGCAGTGCAGCATGGAAAAAGGGCAGGACGATCTCTGGCGGGCCAAGGCGTGCCGATACGACTCCAGATGGAACGGATTTTACATGCCCCGCCATCATGGCGCCCGCCCCTACCGGGAGGCCGTAGCTGCCTACATGGGCCATGCCTGTTTCTCCGACAGCCAGCTGACGCCCTATTTCTCGGATGAGCAGACCGACCAGCCTGATGCCGTGTCCAGTGAAGACGCCTGGTCATCCCGTCTCATCGTTCCATGGCGGGGGACCCAGCCTGCCCATGGCATCAGCCGGGCACAGGATGAAACAGTCGGGAATGTCTTCCTGCACAACCGGGCCGTCACGGTAAAGCTGAGCTTTACACACGTGCCCCCCGTAACGGCAGAAGAAAACAACATGGACAAGGCCGCCCATTCTCCCCGGCGGTTCCAGCCTGCAACAAGCCTCATCAATCTGGATAATGTAGCCCCGTCCCGCTGAAGGGGCGGTCCACCACCCGGAAGGTAAGGTTGTACCGACAGTCCAGCCCGGCGACGGCTGGTGCGGCCCGTATCGGTGCCACACCATGAAAATGACATCGGCTTGGGCCACCCCAGACCACCACATCCCCATGATGCAGCGGCACCTTGCGGCAGGGGGAACCCCGCAGGGCACCACCCCACAGGAACAGGGCTGAAAGCCCCAGCGAGACCGAAACGACGGGGGCCTGCATGGTACGTTCGTCACGATCCTGATGCAGCCCCATTCCCGCTCCGACGGCATACCGATTGACAAGCCCGCATTGTGGGACAAACCCCTCGTAACCTGCCGCCCGTGCAGCACGCCCTGCCATATCTGCAAAAAGGGCAGGCATGGCCGGCCAGGGCTGGCCCGTCAGCGGGTCGGTCTGCATGTAACGGTAGCCCTGCCCGTCACTCACCCAACCATATGGACCACAGGCCGTCATGCCCGCTGCCATCACCCCTCCACCAGCCGTCCTGTAATGACGGAAAGGAGCCTTCTGGCTGATGGATTCCACAGCCTGAAGCAGCACCTGCGCCTCCGCACGGGCAAAGCCACCCAGCAGAACCGCCCCGGGCGACAGGACAAGCTGCTCCCGGGTCTCCGGGAAAAGATCATCCATCAAGGGCCAGTCACTCCCCTCTCATTGCCGATGAAAGAACCGTATCTGCCTCGTGACAATCTTCAGATCCTGCAACGCTCTGGAAAAAACGGCAAAATGCGGAGCAGCCTCATGCGCCCGGAAGGCAGCCCGGCTCTCATACACCTCGTGCAGCACAACAAGCATGGGATCATCCTCACTGCACTGAATGGTAAATTCCAGACAGCCTGGCTCATCAGCCCTGGAACGGGCCGCATCATGACGGCAGACCTCAAGGAATGCCTCCAGAGTATCTTCTCTGGCCTCGAATTCTGCCAGAACGACAAGTGGTCCGCACATGGAACGTCTCCTGCATGACGGATGGATGAAGACCGACCCACCCTTCTGGCAGAATGGCCCGCAACCGAACCAGACGCAACCATCCCGGCCGTGAGGCCAAGGCAGGGCTGTATCATGACGGCTTGCCAGACGAAGAGTCGCAAGGTTTTCTGACTGGAGCCTCATCCACCCCTGCATATCCAACAGGAGACACCCCATGACAGACAGGCAGGATACCGCCGCCACCCGGTTTTTCGACAGTGCCGCCATTTCATACAGGACATGCCGCTACGACTATGCCCCACAGAAAGGCCATATCGGCGAGCAGGCCGCCAGCGCCATTGGGGCAAAGCCTTCCGCCGTCTTCAAAACCCTTGCCGTCAAGATCGACAGGAAGCAGCCCGCTTTTGCAGTCATCCCGGTGGACAGACGGGTCAACTTCAAGGCACTGGCAGCGGCTCTGGGTGGCCGGAATGCCAAGATGATGCAGCCCGATGAGGCCCATGACCGCACGGGATTCGTCTCGGGTGGAACAACGCCTTTCGGCTCCCGTGAAACCCTGCCCACCGTCATCGACCGCAGCGCACAGAAACACAGGACAATCTGGATCAATGCCGGGGACCGGGGATTTCTGGCCTGCCTGACACCCCAGGATGTGCAGATGGTGACGCAGGGGATTTTTGCCAGCATTGCCGAATGACCGGTCTTCACCCCCCACAGACATGACCATTTCATAACAGTGATTTCACTAACATTTTATCACCCTGCTCCTGTATCTTCCCATGCGGACAGCCCCACATGAAAGAGGCTGGACAGGCAGGCAGCCTGACAGAACTGGTACAAGGAAACGCAAGATGATCCATGTCTCCGGACTACTGATGAAGCGGGCAGCCGCAGGCCTTGCTCTGGCAGCTCTGGCCTGCGGTCTGGCCATCACGCCAGCCGAGGCACACCATCACCACAGTTTCGGCCACAGCTTCGCCCGGGGGCTTGGCTTCGGCGTAGGGTCCGGTGTGGGGTACAACGTGGTTGACCGTGTCTTCAACGGCTATGGCGGAGGCGGCTATTACGATGGTGGCTACGCCATGCCCTACATGGCCCCGAGCTATGCCCCGCCGCCACCGCCACCACAGAGCACGAATGTCATCGTCATCCAGCAGCCTGCGGCTCCTCCGCCTGTACCCGGCTACCCCTACCCCGTGCCCGGCTACACCCATTTTCAGCCCGGTCAGGGATATGTCGCCCAGACGACCACATACGTACAGGGCTATGGCTATGTTCCGGCACAGCCCCAGCCCGTGACACCCTGAGCAGGCCGAACGAAAGGGGATTATTTTAACCTTTTCCTAACAAAATGGTATTACTTGAATAACCAGTAAAAACTGGTTGATTTGAGTAGGATAATATCTCTATGGAGGCACAGGTTCTGCAATAAAACGATAAGAAAGAGTTAATAGTCAGGGATGGTCTTCTGTCGTCTTTTCATTGACCGCCCCGTGGCGACAACACTTCTGGCACTCGCCATCTTTCTGTCCGGCATGATTGCCCTGCCTTTCCTGCCCATTTCCACCATGCCGGACATGACGGCGACCTCCATCATGGTGATCGCCAACCAGCCGGGGTCGGACCCGCAGCAGATGGCCACCTCCGTCTCCACTCCACTGGAGCGGCGGCTGGCGACCATTGCAGACATCCAGACGCTGGAATCCGTCACGACCAGAGGGCAGACGTCCATCTTTCTGGATTTTTCCTCATCCCGCAACATCAATGGCGCCCTGCGGGATGTGCAGGCAGCCCTCCATGCCGCCCGAAGCGACCTGCCCACCAGCACGCTGGAAGCAGACCCGCAGGCCTTCAAGCTGGATGGCGACAAACCGATCTATCTGCTCCATCTGACATCAGACCAGCTCCCCAGGGCACAGCTTTATGACCTCGCCACCATAAGGGTCCGCCCCATACTGGCACAGATAGCCGGTGTGGGGCGTGTCGAGCTGTTCGGGGCCTCCAACCCGGCTGTCCGGGTCGAACTGAACCCCTATCCTCTCTACCGCTGGGGGCTGAACCCCGAGGATGTCCGGGCGGCGCTGGCCTCGGCCAATGCCTTCACGCCAAAGGGCTTCATCACGTCGGGCAACCAGCGCATCCAGCTCCAGACGAATGACCAGGCTACCGAGGCCGCCCATTACAGGGACCTCATCGTGGCCTACCGCAACGGGAAAAATCCCATCTACCTCAAAGACATCGCCACCGTACGGGATGACGTGCAGGACGTGTACCAAAACAGTACACTGAACGGGAAAACAGCCATCACAATCGCTGTCATCCCTCAGCCACACGCCAATGCGGTGGAGATTGTCAACGACATCGTCAGGCGTCTTCCCCGGCTCCAGCAGGCCCTGCCTGCCAGTGCGGAACTCCGCACCGGCCTGGACCTGTCCCTGACCATCCGGGCCTCGCTGGCAGATGCCAAACAGACACTGGTCATTTCCATCTTTCTGGTTGTGCTGGTCATTGCCCTCTTCTTCCGCCACATGGCCAGCACGCTCATCCCGGCCATCACCATCCCTGTCGCTCTCTCGGGGACGCTGACAGCCATGGCGTGGTTCAATTTCTCGCTGAACATCCTTTCCCTCATGGCTCTGACCATTGCAGTCGGGTTTGTCATTGATGATGCCATTGTCGTGCTGGAGAACATTGCCCGCCACATGGAAAACGGGATGAACCGCTATCAGGCCAGCATCGTCGGCACCTCCGAGATCGCCTTCACCATCATCTCCATCAGCCTGTCCCTCATCGCCGTTTTCATCCCGCTGCTCTGCATCCCCGGTACGCTTGGTTCGGCCCTTCATGAATTTGCGCTGACAATGGCTGCGACCATTGCCATCTCCATGGTCCTGTCCCTGACCCTGACGCCCATGCTCTGCGCCCATTTCCTGACGATAGAACCAGCAGGCAGCACGCCGGCCATTCCCGAAAGGCCCCGCTATTCTCCCCTGGCAGACCCTGTCTCCTGGCTTCTCTATGGTGCCATGAGGACTGTCCGTGCCGTGGAAACGGGACTTTACCACCTGACGTCGCTCTATGACCGTTCAATGCACTGGAGCCTCCGCCACCCCATCATCATCGGGCTGACCCTGCCGGGAAGCTTCCTGCTCATGGTCGGCATCATCATTCTCATGCCCAAGACGGCCATACCCTCCATGGACCTTGCCATTCTTCAGGGCAGCATCAATGGCGAACCAAGCCTCTCCTTCAAGGCCCTGACACGCCGGATGCATCAGGTGGAAAGCATCATCCAGAAAGACCCGGCCGTGCAGACCGTCGTGACCTTCAACCGCACGAGCCATACGGGGCGCATCTTCGTCACGCTCAAGGCCAAGAGCATGCGTGACAGCATCCCCGTCATCCTGGCCCGGCTGCGCAAGGCCATTCCCCAGCAGGCCGGGGCGGAGGCCTTTTTCTGGGCTCTGAACAATGGCCGCCAGGGAGGGGGCGACAGCAACACCACGGGCAATTACCGTTATGTTCTCCAGAGCGACAGCAACGGCCCCCTTTACGCCACCATGCCTCCCCTGCTGGCCCAGCTGCGGGCCAGCGGGAAGTTCCGCAACCTCTCCACCGATGCAGAGGATCTGAGCTTTTTTGCCAATGTCCTCATCCACCGTGACCTGGAAGCCCGCTACAACATCACGCCCCAGCTCGTGCAGAATGCGCTCTTCGATGCCTACGGGCAGAGCATCGTCTCCACCATCCACCTTCCCCTGACCAATCACCGGGTGGTCATGGTGGTGGCGGAACCGTTCCGGGAATATTCCAACACACTGCACCATCTCTGGCTGTCCACCTCGGCTGGTACGGCAGCAGGGGGCATTGCCTCCAACCTCATCCGGGTCAGGACCAAAGGCACGCTCAGTACCCAGGCCTCCCTCTCCCGGGATTCCGTCACCAACTCCCTGGCCAACAAGCTCTCGGGCAACAGCTCGAACGGGGCCGCCGTCTCCTCATCCCAGGAAACGATGATCCCGCTGGACAATGTTGCCAGCATTGTCAAAACGCCCATGCCGCTCAGCATCACCCACCATAATGGCTATTATGCCACGACACTCTCCTTCGATCTGGCCGAAGGCACCAGCTATGATGATGCCATCTCGCTGATACACAGGGCACTGGTGAACCTTCATGCTTCAGACAGCATTCATGGGGAGTTCACGGGGACAACCGGAGAAACGACGGACCTCATGCTCAATGCCCTGCTGGCCTTCCTGGCCGCCATCACCATCATGTACATTGCCCTCGGCGTTCTCTACGAAAGTCTCCTCCACCCCATCACCATCCTTTCCACCCTGCCGTCCGCTGGCGTGGGGGGCGTGCTGGGGCTATGGGCCTCCGGTGAGCAGTTCAGTCTTGTGGCCATCATCGGCGTCATCCTGCTGACGGGCCTCGTGAAGAAGAATGCCATCCTGGTGATCGACTTTGCCCTGCACATCCACCACCATCATCCAGGCATGACAGCCGAGGAGACCATCCGCCATGCCTCTGTCACCCGCTTCCGCCCCATCCTTATGACAACACTGGCCGCAGCCCTCGGCGGTATCCCGCTGCTGATGAGCCAGGGGTATGGCTGCGAACTGCGCCGCCCTCTGGGCGTGGCCATTCTGGGCGGCATGGCCATCAGCCAGCTGCTCACCTTCTACACCACACCAGCTGTCTATCTGCTGATGGAAAAGCTGAAACACCGCAGTCTGTCCCTGATGAGGCGGGTCCGGGCCGCCCTGTAAGCCTGCCCCTTATGAACCAGACAGGAAAAAACGGTCAGCCGGCCCCTCCACGGGCCAATTGCACCGCGCTGCGGCTCTTTCTATAAAAAGGGCCTGAGGAGAACGCCCGCCCATGACCCGGAACCATGATGCCAGCACGGCCCATCCATCCCTTGATGAAGAGTCCCTCCTGCCCCGCCCGACACGCCGCACGGTCCTGACGGCTGGGTCCGTGGCGCTGGGAGGGGCCGGGGCCTGTACGCTGGCCGCACCCTTTCTGGACAGTCTCCGCCGCACCCGGGCAAGCTCTGCTGCCAGCACACAGGAAGAAACGGTCCTGGATATTTCCGTACAGGACCTGGAACCCGGTGCGCACAAGATCGTCGTCTGGCAGGGGATGCCCGTTGCCATCCAGCGCCGCACACCAGAGATGATCCGTGCGCTGGAGGACCCCGCCCTGCTCGCCCAGCTGCTGGACCCGCAATCCCGCATCCGGCAGCAGCCCCGTGAGGCTGAAAATGCCCACCGGTCCCTCCGGCCCGACTATGGCGTGTATGTCACCATCTGCACCCATCTGGGCTGCGTACCGGACTATCAGAACATCACCAGCCTGCCCGCCTCTGGCGGATTCTTCTGCCCCTGCCATGGGTCGCAGTTTGATGGAGCTGGCCGGGTCCTTCGCAACATGCCCGCCCCCTACAATCTCCCGGTTCCCCCACTCCATTTCGTGGATGACCATACAATCAGGCTGGGAGAAAGCCTTCTCTCACCCCATTACGGCATGAACAGCATCCAGCAGCTCTGAGGGACGGTCCACACGATGAACGACAACACACACCCGACCAGAAGCTGGCTCGACTCCCGCCTGCCCTTCCTGCGGCCTTTCTGCCAGCACATGACCCGCTTCCCCATGCCGCCGGTCAATCTGCTCTGGACACTTGGTGCCTGTCTGATGGTTGCTTTCGGGCTGATGGTCGTAAGCGGTCTGTTCCTCTCCCTGCATTACCAACCCGATCTCGCCCAGGCTTTCGACAGTGTGGAAGCCATGGAACGGCGGGTCCCCTCCGGCTGGCTCATCCGCAGCATCCATACAGGCGGGGTCAGCCTGCTCTTTGCTGCGCTCTATCTCCATGTCGGCCGAGGCCTCTGGTACGGGTCTTACAAGGCCCCACGGGAACTTGTCTGGCTCTCCGGCCTGTTCCTGATGCTTCTGTTCATGACGACCGCCTTTGCAGGTTATGTCCTGCCATGGGGGCAGATGTCCTATTGGGGGGCCACCGTCATCACCCATGCCGTGGAGGCCATACCCGGCATCGGTCACGGGCTGCTCGTCTATCTTCTGGGAGAAGACACGCTGGGCGGTGTGGCCCTGCACCGCTTCTTCATCCTGCATTTCACCCTTGGCTTCATCATCGCTGCGGTGGTCGGGCTCCATATACTCTGCCTGCATGGTACAGGCTCCAGCAACCCCACGCTGGACAGCCCCCACCCGGACCGCACGACCCGCCCCTTTGCTCCATTTTATGTGGTGAAGGACTGTCTGGCCGTCTGCGTGTTTCTGGCCCTGTTTGCCGGGCTGATCTTTTTCCTGCCGGGGCTGCTGGGCAAACTGGACAACATCATCCCAGCCAATCCCCTCAAAACACCGACAGACATCACACCGGAATGGTATCTGGCCCCGTGGTTTGCCATGCTGCGGGCTGTCCCTTCCCGTCTGGGCGGGCTGATTGCAGCAGCCACCAGCCTGCTTGTCCTCTTCATCCTGCCCTGGCTGGACCAGTCCCCCCGCCATAACGCCACCTACCGCCCGCTGGCCCGGATGGGGCTGGGACTGTTCTTCATCGCCTTCATCATCCTCATTCTGGCAGGAATGAACAGAGCTACCCCCCTCTGGGTCTGGCTCAGCCGGGGCGCCATGCTGGTCTGGTTCCTCACCTTTCTGGGGCTGCTCCCTCTGGCAGCCTACAGGGAACGGCAAGCCAGTGACGCCTCCACACAGGGAGATGCACCATGATGCGTTCATGCCTCCGCCCAACGGGCATGGTCTTTCTGGCCGCCCTGTCCCTGGCCCATCTCCCCGCCACGGCCAGAGCGGATGACCCTGCCCCAACACAGGCCCCTGCCGCTGCGCAGGTGGCGGCCCCTGCGGCAGTCCCGCCAACCACCATGCGCCCGGAAGAACGGGGGCTGATGATCTTCCAGCAGGTATGCAGCTCCTGCCACAGCATGGAGCGTGCCCATTATGGGGACATGATTGACCTCCAGCCCTCCGTCACGGCCCTGCAACACTGGGCACAGCAGCGTCATGCCGGGCTGGAAAGCCCCATCGCCTCCCCCTATCCCAGTGTGGCTGTAGGCAAGGCCAATAATGGCGGGGACTATCCACCGGACCTCTCCCACATTGCCCGCACCATCCGGGGCGGCCCGGACTATATCCGCCAGATGCTGGCAGGTTACCGCCCCGTTCCGCCCGGCGTCACCCTGGCACCGAATACCTATTACAACCCCATCGCCCTGACGCATCATCACAGGTTCAAGATGCGCCCCCCACTGCATGAGGGCATGATCGCCTTCCCGGACGGTACACAGGCCACCATTCCCCAGATGGCCAGCGACGTGACGGCCTTTCTCCAGTGGGCTGATGATTCCCACCGCAGCACCCGCCATTTCATCGGCACGGCCGTCCTGCTCTATCTCGCCCTGCTGGGCGGAATACTGCTTGCGCTCTGGCGACTGCTGAAAAAAGAAGCCTGAAACGGAAAAGCCCCGCCGGAAACTTTCCAGGCGGGGTTTTCACCTGCAACAGGCCCAGCCAAAAGAAACTGTCTGCTCCATTTTTACAATCCAGACCGAATCACAAGGCTTATGATTCATTCAATTCATTAATCGTATCAATAATTTTTGAACCAAGCTGACGGGTTGGCAAAGACCGTCCATTTTCCCTGACAATACTCATGCCAATCTTCTTTGCGATGTCTCTCAAAGCAGGTTTCACAACTCTTACAGGAACACCATTTTCTTTAACCTGAATGCTCCCACTCTCATATTTCACAACTTCATATGGACCATAAACCACCTGCTTCACAGGCTTCTGCTGCTCCAATGGAACCACCTTCCTCTTACCAGGAAGACTATATTTATATTTCCCTCCCTGCTCCTTACAGAGAGATAAAAACTTCGAAGCCTCCTCATCAATAATTTCTTCTATTGAAACATCATCAACTGAAATATTATCTCCCTCAGAGAGGTCATCTCCATAATTTATACGAAGAACTACAACTCTATGAACTTGATCAAAAGTATTTTTATTCAATATAACACTTTTACTTGTAGTTACAGTCTTGACTGAAATCTGTTCACCGGTTGCCGATACGACATCATAACCTTTTTGATTGACTGCAAGAGCCATCTGCCCGCAGGTTCTCATGGCTACATAAAGCTCACCAATACGCCCTATCAGATGATTCAACTCGCCAGGCTCTACACCCCACTGAAGTTCACTTTCCAACCATGTAAGAGCATTACCCAATGAACGGATGATCTGTGTTTGGGAGAGAGACATTATACATTCCTTCAAAGTTCTACATGACAAGGCAATTTTAAATAAAAAGTTAAATTAAAAATATCTAAAAAAAAACACGACAGCACCACAAATATTGCATATCTGCTTCATGTACCTGTCAGGCATATAAACCACCATAACGAGCATATCCCTCCGCAACAGGCCATGCCTTTATGACGAAGACATGGTCTGTTGTACGTCACTGAATAGCCTAGTATGTCAGTTTTTGTCATAAGCCATCAGAAAATACTTTCAGGGAGCCGGGTTGGCGTTCAGCTGGTGGATGGCGTTGATCTTCTCTTCCAGCTCCGGCGTGATCTCCACCTGAATGGAGGTCAGAGCCGTCTCAAGCTGTTCCATCGTCGTGGCACCGATGATGTTGGATGTCACGAACGGGCGTGACGTGACGAACGCAATGGCCATCTGGGCGAAATCAAGCCCGGATTCCTTCGCCAGAGCCTGATAGGCCCGGATGGCATCATCCACACCCGGCTTTTCATAACGCTGGCCCCGGTTGAACAGGGTCGTCCGGGCTCCCGGCGGGCGGGCACCATCCAGATATTTGCCGGTCAGATAGCCCTGCGCCAGAGGGGAATAGGCCAGCAGGCCGACATCTTCCCGCAGACCCATCTCGGCCAGACCGATCTCATAGGTCCGGTTCAGCAGATTGTAGGCATTCTGGATGGAAGCAATGCGAGGCTGCTTTTCCTCCCGGGAAACACGCAGGAACTCGGACACGCCCCAAGCGGTCTCATTGGAGAGACCTACATGACGGACCTTGCCTTCCTTCACCAGCTCACCCAGAGCGCCCAGTGTCTCGGCAATCGGTATCTCATCAGCATCGGAGAGCGTGCGGAAGGTCGTGCCGCCCTCACCAAAGATGTTCACCACCCGGTCCGGCCAGTGCAGCTGGTAAAGGTCCAGATAATCAGTGTTCAGCCGCTTCAGGGACTCATCAATGGCATAACGTATCTGTACCGGTGTCAGACGTGGCTTTTCACCATCGGGGCGAAACCAGTCATTCTGGCTGCGTCCAACAACCTTGCTGGCAAGGATGACCTTGTCCCGGTTGCCACGGGCCTTCAGCCAGCTTCCCACGATCCGCTCGGTCGAACCCTGCGTCTCCGCACGCGGTGGAATCGAATAAAGTTCAGCCGTGTCGATGAAATTTACGCCATGTTCAAGCGCCATATCGAGCTGGGCATGACCCTCTGCCTCGGTATTCTGCTGGCCGAACGTCATGGTGCCAAGGCAGAGCTCACTCACCTTCAGGCCAGTCCGTCCCAGTGTTCTGTACTGCATGGGCATTCCTTCCTGTCATGGTCACTATATGGCGGGCATCCTGACATGCCCGTAATGTAGGGCCCGACCACCAGGCAAGGGCCTGCTTCCCTTTTGCCCCGGCTTGCCGCTATCCTGCCCCACAACGATACACCACGCAGCATATCAGGAAAACAGGCAGGACCAATGCGTATTCTACTGGTTGAGGATGATCCGACTGTCCGCTCCTTTGTCCTCAAGGGGCTGAAAGAAGCTGGCCATAACGTGGACCAGGCCGACAACGGCAAGGATGGGCTGTATCTGGCCATTGGCGAGAAATACGACATCATCATCCTCGACAGGATGCTCCCCGGTGGCATTGACGGGCTGAACATCCTTGAAACCCTGCGTGGCCAGAAGAACAACACCCCCGTGCTGCTGCTCTCCGCTCTTTCCGACGTGGATGACAGGGTGGATGGGCTGCGGGCCGGCGGGGATGATTATGTCACGAAGCCTTTCGCCTTCTCCGAGCTTCTGGCCCGTGTGGAAGCCCTAGGGCGCCGGGGCCACAATGAATCCGCCCCGGAAACATCCCTGACCGTAGGCGACCTGACGCTGGACCTCCTCTCCCGCGAAGTCCGCCGTGATGGGCAGAAAATCGATCTCCAGCCCCGTGAATTCCGCCTTCTGGAGTTTCTCGTCCGCCATGCGGGGCAGGTTGTCACCCGGACGATGCTGCTGGAGAAAGTCTGGGACTATCACTTCGACCCGCAGACGAACGTGATTGATGTCCATGTCTCCCGCCTGCGCCAGAAAGTGGACAAGCCGTTTGAGACGGCCATCATCCACACGGTCCGCAATGCAGGCTATATCCTCCGCCCCACGCAGGACTGACAGCCAACACCATGGCAGAGGAAAGGACACCCCTATACCGCCGTCTGTCCCGCCGCCACCTGTTCCGACTCCCTCTCCTCCACAGCCGGAACGGAAAACGGCGCTGGCCCATCCGCTCGGCGGGCATCAATTTTGCTCTGGGCTATGGTGTCCTGTTCCTCATTTCGGCCACGCTGTTTCTCTCTTTCATCTGGTGGAGCAGCACAAACCTGCTGAACGACCATGTCCGTGCCTTCATCGAGACGGATGCGCAGGAACTCCGGCACCGCTGGGGGCACGGCGGGGCCCCCGCCCTGAGTGAGGCCATCAATGACAGGCTGGAACAGAACATTGATGATGACGCCCTCTATCTGCTGATAGACCGCCATGGGCGGCGAATGGCGGGCAACCTGCCGGGCTGGCCGGTGGCCGTCAAAAAGATGAACCACTTTTACGAGCTGACCATCCGCCGCTACACCTTCACGACGCCTGCCCAGTTCAAGGCCTATACCCTGCCGCATGGCTTCAAGCTGATTGTCGGGCACGACATACGGGGCCGCACCCTCCTCAGCACTGTCATCACCCGCACGCTCATCTGGTGTGCCGTCATGATCTCCCTGCTGGCCGTGGGCGGCGCCCTGGTGGTACGGGACCTCTTCCGCCGCATGGTTGGCTCCATCGCCCGTACAGCCTCTGCCGTAGCCAATGGCGACCTCAACCACCGCATCGCCCTGACAGGCAGTGAAACCGATCTCGTCGCCGAAACGGTCAATACCATGCTGGACAGGATCAACCGGCTGATGGAGGGCGTCCGCCAGGTCTCCAACGCCATTGCGCATGACCTGCGCACCCCCATAACCCGGGCCCGCAACCAGCTGGAAGAAGCTTTCTTCTCTGCCACCTCACCCGATGAACTGCGCACGGCCGTGGACAGGGCCATCGGGGACCTGGACCACATTACCGGCATCTTCGAGGCCCTCCTCCGGATCGCCCAGATAGAAGCAGGAGCACGCCGTTCGGCCTTCACGACCGTCAACCTCAACCAGCTCCTGTCCAACATGGCTGAACTCTACGAAGCCTCGGCCGAGGATGCCGGGCTGAGCCTGGCACTGGATGTCACCCCTCTGCCCTCCCTGTTTGGTGATGAAAGAATGCTCCAGCAGGCACTGGCCAACCTGCTGGACAATGCCATAAAATTCTCCCCACCAAACAGTATGCTGACCCTCAGCGCCCATCCCGTCATGGCCGGAACAGCCCCGGGCAGCGGCGCAGAGAAAAAACCACAGGGACTCGAGATCAGCGTCCGGGATCAGGGGCCGGGAATGAATGATGCCGACATACTGCGCGCCCACGAGCGCTTCTTCCGGGCTGAAAGCGCCCGCAACACGCCAGGCTCCGGCCTTGGCCTCTCTCTGGTACAGGCCGTCACCAGCCTGCATCATGGCCGTCTGACCCTTACCCAGGCCAATCCCGGCCTGAAAGTCACACTCTTCCTGCCCCTTCTGCCAGAAGCAGAACGGACCGGCAGAAGCACCACTCCGGCGGAAACCACACCATGAGACACCGTCCCGTCAGGCCTGTTACCAAATCTTCATTCCTCGCCCATCTTCCGGGCAAACAAGCTGTGATAGTCTGATGACCATGCGCACCGTTTTCTTCCTCACTGTCCTTCTCCTGCTGGCCCAGATGCCGCTCCGGCCGGGGCACGCCTGGGGGTCACTACTGCCGGAAGAAGAACCCTCCACCCCTGCGCAGGACCTTGTCATCACCAGCGACAGCCAGGCTTACTGCGCCCAGCTCAGCGAGCATCTGGCAGAAAAGATGCGCATGCCTCATGATGTTCCCGTCGGGGCCATGGATGATGCACGGCATCTTCAGGAAGAAGGGCAGGAACTCTGCCAGCAGAACCACATACGGGCAGGCATAGGCCGCCTGCGGCGCGCACTTGTTCTGCTGAAAAATCAGGAAGGCTCCCACCAATGACCCTCCATCGTTCGCTGAAATTCACGGGCCTGACTGCACTGGCCACCGGATGTCTGCTAGGCAGCGTGGCCATGGCAGCACCCCCGGCACCAACCATCCCCGATGGCGAACCCCCTGCCATGATCCCGCCAGAGCCGCCACACCCACATGGTACGCTGCTCGCCTTTGCCGTTTCTGATGAAGCACAGGCAAAGGCAGATACGCTCTCCATACGCTTTTCAGCCAGAACGGAGGGCAGTTCTCCCACCGGCACCCAGCAGCACCTCAACCAGCTTGTCAGCAGTGCCATGGCCATCCTGAAAGATCAGCCGGACGTGAAAAGTACGGCGGAGACTTACACGGTCGGGCAGGAATATGGTCCTCATGACAAACGCAGCTGGGTTGCCCGCCAGAGCCTGACCCTGAGCAGCCAGAACCGTGACGGCCTGCTTGCTCTGGCCGAAAAACTTCAGAAACTGGGGCTGGGCCTTGAGGACATGCAATGGACTCTCAACCCCGAGACCCGTGAAAAGCTGGAAAAGCAGGCCCGTCTGGGGGCCCTGAAAAAGCTCCGCCAGCAGGCCGAGGAAGATGCCGCCGCTCTGGGCCAGACCCTGATTGGTCTGGAACGTGTGCGTATCGGGAGCCACGGCGCAGATGGTTTTGAACCGCTCCACCCCGCAGGTCCGATGCTCATGATGGCCGAAGCCCGCAGCGCTGCCGCAGCACCGGAGAGCACGGCAGAAATGCAGACCGTCCGTGTCACCGTCAGCGCTCAGGCCCGTCTGGCAGACAGGGAACCCCCGACTGCACCCTGATGGAGGGGCAGCCAGCCCTAGAAAACCGTCGTGGGGCGCTTGCCCAGCGCAACCGGGAGGGTGATGATCTTGCCCTCCCGCCTTATGGTGAAATTGAAAACCGTCCCGGGATGGGCTGCCGCAACACTGCGCAACACCGTCCGGGCATCATGCACCGGGATGTTGCCAATCGCCAGGATGGCATCCTTCTTCCGCAGGCCTCCCCGCCATGCCGCTCCGTGAGGATCCACATCCTCCACCCACATGGGGAAACTGGAATCGTTGAGCGTCACACCCAGCCAGCCATGTTCCACATGGCCCGTCTGGCGGATGGCCTCCACGACAGGCGCCACAATTTCCGACGGAATACCAAAGCCAATCCCCACGGAACCATCACTGGGGGACGCAATGGCGGCGTTCATTGCCACGACCTGCCCCTGGAGATTGAAAGCAGGCCCACCAGAATTGCCCGGATTGATGGGGGCATCCAGCTGCATGAAGTCATCCAGCGCCCCACTGCCCAGATCTCGTCCGACAGCAGAAACAATGCCCGCCGTCACTGACGACCCGAACCCGAACGGATTGCCTGCCACAAGTATCCAGTCCCCGATTTCCACCTGCCGGCTGTCCCCCCAGGAAACGCAGGGCAGCGGTGTCGGGCTATCCACCTTGATGACGGCAATATCCGTCATCGGGTCATCCCCCAGGCTGTGAGCGGGCAGGGAGCGGCCGTCAGACAGGGACACCATGATCCTCGTGGCGTGGCCGATGACATGCCGGTTCGTCACGATGATGCCAGAAGCATCCACCACGAAACCGGATCCCGCCCCTGTCAGCTCGTCATCAGCCGGATGCAGCATGTGATGCCCCTTGCCCGTCACATGATGCCGGAGACGATGCTTCTTCCGGGGGGCCGGTGAAGCGCGGCGCTGCTCCTGGCTGGCAGGCGGAGAGGCCGTATCAGGCTCTCCCTCATCATCCTCATCCGCCGAGGATGACGCATGAGAGATTGAAATATTCACCACCGCCGGAATGACCTGATGGACCAGAGGCGCAAAACTGGGCAGATTCAACGCCTCCCGCAAAACGGGCGCTTCATGGTTCACACCCACGGGCAGGGCCCCCACCGGCGTGGCAGCAGGCGGCAGCACAAGCGGAGACGATACCGGAACAGGCGGATGACGGACCGCCTTATACAGGCTCGTATTCTTTATCGGCTCGGGAACTTTTTCCCCACCAGGCACCCACCACAGGCATACGCCCGCAGCCACCATGCTCCCCACGGCCGCCGGCAGCAGGACAGACCAGACCAAGTGCCTCATAACCGGCTGCATTCACATGCGCTCCCCTCACTGCGGCACGGCTGCCGCAATGTCTCTTCAAGTCTTCCACTCCCTACCACACTCCATCCCGTTTGAAAGCACCTTCCTGACCTTCAGGCTGTACCACATATCAGCCCGCCCCAGCAGAAAACACCCCGTCTCCACCTTGCAAAATACTTGCAGGGACCCGGTCTCCGTGGCAGTTTACTTTTCTTTCATTTTCAGGGCAGGTAGGGCAGGTCAGGAAAGACCCAGCATTCAGACAGCACGGGCTGAAAACAGCCATGGTGACATGGCCTCACCATCGCTCCCCCCACCTCCTGAAGACCTGAAAAAGACATGCCGGATGCGCCAGAAGGACGGATACATGACAGCCCACAGCGAACGTAATGCAATTGCCCTGCATCACCCGATTTTCGTGACGTATTTCTTTACGGTTCTCATCATCCAGAATGATGAGTTCAGGCATGTCGATTTCTGCGACATCGAACATTACAGGGCCTGCCTCCCCACCCATGAACAGCTGAGGGCACATGGCATCACCGTCCTGAACCCGAAGGATGATACGTTCGTCCTGCTGAAAGACGGCAATTTCCTGTCCGCCCGCCCCGAAGGCACCTTCGGCTTCGCCAACAAGGCCAACTGGTGGGAAGAGTTCAAACGCCTCTCAAGCATTCCTTTCAAATTCGTTCAGGAAAAACCTTTTTCTCCCCATATACCGCACATCATCCACCAGACAGACAATGCCCTTCACCCGGAAACAGGCTATCTTGAAAACATAACGTCCCTGAAAACAATGAATAAGGACTGGGAGTACCGGTATTATTCAGAAAAAGACCGCATTGACTTCATCCATACCCATTATGGATGGGACGTGTTGAGTGTCTATCTGCGGCTGAACCGCCTCTATGGCGCAGCACAGGCGGATTTTTTCAGATATCTCTGTCTGTATCAGCATGGCGGCGTCTATCTGGACATGAAATCGGGCAGCAGCCGGCCATTATCCTCCATTATCCGTGATGACGACCAGTTCATCATTTCACAATGGGACTGGAGCCTGCCCCAATACTTCGAATGGGGCAAAAAAGCCGAACTTTCCCACATTGAAGGGGGCGAATTCCCCATATGGTGTCTCATCTGTGCGCCGGGCCATCCTCTTATGGCCAAGGTCATCAACCAGCTGATCGCTAACATCTTCCTTTACACGCCCAACCTGCACAGCACGGGCAGCGTGGCAACACTGAAAGTGACCGGCCCCATCCTGTTCACAAGAGTCGTCTTCAACAACCTGAACAAATTCGACATCAGGATGGAAAACATTCTGGCGAAGGGCCTCAATCCCCACATGGTGAAGAACATTTACCGCAAGGACCAATATCACGAGCAGGTCCTGCCCCTCGTCATACAATCCACCCGTGTAGGCGATACCATATGATGGCCTCTCCTCCCCGAAGCAGCACATGCTCGAACCACCGGGGACAGAAAACCGAAGACTGAACGGCCTCAAGCCTCCTCGGCGGGATTTTCGGGCCATTTATGTCTGGGGTAGCGCCCCCGCATGTCCCGCCGCATGTCCAGCCAGCCTGACGTCCAGAACTGGGCAAGGTCCGCCGTCACGGCCTGTGGCCGTCCGGCAGGGGACAGCAGGGTAGCATGGAGCGGCACCCGGCCACCTGCCAGCTGCGGCAGGGCCGTGGTGCCATAAAAGTCCTGCGCCCGGGCAGAAAGGGATGGCACGACCGTCGTGTAATCAATGCGCCTGCGCCCGACCTTCAGAGCCACATGGGACGGAAGCTGGCGGTCCAGCTCCTGCCTGTCCTCATAGGACAGACGGCTGGCCAGAATGGCCACAAGGTCCAGCTCCTGAATCTGTGTGAGCCGGTCCAGTCCCGCAAGCCACGGTTCCAGCCACTCCATGTCCTCGGCCAGAGCCTCGTCAGACAGATCAGGCAGATGGGGCGCATAATGCGTCCGGGCCAGAGCGACACGGGCCTGAAACTGGCGGGCCGCCGCCGACCAGTCCAGATGCCGGGCCAGATCAGACCGCACCTTCGCCAGAAGGGCCACCGTGATGTCTTCCGCCTCGGGGAGGACATTACGATCCTTCAGCACCAGATTGCCCAGCCGCAGCCTCTGCCGGACAATAACCTTGCCCGATGTACCATCAAGGGCCGGTTCCCGCTGTTCCTTCAGGCTGGCCTGTACGGAATCGGGCAGGGTCTCCAGCGTGACCGGAGCCGCAAGGGTCATGTCCGTCCCCTTGCGGACATGGAAGGCCGCCCCAGCCAGAAGGTCCTCCCGCACCAGCGGGTCTGTCGCCCCCAAGCGGGCACTGCCACCTCCTGCCAGACGGTACCGTCCATCGGCACTGGTCCGCTGTGCCAGACGGTCAGGGAACCCCGCCGCCACCAGACGTCCCGCGACGTGACCCGTCAGCCCATCGCTCACGAGGTCCGCAAGACCATCCGGCCCTGTCCCCTGCCCGGCCCGGCGCAGGAACCGCCCCGCAGCATGGCGGAGCTGCCGCAACACATGCCTGGGAACACGGGCATCATCCTGCATGAAGAGTTTCAGACGCAGCCGGAGGTCAGCGGAGGCCTCTCCTCCCCGGCCCCCACGGCCGCCCAGCGGATCACGTTCTTCCAGAAGGGCCGCCAGACAGGCCGCCACGGCCATCTCCTCCACCGTCCGGGCAGCGCAGAGCATCGCAGCCAGCCGGGGATGCGTACCAAACCCGACCATCCGCTGCCCCAGAGCCGTCAGCTCCCGCTGACCATCCAGAGCCCCCAGAAACTGGAGAAGGGACTGCGCTGCGGCCAGTCCCCCCTCCGGGGCTGGCTCGATGAGCGGCAGAGCCGCCGGGGCCGTGCCCATCGCCTGCTGCCAGGCTGCCGTCACGAGGGCAAAATCACACAGGTCCGCCTCCCTTATGGCGGGGACTTCCTGCACGATCAGGCTACGCTGGGTCATTTCAGACCAGAGACGGATGGCAATACCGGGAGCCTGACGCCCCGCACGGCCTGCCCTCTGTTCCGCCGTTGCCCGGGAAATGCGCCGTGTATGAAGGCGGGGCAGGCCCGTACCGGCATCACGCTGGGGCAGACGCCGCCAGCCACCATCCACCACCACACGCACACCGGGAACCGTCACGGACGTTTCGGCAATGGATGTCGCCAGCACGATACGCCGCCCGGACTCCGGAGCCAGCGCACGGGCCTGATCCTCCACCGACTGCTCCCCGTAAAGAAGATAGACGGGCACATGGTCCCCAAGAAGTCCCTGAAGACTGGCCTGCGCCCTGCGGATTTCTCCTACCCCAGGCAGGAACGCCAGAATGGAGCCCTCTTCCTCCCGCCAGGCCTGTGCCACGGCCTGGGCACAGCTCTCCGGCAGATCACGCAGATGGGCAATGTCCCGCCGGTAGCGGACCTCCACCGGGTGCTGCCGTCCGTCACTCTCGATCAGCGGGGCCTGAAGGGCGGTCGTGAAAAGGCCCGCATCTAGCGTGGCGGACATGGCCACGAGCCGCAGCTCCGGCCGCAGGCTCTGCTGCATGTCCCGGCAGAACCCCAGAGCCGTGTCGCCATCCAGTGACCGCTCATGCACTTCATCAAACAGGACGGCAGATACGCCATCCAGCAGGGGGTCTGCCAGCAGGCGGCGGACCAGCAGACCCTCCGTGACGACTTCAATACGGGTCCGGGCCGAAACGGCACTGTCGATGCGGGTGCGATAGCCGATCACCCCGCCGGGGGCTTCACCCCGCAAGGCCGCCATGCGCTGGGCCGCTCCCCGTACGGCCACACGCCGTGGCTCCACAAGCAGGATACGGCCATCCCCCAGCCAGCCAGGCGCAACCTCCAGCAGAAAAGGCGGCACGGCCGTAGTCTTTCCGGCACCCGGCGGCGCCACCAGCACGGCATTGGAGCCAGCAGCCAGTGCCTCCAGCAAAGCCGGCAGGACCGCCGTCACGGGCAGGGAATCCGACCTCATGCTGCCTCCTGTAGGCCCTGTCCCGGCTCAGTCCTCGTATGTCAGAAGGGACGTGACCGGCACGTCAACCTTTCCACGGCCTCCCAGAGCCAGCAGCTCGATCATCACGGAAGCCCCGACAACCTCGGCCCCAGCCTTGCGCAGAAGGTCGATGGAGGCAGCCAGCGTACCGCCGGTTGCCAGAAGATCATCCAGCACCACCACACGCTGGCCGGGACGGACGGCATCCGCCTGGATGTGCAGCTCATCCTCACCATATTCGAGGCTGTATCTGTGGGAAATGGTCTTGCCCGGCAGCTTGCCCGGCTTGCGCAGCATGGTGAAACCACAGCCGAGGCGGGTTGCCAGCGGAGCTGCCGTGAGGAAGCCACGGCTCTCGATCCCTGCCAGAAGGTCTGGCTGGAAGCGGGCCACCGCCTGCGCCAGACGCCCCGTAGCCACCTGCCACGCTTCCGGATTCCGGATCAGGGTGGAAATGTCATAGAACAGGATGCCCGGTTTCGGAAAATCCGGAACTTCACGGATATACTGTTTCAAATCCAGCGGAGCGGGGTCTTCAAAGGACATGGCAGGCCTTCACATTGCAGGTCATGATATGCACGAAGCCCCCCTTATAGGCCCTTGTGCCGTCCTTTTGAAAGGGAAGGCTCTCCTTGCTGCCATCAGGGAGCCATGCGGGCAAACAGGATCATGAGGAGGAAAGCCGCCAGCAGCATTCCCCCCATCGGGATCGCCGTACCCACCGGCAGCCATGAGAACATGACACTGGCCAGAATACCGAACACATACTGCCCCGTCCCCGCCAGAGCGGTAGCGACACCGGCATTGCGCCCCTGTGTCAGCAGGGCACCGGCCATGGCATTGGGGCCAATGCATCCCCCCGGCCCCAGCGCACAGAGCATCGCCCCGAACAGTGGCCAGAGATAGATGTGCCTGAGATGCCCTGCCGCATCGACATCCAGTGCGGACCAGATGGCCAGCCCCAGCAGTACAACCGCCCCGAAACAGCTGACACCCAGCCCGATCCGAAGCAGGGTCCGGCTGTGATAGTAGTTCAGCAGCCAGGCATTGATCTGGGACGAACCGATCATGCACACCGCCATCACGCCAAACAGCACGCCATACTGGAACGGCGTGAACGCATACACGCTCTCGAAGAGGAAGGGTGCAGCCGTCAGATAGGTGAAAATGACGAATCCCTGCACCATCCAGATGAGCGCATTGAAGCGGTAGTTCCTGTCCTTCAGGGTCTGCCCATACCGAACGATAATGGGCCAGAGACGCATGGGGTGACGGTCTTCGCCATCCAGTGTTTCTGGCAGGAAAAGGAAGACCGCCAGCAGCCCCACTACACCATAAAGGGACGTTGCCCAGAAAATGTCCCGCCAGCTGATGAACTGGAGAGCAAAACCACCCAGAGCCGGCGCCAGAATGGGCACGACACCCTGTATGAGAATAAGGCGGGACATCATCTTCGCCGTGGCGTCGCCGACTGTCAGGTCCCTGACGCAGGCATTGGGCACCACGAGGCTGGCAGCCCCCATCAGGGCGGCAAAAGCCCGGAAGAAACAGAGCATGGGCATGGAGGTCGAAAGGGCACAGCCTGCTGCGGCCAGAGCATAGAACAGGGTACCCACAAGCAGCGGACGACGACGACCAAAGCGGTCCGTCACCGGCCCGACAATGATCTGCCCGATGGCCAGCCCCGCCACCCAGGCCGCCATCGTCAGGCTGCCCGTTCCCGGTGCGGAACCAAGCTGCTGCTCCATCTCTGGCAGGGCCGGCAGATAGATATCTGTCGAGACAGGGCCAACCGCCGTCAGCGTTCCCAGAAGGATCGGCAGCCAGAAAGGCATCTTCCCACCCTTGATAAGCGGTTTGCCAATCAGGGCATGTTCAAAAAAGCCATGCTGTGACGTCTTCATGCTCCGCTATCCTGCCTTTCCCATCTCATCTCTTTGTGAAACCCGCGTAATACCCAGCCTCCCAACACGGCGGAAAGAAGTGCCAGCACGGCGGCGGTAACCAGTGCCCAGCCATGGCGTAGTTCTACACTCCTGCCAGCCAGAAGAAAAACCAGATTCTGGGGCAACCCTCCCAGCATGGTCGCCAGCAGGAACCGGCCAACTGCAAGCCCCGCCATGCCAGACGAGACCGATACCAGGAGGGCAGACCCGACCGGCAGCAGCCGGGCACAGGCCACCATGCGGAATGGAGCCCGCTGTCCAGCCCGGATGAACCACGGCACGTTAACCGCCCTGACCGGGCATTTCCACCGCCAGAGCCGCCCCCAGCCATAGCCCAGCAGGGCACCGGCCCCATAGGCCAGGCTGGCCTCCACCACCCCGATGCCAATGCCAAACCCCGCTCCCAGCACGAAACAGAGTGCCTGCCGGGGCAGACCAAAAGCACAATACAGCACGGCCAGCGGCAGGACCCGCAGGGCCGCATAAGGCTGCCCGGCCCACTCCCGCATCAGTCCCAGCCCATGCTGGATGGCCGGAATCCGCCACAAAAGCAGCGGCCCTCCCACCAGAAGCAGGACCAGAAGAGCGGGGCGGACTGCCGCCCGCAACGGAACGGGACTCCTCAGAGCAGACCCCGGGCCCGTATCTGGGCATAGGCGGCCAGCGTAACCATGCAGGTCATCTCCCCTTCCACGATCATGCGCTCAAACTCGGCAAGCGGGATGTCTTTCACCTTCATGTCGGCTTCCGTCGCTTCCCGCTCGGCCTCACCACGGACAAGATTCCGGGCCAGAAAAACATGCCCCATCTGCGTGGAGTATCCAGCTCCCTGATACAGTGTCCCTGCATGGATCAACTCACCGGCACGCAGGCCCGTTTCCTCCCGCAGCTCACCAAGGGCAAGCTCCGTGGCATCTGCATCCGGCCGTGTCTCCCACATGCCCATGGGGAACTCCCAGAGCCGCTTTCCCACCGGGTAGCGGAACTGCTGGACCAGTGTCAGGCGACCATCAGCATGCATGGGCATGATGACGGCAAACGTCCCCCGTTCGACAACGCCGTACAGACCCTTCCTGCCACCAGGATGGATGATCCTGTCTTCCCGCACCGCAGTCCATGGGTTTTCATAAACCATCTCGGAAGAAAGAATCTGGTAGCCTGCATCCTCACAGGCTTTCTTTACCGCATCATCAATCATCATCGGCTCCTTCGCAGCAATGGCCGGTCGCTCATCATCGTGATCAGGCCGCCCTGTATCATGGTGAAGAAGAAAAAGTGAAACGCTTTACCCCAACCAGCCAGATATCATCCTACTGACATCCCTGCATGGCAGCCATTCATAACTATGCAAGCTGGGCAAATCATTGCCCCGTGACGCAAAAGGCTTTCTCACCTATGGTCGATAACCAAGAAAGGCTGTGCCGGTTACAGTTACCAGGTGGGCACGGCTTGCGGAAACTGCAAAGGGGACGCCCATGTCTGATGAAGACGCAACCTATACGTGCTCGCCGACCATGCGGGTCATGCCCGTAGTCCTGTTCAACCTCCTTGTCTATTTTGTCATCGGGCTGCCCAATGCCATCATTGGTGCCCAGTTCGTGCACAACACGCTGGGTTTCAGCACAGCCATTGCCGCCAGCACCATCTCCCTGCAGTACATCGGTACCGCCATGGGGCGTGTGATCGTCGGTCATCGCATTGACGTGCATGGCCCCAAGGCCATTCTGCGGTATGGTCTCATCTTCTGCACCATCTCCGGCCTGCTGATGTGCCTTGCGGCTCTGATCCCCAGCTTCATGGGCCTGAATGACACGTCCCGCTATGTGGCCCTGGGCATTGCCCTCATCAGCCGTCTCTTCATCGGCTGGTCCGAGAGCTGCACCTCCACCTCCGTCACGACATGGAACCTGCGCCGCGTCGGCCCTGCGCACTCCTCCGTCGCCATCTCCTGGAACGGTGTCACCTCCTACGGTGGTATCGCCGTTGGCGTGACCGTCGGCCAGTTCCTCAGCGGCCTCCTGCCGAACATCCGGCTGCTGCCCGTCGGCATTTTTGCCACCCTGCTGGGTATTGGCGGCATCATCCTGCTGACCTTCTACAAAGCCATCAAGCCGCTGCCGAGCAAAGGCAAGCCGATGTCCTTCGCCCTCGCCGTCAAGAAAGTGCTGCCGTATGGTGCCGCTCTGGCTGCCGGGTCTGTCGGCTTTGGTACGGTCAACAGCTTCCTGGCCCTGTATTACACGGATAACCACTGGACTGGCCTGGGTGTGGCCTTCGGCGTTTTCGCTGCCTGCTTCATCTTCATGCGTATTTTCGTCTCCGGCCAGATCGACAAGCATGGCGGTGTGCCGATCGCTTACATGTCCCTGGTGACGGAAGCCATTGCCATGGCCGTCTTCTGCCTGGTGCACAACCCCACGGGTGGCCTGATCGGTGCTGCACTGACGGGTGCGGGCTTCTCCCTGCTCTTCCCCGCCATGGGCACCATGGCCGTCCGTACCGATGGGCCGGAGTTCCACGGTATCCTGATCGCCGCCTACTCCATCTTCACCGACCTGACCATCGTGATTTCCAGCTGGTTCATGGGCGGTCTGCGTGACCACATGGGCTGGGGTGTCATGTTTGCCGTGGCTGGTGTGCTCTGCATCAGTGGTATCGCCTTCAGTGCCATCTTCTCCCGTATTCCGGGATGTGGTGTGCCGAAAAACGCTGCCTGACCAACAGCCGCCTGCTGGGTGGGGGCCTTTCCCGGTTCCTCCCCAGCGGGGCTGCCAGTTGCCAGAATGCCGGGCACAGTCTTCTCTGCCCGGCATTTTTCTGTTCGGAGGAAACAGTCCATCATGACCATCCGCTCCTGCTCCGTCTTCTGCGGGTCACGCCCCGGGCACGATCCGGCCCACATGCAGGTAGCCCGTGCCCTCGGAACAGCCCTGGGGGAAGCGGGTCTCACTCTCGTCTATGGGGGCGGGACTGCTGGCCTGATGGGCGCCGTGGCCGATGCTACCCTGCTGGCCGGCGGTACCGTAAAAGGCATCATTCCCCGCTTTCTGGAAGCGCAGGAAATCCTGCATGAAGGCGTCACAGACCTGGAAGTGACAGAAGACATGCCCAGCCGGAAAGCCCGGCTATTCGAGGAAGCTGACGCTTATGTCATCCTCCCCGGAGGGTTTGGCACATTCGACGAATTCATGGAGGTTCTCGTGAACCGCCAGCTGGGGCTGAGCCAGCGGCCCATCATCATTCTCAACACCAATGGCTGGGCCGACCCGCTCATCGCCCTGCTGCAGGCCACGCAGGCACAGGGTTTCGCCGATGCAGGGGCAGAAACCCTCTACGAGGTCGTAACGGACGTGCCCAGCGTCATGCGGCGTCTGAAGAAACCTTCACACGCCTGATCTTGGCCCCGCAGGCGGAGAGCTTCTTCTCCACATGCTCATACCCACGGTCGAGATGATAGACACGGCTCAGTTCCGTCTCACCCTCGGCCACGAGGCCAGCCAGGATCAGTGAAAAAGATGCCCTCAGATCCGTGGCCATCACCTTGGCACCAGAGAGGCGTTCCACCCCACGGATCACGGCTGACCGCCCCTGGATGGTGATGTTGGCCCCCATGCGGTTCAGTTCCGGCACATGCATGAAACGGTTCTCGAAGATCGTTTCCGTGATCATGGACGCTCCCTCCGCTACAGAGAGCATGGCCATGAACTGCGCCTGCATGTCGGTCGGGAAACCGGGGTAAGGTTCGGTTGTCAGGTCCAGCCCCCGCAGCTTTCCCTCACTCCGTATCCGCAAGCCATCAGCCTCTTCCGTAACATCCACGCCAACCTGCTGGAGCGCATAGACAACCGCTTCCTGATCTACCATGCGGCCACCTTCCAGCAGGACATCCCCACCCGTCATGCCCACGGCGCAGGCATAGGTGCCACACTCGATGCGGTCTGGCATGACGGAGTAACGAGCACCATGAAGCTGCTCCACCCCCTCTACCATGATGGTGCCGGAATGTGCCCCGGTGATCTTCGCCCCCATGGCATTGAGGCAGTTGGCAAGGTCCAGAATTTCCGGCTCCCGGGCAGCATTGACGATCTCCGTCGTGCCACGGGCCAGCGTGGCTGCCATGAGAACATTCTCCGTCGCCCCCACACTGGGGAATGGCAGCACGACACGCCCGCCCTTCAGGCCATTGGGCGCTCTGGCATTGATGTACCCCCCCTCCAGCGTGATCTCGGCGCCCAGGGCCTCCAGTCCTTTGAGATGAAGGTCCACCGGGCGTGTCCCGATGGCACACCCACCCGGCAGGGAGACACGGGCTTCTCCCATACGGGTCAGCAGAGGTCCCAGAACAAGAATGGAGGCCCGCATCCGGGACACGATGTCGTAAGGAGCCTCTACCGACTGGATGGTTCCACCAAGGCTGAGCTGCCGGGGACCATCAATCTCCACCACGTCATAACCCAGCTGCCCCAGCAGGGTCCGCATGGTACGGATATCCGCAATATCGGGAATATTGGAAAGGATGAGAGGCCCTTCGGAAAGCAGGGCGGCCACCATCAGTTTCAGGCCCGAATTCTTGGCCCCACCAACAGAAATGCGCCCCTCAAGACGGTGGCCACCTTCGATCAGGAAATAATCCATCTGTCTCTCTCCATACCTCATCCCATCACCGTGCCTCACAGGCTGGATGAGGTTCTCTGCTTGTCTGAATTTTAAAGCCGCGGGGGCGTTACACCGGACTGGCGCATATACTTTCCGGCACGGTCAGCATAGCTGACTTCACAAGGACTGGCTCCCTGAAAAAACAGAAACTGGCAGATGCCCTCATTGGCATAGATACGGGCTGGCAGGGGGGTGGTATTGCTGATCTCGATGGTCACCTGCCCCTCCCATTCCGGCTCCAGCGGTGTGACATTGACGATGATCCCACAGCGGGCATAGGTGGACTTGCCAAGGCACACGACCAGCGTATCACGGGGGATGCGGAAATATTCCACCGTATGGGCCAGTGCAAAACTGTTGGGCGGGATGATGATGTCCCCGCGGCGTGTCACGAAACTGTCAGCAGAGAAATTCTTGGGGTCCACCACGGCACTGTCAACATCTGTGAAGATGTGAAATTCATCAGCGACACGAGCATCATACCCATAGGAGGACAACCCGTAGGAAATGACCTTCTCACGCTTCTGCGCCTCGACAAACGGCTCTATCATGCCGTGTTCCTGCGCCATGTGGCGTATCCAGTGGTCAGGCATGATCGACATGGCCGTTCTCCCTTGTGGATGGTGATGTCTTACTGAAAATCGACAAAAACCTGACAGGGACAGACCGCCCCCGGACAGAGACAGACCCGACCAGCCGGGCCTGCCCTGTCATATCATCTGTCTGCCCCGGCGCAAAGCGGAGGAACGGCCCGGAGGAGGTCAATCCCCCGATGAACCACGGATCACCAGCTCAGACATGCTGAGCCGACGGCGACGCTTCCTCTCCGAAGGCAGTTCACGCACGGCACCACCACGCAACGTCCGACGGAAGCGGGGCCAGCGGGGTTTTACCTCACTGGCCAGCACACCAGCCACAATGAAACCAGCCCCAATGAGCGTGGTCATCGTCAACACGTCACCCGTCACCCAGCCAACCAGCCCCCCCCAGATCGGCTCACTGGAATAGATGAGGGTCGCCTTGGTGGGAGAGACCGTTTTCTGCGCCCAGTTGAGCACCAGCTGGGTAGCCGCACTCACAATGCCCATCACCAGCGCACACCCCATCCAGCCCCAGCTGAAGGCGGGCACATGCTCTCCCATTACCGGCATGGCACAGAAAGCAAAAAGTCCACCCGCCACAAGCTGGACAAACGCCATACGGCGGCTATCCGTGTGAAGAGCGAACAGCCCGACGCAGATGATCTCAAAAGCGTAAGAAAAAGTCCCCAGCAGGGTCAGGCCGTCACCCGTGCTCATAGTCAGGCCGGTCTTCCACGGCTCGGCCAGCAGAACCAGCCCAACGAAGGCAAGAAAAATGCCGGCAATCCCACTCCTGCTCGGAGCCTTGCGCAGGATGATCCACTGAAGCAGCGGCACCAACGGCACATAGAGAGCTGTCAAAAAGGCAGAACGGCTGCTGGTGATGCTCATCAGCCCGATCGTCTGACAGATGTAACCGAAAGCCAGCACGATACCGATCAGCCCGCCACGCCATATCTCCGAACGTGGAATCCCCTGCATGATATGCTTGCGCCCGACAAAACAGACCACAAACAAGGCAGCGATGAGGAACCGGACCCCGATGAAAAACAGAGGACCGCTAGTCTTCAGCGCCATCTGGATGATGTAGTAGGTCCCCCCCCACAACACCGTGATGATACCGAGGGCAACCTCCTGCCGCGATGGCAGTGGCAGACGCGGGCTGGTCACTCAGCGATCCCCCTGGCTGGCAGAGGCTGTTACACGCCCAGACACGGCCGGACGGCTGCGCTGCTGCTGTTTGCGACGCAGAAGGTTGGCCCGCAGGGCCTGGGCTTCCCGCAGCTGGCGCTCCTGCCGTGCTGTCATGGGGGCTTCGCCGGTCTTTCTCTCCTGTTCAGGCTTCATGAACCTGCATCCCTCTCCTCATGAAAGCGCACAAACGCTTCCCGCAAGCCAGCAGGAAGCAGCTCATCATACACGCCCAGCGTCGCCCGCTGCATGTGCTGCTTGGTATAATGGGCAAGAGCATGGGCACGGATCTCGTCCTGCCGCTCTGCCATAAGTTCTGGTGGCACGTCCAGCACTTCCCTCAGGGCACCGGCCAGCGCCCGATGGTCCCCCGCCGGAACAAGCGTCCCGCTTTCACCATGCTGTATGGTTTCCTTCAGGCCGCCACGGGCCGAGCCGATCACCCAGCAGCCCATCATCTGTGCTTCCACCGGCACCCGCCCGAAGGGCTCAGGCCGGAGAGAAGGCACCGTCACAACATGCGCCAGCCGGTAGGCCGCTGCCATGTCCCGGCAGGGACCAGCAAAACGCAGACGAGTCGCTATGCCCCGCTCCTCGGCCATCCTGTGCAGCATCCGGGCATAGCTGCTGTCCTCCCCTGGCCCGACCATGACGCAGACCCAGTCCAGCCCCGGATGATGGGTGGCCAGATAGCCAAGAGCCTCGATCAGACATTCCTGTCCTTTCCAGCGGGTCATACGGCCGGGCATGAGAATGATGCGGCTTTCCTCACCAATCCGCCAGCGCTCCAGCAGCGTCTGCATCTGGAGGCCTTTCACCGCCCCCGGGGAAAAAATCTCCGGATCACTGCCACGGGGGATGATGCGCAGCCTGTCCTCCCCAACCCTGTAATCATGCCGCAGTCTCTCGCCGATATGCTCGGAAACGGCAATGACACGCTGCCCCCGTACCAGAGCGGAATTATAGAACTTCTTGAGCCAGAAATTCGTCTGGTGGTCACCGTGCCAGGTCGTCACCAACGGCACTTTCTCCCGGCGGCAGGCCACAACCGCCACAAGAGCCGGATACCGGGACCGGGCATGGACAAGATCGACCCCCTCCTGCCGGATCAGCATCTGCAAGGCCTTCACCCGGCTGAAAAAATACCGCAGGGACATCCTCTTGCGAAACGCCAGCTCCACATGCTCACCACCGACATACCGCAGACGGGACAGCAGAGCTCCACTCTCCGCCGCCACGAGCGCCCGGCCACCGGCCTGACTTATGGCTTCGGCCATGTCGATGGCGCCACGCTCAAGGCCGCCAATACCCAATGCCGGCAGAATCTGAAGGATCACCGGTTTCTGCTTCATGACCATTTTTCCGCTATGTCCACACCCATCCCGTGCCCGGTCACCCTGCCGGAATCGTCACGACGGCACCGCCGCCATGACTAGTTGCCGCAAGGGTACTGAGGACCTGCACCATGGTGAATGCCTCCTTGCTACGGAAATCCGTATCGGAAATCCAGTACCAGCACTTTTTATAGAAAACGGAAACATAGCTTTCCCCAGGTTCATTCCTGCCGGAATGAATGGCAACCTCAGGGCGGCTCTCGATGCCAACCTGCCCGATGGTCGGCAGGGTCCTGCCAGAGCGGACATCCTTCTCCGGCACTTCCATCTCATAGGAAAGCTGGGTCAGCATGGCGAGCATGGACCGTGTGAGAATGGCGATCTGCCCCTGTTTCTTCGGATATGGCCCATAGACGATCTCCGCCTCCGCCGTATTGGGCTCCAGATGCAGCAGGCGGCGTACCTCCCCCTGTATGGCCTGAAGATTGCTGTCCGCCGTGGTTGTCAGCACAAGATAGATATGCTCGCCAGACGTATTGCCTGATCCCCCGCCACCATTGCCGGACCCGGCATTGCCATTCCCCTGACCGGTTGCACTGCTGGCACCCGATTTCCCCCCCTTGCCGGAGGCAGCCGGGTCATCGGTAGAAATACGTACCGTCATCGCCCCGGCCAGCTGAAGCTGGCGCAGGTCATGCAGAAGCAGGTAGAACCGCACGGACCCACCCCCGAATGGCCCGACACCCCGCACATTGGACAATCCATCAATGGACTGTGCCGTCAGCCGCAGGAGAGTGTCGATGGCCATGCCACCAAGACTGAGCGGCATGATGGCCGTGGGCGAAATGGGACGCACCACATTTTCCGCATACTGCTCACCTGTCAGAGGCTGATAGGTGATGGTCGGATTTTCCGCCTGGGAAAGTGTCCCCGTTCCAAACAGGTAATTGCTGACAGCAGAAGCCGGATAGCCATAGTACCCCCCCGAAACACTGCGGGAGAAGTTGTAACCGGCAATCACCTGTGTCGTGTCAAGAAACGCAGGCGGCTCGCCATAACGCAGCCGCACGATATTGAGCAGCATCTCACGCTTCTGCACTTCCCCCAGTGCCCGGGAATAAGCCAGCTGATCATTCTGGAGATGTTCCGGCCCTATGGGCTGGCAGGCACACAGCAGCAGAAAAGTAGCAGACGGCAGAAAAAGAACCGAACACCGGGTCGGGCCCCGCCCCGGCTCGGAAAACAGGGGCAGAAGACGGCCCGCCTTGCGGAACAGGGAAAACAGACAGGACAGAAGACAGGCTCCCACGGATGAAACCGGTTGCAGGGTAAAGGTGGGACCTTACCCGAAAAAGAAGACCTTGACCAAAAAGAAACTCCTCACACCTCCAGCAGGACACTGTAAATCTTTTCCATTCCTGCTCTTGAAACACAAGACACCCCTCCCCAGATCGAACAGCAAGGGTGTTGCAGGCCTTGGCCTGCCCCCAGACCTGATAACGTCGCAATAGGGCTTCTCCCAATGCCTTGAGGGGTTGTGGGAAGCCGCTGAAAAGGGACAGATATCCATGGGCAAGATTATTGGTATTGACCTCGGGACCACCAACTCCTGCGTTGCAGTCCGCGAGGGTAACGAGAACAGGGTGATCGAGAACAGCGAAGGTGCCCGCACCACGCCGTCTGTCGTTGCCTTTACAGATAGCGGTGAGCGTCTGGTCGGTCAGGCCGCCAAGCGTCAGGCCGTCACCAACCCCACCAACACGCTTTATGCCGTCAAGCGTCTGATCGGTCGCCGCTACGATGACCCGACCGTCGCCAAGGACCAGAAGACCGTTCCCTATGAAATCGTGAAGGGTGACAACGGCGATGCATGGGTGCGTGCCCGTGGTGAGAACTACGCTCCGTCCCAGATTTCCGCCTTCGTTCTCGGCAAGATGAAAGAGACGGCAGAGGCCTATCTGGGCGAGAAGGTGACCGAGGCCGTCATCACCGTTCCGGCCTACTTCAACGATGCACAGCGTCAGGCCACCCGTGATGCTGGCCGCATCGCTGGTCTGGACGTCAAGCGCATCATCAACGAGCCGACCGCCGCCGCTCTCGCTTACGGGCTCGAGAAGGGCGATTCCGGCAACGTGGCCGTGTATGACCTTGGTGGTGGTACATTCGACATCTCCATCCTCGAAATCTCCGATGGCGTGATCGAGGTGAAGTCCACCAATGGTGATACCTTCCTCGGTGGTGAAGACTTCGACAACAAGCTGATCGACTATCTGGCTGACGAGTTCAAGCGTGAGCAGGGTCTGGACCTGCGCACGGACAAGATGGCCCTCCAGCGCCTGAAGGAAGCCGCCGAGAAGGCCAAGATCGAGCTGTCCTCCGCCAAGGAAACGGAAGTCAACCTGCCCTTCATCACGGCAGATGCCTCCGGTCCGAAGCATCTGGTCGTCAAGGTGACCCGTGCGAAGCTGGAAAGCCTCGTTGAAGACCTCATCAAGCGCTCTCTGGAGCCCTGCCGCAAGGCCCTCAAGGATGCTGATCTGACACCGGCTGACATCAAGGAAGTCATCCTTGTCGGTGGCCAGACCCGTATGCCGAAGGTCGTGGAAAGCGTGAAGGAGTTCTTCGGCAAGGAACCCGCCCGCAACGTGAACCCGGACGAAGTGGTTGCCATCGGTGCCGCCGTGCAGGGTGGCGTGCTCCAGGGTGACGTGAAGGACGTGCTGCTGCTGGACGTGACCCCGCTGTCCCTCGGTATCGAGACGCTGGGTGGTGTCTTCACCCGCCTGATCGACCGCAACACGACGATCCCGACCAAGAAGAGCCAGACCTTCTCCACAGCCGAAGACAACCAGCCTGCCGTGACCATCAAGGTCTTCCAGGGTGAGCGCGAAATGGCTGCGGACAACAAGCTGCTCGGCAACTTCGACCTGACAGGCATCGCTCCGGCTCCCCGTGGTGTGCCGCAGATTGAAGTGACCTTCGACATTGACGCCAACGGTATCGTGAACGTCTCCGCCAAGGACAAGGCCACAGGCAAGGAGCAGAACATCTCCATCAAGAGCGATGGTGGTCTCTCCGATGCCGACATTGATCGCATGGTCAAGGAAGCTGAGGAGAACGCCTCTGCTGACAAGGCCCGCCGTGAGCTGGTGGACCTGCGTAACAGCACCGAAGCCATGATCCATCAGACGGAGAAGACCCTCTCCGAAAATGGTGACAAGGTTCCGGCCGCTGACAAGACCGAAGCCGAGGAAGCCATCAAGAAGGCCCGCGAAGCTCTGGAAAGCGACAATGCCGAGACCATCAAGAGCGCCAGCGAGAATCTGACACAGGTTGCCATGAAGGTTGGTCAGGCCGTCCATCAGGCCGGTGCCTCCGCCGGTGAGGAACATCAGGCCGGTGGCAAGACTGACGAAGATGTCGTCGATGCTGAATTCGAAGATGTTGACGACAAGAAAAAGAAATAATCGCTGAAAAGGGACGGAGTCCGTGCCGGCAGGCCGGGCTCCTTTCCTGCGGTTGGCGTCTTGTTTCCCTCTCTCTGCGGGGAACAGGCGCCCTTTTTACATTGAGGGCCTTGCACCTGTCCGGCTCCGGCAGGCCACACCCCGCACGCCTTGTCCGGGTGTCCGCTCTCCTGCGTGACTGAGGATCACTATGGCTACACAGATGGATTATTACGAGACACTCAGTGTCTCCCGCTCCGCAAGCGGTGAAGAGATCAAAAAGGCCTATCGCAAACTGGCCATGCGCTACCATCCCGACCGCAATCCGGGGGACGAAAAGGCCGAGCTGAAATTCAAGGAAGTCAACGCCGCTTACGAAGTGCTGAAAGACGACCAGAAACGGGCCGCCTATGACCGTTTCGGCCATGATGCCTTCCAGAACGGTATGGGCGGCAGCGGTGGAGCCGGTGGTTTTGGTGGCGGCTTCGGCGGTTTTGATGCTGGCGGTCTGGGCGACATTTTCGAGCAGATGTTCAATATGGGCGGACGTCGTGGCCGCCAGCTGCGTCAGGCCGAGGATGTACAGGTCCAGGTCGACATTTCCCTGACGGAAGCCTTCTCAGGCATCAGCAGGGAGATCGAAATCGCCACACGCAAGGCATGTTCCAGCTGTCATGGTTCAGGTTCGGCCGATCCCAACGCCAGCCGGCAGACCTGCCAGACCTGTCACGGGCAGGGTGCCGTGCGGGTACAGCAGGGCTTCTTCGTGGTGGAGCGCCCCTGCCCCACCTGTAACGGCGCAGGCCAGACTGTCAGCAATCCATGCCACAGCTGCCACGGCAGCGGTACGGAAGCCGCCAGAGAGACCGTAAAAATCGACATCCCGGCTGGGATCGAAGATGGCACCCGCATCCGTGTGGCAGGCAAGGGCGAAGCCGGAGGTGAAGGTGTCCAGCCCGGGGACCTTTATGTTCTGGTCACGGTGGACAGTCACAGCATCTTCGAGCGTGAAGGAGCCAATATCCACTGCCGTGTGCCCCTGCGCATGACACAGGCCGCTCTGGGCGACGAGATCGAAGTGCCGCTGATTGATGGTGGCCGGACAATGGTGAAAATCCCTGCCGGGACACAGACAGGCGACAATTTCCGCCTTCGTGGCAAGGGCTTCTCCGTCCTGCACTCCAAGGCACGAGGTGACATGTATATCCGCATCACCGTGGAAACACCCAGCCATCTGACCAAGCGCCAACGTGAGCTGCTGGAGGAGTTTGAGGCCGAAAGCGGTGACCACAGCAAAGGCAGCCCGGAACATACCGGCTTCTTTGCCCGTGTCAAAAAGCTCCTTGACCGGTAAAGGACACCAACGATGAGCAACACCTCCCCCAGCATCGGCATTGCTGGCATCACAGGGCGTCTTGGCCATCTCTGCGCCGAGGAGGCCGGGGCCCTTCTGGCTGGCGGCCTGTCCCGCACGGCAGACCCTGCCCGCAACATCGTCTCCAGCGCATCAGAACTGGCCAGCCGATGCGATGTCATCATTGATGTCAGCCATGCCAGTCTTGTCCCCGCCCATGCCAAAGCCTTCGCTGCGGCAGGCTGTGCCTGGGTTCTGGGCACAACAGGGCTGGACGGAGCAGCCCAGCAGGCCGTGCATGAAGCCGCCGGACAGGTAGCCGTTCTACAGGCGGCCAATTTCTCCCCGGCCCTGACGATGCTGCTTTCCCTGGCCCGTCAGCTTGGCGCCGCCCTGCCGGACTACGATGCTGAAATTCTGGAAGTCCATCACCGCCAGAAGCTGGATGCACCTTCTGGCACGGCACTGGCCATCGGTCGAGCCGTAGCCGCAGGCCGGGATGATGACTTCGAGGCTGTCAGGCGGCTGGATCAGAACGGGAAACGGCCTGATGGTGCCATCGGCTTTGCCTCCCTGCGAGGCGGGCAGGTTGTTGGCGAGCATGATCTGCGCTTCTTTGCCGCTGATGAGGAAATCTCCCTCTCCCACCGGGCGCTGGACCGCCGTGTCTTCGCCCGTGGGGCACTGAAAGCCGCCCTCTGGCTGGCTGATCCCTGCCGCACCCCCGGCCTTTACGGGATGCAGGACGTACTGAACACACCCTGAGCCCCCTGCATCATGTGGGAGCTGCCAACAGGCAGGTCCCGCATGCCATCCCGTCCTTTCTGGTCGTGTATCCTTACCTTTTGTCCACCAGATACAGATTCTCTGTTACATATCTGTCCCTGTCAGACAGATTCCGGCAGCCACGGAACGTGTTGTAACACGTATCCATGACACTCACCTTCCCCAAGGACCAGAGTTCCGATATGAAACGGTCACGCTTGATGAACCCTTCGGAATTATAGGAAATAAGCACGAAATCGGCTTTCACATTGTCAATGGCATCAAAGAGACGTGTCTCTGCATGTCGTGCCTTGTTGTAGAAAGATCTGTTCCACTCCTTCGGGATGCCGGAAACCCGACTGATATCAAGCGGTCTCCTGTAATCACATAAGATATTCAGCATGAAATAGTTCGATCCATAAGGATGCTGATTGTAAGGGGGATCAAAATAGGCAATGTCCACCTTCCCAACATCCCTTACAACGTCATTCGCATCGCCCTTATGAATGAACGACTCACAGGAAAAATGGCTCAGAACCGGCGCAACCACCTCAATATTCCGCATGATGCGGGACAAGGCATTGCGGGAATCTCCTCCAAACTGACCAAATCCGGCCCGATTCTTGTAAAATCCCTTGAAAACACCAGATGTATTCGTGTGCACGGAAGCTTGGGCAATGACCGGAGCAAGAACATACGGTTTCAGATGATCCGGTGTCTGGGCAAGAGCTCTACAAAAACTGTCCAGAAAAATGGCATTCCGTCTCGTGTAAAAAACTCTTTCTCCGTATTTTATGGTGCGATCATCCTGCGGAGCATATAATTCCGCAATGAAGCCCGGCTCGAAATTCGTTTCAACATCCCGTCTGATCCGCCGGATTTCATGATCCAGCTCATGAATATCAAGAGCCCCCCTGTTCGTCTGGTAGCAGGTATTCGTAACGAAGCTGTACTCTTCAAGATCATTGCAGTGGATACATCTGGCATGGCGTCTGGCCATGCGGGCCACGACGCCTGTTCCTGAAAAAAGGTCAAGAAAATCAATGTGATCCTTGCCAAGCCTTGTTTTCACATCGACGATGGCTGCCTCGATGAAATCCAGAAGCGCCCTTTTATTTCCCAGATAGGTAATCAGCTGGGTTCTGAGAAAATCCTCTTCTTCCCGGAACAGGATTTCATTTTCCCCTGCACATCCAGTCACTCTGAAACCTATCCTCTCATATTCACCATCCCCCTCCCATACAGCACATCCCGGCCATGCAGTAAGCCCGCTCTTGACCTCGAGGGTATTTTCAGCCAAGCGGTAGAATTCTTACTTCCTGTCACTTGTGCCTTTCGGGGGGCAGGGGCAGCCTCTTTTCACCACTCATTCCCTGTGAGGTCCCTGAGTGCGCAATCACGGCGATTTTCTCTTTACGTCTGAATCCGTTTCCGAAGGTCATCCCGACAAGGTGGCAGACCGTATCTCCGATACCGTCCTCGATGCTTACCTTGAAGCCGACCCGGAAGCCCGTGTAGCCTGTGAAACGCTGGTTACCACCAACCGTGTCATTCTGGCCGGTGAAGTCCGTGGCCCCAAGGCCGTGGAGGACACCCTGATCGACCGTGCCCGTCAGGCCATCAAGGACATCGGCTACGACCAGGAAGGCTTCTCCTGGAAAAAGGCCGAGATCACCTCCTTCCTCCATGCCCAGTCCGCTGACATTGCCGTCGGCGTGGACAGCGCAGGCGACAAGGATGAAGGGGCCGGTGACCAGGGCATCATGTTCGGTTTCGCTACACGTGAAACAGAAGAGCTGATGCCTGCTCCCCTGTTCTATGCCCAGAACATCCTCGAGCGCATCCGGGACTACCGCAAGCAGGGTGATGCCCGTGGCGTCGGCCTGCTGCCAGATGCCAAGAGCCAGGTCACGCTGCGCTATGTGGATGGCAAGCCGGTCGGTGCGACCTCCGTTGTCGTTTCCACGCAGCATGTCGAAGGAATGCGGCAGAACACCATCCGTGAGATGGTGCGTGAGACCGTGCGTGAAGTCCTGCCGGAAGGCTGGATGTGCCCGGAACACGAATTCTACGTCAACCCGACGGGCAACTTCGTCATCGGTGGGCCGGATGGTGATGCCGGTCTGACAGGCCGCAAGATCATCGTGGACACCTATGGCGGTGCCGCCCCTCACGGTGGCGGGGCTTTCTCCGGCAAGGACCCCACCAAGGTGGACCGTTCCGCCGCCTATGCCGCCCGCTACCTCGCCAAGAACGTGGTAGCTGCCGGTCTGGCCGACCGCTGCACCATCCAGCTCAGCTACGCCATCGGCGTCTCCCGTCCGCTTTCCGTCTATGTCGATCTCGACGGCTCCGGCAAGGATGTGGATGAGGTCCGCCTCGGCTCCCTGCTGAACGAGATGGTGGACCTTTCTCCCCGTGGCATCCGTGAACGCCTGCGCCTGAACCGCCCCATCTACGCCAAGACGGCTGCCTACGGGCATTTTGGCCGTATTCCAGACCCCGCTCTGGACAACTTCACATGGGAGAACACCGACTTGGCCGAGCAGCTCAAGAGCGCGCTCAACCGCTGAGTCTGTCTCCATGGAGGGGGCTGTCCCCCTCCACCCTTCAGGCCCCTTCTCCCGACCCGCATGGACCATGCGTTGAGGGTGGGGGCTTTTTGCCATTTTCAGACTGTGTATCGACCGTTGCCTGACGACATCAAACCCCAGCCCGAACGTCTCTATGGCCGCCAGCGTGGCCATCCTCTCCGCCCCCGCCAGCAGCGCCTGCTGGATGAGGCCCTGCCCCGTGTGCATTTCCGCAACATGGCCGACCCGCTGAAGGGCTTCGGGAAGCCGGTTTCAAAGCTCTATCTGGAAATCGGATTCGGTGGCGGTGAACATGCCTTCGATCAGGCGGCCCGGAACCCCGAGACAGGCTACATCGCCTCGGAAGTGTTCGATAACGGCGTCTGCTCCCTCCTCTCCCGCATCATTCCCGAAGGCGAAGAGGCCACGGCCACCGGTCCTGACAACCTGCGCCTCTGGGCGGAAGATGGCCGCCAGCTGCTGAAGGGCCTGCCCAATGGCTGCCTGGACCGGGCCTACCTCATGTTCCCGGACCCGTGGCCGAAAGCACGCCATGCCAAACGGCGTTTCATCCATCCCGAAAACATCCGGCAGATGGCCAGACTCCTCAAGCCCGGTGCCCACTGGCGAGTGGCCAGCGACCATCCCGTCTATCAGGAGTGGGTCACAGAAGTGATGGGCCAGCAGGACCTCTTCGAGGCTCCAGCCCCTGCACTGGAACGGCCTGAGGGCTGGTCCCCCACCCGTTATGAGGCCAAGGCCTTCCGTGAAGGACGGCAGCCTTTTTACTGGACCTTCACACGGAAAGGGTGAGATACGTCCCCCGTACAGCTTCATGTTTCAGGCAGCCAGCAGGAGTACGCCATGACGCAGCCACAGAGCGATAACACCGCCATTGAACGGGAAGAAATGGCTTTTGATGTTGTCATCGTGGGTGGGGGGCCTGCCGGACTGACGGCGGCCATCCGGCTGAAACAGGAAAATCCGGACCTCTCCGTCTGTCTGCTGGAAAAAGGAAGCGAAGTCGGCGCCCATATCGTCTCTGGTGCCGTACTGGAGCCCACAACGCTGGCCGAACTCTTCCCGGACTGGAAAGAACGGGGGGCCCCGCTGGATACGCCCGTCAGCAGTGAAAAGCTGCTGTTCCTGACCAGAAAGGCCGCTCTCCCCGTCCCGGCCCTGCATCTGCTCATGCCGCAGATGGACAACCGGGGAAATTACGTCATCTCTCTCGGAGCCTTCTGCCGCTGGCTGGGAGAACAGGCCGAGGCTCTGGGAGTCGAAATCTATCCCGGTTTCGCCGGAGCTGACCTCTTCATCGAGAATGGCAGGGTCTGCGGTATCATCACCGGGGACATGGGCGTGAACCGGAAGGGAGAAGAAAAACCGGACTACATGCCGGGCATGATCCTGCGGGCCAGCCAGACCATTCTGGCCGAAGGTGCCCGTGGCTCCCTGAGCAAGAAGGCCATGAACACCTTCGACCTCCGCAAGGGGGCCGACCCGCAGACCTTCGGCCTTGGCATCAAGGAAGTCTGGGAAATTCCGGCAGAAAAACACCGCCCCGGCTTCGTGCAGCACAGCTTCGGCTGGCCGCTGGACACACACACCTACGGCGGGGCCTTCCTCTACCATTTCGGGAAAAATCTCGTCTCCTACGGCTTCATCACGGCCCTGGATTACCGCAACCCGTGGCTGTCACCGTTCGAGGAAATGCAGCGCACCAAGCAGCACCCGGCCTTCCGGGAGCATTTCGAGGGTGGCCGGCGCATCATCTACGGGGCACGGGCCATCTCTGAGGGAGGCGTGCAGTCCCTGCCCCATCCGGTCTTCCCCGGAGGGGTGCTGACAGGCGATTGTGCCGGCTTCCTCAACATGCCCAAGATCAAGGGCATCCATACCTCCATGAAATCCGGCATCATCGCTGCCGAGGCGGTGATGGACGCCATCCAGAATGAGCAGGCCGAAGCGTCTTCCTACATGGACCGCCTCAAAAGCTCGTGGCTGTGGAAGGAACTGCACGCCGCCCGCAACATCCGTCCGGCCTTCTCGCACTGGGGGATGCTGGGCGGGGCCCTCTATAGCGGAATCGACAGCATGATCTTCCGCGGGCAGGCCCCGTGGACGCTGCGCCATCGCCATGCCGACAACGAGACGATGATCCCGGCAGAAAAGGCCCCAAAAATCAGCTACCCCAAGGCGGACGGGACACTGACCTTCAACCGGGCCGAGTCCGTCTTCCTCAGCAATCTGAGCCATGATGAGGACCAGCCCGTACACCTGAAAGTGCAGGACATGGCCACATGGAAAGAGGTCAACCTGACCCGCTTCGCCGCACCGGAGAGCCGCTACTGCCCGGCTGGTGTCTATGAGACCAGCGAAACGGACGAGCTGGTCATCAATGCCCAGAACTGTGTGCACTGCAAGAGCTGCGACATCAAAGACCCGGACCAGAACATCACCTGGTGCACGCCAGAGGGCAGCAGCGGGCCCAACTATCCTTCCGGGATGTGACTTTTGAGACAAAAGGGGATAGTCTGAAGACAGTTTCACTTTGAGCCGCGACAGCAACAAAGGATGACCATGAAGGTTCTTGTCCCCGTCAAAAGGGTTGTTGATTACAACATCAAGCCGCGTGTCGCGGCTGATGGTAGTGGTGTCGAAACGCAGGGCGTGAAAATGTCCATGAATCCGTTCGACGAAATTGCACTGGAGGAGGCCCTCCGCCTTCGTGAGAAAGGCCAGGCTGACGAGGTGGTTGCTGTTACCATCGGGGCACAGGTCGCTCAGGATGTTCTGCGCACGGCCATGGCCATGGGTGCCGACAGGGCCATCCTCATCCAGACCGATGCCGAAGTCGAACCCCGTGCCGTCTCCAGCCTTCTCAAGGCCGTTGTGGAGAAAGAACAGCCGGGTCTTGTCTCCATGGGCAAACAGGCCATTGATGACGACATGAACGCCACAGGCCAGATGCTGGCCGCCCGTCTGGGCTGGCCACAGGGGACCTTCGCCAGCAAGGTGGAAATTGCCGATGGCAGGGTCGAGGTCGCCCGTGAGGTCGATGGCGGAACGGAAACCGTCTCCCTGAGCCTGCCAGCCGTCATCACGGCGGACCTGCGCCTCAACGAGCCACGCTATGCTTCCCTGCCCAACATCATGAAGGCCCGCAAGAAACCGCTGGAAACGATCGAGGCCGGCTCCCTCGGCGTGGACCTGACGCCGCACCTGAAGATCGTCAGCGTGGCGGAGCCGCCGGAACGCAAGGCCGGTGTCATTGTGGAAACGGTGGAAGAGCTGGTCGAAAAGCTCAAGACGGAAGCGAAGGTGATCTGATGACCGCACTTGTTCTGATTGAAGCCGAAAACGGCAGGATCCGTCAGGGCTCCCGCTCCGCCGTTGCCGCTGCCTCCCGCTTTGGCGATGTCGATGCCCTGCTTCTGGGCAAGGCAGGAACAGAGGCCGCCAGCAAACTGCCGGGCATCCGCAAGGTCCTGCATGTCCCCGCACTGGACCATGCTCTGGCCGAACCTGCGGCTGCCCTGCTGGCCAGCCTGGCAGAGTCTTACAGCCATATCCTCTCCGCAGCGTCCTCCACTGGCAAAAACATCCTGCCCCGCCTCGCTGGTCTGCTGGACGCCCAGCCGATCTCCGACGTCGTGGCCATCAAGGATGATGCCACCTTTGTGCGGCCCATCTATGCGGGCAATGCACTGGCTACCGTGCAGTCCAGCGACAGCATCAAAATCATGACTGTCCGCTCCTCCAGCTTCGACCCCGTGGAAGAAGAAGGTGGCAGTGCCCCCATCGACGTGCTGGACGCTCCGGCAGATGACGGCAAAAGCAGCTTCGTAAAACTGGAGCAGAGCCAGTCTGACCGGCCGGAGCTGGAAGTGGCCCGTGTGGTCATCTCTGGCGGCAAGGGCCTCAAGGATGCCAGCAACTTCCATACCCTGCTGGAACCAGTGGCCGACAAGCTGGGCGCTGCCATCGGGGCCTCCCGTGCGGCTGTTGATTCCGGCTTTGCGCCCAATGAGATGCAGGTCGGACAGACCGGCAAGGTCGTGGCTCCCGAACTCTATATCGCCACCGGCCTCTCTGGGGCCATCCAGCATCTCGCCGGGATGAAGGACAGCCGTGTGATCGTTGCCATCAACATCGACCCTGAAGCACCGATCTTCAAAGTGGCCGATTATGGCATGGTCGGGGATCTCTTCGAGCTTCTCCCCGCTCTGGAAAAAGCCCTCTGAGGCACCCGGCAGGCGAGGCAGACACGCCCCTTTGCCCGGTTCTTTGCAAAAACCCGCTCTTCCTTCTGGGAGGCGGGTTTTTTTGCGTGTCATGCCCATTTCTGTAAAGAAGGCTTCATTTTTCTATAAAAACAGTCCGTTTGCCCCTTGCGCCTTTCCCTGATGAAGGGTAGGAATAGCCCCACAAAGTCGGAGTGTAGCTCAGCCTGGTAGAGCACTGTGTTCGGGACGCAGGGGCCGGAGGTTCGAATCCTCTCACTCCGACCATTTCATCCCCTGACAATTCCATTTTCTTTCGTTGGCCAGGCAGGTTGTCTTTCCCGGCGTGGTTCCTTTGTCATGTTGGCGCTCCCCATAGTGTGATCGTATCATTAAAGTAAAGATTAACCTTTAGCATCCTTTCCAGCCCTGTCCCTCTCCCCATATCATGAAGGGGCAATGGACGCTCTCTCCATTATGAGCAATAAGAGGGCGTGCCTTTCATCATGATGGCCGAAACCGGACGCCACTCATCCATGACCAACAGGCCAGTCTCATTTTTCTGCAAGGATCAGATCATGACCCGCAAGATTTACTCTCTCATCGCTGCTGCCATGCTGGCCGGTTCTGCTGCTCCAGCCATGGCCGAGCCGGGTGGTTGCCTGAAATATGGTGCCGCCGGGGCCGTAGCTGGCCATGTTGCCCATAAGCATGGCGTAATCGGTGCTGTAGGCGGCTGCGCCGTCGGCATGTATCAGCGCCACAAATACCGCAAGAGCATCGCCGAGAAAGCTGCCCTGTGGGAGAAGGAACATCCTGTCGACAGCAAGCAGAATGGTTCCGGCTGGTGGCAGAACAACCATTCTGCTGCTGCGACAAACCAGAAGGCCCAGTGGTACGATGCCGAACATCCGGAAAGTAACGCACAGCCTGCGGCTCACTGATGCCTGACCGTTCCTGTGTGAACAGAAAAACCCGGCCAGAAATGGCCGGGTTTTTTCATGCCTGAACGGAATGTTCCTTCACCCAGTCAGAACTGGAACCCTTTCATGGCCTGCCGGGAGAGGGTCTCCAGCAACGTGACAGCCTCTGGCGCATCATTCAGGCAGGGAATGAAAGCAAATTCCTCACCACCTGCTTCCATGAATTCCTCACGCACCTCACGACCAATTTCATCCAGCGTTTCGATGCAGTCCGCCATGAAACCGGGCATGATGACGGCAATCTTCGTGATCCCCTGTTTCGGCAGGGCCGAGATGTAAGGGGCCGTATAAGGCTGCAACCATTCCATGGGGCCGAAGCGTGACTGGAAGGTCAGCGGAACCTCCTCCTCGCTCAGACCCAGAGCCGCCGCCAGAGCTTTCGTCGTGCGGACACATTCATCCCGGTAGGAGTCGCCCTTCTCCACGAACTCTTTCGGCAGGCCATGATAGGAGGCCACCAGACGCTGCGGCGTGAAAGACAGTCCCTCATAAACCCGGCGCACGGAAGCCACCAGGGCCTCAATGAACTGTGGATGATCCGGGAAGGAAGGAACCGTCAGCACGGAAGGCTGAAGCCGCAGGCGCATCAGGGCACGGAACAGCTGGTCATTGGCCGTTGCGGTCGTCGTGGCGGAATATTGCGGATAGAGAGGAATGCTGACGATACGGTCACAACCCTGGTCCATCAGCTCCGCCACGGCCTGCTTCACAGAGGGCTGGCCATAGCGCATCCCCCAGGCCACCGGGATTCCATCCGGGGCCAGACGCTCGGCCAGCCCTTCCGCCTGCTTGCGGGTGAAGACACGCAGAGGGGAGGCATTCTCCTCCCTGTCCCAGATGCGGGCATAGTTGGCCCCACTGGCCGAGGGCCGACGGGCCAGCACCAGCGTGTTGAGGATCGGCTGCCAGATGAGGGGATGGGCCTCAATCACCCGCCTGTCTGAAAGAAACTCCCTCAGATAGCGGCGGACGGAGAAATACCCCGTATCATCCGGCGTGCCGAGATTGACGAGAAGAACACCAACCCGCCCCCCGGAGGGAACAGGCGTGCGAGGAGGCGTGTAAGTGAAATAAGACATAGCTCATCCACTATGGAGACAGCACCACCTTTTGGGAAGAGGATTTCACTTACACTCTTTTACAGGCGTAACTTATGAAAAGGTTCCACCAGCAAGGCAGAACCTTTTCCAGAAAGTAACGCCTTTTACGCCGGCTCTTCCGGGCGGGCAACCGGCTGCCAGAGCGGCGAGTCCTTGCCGATCAGATGCTGCTCATGCAGGCTTTCGGCAATCTGCACGGCATTGAGGGCTGCTCCCTTGCGGAGATTGTCCGACACGCACCAGAAGGCCAGACCATTCTCCACGGTCGGGTCGATGCGCAGGCGGGACACATAGGTGTCATCCTCACCCACACATTCGATCGGAGTGACGTAACCGCCATCTTCCCGCTCGTCCCGCAGCACGACGCCCGGAGCCTTCCGCAGGGCGGCACGGGCCTTCTCCAGATCGACCGGCTTCTCACACTCGATGCTGATGGCCTCGGAATGACCGATGAAGACCGGCACACGCACGCAGGTGGCCAGAACCTTGATGTCCGGGTCCAGAATCTTGCGGGTCTCGACCGCCATCTTCCATTCTTCCTTGGTGGAACCATCCTCCATGAAGCGGTCGATATGCGGGATCAGGTTGAAGGCGATCTGCTTGGTGAACTGGGCAATGGTCGGTGCGTCATTCACGAAGCTGCCCTTCGTCTGGCTGAACAGCTCATCCATGCCTGACTTCCCGGCTCCCGACACGGCCTGATAGGTGGACACCACCACACGCCTGATGCGGAACAGGTCATGCAGCGGCTTCAGGGCCACCATCATCTGGGCGGTGGAGCAGTTGGGGTTGGCGATGATGCCCTTGCGGGCCTTCTTCAGGGCAGCTGCATTGACCTCCGGCACCACGAGCGGCACGCCCGGCTCCATGCGGAAATGGGACGTGTTGTCCACGACCAGACATTTCGCTGCCGCAGCCTTGGGGGCATACTTTGCAGATACCGCCCCACCGGGAGAAAACAGGGCGATATCCCAGCCCGTGAAATCGAACGTCTCCAGATTCTGGACCTTCAGGACCTTCTTCTCACCAAAGGACACCTCACGCCCGGCAGACCGGGCGGAGGCCAGTGCCACGATGTCATCCACCGGGAACTGACGCTCCGCCAGTGTCTTCAGAATCTCACGCCCAACAGCCCCTGTCGCTCCAACGACGGCAACCCTGTAACCCATTCTCTCATTCTCCCTCGGGCAGGGCCCAACCCCGCCCCGTTTCATTCAGAAACCCATCCGGGCCTCATTATAAGAGCTGTCTCTACCCGAAAAAAGGCAACCGCTTGCAGAAGGCGGACACATGATGGCGCACCAGCTCATACCGGGCACGGCCATCCCGCGCCATGTAATTGAGCTGGACCGTGTGGCGTGCCCCCACATAGGGGCGGTGGCCGTGCCATGTGTCCGGCCCATTGGGGAAAATGACCAGCGTGCCACCAACAGGCGGAATCTCGCTGGCATAATCCTCCACATCGTCAGGCCCGTTGAGAAAACGCAGGCACCCCCCCTTGTGATCCCAATCCTTTTCCGGGTCATTGAGATAAAGCAGGATGGTCACACGCTTGGAGGCACTGTCCCTGTGTATGCGGCCATCCTTGGCCCGTGTCTGGCCCCGCATGGTCACCATGCTGGGCGCAGAACGGACATCCAGCCCGAATTTCTCAGAGACGATCTCTTTCAGCCGGGGCCCGGCAAAGTCTTCCATCATGGCCTTGAGCTCGGGATGGAGCTCCAGCGCCCCGATGGGGAAAGACCCGCCCGCCCGTATCTCCGGCAGCAGGGACACGGCCCGGGCCAGCGACGGCCCTGCAAGGAAATCCGACACCACAATGTGCGGACATGGCACCCGGCTGACCACGGCCCGCCTGACAGCCTCGTAATTGATAGAAATCGTACTCATGGTGACAGTCACGCTACCGCCCTCCGGCAGGGCAGGCAAGCCGTCCCGGCCCCTCTGACGACAAGGTGAGGGAAGATTTTGCCTTCCCGGCACGATCGGTTAAAAATACCCTCCCAGCGAGGCAAGAAGGAAAGATGCCATCATGACGGGCTCACCGAACCACCAGAATGCGATCAATGGCGAAAACATCGCCTATCTCGGTGAGCTGTACACCCAGTGGCTGGAGGACCCGGCCTCCGTCCCTTCCGACTATGACACGCTGTTCGCCACCATGGGCGACCCTGCCAGACATGAGACAGGCCCGCACGCCACGGTCCCGGACGTCAGCCTGCGGGATGAACGGCTGAAGGAGGCCTTCCGCCTCTGCGGGCATCTCCAGGCAGAGCTGGACCCGCTGGGCCTGCGCCCTGCCCGCCAGATCGATGCCCTCACCCCCGACAGCCAGACCGACCCCACCCTGCTGGCCCGCCTGAAACGGACCTATTGCGGGCCGATCGGGGCGGAGTTCATGCATCTTCAGGACAGCCAGCAGCGGCAGTGGTGGATCGACCATCTGGAAGAAAAACCGGCCACCGCCCTGCCCCTCTCGCAGGAACGCATCCTGAGCCTGCTCACCCGTGCCGAAGGTTTCGAGACCTTCTGCCAGCAGCGTTTCACCGGGATGCGCCGTTTCGGCCTTGAAGGCGGAGAAAGCCTCATCGTCGCCCTTCAGGCCCTGCTGAATGAGGCGGCACGGGACGGCGTGCGCTCCATCTCGCTCGGCATGCCCCATCGGGGGCGGCTGAATGTCATGGCCAACATCCTGCGCAAGCCTTATGCCGCCATCTTCAGCGAATTCGCAGGCAAGGCCTTCTACCCGGAAGGCATCCGGGTCTCCGGGGACGTGAAGTACCATCTGGGCACCACGACCACCATCCGGCAGGGCCGCCACGAGATCCGCATCTCCCTCCTCCCCAACCCGTCCCATCTGGAAGCGGTGGACCCGGTCGTGTTGGGCCGGGTCCGGGCCGCCCAGGACAGGGACAGGGATGAGGACCGCCAGAAGCATCTGGGAATTCTCGTCCACGGGGACGCCGCCTTCGCCGGGCAGGGCGTGGTGTATGAAACACTCCAGCTGTCCCGGCTGGAAGGATACCGTACCGGCGGCACGGTGCATCTCATCATCAACAATCAGGTGGGCTTCACCACCAGCCCGGACTCGGCCCATTCCGGCATCTGGAACACCGACATCGCCAAGACCGTGCAGGCCCCCATCCTGCACGTGAATGGCGACAACCCCGAGGCCGTGGCCCGCTGTGCCGCCCTTGCCCATGAATGGCGGAAGACCTTTGCCAGCGACATCGTGGTGGACATCATCAGCTACCGCCGCCACGGCCATAACGAGACGGACGACCCCGCCTTCACGCAGCCTGCGATGGTGCAGACCATCAGCCAGCACCCGACACTCCGCCGCCTCTATGCCGAGAAGGTTCTGGCCGAGACGGACATCCACCCTGCCGAGGTGGAGGCCCTGTGGGATGATGTGCAGGCCCAGCTCCATCAGGCCTTCGAGGATGCCGACACCTACCAGCCGGACCCGACCGACTGGCTGGATTACAGCCCGCAGGACCCCACCCGCCTGCTGGACACGCCCGAACGCATCCAGCCCATGACGGGCGTGCCCCTGCCCCGGCTCCAGCAGGTTGGGGAAGCGATGACAGCCATTCCGGCGGATTTCACCGTCCATCCCCGTCTAGCCCGGCAGCTTCGGGCGAAGCAGGCCACGCTGGCCGAGGGCGGCCCGGTGGACTGGGCCACGGCAGAGGCCCTTGCCTTTGGCACGCTGGCCCTTGATGGCCACGCCATACGCCTCTCCGGGCAGGATTGCGGCCGGGGAACCTTCAGCCAGCGCCATGCCGTGCTGACGGACCAGCATACGGGCCATCACTACACGCCGCTGGCCCATATCGCCCCCCGGCAGGCTCCCGTGAACGTGTGGAACTCCCCCCTCTCCGAATATGGCGTGATGGGGTTCGAGTATGGCTATTCTCTGGGCAACCCGGATGCGCTGGTGCTGTGGGAAGGCCAGTTTGGCGACTTCGCCAACGGGGCGCAGATCATCATCGACCAGTTCCTTGCAGCCGGAGAGACAAAATGGCTGCGGACATCCGGCCTGACCCTGCTCCTGCCCCACGGCTATGAGGGAGCCGGGCCGGAACATTCCTCCGCCCGCCCGGAGCGCTTCCTCCAGCTCTGTGCCGAGAACAACATGCGGGTCTGCATGCCCTCCAGCCCGGCGAGCTTCTTCCATCTGCTCCGGCGGCAGATCGCCCGCCGCTGCCGCAAGCCGCTGGTCGTGTTCAGCCCCAAGTCGCTCCTGCGGCACAAGCAGGCCGTCTCCCTGCTCAGCGAGATGGGACCGCAGACACGCTTTGCGCCCGTCATTGCCGATGCCACCTGCGCCGGTGGCGCACGGCGGGCCATCCTGTGCAGTGGCAAGGTCTATTACGACCTCATCCAGCAGAGGGAAGACGCCGGACTGAAACACTGCGCCATCATCCGGCTGGAGCAGCTCTATCCTTTCCCCCATCATGCCCTGGCCGAAGAGCTGGGTCATCACCCCCAGGCAGAAGACGTCATCTGGTGTCAGGAAGAGCCGGAAAATGGCGGGGCCTGGCAGTTCGTGGACCGGCGCATCGAAGCCTGCCTGCGGGAGATCGGCCATGCCTGCACCCGCCCGCATTATGCCGGGCGCAAGGCCTCCGCCTCACCCGCCACCGGGCTGCCCGGCATCCACCAGGCCGAGCAGGAAACGCTCATCCGGCAGGCCCTGGGGCTGGAGGCCGCCTCCCCATCCATCGACTGATCCTTCATTCAAGACGTAAAGACACACATCATGCCAGTAGACAAACCCATCACCAGCCAGCTCAATTCCCTTCGCACCGGACCGGATGAACGGGGGCATTTCGGAATCCACGGCGGGCGTTTCGTGGCCGAAACCCTCATGCCCCTGATGCTGGAACTGGAAAAAGCCTACAACCACGCCAAGACTGACCCGCGGTTTCAGGAAGAGCTGGATTATTACCTCCGCCACTATGTGGGCCGTCCCAGCCCGCTCTGGCACGCCAGACGGCTGAGCGAGACGCTCGGCGGAGCGCAGATCTACCTCAAGCGGGAAGAGCTGAACCACACGGGCTCCCACAAGCTGAACAACGTGATGGGCCAGATTCTTCTGGCCCGCCGCATGGGCAAGACCCGCATCGTGGCCGAGACCGGGGCCGGACAGCACGGCGTGGCCACGGCCACCGTCTGTGCCCTCTTCGGGCTGGACTGCGAAATCTACATGGGGGCCACCGATGTGGAGCGGCAGAAGCCCAATGTCTTCCGCATGCACCTGCTGGGAGCCAAGGTCCATCCCGTCACGGCGGGAGCCGGCACGCTGAAGGATGCCATGAACGAGGCCATGCGGGACTGGGTGGCCAATGTGGAGAACACCTACTTCCTTGTCGGCACGGTGGCAGGGCCACATCCTTACCCGGCCATGGTGCGGGACTTCCAGTCCGTCATCGGGACGGAAGCCCGTGAGCAGATACAGGAACAGACAGGCCGCCTGCCGGATGCCGTCATCGCCGCCATCGGGGGCGGGTCCAACGCCATGGGGATTTTTCACCCCTTCCTCGATGATGCCGATGTCCCGCTTTACGGCGTGGAGGCCGCCGGGCTGGGGCTGGACAGCGGCAAGACGGCAGCGTCCATCGCCCGTGGCAGGCCCGGCGTCCTGCATGGCAACCGCACCTACCTGCTACAGGACGAACACGGGCAGATCACGGAGGCCCACTCCATCAGTGCGGGGCTGGACTATCCCGGCATCGGGCCGGAACATTCATGGCTCAAGGATATTGGCCGGGTGAACTACGTCAGCGCCACGGACGATCAGGCCCTCGACGCCTTCCAGACCCTCACGAAGCTGGAGGGCATCATCCCGGCGCTGGAAAGTGCCCATGCCGTGGCCCATGCCATCGTCATGGCCCCGACCATGACCAGAGACCAGACCATCATCGTCAACCTGTCCGGCCGGGGTGACAAGGACGTACCCACCGTTGCGGCCCATCTGGGCGTGAAACTGTAAGGAGAGCCACCATGAGCCGCATCAAGACCTGTTTCGACCGCCTGAAAAAAGAGGGCCGTGGTGCCCTGCTGCCCTATCTGGAAGCCTTCGACCCGGACAGGGAGACATCCCTGGCCCTGCTGCGCCAGATGCCCGAGGCCGGGGCCGATCTCATCGAGGTCGGCGTGCCCTTCTCCGACCCCTCCGCCGATGGCCCGACCATCCAGCTAGCCGCACGGCGTGGCCTGAAGGCCGGGGCCACCCTGAAGGGAACGCTGGAGCTCATCCGGGACTTCCGCAAGGAGAATGACCATACGCCGATCATCCTGATGGGCTATTACAACCCGATCGACAGTTACGGTGTGGAGCGATTCTGCAAGGATGCCCGCTCCGCCGGTGTGGATGGGCTGATCGTGGTGGACCTGCCGCCTGAGGAGTCCGAGGAGCTGGCCCCCCACGCCAGAGCGGAAGGGCTGGACATGATCACCCTGACCGCCCCCACCACCCCGGATGACCGGCTGAAGACCATCCTCAGGAAGGCCAGCGGGTTCGTCTATCATGTGAGCATCACGGGCATCACAGGCACACGCAGCGCCACGGAAGAGCAGCTGAAAGCCGCCATGACCCGCCTTCGGGCCGCCACGGACCTTCCCGTCGTGGCCGGTTTTGGCATCAGCACGCCGGAGCAGGCCCGCGCAGCCTCCCGCATCAGCGACGGGGCCGTCGTGGCCTCCGCCATCATCAAGGAGATGGCCGCCACCTATGATGAACACGGCCACGCCACGGCCAGAAGCATCCCCACGGCACTGGAGAAAATCCGCTCCCTTGCCAGGGCGGTGCGCAGCTGAAACCGGACACGAAAAACCCCCAGCCACAGGACTGGGGGTTTTTCGATTGCATCTTTTTGCAGAACTGGCTCTGAAGGCTTACTTCTTCAGCCAGCGGCCAATGGCACACAGGCCAGCCAGAGCGGCCACAATGGCACCACTCCACAGCAGCGTCTGACCAACACACTGGCAACGGCTCTTGGGCTTCAGGTCCTTGCTGATGGACTGGAATGCCTCCTGGGCACGGCTGGCATATTCCTCAGCCTTGGCTTTCAGTTCATCGGGGTTGACGATTTCCTCAGCCTTGGACTTGAGCTCATCAACATTGATAGCGTCCGCCATGGATATTCCTCCCTGAATCCGCCACTGTACCGGAACAACCGGTCTGGCAGATCAAATCTTGCATTTGCGCCAGAAAATTACTGACTGCCGGTAAACATACCACTGATCATTTTACCATTCAGCAAATTTCTCTCATGGGAGCCTCGTCTTTTCTGCATATGTCCGTCTAACTCCCATGCAGAAAAACGTTTTTTCTTCATCCATGCCCAGCAAATGCTACTTTTGTTCCACATGCTACTGCACGATATGCCAGCCTGACACCACCATACAGGGGAGCCCCATGCCTGCTTCACCATCATCCCAGACGCTTCCCGTAGAAGGGATGAGCTGCGCCTCCTGCTCCGCACGGGTGGAGAAAGCCCTCCGGGCCGTTCCAGGCGTTGAACAGGTCAGCGTCAATCTGGCAACTGCCACGGCCCACGTCACAGGCACGGCCTCCCGCACGGCTCTCATCCAGGCTGTCGAACAGGCCGGGTATGATGTCCCGTCCCCGCCCATCACATTACGCATTGAAGGGATGAGCTGCGCTGCCTGTTCCACACGGGTGGAGAAGAGCCTTCAGGACGTCATCGGCGTCAGGATGGCCAGCGTCAATCTGGCAACCGCCACCGCACAGGTAACCGGGACAGCCACACATCAGGCGCTCATCAGCGCCATCCAGAAAATGGGATTCGCCGCCTCGCTGCTGGAGGGAGAGACAGGGCTGGAAAATGCCCTGACACAGAAACAACGCATGAAGCAGGCCATGAAAACCCAGTGGCGGGACCTGATGATGTCTGCCCTGCTGTGGCTGGCCATCCTGTTCATGACTATGGGACACGGGTTTGGTCTCATTCCACCTGCCATACAGCCCCTGCTGCAATGGGCACTGGCCAGTGTCGCCCTGCTGGGGCCGGGCCGGCGCTTCTACCAGGCCGGGATACCGGCCCTGCTGCACCGGGCACCAAACATGAACTCACTGGTCGCACTGGGGACCGGAGCCGCCTATCTGTACTCCAGCCTCGTGGTGTTCTGCCCCACCCTGATGCCAGCCGGTACACAGCATCTCTACTTTGACACCATCCTGGCCATCCTGACGCTCGTTCTTCTGGGACGCATGATGGAGGCCAGAGCAAAAGGCCGCACATCCGCAGCGCTGGAAAAACTGACCCATCTGCAACCGCAGCATGCCCATCTGCTGACTGAAGGAACATGCCGCATTGTCCCTGTCGCCCAGATACAGACGGGCGACAGGCTTCTTGTCCGCCCCGGCGAGCGGGTTCCACTGGATGGAATCGTACTGGAAGGGGAAAGCCATCTGGATGAATCCCTGCTGACAGGCGAGCCCATGCCAGCCCTCCGGCAGGTCGGCGATACCGTCATCGGCGGGACCATCAACCAGGAAGGAACACTGACGGTCCAGGCCACGGCCACTGGAGCCGACACCATGCTGGCCCGCATCATCAGCATGGTCGCACAGGCCCAGGGTGGCAAACTGCCCATCCAGTCCCTCGTGGACAAAGTGACCCTGTGGTTTGTCCCAGCCATCATTCTGCTGGCCGTGCTGACATTCCTCATCTGGCTGTTTCTGGGCCCTGCCCCGGCGCTGGGCCATGCTCTCGTCAATGCCATTGCCGTACTGATCGCCGCCTGTCCCTGTGCCATGGGCCTCGCCACGCCAACAGCCATCATGGTCGGTACGGGCAAAGCGGCGGAAATGGGCATCCTCTTCCGCAAGGGCGAAGCCCTCCAGACGCTGGAATCCACCACTCTGGTTGCCTTCGACAAGACCGGCACCCTGACGGCCGGCCAGCCCCGGATGACAGAATTCTACCTGCTGGACAAGAACACCTCCGACCATCCTGAGCAGGCCGAGAACACCCTGCTGGCTCTTGCCGCCTCGGTCGAAACGCAGTCCGACCACCCTGTCAGCCGGGCCATCGTCACAGCTGCGCAGGAACGGGACCTGCCTTCCGTAAAGACCCGTCATGCCCGCATCATGCCCGGACTGGGCATAGAAGCGCAGGATGAAGACGGGCAGAGCATCCATCTTGGCAGCCAGGCCTGCATGAGGGCTCTGGGCTTCCATAATGCAGAAGCCAACCGGCTTGCTGCAGAGCTGAGCCAGAAAGGCACGTCCCCCCTCTTCATGGCCCATGGGGGGCAGATCGTGGCCCTCATGGGCGTGGCGGACCCCATCCGCCCCTCCGCCATGAAAGCCGTTGCAGCCCTGCGGGCCCAGAATATACGGACAGCCATGATTACCGGGGACATCGAACCTACAGCCCGGCATATCGCCCGCCTGGCCGGAATCGAGGAAGTCATCGCCCAGGTCCTGCCGCATGAAAAAGGTGAGGCCATACGGACCCTCCAGAAGACACACGGTTCCGTGGCCTTCGTGGGCGATGGCATCAATGACGCCCCGGCATTGGCACAGGCTGACACCGGGCTTGCCATCAGCCATGGAACAGATATCGCCATAGAGGCCGCAGACCTCGTCCTGACGGGCGAGAGCCTGATGACCGTGCCCAATGCCCTTGCCCTGTCCCGGGCCACGATGACCATCATACGGCAGAATCTCTTCTGGGCTTTCGCCTACAACATCGTGCTGCTGCCGATTGCCGCAGGGGTGCTCTACCCATTCACTGGCACGCTGCTGTCCCCCCCTTTCGCCGCAGGGGCCATGGCGCTCTCCAGCATCTTCGTGCTCTGCAACACGTTACGGCTGCGACGCCTCCGCACGGTCGTGGAAACCGAGACCAGCACGGAAGTCTGAGACCCTGGCCGGGGGCGGGGCCTTCATGCCCTGCCCCCGGCCTCTCCTCCTCACACACCAGCCAGAACGGCGGCCAGAGCCTCCACAACAGGCGGCAGGTTGTGCTCATTCAGCCCCGCCATGCAGACACGGCCACTGCGAAGAACATAGACACCATGCTCCTCCCGCAGACGGTCCACCTGAGCGGGTGACAGCTTCATCATGCTGAACATGCCACGCTGCTTCAGCAGGTACCGGAAATCCTGCCCCGGCAGACGGGCGGAAAGCTGCTCATGAAGCCTCTGGCGCATCACACGGATGCGGGCCCCCATGGCTGCCACTTCCTCCCGCCAGAGCTGCGCCAAGGCCTGATCTCCCAGAACGGCATCCACAAGCTGCGCCCCACGGACGGGCGGACTGGAATAATTCCGCCGCACCGTGACCTTGAGCTGGCTCAGCACCCGCTCTGCCGCATCACCATCCCGACAGACGACCGACAGGGCCCCGATGCGGTCCCCGTACAGGGAAAATATCTTGGAGAACGAATTGCTGAGCAGGAACTCCAGCCCCGCATCCACCATGGCCCGCACGGCATACACGTCTGCCTCCAGCCCATGACCCAGCCCCTGATAGGCAAGGTCCAGAAACGGGATCAGCTTCCGGTCCTTCAGGACAGGGATCAGCTCATCCCACTGGTCAGCCGTCAGATCGGCCCCTGTCGGATTATGGCAGCAGGGATGAAGCAGGACGACATGATGTTCCGGAATCTGGCGGATGCAGGCCATCATGGCCTCAAAATTCACACCACCCGTTGCCGGGTCAAAATAGGGATAGGCCTGTGTCCTGAAACCGGCTCCGGCAAAAATGGAAATGTGATTTTCCCATGTCGGATCACTGACCCACAGTTCGGCCTGCGGAAAATAGCGGTGCAGGAAATCTGCCCCGACCTTCAGTGCGCCAGACCCACCAAGACTCTGGACCGTGGCGATGCGGCCGGTCTGCACCGGCTCGCTGCCACAGCCAAACAGCAGGTGCTGGACAGCCTGCCTGTAGGAAGCCAGACCTTCCATCGGCAGGTAGAGGTCCGGCCTGTCCTGCTGGGTGGCCAGCCTTTCATGCGCCTTGCGGATGCAGGCCAGCTGCGGGACATGACCTGCCTCATCATAATACAGGCCAATGCTGAGATTGACCTTCTTCACCCGGTCATCCCGCTTGAAGTCCTCCACCAGCGACAGGATGGGATCTCCCGGAGACAGTTCAACAGACTGGAACATGGACTGCTTCATCCTTTTTTCGCACTGGTCTTCATGCTGGCATTACGCGGGCCCTGCGGGCCGTAATCATAATCCGCCACGACCATGCCAAATCTCTTCAGGGCATCCGGAGCATCCATCTCCGGCAGAAGGACCTCGATGAACACGGCACGGTCGGCCTGTTCTGCCTGTTTCAGGGCCTGCTCCAGATCGCTGACCGTTTCCACCACGAGGGACAGGGCCCTGTCCTCCCGGTCGAACGCCCGGGGCAGGTCAGCATAACGCCAGTTGGCAATGTCGTTGTACCGGGAATGTTCCCCCAGAATCAGGCGCTCGATCGTATAGCCCCTGTTGTTGAGCAGAAAGATGATGGGCTTCTGGTCATGCCGCAGGATGGTGGAGAGCTCCTGCGCTGTCAGCTGGAAGGAACCATCACCGATGAAGAGCAGGTGCCGCCGGTCCGGGCTGCCAAGCTGGGAGCCGAACAGGGCTGGCAGGGTATAGCCGATGGCCCCCCATATGGGCTGGGAAATGTAATGGCTGTTCCGGGGGAAAGGCGTGCCCAGCAGGGCGGTGTTGCTCGTCCCCGCCTCACCGACCACGACATCCCCTTCCTTCAGGAAACGGGCCACACGGGGCCAGAGGGTCGCATGGGTCAGCCGGTCCGCCGCCTCACCGGGCAGGGACGCAGCAGAATCCGCCGGACGGGCAGGCAGCGTACGGGAAGACGGCGTCACTTGCGCCAGCAGGGCCTCCAGCACGGCCCCGACAGGGGCAGCCGGAATGGACCGGCCTGCAAGGCTCACATCATGGGCCTGAAGATTGATGAACGCCTCCGGGCGGATCTCATGCGTGAAGAAGCCCGTGTTGAGCTCCGTGAAACGCAGGCCGACCCCGATCACGCAGTCTGACTGGCTGACCAGCTCCCTGATGTCCGGGCGGCTGGCCCCACCCACATAGCCACCCAGATAGTAGGGGGCTGTCTCATCCAGCACGGCCTTGGCCGGAGCCGCCGCCACACAGGGGATTGCACAGCGTTCCGCCAGCACGGCAATCTGCCCGGCCACGCCGAAGCGGTCGGCATCGGAATCGAGAATCATCACCGGCGAGCGGGCCGCAGCCAGACGTGTGGCGATGTGCCCGGCCGCCAGGGCCACCTGTTCCGCATCACCCTGCGGAAGGGCAAAACGGAACGGCTCTTCGGGCACCTCGATGTTCAGATGGGTGATGTCGGATGGCAGCTGGAGATGGACAGGCCGCCGCTCCCGCCAGCAGGTCTGGAGGACACGGTCGATTTCTTCCACGGCATTTTCCGGCGTCAGGCGGGCCTGGGCGACCGTATATTCCGCCATGCACCGCCCGATGTTGCCATACCCGCCATCACCCAGCGTATGATGCAGCAGGGCACGCCCCTCGACCGCATGAAGCGGTGGAATCCCGGTGATGTGCACGAACGGAACACGCTCGGCATAGGCCCCGGCAATGCCACTGATGGCCCCGAGGTCACCCACGCCAAAGGTCGTCACCAGGCCGCACAGGCCGGAGGTGCGGGCATAGCCATCGGCGGCATAGGCGGCATTCAGCTCGTTGCAGTTTCCCACGAAGGTCAGGGACGCATCAGCCTCCACCTGCTCCAGAAAAGAAAGGTTGAAATCCCCCGGAACACCGAAAAGATGGCTGATTCCTGCCTCGACGAGGCGGCGGGCCAGATAGGCCCCGATCTGCATGCGCATGAACAAATTCCTAAAACCTGTGAAGAGGGCGTACTCCCGTACAGGCAGAATACCCGCCTCGCACGAAACCCCGTTCGGCCCTCGATCATACTGCAATATATATGCAATCTGTGTGCAAATATGATCTATCATGCCCCCTTCTCCGCACGGATCACGCATGAAAGCGCACATCATGGACCATCTTGACTGGAAGCTCCTGTCCGCCCTGCACCGCAACGGGCGTCTGACCAACCGGGAGCTGGGCGAGGCCATCGGCCTCTCACCGTCCCAGTGTTCCCGCCGCCGACTCCTGCTGGAGAAGGCCGGTGTCATCCGGGGGTACAGTGTCACGCTGGACCGGCAGGCCATGGGGCTGGGCGTGATGGCCTTCGTCCAGGTCATCATGAAGGGCCATGCTGCCGGGGCCTTCGAACGCTTCCAGGCCCTCATAAACAGTACCTCCATGATCCAGGAAGCCCATGCCGTCAGCGGTGATGCCGATTACATCCTCAAAGTCGTGACGAAAGACCTGCCGAGCCTCTCCACTTTCGTTACAGACCAGTTGCTGGCGCATGACACGATCGGCCACGTGAAATCCTACATCGCCCTCCGCCCCCTGAAGACAGACAGCCCTCTACCGCCATTCCAGCCCTGAAAACCCTCCCGCTGGGCAGGAAGTCACACAGCCGGTGAAGAGAAAGCTGGCATCTTCAGGCAAGCCCGGATAAAGTCGCCCGACCATGAAGCCCCCCTTCCGGCCAGTGCCATGGTGCCCCCGTACCGGGATGCACCACTCCGATGGCCCTCCGGCAGGCCCGGGTCCGCCTGATGATGCACCACTGCTGGAGAGTGAACAGAACACCATGAGCTGGCTGACCGAACATGTCCGTCCCAAACTGCGGAGCCTGTTACAGAGGGATGTGCCAGACAATCTCTGGACCAACTGTGAATCATGCTCGCAGATGATGCTCACCAAGGAGCTGGTCCGCAAGAAGAAGGTCTGCCCCCATTGCGGGCACCATATGCGTGCCACAGCCCATGAGCGGATGAAATGGACCTTCGATGATGGCCAGTATACCACCATCGACCTGCCCGCCGTCCCGGCCGACCCGCTGCATTTCCGGGACTCCAAACGCTATACGGACCGCCTGAAAACTGCCCGCTCCAAGGCGGGTCTTGATGATTCCCTGCTTGTCGCCCATGGCAGGATCGACGGGCGGGAAGCCGTCGTGGCCGTCATGGCCTTCGAGTTCATGGCAGGGACGATGGGCAGCGCCCTTGGGGAGGCTTTCCTGACAGCCTGCCGGGAGGCCATCCAGCGCAAGGCACCGCTCATCATCTTCACGGCCTCCGGTGGGGCCCGGATGCAGGAGGGGGTTGTCAGCCTGATGCAGATGCCCCGCACCACCATCGGCGTGGAAATGCTGCGTGAGGCCGGGCTGCCCTATCTGGTAGTCCTCACCAACCCGACGACGGGTGGCGTGTCCGCCTCCTTCGCCATGCTGGGCGACATCCACATCGCTGAACCCAATGCCCTGATCGCCTTCGCCGGCCCCCGTGTCATCCGTGACACGGTGCGTGAGGAACTGCCGGAAGGCTTCCAGCGTTCCGAATATCTGAAAGACCACGGCATGGTGGACATCATTGCCAGCCGTGCCGAACTCCCCGCCCTTCTGGGGCGTCTGATCGGGATGCTGTCCCCCGCCGCCAACGGGGACGCCAAGGCTGCCCGGGCTTCCTGAACGTGTCCCTGCCCTGCTGCCCCGCGGCTGACAGCAGGGCGGGACGATGCCTCTCTCCTGCCGTCCCCCCCTGAGACAACCGGATTACGCAATCATGGCAACAGGCCAGCAGACCAGCACCCCGCAAAGTGAATTCCACGGGCGGACCGGGGCGGTAGTACGCCGCCTCCAGGAACTGCACCCCAAGCTGATCGACCTCTCTCTGGACCGGCTGGAAGTCCTGCTCGCCCGCCTCGGCCATCCTGAACGGTCCCTGCCACCGACCATCCATGTTGCCGGGACCAACGGCAAAGGCAGCACCTGTGCCAATCTGCGAGCCATTGGAGAAGCTGCGGGACTGAAGGTCCATGTCATGACCAGCCCGCACCTGCTGGACGTGACGGAGCGCTTCCGTCTGGCCGGACAGCTTGTCAGTGAAGATCAGCTCGTGGCCACTCTGGAAGAAATTGAACAGGTCAATGATGGAGCCCCCATCACCGTCTTCGAGGTACTGACAGCCGCCGGGTTCCTCCTCTTTTCCCGTGTTCCGGCTGACCTTCTGGTTCTGGAGGTCGGGCTTGGTGGCCGGTTTGATGCCACGAACGTGATCCCCACGGCCCGGGCCTGCATCATTACCTCCATCAGCCTGGACCATCAGGCCTTTCTGGGCGATGATCTGGCAGGCATTGCCCGGGAAAAGGCCGGAATCATCAAGCGGGGCGTACCGGTCTTCGTGGCTCCACAGCCGGATGATGTCATGGCAGCCATCGCAGAGATTGCCAGAACCCACGAAGCCCCACTTTACCGGCTGGGCCATGAATTCACCATCACGCCGCGACAGGACGGCCTGCTCTATCAGGACGAGGCCGGAAAGCTGACACTGCCTGCTCCAGCCCTGCATGGTCCCCATCAGGCACAGAATTCGGCCCTGGCCGTGGCAGCTCTCCGCCATGCCGGCCTGAACCTGCCAGACACGGCCTTTGCCAGCATTGCCAGCACATGCTGGCCTGCCCGCCTCCAGACGCTGCATGGCACCCTTACCCATGACATGCCCCCAGGCTGGGAACTGCTGCTGGATGGTGGCCACAACCCCGGGGCCGGTACCGTTCTGGCCGATGTTCTCAAAACATGGCAGGACCGGCCCCTGCATCTCATCGTCGGGCTGAAGGACAGCAAGGACGTGCAGGGGTTCCTGCGCCCCCTGATCCCCCATGCCACCTCCATACAGGCCGTGGCGGAAGACGGACAGCACCTGGCCATGCCTGTCCAGACCATTCTGGAAGCCGCAGCGGCGGCAGGCGGCACAGCCCTGCCCGGGCCGGACATACGCACCGCCCTGAAACGCCTGCGTGACAGCGCCAACCCCACGGACAGACCAGCCCGAGTCCTGATCTGCGGCAGCCTCTATCTGGCAGGGTGCGCCCTGGCGCTGGATGGCGCCTCCCCACACTGAATAGGGGATCACACTTTTCCCCTTCCCCGTCCGCACCCTGCCACTGTGTGGACACACCCCAATGACAGAGCGAAACGGACCAGCATGAGCGACCAGTCCCCTGCCCCCCAACCCAGCCCCGCAGCGGAACCCGGCGGAAGCCTCCATGAAATGCTCCAGCGTGTTCCACCTGCCAACCTGCCAGCGGAGCAGGCCCTTCTGGGGGCCATCCTGACCAACAACAAGGCTTATGAGAGCGTCTCGGACTTCCTGCACCCCTCCCATTTTGCCGATGCCGTCAATGCCCACATCTATGAGATGATCACGCAACGCATCGAGCGTAATGGCGGCAAGGGAGGCGTCGACATCATCACGATGCGGGGCGACTTCGAGGCCAGCCCCATTCTGGCTGCGGCCGGAGGGGCCGACTATGTGGCCAAACTGCTCAATGCCATGGTGGGCATCGTCAATGCCCGTGATTATGGCAAGGTCATCCATGACTGCTGGGTCCGCCGCCAGCTGATCGGCATCGGCACGGACATCGTCAATAACGCTCACGGTGCCCGACCTGATCTGGACGGGCCGGAACAGATTTCCGCTTCGGAAGAAGCCCTCTTCAACCTGGCAACGGACAAGGGACAGGAAGGCGGCTTTCTCGTATTTTCCCAGGCCCTGAAGAAGGCTCTCGACATTGCCGACCAGGCCTACCAGCATACGGGCGACATTGTCGGGCTGACCTCTGGCCTGCGGGATTTCGACAAGAAAACCGGTGGCCTGCACCCGTCCGACCTGCTGATCCTCGCTGGCCGTCCTGCCATGGGCAAGACCGCCCTTGCTACGAAAATCGCCTTCTCCGCAGCGCAGTCCCTCTTGCGGGAGGCAGAAGAAAAAGGTGAGCCACCCCGTGGCAGTGTGGCCATTTTCTCACTGGAAATGTCCTCCGAACAGCTGGCCGCCCGTATCCTCTCCGAACAGGCCGAGGTCTCAGGCGAGCGCATCCGCCGTGGCGATGTGGGGCCGAAGGAGTTCGACCGGTTCGTCCGTGTTGCCACGGAGCTGCAACGCCTGCCCCTGCATATTGACGACACACCAGCCATCTCCCTCTCCGCCATGCGGACACGCTGCCGCCGGCTGGCCCGCACACATGGGCTGAACCTCGTGGTGGTGGACTATCTCCAGCTCATGCGCCCGGCCATTGGCACAAGACCGGACAGTCGCGTGCTGGAAATCTCGATGATCACGCAGGGCCTCAAAGCCATCGCCAAAGAGCTGGAAGTGCCCGTCATTGCGCTCTCCCAGCTCTCCCGTCAGGTCGAATCCCGTGACGACAAGCGCCCGATGCTCTCCGACCTGCGTGAATCCGGCTCCATCGAGCAGGATGCCGATGCTGTCATGTTCGTCTATCGTGACGAATATTACCTGCAACAGCGCAAACCCAAGGAAGCCTCCTTCCCCAGTCCGGACAAATACCAGATCGCCCTGGAAGAATGGCAGCGGAAGATGTCGCTCGTCCACAACAAGGCCGAGCTGATTCTGGAGAAGCAGCGCCACGGGCCGACCGGCACTGTCCATCTCTACTTTGAAGGTGAATTCACCCGCTTTGGAGACCTGGATACCTTCCACGAGTAATCCCGGTCACCGGGGCCTGTCACAAGGCCCCGCTTCCCCTCACTCGTGGGGCTTGTCCTCAAGCGGCGGGGTGATGACGGCGGCAGGAGTGGCGGCAATGACCTCCGGTGTAGGCTTGCGCCGCCACCACCAGCCACGATGCAGCATCTTCTCGAAACGGATCTTCTGCCGCAGCCAGTTCAACATTCCGGACAGGGTAACGACGGCAATGCCTATACCATCCCACATGTCCACGGGCTGGTTGAAAATGAAGTAGCTGAAAGCCACGATCCAGGCCATCTGGCTGTATTGCGGCAGGGCCACACGATTGGCCGGAGCAATGGAGGCGGCCAGCATGAGCAGCAGCTGCCCGGCTGCGGCCAGAAACCCGTAGCCAAACAGCAGCAGCCATTCATTCACCCCATGTGGCACGACAAAATGCTGCACCATCAGGATGCCATCCCCCACCAGCGGCCCGCACAGGCTGGAGCCGTACAGCGTCAGGCGGGATGTTTCCTTGCCCGCAAAACGGTAGGCAATCACGCTGACAGCCGAAGCCATGGCCACCACAATGGCACAGAGATGCCCGAACTGAAGCGCCTTCACACCGGGGCGCAGCACGATCATCACACCTGCAAAACCCAGCAGGACAGACAGCCACGCCCATCCCGTCACCTGTTCCTTGAGGAACAGCACGGAGACGATGGTGACGAAAAACGGCATCAGGAACATCAGGGAGAGGGCTTCTGGCATGGGCAGAAGCATGAAGGCCTCCACACTGCCTGCCGTGGCCACGAAGACCGCCGCCGCCCGCACGAGCCAGAGCCACGGATGACTGGACAACACCAGCGCCCGATAAGACTCATTCGGGCGCTTCAGCAGCGGAACGATCAACAGGCCGAACACACCGCCGAAAAAAGCTACCTCGAACGGGTCCAGCCGCCCGGCCAACCCCTTGGAGCAGGCATCACTGATGGAAAAAAACGCATACCCCAGAAAGGCCAGTACGATGCCCGATGTAAAAAGTATCTTCCTCATGCAATCCCTGTCCCTGACACTCCGGCCGCTATGGCGTCATGCCAAGGGTAAGGGCTAACCCACCAAAAAGAAACCACCCAACCATATCTCTACAGGATGGCAGCCCTGTGATGATGTTCCATCGTCACAGTGACAAGGCAACGCCCCCCATCACGCTGCGCCGCAGACCATATTGCGGGGCACCAACACCGACCCCACTGCCATCACGCAACATGTATCGCCGGTCGAACAGGTTGATGACATCCAGCCGCAGCTGCATGGTGTGTCCGCCCAGCCAGGGCATATGCCGTAACGCCTGCACCAGCCCCAGATTGAAGGTGACATATTGCGGCACATGCGCCCCATTAGGGATGGTACCTTCGGCTGTTTCCCTGTCCTTCCGCAGGCCGCTGCCATAAATCATGGTGCCCGAAAACTGGAGGGGATGATTCGTCCTGTGGAAAAAAGCATAGGAGCCACCGGCAGAGGCCGTGATCAGCTGGTCATGATCCAGATGGACCCAGTGATTCCTCATGTAATGGAGGTCGTCACTGTCAAAATTCCACTGAGCTGACGTAATCTCCTTGCCCGTGGCCCGTGACACCGCCAGATTGCCGTAGAGGGTCAGGGGGCCTGTGCTGTAATCAGTCGTCAGCTCCACACCACGGACACGGCCCCGGTGATAATTGAACGCTGTCAGAATGACAGGGGCGCCGAACTGCCCTTCATCAATCAGGTTTTTCGCCTGCTTCCAGTACGCATCCAGCCCGACATGCCAATGGCGTGTCAGCTGCTGCATGAAGCCGACATCATAATAATTGTCCCGCTCCGCCTTCACACGATCATTCTGATAGTTGGCCGGTGCGGCGGATGTCCCCTCAAAACGGTCCAGAGATGTCGTGCCAATCGTCTCGAAAGGCGGAGGTGTCAGATAACGTGCATATCCCACATGGAACCGCCCGCCATGCCATGGTGTCCAGACCAGCGACACACGGGGGCTGAGCTGATGGGCATGAACATATTCCTCCACACCATCAAACCGTACCCCTCCATTGAAGACAAGAGACCGTGCAAGGTGCCATTCATCCTGGAGATAGACCCCGTACAAAGCACCCGTCTTGCCCGATGAATCATGCACTTTCACGGTCTGGGGGCTGACAGTCCCTTCTTCATCAACCGGATAGACCAGTGAGCTGCTCTTGCTCACAGCACGCTCGCCATAAGCCTGCACACCTCCCCGCACGGTATGCGTGCGATTGACGTGCCATGTCACATCACTCTGCACACCGCTGGAAAACACCGACCGGGCTGCCTGCTGGGCAAGGCCGTTATAGACAAGGTCCCCCACCCAGTCGGGTGAGTAGCGCATGGAACTGTACCGCAGGATGGCGGATGTCTGTGCACTGACCTTCTCATGGTCTTCCTGCCAGGAGAGGATGGCGAAATCCGTGATCTGCTGCTGGTGTTCATCCAGATGGCTGCTGTCTGGCGCATCCTCCTGCACAGGCCGATTGTCCGCCTTGAAAAGCGGCGTGGCAAACTGGTGCTGCTGGCCGGGATTGTTGGGCAGCTGGTACCAGGCATTGGAAAGCCCCGCCGTCAGGCTGAAGCGTGTTTCCGGCCGGAGAGTATACCGCAGATGCCCCAGAACATGATACTGGTTGGAGAGGTCGTGAATGGCATTGTAACTGGGGGTCGTGTTCTCGATCCCCACCCGATTGTGAACGGCATCTGCCGTGATGAAGCCATCCCACTGCCCCCAATGCCCGCCATACTGGATGGCAGGCTGCACATAGTCCCGCACGCCACCATAACCGGAGAGGGTTCCGCCTTCATCCGACACGCCGTTCTTCGTCTGGATGTCGATCACACCGGCCTGCCGGAAGCCGTACTCCGCTGGCAGGACACCGGTCGTCAGGCTCATGGAATGGGCAAAGCGGGTCATCAGAGCCTGCCCGAAAACGCTCACACCTTCCGGCAGGGCCACACCATCCAGCCGAAACTGGACATCATTATGATCTCCCCGGATGTGAATCTGCCCGTAACTGTCCTGCGCCACGCCGGGAGCCTGCAACAGGATGCTGTTCAGCGGGGCATTGTCGGCACCGGGATTGGCCTCGATGGCCTTGCGGGAAAAATTCGTCTGCGTGGCCCCGATGGCAGGCTGAAGAGCCGCACGGGCCTGATCCAGCCGCCGGGCCGTGACGTGAATATGCTCCTCCCTGCTGTCCGCCTTACGGACAGACCCATCCCCCCCATTCTGGGGCTGGTCTCCCGTGGATGTGACTGACGGCTTCCCGCCCGTCTCCACATCACCAGCCTGGGCTGCCTGAGACAGCGTGCCAGACGCCACCAGGGCCAACACCGCATAAATGGCTCCACCCCGTCCCATCATCACCATGATGTTCTCCAGTCCTCGTCATGCTGGTCTGATTGTTCATCGCAAGTTATGTTATAACATAACATATGTGAAGCCATTCTTTTCCGGTGCCCATAAAAAAGGCCGGGACATGTCCCGGCCTTTCCTCAGATCATCTTCACGCCAATCAGCAACAACAGAGTTCCCAGAATGAGCCGCTGCCAGCGTTCCGGGCATCGCCCGGCGCAATGGGTACCAAGCCAGATGCCCGGCAGGGAGCCACTCAGCAGGAGCAGCAGGGTCGGCACCATGACGTCCCCTTCCACCCAGTGGCCTGCCCCGGCAATCAGTGTCAGGGGAATGGCATGGGCAATGTCGATGGCCACGAGTTCACGCAGGGGCAGGGTCGGATACAGCATCACCAGCACGGCCATGCCGATGGCCCCGGCCCCGACGGAGGACAGGCTGACCATGCAGCCCAGCACGAAACCCAGCACGACCGTCAGAACCCGTGACTGTACCGGTCCCCCCAGCTGATGCCGCAGCACCCACGCTTTAAGCGTCGAACGGAACAGGATGGCCGGGGCCGTCACCAGCAGGCAGATGCCCAGCGACAGGCGGATGACATGCGCCATCTCCTGCGGCGACCCCAGATGCCGCAGCCAGAGCAGAGCCACCGCCACACCGGGGAGGCTGCCTGCCATCATCCACAGCACGATGGACCAGCGTACCGGCCCGCACCGCCTGTGCAGGACTGTCCCGAACAGTTTCGTCACGGCGGCATAGACGAGGTCCGTCCCCACGGCAGCCTTGGGGTGGATCCCACACAGCAGGATGAGCAGCGGCGTCATCAGCGATCCGCCACCCACGCCTGTCATGCCGACCAGAAACCCGACCAATGCGCCGGAGATGACATAAGCCAGATGCCCCATCACCTTATCCTTCTCCCAGAACGGAAAGAGCCTTTTTCAGACAAAGCCTCCCCCACCGGCCTTTTCCTGCTGGAAAAACCGGGTTCCTGTTCCATGTTCTTTCAGAAACCGGGACCCGCCGGGCCTCACCTCATGGAGGAAGGCCCGGCAGAACCGTCTGTCAGCGCACGACCTTATGAACGGCGTCCGTCAGGTGCCGTACGCTCCGGGCCACGTCACCATCACCGGGGACGACAACATCCGGCTTTTCCGGTGCTTCATAAGCCGAAGACACACCCGTAAACTCGGCAATCCGGCCTTCTTCCGCCTGAGCATACAGGCCCTTCGGGTCACGGCGGCGGCACAGCTCGGGGGCCGTATCCACAAAGACCTCGTGCCAGTCTTCCCCGATGATCGCCTTGGCCATCGCCCGGTCCCGGATGAGCGGAGAGACCAGAGCCACCAGCACGATCTGCCCGGCATCCGCCAGAATACGGGCCACATGGGCCACACGGCGGATATTCTCCCGCCGGTCTTCCGGCGAAAAGCCAAGATCGCTACACAGGCCGGAGCGAACCGTATCGCCATCCAGCACGGTAACATGCAGCCCCTCACGGCTAAGGGCCTCCTCGGCATGGCGGGCGATGGTGCTCTTTCCGGCACCGGGCAGACCGGTCATCCAGAACACGGCCCGACCATGCCCCCGCAGGCCAGCCCGGACGGCATCCCTCACGCCGCTGGCTGTCGGATGGATGGCCTTGGCTCCCTCCGGCAGGGCCGCCGGACCGATCAGCGGGGCACCGCCAACGATCTTCTGATGGCGGTCCACCAGAACACCACGCCCGTCCGGCATTCCCGGCGCAAAGGGATCGAAGAGGACGTTGCGGGCCACGGCGAGGGTGATCTCGGCAAAGCCGTCCGGTGGCACCTCATCCGCCGGACTCAGGCTGAGATCATCAAGGTCCACCACGGCATCAATGGAAGCCACGGTGACATCATGTTCTGCCGTGGCCAGACGCAGCCGGAAACTCTCCCCCACACGCAGCGGCTCACCACGCAGCCAGAACAGCCGTGTCCTGAGACGGGCGGCCTTCAGCGGGGCTGCGGCTTCATCACCGGCAGGGAACAGCAGGTCCCCACGATCCGGCACCAGATCAGGCTCCAGCCGCAGGGCGATGGATTCACCAGCTCCGGCCACAGGATGATGCGGAGCATGCCAGCGGCAGACCTCGGCCACGGTGGCCTCCTGCCCCTGCCCGCCAATTTCCAGCAGGTCTCCTTCCCGCACCGTGCCACGCTCGATGCGTCCCGCCACATAGCGGATGCCCTCGAAACGGTACACGTCCTGCACCGGCATACGGAATGGCAGGGCATGACGGGATGCCGGAGGCTGGATGAGAGACAGGGCCTCCAGCAGGGTCGGCCCCCTGTACCAGTCGGCCTTTTCAGAACGTGTGGCGATATTGTCGCCATCCCGTGCCGAGGCCGGAATGACCTGGTTGACGTTGATCTCCAGCCGCCCCAGCAGCTGGCGGATGTCACCTTCCACCTGCTTCAGTCTGGCTTCATCAAACCCGATGCTGTCGGCCTTGTTCAGCAGGACGATCACATGATTGATGCCGATGAGCCGCAGCAGCATGGCGTGGCGGCGTGTCTGCTCCCGCACACCCTCGGCGGCATCCACCACCAGCACGGCGGCCTCGGCATCGGCAGCACCGGTAATCATGTTGCGCAGGAACTGCCGATGGCCCGGCGCATCCACGATGACGAAATCCCGGCCATCCAGCTGGAACGGAATGCGGGTGGAATCCACCGTCACACCCTGATCCCGCTCGATCTGGAGGGAATCGAGCAGGAAGCTCCACTCCACGGCCAGACCACGCTTCCGGCTGCTTTCCACGATCTGGACGAGGCGGCCATCCGGCAGGCTGTCCGTATCATACAGAAGGCGGCCAATCAGGGTGGATTTGCCGTGATCCACATGGCCCACGATCACGATCGGCGTGCTGACACCGTGACGGACCTGCGATGATGGTGAATGAGTCTGTGTCATCGAAAAAGTCCCCTCACAGATAACCGGCAACACGGAGACGCTCGAAGGCATCTTCCGATTCATGATCCATGGCACGGCCCGCACGCTCGGAGGTACGGCTTGTCTCCAGCTCGGCAATCACTTCCGCCACGGTGGAGGCATTGCTCTCGATCGGGCTGGTGATGTCCTGATCGCCCAGTGAGCGATAACGCTTGCCATCCTTTGCAAAATAGAGGTCCACGAGCGGAATCTTCTCACGCTCGATGTACCGCCAGATGTCCAGCTCCCGCCACGCCAGCAGCGGATGGACACGGACATGCATCCCCTCCTCGTAAGGCGTGGCGTACTGGTCCCAGAATTCCGGTGGCTGGTTGCGGACATCCCACTGGTGACCGGCACCACGGGGACTGAAGACACGCTCCTTGGCACGGGTGGCCTGCTCATCACGCCGGATGCCCGCAACAACACCCCGGAATTTGTGCTGGTCGATCAGGTTTGCCAGACCAGCCGTCTTGCGGGCCGCAGACCGGGCCGCCGGTGGCAGGGAGGGGTCCATGTCCTCGACCGGGGGACACTCCCCGAGAACAAGGTCCAGATTCCACTTTTTGACGTACTCATCCCGGAAGGCATACATCTCCGGGAATTTCTTGCCCGTATCCACATGCATGACAGGAAAAGGCACATGCCCCATGAAGGCCTTGCGGGCCAGCCAGACCATCACGTTGCTGTCCTTGCCCAGTGACCAGAGCAGGGCCAGGGGCTTCAGCTTGCGGTAGGCCTCCCGCAGGATGAAGATGCTCTGGGCCTCAAGCTGGTCCAGACCATCCATGATATGTGCGTCTTCCAGAGCCATGACTGCTCCCTTTCCTTCCTGATGGGCCATGCGGCCCGGTCTTATCGTGCGGGCCGCTCTGCAATCAGGGCAGCAGCTGAGATTTCTTCCACATTGGCGTCGGGCGGTGTGGAAACGGGCCGATGCAGGCCACATTCCGTCTTGGCCAGTCCGGCCCAACGTCCGGCACGGCTGTCCTCTCCCGCTCCCACGGGCCTCGTACAGGGTTCACAGCCGATGGAGCGGTAACCCTGCGCCACCAGCGGATGCGGCGGGAGGGCTTTCTCCTCCATGAAACGGGCGATCTGCGCCTCGCTCCAGCCAGCCAGAGGATTCAGCTTCACACTGCCATCCTCCTGCCGTTCCGCCACGGGCAGGGCCGCCCGGGTGGCCGCCTGCATCCGCTTGCGGCCTGTCACCCAGATGTCGAACTCCGGCAGAACCACCTCCAGCGGTTCCACCTTCCGCAGGGCGCAGCAGGCATCGGGGTCAAAAGCCACAAGCTGACCCTCCGGGTCCCGATACTCCACCTCGGCACGGGCAGGGCGCAGGGTGCGGACATCCTCCAGCCCCAGATGACGGGTCAGCTCATCCCGATAGGCCAGCGTTTCCGGGAAATGCCGCTCCGTATCGAGAAAAAAGACAGGCACGGCTCTGTCCTGTGCCGCCACCTGCGCCAGCAGCACGGCAGACTCGGCACCGAAGGAAGAAATCACCGCCACACGGCCCGGAAAACGGGCCAGAACGGAGGACAGTACACGGCCCGTTTCCTCCTCCGAGGCAGCCACGTCTTCCTGCCGGGGCAGGGCCTGGAACTCATCGTCCGATATTGCCATGTGATCTGCTCCCTTCGGAAAATACGATAAGAAAGAAACTAATTACATATTTAACGGGCTTCAATGATGATTTTTGATAAATCATCAATTTTTCAGGATATAAGAATGTCATTATGAGCTTTCCAGAGAATCAGGAAGCCTGATCTCCGGCAGGAAACGGCGGAAAATCGCCTCTGAGACCGCCATTCTTTTTCACAATACAAAATCGTATTTATCAGAAGGCTCAGAAACGCAGCGTGAGGGTCGAGAGCATGTAGGTCCCGTTCTTCCCCCCGGCCTGCCTCATGCGATGTGTCAGCAGAATCGCTCCCCCATCAATCTGCCAGTTGACGTGCTGCTGAAGCTGGAACTGCACCTGCCCCTGCGGCTGCAACCCCACGGCCCGCCCGGCCTGCCGCAGCTTCGGCCCTGAAAGGAAAGAAAAGGGCGATGATGAATTATACAGCCCGTCATTCATGCTCTCCCTCCAGAGGTAAGGCACCCGGATACGGATGTTCATGAAAGGCCGGGGTGCGATGCTGGCCAGCGGGCCGGCACTCACGATGTTGGCCCTCGCAATGGTGCGTGTCAGGTCGAACGTTCCATTACGGGGTGAGAACGGGGCCGAGAACGTGCCCACGGTTCCCTCTTTCCGGCGATTGTCTCCTCCGCTGTAAGCCTCCGCCTGCACGCCCAGAAAGGGATGCAGAAAGGATGAGGAATGACGCCAGCCCAGCACGCCCCGCACGGCCCAGGCACTCACGGGGCGGCTGGCAATGGATGACGTGCCGGGATGGAACCGTCCCCCCTGATACACGCCCCCCAGCTCATATTCGAAAGACGGTGCCGAACCATACCAGCGGAAGCCACCATTCTGTCGTGTCTGCGTTCCCGCCTCCGACCCTTTGTAACGGGCCACGGCTGCCGTTTTCCCCTCATCACGGAAACCCATCCAGAAGAGGTCCAGAAAGGAATGGACCTGCTCCCCCCCAATGGCAAAGGGCCGCAGGGCGATCCCGACATTCCCCCCATAAAGGCGGGTGCCATCATCAAACCCGCCCCCCATGATGGTATCCCTCGTCACCTGTGTAGCGACAAAATTGTACAGGTCCAGCCTGATCCGGTTCCACAGCGCATAGCCACGGACACCATTCCACGAAAGCGGGACGTTGGGAGTTTCCCGCATGTAGACGAGCCATGAAGGAGCATCGAGAAACTGCTGCCGCCCGACCATCACGCCGGTCTTTGCACCAAACAGTTTACGCTCATACCCGACAAAGAGCTGCTGCACCCCCAGCCTGCGCCGCCATGTCGCATTATAGCCGTAATAGTTCCATCCGGCCGCCTCACCATTGTTCAGCTGCCCGAATATCCGCCAGTGCGGGCCAAGGTGAAGGTCCGCCCCCAGCAGGTTGCGTACCGTAAACCGGCCGGAATGACGCCTGTTCACCGTCCCCAGCATGGGACTCGACTCATACCAGTTGCGTATCCGGGATTCACCGGAAAGCGACAGCCAGATGCTGCCCGACTCATTGAGGCGGATGGCCTTCAGGGGATCAAGAAAATCCGTGTAATTCCTGGGGTCTTTCTTGCTGCTCCAGTCCTCGGCCCAGGGGGCGACCCCGTAGACACCAACCGGCCCGAACCCGGCAAATTCACCATTCCCCCAGTTGAAGGCTCCCCAGTCTCCCTGATGCCGCTTGCGGGACCGGTTCTCCTCCAGCGTGACACGGCGTGGCTGGCCGATCACCCCGGCTCCCGGCATGGTCTCCACGGCAGGGGGAACCTTTTCAGTGATCTGCGCTTCCGCCTGTCCCAGCCCTGCAGCAACAGACAGTACGGCAAGAACTACCGGGGACCGCAAAAACCTGCCCGTCCGCCCCAACAGGCTGACACACCTCAGAGACAGGTCCGGTCTTTCCTGCATCGTCACTCGCCACGATGGCCTGCCTGTCTGCATGAGCGGCTCACTTATTACTTTAAATAATAGTTATTTTTATTAAATCTCATTTTATTACCCATGTGAAGACGTGAATTAACTTTTCTCTCATCCATCACGTTCCCATGGCCAAAAAAAAGATGGGCACAGCCACCAATGGTGCCGTACCCATCCCCTACACAGCCACTATTACAATCAGGCTACGCACTCTTTCAGAAACTGCTGCATCGCCTGCCCACGATGGCTGAAGCGGTTTTTCTCCGTTTCGGCCATCTCGGCAAACGTGCGGCTTTCTCCTTCAGGAATGAAGATGGGGTCATAACCATGCCCATGCGTCCCCCTCGGTGGCCATGAGACCTGCCCCCGACACTCACCCCGTACGAAGCGATGCGTCCCATCCGGCCATGCCAGACACAGCACCACCACAAACGACGCTGCCTTGTCAGCCGACCCGCTGGCCTGCATCTCCTCATGCACACGGTTCATCGCCAGTATCATGTCCCGCTGCGGGCCTGCCCAGCGGGCAGAATAGACGCCCGGTCTGCCATCCAATGCCGCCACGCAGAAGCCGGAATCATCGGCCAGTGCCGGCAGGCCCGTTGCCCTGGCAGCGGCTTCCGCCTTGATGAGCGCATTGCCCTCAAAGTCGGCAGCCGTCTCTTCAGGCTCTGGCAGGTTCAGTTCGGCAGCCGAGCGAACCGTGATGCCGCTCTCTGCCAGCAGGAGAGAAAATTCCCGCAGCTTGCCTTCATTGTGACTTGCCAGAACAATCTCGCTGCCACGCTCCAGACGGCGGCCAGAATCCTGCCCGCTCATCATGCACCTTTCTTCCTGCGGGCCAGGGCCTCCTTCTGTACGGCGAACAGCTCCTTTGCACCTTTCTGGGCCAGACCAAACAGAATCTGGAATTCTTCAGGCCGGAAGGGTCGTTCTTCTGCCGTACCCTGAATTTCCACGATGCCGCCATCAGCGGTCAGAACGAAATTGGTATCAGCCTGTGCCGTGCTGTCTTCCGCATAATCAAGGTCCAGCACCGGCCCGGCATCCGTCAGCCCGCAGGACACGGCAGCCACCTGCCCCGTCAGCGCCTTCGACTTGCCCATGCCTTCCAGAGCGATGGCCAGAGCCACCCACGCCCCGGTAATGGAGGCACAGCGTGTGCCGCCATCGGCGTTCAGCACGTCACAGTCCAGCGTGATCATGCACTCGCCCAGAGCCTTGAGGTCCACACAGGCCCGCAGGGAACGGCCGATGAGACGCTGGATCTCCTGCGTGCGGCCGGACTGCTTGCCACGGGCGGCCTCGCGGGAACCACGGGTGTGGGTGGCACGGGGCAGCATCCCATATTCCGCCGTGACCCAGCCCTGGCCCTGGCCCCGCAGGAATGGCGGGACCCGTGTCTCGACGGAAGCGGTGCAGAGCACCTCCGTCCCGCCGACACGGATCAGGGCGGACCCTTCCGCATGAGTGGAAAAACCGGTCTCGATGGTAACCGGGCGAAGGGCGTCGTCAGTACGGCCGGAGGGACGTTCGAACATGAAACAGCTTCCTCGAATCTCTTCAGAAAATCCACATGGGCGGGACTGGACCAGCCACCCCATGACAGGGCACCACCATAGGCAGCCCCCGTCCCCTCGGCCATACCCACCCATAAAAAACAGGCAACACTCTGCTTCTTCCCGTTCTTTTGCAGGCCATGTTATAGGGAGGGCATGAAGCGTTCCCCCATGCTGCCAGACAGCCCGCCCTCACCATCCCAGAAGCCCCGTTTCCGCCGCTGGCGGTTTCTGCTGGGGGCTGCCCTTGGCATCGGTACGTTTGGCGTTTCTGCCGTCATTCTCACAGGGGTGGGACTGTATGCCCATCTCAGCGCCAATCTGCCCAGCGTGGACGCTCTCCAGCATTACAAGCCGCCCGTGGTCAGCCGACTGTACACGGCCGATGACCAGCTCATGGCGGAGCTGTCCCACGAGCGGCGCATCTATGTGCCCATCCGGGCCATTCCCCCGCTCGTCCGCAATGCCTTCATTGCGGCGGAGGACCAGAATTTCTATTCCCATGGCGGCGTGGACCCGCTGGCCATGCTGCGGGCGGGCGTGACGGACATCTTCAGCATCCTCACCCATCAGGGCAAACGGCCTCTGGGGGCCTCGACCATCACCCAGCAGGTGGCCAAGGTCATGCTGCTGAACAACAACAGCCTGACCATCGAACGGAAGGTGCGGGAAGCCCTGCTCGCCATGCGGATCGAGCACACGCTTTCCAAGGACCGGATTCTGGAAATCTACCTGAACGGCATCTATCTGGGGAACGGAGCCTACGGGGTCGAGGCGGCGGCGCAGACCTACTTCAACAAGACGCTGGACCAGCTGAGCGATGCCGAGGCGGCGATGCTCGCCAGCATGCCCAAATCCCCCAGCAACTATAATCCGTTCCTCCACCCCAAAGCGGCCATGTGGCGGCGCAACTGGGTGCTGGACCGGATGGGCGAAACCCACGCCATCCCTGCCGATGAAGCCCAGCAGGCCAAGCAGGACCCGCTCGTGCCGCAAGGGCAGGTGCGCTTCGGTCCGCTTGCAGGGTCCGAATGGTTCGCTGCGGAAGTCCGCCGCCAGCTGACATCCCTCTATAATGAGGAACAGACAACGGAAGGCGGGCTGGACGTCCATACCAGCCTCGACCCGCACCTCCAGCAGGTCAGCACGAAACTGCTGCGGGAAGGGCTGATGGCCTATGCCCGCACCCATGAGGGCTGGCACGGGGCTGTCGGCCATCTGGACGGTGACGCCATGGCAGACTGGCAGGGCAGCATGGCCCGGCAGAAAAATCCGGCTGGCATGCTGTCCACATGGCGTCTGGCCGTCGTCCTCTCCACAACACCAGCACCCCGTGTCGGCTGGGTGAAGGCGCATGAGGCCCACACTGCCACGCTTCGCAAGACAGACGAAACATGGAGCCGCCGCACCCATCCGCTTCAGACGGGTGACCTCGTGATGATCGAGCCGCAGGATGACGGCTCCGCCGCCCTGGAGCAGATTCCGCAGGTGGAAGGGGCGACCGTTACGCTGGATGCCCATACGGGGCGTGTCCTGGCCCTCGTGGGGGGCTGGTCCTTCCAGCAGAGCCAGTTCAACCGTGTCACGCAGGCGCAGCGCCAGCCGGGGTCTTCTTTCAAGCCGCTGGTCTATCTGGCAGCGATGGAACGGGACATTTCCCCCTCCGAAACATTCGATGATTCTCCCATCAGTTTCGGAGACTGGAAGCCACAGAATTACGAACACGACAACTGGGGACCCACTACCCTGCATGATGCCCTGCGGGAAAGCCGCAACCTCGTGACCATCCGTGTGGCGGCCCATCTGGGCATGAAGGCCGTCAGCGACATGGCCGTACGGTCCGGCATGGTGGACAACATGCCACCCTACCTGCCCGCTGCCCTCGGGGCCGTGGAGACCACCGTCCTGCGGGAGGCCGGGGCCTATGCGGCCATCGCCAACGGTGGCCACAGCATCACCCCCAGCCTGATCGACTACATCCAGAATCCTGATGGCACCATCATCTGGCGCAACCAGGCCAACCGGCGTACCGTGACAACAGAAAACGGGATGCCCGTCATCCATGATGGCCGTCCGGTCCTGGCCTCGCCGCAGAGTGCCTTCCAGATCACCACCATGATGCGGGATGTCATCGCCCGTGGCACGGGCGTACGGGCTGGCGTGGGAATCGACCGCCCCATCGCCGGGAAGACCGGTACCAGTCAGGACTATCATGATGCCTGGTTCGCCGGGTTCTCTCCCGACACCGTCACCGTGGTGTGGATCGGCTATGATGCGCCCCGCAGCCTGGGCAAGAATGAAACAGGCGGCCATCTGGCCGGGCCGATCTGGAACGGCATCATGAAGGCCGTCTTCGCCACCCGGCCCCGGCTGGAGTTCCCCGCACCGGACGGCATCACGCTGGCGGAATATGATACAGGGCGCATCCGTGCCACGGATGCCTTCAAACCGAACCAGATTCCGGGAGCCTCCGTGCCGCTGCATGGTTTCGGAGCCGGAACACAGGCCCTTACCGCTGCTGACACCGGTGCGGACATGATTCCTGATTCCGAGACGGACATGCCCAGCTCCAGCCCGTCCAGCAATGGTACCATCACCGACCCGCTGGATGGAACCATGCCCTCACATGCCCCTGCTTCCCTGCCTGCAGCACCGCCCCAGGAGAAAGCAAACCCGGCAGAGGGAGGTGACATTGGCGTCGGTGGTCTATACTAAAGCAGCAACATCAACCTGAAGAAAGCAGGAGAACGCCTGATGTCGGCTGAGACCGAAGCCCTCTCCGAACAGATCAAGCAGTCGGTGGCACTGCTGAGGAGGCATCTTTGACTGGGATGTCGCCAAAACACGCCTTGCCGAACTGAACCATCTCTCTGAAGACCCGGACCTCTGGAACAACCCGGACGCCGCCCAGAAACTGATGCGTGAGCGCACGATGCTCGCCAACCAGATCGAAGGGGTCGAGGCTCTGGAGGCCGACGTGCAGGACACGCTGGACCTTGTCGAGCTGGCCGAGATGGAAAATGACGACACCGTGGTGCAGGAAGGCCTCGCCACCCTGCGCAGCCTCGCCGCCCAGGCCCAGCAGCGTGAGACGGAAAGCCTCCTCTCCGGTGAAGCCGATAGCAATGACTGCTATCTTGAGGTCAATGCCGGTGCTGGCGGTACGGAAGCGCAGGACTGGGCCGAGATGCTGCTGCGGATGTATACCCGCTGGTCCGAAAAGCATGGCTACAAGGTCTCTCTGATGGAAAGCAGTGAAGGGGAACAGGCCGGGCTGAAATCCGCCACGATCCTCGTCAGCGGTCCCAATGCCTATGGCTGGCTGAAGACGGAAGCCGGGGTGCATCGCCTCGTGCGCATCTCCCCCTTCGACTCCGCTGCACGGCGGCAGACCTCCTTTGCCTCCATCTACATCTCACCTGTTGTGGATGATTCCATCGAAATCGAGATCATCGATTCCGACCTCCGTGTGGATACGTTCCGGGCCTCCGGGGCTGGTGGGCAGCACGTCAACAAGACGGACTCCGCCATCCGCATCACCCACATCCCGACAGGTATCGTCGTGGCCTGCCAGACGGACCGGTCCCAGCACCGCAACCGGGCTACGGCCATGGAAATGCTGAAGGCCCGCCTCTATGAGGCCGAACTTCAGAAGCGGGAGGCCGAGGCCTCCGCCGCCGAGGCCGCCAAGACGGACATCGGCTGGGGGCACCAGATACGGTCCTACGTTCTGGCGCCGTATCAGCTCGTCAAGGACCTGCGGACCAACATCGAGAAGGGCAACCCTGATGCTGTGCTCGATGGCGATCTGGATGAATTCATGGCAGCATCTCTGGCCCAGCGTGTGAGCGCCACACGCTCCGAGGCCAGCGCCACGGCACAGTAAACCCGTCTGACACGGGGGCACTCACCCGGAGCAGACCGCAAGAGAGGGGGCATGACATTCTGGTTCATGTCCCCTCTCTTAATGGTAGCTTTTTCCACCAATAAAACGATTAAATATCGTATTTAATATCAATCATCAAAAAAATATGTTTTTTTCATAAGAAGGACCAACCAAAACAATTCACAGGCCGGGCATCATCACAGCCACGAAAAACCTTTCACAATCGTCCATAAACTGCCGTTTTTCCGGTTTCCTCAAAAAATATCCACAGATATGCCCCTATTTATGCACAGGCGATCCTGCGAAAGAGTCGCATGAGAGCCCTTGCATCAAAGGGGCGGCTTGGGCCATTGGTAAAGGAACCGATACGGGAACGTTCCCGTGCTGCTTTGCTGTCTCCCCTTACCGGGCAGGGCCTGACCGCCAGGGACGAGGAGAAGGAATCGGCATGGGGCCGTGCCCGTGATGCGGCACAAGGTTTTTCCCCTCCCCCGTACGGGCACGTCCCGTCTTGTGAGGGTACCAGTCATGCTGGCAGGCCTGCCCTGCCGGGAAGAAGCGCCGGACCTGCGGCGTGGAAAAGGGTAAGAAGGTTTTGGAATGAGAAGCTATGCCGCCCAGCAACGCAAACCGACGGATTACATCGTCGCTGTTGTCGTGGCTTTTCTGGCCATCGGGCTGGTGGTCTATGCCTTGACACTTACCAGGATGGAAAAGCAGGAACCCTCGCATCCTCCCATCCAGACACGTGTCATTGCGGAGGCTCCCCCACCGCCGCCGCCTCCACCACCACCGCAGCCGGTGATGGTGCAACCGCCGCCACCTTATATCCCCCCTCCCAAGATCAGGGTGGCCCCCCCCCCCAAACCGCCGATCCAGCACAGCCACCAGAAAGCCCCCAAACCGAAGGCGGCGGCACCCCAGCCTGCACCATCGGCCCCGGCCCAGTCTTCAGCAGCGGCACCGTCGGCAAGCTCCAGCAACAGCTCGTCTGAAAGTGACCACTCCGCTGGTGCCATGCCCATCAACAATGTACGGCCGGAATATCCAGAGGAAGCACAGGAGGAAAGCCGTGAGGGCTCCGTGACGGCCTCCTGCGACATCCTCACCAACGGCAAACCGGCCAACTGCAAGCTGCTGAGCGTCAAGGGCGGGCACGATTTTGCCGAAAGTGCGCTGGACTTCCTCGAGCGTTCACCAGTCCGCTACCAGCCAGCCGTGGTGGGTGGGCAGCCAGTCGTGGAACACAACCACGTCCTGCATGTGGACTTTACCCTTGGTGATGAATGAAGCCATTCTGAGCCAGCACAGACCAGCATGAAGCTGCCCTGCCCCAAACGGGCCACCCCTGCGGGGGCAGGGTAGCAGACGTTTTCACATTGTCCCGACCTGCCATGGATGGCAGGAATGACAGGGAGACCGATACGGGAGGTTTCTCCCACCGGTGCAGCACCTCCAGACTGGTGCTTTTTTAGACAAGGATATGGGATTCATGACCAGACTGTTCCGCCTCCCCGTAACTGTTGCTGCGCCCCGGGCGCACGCTGTCTATGGCACGGCCCTGGCCCTGACTCTGGCTGCCATGCCGCTGGCCTCCACCGCTTTTGCGCAGGACGCTGCCCCGGCCGCTCCGCCCGCCGGGACCACGATGACAGCCCAGCCTCCCGCAGGCACCACACCCGCAGTTCCCCCCGCCGGGGCTGCACCGGCCACGGCACCAGCAGGGGCCACACCCGCTGCTCCGCCAGCTGGTGCTGAAAGCGGCACCCCGGTCACCGCTACGCCGGTCAGTGAAAAACCGACCGAGGAAGCACCGAAGGAAAACCCCTACGGGCTGGGTGCACTCTGGAAAAACGGTGACATCATCGCCCGTGGCGTCCTGCTCATCATGGCCATCATGTCTCTGGGGACATGGATCATCATGATCAGCAAATTCCTTGAACAATCCCGCCTCTTCCGGGCCTCCAGGGCCGTCAACCAGACCTTCTGGACACAGAAGACCATCCAGGAAGGGGCACAGACACTGAAGGCGGATTCCCCCTTCCGCTACATTGCCGAGACCGGCATCGTGGCAGCACGCCATCATGAAGGCTCCATGCGGGATTCCATCGACCTCCAGTCATGGACGAGCATGTCCATCCAGCGGGCGCTGGAGACCATCAACACACGTCTTCAGGGCGGGCTGGCCTTCCTTGGTACGGTCGGCTCCACCTCCCCCTTCATCGGGCTGTTCGGTACGGTCTGGGGTATCTATCATGCCCTGACAGCCATTGGCATTGCCGGCCAGGCCTCCATCGACAAGGTGGCCGGTCCTGTCGGTGAATCCCTGATCATGACAGCCATCGGTCTGGCCACGGCCGTGCCGGCCGTGCTGGGCTACAACCTGCTCGTCCGTCGCAACAAGGGTGCGATGGACCGTGTCCGCAACTTCGGGTCCGACCTTCATTCCGTCCTGATCGGCGGTTACCGTCATGACGCCGTGTTCAACAGCACGAAGGATAACAGCCCGACCACGACAACCACGAACGAGCGGATCTGAACCATGGCATTCAACACCGGAGACATGGGTGATGATGGCGAGGTGGTATCAGCCATCAACACGACACCGCTGGTTGACGTCATGCTGGTGCTGCTCATCATCTTCCTCATCACCATCCCGGTGGCCACGCACACCGTAAAGGTCAAGCTGCCGGTAGACCGCAACCAGCCAACCCAGACCAAGCCTGGCAACATCGTGCTGGCTGTCACGGCGGATGGGCAGACCTACTGGAACACACAGCCCATCGGGGACCACAAGGTGCTTGTCAGCCGTCTCATGGAAGCAGCACGCCAGCAGCCCCAGCCGCAGATACAGATCCGCGGGGACGGTTCGGCCCAGTACATGCCCATTGGCAAGATCGTGGCGGCTTGCCAGGAGGCAGGCATCCAGCACGTTGACTTCATCACAGAGCAGCCGTACGACTGACCTGTGGTCTTTCCGGCCCCTGCCCTGCCGGGTGGGGGCCCTTCCTGCCGGTTCTCCCCGGCCCGGTTCACCGGGGCATGACGCCCGAGGCAGACAGTTTTTGGAGATTCCTCATGGCCATGAACGTTGGTACGGGCAGCACTCATGAAGATGAAGCCATTGTCGACATCAACACGACACCGTTGATCGACGTGATGCTGGTGCTGCTCATCATGCTCATCATCACCATCCCGCTTCAGACCCATTCCGTAGCGATCGACCTCCCCCAGGGCGATCCACCACCCTCTGCAATACAGCCACAGGTTGCAACAATTGGCATCAGCTATGACAATACGCTGAGCTGGAATGACACGCCCATCACCTCGGAGGAGGACCTTCAGGCCCATCTGAACGGGGCCGTCCATCCCGTGACAGGTGAGCAGCCGGAGATCCATATCCGTCCCGACCGTCTTGCCACCTACAAGACCGTGGCCCATGTGATGGCGGACGCCCAGCGCCTTGGCGTGACGAAGCTGGGCATTGTTGGTCTGGACCAGTTTGTGGAAGGACAGTAACCCATGAGCCTGCCAAACCCGAAACACCCGCACGGCTGGCTGCTGGCTGGCATGTTTGGCCTGTCTGCCCTCTCCTGCCTGTCCCCCATCTCCGGGCAGGCTCCCACCCGCCTGCTCATCGGGGCAGCGCAGGCAGAGGATGAGCTGGGCCGGGAGGTCGGCACGCAGCTCCAGAATGCACAGTCGGCTCTGTCCAGCCATCAGCCAGCCAAAGCCCTGGAGTTCGTCAATGCTGCTGATGCCGTGGCAGGAAAGAGCGACTATGAAAGCTACGTCATCGCCCAGATGCGGGCAGCGGCGGCCAGCCAGGCGGGCAATGTCCCTGTCGCACTGAAGGCCTATGAAACCCTCATTAGGAACAGCCGCACCACTCCGGCCGCACGGCAGCAGATGCTCATGGCGCAGGCCAGTCTGGCCTATGGAGCCCGTGACTATGCCAGTGCCGCCAACGCAGCCAGCCGTTATCTGAAGGAAGTCGGCCCGAACCAGCAGATGCAGACCCTTCTCCTCCAGTGCCACTATCTCCAGCAGGACTGGAAGGGCACGGTGGAGGCAGGCCGGGCCATGCTGGCCGCCGACCGGAAGGCTGGACAGATTCCGGCGGAAAACCAGCTCCAGATGCTCGCCGCCGCTTACGACCAGCTGCATGACACGGCGGGCAAGACAGGCATCTATGTCAAACTGGTGAAATATCATGCCCGACCCCAGTACTGGCAGATGCTGATCCATGACCTGACAACCGACCATTCCCTCACGCCACGCATGGTCTTCAATCTCCAGCGTCTGCGCCTGGCCACTGGCCTGCTGACCAGCCCGGCCGAGTTTCAGGACATGGCAGAGCGGGCCGTGCAGATGGAGCTGCCCCAGCTGGCCCTGAACCTTCTGGATGAAGGCTATGCCCGCCACCTGCTGGGAACTGGCACCGGGGCAGAAGCCCAGGCGCATTTCCGGGCTTTCGTGGCTCAACGTGCCGCAGAAGCCCGCACCAGCCTCCCCGCCATGGTAGAAAAAGCCAAAACCTCCACCGAGGCGGGCCCCTCCCTGACAGCCGGATACAACCTTGTCCTCAACGGACAGGTGGATCAGGGTCTGGCCCTCATGCAACAGGGGCTGGGGAAACAGCCCCACCAGCCGGACCTCGCCCGCCTCTCCCTGGGCATGGCCATGATGGACGCCGGACGCCGGACAGAAGCCCTCCAGCTCTTCAGCAGCATGGATGGCGAGGGGACTGCCAACAATCTGGCCCAGCTATGGGCCGTGCAGCTCTCCGCACGTCCATCCCACTGAAAAACGGGCCATAAGGCCTTGCATACTCCGCCATTCCATCTCCGATACCGGGACGGGATGGCGGTACCCCTCCTGCCTGAAACAGGGGATTTCAGAAAATTAATCCTCCTTTCACCAGAGCGTGCCTTAAAATCCTGACACTGTTCTGCGAAAACGGCCCGGACAGAAGGCATGCTGCCGCCTCACACCAAAAAAGGAGATGCGTATCTACATGACTGACAGAATACCGCACCCCAACACGGGGGCCGCTCCGTACCGGCATTTTACCGGTCTGTTCGTACGCAGCCTGTTGCCAGCCCTGCTGGTGGCCTGTCTGGCCCTGTTCGGGTCCCTGCCCGCCCGGGCACTGGCCGCAGACGCCCCGGCACCAGCCACCACGACAGGTCTCTCCGCTGACCAGGCCCGCCAGCTCATTTCTGTCCTGAGCGATGATGCCCAGCGTCAGAAATTCCTGACGACCCTCCAGAACCTGACCCAGGCCGCGCCACAGGCGAAACATGCCTCCGTCATTGATCTGGCCCGGGAAAACATTGCCCTTTTCGGTGACCGTGCCCTCCAGCAGCTGCACATCCTGCATCAGAGCATCATCGATTTCGGCGCCATTGCCCCGTGGGTTCAGGCCCTTGTGCATGACCCGGCCCTACAGGCCCGTGTCGGCCACATCGCCCTGCGTGTGGTCATCATGCTGGTGTGCAGCTACCTGCTTTTCTTCGGCGTGCGCATCATCCTGCGCCCTCTCTACCGGCGCATCAGCAGCATGGCGAAAAAGCACGACCACATGGTTTTCCAGCAGGAAGCTGAAAAACTGCACAAGACCCGTGCCGAAGCAACGGAAGCCGCCACGGATACAGCCCGCACGGCAGCCACCCATAATGAGCAGACCAAAGAGGAGGCCGCCGCCACCCAGGCCAGCCTTGAGGACAGTCTCCGCCATCAGGGGGCACTGACACAGCTCATGCTCTGCCTGCGCCGCGCTCCCTATACGCTGGCCTGCGCCCTGCTGGAGCTGATCACCATCTGCACCTTTCCCCTGATCGCCCTGCTGATGGGCGTGCTGGACCCTGCCCCTTCCACCGAAGCGGCCCATGCAATCTGGAGCATCTCCTGGCTGATCGGCATCGGGCTGGGCGTGTGGACCCTGGTCCTGCGCATCTTCCTCGCCCCACAGACCCCATGGCTGCGGCTGAGCATCCTGCGGGACAGTTCCTCAACCTTCATCTTCCGCTATTTCCGCCAGATTGGTGTCATTCTGGCCTGGGGCTTCTCACTGCTGGCCATGCTGCACGCCATGGCCATGCCTATGGCTGTTTCCAGCGGTCTCCAGAAGCTCCTGCTGCTGGCCGTCCACCTCTTCCTCGCCGTCATGATCATCCGCTCCCGCAAGCGGGTGCAGCATGCCTGCCAGCATATCGGTGCAGCCAACCGCCGCCTCCAGTCCATCATGGCGCTGGTCTCCGGCAGCTGGTGGATTGTGGCCCTGTTCTTCGACTTCGCCCTGTGGCTTGTCTGGGCAGCCGACATTGATGGCGGATACCAGCTCATCCTCCAGATATTCGTCCGTACCCTGGTGGCGCTGGTAGCTGTCCGCATTGTCAGCATTCTGGCCTATGGCGGACTGGAGCGCTTCATGCGGGCACTGGACAGCTGGAATCTCAATGAAGAAACGCTGTTCCGCATCCGCCGTTACTACCCGGCTGCCACGACGGTCATCCGTCTCGTCATGGCCGTCCTGACCATTCTGGCCCTTGCTCTGGCGTGGGGCGCACCGGTTTACATCCTGCTCGGCCATGACACGCTTGGTCCCCGCATCTTCCAGGCAGCCTTGACCATTCTGGTAGCTCTGGTCATCGGGATTCTGGCTTGGGAGGTCGCCAATGTGACCATCGAGCATCATATCCGCCGTCTGGGCGAACAGGACAGCCGGGATGTGCAGATCCGCATTGCCCGCCTGCAGACACTGACACCGATGTTCCGCATCCTGTTCCTGCTGGTTCTGGCTGTCATCATCGGGCTGACGGTCCTCTCCCAGCTTGGAATTGATACAGGCCCGCTCATCGCCAGTGCTTCCATCTTTGGTGTGGCGCTGGGTTTCGGCTCCCAGAAGCTGGTGCAGGACTTCATCAGCGGAATTTTCCTCCTGCTGGAAAATGCCCTGACTGTCGGCGACTCCGTAACGCTGAACGGCACCTATGGCGTGATCGAACGGCTCTCCCTGCGCTCCGTTCATGTCCGGGCCAATGACGGGTCGATGAACATTTTCTCGTTCAGCTCGCTCAGCCAGGTGACCAACTACAACCGTGACTTCTCCCGTGCAATGATTCTCGCCACGGTGGACATCGACAGCGATACGGACCAGGTCGCTGCCATCCTTGTGGAAATTGGCAAGGAAATGCGGAATGAAGAGGCCTACAGAGACCTCATCCTGGCAGATTTCGACCTTTGGGGCGTGTCTGCCATCGGCACATCCTCCGTCTCCGTGAAGGGTGTCTATCCCACCACGAATGCCGGACGCTGGACGGTGGAATGGGAATTCAACCGCCGCATGAAAAAACGGTTCGAACAGGCGGGTATCCAGTACCCCCGTGATGTGGTGGACATCCAGGGCCCGGCGCTGGAACATTTCATCAACAGCAGGGGCGTGCCCGATACAACCACCGGGCAGAACAAGGCCTGACCGGCCTCTGCCCTTCCCCCCCTTCCGCCATGACAGGCAAAGGGGGCTGATACAGAAAAGCCCCTGCCTTTACGGACAGGGGCTTTTTTCCGGCCAGACTGAAAGCTCAACGAGCCTCATCATAGGAGCGCAGAGCCAGAAGCGCCCAGATGGTTGCCGGAATCCAGCCCAGAAGGGTGACCTGCAACACCAGGCAGATGATCCCTGCAATCGGACGGCCAATGGTAAAGAACGTCAGCCAGGGGACGAAAAAGGCGATCAGAATACGAATCATGGCTATTCCTCCATGCAATACGGGTATGACTGCAAAAACAGTGGGTTCCCAGTACGGAAAACCATCTCCTTCATCCCTGAAAAAAATGCCATTATTATGAAAGTGTTATTCTGTCCGCTGGAATGACACTGCCAGAAAACCGGAACTTCCACCCGCCCCGGGGGCTCCTCTCCCCCAAAACGGCACCATGAATCAAAAGAGTATCTGCCATGATCATCGCCTCAGTGTCCTATCTCGCCTCCCCGGATGAGGTTCAGGCCCAACGCCCTGCACACCGTGCCTTCCTTGCAACGCTTTTCGAGCGGCGCATCCTGCTGGCATCCGGCCCCAAACTATCGGGGGATGGGGGCATTCTCATTGTCCGGGATGGGATCACCAGAGAGGAAATTGAAACCCTTCTGGCGGAAGACCCTTTCATCACCTCTGGCGTGGGGCAATACGACTTCACCGAGTTCAGAACGGCGCAACTTGCCCCCGAACTGACAGAGACCCGCTGACCATGAGCCCGGCAGGCCACGCCACAAGGAGCATGGCCTGCCAGATGACGTCTCCGTTATCCAAAGATGATCGCAGCAGGCGACACGTAATGATAAAGTAAATGTTAGCCATTCATTCAATAAGATGAGCCGTGAGGTCTGGCCCCCGCCCGCCCCTTTCAGCAAAGGAACATGCCATGGCAGATTTTCTGACGGAAAAGGTGCCTGAACGCCCTGCCGCCATCCTTGGCGCTGGCACGATGGGCTCCCGTATCGCCCTGATGCTGGCAACACGCGGCGGCACCGTCCGCCTTTTTGACAGGCAGGAAGAAACCACCCGGAAGGCCATCGCCTATGTCGGGCAGCACCTGCCTGACGTTGTCGCCTCTGTCGAAGGTGGAAAAGCCGGCCATGTGGACATCGCCACCACACTGGAAGACGCCGTGAAAGACGCCTGGCTTGTCATCGAGGCCCTGCCTGAAAAGCAGGACCTCAAGACGGACATCTTTGGCCAGCTGGACCAGCTGGCACCTGCCGATGCCATCCTCGCCACCAACTCCTCCTCATTCCCTTCCAGCCAGATCGTCGGCAAGGTGACGAAGAAGAACCGGGTCCTCAACACCCACTTCATGATGCCACCTGAAAAACGGGCCGTGGAACTCATGTCCTGTGGAGAGACTGACACGGCCCTCATGGAGGATCTGGCCCGCTATTTCAGCGAGGTGGGACTGTCCCCCTACATTGCCCGGAAAGAGAGCATCGGATTCATCGAGAACCGCATCTGGGCCGCCATCAAGCGTGAGGCCCTCTGTGTCGCCGCAGAAGGTGTGGCCGACCCCGAAACCATAGACCGCCTCTACTGCGAGACACAGGGCACGACTGCCGGGCCATTCCGCCTCATGGACCAGGTCGGACTCGATATCGTCCTCCAGATCGAGGAACATTATGCCGCAGCCTTCCCCCACCTGCCCGAAGCGCCCCGCACGCTGCTCCGCAGGATGATTGCCGAACACAGGCTGGGCGTGAAAAGCGGGCGTGGTTTCTATGATTACAGCAAGGCCACCTCATGACCCGAAACATCATTCTTCATTCACTCGAGATCGAACCTGCCCGGATCACTGCCCTCTCCGTACAGGATGGCTGCCCACTGTCCCATATCGACATCGGCTGGGGCTGCCCGGACGGGGTGTGGATCGACCCCACGGAAGGCCGGATATACTGGACGAACATGGGCGCCAACCCCAGTGATGCCGATGGCACCATCGAATCCGCCCGACTGGATGGCAGCGACCACAAGGTGCTTGTGGCCAACGGACTGGTCGTCACCCCCAAACAGCTGACATCCACCCCGGGAGGCGAGCATCTCTACTGGTGCGACCGTGAAGGAATGCGCATCATGCGGTGCCGCCGTGATGGCTCCGACGTGGAGGTGCTTCTTCAGACCGGCACCTACCCGGAGCACATGAAGGATGCCACACGCCACTGTGTAGGCATCACCCTTGATACCAGCAACGGCCATCTCTACTGGTCGCAGAAAGGCCCTCCCAAAGGGGGGCGTGGCCGCATTTTCCGCATGTCTCTGGACCTCCCTGCCGGTACGGACCCCGCAGACCGTCATGACATCGAGCTTCTGGCCGACCATCTGCCAGAGCCGATCGACCTACATGTCTCGCCTGCTCTGGGCAAGCTCTGGTGGACGGACCGTGGCGCTGCGCCCGATGGCAACAGCCTCAATGTCGCCCGGGTGGATGAACACGGGCTGCATGACCAGCAGGTCATCCTGCGGGACCTGGATGAGGCCATCGGTCTGGCGGTCGATGCCGAAGGTACCCTGGCCTTTGTCAGTGACCTTGGCGGATCCATCCGGGAAGTCATTCTCGAAACCGGACAGGCCAGACTCATCACCAAACAGGCACCAACAACAGGTCTCTGTTTGGTGGTACAGGAAGACTGACCTCCTCTACAGGGGGCAGGAACACCTGCCCCCGAACAGACACGGTGAAAGGCCTTTCATAAAGTCCCGCACATATTCATCAGGCTTTATATTCCTTTATCATTAACTGTTCATATGGTCATCTCTTTACCTTGACAGAATAGAGCGACCCGCTAAAAACACTCTCTACGCACGGCCTTCCCCGGCCAGAAAAATCATTCCGCACAAGCGGGATGTAATGGTGCAGCCTTGGCAAGACTTTTCCACCTCTGTGGAACTGTCCATGATACCGTACTGATCCACCCCTTAATGTTGAAAGGTACCACCATGTCCCGGTTTTCCCACCTTCCCCGGCGCCGTTTTCTTGGCCTTTCAGCAGGGCTGGCTGGTGCTGCCGCCCTTGGCCTGGCCCATCCGGGAATCGCCCGTGCCGATGGCCGTACGCTGAAAATCGGCATCATGTCTGGCGAGGACGAGGATATCTGGCGGCTCGTCAGCCAGAATGCTGCCCAGCGTGGCCTGACGCTGAAGATCATCCCATTCTCCGACTACAACACGCCCAATGAGGCCCTGTCCGAGCATGACGTGGACGCCAATGCCTTCCAGCACCGGCCCTTCCTCGATGCCCAGATCAAGGCCCACGGCTACAGGATCGTCCCTGTCGGCGACACATACTTCCAGCCGATTGGCCTGTATTCCCACAAATGGCACTCCGTGGCCGAAATTCCGCAGAATGCCCGTATTGGCATCCCCAACGACCCCAGCAACGAGGGTCGTGCTCTCCATGTGCTGGAGACACTGGGGCTGATCCGTCTGCCTGCTGATTCCGGCCTTTTCCCCACGGCGCTGGATGTCACCGACAACCCCCGCAACATCTCCATCGAAGAGCTGGATGCCGGTGTGGTTGGCCGCTCCCTGCCTGATCTGGATGCTGCCGTTGTCAACATGGACTGGGCCCGCAAGGCAGGCATCACCGAGCAGGAACGCATTGGCGTGGAGGGGCTGAAGAACAACCCGTACGTCAATTTCATCTCCGTCAATGAGGGTGATGCCAACGCTGAATGGGTCAAGCCGCTGGTGGAAAGCTATCACCAGCCGAATGTCCACAAGCTCATTCTGGACATCTATCACGGCACAGTCACACCTGCGTGGCCATGAAGCCCATTCTCGACATCCAGCACGTCACCCACAGTTTTGGGCAGCATACGGCTCTTCAGGACATCTCCTTCTCGGTAAAGCAGGGGGAGGTCGTGGGGCTGATCGGCCGCTCTGGAGCAGGGAAGTCCACCCTGCTCCGCTGCCTCTGTGCGCTGGAACGCCCCCAGCAGGGCCACATCCTGCTGGATGGTGTGGACCTCACCACACAACCAGAGCGGCAGCTTGTCCGCATCCGCCGCAAGATCGGTCTGGTCTTCCAGCATTTCAATCTGCTGACTTCCCGCACCGTGGCAGGCAACATTGCCCTGCCCCTCCAGATCGCCGGATGCCCCCGCAAAGAACAGGCCAACCGCATTGCGGAACTGCTGGAGCTTGTCGGGCTGAAGGGCTTTGAAAAGAAATACCCCTCCCAGCTTTCCGGCGGGCAGAAACAGCGTGTCGGCATTGCCCGTGCTCTGGCAGCCAACCCGACGCTGCTCCTCTGCGATGAGGCCACCTCTGCTCTGGACCCGGAATCCACCAGCTCCATCCTCAACCTGCTGGCCGACATCAACAGGAAGCTGGGGCTGACCATCGTTCTCATCACCCATGAGATGGATGTGGTCCGCCGCTTTGCCCAGCGGATCCTGGTCCTCGATCATGGCCGCCTCGTCGAAGATGGAACCCTGCTGGACTTCCTCCGGGATGGACAGAACAACCGGACCCTCCAGACCCTTCTGGCAGATATCCGTCCCTCCCTCCCTGCCTTTCTGGCACAGACGATGGCTGCCACACCGTCAGCAGGACCACACAAGGCCATCGTACGGCTCGTCCTCAGCGGGACTGATGCCAGCGAGCCGCTCTTCAGTGCACTGCATGAACGGTTCGGCGTGCAGACGGCCCTGCTACAGGGCGGCGTGACCACCGTCGGGGACCATCTGAGTGGTGACATGATCCTCAGCCTTGAAGGAGACAGGACGGAACAGGCTCTGAATCACCTGAAGACGGCAGCGCAGAACATGGAGGTCCTGGGATATGTCCCCTCTCATTCTTAAGCTGATCCTCCATTCCACATGGCAGACGCTGGAAATGGTCGTGGCCTCCACGGCCCTTTCCGTCCTATTCGGACTGCCGCTGGCCCTGTTCATGATCGCCACCGGCCCGCAGGGGCTGTACCGGCTGCCTTTTGCCGCCCGACTGATGGGCATGGTGGTGGATGCCGTCCGTGCCGTGCCATTCATCATCCTGCTGGTGCTGCTCATCCCTGTCACGCGCTTCATCGCCGGGACGTCTCTGGGGACGGAAGCGGCCATCGTGCCGCTATCCATCGCCGGGATTCCCTATTTTGCCCGCATTGCCGAAATGGCCCTGCGGGAGGTTGATTCCGGCCTTGTGGATGCCGTCCGGGCCATGGGTGGCACACGCATGACCATCATCCGCTCCGTCCTGATTGCCGAGGCCCTGCCGGGACTTGTCACCGGCGTGACGGTCACGCTCATCACCATGGTCGGGGCCTCTGCCATGGCGGGCGTCATCGGGGCGGGGGGCCTGGGTGACCTTGCCATCCGTTACGGGTATCAGCGTTTCAACACCACCGTCATGTTCGGGGTGGTGGTGGTTCTCATCATCATGGTCAGCCTGATGCAGCTCATCGGCAACAGTCTGGCCCGCTGGCTGAAACACTGAAGCATCCGCCTTCTTTCTATCGCCACTAAAAAAAGCCCGCCCCTTCAGAGAGGCGGGCTTTTCCGTATCAGGGCTGACACCGTGACCTTCAGGCGGCGTCCAGCGCCTGCTTCACGTCCACCAGCAGATCATCCACATGCTCCACACCGATGGAGAGCCGCACGGTGGATGACGTGACGCCAATGCGCTCCCGTACCTCTTTCGGCACGCCGGAATGTGTCATCGTCGCCGGATGGCTGGCCAGAGACTCCGTGCCTCCCAGGCTGACAGCCAGCTTCATGATCTTCAGCGCATTAAGGAAGCGGAAAGCCGCAGCCTCACCCCCTTCAATATCAAAGGAGAAGGTCGAGCCGGCACCACTGCACTGGCGGGCATAGACTTTCCCCTCCGCCGAATCAGCCTCGTAGAACGGTGGGAAATGCACCTTGTTCACCTTGGCATGATCCCGCAGCAGCTCCGCCACACGCTGGGCATTGAGGGTGGCACGCTCCATGCGCAGCCCCAGCGTCTCCAGAGAGCGGCCCAGCATCCAGCAGCTATGCGGGTCCAGATGGGTTCCAATGGCCCCACGGAGCTGACGCACCGGGCGTGTCATGGCATCACTGCCCAGAACGGCCCCGGCCACGAGATCGGAATGGCCGCCGACATATTTTGTCAGGGAATACAGTGACAGATCAGCCCCATGCTTCAGCGGATGCTGATAAAGCGGCCCGAGCAGCGTGTTGTCACAGACGATGATGGGACGGCTGCCCTGTCTGGCCTCGATCTCCTCGGCAATGCGGCGCACCAGCTTCAGGTCCACCAGACCATTGGTCGGGTTGGCCGGTGTCTCGATCAGGATCAGGGAGACACGCCCTTCTGCGATGGCCTTTTCGGCAGCCTCACGCATGATGGCCTCATCCACTCCGCAGCTTCCCAGCCCCACGGACTTGATTCCCAAAGAAGCCATGGTCTTGGTCAGCAGGGTTTCCGTCCCACCATAGAGCGGCTGGGAATGAAGAATCACATCACCGGGGCGGGCATAGGCCAGCAGAGTGGTGGCAATGGCCGACATGCCAGAAGAAAACAGCACCCCACGCTCTGCTTCTTCGTAAACAGCCAGACGGTCTTCAACAATCTCACTGTTCGGATGGTTGAAGCGGGAATAGACCAGCCCCTGCCCCTTGCCTTCCGGCGGTTCTTTCCGGCCGGAAACATAATCAAAAAAATCCCGGCCATCTTCTGCCGTGGGAAAAACGAAGGTCGACGTCAGAAACACGGGCGGTTTCACGGCTCCTTCCGAAAGGGCCGGGTCATAACCGTAATTGAGCATCTGTGTCTCGGGATGCAGCTTATGGCTGCCAATATGGGTCTTCTTGTGATCTGACGCCATTGGGAATTTCCTTCAGCAGGTACCTAGCCTGTATATGATCCATCACCCAGCTTCAGGACTGCCGGACAGTGCCAATACGGCACCAGGGCAGCCAGTCTGGAAAGCAGAACAAGGATATGTTGTTTTCCTTATATCCTGCCTGATCCATCGACTGATACCACATCCCCCAGACTGGATAAAGCTGTGCCCCCCATTGGCAGCCAACATAAAAAAACACCCCCATCAAACCGATGAGGGTGCTTGCTGGCTGACCCGGCAAAAAGGAACCGCTTACCGTCCCCCCCCATGGCGGGGCAGGATGCGGTCCACCACCTGATCTTTCCGGATGAAACGGTGATAAAGAGCTGCCAGCACATGCAGGACTATGAATCCACCGAAAGTCCATGCAAGCCAGTTATGAACATCTGGCATGATTTCCGCCAGATAGCCGCTATCCATCACGCTCTGCGGCAGAGGGATCAGCGGCCACGATACCAGCCCGAACAGCACGATCGGCATGGCCATGGCAGAGACCATGAGCCAGCCCGTCACGGGCAGGATGATCTGATACAGGTAGAGGAGCCCTTCCATCCCACCTGCCACCACACGCTGCCCTGCCGACAGGTCCTGCGGCAAGGCCGGGGCCCTGTGTGTCAGGCGCCAGAGGACACGCACCACGATCAGCAGCATGGTCACGATGCCGACAGACTTGTGCAGCTGATGCAGGGGTGTCGGATCATTGAGGGGTACATGATCCATATACAGCCCCAAGCCGATCATAAAGAGGATCAATACCGCAATCACCCAATGCAGGATGATGGCCACCAAACCATAACGTTCCGGTCTGCCGGTTCCTGTTTCCACTTTCTCTGACACACTCTGCCTCCATAGACCATGGAATAAAAAAAACGGCCCCTCCGTTCCTGAGAACGGAAACAGGGCCGACCCAGCAGTAAACAGTCTCCAGCCCTCGGGCCAGACCCCTCTTACTTGCCGTTCTTGCTGTCCACATCCTGGAACAGCTCATTGAAGCGACGCTTGGCAGCGCCATAAAGCGGCGCCTTGCGGGCCTCTGCTTCATTGTTGGCATTATCGACAACAACCAGCCCTACCATGCCCAGCGCAAAATGGGGCAGGCACTTATAGCCATACAGACCCGGCTTGGTGAACTGTACCGTCTTTTCCTGGCTGAAAGGAACATTGATGGGCTGTGCGCCATCAGGTGTCATGCCGGGGATGGACTGGGCGTTATGACCCTTGTCCGTCGGAATGAAATGAACACTGTCACCAGAATGGATGTAAACGACAGCTGGCTCAAAAGAGAAACCGTGACTGCCATGGCTCAGCATCTGCACATCAACCGTTGCCGCCGTGGCAGAAAAGGCTGTTGCCATAAACAGGGCGAGTGCACCACCAGCAAATTTCAACATGCTATCCTCCACGTTTGGACAGACCGCCGGGGAGATGTCTCCCCGACGGAATGTATCGTCTGATCTTCCCGCAGGAAGGAGCAGATCTTAGCGCTGCAGGTCGAAGCGGTCGAGGTTCATCACCTTCGTCCAGACCTTCACGAAGTCATTGTAGAACTTCGCCTTGCCATCGTTGGAAGCGTAAACCTCAGCAACGGCACGCAGCTCGGGGTTGGCACCGAAGACCAGGTCCACGTCCGTGGCTGTCCACTGCTTCTGCCCGGTTGCACGGTCAAAGCCCTCGTAAAGGTCTTCCTGACCCTCAACCTTCTGCCAGCGTGTGTCCATCGTCAGCACGTTGGTGAAGAAGTCCGTGCTCAGCACACCCGGGTTCTTCGTCAGCACACCGTTGGCGGAGTGACCCGTGTTGATGTCCAGAGTACGCAGACCACCCAGCAGGACTGTCATCTCAGGGATGGTCAGACCCAGCGTGTCAGCCTTGTCCACCAGAGCGTTCAGAGGCGGCGTGTTGTCCGCATCCGCACGGTAGTAGTTGCGGAAGGCATCAGCCGTCGGCTCCAGCAGGTTGAAGGAGTTGACGTCCGTCTGGTCCTGTGTGGCATCGCCACGGCCCGGAGCGAACGGCACCTGGATATTCACACCAGCCTTCTTGGCAGCATCCTCGATACCGACGCTACCGCCGAGAACGATGATGTCAGCCAGAGCAACCTTGCGGGCGCTGTGAGCGTTGAACTTGTCGCGGACCTGCTCCAGCTTCGGCAGGACGGTCTTCAGCTCTTCCGGATCGTTCACGGCCCAGCCGTTCTGCGGCATCAGGGCCAGACGGCCACCGTTGGCACCGCCACGGTGATCGGTCACGCGGTGGGAAGAAGCAGCAGCCCATGCTGTCTTGATCAGCTCACGGTCGGACAGACCGGTTGCAGCGATCAGCTTGCGCAGCTCACGGACGTCAGCCTGGTTGATCGGCTTGGCCGGCATGTTGACCGGGTCCTGCCACACGAAGGTTTCCTTCGGAACTTCGCTGCCGAAGTAGCGGCTCTTCGGACCCATGTCACGAACGACCAGCTTGAACCATGCACGGGCGAAGGCATCGGCGAACTCGTTCGGATGCTCGGCCCAGCGGGCAAGGATCTTGTGGTAGGCCGGATCGGTCTTCAGGGCGATGTCCGTGGTGAACATCATGATCGGACGCATCTTGGACGGATCGTTCGGGTTTGCCGGATCCGGAGCAATCTTGTCATCCGTCTTGGTGTGCCACTGGTGAGCACCGGTCGGGCTTGTGCCCAGCACCCAGTCATTGTTCAGCAGGTTGTCAATGTACTGCGTGGTGAAGTGGATCGGATCGGCAGACCAGGAGCCTTCCAGACCGCTGGTGGACGCATCGTCAGCCGTCTGCTTGCCCTTGATGCAGTGGTCGGCCCAGCCCAGACCCTGATGTTCCACACCGTTGGCAACCGGCGGGCCGCTCAGGCAGGAGTTCGGATGGGCACCATGAGCCTTGCCGAAGGTATGACCACCGGCGATCAGGGCCACGGTTTCTTCGTCATTCATGGCCATGCGGCCGAATGCCAGACGGATCATGGCAGCGGACTTGACCGGATCAGGATCGCCGTTCGGCCCTTCCGGGTTCACGTAGATCAGGCCCATGTGCGTGGCAGCCAGCGGGTGCTTCAGAGTACCGTTCTGACCGACCTGGAAGGAGCTCTTGTTCGGGAAGAACGTCGTGCCCGGACCCCAGTAGATCAGCTCGGACTGCCAGTCATCCGGACGACCACCGACGAAGCCGAGGGTCTTGAAGCCCATCTGGTTCAGGGCGACGTCACCGGTCAGGACGATAAGGTCACCCCAGGAGAGCTTCTCACCGTACTTCTTCTTGACGGGCCACAGGAGGCGCTTGGCCTTGTCGAGGCTGGCATTGTCCGGCCAGTCGTTCAACTGGGCGAAACGCTGCTGGGCACCCTCTTCACCACCACGGCCATCGATGGCACGGTACGTACCGGCATTGTGCCAGGCCATACGGATGAAGAACGGACCATAGTTGCCGTAGTCAGCCGGCCACCAGGGCTGAGAGGTCAGCATGACCTTCTCGATGTCCTTGCGGACTTCCTGAAGGTTCAGCTGCTCAAACTTCTTGTGATAGTTCGTATAATAATCCGCACCGTACGGATCAGACTCTGAATCGTGAGCACGCAGCTTGGCCAGGTTCATGCCCTTCGGCCAGTAGTACTGGTTCGGGCTCGGAACATCGGCAGCCATGGCTGCAGAGGCGAAAGATGTCAGGGTCGTGCTGGCGATCAGCAGAGCAGCCCCGAAATTCTTCAGTTTCATCCTGATCAGTTCCCCATTCATGGATAAGATCTCGACAGATTGTATAGCAACAACGAGCCGGAGCACGATTGGAGCCGTCCCACACGCCACTACTACACATCGCAGGAGTTATATTATCGATGGGGGATAAAACAAGTAAATCGTTATTTTTAATAACTCTTATAAGTTAACTCTTTTCAGAGAAACCCTTCCTCATAAAGGAAACCTAGCATATATACAAGGAAAACTATTATTGCAAGCCCCTCACGATACCTTTGTTATCTTTTTTTGCCAGTTTCCTGCCATTTTCGGGCCATCTCTTACAATGTGGAACCTGGCCTGACAGCTTGTGTTTCCGCCCCACACGCTACCAGCACACAGGCAGGGGCATGAAATAAAGGGGCCGCTCTTTTATCAGCTGTTAAATATTCACAACAGCCCACACCAGTAATTCTGCTTCATATCAAGCACTCTGTTACCGGATATTATATTTTCTGGAAAAAAGACTGGTGCCCAGAAGAAGACTCGAACTTCCACGTCCTTGCGGACACAGGCACCTGAAGCCTGCGCGTCTACCAATTCCGCCATCTGGGCACACTCTCTTGCGAGCATGGTGAACCGGCTGGGACTCGAACCCAGGACCATTCGATTAAAAGTCGAATGCTCTACCAACTGAGCTACCGGTTCACTTGAGGAGGCTATCTACCTGCTCCCCCGGGGAGCGTCAACCCCGGAGGCCGCAGAAAACACCACCCTCACGATTTTCTTCATCCGCCGGACGGCACGCCACCATGCGGACGGAGAATCATCAGGTTTCAGACAGTTATGTCAGTTCTCGATGTAAGCCTTGATGATATGATCCGGATTCTGGACCATGCCAGAAGCCCCGGAGCCACGCTTGATCTTGTCCACATGCTCCATGCCCTCGATCACCTGACCGGCAATGGTGTACTGGCCATCCAGGGACGGCACACGGTCGAACATGATGAAGAACTGGCTGTTGGCGGAGTTCGGGTCCATCGTGCGGGCCATGCCCAGCGTGCCACGGTCGAAGGTGGCCGTCTGGCTGAACTCGGCCGGCAGGTCAGGATAGGAGCTGCCGCCCGTCCCCGTGCCTGTCGGGTCACCACCCTGTGCCATGAAGCCCTCGATCACACGATGGAACTTCACGCCGTTATAGAAACCCTCATTGGCCAGCGTCTCCAGACGCTCGACAGCCTTGGGGGCCAGATCGGGACGCAGGGCGATGACCACCTTGCCATCCTTCAGCTCCAGAACCAGCTTCTTGCCTGTTGTCGTACCTGTCATTGTCGTGCTCTCCCTGAGCTGATCGTTACCATCCTGACCACCGGCCCATGCCTGTGTCAGGGTTCCACCGGTCAAGGCAGAAACTGCTGCAAGACCGGCCATGAAATGTCGCCGTCTCATGTCTGTTCTCCTGTCAGTTTTGCCCGCACGAGGCGGGCGGTCATGGGGCTGACAAATGGGGAAATATCCCCCCCAAGACGGGCAATTTCCTTCACGATCCGGCTCGCCGTCGTACGGTGGCTCTCGGATGCCAGAAGAAAAACCGTTTCAATCTCCGGGGCCAGACGCCGCAGCGCACCGGAAAGCTGGGTCTCGAAATCGAAATCCCCGGCAGAACGCAGACCACGGATCACCGTGCCCGCCCCGGCCTGCCTCACGGCATCCACCAGAAGCGTGTCAAACCCGGTGACGGAAATGCGGTCCTTATGCGGCAGGGCGGCCACTTCCTGCTCCAGCAGCTCCCGTCGCTCCTCGAAACCCAGAAGGGGCCCCTTGGCATCATTGATCGCCACACCGACCACGACATGGTCGAACAGGGCCGCCGCCCGGTCGATCACGTCCAGATGACCGAACGTGACCGGGTCGAACGTGCCAGGATAGAAGCCGATGCGCCGGTCAGTCATCCGTCCCACCGGCATCAGCCGCCGGGGCAGCTCCGGTGTCTCCACCGTCCGCCCCATCAGCCTCGGTCTCACCCTCGGCGGTATCGTCCGCATCATCTTCCATCACGGGGAAGACGCTGATGATGCGCTCGTCACCATCCACACGGAAGAGCGTCACACCCCCTGCCTGACGGGACATCACACGCACCTGCTCGACCGGCAGACGGATGAGACGGCCCGTATCCGTCACCATCATCACGTCCGTGCCATCCAGCGTCACGAGCGTACCCACGACCTCACGCCCACGGCGGGCGTTGGAGAAGGTCATGTTGTTGATGCCCTGCCCGCCACGGCCGGAGACACGATAGTCATAGGCAGAGGACCGCCGCCCGAAGCCCGTGTCCGTCACGGTGAGCAGGATCTGCTCCTGCGCCTCAAGCTCGGCATAACGGTCTTCGCTCAGCGGGCTGTCAGCCAGAATCTCCTCAAGCCCTTCCTCATCGGAAGCCAGCTCGCTGCCATCCTCGATCTCTTCCTCCAGCCCCTCATCCCCGGGCTGGGCCGCCAGAACACGGCGATGGGCATTGGCAGCCCGGAGGTAAGCAGCCCGCTCCTCCACGCTGGCCTCGACATGGTTCAGCACGGCAAGGGAAACGACCCGGTCACCATCAGCAAGGCGGATGCCCCGCACACCGGTGCTGCCACGGCCAGCGAAAACACGCAGCACGTCATCCGTGATCTGGAAGCGGATGGCCCGGGCATTACGGGTGGCGAGGAACACGTCCTGCCCCTCCCGGCATGTTGCCACGCCGATCAGCTGGTCATTCTCATCCAGCTTCATGGCGATCAGACCGGAAGAACGGATGTTGCGGAAGTCGCTCAGGCGGTTGCGCCGCACGTTCCCGCTCGCCGTGGCAAAGACGAGATGCAGGTCATCCCACAGCTCCTCATCCTGCGGCAGCGGCAGAACGGCCGTGATGGTATCCTCGCCCAGCTCCGGCAGCAGGTTGACCAGTGCCCGCCCCTTGGCCGTCGGGGCCGCCTCCGGCAGGTGCCAGACCTTCATGCGGTAGGCCTTCCCGCCCGAGGAGAAGAACAGCACCCACTGGTGGGTATGGGCATTGAAGCTGCGGATGACGATGTCATCGCCTCGCCGCCCCGCTGCCGTGCGGCCACGGCCACCACGGTTCTGCGAACGGAACAGCTCCAGCGGCGTCCGCTTGATGAAACCGTCCCGTGTGATGGTCACCACCATCTGTCCCGGCTCGATCAGGCTCTCATCGGACTGGTCACCCAGCGCATCGGAGATTTCCGTGCAGCGTGGGTCAGCCAGAGCAGCACGGGCGGCCTGAAGCTCGTCCCGCATGACCTCCATGCGGCGCACATGGCTGCCAATGATCTCCAGAAGCTCCGTGATGCGGGCACTGACCTCTGCCAGCTCCGCCTGAATCTTCTCACGCTCCAGACCGGTCAGACGCTGGAGGCGCAGCTCCAGAATCCCACGGGCCTGCGCTTCTGTCAGATGGACACGGCCATCGACGATCACATTGCCTTCATCATGGATCAGCTCCAGCAGCGGCTCCACATCGGCGGCAGGCCATGTGCGTGTCATGAGCTGCTCACGGGCCGTAGCGGCATCCGGGGCGGAACGGATGAGGGCGATCACCTCGTCAATGTTGGCCACGGCCAGCACCAGACCGACCAGCAGATGCCCCCGATCCCTCGCCTTGTTCAGGTCGAAACGGGCACGGCGGAGAATCACATCCTCACGGAAGCGGATGAAGGCCTCCAGCACGTCCCGCAGCCCCATGGTGCGGGGGCGGCCTTCATCCAGTGCCAGCATGTTGACGCTGAAGCTCGTCTGAAGCTGGGTGAAACGGTAAAGCTGGTTCAGCACCACTTCCGGCGTGGCGTCACGCTTCAGCTCGATCACCACCCGCATGCCGGAACGGTCACTTTCATCCCGGATGTCGGAAATGCCCTCAATGTCCTTGGAGCGGACGAGATCGGCAATCTTCTCCTGCAGCGTGGCCTTGTTGACCTGATATGGAATCTCCGTCACCACGATGGCGAAGCGGTCCTTGCGGATCTCCTCGATCTCGGCACGGGCACGGACAGGGATGGAGCCACGGCCCGTCTCATAGGCCTGCCGGATGCCCCGACGGCCCATGATGATCCCGCCGGTCGGGAAATCCGGCCCCGGGACGATCTGCATCAGCTCTTCCAGCGTCATGTCCGGGTTGGCGATCAGGGCCAGAACGGCATCGATCACCTCGCCCGGATTGTGGGGCGGGATGTTGGTGGCCATGCCCACCGCAATGCCGGACGCCCCATTGACCAGAAGATTCGGGAAGGCAGCCGGAAGAACCTGCGGCTCCTGCTCGCTCTCGTCATAGTTGGGCTGGAAGGCGACCGTATCCCGGTCAATGTCATCCAGCAGGAAGGAGGCAGATTTGGCCAGCCGGGCCTCGGTGTAGCGCATGGCCGCCGGACTGTCGCCATCGACAGACCCGAAATTGCCCTGCCCATCCACCAGCCGCACACGCATGGACCAAGACTGCGCCATGCGCACCATGGCGTCGTAAATGGAACTGTCACCATGCGGGTGATATTTACCCATCACGTCACCGACCGCACGGGCCGACTTGCGGTAGGGCTTGTCCGCCGTGAAACCACTCTCCCGCATGGCGTACAGGATACGCCGGTGCACGGGCTTGAGGCCGTCACGCACATCTGGCAGCGCACGGGAAACAATCACCGACATCGCATAGGCCAGATAGGAGGAACGCATTTCCTCTTCAATCGTCACCGGGAGGCGGTCGGAAGGCAAAATATCGTGCGGCTCGCTCAAGACAGGTCCACCAGTTTTCTGTAAATGGTCAGTGATCGAGCATAACCCATTCTACCTCAGGTGCCTAGTTCCTCCCCACCCGCCCTGCTGCAACGTGACCTGATACCCCGCCCCTCCCCCATGCCTTTTTCTCCTCCTCTTCCTGCCCCCCACATCACGGAACTGCCATGGTGCCCCCCGGAGCGGCTCTTCCCCCTCTGCCGGGAGGGAGGCGCATCCGTCTTTCTCGATAGCGGCGGCCCGGCAGAACAGGAACGGCATCGCTGGAGCTTCCTCTGTCCCCGTCCGGCCGGACGGCTCACCCTGCCCCTGGCGGAGATGCACCATCTCCCGCAGCATCTGCGGGCCTTTCGGGCCGCCCATGCACCGGCGGGCCGCCCTTCCCCCCATCTGCCGGAACTTCCCTTCACCGGCGGCGTGATCGGCCTGCTCAGCTATGAGGCCGGCATGGCCCGTGAGGGCCTCACCTCCCGCCACGCAACGGACTGCCCCGCCTTCACAGCACTGGCCTGCCGGGACCTGTTCATTTTCGACAGGCGGGAGCAGAGGCTCTGGTGGGCCAGTGCGGACGGCACCCCACCACCGGGCCAGCCCGCCACCACGGCCAGACCGGACCACCCGGGGCCGTCTCTCACTCCCGTGGCCGAACAGGATGCCGCCACGTGGCAGGCTGCCGTCCGGACCGTGCAGGAGTACATTGCGGCCGGAGACATCTTTCAGGCCAACCTGACAATGCGCTGGGTCGCCCCCCGCCCGGAGACGCTCGATCTGCACGCCCTCTACAATCAGCTCCGCACTCGCTGCCCGGCCCCCTTCGGGGCCTGGTTCCACACGCCGGACTTCACGCTGCTCAGTGCCTCGGTCGAACGCTTTCTTTCACTGGACCGTCAGGGACGCATCGAGACACGGCCCATCAAGGGCACCTGCCCCGTCAGTGATGATCCCCAGCAGAATGGCGCCCTGAAAGAGGCCCTCCACAGGGATGAGAAAGAGCTGGCCGAGAACCTGATGATCACCGACCTCATGCGCCACGACATCGGCAGGGTCTGTCAGCTGGGCAGTGTGGATGTTCCGCAGCTTTTTGCCGTGGAACGGTTCGCTCACGTTCACCATCTCGTCTCCAGCGTGACGGGGCAGCTTCAAAGGGACCATGATGCCACCGACCTTCTGGCAGCCACGATTCCCCCCGGTTCCGTCACCGGAGCCCCGAAATACCGGGCCATGCAGATCATTGATGAGGTCGAGTCTTCTGCCAGAGGAGCCTATTGCGGCACGCTTTTCCGGCTGGGCTGGGATGGTGCGCTGGACAGTTCCGTCATCATCCGCAGCATCAGCGCCACAGCCAGCCATTTGCAGGTAGGAGCCGGTGGGGGCATCACCTACCCTTCACATCCAGAGCGGGAATATGAGGAAATGTGCCTCAAGGCCGCTCCCCTGCTGGCCGTCCTGCGTGACCATGGAGCCTGATGCATGGCACCCACACCCTGCCCCTTTCTCTGGCTCAATGACCAGCTGCTCCCGGCGGACAGTCCAGCCATCATGGCACAGGACCGTGGTTTTCTGCTGGGTGATGGGCTTTTTGAAACCATGCAGCTTCGCCACGGGGCTGCCCCCCGGCTGGAAGCCCATCTGGCACGGCTGGAAGATGGCTGCCATACCCTGCGCCTGCCCTTTCCCGGACGGGACACGATCCGGCAGGCCCTGCCCCACCTGATGGCTGCCAACAGCCTGACGGATGGTTCCGCCCGCCTGACCCTCACACGAGGCCCCGGCCCAAGAGGGCTGGCTCCGCCTGTCAGACCACACACCACACTGCTCATCACGACAGCCCCGCCGTCAGAACAGTCCGCCACCCCCGTCCGGCTGCATGTCAGCACGCAGCGACGGGACAGGCAAGCCGTGCTGAACCGGGTGAAGTCCCTCAACGCCCTGCCCGCCATCCTTGCCCGCATGGAAGCACGGGAAAAAGGGGCCGATGATGCCCTCTGGCTCACCCACGAGGGTGAGATTGCCGAAGCCACAGCCGCCAGCTTTCTGGCCCTGCTGGATAGGCAGATCGTCACGCCACCCCTCTCCGCCGGAATCCTGCCCGGAATCTCCCGGGGCCGCCTGCTCTCTGCCGGTCTCTGCACGGAACGCCTCCTGACGGAAGCCGACATTCCCAAGTTCCAGGGGGCCTGGCTCATCACGGCCCTGAGCCTGACCCCGGTCGCCGCCATAGGGACGCAGGCGCTGCCACTTCAGCCGGAACAGACGGGCCGGCTGCGGCATTTTCTTTATGACGCCTCATGACGTCTCCATCTGGACCATTGAATCCCTCCCGATCAACCGCCACATCTCCCCCATGACTGCTGACAAACACACCACTCCCGCCCTGCCCAAGGCCCCCGTGGCCCGGCGCAATCCCGTCGTGCTGGAACAGCTCGGCCGCACCCGTACAGATTCCTACGCATGGATGAAGGACGAAAACTGGCAGAAGGTCCTGCGGGACCCGTCCGTCCTGCGGGATGACATACGCTCCCATCTGAAACAGGAAAACGCCTATACGGAGGCCGTCCTCGCCGGAACGGTGCCGCTTCAGGAAGACCTCTTCAAGGAGATGGTCGGCCGCATTCCTCCGGCAGAAGAGTCCGTGCCGCTGCCTGACGGGCCGTGGCTGTACGGCCTGCGCTTCGAGAAGGACGCCCAGTACCCGCTCCATGTCCGCCGCCCCCGCAAGGCCGGGGCCAGCGAGGCCGACGGACCGGAAGAAATCCTGCTGGACGTGAACGAACTGGCCGCCCGGCACAGCTTCTACAGCCTCGCCCAGGCCGCCCACACAGAGGACCACCGTTATTACGTCTATGCCGAGGACGTGCAGGGGTCGGAAGTCTACCGGATTCAGGTCAAGGACCTTGCCACGGGTGAACTCTGCGCCCCCGCCGTGGAAAGCAGCACGGGCAGCTTCACCCTCTCCCCGGACAGCCAGCATCTCTTCTGGATCTACCGGGACGACAATGGTCGCCCCTCCCGCATCTATCGCCGCCCGCTTCTGGGTGGTGAGGACACGCTCATCTTTGACGAAACCGACCCCGGCTTCTTCCTCAGCATCGGTGTCAGTGCCTCCCGGAAATGGATCGCCATTGAAAGGGGTGACCATGACACGAACGAGACCCTGCTCATCCCCGCCTCAGACCCGACGGCCATGCCCAAAGTCGCTGCACCGCTGGTGCGGGGGGAACGCTACAGCCTGACCCACTGGCAGGACCGCTTCATCGTCCTGACCAACGCAGGCGGGGCCGTGGACTTCAAGCTGATGACGGCCCCGGAAGCCACGCCGGACCGTGCCCACTGGCGGGAGTTCCTGCCCCATGAGGAAGGCCATTTCCTCCTCGGTGTCAGTGCCGGGAAGGACCATCTGGCCTGGCTGGAGCGGCGCAACGGCAATACGGAAATCTTCACCCTCAGCCGTGAGGACGCCGACAGGGGCGACATCCGCCGCCATGCCCGCCATATCAGCATGGACGAACCCGCCTATACGCTCAGCCTGCTGGGCGTGCTGGAATATGACCAGCCCTTCCTGCGCTACATCTACCAGTCCCCCACGACCCCGGCGCACTGGTATGATTATGACATGCGGACAGGGGAGAAAAACCTCCGCAAGATACGGGAGGTTCCCTCGGGCCACGACCCTGCCGCCTATGAGACACGCCGCCTGTTCGCCCGGGCTGATGATGGCGCCATGGTGCCCGTCACCCTCCTGATGAAGAAAGGGACGAAGCTGGATGGGCAGAATCCCATGCTGCTGTACGGCTATGGTTCCTACGGCATCTCCATGGAGGCCAGCTTCTCCACCACCGCCCTCAGCCTCGTGGACCGTGGCGTGATCCATGCCACGGCCCACGTGCGGGGTGGCAGTGAAAAAGGCTGGAACTGGTTCCTTGAAGGGCGGGCAACCAAAAAGACCAACAGCTTCACCGACTTCATCAGCTGTGCCCGGCACCTGATTGCCGAAGGCTACACCGCCCCCCGCCGCATCGTGGCGCATGGGGGCTCGGCAGGCGGGCTGCTGATGGGAGCCGTTGCCAACATGGCACCGGAGCTGTTTGCCGGTATCGCCGCACAGGTACCGTTCGTGGACATGCTGAACACCATGTCGGACGTCTCCCTGCCGCTTACGCCGCCGGAATGGCCGGAATGGGGTAACCCGCTGACGGACCCGGAGGCTTACGACCTCATCGCCAGCTATTCTCCCTATGACAACATCCGCCCCGTCTCCTACCCGGCCATTCTGGCCCTGGGAGGGTTGTCCGACCCACGGGTAACCTACTGGGAGCCTGCCAAATGGATCGCCCGCCTGCGGGAAGAGGCACGGGGGGGGCCCTTCCTCTGCCAGATCAACATGGAGGCAGGGCATGGTGGGTCTTCGGGGCGCTTTGCCCGCCTGAAGGAAGTGGCTCTCGTGCAGGCCTTCGCCCTCTGGAGCCTGAAACAGGCAGAAAACTGACCTCCTGAAAGAAAAGCCCCTGCTCCTTTTACGGAACAGGGGCTTTTTCTGGCGGTCCCGCCCACTTACTGGAGATCGTCGCCCTGATCTTCCGAATCGAGTTCAGAGAGCTGGTTACATATCTTGCCCAGCCGTGCATTCTGCCCGGCAACCCCACCCCCACAGGCCGTGCGGGCATCCCGGCCGCAGCTGGCAATCACGCTCTCCATGTCCGATTCCAGCACATCCCGTAGAAGACCGACATCGAAGCTGCGCTGGGCCGTTTCCTCGTCATCCAGCTGCTTCTGCACCTTGCGCATCTCATCCAGGGTCTTCAGGCACTGGTTGCCCGCCGAATTCGGGCTGACCCGCAGAACAGCAAGGATATTGTTCACCACGACGCCCTTGGCATTCACGGCTGGATCGTCATCATCCGTTCGGGCCGCACCCCCTGCCCAGGCCTGGCTGGCCAGACAGAGGCTCCCCAGGAAAAGAACCGGCACGAGCTTGCGGAAACATGAAGGACGAAAAGATGGAAACTGGCTCATGCCGGGCAGCATAATCTGAAAAGGATCAGGAAGAAATGGGGTTTTGGCCGCCACAACCTTGACTCACCCCCAAAGGACAGGGTATGCGGACGCCAAGTTTCGCGGGCGTCTCAGCCCTGCATTATGAGAGCCGCTGTCCGGAAGGGCAGGCAGGCCTGTCTTTTCTGTCGGGGAGCCTGAACATCATGAAGATCCGTAACAGCCTGAAGTCCGCCAAGGTTCGTGACAAGAACTGCCGTGTCGTGCGCCGTCGCGGTCGCGTGTATGTCATCAACAAGCAGAACCCGCGCATGAAGGCCCGTCAGGGCTGAGCTGACAGACGGATGGGACGGTGCGGCATGTCCACGGCTCCGCTGCGCCGCCCTGTCTTTCATGCTCTGAAGCGTGAAGCCCCCTCGGGGGGGCTGAAGCCTCCCGCTTTTCGGCTGGGGGCTTTTTTTATGGCGACGGCCTGTCTACTCTACAGTGCAGGGCCAGCGGCCATGGCAGCCACCGCTCCGGCCCACAAGCCAGTGCAGGGCCAGCCCCATGCAGCAATACCCGCACCCGACTCCAAAAACAGCCTTCATGTTCCACCGCCCCCAAAGCCGCACAGCCCGAGCCTGAAAGAAAAGCTAGAACAGACCGAGCAGGCCATTGCCAGCGAACAGGATGACCAGAAGGCCCACAGCCTGATGAAAAAGGCTGACACGCTGCGCCTCTACAGTGTCAAGAACAGTGGCCGCATCCTGCTCAGCGAGGCACAGGCTGAACTCAAACAGGGCCATACAGGTGACGCTGAAAAAGACCTCTCTGCGGCTCTGACCCTCCAGCCCGACAACGCCTTCCTCCGCCGCCAGCGGGCTGCCGTCCGCTTTCTCGGCAATGATCTGACAGGAGCCGTGCAGGACCTTCAGGTGGCGCTGGTGCATGACCCTGGCGATGCCCAGAGCTGGGACATTCTGGCCCACACGCAGGAACATCTCCATCATCCCCATCAGGCCCTCCATGCCTATACCGAGGCCCTGACACACGCCCCCCTGCTCCCGGACGGACAGAAACGCTACCGGCAGCTGGAACAGCAGGCCAACGGCATCCCGGACTGACCTTTCCCGGTTACATGAAAGACACCGGGTCCACGTCCACGTCGATGCGGGCATCATTCTTGCGGGGCGCACCGTCCAGCCACCGCCTCAGCAGGGGCTGAAGGGCGATGTCCCGCCGGGTCCGCAGGAGAAGACGGTACCGGTAGCGGTCCCGCAACAGGGCCAGAGGGGCCGGAGCCGGCCCCAGAACCTGAATCCCCTCCCCCCGTGGGGCGTGCATGGCCAGCAGGCGGGCCAGCTCCTCCGCCTGCCGCTCCTTCGGCGCACTGACGATCACAGCAGCAAGACGCCCGTAAGGAGGCCAGAATCCCGGACGACGCTGGGCGGCCTCCTGCTCCATGAAGCTGATGAAGTCATTGGCCAGCAGGGCCTTCATCACCGGGTGATCGCCCGCATAACTTTGCAGCATCACCTGCCCCGGCTTCGTGCCACGCCCTGCACGCCCCGCCACCTGATGAAGCAACTGCATGGTCCGTTCCGCCGCCCGCAAGTCACCCCCACCCAGCCCGAGGTCCGCATCCACCACCCCGACCAGCGTCAGGTCCGGGAAGTGCCAGCCCTTGGCCACGACCTGCGTGCCAATGATGAGGTCCACCTCCCTGCTGGCGATTTTCCGCACGGCTTCTTCCATGGCCGTGGGCGAGGTCAGCGTGTCGGAGACCATGCTCAGCAGCCGTGCATCCGGGAAGCGGGCCTGTGCCTCCTCATGAATGCGCTCCACCCCCGGGCCGATCGGCACGAGACTGTCCTGCGCCCCGCAGGATGGACAGGCACTGACAAGTGGCTGGGTGTATTCACAGTGATGACAGGCCAGAATCCGGCGGCGCCTGTGCTCCACCATCCACGCCGAACAATGAGGACATTGCAGGCGGTGCCCACAGGCACGGCACAACGTCATCGGTGCATAGCCACGCCGGTTCAGAAACAGCATGCTCTGCTCCCCGGCCTTCATCCGCTCTTCAATGCTCTCACAGAGCAGAGGGGATAGAAACTGCCCCCGCTCCGGGCCATGCTCCTTCATGTCGATCAGGGTGATCTCCGGCATCTGGGCCGTTCCATGCCGGGCCTCCAGCACCTCATGACGGAAGCGCCCCTTCTGCACATTGACGAGCGTCTCCATGGACGGTGTGGCGGAGACGAGAATGACCGCCCCCTGCACCAGCCTCGCCCGCACGATGGCCATGTCCCGCCCGTGATAGAGAACGCCTTCTTCCTGCTTGTAGGTGTTCTCGTGTTCCTCATCGACCACCACAAGCCCGAGACGGGCAAAAGGCAGGAACAGGGCAGAGCGTGCCCCCACGACAACCTGCTGCCGCCCCTCGGCAATGGCGCACCATGTCTCCCGCCGTGTCTTCTGCCCCAGCTCGGAATGCCAGACGGCAGGCCGGATGCCGAAGCGCCGTTCAAAACGGTCCGTCCACTGGGCCGTCAGGACGATCTCCGGCAGCAGCACCAGTACCTGCCTGCCCTGCCTCAGGCACGCTGCCACAGCCTCGAAATAGACCTCCGTCTTGCCGGACCCCGTCACCCCCTCCAGCAGCGTGACATTGAAGGTCCGCTCCTCCACGCCGGCCACCAGGGCCTCCGCCGCCTCGGCCTGCTCTGCGGAAAGGGTCGGCGGGGCATGGTCCGGGTCCGCCTGTCCGGCAGGGGATGGTACCTCCATGAGGCACTCTTCCAGCACCCCTGCATTGGCCAGACCCCGGATCACCGCCGCACTGGCCCCGCTCTGCGCCGCCAGCATCGCCGTGGTGCCGGGACCACCCTGTTCCAGAGCCTCCAGAACGGCCCTGCGGGCCGGGGTCAGACGCAGCGTGTCCGGCAGGGGGCCGGGTTTCCGCATCCAGCCCATGAGGGGTTTCATGCTGCCCGCCTGCGCCGGAACCCGCAGGGCAATGGCCAGCACCATGCCCGGCGCACTCAGGCCATAGGCCGCCACCCAGTCGATGAACTGGCGGAGATCATCCGGGAGGGGCGGTACATGTTCCAGCACGGCCGAGATGGGACGCAGTTTTGCAAAAGCGAACGTTTTCCCTCTGGAGACCGGACGGAAATCGACAGGAAGATGGGCTGGCTCGCCGTCCCACACACAACCTGTCAGCTCCTGCCGCCCCAGCGGCACACGCACCAGCGTTCCCGGTACCAGAAGCCTGTCGGACCGATAATCCAGCGGGCCATCGAAGGGACGGGGCACCAGAACGGAAAGACGATGACCGGCTTCCATTCTCCTGCTATGGGGAGGGAGGCTGTTTTCTGCCATGTCTTCATCCTAACCTCTCCGGCAGGGAAATACCATGCGCCTTCCATTTGGAAGCCCCCCCTCCAGCGCCATGACCATTCATACGGCCCATGAGGCCCTCACGGCCTGGCAGGACTGGCTGACCCATGAGAAAAGAGCCAGCAAGGCCACACGGACAGCCTATCTGCACGATGTCTCCCTCGCTCTCGGTTTCTTCAGCCGCCACTTTGGTGGGGACCTGCCGCTGGAAGCGCTGGACAAGCTGACACTGGCTGATTTCCGCTCATGGCTGGCCCATGAAACGAACCGGGCCGAAAAGATGGCCCGCCTCCATCCCGGCAGCCGTCACACGCCAGATGGCCACGCCCGCAGCCGGGCCCGCCGCATCTCCGCTCTGCGGGCCTTTTACCGCTATCTGGAAAAAGAACACCGCATCACCAATCCGGCCCTCACCCTCCTGCGCAGCCCCCGGCTGAAAACCCGCCTCCCCCGCCCTCTAACGCCGGAAACCGCACGCACGGCCCCGGACGGTATTGCCGACCAGACAGCCGATGGCCATTTTGCCCTGCGGGATGCCGCCCTGTTCACCCTGCTATATGGCACGGGCCTGCGCATCAGCGAGGGACTGTCCCTCAATGTCGGTGACGTGGAGCGGATCAGCGATGACATTCTGTTTGTCACAGGCAAGGGAGGGAAGGAAAGAGCCGTGCCTGTCCTGCCCGCCGTCCGGGATGCTCTGGGACGCTGGCTGGCCGTCCATCCCTCACCCCATGCCAGTGCACCGCTTTTCTGCGGCGTACGGGGTGGACGCCTCAATCCGGGTGTGGCCCAACGGGCCATGCGGCAATGGCGCCTCATGGAAGGACTGCCCGATTCTGCCACCCCCCACGCCCTGCGCCATGCCTTCGCCTCCCACCTGCTCCAGAATGGAGCAGACCTGCGGGCGATTCAGGAGCTTCTCGGCCATGCCAGCCTGTCCAGCACACAGATATACACGCTGGCAGACGAACATCACCTCATGGAGGTCTGGCAGAAGGCCCATCCCCGGGCCGACCGTTGACAGCTCCTTCCTGATCCAGACTGACCTTTCATTGCCGACCTCTTCGGACAGACCCATCATCCCATGACGACGCACACTTCCCGTTTCCTCCCTTTCCTCACCAGCATCATTCTGGCATTTGGCAGTTCCTTCATGGCGTCTTCTGCGGCTCTGGCCTCCAGCCCCGAACCGGCCTGCCGCCAGACCCACATCACCACGCTGCCCCTCAAGGAAACAGGCTATTACCTGACGACCGTGGCGCAGATTCATGGCCACTCCCTCTCCATGATCGTGGATACAGGGTCCGAGGGCAGCCTGCTGACACCAGATGCCATCACCCACCTGCATCTCACCCCCAATGAGGAAGATGCCACCATCATCTCCGGGCCGGACGGACGGGGGCATGTAGTGCCGACCATCCAGCTGGCGACCATCACGCTTGGACAGCTCACCTATCACCATCCTGTCCTGCCTTTGGGCACCCTGCCGGGATTCCCCGCCATACAGCCCCCCGTGCTGGGGCTGATCGGCATGGACCTGCTCGGCCATTATGATCTGGACCTCGACCTGCCCCATCACCGGCTCAGCCTGTGGGACATCCATACCGGGTCCCTCCTCTGCCGCCAGCCGCCTTTCTGGTCCACACCGGGGCAGCGGCTTGTCGCCCAACGCATCCGCAACCGGTTCTTCATCCCCTTCACGCTGGATGGTCAGAAAGGGCTGGCGCTGATCGACAGCGGGGCCCGCTCCCACATCATCAGCCGGGACTTCGTCCACAGGCTCGGCATCACGAAAGAGCAGCTGGACCGGGACCCCGGCGGGACCAGCGCAGGCATTGGCGACAGGGAACACCGCTATCACTGGCACCGTTTCAACCGCCTCACCCTTGGCGGGCAGACCCAGCTGCACCCGGTCCTCACCGTCACTTCCCTGCATGAACAGGCCGACATGCTCCTCGGAGCCGACTGGCTGATCCATCATCAGCTCTGGCTCTCGGCAGGGCCGGAGGGGGCCGTTTTCATACACGCCCCCTGAAATGGAATTTTCATGAAGAAAAACGTAAAAAAGTGATATTTCTCTATTGCCAACAACACCGTATCCCGCTAGATAGACGCCATCCCAAGGGAACGACGCTTTTCCAGAAAAGCTGAAGACTGCGGGTGTAGCTCAGTTGGTTAGAGCGCCGGCCTGTCACGCCGGAGGTCGCGGGTTCGAGCCCCGTCACTCGCGCCACTCTTTTTTAAAAGGGTGGCGTTTTTTATTCCCTTCTCTCCCCCTTGATATCATGATCCGCCTTCTGCTGCGGAAAGATCGTTTCGGCCCTTTCAGGCAAGAAAATCCTTGCATCCTGAACGCAGCTGCCCGACATCTCTGCCCATGCCTTATATCGTCAAGGAACTATTCGCCACATTGCAGGGTGAGGGTGCCCATTCCGGGCGTGCGGCCATATTCTGCCGGTTCACCGGCTGCAATCTCTGGTCCGGCCGGGAAGAGGACCGCCACAAGGCCCAGTGCACCTTCTGCGACACGGACTTCATCGGGACGGACGGCCCCGGCGGAGGCCGCTTTGCCACGGCTGAAGCTCTGGCCGCTGCGCTGGATGACTGCTGGCAGGCCCACACCGCGGACGTGACCCGGCGTTATGTCGTCTTCACCGGTGGGGAGCCCCTGCTCCAGCTTGATGCAGCCCTGATCGCCGCCACAAGGGCCCGTGGTTTCACCATCGCCGTGGAAACCAATGGCAGTCTTCCTGCCCCTGAAGGAATCGACTGGGTCTGCGTCAGCCCCAAACCCGGCCAGCCGCTGAAACAGACACATGGCCATGAGCTGAAGCTCGTCTATCCACAGGACACCCTGACGCCGGAACAGTTTGCGGCGTGCGACTTCCAGCATTTCTGGCTACAACCCATGGATGGACCAGACCGCCCTGCCAATACGGAAAAAGCCGTGCGCTACTGCCAGACCCACCCGCAATGGCGGCTGAGCCTGCAAACCCACAAACTGATCGGAATCCCCTGATGACGATACCCGCTTCCCCCTCCGCCAGCCATCAGGCCGCCCGGAACCGCCGTGCGCTCGTCCTCTTCTCCGGTGGGCAGGATTCCGCCACCTGCCTGGCCTGGGCCCTGCATCATTTCGACCATGTGGAGACGGTCGGCTTCGCCTACGGGCAGCGTCACGCCGTGGAGCTGGAGTGCCGCACCACCCTGCGGCAGAGCATCAGTGCCCAGAATCCCGCATGGGCAGAAAAGCTGGGAGAGGATCACACGATCGACCTGGCCAGCCTCGGCGCCCTCTCTGATACCGCCCTGACACGGGATGCCGAGATCAGCATGGGGGAGAACGGGCTGCCCAACACCTTCGTGCCGGGCCGGAACCTGATCTTCCTGACCTTCGCCGCTGCCCTCGCCTTCCGCCGCAGCATCCGCCACATCATCACCGGTGTGTGCGAGACGGACTATTCCGGCTATCCCGACTGCCGGGATGACACCATCAAGGCCCTTCAGGTTGCCCTCAATCTGGGCATGGAGCAGCGTTTCGTCCTCCACACGCCGCTCATGTGGATCAACAAGGCACAGACATGGCGGCTCTGCCACGATCTGGGCGGAGCTGACCTGACAGAAACCATCCGCCATGAGAGCCATTCCTGCTATAAGGGAGACCGCACCCATGAGCATGCATGGGGATTCGGCTGTGGAGACTGCCCCGCCTGTGCCCTGCGTGCCGAAGGGTGGCGGCAGTATCAGGAGGGGGCATGAGCGACATCACCCGGACAGAACTGGTTTTCACACGACGTTTCTGCATGGGACACCGGCTCATCTCAGGCAGCAGCGAGCGTTGTGCCATCCCGCACGGGCATAACGAATATGTCACCGTCACGCTGGTGCCCGGCCCCAACGCTCCGCAGGACCGGCGGCTGGATGGGCACGGCAACATGCTGCTGCCCTTTGCCGAGGCCAAGGGCCGCTGGCACCGCTTCATCGACGAACGGATGGACCACAGTTTCCAGCTTTCCGAGTCTGACCCGCTTCTGGGCTGGTTTGCCGAGCATGAACCCCAGCGGCTGGACCGCCTTGTCGTCACGCCCGGCGACCCGACGACGGAACTGCTCGCCGCCCTGCTGATGAGCAAACTTCAGGCGTTCCTGACCGCCCAGGGCGGGCTGCTGTCCCCCGCCTCGCTCGAGATCAAGGAGACGCCCACCAACACGGTGCGCCTGCATGGCGACCCGTCCCTCTATCTCCCGCTGGTGGACCGCCCGGCAGACCGATGCTGGTGGCACCGGGCCGACGATACCACACGGGACTGATACCACCCCCGCAAAGCGGTCTCAGTCCCGCATCAGGGCCATGACTTCCTGCCGGGCCTGAGCATCATCGGCCCAGAGACCGTAAGAACCTGTCGTCACGGTCGTGGCACCGGGGCTGCGGACCCCCCGCAGGCTCATGCACATATGCTCGGCTTCCACCACGACCAGAACGGCTTTCGGCTCCAGCACCTCAACCATCGCCTGCACGATCTGGTCTGTCAGACGTTCCTGAAGCTGCGGGCGGCGGGCATAGCCTTCCACGACACGGGCCAGCTTGCTCAGCCCCGTCAGGCGGCCACCTTCCGGCAGATAGGCCACATGGGCACGCCCCAGAACCGGCAGGAGATGATGCTCGCAGGTGGACTGGAAGCGTATGTCCTTCACCAGCACCATGCCGCCATGCTGGTCGGCACTGAACTGCTTTTTCAGGTGGTCCCGCGGGTCCTCATACAGGCCGGAGAAAATCTCCAGATACATCTTGGCCACACGGTCCGGCGTATCCCGCAACCCTTCACGGGAGGGGTCTTCCCCTATGGCCAGCAGAAGCTCCCGCACGCCTCCGGCAATGCGGCTGATGGCGTCCTCCGGCCGGGTGATCGCTCCGGCGGCACCCTCCGGTGTCGGGGCCTGTTTCCCCGGAATCCCTGTCTCATTGGCTGACATTCAGCATCCCCCAAAGTTCATCCACCCTGCCCCGGCCTGCGCCGTGTGACATCCCCAGCTACACGATCCAACCCTGCTAACGCTTCCTTCACGGAACGTCCAGCGATCTCAAGCTCCGGCTCCAGCTCGGCAAGGGGTTCCAGCACGAAGGCACGGTCAAAAAGATGACGATGGGGAAGTGTCAGAAGAGGATGGCACACAGTGCCATCCCCATGAAAAAGCAGGTCCACATCCACCGCCCGCTCGCCCCAGCGTCGCCCGGGCACACGGCCCAGCGACCGCTCGATCTCCTTGCAGAGACCCAGAACGGCCTGCGGGGGCAGGACCGTCCGCCCCAGGGCGGCGATATTCACGAAGGGAGGCTGATCTTCCACACCCCACGGAGCACTGTCGTAAAAAGAGGAAACCGCCTCTATCTCCAGCCCCGGCTGATGGCCCAGAGCCTCCACGGCAGCCCGCAGCACGGCCTCCCGCTCGCCCAGATTGGCCCCGAGCGAAAAACCGACCCGGTATTCCCGCTGCTGCGTCACCGTGACGGATACATCCTCCACCGCATGGGGCACAGGGGCTGAAGGCTTGCGCACCGTGACGGACACATCCTGCACGGCGGGGCAGTCCGCCAGCACGGCAGTGCCTATCCGCCCGGCCAGAGTTTCGATCAGCTTGCAGGGACCAGCCTGAAAGACCCGCTCGGCACTCTGGCAGAGCTGCCCGTAACAGACGGCCTGTGTATAATCATCCCCCGCAATCGCTACCGACAGGTCAGCCCGAACCTCCAGCGACACATAGAAACGCTGACCGAGACGGGTTTCTTCCTCATGTACGCCATGATGCCCGAACAGGCAGAGATCATGCACCCGCACATGGGTCAGGGACGGAATGATCACTCGACATCTCCCTTCACCATTCCATTCACGGCCAGCAGGGCGGTCATGTCCAGCACGTCCCTGTGTGCCTGCACGTCATGCACCCGCACCATGCAGGCCCCCTGCGTCGCCCCGTAAAGATTGACCGCCAGCGTCGCTGGCAGACGGTCATGCACTTCCCGCCCCAGCAGCCTGCCGAACATGGATTTGCGGGACACACCCAGCAGCACGGGCAGGCCGTAATAGGCCTCCAGCCGCCGCATGTTCTGCACAGCCCAGAGATTCTGCATCACCGTCTTGCCGAACCCGACGCCGGGGTCCAGAAGGATGGTCTCACGGGCGATGCCTGCCCGGTCGGCCAGCTTCAGGGACCTGTCAAAGAAACGCCGCCAGTCATCCCAGAGATCAACGCTGGCATCAACCACCTCACGATTGTGCATGATGGCCACCACGGCACCGGCGGAGGCCACGACGGAAGCCATGTCCGGGTCGGCCTGCAACCCCCACACGTCATTGACCATCTGCACGCCAGCCACCAGGGCCTTCCGGGCCACGGAGGCCTTCGTGGTATCGACGGACAGGACCGCCCCCTCCCGGGCCAGAGGCGTCAGGACCGGTTCCAGACGCCGCCATTCCTCTTCCGCATCCACGGGCGTGAAACCCGGCCTCGTGGATTCCGCACCGACATCCAGCAGGTCCGCCCCCTCGGCCAGAAGGGCATGGGCCTGCTTCAGGGCGGCCTCCGGCGTAAAGAACTGCCCGCCATCCGAGAAGGAATCCGGCGTGACATTGACGATCCCCATCAGCAGGGGCTGCCTCCATGAAGGGGAAGGACGTGCTGCCAGCCAGGCGGCCATCTGCTCCGCAAGGGTCATCATCTCAGCCTTTCACCAGCAGGGGGAGGATCACCCCTTGCGGGCTGCCTCGAGAAACTGCTCCATCTGCTCCATGCCCAGCGCACCGGGTGCCACGGCAGCCTGACCGAACAGGAAGGTCGGCGTCCCCTGCACGCCCACACTCTGGGCCTGACCAAGGTTGGCTGTCAGCAGCCCCATGACGGCCTGCCCCTTCATGTCCTTCTCGAAGCGGGCCACGTCCAGCTTCAGGCTCTTTGCCACATCACGGAGATGCTCCATGCCGGGTTTGGCCGTCTCCTCCATCAGGCGGCGGCGCATGGCGTCATACTGCCCCTGGAAGGCTGCCGCATAGATGGCCTGTGCATCCAGCAGGCTGGCATCACCCAGAACGGGAATGACCTTCTCCACCAGCCGGACATCCGGGTGTCTGGCAAGGAACTGGTCCACCACCGGGGCCATGTGGCGGCAGTAGGTGCAGCGCGGGTCCAGAAATTCCACGACCGTGACCTGCCCCTGCGGGTTGCCCCGTACGGCGTAGGATGGCGCCGTGGAAAGAGCCTGCCAGTTGGCCCGCACGGCCGCCTTCACGTGGGCTTCCTGCTGGGAACTGGCCTGCTGCTGGATGGACCGGATGGCATCGGACAGGATGCTCGGATCATTCTTCAGGGCCTCACGGACAATCTGCACGATCGCCGCCCGCTGCTTTGCGGTAAAAACCGCTTCATCCGCCGCATGGGACGTCCCCGCAAGGGACAGCCCCATGAGAGGGAGGCCAGCCAGCAGGGCCAGGGAAAATGACTTCACACGCTGTTTCATGGTCGTGCCCTCCATGGGGTTATGCAGCATTTCATGGGCGCTTGAGAAAGAGAGGGGCCCCTCCACCTGACCATGCAGGTAGAACCGCCCCGATGACCAGCCCTGTTAAACAGCAAACCGGTCTGTTTTTGAAGCCCCATCCCTTCATGAGGAACGATGATGCTGCTCCCCAGCCTACAGCCGAAGCATGTAAGACCCGTTAAAACCACCCCCTGCGGGGTTGCCCTCCCAATCCCGGCAGTTTAACGCTATCATACCTCAATCCGGGACCGCCATGATGGCAGACAGTCCCTGCAAACAGCCCTGATCGTGACCCGCAACACTGGAGAGCCGCCACCGTGGTAAAGCCTGACAGCCGGACCCCTCATCCCCCCTGCCTGTCTGACCGTCCCACTCCCCGGTGGGCGCGCGGGCTTGGTCTGCTGGCCTGCCTGAGCCTTCTGGGCAGCAGCCTTGTCGCCTGTTCTGGTGGCAGGAGCCTCAAGCATCATCTCTTCGGCCATACAGCCCCATCCGCCAGAGCCAACACAGGCATTGTGGTAGCTGATGAACCGCAGGCAGCACTGGTCGGCCGTGATGTCCTCGCCCGTGGGGGCAATGCCGCCGATGCTGCCACGGCAACGGCCTTCGCTCTGTCCGTCACACTCCCCTCCCGTGCCTCTCTGGGAGGTGGCGGGGCCTGCCTGGTTGCCCGCCCGGGCCAGCCCGCCGAGAGCATTTCCTTCCTGCCTGTTGACGGCACCGGCACGGGCGGAGACCGCCCCGCTGCCGTACCCATGATGGCCCGTGGACTGTTCCTGCTGAATCTCCGGTACGGGTCAGTCCAGCTGGGTGATACGATCGACCCGGCCATAACACTTGGCCAGCAGGGCATCACGGTCAGCCGCCAGCTGGCCAGTGACATCGCCGCCGTGCAGGGGCCTCTCCTTTCCAACGAAGGAATGAAGGCCCTCTTCAGCCGGGGGGATTCCGGTGTGGCCATCCGGGAAGGGGACCAGCTGACCCAGCCCCGCCTGACGTCATTCCTCTCCCGCCTGAAACTGGTTGGGGTGGGAGACCTCTATACCGGTGCCCTGTCCGATGTTTTTGTCACACAGGCCAACAAGGCTGGTGCAGGCCTGACACGCGACGACCTGCGCCGCTCCCTGCCCGGACAGACATCTGCCCTGCATTTTACCAGCGGGCCGTATCGCCTCAGCTTCCTTGCGCCACCAGCTGATGGTGGACTGGGCAGTGCTGCAGCCTTCCGCCAGAACCTGCGGGCTGAAAATGTCATCAGCGCATGGCGCCGTTCCGGCCGGACAAGCCTCCAGGAAGGCCAGATATTCATGGCCTCTGGCCAGAGCGATGCCACCGGCCTGCCCCCTCTGCCGGCCTCCACCTCCTTTGTCGTACGGGATGGCCATGGCCTGAGCGTTGGCTGCGTGCTGACAGACAACAACCTGTTTGGCACGGGGCGTCTGGCCGGCAGTACGGGGGTCGTCCTCGCTGGAGCCCCGCATGACTACCCCCGCCCGCTCCTCAGCGCTGCCATGCTGGAAGCCCCCCACAAACGGATGCAGGCCGTCCTTGCAGCCTCGGGGCAGAACGACGCCGCCCAGAGCGTTGCTGATGCGCTGCGGCAGCTCGCACAGGGGCAGGCCATTGCTCCCTCTACAGGGACAGGGCAGCTCAACAGCATCGTCTGCTCCGGTGATGACTGTGTCGGACAGGCCGCCCCCAACGGGAACGGTCTGACCGCCCATACCATCACCCACTGAACCAGCAGGGAACACCACTCTGGACAGATACGCCCCAAGGGCTTGTCCAGAGCCCTTCTGAACGCCATCTGATGGGGCAGGCACATGCCCCGCCACCACTCCCTGCCCCATCATCCGGGGCCTGTCAGTCACGAGGTCTTCATGTCAGCAGACAAGAACGCAGAAAGAAGCAAAGCGCTGGATGGCGCTCTCAGCCAGATCGAACGCTCCTTCGGCAAGGGGTCCATCATGCGGCTGGGCCAGCGGCCCAAGGAGCAGGTGGATGTCATTTCCACCGGGTCGCTGGGACTGGATATCGGGCTGGGCATCGGTGGGCTGCCACGGGGCCGCATCATCGAGATTTACGGCCCGGAGAGCTCCGGCAAGACCACGCTGGCTCTCCACGCCGTGGCTGAAGCGCAAAAAAAGGGCGGTACGGCTGCCTTCATTGATGCTGAACATGCGCTGGACCCCATTTATGCCCGCAAGCTGGGGGTGGACATCGACAATCTGCTGCTCAGCCAGCCAGATGCCGGGGAACAGGCTCTGGAAATTGCTGATACGCTCGTCCGCTCCGGGGCCATCGACATTCTGGTCGTGGACTCTGTCGCTGCCCTCGTGCCCAAGGCCGAGCTGGAAGGGGAAATGGGGGACAGCCATGTCGGCCTCCATGCCCGCCTGATGAGCCAGGCCCTGCGCAAGCTGACAGGCTCCGTTTCCCGCTCCAACACCACCATCATCTTCCTGAACCAGATCCGCATGAAGATTGGCGTGATGTTCGGCAATCCGGAAACCACGACAGGCGGCAACGCCCTGAAATTCTATTCCTCCATCCGCCTGGACATCCGCCGCATCGGCTCCGTGAAGGACAAGGACGAGGTCGTGGGCAACCAGACACGGGTGAAGGTCGTCAAGAACAAGATGGCCCCCCCTTTCCGGCAGGTGGAATTCGACATCATGTATGGCGAGGGCGTCAGCAAAATGGGCGAGCTGCTGGACCTTGGCGTAAAGGCCAATGTGGTGGAGAAATCTGGCGCCTGGTTTTCTTACGACAGCACCCGCATCGGCCAGGGCCGGGAAAATGCAAAGCAGTATCTGCGTGAGCATCCTGAAATGGCTGCGGAAATTGAAAAACGGGTCCGGCAGGATGCTGGCATCATCGCTGAAGACATGATGGTTGGTGAGTCGGCAGAGGATGATACGGATTCATCCAATGAGCTGCCGCTGGACAGCACCAGCACCGGCAACCGCCGCAAAAGCTGACGGAAGGTCCTTTTGTCCCCCAGCAGCGGGGGACAAAAGAACGCCTCATGCAAAAAGCCCCGCTCCAGCACATTGGAGCAGGGCTTTTTTCCATCCAGTCCCAAGAACTGGCACTACCCCTCAGGCAGCCTGATGGGCATCACCATCCTTCTGACCACGCAGGCGACGCCACAGCTTGACACCGCGCAGGGCCATGCGGGCCGCAAACGGTGCCATCTGCGGGCGCAGCAGGCGGGGGTCATACCCTGCAAAGCGGCGCTCGTTCTCCTTGAGGCACAGCTCCATCAGCTCAACAAAATCCACCTTCTTGTCCGTCATGCTCTGGGCACCGGTCACGGTGAAATTGTTGTCCTGCGTATGCTCCACGCCATCATCATCAAAGCTGCGGACGAGGCTCAGACGCTCATAAAGCAGGAAGAACAGCACACCGATCACCCGCATCTCGAACCACGGACGGCGCCAGAGCGGCATGACGGCACGATGGTAAGCCAGCCAGTTGGCAAACAGCAGGATGTGGCGACACTCCTCCTGCATGACAGGCTCGAATGTCTCGATCAGCTCCATCGGGAACAGGCCGGCCTTCTCGGCCAGAGAAAACAGACCGAAGGCGAAGAAGCTGTCCCAGCACTCGGAGAAACCCGTCACCAGATAGGCCCATTCCGTATCCCGCGGTTCGATGTAAGGGTCTTCCGGGGCAAGCGGAATACCGTAATGCTCCACCATGCGGGCCAGAACCTCCTTGTGGCGGTTCTCTTCCCATGCATTACGGGCAATGGCGTCCTTCACATCCGGGTCGTCCAGCATGTCGGCATAGGCAGCCATGCGCAGGCGGGCCTTGCCTTCGGTCTGCACGGCGATATCCCAGATCGGCAGGGAGGTGATGCGGTGCAGCGTCTCCGGGTCCAGCTTCGGCCAGGGGATGACTGACGGCTTGTAGGGGTTGAACGTCTCCCGGAACATGTCGGCCATGGCCTTCTTGTGCTCCGGGGTACCCGGCTTCAGCGGCCCTTTGACCGGGCTGCTCCAGTGGCGGGCATCGTAGTCCACCTGCTCCAGCGTTTTTTCGGATGGGCTATCCGGCAGATGGGAATAAATATCCGCCAGAGAGCTCTTCCCGTCCGCTTTATATGCATCGCTCACGATAAGGCTCCTTTCCTTGCTGGGACTCAGGCCTGTTCGAGATCGGCTGCCGAAGAAATGATGCGGCCAACAAGCCCGTACTCAACCGCCTCCTTCGCCGACATCCAGTAGTTGCGGTCCGTATCACGGGCCACTTTCTCGTAGGGCTGTCCCGTTTCACGCGCGAAAAGCCTGTTCAGACGTTCACGCATCTTGATGATCTCGCGGGCCTCGATATCAATATCGGTCGCCGGGCCCCGCACGCCGCCCATCGGCTGGTGCAGCAGGAACCGGGTATTGGGAAGACACAGACGCCGCTCCGGACGCCCCGCCGCAAAAATCAGCGCACCGGCAGACGCCACCCAGCCCGTACCGATGATGTTGACCGGAGCAACAGAATCCACAAAGCGGATCATGTCATGGATGGTATCGCCGCTCTCCACGTGGCCGCCGGGAGAATTGACGTAAACATCAATCGGCCTGTCCGATTCCCCAGCCAGAGCCAGCAGCCTGCCCGTAATGTCACGGGCCATGCGGTCATTCACTCCACCGAAGATCAGCACCTTGCGCTGCTCGAAGAGGTGGCGCTCCACCTCCGGGGCCGGGCCGGACTTTTTCTCGTCCTCCGGAGGCCCATCCGGCTCGTCCTCCATGCGGGGACGCACCGTGGCGGTGCCATGGCGGACATCCTCTCCAGAAGAGGCAGAAGCCCGCAGGCGGGCAACATCATGGGTGTGGCATTCATCATATGTCATCATGCCGCTATCCTGCCCCTGCTTGACCTCTCTGCCAAGCCTTAAAACGACGCTTTCTTGCAGCTTTTTCATCATTTCCCATGATCGAATCAGGACCCTTTTTCTCCCTTTCTTCCCCAGTAAGGAATTGCGTCCGAGGGAAGAGACACATATCCTGCCTCCCCACCCTTTCATTCCGGGGCTTTCCTGTTTTGGCCCTGCCCCTTCCGCCCTGTTGCACGCCGGACCATGACACCCAGCCTTTTCACCCGTTCTTTCCGTTCCATTTCCACCACCCTCACACGGGGTGCCGGCCTCTTCCGGTTCGGGCTCTGCCTGCTGGCCCTGCCTGCCTTCACCGCAGGCTGCCAGCACCGTGATGCCATCGACACCACACGGGACATCGCACACGACATCATGGGCGGGGAGATCAGACGGCTGCGCCCCCCCACGCCGGGTTATGACAGGCCCGCCCCCAACATCGCCCTCATCCCCACCACCCGGCCGGAATTCCCAAGTGCCGATGCCCGGGCGATGATCACGACTCGTCTGGAGCGGGATCGCAACTACTCCCAGCGCATTTCCGCTGCTGGCGGGGCCCTGCCCATCGGCATGATGAACCCGCCACCACCCCAGCCCCAGAATGGCGGTTCCATGACGCTGGAAAGCCAGAGCAACGGGCCTGCTGCCAGCCATCCGGCCATCATCCGTCAGGACAGGTCCACCGGCCCGGCAGGCAGTGGCTCCAGCCTGATCTACCAGCCCGTCACCCATGCGCTGCCCATCCACCTGCCGGACCCCGGCCAGCCGCCAAAGCCTCTGCTTTTCCCCGGCTTTTCACTCCCCAGCACGGTTCTGCCCGTCATACCGGATTTCGATACCGCCACACCGGTCGGGGCTCTGGTGCGTTTCCAGGCCGATACCGACCATCTGGATGGAGACCAGACAGACACGTTCAACCAGATCGTAGCCCAGCGACACCGTCATCTCCTGCTCATCCGGGGCTTCGGCACGACCCTGAGCGCCCAAAGCGGCCTTTCTCCTGATGAACAGACGCATGAAATCGGTCTGGCCCTGCTCCGGGCCCGGGCCGTTGCCCAGCGTCTGGCCAGCCTCGGCGTGCCGCATGACGACATGCGCCTGACAGGGGAGGCCATCGGCGATGGCGTGCGTGTCTCTTACGAAAAGAACATCAGGGCCGGAACTGCCCCCGCCCACTGAAGGCCGCAGGACCATAGAGGCACGAACCAGGTAAAAATTCCGTCTTTTCTGCTGGCCCCCCCTTGCCGGACTGACCAGCCTCATGAAACATGGGATGCCCGTTTCCCGGGAGCCAGCCCGGCTCCCTTCCATCTGACTGATTGAGTATCATGACCGAAGAGTTCCACAAGATCCGCCGCCTGCCGCCTTATGTCTTTGCCGAAGTCAACAAGGCCAAGGCCGCCGCGCGTGCCGCCGGAGAGGATATTGTGGACCTCGGCATGGGCAACCCGGACAGCCCGCCCCCCCAGCATGTCATCGACAAGCTGGCAGAAACGCTGCGCAATCCCCGTGTGCATGGCTACTCCGTCAGCCGTGGGATTCCCGGCCTCCGAAAAGCGCAGGCCGCCTATTACGAACGCCGCTTTGGCGTGAAGCTGGACCCGGAAACGGAAATCATCGCCACGCTCGGCTCCAAGGAAGGGCTGGCCAATCTGGCCTCCGCCATCACGAGCCCCGGCGATACCATTCTGGTCCCCAACCCGTCCTACCCCATCCACCAGTTCGGCTTCATCATTGCCGGGGCCTCTGTCCGCTCCGTTCCGGCCTCGCCAGATGATGCCATGCTGGAGGCCCTGTACCGGGCCGTGCGCCACTCTGTCCCCAAGCCGACGGCGCTCATCATCAATTTCCCCTCCAACCCGACGGCCTATCTCGCCTCGAAGGAGTTCTACAGGGAGATTGTCAAATTCGCCCGGAGAGAAAACATCTGGGTCTTGTCCGATCTCGCCTATTCAGAGCTCTACTTCGGGGATGAGCCCCCGCCCTCCATTCTCTCCATTGAAGGGGCCAAGGACATTGCCGTGGAGTTCACCTCCATGTCCAAGACCTATTCCATGGCGGGGTGGCGAATCGGCTTTGCGGCTGGCAATCCCCGCCTCATCCAGGCGCTGACACGCATCAAGTCCTATCTGGATTATGGAGCGTTCACACCGGTGCAGGTTGCAGCCACCGCCGCCCTGAACGGTCCGCAGGATTATGTGGAGAACATGCGTCTGCTCTACAAGGACCGGCGTGACGTGCTCATACGTGGCCTCCATGCAGCAGGGTGGAATGTTCCGACACCGGAAGGCTCCATGTTCGCCTGGGCTCCGATTCCTCCCCAGTTCGCCCACATGGGCAGCGTGGAATTTTCCAAGCTTCTTCTGAAGGAAGCCAAGGTTGCCGTGGCGCCGGGGCTGGGCTTCGGGGAACACGGGGATGGCTTTGTCCGTATCGGGCTGGTGGAGAACAACCAGCGCCTCCGCCAGGCCACACGGTCCATCAAAAACTTCATGAACCAGCACAGCGCCCTCAAACCATAATGCCACACCCGGCCCTGCCTCCATGCAGGGCCACAGCCTGACAGGAAACCGCCTCTCATGACTTCCGTACATCGCAACACTGCCTCATCCTCCGTCACATCCCCGCTCCGGCTGGGCATTGCCGGCCTCGGGACAGTGGGTACGGGCGTCATCCGTCTGCTGCGTGAACATGCAGACCTGCTGCGCCACCGCACCGGCCGCAGCATCGAGGTCGTAGCCGTCAGCGCCCGTAACCGTACGCGGGACCGTGGGATCGACCTTTCCGGCCTCTACTGGCATGACGACCCCGTGGCTCTGGCCAATGACCCGAATGTGGACGTTGTTGTCGAACTGATGGGCGGGGCCGAAGGAACAGCCCACACGCTGGTGACAGAAGCCCTGAAGGCAGGCAAGGCCGTCGTGACGGCCAACAAGGCGCTGGTCGCCCGCCATGCAGAAGAGCTGGCCCATCTCAGCCACCAGCATGGAGCTCCTCTCCTGTTCGAGGCCGCCGTGGCGGGTGGCATCCCGGCCATCAAGGTAGTCCGGGAGGGGGTGGCGGCTGATGCCCTGACCCGTCTGGGCGGTATCCTCAATGGGACAAGCAACTTCATCCTCACCGAAATGGCCGAAACAGGCCGTGCCTTCGAGGATGTGCTGAAAGAGGCCCAGGACAAGGGTTATGCCGAGGCCGATCCCTCTGCCGACATTGATGGCTGGGACGCTGCCCACAAGCTGAGCATCCTGACAGCCATCGCCTTCCGCCCGATCGTTTTTGACAGTCTGGCTGTCAGCGGGATGCGGCGCATCACCACAGATGACATCCATCAGGCCCGCAAGCTGGGCTATGCCATCAAGATGCTGGGCGTGGCCCGACGCCTGCCGGAAGACCGTGTGGAAGCCTGGGTGCAGCCCTGCCTCATCCCGGCACGGTCCGGGCTGGCGCAGGTCAATGGCGTCTATAACGCCCTGACGACAGAAGGCCCCTTCAGTGGTCCCATCACCATCTCCGGGCAGGGTGCCGGGGAAGGCCCCACGGCCGATGCCGTCATGGCCGACGTGATCGACCTGGCCCGTGGTCATGGCCTGCCTCTCTGGGGCCGGGTAGATGAACAGGCTCCCATTCCCTGCGAACCGGTGGAGGGCCTGGTCAGCCGCTTCTATCTCCGCATCACGCTGAAGGGCTCCGTGGAGGCAGAAACGGCTCTGGAAGACATCCGCACCGTCCTCGGCAATGAAGATGTTGCCGTGGAGAAAGGACACCATCACACATCACAGAAGGGCGACGCACAGCTCATCCTGCTGACAGGGCCTGTCACGCTGGGCGGGATCAACCACATCCTGCCCCTCCTTGAGGAAATGCCCCTGATAAAAGGCACTCCACTAGCCCTGAAAGTGGAAGACCTGCCATGACAGCCAAACAGCCCCATCACGTTCCCCATGAATATCGGGTCACGGGCCGCAATCTGGGGCTGGACCTGGCCCGTGTGACCGAGGCCGCCGCCATTGCCTCCGCCCGCTGGACCGGTCGTGGCGACAAGAATGCGGCAGATGGCGCCGCTGTTGAGGCCATGCGGAAAGCCTTTGATACGGTTGCCATCGATGGCACCGTCACCATTGGCGAGGGGGAAATGGATGAAGCCCCCATGCTGTATATCGGTGAAAAAGTGGGCTGTGGCGGACCGGAAATGGACATTGCCGTGGATCCACTGGAGGGCACCAATCTCTGCGCCCGCAGTCTGCCCAATGCCATCACGGTGGTGGCTCTGGCACAAAAAGGCTGCTTCCTCCATGCTCCTGACATCTACATGCAGAAAATTGCCGTAGGTCCCGGCCTGCCAGAAGGCGTGGTGGATATTGACGCCTCCATAGGCCAGAATCTTGCCAGCCTTGCGCAGGCAAAAAAATGTGATGTCAGCGATCTGGTCCTCTGTGCGCTGGAACGTCAGCGTCATGAGGAGCTCGTTGCCAAGGCACGGGAAGCCGGTGCCCGTGTCCGCCTGCTCAGCGATGGTGACGTGGCCGCCGTGATTGCCACCTGCCTGCCTGGCAGTGGCGTGGACATCTACGCCGGTAGCGGAGGCGCACCGGAAGGCGTTCTGGCCGCTGCCGCCATACGCTGCATGAACGGACAGATGCAGGGCCGTCTGCTCTTCGAGAATGAAGCGCAGATTACCCGCACCCGCCGCATGATCCGCCCCGACCTCGACCCCACACAGGCCCTCAGCCTGACAGACATGGCGGCCGGACCGGTCTTCTTCTGCGCTACGGGCGTGACAGCAGGCGACCTGCTACGGGGCATTGAATATCCCTCCGACAATTACATCCGTACCCATTCCGTCATGATGCGTTCAGAAAGCGGTACAATCCGTTACATGGAGACTTACCACCATTTCGACCCCCACAAGGTTTGAGCCACTCCTCCGCCCTTATGCTCCAGACGACGTCCCAGCCAGAACCTGATACCCGGGTCACTCCCGCCCTTGTCCTGAATGTCCAGCGCAGTGCGGGGCTGCGCCGCTGGGTCTGGCGGCATCCTGTCCTGGCTGAAACGGACAACCGGCTTGCGCTGGCCCTCGCCCAGAAGATGGACATCTCCGAACTGGCTGCCCGCATTCTGGCCGGGCGGGGCATTTCGGCTGGAATGGTGGAATCCTATCTGCGGCCCCGCCTGCGTGATGCCTTGCCCAACCCCTCCATCCTGCGGGACATGGATGCCACAGCCCTGCGGCTGGCAGCTGCCGTACAGGCTCGGGCAACCATAGGCATTCTGGGCGATTATGACGTGGATGGGGCCTGTGGTACGGCGCTGCTCAGCTCCACACTCACGGCTCTGGGCTGCCATGTCGTCACCCACATCCCCGACCGGCTGGCTGAAGGGTATGGCCCCAATATTCCGGCGCTGCAATCCCTGCTGGATCAAGGCGCCAGCCTGCTTGTCTGCGTGGACTGCGGCACAGCGGCCATTGATGTTCTGGACCATTTTGAAGGGCAGGCCGACCGGATCGTTCTGGATCATCACAAACCGGATGGACGGCGCCTGCCCAAAGGGCTGGTCGTGAATCCGAACCGGCTGGACTGCGAGTCCGGTCTGGGCCATCTCTGCGCCACGGCCGTTGCCTTCCTGACAGTCGTGGCCCTCCAGCGCACCCTGCGCCAGCAGGGATGGTTTGAAACCCATCACGCCCCAGACCCCATGGCCCTGCTGGACCTCACTGCTCTGGCCACCATCTGCGATGTCATGCCGTTGCAGGGCCTCAACCGTGCTCTTGTGGCACAGGGGCTGAAGGTCATGAACCGCCGTGAACGGATCGGGCTGGCCGCCTTGGCCAATGTGGCCGGGGTCAAGGCCAATGCCAGCGCCATGAGCTGCGGCTTCGCCCTTGGGCCGCGCATCAATGCTGGTGGACGCATTGCCAGGGCTGATCACGGCCTGCGGCTGCTCCTCAGCCAGTCCGAGCATGAAGCACAGGCCATTGCTGAAGAGCTGGATGACATCAACCGCAAACGCCAGACCGTGGAAAGCCACATTCTGGATGCCGCTGTCGAGCAGGCCCGGGAACAGGTTGAGGCCGGTCATGCGGTCATTTTCCTGCATGGTGATGACTGGCACCCCGGTGTGGTTGGCATCGTGGCCGGGCGGCTGAAGGAACGATTCAACCGTCCTGCTCTGGTCGGTGCCCTGAAGGATGGTGTGGTGAAAGGCTCTGCCCGTTCCGTCACGGGTCTGGATATCGGAGCAGCCATCATCCAGGCCCATCAGTCCGGCCTGCTCCTGACGGGGGGAGGACACGCCATGGCGGCAGGATTCTCCGTAAAAGAAGAAAACTGCGCCGCCCTCCATGCCCGACTGGATGAAGCCCTTGATGAGGCCCGTCACCTCCCCCCCCAAGATGACCTGCTGCTGGATGGTGTCGTCACCATCAGGGGGGCTACCCCCACACTGGCCCAACAGATCGCCCTGCTGGCCCCCTTTGGGCCGGGCAATGAGGAGCCCCTGCTGGCCATACGGGATGTCCGCTGCGTGAAGGCCGATCGGATCGGGCAGGATGGCAACACACTGCGTGTCATTCTTCAGGATGCTGATGGCTACAGCCGGATCAAGGGGCTGGTCTTTCGGGCTGGGGACAAACACTTCACCGATCTTCTGGAAGATCGCAGCCGCCCCCTGCTGCATGTAGCCGGGCAGCTGCGTCTGGAAACATGGCAGGAACGGGAAAATCTTACTTTTTTCATTTTTGATGCCGCACGGGCTTGACGCCACCCCCGTTCCTGCCTATTAACCGCCTCGCGCCTTTAGTCCCGTTCGTCTAGAGGCCTAGGACACCGCCCTTTCACGGCGGCAACACGGGTTCGAATCCCGTACGGGACGCCACATCTTCTTCCACATGAGAAGAGAACAATGTGGCCTTTCATGGGCCATCTCCCATAAATAACGGATTACGTTGCCAGGGGCCAAGCTCTCCGGCCCAGTTGAGCCGCCATGAGGCGGGAACACCCTCCCATCAGCCTTTGTGCCGATACGGATCAGCCGTCCCCCTCCCCCCAGAAACACCCCCTCGACCTCCAGCAGCAGCTCTGCCCGGCAGATGTCGGCAATGAAGAGCGGGGACTGCTCCAGCGGGCACTGGAAGGCCCGTGAAATACCCTCCCGCACGAGCGCTGCATCTTCAGAATGACGGACATAGAGCTTCATGCTCTCAAAGCGCCCTGCTTCAAGACGGGGAAAACGTTTCCGGGCCGCATCAAGCAATGAATTGATTGTTTCAATCGTGACAGAGAGCTGCTCCTCCACCGTCGTCCCGACGGATTCATGCCCCCGGATGCTCGCCGTGCCGGAGAGATACAGAGCTGTCCGATCTGGTCCTTCCATGACGGTGGCACGGGCAAAGGACGGTGAACACCGCCCGTAACGGGGCGGATAATGATAGGCAGGAAGCTGGCTGGGATTCTCCAGATTGACACCACCCACATGACGATGGGCGATCAGGAAGACAGCCACACCACCGGAAGAGAGGCCAATGCCCGTTGCCGCAGGCAGCTCACCCAAACCGATGCTCATGGCTTCAAACGCCTGGGAACGACCACTACAGAAATCCCGATACCGTTCCTCACCCCGGGCATTGTCCTGATTGATGGCCCCCAGATAATTCCACATCCGATAGATGTGGCCAAAACCCTTGCCCCGCGCCAGGCCGATCAGCCTTTCGTAACTGGTCTGCACCGCCTCGCAGAGCTCCGGCTGGTCTTCCACCCAGAAGGCAGCGAAAAGCAGATCACCTTCTGCACTCCAGCCGATCCCCTGTTCCAGCCCTGCCTGCCGGCCTCTGGCAGCCTGTTCGTGCCGGGTCTCACCCGATAGGGATGCTGGACACCACTGTTCGCAGGTCGCCGGCAAAGGCCCGGGCAATGTCATGTGGACACGACCATTCCGCACATCCAGCCCACCACTGGCCCCTCCATAGCAGATCGTGGCCAAGGGGGATGGCCCCGCTCTCTCTGGTTCAGAATGATAGACTGGCAGCAATACCATCATGTTTCAGGCCATCCCCTGCAAATTCACCCATCTGCCCGTGTCTTAAGCGAAAGCCCAGCCAGATGACAGGCCTTAATGGCCAGCCAGAAACCTGCCATTCATTTCAGGTCCTTCCGCATGAAAACGGCACGGCCAGCCATGAAATTCTGCTTCAGGGTGGAATGGTCATAATGCCGGATGACGAGACGGCGGATGATCATCTCCACAGCAAAGAAAACGACCGCCGCAAGGCCTGTTCCTCCCTCAAGAGGCCAACGCCATGCCCTCTCATGTGGTGCCCAGAGCCACAACATGAGAGGGGCCAGCAGAGCAAGAGTGAAAAAAATGCTCCATGCCCATGTCACACCCACCGTATAACGCTGCACATCCGCCCGCAGGGGAGTCCCATGCACGGCCCCGGCCAGCCGGGTCACCAATGGGACCTGCTCCCGCCTGAGAGAGCGGACAAACAGCCACAGCATCCCCCACAACATCAACCCGTAAATGGCCAGCTGGTCACACACTCTGGACAGGGCCGGAGCATACCACCCCAGTACCCCTACAACAGGTACGAACACGAACCAGCCCGGATGCCGTCCGGACAGCAGAGCGGCCAGCTGCATCATCAGGCCAAGACAGACACAGCCTGCGGACCAGCCAGCACTTTCCGGCACCAGACTGACCAGCCCAACACCCCCGAGCAGCAGGACCAGCCGCCATGACCGGGTTGCCCACCTCTTGCTGAAGGATAAACCCGATGCTAAACTGTGATAGACCTTCCCTATCATCAATGGATTAACCTCTTAGTGACGACAGTTTCCGCTTCTCACGATCAGACGCCTCTGGAACGTGAATTGGCTGCCCATTTGACAGAGGCCGTCCAGCTGGACATGGATCCCCTGGACATTGATCCCGAAATGCCCCTCTTTGGTGAAGGGCTGGGGCTGGATTCCATCGATGTGCTGGAAATAGCCCTCATGGTCAACACACAATACGGGATCAAGCTGGAATCACATGATGATGACAACCGCAAGATCTTTCACTCCCTCCGGTCTCTTGCACACCATATCAGCACACACCGTCCGGGCTGATGCCTGCCCTGCCTGATCTGTCCCTCATCACGACGCCGGGCCGCCCCGTCTTCCATACGGCTGCGGGGCCTCTGTGCGGCACGCAGCTTCTGTCCCATGCCTGGGCACTGGCCGAGCGGCTGCCAGAGCGCCCCATCATCAACCTGCACACCAATCTGGTCCAGTTCACGCTCGTCTTTCTGGCCGCCATGATGAAGGGGCAGTATTGCCTGCTCTCCAGCAATCATGCCGTTTCCCAGCTCATGGCCCTGCAACAGGCCCATGGAGCCCTCTGCACGGGGCCGTCCCTGCCTGAATCCCTGGCCAGCCTGACCCTGCCCCCCCTTGCCGAACTGACATCATCCCGTCAGGACAACATCCAGCTGCCTGCCGGGCACGAGGCAGCGCACGTCTTTACATCCGGCAGTACCGGGCAGGCCAAAGTCCATAAAAAACGCTGGGGAGAACTGGTTGCCCGCAGCCATGCTGCCCTGCCCCTTCTGGCACCGTCCCGTCCAGACGGGACAACCCTGCTGGGTACCGTACCCCCCTACCACATGTACGGTTTTGAGACACTCATCCTGCAAAGCCTGCATACACCAACCGCCACAGCCAGCGGCCCCTGCTTCTTCCCCGGGGATGTGGAAAAGCTGCTGGACAGCACGCCATCTCCCCACACGCTCATCACCACCCCCATCCATCTGCGCTCTCTCACGACGGCCAGAGCCAGACTGCCTGGGCTGGAACGCATCATCTCGGCATCTGCTCCACTCCCCCGGGAACTGGCTCTGGAGGCTGAAGAACGCTTCCATGCGCCGGTCATGGAAATTTATGGTGCCACCGAGACTGGTTCCATCGCCAGCCGCCGGACTGTCAGCCCCGATCCGTGGCAGCTCTATGACGGGCTGACCCTGACAGCCGACCCGACTGATGACCAGACCCATATCTGCATGGCTCCCCATGCCACGCCACATCCTCTGAATGATGTCATCACCATGCAGGGGGACCGCCATTTCCATCTGGTCGACCGCAAGGGGGACCTGCTCAAGATCGCTGGCAAACGAACCTCCTACGGAGCACTCAACAAGGCCCTGCTCCAGACGGATGGCCTCCTGGACGGCTGCTTTGCTCCCCTGTTCAGCGAGGAAGACCTGAAGGAAGACCAGCCCGAACCGACACGCCTGCAGGCCTTCATCGTTGCGGGAACCGAGGTGACCACCACAGCCATCATGCGGGCCCTCCGCCAGCATGTGGACCCGGTCTTCATGCCACGACGGCTTGTCCGCCTCTCCCGCCTGCCCCGCAACCCTGTCGGCAAACTGACACGGCAGGCACTGGAAGGTCTCATCCGGGACCATGCGGAGAAACGGGCCCATCCACCTTTTTCCATCCCGGCCAGCCATCCGGCCCTGCCCGGCCATTTTCCCGGTAACCCCACCGTACCGGGCATTACCCTGCTGGAACGGATATTCACCCTGCTGGAGCTGGACGTCCGTACGATCAGCACCGTGAAGTTTCTCTCCGTCGTCCGGCCGGGCGACCCCATGCAGCTACTTTCCAGCGCTCTGGGCAATGGACAGATACGCTTCACCCTCCATCACCTTTCCGGCCCCCTGAAAGGAACCGTCATTCTCCGGGGGCAGGCCGGGAGCCAGCCCTGATGCAGCGCAACACATGGCTCCGCCCGGAGAAAGGCAACAGCCTGACCATCCGGCTGCTGATATGGGTTGCCCTGAATCTGGGATACCGGGTCACCGCCCTGCTACGCTGGCCAGCCACACTCTATTATGCAGCTGTCTATTCCTCGGTCCGCCGGGCCTCGTGGCAGTACCTGTCCCACCTGCACCGTGCCGGCGCACTGCGCCGTCCTCACTGGGGCATGGTGCTGCGCCATATCCACGCTTACAGCACCAATACTCTGGACCGCATATACCTGCTCAGTGGCCGCTTCCCACGGGAAAACCTCCACATCACCGGGCAGGACATCCTCCATGAAGCCCTGCACCAGAACAGGGGATGCATCATCATGGGGGCGCATATCGGATCATTCGATGCCCTGCGCCAATGCGGCCTGAATGCCTCTGTTCCGTTCCGCATGCTGATGTATCGCCGCTTCATCGGGGCCACATCCCGTTTCATTGAGGCCCTGGCACCGGGCTTCAATGCCGACATCATCGAGCTGGGGCAGCCAGACAGCATGCTGGCAACCCTCAAGGCCCTGCGGAACGGTGAATTCATCGGAATTCTGGCAGACAGGGCCCATGATGGTGGCCGCTCCATACCCATCCGCTTTCTGGGCGAGGAAGCTCCCATTCCCGCAGGTCCATTCCATCTGGCCAGACTGACCGGCGCACCGGTTGTGCTCGTCTCCGCCATAAGGCAAAAAAATGGCACCTACCATATTGCCTGCACAGGTCTGGCTGATACTCTTCTCCCGGAAACAGAGCCAGCCCCCGCACGGGAGGCGCTGCTCTCCCCCATGCAGGCTTATGTCCGCTGGATGGAAGAGCTGTGCCAGCGCCATCCCTACGCATGGTTCAATTTCTTTGATTTCTGGGAAAAAGGCCTCTGACATCATGAAATGCCTGCCCCTCTTCCTCCTTGTGCTGCCCCTCTTCTGGCGGGAGGCACAGGCAGACACTGCGGCCATGTCGCCTCCTGCCGCCAGTGCCATCACCTCGCCCACCGCAGAGGAGAAGGCTCTGGCTGTCAACATCCTGCACCACATTGGTCTGGTCTCGCAGAGGGAAAACCACTTCACGGAGACACGCCAGCTGCACGCTCTCAAAGTGCCACTTCACAGCGAGGGAACACTCCGTTTCATTCCCCCCGATCGGGTGGAAAAACTCACCCTCACCCCTGTGCAGGACAGTTTCATCATGCAGGGGGACACGGCATGGCTCCGCCATGGCCAGACCCCCGCGCGGGCCGTACCACTACACATGAGCCCGGCGCTGCAGGTCATGGCCGCCACAATCCGGGGGCCGTTGCAGGGAGATGTCGCACTGCTCCAGCAGTATTACACGCTCTCCGCCACGGGTGACATGGGACGCTGGACCCTGACAATGACACCCCGCACACACGACACCGCCCAGATCGTCCGGCTCGTCCAGCTACAGGGCCGCAACAACTCGCTGGACAGCCTTCATCTTGTCCTGGCCAATGGCGATGTGACCGATACAGCCATCACCTCACCATGAAACGCCGTCTCCCCCTTCTGCTGGCCCTGCTCGGTGCCATCATGGTGGCGGCGGCAACATTCTCTGCCATCCCCCTCCGCATGGGGATGCAGGCCTTCCTGCCCCGCCCCCATGACGCAGCGTCCCAGTTCCTGCTGGATGAGCTGAACCACGGGCCTACCCAGTCCATCATGATCGCCTCCATCAGGGGCAACGATACGGCCAGCCTGCTCCAGACCGGGCACAGATTCCATGAGGCTCTGGCCGCAACGGGGCAGTTCAGCCTCATTCTGGATGGCCCGGCCTCCCTCTCATGGCAGAAGGACCAGCCGCTTTTTTTCGCCCACCGTTATGGACTGGCCCCTCATGACCGGACACGCCTTTTCTCCCCGGACGCCCTGAAAGCCGATACTGCCCAGCTTTATGACCTCCTCCAGTCCATGGCGGCTCCGCTGGTGGAGGATATCGGACTGAAAGACCCTACCGGCGCCTATGCCGACTATCTGGCCAGTCTGGAAAGCAGCACACCCCCCGCCAGCCTGGATGGCCTCTGGCTGACAGCAGACCACCATGCCACGCTCATGCTGCTCCAGCTTCGCCAGCCGACACTCGACCCCGCACAGCTGAAACACCTGCACCAGGCCATCCGGCAGGCTTTCGAGAACAGCAGGCCACCCCATGGCGGGGACTGCCAGCTGCTTCTGACAGGCTCCCCGGCTTTCTCCTTCATCGCCGCCCAGTCCCTCCGCCAGGACATGGACCGCCTCGCCCTTCTCTCCCTTCTCGTTGTGGTCGGCATCCTTTACTGGCGCTTCCGCTCTCTCTGGGTGCTGGCCACACTTGGCGTACCTTTCCTGCTCTCACTGTCCCTCTCCATGCTGGTAGTCCAGCTCTGTTTCGGCTGGGTTCATGGCATTGCAGTCGGCTTCGGCATGACCATGCTGGGTGTGTCGCTGGACTACCCTGTCCTTCTGCTGGGGCACCGGGACAGGGGGGAAGCCATTCCTGTCGTTCTGGGCCGCATTGGCACCAGCCTGAAACTGGCCACCCTCACGGCCATTGTCGGGCTGCTGAGCATGATCTTCTGTGGTCTGCCCGGCCTCATGGAACTTGGCCTTTTCTCCGCCACCGGGATTCTGACCGCCGCCTGCATCACCATCTGGATTCTGCCCCATCTGGTCACACAGGCTGACCTGGCCGCCCATCATCAGGGTATATCCCCCTCGCTGCTGCGCTGGGAGGCACTCCGCCGTTACCGTGTGCTCTGCCTTATGGTAGCACCTCCCGCCATGGCCGTGCTTCTGCTCCATCCCTTCAGGATCGAAAGACAGGGGGAAATCCTCAACCCCATCCCACCAGCCCTGCTGGAAGTGGACCATCAGCTGCACGAGCAGCTCGGCTCCCCCCAACCTGGTCTGATTGCCGTTGTCCACGCCCCGGACAGTGAACACATCCTGCAACAGGAGGAAGAGCTGCTCGGCCACCTGCCCGCCAGCCAGGACATGGACGATGCGGCCCGCCTGCTGCCCAGCAGAGCCCGCCAGCAGCAGCGGCTGGCCACCCTGCCCGCAGCGGACAGCATCCGGGCCAACCTCCAGACAGCCCTTCAGGCCTCCCCCTTCCAGCCCGAGGCTTTTGCCAACCTGCCAGAGGATGTGGAACAGGCCCGCCATCTACCACCTCTCGGGCTGGACGACATCGCCCATACAGCCGTGGGCCACCGCATCGATCTGCTGCTCATGGCCCGGCATGGTCTGTGGTATGGCCTCATCCTGCCCCGCTCACCTGCGGCATCTGCCTCTCTCGAGCGGCTTCACCAGCAAAAGCCTGACCTGCTGCTCGTCAACATGAAAACAGCCGTGGGAGACCTGCTGCGCCCCTATGTCCGAAAAGCGGCTTTCTGGCTGGCCACAGGGATTGCCGTTGCCCTGCTTACGCTGCTCGTCTGCCAACGCAGCCCGGCCTGCACGGGGCGTCTTGCCCTCACCCTTGGCCTGACAGGCCTGAGCGTGCTGGCCCTGCTGCGCCTTCACGGCCCTGTCTTTTCCATCATCCATATCGTGGCACTGGCCTTCGTGCTGGGTGTTGGCATAGATTACGCCCTCTTTTTCGGCCGCCCCCAGCTTGATGCCGCTGAGCGGACCCGGACACTCCGCACCCTGCTGACCTGCAACATGATGACCGTTCTCTCCTTTGCCATTCTGGCAAGCTGTCAAACCCCTCTCCTGCGGGAGCTGGGTCTCACCATTTCTTCTGGAGCCTTGTTCGCCATGATCTTCAGCTTCCTGCTGATGGGCACCATCCCAACCTCCTCCCAGCAGGGAAACCACGCATGACCGCATTGATCATCACGGCCGGAACAGCCATCAGCGCCATGGGGCGGGGCATGGAAGCCACCCGGACCTGTCTGCTGGAACAGCGCCAGACCCTCCAGCCTGACACGTTCCAGTCTCCGGGGCATGGCTATATCGGGCGCGTTGCCGGTGTGGAAGACCATCAGCTGCCAGGAGCCCTGCACCGGTTTGACTGCCGCAACAACAGGCTGGCCGACATGGCCCTGATGACCGATGATTTCATGGAGGCTGTCGCCGATGCCCGGGCCCATTATGGTCGCCATCGCCTTGCCGTTGTCATGGGCACCAGCACATCCGGCATCCTGACAACGGAAAAAGCCTATGCTGCCCGCAAAGACCGGGATGAAGCCCTGCCGCCGGATTTCCCCTATGACGGCACGCAGGACCTCTCCTCCCTGCCACGCTATGTGGCAGCCCGGCTGGATGTCACCGGGCCGATGCTGACAGTCTCCAACGCCTGCGCCTCCTCTACCCGTGCTTTCATTGATGCCGCCCACCTTCTGGCTACCGGTCTCTGCGATGCGGCCATTGTCGGCGGGGCGGACAGCCTCTGCCGCATGACACTCCAGGGCTTTGCCTCTCTCGGACTGGTCTCGGCCCATCCCACCCGCCCCTGCGATATCGGGCGCAGCGGTATTTCCATCGGCGAAGCCGCAGGCTTTGCCCTGCTGGAACAGGCCGATGGTCGGCCACGCCCTGCCCGGCCAGCCGGTTACCGTCTCCGCCTTCTGGGATATGGAGCCAGCAGTGATGGCCACCACATGTCCTCACCCGACCCGACAGGCAGCGGCGCCGCTCTCGCCATACAGAAAGCCCTGGCCCGGGCCAGCCTGCCACCAGAGGCCATAGGGTACATCAACATGCATGGCACGGGGACACCGGCCAATGACCAGATGGAAGACAGGGCCATGGCTTCCATCTTCGGCCGGGCCGTTCCCTGTTCTTCCACCAAAGGCTGGTCCGGGCACACATTGGGAGCTTCCGGAATTCTGGAGAGCATGATCTGTGCCATAGCCATACAGGACCAGTATCTACCACATTGCATGAACAGTCAGACGGTTGATCCTCTCTTCCAGAGTGATATTCTCCTTGCACCCCGCCACGGCAAGCTGAACTTCGTCATGAACAATTCTTTTGGTTTTGGTGGCACGAACAGCAGTCTCATCTTCGGACCACTGACATGATCATTTCCATCGCAGGTATCGGATGCTGGGGGGACGGCCTGCATGGTTGGGCGGAAGCGAAACCTGTCCTGCGAGGGGACACCCCCCATGACGGAACCAGCCTGACACTGCCCCCACCCGCCAGTCTGCCCGCCAATGAGCGCCGGAGAGCCAGCCAGGTCATCCGGCTGGCCATGCTCTGTGCCGAGGAAGCCTGCCAGCAGGCTGGGTGCCATGCCGGGGACCTGCCTGCCATCTTTGCCAGCTCCAACGGCGATGGTTTCATCATCAACCGTATTCTGGAGTCTCTCGCCAGCCCGGCAGGAGCTGTCTCACCCTCTCTTTTTCACAACTCCGTCCATAATGCGCCTGCCGGATACTGGATGATAAGCCACAAGAGCCACCAGCCTGCCGTCTCACTGGGGCTGCATGACGAAACCCTGCCCGCCGCCCTGCTGAAAGCGGCTGCCGAGGCCCATGCAGAGGAAAAGCCCGTTCTCTTCTGCCTGTATGATGCACCCATTCCCGGGTCACTCGGCACGGTCAGGCGGACCAGGGGCTCCTTTGGCTGTGCTCTCATCCTGACACCAGGCCGGGACACGTCACTCCAGCTTGCACTGTCCCTGAAAAATGGCAGGGATGTGCGTGACCCTTTTTCCTCCCTGCCTGAAAGCCTGGCAGACATGGCCCGCCACAATCCTGCGGGCCAGATACTGCCCCTGCTGCAGGCCATTGCCTGCGGGCAGGATCAGTCCATTTCCCTGCCCTACGGGGCCAACCATATGACAATTGCGCTGACCCATGCTCAACCGTGATGCCATCCTCCGCCATATCCCCCACCAGGGAGCCAGCTGCCTGCTGCATGCTGCGAACCATTGGGATGAAACACAGCTTGAGGCCACGACCCACCTCCATAACGACCCGGCCAACCCCTACCGGGTGGCGGGCCAGCTGCCCCCCGTCACCGGCGTGGAAATGGCCATGCAGGCGGCTGCCCTGCATGGCGCGCTGACAGCCCATGAGGCACGGCAGGGGTGGCTGACCAGTATCCGGGATGTCCAGATCCACTGTGACCGGCTGGACAATCCCGACTGGCCGCACCTCATCATCACCGTCATCCAGAAGCACCAGGCCCATGGCGGCATGATCTACGATTTCACCCTGCGGACCCCCTCTGCCAGACTGCTGATGGCCGGAACGGGTACCGTCATGCTCCCAACGGAATAAACCACCATGACCCAGTCCCCTCTCCCCTGTGATGTCCTGATCATCGGCGGTGGCCCCGCTGGCAGCACGGCTGCCACCGTTCTGGCCCGACGCGGGCTGGATGTCATCATGCTGGAAAAAGACCAGCATCCCCGCTTCCACATCGGTGAATCCCTGCTGGCCTGCAACCTGCCCATACTGGAGACGCTTGGTGTGCTGGACGATGTCGCAGCCATGGGGGTCTACAAACCCGGAGCCGAATTCGTGACAGATACCGGGGAAGGACGGCTTTCATTCCCCTTCCGTTACGCCATCGACCCGCAGGCAGATCATGCCTATCAGGTTCGCCGGTCAGAATTTGATGAGCTGCTCTTCCGCAATGCCGCCAAAGCAGGCGCAAAGACCTTTGAAAAAACCCGTGTCACGAAGGTCACCTTCCCGACACCGGATGCTCCCCTCGTGGAAGCAAAAACGGATGGAGAAAATCCCCGTTTCTTCACCCCACGATTCATTCTGGATGCGTCCGGCCGGGATACGCTCATGCTCCGCCAGCATGGAAAGAAATACAGCGACCTCCGCAACAACAAGGCCGCCATTTTCAGCCACTTCCGCAATGTCCCCCGGGCAGAAGGCGAAGGAATGGAGGGCTATATTTCCGTCCATCTCGTCAAGGGTGGGTGGTTCTGGATGATTCCCCTGCCGGATGACATCATGAGTGTCGGCTTCGTGGGGGACCATGACAGCTTTAAAAATCACGGTGGCTCGCTGGATACTCTCTTCTGGAAGACCGTACAGTCCAGCCCCAGCGTACGGGAGCGCATGAGCCAGGCGGAAGCACTGGCACCACTCACCACGACCGGCAACTACTCTTACAAGGGGAACAAGGCCTGGGGAGAGCGCTATTTCATCATCGGTGATGCTTTCGGCTTTCTGGACCCCGTTTTCTCATCAGGAATCATGCTGGCCATGCAGGGAGCACTCCGCGGCGCCGATGTTGCCAGCACCTGGCTGCTTGATCCAGCCCGGGGGCGCAGGGCGGCCCGCAAGGCTGAACGTAAAACAAGACAGGAAATGCGGCTGATCGGCTGGCTCGTCTATCGCATCAACGACCCGCTGCTGCGCTACTTCTTCATGCGGCCAAAGAACAGTCCGCTCCGGATGCGGGATGCCATCATCTCGCTTCTTGCAGGCAACTTCTCGCCCTCATGGCGGATCATGCTCCCCTTCCGGGCCTTCACGGCCATTTTCGCTTTTGCCAAGCGCTTCGGCCGCCAGCAGGGGAAAAACGCCTGATCAGACCGGATCAATCAGTCAACCACTCTGCCGCCACACGCTGCACATTCTGGCTCAGCCGGTTCAATGCCGAACCATAAAGGCGGGGGACTGACCAGAAAAGCGGCATGGAAGGCCGGTGCGCTGGGGGCAGTTCCACCAGGGCACCGCTTCGCAGATGATGTTCCACAAGCGGCAGAGGATGCATGGCCCAACCAAGACCATGAAGGCAGAGGTCCAGAAACGCTGTGGAAGAACGTATCCAGCAGGCGGGGGCACCCAGCGTGACGCCATACACTGCCTCTGCCCACCGGGCCTGAAACATATCCCGCCGATCGAACCGCAGATAGGGAGCCTTCTGCACGGTTTCGGCCGTCACACCCTGAGAAAAATGCACCCCCATGAAGGACGGGCTGGCGCAGGCCACATAAACCATACGCCCCAGCGAGACCGTTCTGCACCACGGGAGCGGATCGGACAATGCCGTCACAGCAGCCATGACATCCCCGGACCGCAGACGCTCCGCCGTACAGCTCTCATCATCAATGGAAATATCCAGTGTTATGGCAGGGTCCTGCCGGGCAAAGGCCATCATGGCATGAGAAAACCACGTCGTGATGCTGTCTGCGTTGACGGCAAGTTTCACCGTAGCCGGAAGTGTGGCCCCTCTGTCCTGCCAGGCCAGCCGGGCGGCCAGATCACTCTCCAGCACCCTGACACAGTCGAAATGACGGCAGAGCATTGTCCCGAGTTCTGTCAGCCGACATGGCTGCCCACGAATGACCAGAACACCCCCCAGACGTTCCTCAAACCCGCGGACACGCTGTGAAACGGCAGACGGTGTCAGCCCGAGTACAGCGGCTGCCCTCTCGAAACTACCTTCCCGCACGACAGCACTAACAGCTGTCAGGGCAGCGTAATCGAACATGATGAAGTTTTCCTTCATTCAATGAAATAAAATCAGCTGTTCTGTATATACCCTGCCTGTCATAGACGGGCCATGCACACGATCATCACCCCCATCATGACCGGTTTCTGCCTTGGCGCCTCTGCCATCATCGCTGTTGGAGCCCAGAATCTTTTCATTCTGCGACAGGGCCTGAAGCGGGAGCATGTCCTGCCCATCATCCTGCTCTGCGCCAGTGTGGATGCGGTCTTCATCACAGCCTCCGTCCACGGCGTTGGAAAAATTGTCGCCGCCATGCCGTTCTTTACGGACATCCTGACCTATGCTGGCGCTGCTTTCCTCATCTGGCAGGGCCTCTCTGCCTTACGCCACATGACAACCAGCAGCTCTGTCACACTGGAAGACCAGCCTCCGCAGAGCCTGCGCAAAGTCATTGCCATGACCTGCGGCTTCACACTGCTGAATCCTCATCTGTATCTGGATACGGTGCTCCTCATGGGGTCTGTCAGCCTCACCCAGCCTGAAGGCAGCCGCTCATGGTTCGGGCTTGGTGCCGTACTGGCCAGTTTTGTCTGGTTCCCCCTGTTGGGTTACGGAGCCAGAGTGCTGCGTCCCTTTTTCAGCAATCCACTCTCATGGCGAATTCTGGATGGGGTAACTGCCGCCATCATGCTCACCCTGGCAGGAACCCTGCTCTATCACGCTGGCCTGGCAGGGTGAGCCTGCGCCCCCCTGACACGGCAGACACAAAAAAGGCCGCCCATGATGGACGGCCTTTTTCCTGATCCATTCCTGACGCCTGTCAGAACTGCACTTTGACGGACCCTGTAGCACCACTGTCCATGGCATGCTCGCCATACTGCCCCGTGTAGGACAGGTCGAGATCCACAGAATCCGTGACCCGGGCCGCTACACCCGCCTTGATCACAGCAGCATCACGGGACAGCAGCACGCCATTGACATTCATGCCACTGCCATCACCCATGAAACGTTCCGTCCTGCTGGAGCCGAGGCTGCCATAGGCACGGCGGTAAGCCCCCATGGCATGGGCCCGCAGCCACATCTCTCCAATCTGGAAGCTGCGTGCCACACGGAAACCAAAGCTGGTGAAGCCCACGCTACGATCCTTGGACTGACCATACAGGGCAGCCACGCCATGCTCCTGGAAACGGCCTGCGTACTGGTTGACGTAGGACCCCTCGAAGAAAGGTTCAAACTGGAACTTGTCAAAGTCAAACTTGTAGCTCAGCTCCGTAAAGGCACGGGCCGTCCCGTTACGGTAATTGCTGGTCTGCCGGCCACCAAAATCAGCCACCTGCACATGCCGACGCATGTTCATCAGGTTCCAGGTGTAGAAGGCCCCCAGACGCAGATTGAAGCGTCCCCAATGAGACCCGGCATAACTGCCCAGGCTGATGTTGTTGCTGTTACCAGACGAGTTGCTCGTCCCATTGGCATTGAACATGGAATGCCCGTAGGCAATCATGCCACCCACACGCCACCGGTCATCAACTGGTGTATCCACACCCATGACGAATCCGGCTGTCTGATGGTGCAGCAGGCTTGCGTTCCCGCCGCCACCATTATGCCCCAGGCTGCCATAAGCTTGACCCCACATGATGGTGTGGTCGCTGTGGCACTGGGATTCCTTGCGCCGTGTGTAGAAATTGTAATGCCCCTGGGCGGACATTTTTCCATCACCATCACACCCTGCCTCAACCAGACGGTCCAGCACGGCCTGTTCCAGCAGATAGCTGTCCTGGATCAGGGCAGTCCGGGCAGATGCGTGGATGTCACCAGAGAGATTACCCAGTGCACGACGGGCCTCACCAGCGGAACTGACGCCTGTCATGGCCTGCACCACGCTACTGCCACTGGCCATGCCATCAAGTGCATGGCCAACTTCACGCTCGTTCTGGTTCCCCGCCACGCTGCTAAAGGAGACATTATTACGGGCATAGACCACGTCCACGGCCTGATTCTCGAACGCCAGATAAGGCGACACGAACAGGCCATCTGGCAGATTGCCTGTCAGGGCGTTGTCACGATCGGCACTGACCGTCCCTGTTGCTGTGAGGATACGATAACCATCCCCTGCATAGATACGGCCATTGTCGTTCTTCACAACATTGAGGGTCGCACTGTTCAGCTGGGCATCACCATTCACATGGATCAGGCCACTATTGAGCTGACGGTAGGAGCCTGTCAGCGAACGGCCGGTCGTATCGATCGTACCATTCTGGCGGCTATACCCCTGAACGTTGTTCAGCGTGATGTAGGAGTTGGACGAAACCGGTGTGGAGCCTGCGCCCACGGACAACACAGACTGGTGACCCGCAGTGCCATTCATTGCCAGAGCCGTCCCCTGATGCCCGGCAGCACCGATATTCAGGGTTCCGCTGCTCTGGTTCCAGTTAGCCTCAACGGTACCACCTGCCGCAACTGTCGTGACGGCAGCAGCCCCATTATCTGTTGTGTTACCTGTCAGACGGGCACCATCCTCAACCGTGATCCCGGAAGAAGAAGAATTGTTGCTGTCAGACGCCTGACCATACCCGGAAGCAACGGCCAGCGTCGTGTCCTTGCCCGACACGACCGTCTCACCCTGGTAGCTGTTGTCATGATTGGCCACATACAGCGTACCGCCGCCTGTTGCCGTCAGACCGCCAGTCCCCGTCAACTTGCCTGTCAGATAGGTGCTCTGCTGGTTTGTATCGAATGTCCCATGCCAGACAGCCTCCCCGGAGGGAGTCCCATCGGACAGATAGACATTGGAATCCACATGCAGGTCGCTGCCCTGACGGTTCTGGATGACGCCGTTACCGTACAGGACCACGCCACCATTCTCCTTGGCAGACGTCCCATTCGTCTGGGTGGCATCACTGCTGATACCACTGCTGCCGTTCGTGTCGCCAGCAACCAGAGTACCGGTTGCTGCCCCGGCATTGGACTGATCCTCACCACCAACCCGCAGCTGACCATCGCTCATGATATGAACATTGCCAGCATTGTTGATGGTACCACCAGCAGTCACACCGGCATAATAGCGGGGTGCTGTACCATTGCCCTCACCAATGACCATGCCACCCTGACCAACATTCAGCTGACCACCGGGCTGGGTCACACCACCTTCGGCAGAACCAACAGTCAGAGAGCTGTTAGAGGCCAGGTGCCCGTCCGTGTCCTCGCCACTAACGGCCACGCCATAGGCTGTCACCTCACCACCCTTCTGGATGCTCAGATGACCGGTCCCCTGCTGGCCAACAACGAGGTTCCCCGTGTCGCCGCTACCCGTCAGATCCATTCTGGACTGGACATTGCCACTGGCATTCTGCCCGTCACCGACCGTCACATACCCAACGGACCCAGCCTGATTCCCGAGGGTGACATTGCCATCCGTGGTGACCGTACCGCCATTCCGGACATTCAGCGCCCCCTGGCCCTGGTCACCGACAACCATCTGTACGGCCTGGTCCCCATCCTTCTTGGCTGTCAAGGACGAACCGGAGCCATCAACCGTCACGCTACCCTGGGAGCCAGCACTGCCACCGACAACCACATCGCCACCCACAACGGCCTTGCCGCCCTGCGTGACAGACAGGTTGCCCTCGCCATCAGCCCCAACAAACATGCCACCAGCACCAACGGTCAGACCGCTGCCTGCCCCGGTAACAGACACATCACCCTTGCCGGAGGCCTGGTTGCCGATAGCGACAGTCATGGCACCCACCTGGCCACCATTCTGGACAATCAGACGGTTTTCCTGCCTCGTATCGCTGGCACCGTAGCTCTGATCGCCATTGCCAACAATCAGCTGACCATAAGGCTGCATGACCTTGCCATCACTGTCTGTCTGGCCACGCAGCAGCAGGATGCCATCCTTGTCCACTGTCAGCGTACCAGAATCGTTGGCGGCCAGACCAACTATCGTTGCCCCCCCGGAAGTGATGCCACCAACCTTGCCATCACTGCCTGTCAGGGTCAAAGATCCATTACCACGGACAAACGTACGCCCATTATAGACATTCTGCCCCGTGAACGTCACGTTGTTGGGCTGGGTCTGCTGCGTCTGATTGACAGACTCGCCCGTATTGACATCAACACCACCGGCCTGGTCGATGGCGGCTGTCTGATCAGCACTCCCACGGATGGAACCCGAGAAGGTCTGATCCGTTCCATCTCCTTTGACACGATAGATATCGCTGCCCGTATTGATGACGCTCCCCTGATCGGACAGGTTCGTCACTTCCTTGACGGACGGCTCCTGACCATTGATCGATACCGGCGTGGCCGCCGAGACCGCGTCCGCAGCCTGGGCAGGCGTAAGGACAGGCCCGAAAGGCGTTACCTCCACACAGAACAAAGCCGCTGTAAAGAAAAGTTTATTCCGCATGACTTTCCCCGCACCCGTACTCCATTGCAGTCCTCTCCTCCCAACAATGCCAAAAAACAGACTGCCCCCGGAGGGCACAGTCCAATGAGAAGAGCGACTATGTTCATCGAAAAGTAATATAAAATTAAAATTAATACAAGTTGTTTGTTAAGTTAACGATAACCATAATGAAACCATATTTTCACTCTATTATGACCGAGCGAGCTCGTGATGCCGACATGACAGACCCCCTCCGGAATCAGCAGAAATGCTGTCCGGACATGGAGAAGCAGTCTCATCAAAAAAGAGAGGGATCTTATATGGTGAAGGAAATGGGCGCCTGTCTGGGCCGCTCCAGCCCTTCACGCTCGGCCTTCTGGAGAAGATCAGCCAAGGTGATCGCTGAAAGCCGATCCTTGATTCCTTCATTCAGATCAGCCCACAATGGTGCAATCACCAAAGACTGGAGGGGACTGCCATCCCGCTCCTGCAAGGCAGCCACCTGGTCCCGCACACCAACAGCACAGACAATCTCGTGCAGGCTGACCACCCGTGGGGACCGTCCCAGCCGGTATCCCCCTTTTGGCCCACGAACACTGTCCAGAAGCTCCGCCCGTGAAAGAGCCTGGAGCACCGGCTCGATTCCACGCCTCAACAGACCGCTGCGCCTGGCTATGTCCGCGCCACTCACGACCCCGGACCGTCCGGCATAAAAGGCCACATCAAGCATGATGGACAGGGCCGTCAGGATACGATCGTTTTTCAGATACATCATTCACTCTTCAGCCATCAAAGCGTCAGCCTCCTTTTAGCCCATCTCGCGTTATAAGAAAGAAAATTATGCGAATGTTTCGCGATCCTTTACCGTTTCTTCTCCAGTCTTTCCAAAGCGACATGACGAATACCGGGCAGACCTGCTAGTCTTGTTCTTACATTCATCATGGCAGGGAGTACCAACGATGACAGAACCTCGCTCATCAGATTTTCCTTTCCCTCTTTCCACGACCCCGTTCGCAGCCCCCCGTGGGCATGTCTATCCTTCTTTCATGGAAGTCGTGGGCGGCACTCCGCTGGTGGCCGTTCCCCGGCTGACAGAAAAGGAAGGGTTGAAAGCCAACCTGCTGCTCAAGCTGGAGTTCTTCAACCCTCTGGCCTCCGTCAAGGACAGGATCGGCGTGGCCATGCTGCGGGAAGCACAGGAAAAGGGACTGATCACACCGGGCAAGTCCGTTCTCGTGGAGCCGACATCCGGCAATACCGGCATCGGCCTCGCTTTTGCGGCAGCCTCCATGGGCTACCGGATGATTGTCACCATGCCGGAAAGCGCCTCGATGGAGCGGCGTAAAATGCTGGCCCTGATGGGAGTGACCCTGGAGCTGACCCCCGCCCCACAGGGCATGAAAGGGGCCATCAGCAAAGCACAGGAGATCCTTGAAAAAACCGAAAATGCCTGGATGCCCAGCCAGTTCACGAATCCAGCCAATCCGAAGGTTCATGCCGAGACAACTGCTGAGGAAATCTGGACAGACACGGCCGGTGCCGTAGATGCCGTCGTGGCAGGTCTGGGTACTGGGGGAACGGCGTCCGGCATTGCCCATGCTCTCAAGCCACGCAAGGAAGGGCTGAAAGTGTTTGGTCTTGAGCCCTCCGAAAGTGCCGTCCTCAATGGTGACGATCCTGGCCCGCATGGCATCCAGGGGCTTGGCCCGGGCTTCAAGCCCGATACGCTGGACATCCGTGCGCTGGACAAGGTCATCCCCGTCACCGAGCATGATGCCCTGACGACAGCCCGCCTCTGCGCCCGCACGGAAGGTCTGCCCATTGGCATTTCCGCTGGGGCAGCCCTGTTTGCCGCCATGGAGCTCGCCAAAAAAGACGAATGGGCTGGCAAGACCATCGTAGCCATCGTGCCTGACTTTGCCGAGCGTTACCTTTCAACGGCTCTGTTCTCCGGCCTTTGAGAGACCTGATCCCGCCTGCCAGACCGTAGGCTACTCTCCGGCTGGCAGACATGCAGCGATGAAAAAAGCCTCCGTTCCCGGCATGGGAACGGAGGCTTTTTTAAAGACTCGCGGGCCTGCTTCGGCCCTGCGCCTTACTCGGCGGTATAACCACCGTCGATCACCAGCTCGGTTGCCGTGACGAACTTGGATTCGTCAGAGGCCAGGTACAGAACACCGTAGGCCACGTCTTCCGGCGTGCCCAGATGACCGACTGGATGGATGTCCACCAGATGCTGATAGGCGGCCTTGTCGGTACGGGTCAGCTCATCAACCAGCGGTGTCTGGATGTAACCCGGGCAGACGCTGTTGATGCGGATCTTGTACCCGCTGCGGGCACAATGCAGGGCAGCAGACTTGGTGAGCATCTTCACGCCGCCCTTGGAGGACCCATAGGCAGCCAGATTCGGAATACCAACCAGTGCAGAGCTGGAACACATGTTGACGATGGAACCGCCCTCACCGCCATTCAGCTCCCGCATGATCTCGACGGCATATTTGGTGCCGAGGAACACACCATCCAGATTGATGGACTGCACACGGCGCCAATCCTCCAGAGACGTGCTCTCGATGGTCCCGTCATAGGCGATGCCAGCGTTGTTGACGACAATGTCCAGACGGCCATCATGTTCCTTGATGGCAGCCATCGTCTTCTTCCACTCGTCTTCCTTGGCCACGTTCAGGGGCAGGAAGCAGGCCTTGCCGCCAGCCTTGCGGATTTCTTCCACAACCTCTTCACCACCCTTCGGGTTGAGGTCAGCCACGATGACCTTGGCACCTTCCTTGGCCAGAACCTTGGCAATCCCCTTGCCAATGCCGCTGCCGGCGCCTGTCACGAGTGCAATCTTTCCAGCAATCCGTCCCATCTGTCATCTCCTCAGATAAAGGTGTCTGTTGTCACGCTACTCTCTTTGCATGAAAGGTCTTTGATTTATATCAAATTAACTACTGCCCTCTGCCACTCCATTACTGTTTCCCGTCATCGACTCCATCATGCTCCGCAGTCTTCAGCGCTTTTTCATTCAGCATCCATTAATGCATATCATCCATGCCCTTACAGCACTCCCACATGGCCCGATGGGGAGCCGGTCCCCCATCGCATGCCACAATAACCGGGTCATCAATTAATACGAAATAATATAGTTGTTTATAGAGAGCTGGGAAAAGCACGCTACCAGGCCTTTCACCCAGCAGGATCACTTCACAAAAATATATATAAAACAGTGTGTTATGAAAAAATTTACTCAAAATGACATTTTTCACTTTCAAATAAGATGAAATACCACATTATGACATTCGGATATGTTGTTTTATAAAATGACTATCATAATTAGTTTTATGGAGTTCCTACCATGGCTTCCACCGCTGCTGCTTTCGCTCCGCTACACCATGCCCCGGTCACCCTGAAGGCCATCCCCCTCAGCCCGGCCATCGGCGCCATCGTAGAAGGTGTGGATATTTCACAACCCCTGTCTCCGTCGCAGAAGAACGACATCCACGAGCTGCTTCTGCGCCATCAGGTCCTCTTCTTCCGTAAACAGACCATCACACCCAAACAGCAGCGGGACTTTGCCCGCAACTTTGGCAAGCTGCATCTCCACCCCATATTCCCGACCGTCCCCGACGTGCCGGAAGCCATCGTGCTGGATACCGCCAAGAACGACCTGCGGGACAATGCCCTGTGGCATACGGATGTCACCTTCCAGCAGGAACCGCCAAAAGCTGCCGTGCTGACCAGCCGCCTCCTCCCGGAAACAGGCGGGGGAGATACGCTCTGGGCCAGTGGTACCGCTGCCTATGATGCCCTTTCCGACGGCATAAAACAGCGCATCGACACGCTGACAGCCCAGCATGACTTTCTCCGCTCCTTTCCTGTCTCCCGTTATGGCCGCACGGATGAAGAGCGGAAAAAGTGGGCTGAAACACGCAACAATTTCCCACCCGTGACCCATCCTGTCGTCCGCATCCACCCGGAAACGGGAGCAAAGGGGCTGTTTGTCAGTGAAGGCTTCACGACCGAAATCAACGATGTGGACCCCGAAGAAAGCGCTGCCCTGTTGGCTTATCTGACCCGTCATGCCACAAAACCTGAATTCTCCGTCCGCTGGCGGTGGGAAGAGGGTGACGTTGCCTTCTGGGACAACCGCATCACGCAGCATTATGCCGTGAATGACTATCTCCCCGCCCGGCGGATCATGAACCGCATCACCATCATCGGGGACCGCCCCTATGGCCCCGGTCAGAAAGGATAACGTACCCGATGAGCCAGCCTCCTGCGTCACCGTCATCCTCGTCCGGTGCCCCTGCCGCAAGCCGTTTCAAAGGGCTGCATGTCGCCATGATCTCCATTGGCGGCATCATCGGGGCGGGGCTGTTCGTCGGAACGTCCGCCACCATCGCCGCAGCCGGTCCTGCTGTCCTGCTGTCCTATCTGGCAGCGGGAATCGTCGTCTGGCTGGTGATGCGTCTGCTGGGAGGGCTGGCCATCAACGCACGGGGGCAGGGGTCCTTCATCACCCACATCGCCACCCATAATGGCCCCAGGGCAGCCTTCATTACAGGCTGGAGCTATGCCTTCCTCTGGGCCGTGACGGCCGGAGCACAGGCCGTTGCCGGTGGCATGATCATCGGACGGCTGGCAGGCGTTGCCCCCCTCTGGGGAGCGCTTGTCCTTGTTGCCATTGCCTGGACGATAAACCGTCTCTCCCTGCGCCATTACGGGCAGGCGGAAACAGGTCTCTCCATTTTCAAACTGCTCTTTCTGGGCGGTTTCATCGCCCTCGGCCTGGGCTGGCTGGCTCTCTCCGGTCATCCCTTCGCCATAGCGCTCGACAACATCACCGCACATGGAGGCATCTTCCCCAAAGGAAGCTGGGCTGTCATCGGGGCTGTCCCCATGATCGTGCAGACCTTCACCGGCTGCGAGATTGCCATCATCGCCGCCACGGACAGTGACCGCCCCCTGCGGGCCATCGCCCATACCATGCGGCGCCTCCCTTTGCAGGTCCTGTTCTTCTATGCCGGGTCGGTACTGGTCATCATCTCCCTGTTGCCGTGGAATGGTGTGCATGTAGGGCAGTCCCCCTTCCTGAGCGTGCTGGAATATCTCCGTGTTCCGCTGGCCCGCTACGCCGCCATTGCCGTAACACTGGTCGCTGTCCTCTCCTGCCTCAATTCAGCTGTCTATGTCGTGTCCCGCACCTTGCGGGAACTGGCCGATCTGCGCCTCGCCCCGCAGAAACTGACAGAAGAAACAGACCGGCAGGTCCCCATCTGGTCCCTGCGCCTGACCACCCTGCTGGAGCTGGCTGTCATCGCTGCTGCCATCGGCTCGCCGGAAACACTCTATCCCGTTCTTCTCGGCTCATCAGGCGGGCTGATCCTGTTCATCTATTTCATGATCGCCATCGCCTACTGGCTCTGGGCCCGGCAGTCACAGACAGCCACGGCCCTGCCGCTGGCCAAGGGACTGGCCGTGCTCATCCCAGTTCTTGGAGCCATCCTGCTCATTCTGCCCTCCGCACGCGGGGATGCCCTGCTGTCACTCGCCGTCATTCTGCTTCTGACGCTGACCAGCCTGACTTTCATCATCCGGCGATGTCTGAACAGGGCCTGATACCTCTCTCATAAAACCGGGGTGCCCCAAAGATGGGGCACGACTCCGGCACCTGCCCTTTCACCGTCTCAACGGATCCGTCATGCCATCATATCGCCATCTGTTCTGGATGGGCCTCACCGGCCTGTCCGCACCCTTTGTCGTGCCTGCTTCACTCCAGGCCGCCGGTCTCCATAACAGCCCGGAAACTGACCGTCACACCCAGCATCTCACGTCTCGCCATGCAGACGGCAAGACGGGTCGTCTCCGATCATCAGCCCCTCATCCGGGGGGCGCTGCCACAGCTGGGGCCAGCACGAAACGCCATGCCCGCAAGGCCGTTCATGGCGGGTATGAGACCCTGTCCGTCCGCACCCGTCACATCATGCAGGGCACGCAGCTCGTGCTGGGGCACAAGCAGCTGGAACAGCAGGTACCCGGCACCAACCCCCTCCGCACGCTGGCCCAGATGCCGGGCGTGCAGTTCCAGTCCGACGACCCGCAGGGTGTGGACACCTACTCGACCCAGATTTACATGCATGGCTTCATCCAGAACGAGATCGGCATGACGCTGGATGGCCTGCCCCTCGGGGAGCCGACCTTCCGCAACTATAACGGGCTGAACCCGCTACAGGCCATTTCCTCGGAGAATGTGGAACGGCTGGAGGTCACCCAGAGTGCCGGGGCGGAAAGCACGGCCAGCACCAACAATCTGGGGGGCAGCATCAATTACGTCTCCAGCAACCCCAAGAACAGAACGGGAGGGCTGGTTGCCCAAACCTTCGGCAGCAATGCGCTGTTCCATTCCTTCTTCCGGTTCGACTCCGGCAGGCTGAATGAGAGCGGCACGAAGTTCTACGTCTCCTACATGCGCAATCAGGGCGACAAATGGAAGGGCGGCGGAGACCAGTTCATGCAGCAGGTCAATGCCAAGCTGGTCCAGCCCATCGGGGAACGGAGCCAGGTTTCCGCCTTCTTCAACTGGGATGCCCTCCAGATGGTGAACTATCAGGATTACGCTCCCAGCTGGCTGGACCAGGCTGGGTCCCGGCTGGACAATTTCTACGGGCGGCCCGGCGCATGGGCCAGAGCCTACCGGGCCGCACGGGGGCAGTACCCTGCCGCCTATGACCGGCTGTCAGACCCCAAGGATGTTTCCTACTACGACAGTACGGCCAGCTCGTCCGACCTGTTCGGAGGCATCAAGGCTGACCTTGCCCTGACCGACCGCCTGACATGGAAAAGCAGCCTCTATGGCCACAGCGAGACCGGCCACGGCACCTATGCCAGCCCCTATGCGTACCAGAACGGTATCGATACCGTTCAACTCAATGGTGGCCCCATTTTCGAGCAGGTCCGCCATCCTTCCATCGAACGGTTCGGCGGGCTGACTTCCTTCGATTACCGCCTGAAGCGGCATGATCTCTCCGTGGGGTTCTGGTACGAGAACAACCGGTATGATTCCTACGCCTATGCCTACCAGCAGCCCGACAGCCCCAACGGCACACCCCTGAATCCATTCAAAAGCTTCAGGAACGTTCCCGGCCGGACCCTCTGGGGGCAGCGTTACAACACCAACAGCTTCACGGCCTACGTGCAGGACACCTATCACCCCATCAGGTCCGTTGCGCTGCATTTTGGCTTCAAGTCCATTCTCAATACGACCCGTGTGGGCCATGCCACCAACTGGGAACCCCGCTTCCCGGCTCTGGCCAGCGGAGAAAGCCTGACGACCGCCAAGGCCTTCCTGCCCCATATCAGCGGGGACTGGCACTTCCTCCACCATCATGAGCTCTTCTTCGACATTTCCGAGAATGCCCATGCCTACAGCCAGTCCGGCTACAACTCCAGCAACTCACCTTTTGCGGTGTCCCAGCTGGCCTACAACGCCACGAAGAACAGCCTGAAGCCGGAAACGGCCTGGACCTTCGCCGGAGGCTACCGCTACACCAACCATCTCATCCAGAGCAGCCTGTACCTGTACCGCACCAACTTCCATAACCGCCTCCAGCAAATTCTGGGCAGCGCGGGTGCCGGGTCCATCCTCACCAACAACACCTCCACCGTGCAGAATGTGGGGGGCGTGACCATGAATGGCGTGGATGGGGCCATCACCATCACGCCGCTGCCCGGCCTCGCCCTGCTCAACAGCATCAGCTACGACAAGGCAACGTACGACCAGAACATACGCAGCGGCGGAACGCTCTATGCCACGAAAGGTCGGCAGGTGGTGGCGTATCCCCGCTTCATGTACAAGGCCCGCCTCTCCTATGAGTGGCGGCATCTGCAGGCCTATGTCGATACCCAGTATTATGGGAAGCGCAGCTATGACTATGTGGGCGACTACAAGCTGCCAACCTACTGGCTGGCCAATTTCGGCCTGATCTACACGCTGGACATGACCCGTCTCGGAATGCGCAACCCTACGGCCGTGAGGAATCTGGTCTTCGCCTTCAACATCTACAATCTGGCCAACACCAGATACGCCTCCACCGTGGGCCAGAACGGCTTCACGATGGATAACCAGGGCGGAGCAGCCTACAACAACCAGTCCATCCTTCTTGGCGCACCCCGCCAGTTCTTCGGCTCCGTCAAGGCGGAGTTCTGAGACACCCCACCTGCAAGAACGGGCCGGAAAGGACAGTCCCTTCCGGCCCGTTTCTGTAGGCTCTCCCAGAAGCCGCCCCCTCAGACGGGGCTGACGGCGGTATTCTGATAGTAGAACTGATAGCGTCCCAGCTGGTCTTCCCAGTCCTTCACGTTGGCCCCATCCGGCAGAACCACGCTGTCAAACCCGCAACGTCTGAAATGAATGGCCTGATCCGGCAGAAGATGGCCGGACGCCCGGATTTCCCCTTCATACCCCTCATATTCCCGCAGGGACCGGGCCTGCGTGAATGCCCGCCCGTCCCGGAAGACGGGGAACTCCAGCACGATCAGTGTCAGGCTGCCAAGATGGGAGCGCAGCTCCTCCACCTCGACATCCGGTGCCAGAGAGATGGCCGTGCCCTGCCGGGTTTCCTTCCACTCCGCAAAAGGAACGGGAGAGGCCGCCTCCAGCGGTTTACGCCCGCTGAGATCAAACAGTTTCATAAGCCACCTCCTTGAAAGCCTTCAGGCCACACCGCTTGAGCATCGCAGCGAAGGTCTCCCCCTTCTGACGCTGCCCGAGATAGAACTCCACAATGCGGGCCACGGCATCCACGGCTTCATCCTCTGCAAAGGACGGGCCCAGAATCCCGCCAATGGCCGCATTCTCCCCGGCATCCCCGCCGAGAAGAATCTGGTAGGTCTCGGCCCCCCGCTTGTCGACCCCCAGAAGACCGATATTGCCCACGTGATGATGCCCGCAGGCATTGATGCAGCCCGACATGTGGATGCTCAAGGCCCCGATCTCGGCCTGCAGGTCGGCATCGCCGAAACGGGCCCCCAGCTTCTGCGCCAGTGGCAGGGAGCGGGCATTGGCCAGATTGCAGTAATCCAGCCCCGGGCAGCTCACGATGTCGCTGATGAGACCGACATTCGGTGCGGCAAGGCCCAGTGCCTTCAGGCCCTGCCACAGTTCATGCAGCTGGTCCTTGCGGACATGCCCGAACACCAGATTCTGAAGATGCGTGACCCGCACCTCACCAAATGAATGACGCTCGGACAGATCAGCCAGACCGTGCATCTGCTCGGCCGTCACATCACCGGGAATGGCCCCCGGTGTCTTCAGGGAGATGACGGCACAGATATGTCCCTCATCCTGATGAGGATGGGTATTGCTGGCCACCCAGCGGGCAAAGACGGGATCAGCCTTCTTGTGCTGCTCCAGCACGTCGGCCGCATCTGCCGGGGCCTTGAGGTCCGGCAGGGCGAAACGGGCACGTATCTGCGCCACATGCTCCGATGTCAACCGGTAGGCGGCACGGTCCATGCGGGCCAGCTCTTCCTCCACGGCCTTGCGGAACGCCTCCAGACCGATGGTCTGCACCAGAATCTTGATACGGGCCTTGTAGAGATTGTCCCGCCGTCCGAACGCATTATAGACACGCAGAACGGCCTCCAGCGTGGCAATCAGGTCTTCTTCCTTCACGGAATCGAAAAGTTCCTGCCCGACGACCGGCGTCCGCCCCAGCCCACCGCCCACGAAAAGACGGAACAGCGGACCATTCTCACCAGGACGGGCCAGCAGACCGATGTCATGGAAGCGGGCCGCCACCCGGTCTTCCGGGCTGCCGGAAATGGCGATCTTGAACTTGCGGGGCAGAAAGGTGAATTCGGGATGCAGGGTGGACCACTGCCGCACGATCTCGGCATGGATGCGGGGATCCATCAGTTCATCCTTCGCGGCCCCGGCAAACTCGTCCGACGTGACATTACGGATGCAGTTGCCGCTGGTCTGGATGGCGTGCATGTCCACCTCGGCCAGCTCCCGCAGGATGGTCGGGACGTCCTTCAGCGCAATCCAGTTGAACTGGATGTTCTGCCGGGTGGTGAAATGGCCATAATTCCGGTCATATCTGGCCGCAATGTCGGCCAACCTGTGCAGCTGGCGGCTGTCCAGCACGCCATAGGGAATGGCCACCCGCAGCATGTAGGCATGAAGCTGGAGATAAACCCCGTTCATCAACCGCAGGGGCTTGAACTCTTCCTCGCTCAACTCGCCGGAGAGACGACGGCGGACCTGCCCTTCGAACTCGTTGATGCGCTCCTGAAGGAAGGTCCGGTCCCGCTCCTCATACTGGTAATGCCCGACAGACCGTGACGCAGGCTGTGTCATCCTACCTTCTCCTTTTCCCGCACCGGGGCATGATCGTAAGAAAAATCCGGGTGAACGCTCGGCCCGTGGGCCCGGATGGCTTCCCGTGTCGTGACAGGCTCGGGAGGCCGGGTATCCCTGGCCACGACCTCATATACGGCCACGACCTCTTTCTGTTCCGCCTCGGCCAGGGCACGCTCCAGAGCCGGACCGGCCTCCTCATAGGTGAAGCGGACAGCCTCGGCGATGGATTCATGCCAGTGATCCCCCTCGCCAAGCCAGACAATACGGCCATCCAGCAGACGGCTGGCCGTCAGCAGCAGGATTTCCCCTTCTCCCGGGCGGGAAAGACGTTTCATCAGGCACTCTCCTTCGATGTGCTGTAACCGGGCACAGCCTGCACCACCGCGCCACGGTGATGCACCACTTCTCCCACAATGATCAGTACGGGACTCTGAAGCCCCTGACGACGGACATCTTCAGCAATCGTGCCCAGCGTGCCCGTCACGCAACGCTGGTCTGCACAGGACCCCCGATGGACGACCGCCACCGGCCAGCTTTCCGGCAGGCCATGATCCTGCATCTTCCAGCACAGCTCCGCCATCGAGCTCAGTCCCATGTAGATGACGACCGTCTGCCCTCTGCGGGCAAGGCTGGGCCAGTGCAGGTTCAGCGTTCCATCAGCCCGGGCATGGCCTGTCACCACCACGCAGCTCTGGGCGCAGTCCCGATGGGTCAACGGAATCCCGGCGGCGGCGGCACAGCCATTGGCCGCCGTGATACCGGGCACGACCCGTACCGGCACATTGGCAGCCAGCAGGGTTTCCATCTCTTCCCCCCCACGGCCGAACACGAAAGGGTCACCCCCCTTCAGCCGCAGGACCCGCTCACCCCGCCTGGCCCGGCGCAGCATCTCGGCCTCTATGTCGCTCTGCGGCAGGGTGTGATGGCTCCGCTTCTTGCCGACATAGACACGCTCGGCATCACGCCGCACACGGTCCAGCACGTCCGGCGCCACGAGATTGTCGTACAGGACACTGTCCGCATTCTGCATCAGGCGCAGGGCCGCAAGGGTAAGCCAGTCCGGGTTTCCCGGTCCAGCCCCCACGAGCCAGACCTCACCCTGCGGGCGGTCCGCCTCGCCTTCGGCCTCCGCCACGAGCTGCTCCAGCTGCTCCCGTGCCCGGTCTTCCTCCCCGGCCAGGGCAGCCTCATAGGCCGGACCATCCACGAAAGATTCCCAGACACGCTGCCGCTGCTTCATCCCCGGCAGGCGGTCCTTCAGCCAGCCCCGCTGCTTCTGCATGAAACGGGCGGCCTCACCCATTCTGGCCGGGAGCATGGCCTCGACCATCTGCCGGACACGACGGGCCAGAACCGGAGAGGCCCCGCCAGTCGTGATGGCCACCTGCACGGGGGACCGGTCTACCAGAGCCGGAGTTATGAAGCTTGAAAGAGCCGGGGCATCCACCACACAGACGGGTACCCGCAGCGCATGGGCCTGACGGGCCACCATCTCATTGACGGCCTCATCATCCGTGGCGGCAAAGACCAGTGCCATGTCTGGCAGAACGGCCTGAAGGGCGTCTTCTGCCACCCTGCCCTGACGGAACACGGCCTGCCCCTGCTCCACCAGAGCTGCCAGCTCGGGATGCAGTGTTTCTGCCCAGATGTGGATCATCCGGCATCGCCCCTTCAGCAGACGCATCTTCTGCACGGCCACCTGCCCGCCCCCCACAAGGAGGGCGTCACGCTGGTCCGTCCGCAGAACGATGGGCAGATAGAAAAAGGGCTTCGTCGTCATGCGGGGAGCATGTCAAATCTGGGATAAAAATCAACTTTTTATTTTGTTGTTTTTGTAAATCACTATGTTTTTTAGTTTTAATAAATTCCCAAGCTCACAGGGGGAAAAACCGCCATTCTGCCCATAATGGATGGCTGCCTGTCCCGCTTTATCTTACAGCCCTATCATCTCATCACAGGAATGTGAAAGCGCTTGCGAAATTAAACTACTTTTTATATTTGATGATGATAATCATTCTCATGTTAAAGAGGCCATTTTGCTCCGTCCCGTTTCATCCAGATCATTCCGGGGGCTTCTCATTCTGGGAGGTTTCATCCTTCCATCATGCGTCATGGCAGCCGAGGCACCGCCCCCGCCAGAAACACGGAAAAACACGACACACAAAGTGTCCACGCCCCCCAAACCACCTGTCGAATCAATCCTTGTCCGTGGCAGGGCCCGTGCCCTCCTTGCCGGTACGGGACAGGCGGCCCTGAAAACGGCCACGCCGCTGGAAACCACACCCCAGAACCTGACGGTCATTTCCCGGGCCAGAATGGACATGCTCAACAGCCGCACCCTGACGGAGGCCATCCGCTACAGTGCGGGTGTCTCCGACTATGGCGGGAAAGATGACCCACGGGGCTATTTTGGCACCATCCGTGGCTTCACACCCGACATCTATCTGGATGGCACACGCACGCCCAACGCCGCCACGTCGCAATCCTTCTCCATAGAACCCTGGGGGCTGGAGGAGATGGACATCATCCGTGGCAGCAGCTCCGCACTGTACGGGTCCGGCCAGCTTGGCGGCATCATCAATGCCGTCAGCAAGCGTCCCACACAGCACCAGACCAACATCATCTCCGTACAGGGAGGCAGCTATGCCCGGCGGCAGGGAGCCGTGGACATTGGAGGCAGCCTTGACAGGCAGGGCCACTGGCTGTGGCGGTTCAACGGGCTGATCCGCAAATCGGGCACCTTTGCCCACCACATCAAGAACAATGAAATCTATGTGGCTCCCTCCCTGCGCTGGCAGCCTTCCTCCCGTACGGACTTCACCTTCCTGAGCAGCTATGAGCAGCTGGATGCGGGGTCCAGCTCGCAGTTCCTGCCCTATGTCGGCACGGTCGTGCCCACCCGGCATGGCTATCTGCCCCGCAACTTCCTGTCCGGCGACCGGAATTTCGATGTCTATTCCAAACGTCAGCTTTCAGTCGGCTATGCGCTGAGACAGGAACTGCTGCCGGGCTGGACGCTCTCGCAGAACATGCGTTTTGCCCACATGGACGTACTGTACCGCACGGTTGCCCAGCCAAAGCTGGTCAACACGGACACGATATCCCGCACGGCCCTTTTGCAGTCCGGCAATTACAACACCACAACGCTTGATACACGATCGGAATGGAAAGACCATTTCGGTTCCCTCCACAGCATTCTGCTTACCGGTGTCGATTTCCGCAGCGACTTCATGGCGGAACGGCGTGGCGAAAGGAAAGCGCCCAACCTGTCCCTCTATCAGCCAGTCTATCGGGCCATCGCCATGCCCGCCTATGCGTCCAAACGAAATTACAACACGACTGGGACACAGACGGGCCTTTACGGGCAGGAGCAGGCTGACTGGCACCGCTTTTTCCTCACCCTCTCCGGTCGTGGCGACTTCACCCAGAGCGTGCAGGTCAACAACAATACGGGCAAGCGCACACCCCAGAAGGACAACGCCTTCACCGGCCGGGCGGCCCTGCTCTATCAATCGGTCTGGGGTGTGGCTCCCTATGTCTCCTACGCCACGTCCTTCAGTCCGCAGCTTGGCACGACCTATGATGGCACCGCCTTCTCCCCGACACGGGGACGGCTGCTGGAGGCCGGAATAAAATACAGGCCCCGCAAAGACTCCATCTTTGGCGACCGTTTCCTGCTCACACTGGATGTCTTCACCCTGAAAGAACGGAATGACCTGGTGCAGGACCCTCTCCATTCCAGCGACAAGATACAGCTCGGTGCCCAGCGGACCCGTGGTTTTGAAGCGGAATTTGTCGGGCGTCTCCCCTACAGGATCGACCTCCTCGCCTCCTTCACGGTGCAGGACCCACGCATCACCAAAGGCAGTGCCGCCACACAAAACCAGGTGGGCCAACGCCCCGTGACGGTCCCCTCCCGCATGGCTTCCTTCTTCATGCGGCGCAACTTCATCATCACACGCACCTTCAGTGCCGGAATTGGTGGGGGCGTCCGCTATACGGGCACAACGGCCGGTGCCCTGCCAGCCACCATCATCGTACCCTCCCAGCTGGTTGGCGATATTGAGGCCCATCTTGATTACCGGAGATGGCACCTCCAGCTGAATGGCACAAACATTGCCAACTCGAAATATGTTTCCGTATGTACCAGCACGACCAACTGCTCCTACGCTCCTGGCCGTGCCCTGTTTGGTGATCTCTCATATCGATGGTGAAACAAAATAGAAAAACTACAGGAAATCTGTCTTGCCGTTGCCATGTTCTAGACAATCATCTGGGTCAACAGCATTTTTCCCGGATTGCCTCCAATGGTGCGGTCGGGTTCTTTGCCTATCTGGTTCTCACTGATTTCTGCTCTGCCGGATACTGTTACCGGGTGGTTTGGGACCAACACACAGAACCGTGGTGAAAGCGAGGGTATGCGGGAATTCATGGGCCTTGCAATCGCCAACATGACAAACTGCGCCAGAACCTTCACGGAAACCAATCTGGCTGATGGTGCTTCAAACAGTGCCGCTGCCCACCAGATGAAAGGACAGGGAGCAAACCGCAGCTCAGGTAATGGAAGGGGGTGGCGCACCAGAGAAAAAGTCTATGTTAATTATTTTTAATCACACATGACAATCTGCATGACTGGACCGAATATCCAGAGTTCCAGCCTTTTTTCCACAGTCAATCATTCATATGAATATTTATCGTGTCTTGCAGATGACATGGATTGTTTCTTGACAGAATAAGAAAAAATATTATCGCATCAGAATATCAACTTTGGACGGAAAAGGAAAAGGAAAAGAAAATGGCTATCGAGTATGTAGCGGCTGATCTGGGTGAAGCCACTGTTGGACTGGCTTATTCCATTGCGGGTGCTGCCATTGATGTGTTGATGAGCAGCCGCAAAAGACGGCAGATGAATGAGACAAACATTGCCTACTCGTGAGGGCGTCAATGAAGCAAGCAAGGCGTGGGCAAATGAATATGACAGGCTCAGTGCCAGATATGATGCACTCGACAGGACAAACGATGATATCAACGAGCTTCTCACCGCAAGGACTCTGACCATTGCAGACAGGGAAGATGAACTTCTCAGGGAGAGGCGCAAGAATGTCATCGCAGACTGCCAGCGTTTCGGCTATGTCCGGGCCATCGGTCTGCTCAAGGGCATTATTGCGAATAGTCGTATAGAAAAAGACTGGCGGGATATTTACGTTTCTACAGCGTTCACCAACAAGGCTGACGGGACCAGTATCCCCATCTATGAATCTCTGGCACTGACAAGGGTTCGCAGGGACCAGTTTGAAGCCATCAATGACGTTTCCCATACGGAAGCGTGGAATGTGGAAGTCCCGGAAGAAAAATGTGTCCTGTCCATCTATGAGGAACAGTATCTCCGTGGCTTTATCGAACGTGCTGAAGTCATCTGGAAACGGGCAGAAGAGGAAGACGACAAGCTGACCCTTGATGCTATGGTGACAGTCGGCAGTATCCAGAGAGCCGCCTTTGATCAGACGTTCGAGGATGCGGCTGATCTTGACCGGGCCAGAGTTGAAGGCGAAGTAATGGGAATCAAATATGTCGGCAGATGGCAGGATGAGATTCAGGACATCAACAAGAAGATTGCCAGTGGAGAACTGACGGTTGAGGAGATGGAAAAGCGTGAATCCAAATATGACGTTTTTCTCATGACCATGAGAGACAAGATCAAGAAGGAGGCCGATGAAGCCATCAAAAAAGGAAAGAGCAAATATCAGTTCATCTGAAGAAAGGCCCACTTCTCATGGCGGGCTTTTTCTTTTCCGGTTCCTAAACATTAAGACTTTGCATTTTGATTGCTTATATTGACAGAAAATATGGAGATGAAGACATGCCCTCCCCGCACGGGCGGAGAGCAGTCTGGCCGCCGTGGGGGTGCCCTGTTTGAGAGCAGTTTATCTCCGCATGGGCGAGGAACAGCCGTAGGGCTGTGACTGCCGCCTGTTTCACCACGGTTCATCCCCGCATGGGCGGGGAACAGACAGACTTCCTGCAACGTACTGTAAGACATGACTTTTTTTATTGTCAAAGACCGTACCAACTTAAACCAGAATTTAATACCTCACTCCTTCGCTTTATTCCGGTCGAAAAGCAACCAGTTTCAATCCATCGAAATCAACCGGCATCCGGCGATTGTGACCAGCCGTACGGAACTCATATCCCTGATCGTTGGGAACATGCCAAACCATGACAGCATCACCCTCAGGCCCAAGGCCAAGCAGTACCTGCTCCCAGATCATCTCCCTTGTCCGTCTGGAGTAGCTGCCCACATAGACCCCAGCCCGTATTTCCACCAGCCATGCTGCCAGACGGCCACGCAGGCGGGGTGGCGCATTGGTGACCACCACAACCAGCATCAACGGTGCCCCGGATCGCCAAAGGTTTCATCTTCAAAAGCGACGGGCACGGCCTCCGGTGGGGGCTCGGGGCGAGGCAGACCGCCAGCCGAAAGAACCTGCTCAATGGTCGGAATGATTCTCTCCAACAGCTTTTCCTTGCGGAACCTGTCCCGGCAGGCCAGACGCACGGCCCGGTCTGGGGACATATCCAGCCGCCCCTTTTCCGCCTTGCCTGCAATACGGAAAGCTTCTGGCACAACGGTTTCCATCTTGAAGATGTCTGCCACATCATACACGAAAGAAAGAGGCTTCCCGCTATGCAAGAACCCCACTGCCGGGGCATAACCTGCTGCCAGCACAGCAGCCTCGGACAAACCATGCAGGCAGGCCGTGGCCGCTGAGAGGCAACGGTTGGGAATGTCCGAGCCGTCCCAGTCCTTCCGGTCGTAAGAGCGGCGTTTCCAGCTGACACCATATTGAGCAGCCAGCAGGGCGTAGCTTTCCCTTACACGGGCTCCCTCAATACCACGCAGCTGATCCACCGACCGCCGGGCAGGTGGCTCCTCCTTGAAACGCCGCTTGTACATCTCTCGCACGACACGCAACCGGGCCTCATCATTCAAAGCCAGACTGGCCTGCCATAACAGGCGGTCCGCCCGTGCTCCACCAGGCTGGCCGGAAGAATATAACCGCACGCCAGCTTCCCCTACCCATGTGACCAACGTGCCTACACGGGCGGCCAGCGACACGGCTGCATGAGAGATACGGGCACCCGGCTCCAGCATGATGCCCGCCAGACCGCCAACGGGAATCTGGGTTCTCGTACCATCAGCATTCACCGCTACAAAGGCACCATCCAGCACATCCAGCTGCGCCCGTTCGACAAAAATCAGGGAAGCCCGATCTTTCAGAGGGATGGGTTTTGGCGGGGCCAGACCGGGTAACCCGCCTTTCCCCGCCCCGCTCATGAAGCCCGCCGGATCAGCATGAGGCCGCAACCAAAGGCCTTGGCCCGGCCAAAGCCCCGGACCAGCTGGGCCAGAAACGCTTCCGGGTCTGTCACCTCCAGCTGGCCTGAGAGGTCCAGAATACCGAAATCAGGCCGGTTGCTCCTCTTCCGTTCGTTTCCAAAACGTGGAAGCGTCTCGGTATGATAATCATCGGCAGATACATGATGCGGCACAAAACCCGCTTTCTCACCCTGTCGTGTCAGCCAGGCACGACCTGCTTCTTGGGCAAGGTCCATGCGTTTCTCTGCCCGCTCCTCCTTCGGAATAGCGTGAATCGCATCCAGAACGACATCCACACGCTTGCCCGTATCACGCTTCATCCGTGTCGCATTGACCTGAAGCTGAAACTCGAGCCTGTCCCCTGTCTTCAGTTCAGGGGCAAAAAGCTTGCACTGAGGAGGCTCGAGCAGCTCGTTATCATCCCGTGGAAGGCGTGGAGAGAGGGTAAGAAAGCTCCCGTCACTTTCTGCACGCCAGAGAAAATCCCGCTTCTGGTTGGGATCAGTCGCAAAGGCAGACCAGAGCATATGATGCTGCGATGACCGCCTCAGCCCCGTATCCGGCTCTCTCAGGGCGGCTTCCAGAACACGGACGGCAGGGCTGCGGGAAAGGCGGATTCTACTTAGATACCAGCTCATTTCATCGTCTTCCCTAGCAGTTCAACATGCCGTATTCCGACATCCCGTGCAGCAAAGTGCCAGCGTTGCCGGTCCAGTGGGACATCATGCACGTAATCCCGCTGGCTGCCCTGCTCGCCGACAACCATGACCTTTTCAGAAAGATCAACATGTCTGGAAAGCCAGAAAGGCACTTTCACCTGCCCCAAGGCCTCCTCGACCGTATCGGCCTGTACGACCTGAGGATTCAGAGGGGATGAAAGCGGGCAGGATTTACGGCCAAGATAGAGCGTAAAATGCGGTTTGCGTAACGCTGCCGCTATCTCCTCCAGCCCTTCACCCTGCACGGCCACGCCATAGAACACTCCCGCCCGATAATCGCGCAGAGTGATGCTGGTTGTCAGCCGTTCTCCCGCTTTCCGGATTGCCTCCGGGCGGGAATTTGGCTTCTTCACCGCCGCCGCAGGGACGGACTGAATGGTATGGAAGTCACGCAGAGCCGTGCCGCTGTCAAACACCGCCACGTCAATCTTCAGACTGTCCAGCCCAGAGAAATCGCCATCACGCCGTATGCCTAACGCAGCTCCCATCAATCCGATCAGTGCGGAATGGCCCGGCCAGAGCAGCGACCCCCGCCGCTCATGCCCGGCCAGCTCGCCCATCGACCCCAGGGAGGCCGAGAGCGAAAACACCAGATAAGGGGAAGCCATCACTCACCCCGCACGGCTTTACCTGCAAAGGCGACCAGTTCATCCAGTGTTCCGGTTTTGCCCACACACAATTTAGCTTCGGCAGCCCAGCACGGCCCGTAGGCATCATCAATGGCCTTCCGGGTCTCTTCCAGCTTTTTAATGGAGCTTTCCAGCAGATTCTCACCTTTTACAGCATGGAAGAACGCACCTGAGAGATCACGGGGTGCCTGCTCACCCTGTTCTGCCAGCATGTAATGTGCACGTGGCCGATGGGCATAGCTGTTCTGCTTGCCACGAGGCGTGGCCTGAGACAGCGCCCGAGCCAATGCTTCCATGGCCTTGGCTGCAAGTTCCCTGTCACCGGCCAGATTCTCAACCAGCAGGTCCAGATTGACGCAGACATACTGGTAGAACACCCCCGTACCGAAGGCGCTTTCACCGATATGGCCAGCACCACGCTCATCATCCTTGTTCAGATCATCCACAGCGGAGAACCAGTCTTCCTGCGCTACTGAACGATGGGTCGTGAACGCATGAGCCACCTGCACGGCGGCATCCCGGTTGAAGTCGGCATCGGAGGCCAGCATACGCCCGAACATGGCAATATCCACCGCCCCATCAGCCCGACGCAGGACCCCTTTCTTCAGGTCTTTGTCTTTGGGCAGTTTCTCCCCGGCAGCGACATTTTCGGCCAGCTCTTTTGCCAGTTTCCATTCATCTGGTGAAATAAAAGCGAGTGTCGTGGCGATCTGTTCGCCCGTTTCCTTGTCAGCCGCTTCCAGTTTGCCGAAAATGCCAGCAACAGTACTTGCACTCTCCTGAGCCTTTTTCTCGGCAACGCCTTTACTCAAAAGATGCTGCACCAGCCCACCATGCAGGCGTTTAGTTCTTGTCCCCATATGGTCTGCAAGGTCGTTGCTGAAGAACGTGCTTTCCCGCAAGGCCCGTTTGACCGACTGTGAGGAATGGCGCATACGCACCTCCCCACCAATCACGGCCTGTTTGGGGCGGCCCATATCGTCACGATTGGGATTGGAGAGACCATAAGTTGTCAGAACATGGAACTGGACAAAATTTGTCATGACACAAAAACCTACTTGATAAATGGATAAAAACGAGACCAGCAACACATGTGCTATTCTGTCTTGTCTCCCGAATTCGCAGCACCAAAATAATCGAGACACCAGCGGGTCTTGGTCCGATCATTCCAGAACATGACATCCCGTGCGAGGGCTGCAACGTTGCAGCGATACTCTGCCATCTGCACAGCACGCCGCAATAACGCAGCCAGCTCTTCATCTTCCGCTGTCATTAACTGCTTGAACCTTAGAGGAGACAATAATGGCTCCTTATCTGCCCCTCTCAACCGCTCTGCCAATGTGCTGTGGCTATTGGTCCGCACACTGCCCAGTATCTCAACCAGCCGACAAAAACGTTTCAGCTCATGCTCCCGCACATTCAGCGTACGCACCAGATGATGCACTTCCGGTTCAAACAGAAGATCAGGGAAACCCCCACGACGCAACTTCGCACTGAGCGTGCGTGCCGCTGTTTGGCCCGGCATCTTTTCCGTTTCGCTCTTCCCGCTTTCTTCTGCATCCCTCGACGCAGACTGCGTGCGTGGAGCAAGATTTTTCTGCCACCACTCAAATACCTTCACGCCAATGTCTGTTTTTTCACTCATGCGGCCTTCCTCTTCTTCTGCGGGACGGAGAGACCCAATGCTGTAAACAGGGCCGGACCTGCCTTCTTGCCGTATCCCCACAACTCTATGTTCAGAAGCTTCCGGGCTTCGGCAATTTTCTTCATGCTCTGCATGTCACGCTCGGAAAGCCCCGGCAGAGCAACAGCTTCAAACTGACCCAGAGCCTGCTTTCGCAACGCATTCAGCCACTCTTCAGAGGGTCTCTCGCCGGCGGCTATCTGATGGAAGCAATGATAAAAAGCGGGTTCAGTTTTCAGGTAAAACTCTTCACGTTGCGCTTCCCGTGCTTCACCAGTATCCAGAACGGATGACAATGCCCAGTTCAACATTGCCGCCACCATCTCGGCAGCTTCAATAAAACCTCGCAAAACCTCTTCAGCATCCTCGGACAGGCGAGAAAGCGGCTGGCGGGAATAGACAAAATCTCTCGGACTCATGTTGTTCATGGCCCAGCCCGCTACAATTACGGACGCCTCATCCCCTCTCTCTCGTCCACACCACTCTCTCACGATCAGTGCCAAACTGGCCAAACGCTCTTCATGCGCTTTCTTGGGCTCACCTTCAGCAATGATACCCAGCCAGTTACGATAGCCAAACCGCCCAGCCCGTGGATGGCGTGGAAGCCAGTCCTCTGTGACCTTGAGCCGGTAATAAGGGCTTAAAGGATGCCGCCACCCGGCATAGTTCGTGCCATAGGGCCTCTGTATGACACCTGTTATACCCTCGTCATCCCCTACAAGGCGCAGACGGCGGGGCATGCCAAAAAACGCTTCCACGTCAAAGTGTCTTTTTTCATCAGACGGATAGACGGATGCCCGCCCAGGCTCCGATGTCCGTGTCGGCCTCATCCACGGCAGGTCTTTCATGTCGGATGGCTGACCGAACGGAACATTGAGCCAGACGAGGTCCCATAATTCTTCGCCGGGATCGAGAAGTGTCACGAGTGGCCCACCACCACGCATGGAGGTGCGGTTTCCAGCTCCACCAGATGGAGCGAAGTCCTGCAATGTGTAAAGCGCCATCGCCGCTTCCGGCAGAGAAAGACATGAATAACGGCTGCGATGCACCATGACGTCAATGTTATTGCGCATGGTCTGCCCACCCGCACTATCGATGAACAGCATGTCAACCGGATTAGGGGAGCCTGAAAGCTTCTCCATGTCCTGAAGAAAGCGGGGACCATCACCCAGAAGATGAAAGGCCGGCTCATAAGCAGCCAATTTCGTTTTCAAACGCTCTGGATCAGCCCGCCTGCGGGCCCGCCAATCCTTCTTGTTCGCTGGTGGATCTGCCAGATAGACAAGCCCAACCAGCAGCTCCAGACAGGCAACATTCAGGTCAGGACGGACCCAGTCCGGGAAGAGCATACCCTCTTCTGCCATCTGCCATGGTGCAATAATCCGCCTGCTACCATCGTCGCATCGTACAGGAATCCACGGGTCTGTTATCAGATTTAGAGACACCAGAAACCTCTAGGGGTTACAAGATCAACCATCTGCTGCGTCTCCATGCACCAGCAAAAGAATACAGCACTCCGATATCACTCTGTATCATTTCCAGCCCATTAACAAGTCACAAATCAAAACAGATGAGGAATAATGGGATGGAAAAATCAATGAAATTACCAGATCAGGAAGAATAGTATATAAGCAGTCCTATATCACTCCTATAACAAACACCCTGACAGATAGCTCCATCTATTTCATGAACCGGGCAGATCGTGACGGCTTTCTTCTTCCATTGTGGCCAGTATCTTTGAGCTTCCTGAATATCGGCCCTGTCCTGATCTGGAAGGTCCAGCCCCACAAGCCGCTTGCTCCTCACAGAAACTTCCGACAATGCCCATAGAGCTGCCAGCTCACTCCTGCCCAACTCATCCGAAGGAACTCCTTCGGCCTGTGCCCATGGGACAAGGCCATGGTCCGTCTGGCGGGCCAAAGCAAGAATCCGGGTTTCATCCCCAAGCCGGGTAGGATAGGTCGTATCATCCGCACCGCAGCCGCCCTTCCGGTAGCCATCTTCAATAGTGGCAAGATTCTGAAGAGCACGATGCCGCGCAGCCATGGCCTTTCCGCACCCTTCTGCCTCCGCCCCATCCAGTACGGAGGGCAGGTTTTCCACCTCATCGCCATGTACAGCTTCTATCAGGGAGCGCAAACCATCTGGGGTCCTGATCTGGCCAGCCTTGAACAGAACCGAAGCCGTCCGCCACATATCCGGCAATGAGTAAACCCAAGCCCCTCTCTCCAAAACTTTCTGCAACCAGCGGTCATCCTGCACTTCGGCAGGGTCTGGTGACAGGACCTTCAAAACAGGTGCCGGGACGGGACGCTGTGTGGCAGGACGCACATCCATATGCCGCCATAGACGGCCAACACGCTGTATCAGGGAGCCAATCGGGGCCAGATCGGACACCATGACATCAAAGTCCAAATCCAGCGAGGCTTCAACAATTTGTGTCGCAACCAGAACAAATCCCTTGCGGCCAGTCCCATTCCGCCCCACACGATCCAGCACTTCCTGTTCCAGCTTTTTGCGATCACACAAGGCAAAACGGGCATGTAGCAGATGGGCCTGCACCCCCTCAGCCCGCAACGCATCAACCGCAGCAATGGCATCATCCACGGCGTTGCGAACCCATACACAGGCAGCTCCACCTGCTGCAGATTGGGCAATATATCGCACCGCCTCATCCATCGTGGAAAGCCGCTCCACCATGACAGGCCCTTTCTGGGGCCGGGCATCATCATCAAACTGTGTTACGGTCTCACCTCCGGCGACAGTTATGGCCGGATAGGCGTGAGATTCAGAAATGCCGCCGTACGTCTCCAGAAGGCGGGCCCGTAATTTGAGTGGCAGAGTCGCTGTCAGCAATATAGCTGAGCCCCCCATGGCCCTGTGCATCTGCAACAGAGCCACCAACTCTTCCGCAATATAGGGCTCACCCATTTCATGAACCTCATCAACCACCAGTATCTTGGAAGCAAGGCCATAATGCCGCAATGTCTGAAACCGTACCGGCAGAACGGACAGCAAAGCCTGATCAATCGTGCCGATCCCAACATCAGCCAACAGGGCCCGTCTATTATCTGAAGCCAGCCACTCAGCACTTGTCACGCCGGACTGATCATCAGATTTACCCGTCCTGCTTCCTTCATTGACAAGGTCACGAAACGGCACGGACAGACCGGCCCGACCGTGAGCGAGGGTCAAGGACGGGTTTGTAAACATCGTCTCCATGACCCGCCTGGCCCGCCCAAACATGGCATCAGCTGTGGCCATAGTAGGCAGAGCAAAAAACAATCCCCGCCCCTTCCCTGCCAGTATCATACGCTGCACCAGAATAAGAGCGGCTTCCGTTTTACCAACCCCGGTTTCGGCTTCCAGCACAACCAGTGCGGGGCCTTCTGGCAAGGTCAGAGAAACGCATGCCTCTTGCAGTGGCCTCAGTGCAAAATCAAACAACTCCCCTTCACGGGCTGTTGTTCCACTCAAGCCAGCTTCTTTCACGGCTTTTTGGGCAATTGCACGTGCCTCTTTCAGGTACGCCTCCGGTTCCAGCTCCAATTCCTTTGGAGAGAACCATGTCGTATTGGACCCTATCCAATCGGCTGCCGTACAGAACCCAGGCAACCACCAGGAAAAACTTGTCGCCGCTTCTTCATCCAGGGAATCAAGAGAAGCCTCCGGCCAGAGCTGCCTGAAAATCTCCAACAAACGTCGTGCTGCTTCATGGCCATCTCCGACAGCCCGCAGGCACTTCCTCAGCTCCCGTCTCTGCAAGTTTGTCTGAGGAGGGCGGCCATGATGCCCGGCCACAGCCGCATATAAAACTTCCCGAACGTCTTCGGTACCGCCCAGCCACTCCGCCAACCAGTCATCTTCAGTCAGCAGAAGAATTTCAGTCAGTTCCCAGTGCGTGAATGGTTGATATGCCCCCTCACGTAACATTCCTCGAAATGTTTCACTGAATTTTCCTAAATCATGCAGGCCTGCCAGTGCAATAAAAGCCTGTTTCAATGCAGATGGCCAAGGCGATTCCGCAAGCAGCTGCTCAGCGACAGCCGCTACATCGAGCATATGATAAATTGCCGGATGTTCGATATTTTCAGGAGGATGAGCACTCTTGGCGGGCCAATCAAGCCATTCTTTCATCTGATTTCTCTCCCCTGAACATACAACTATCGACCATGTCGAGCGTAACAGGCGATTGGAAAAGTTCAAATGAACTTTTGGGTCGCCAGACAAACACCAGCATTATTCCGGGCTGTCTTGATCATGTTGGGCTGAAACTGACTGGGAAGACGCATGAATACAAGGCGTTCCGTGACCTTGCTTCCCCCTCTGACATATCCTGCAGCCCCCCCTCCTGACAGCTCCAGCTGCCTTGTGATGGGCACAAATGGTAGTTTCATCAGGACATGTCAAAAATGCAGTGCCAGACAGGTACGTCTCTTCCTCTCTAAGGACTTGACAGCTCCAAGAGCATAGAAGGTCTCATAAAGAAAATATAAAATAACTTCACTTTTTTTGTAAAAAAACAGAACATGTCAATCTCGTCATGACCACTTTCTCCACAGGGGAAACTCATGCCATCCATTGCAAGGTTAACAACACAACAATATTATGACATGATCTGTCTTGGAAGATTATCAACGTCCCTACACCGAGAAGCCCCTCCATATGCCTTTTTCACGCATTAAAACTACACGAAATGGCCAATTTGAAACCTTGCGGGTGCAAGGCCAGCCCGTCACGGAGCTCTGGGAAGATATCCAGGATGTTCTGCAGGCATATGCTCAACAGTTTCCCAAAGCCCAGCATCTTTCCCTGGCACAACCTTTTGGCAACCCTGCCGATGGCACCATAGATTGGTATGGCCCTGCATGCTCTCCCATCCCCCCGGAAAAACAGAGCCAGATCAACCAGATTTATACACAGACCCGCGACTACATCATCCAATGGGCGAAACAGAATAGTGGCCGCAACATCGACCCGGATATCGTATCCCTACTTCCAACAGCCCTAACAATCCCCAACATCGACAACCTGTATTATAACCCCCATGGGCTCATTCTTACGGCTTGGGGGCATCGTGCAATTTCCGGCATGCTGGCCAAAGGCAACCTGCAGGGTAAAACCCTTCCCGACGTTCCCCCAGCAGCGCCCGACCCCGAGCCCCGCCCTGAACCAGAAGAAAAAACCACTTCCGAAGAGCCGGCATCCCAGCCCTCTTCCCCCCATGCATCAGCATCCAATGACCAGACCACCAGTCAGCAAAGAACCTCCCAGAGGTTCACCAGCAGCCACACTTTTACGCAAGAAAGACTTGTCATCCTTCCATGGTACCGCGTGTGGTACACACGATGGCTGGCCCTCTTTCCGGCCTGGCACTGGTTCCCCGCCCTGACATTCGGTCTTCCCCTTTTTCTCCTCCTCCTCCTTGCCCTGAGCACATCTCTGGGGCCTGCCTTGTGGGGAGTCGGGCTGGGCTGGGCGCTTCTTGCGTCACTTCTTATCGGCCTGGGGCTCTGGATGCGACGTTTCTGGCGGTGGGGGTTCGTTCTGCTGGGCCTCCTCCTGCTCTTATGGCTTCTGGGCACCTTGCTCATGGGGCTCTTTTCTGCACGGCACCTGTCTGCCCCTCCCGGCCTTGGCAGCATTAATGGAGTATCCTCCTCCATCGGAGGTGCTTGCAGTAACGGTCAGCTCCCTGTCCACACTCCTTTGGCACCCCCTGCCGCCCCTGTTCACACAGCAGTGCCCCTTGACGCACCACACAGACAGACTGCCATGAATGACCTTCAAACAGCACGCAGCCGGGGAGGCAACAAGGGAGCTCTGGAAATCTCTCTGGCCTGGAACGACCCCAGTGACCTGGACCTGCATGTCCAACCTCCTGCCGGTCAGGAAATCAGCTTCTCCAAGCGTGCATCACAGGGAGGCGTGCTGGACGTGGACGCCAACGTGGGAACGCCGACCTCTCCCATTGTACAGCATCCCATCGAGCATATCACCTGGCCGGTCCGTCCACAGCCCGGTACGTACAGCATCAGGGTCATCCCTTATCACATGCGCTCCAATGGCGAGCCTGTCCCATACCATGTGACCGTCTATGAAGACGGGCAGCCCGTCCAGGAATACAACGCAGAAGCCCGCACCGATAACGACCGGCAGAGCTTCAATTTCACCCTGCCCGAACCCCCGGCCGGTACGCAGGACCAGGGTGCTGGTCAGGCTCCTTCCCCTGCCCCCGATCAGGCCCCGCAGGCACCAATCGACGGGGATCATGCACCCCACCCAGGAACGCAGTCTTTGCCTGATGGCGGCAGCTCTCCTCCTCCTGCTACCTCGTTGTAAAAGGCACTCCCTTCCAAACCCGTCCATTCCTTATCCGATTTTGGGTTTTTATCATGACAGAACTTCTTCTCGTTCCTGACAGCCTGTTGCAGTTTACTACCCTTCATTTCGACCTGGCTTCATTCCGTGAGCGGGTAGAACAGGACTATATCTTCAGTCTTGTCTCCAACCCTGCCTCAAAAGAGCAGGAAACTCTGGTCATCACTCGCAACTCGGCAGGAAAACGGGTTGAAGGCGAAGAAATTTTCCTGAACCTCGAAGGAACCGTTGCAAAACTCTTTGAGGGGCGCTGGATTCCACTGCCCTGGCTGAACACGTTCAGCGACAGTGACTCCCAGAAGAGACCTTCCAGCACAGAAGATCCAACAGACATAGTTGACCTCCAGGGCGGCCCTTCCAACTGGATTCGTGGTCGTCTCAAAAAAGATTCGACAACAAAACAATTCTTCATGGAAATTGTCATCGATACCACGATGGAGCGTACCCCCTCCAAGGACCCAGAAGGCAATCCCATCTACAACGGCCCCAAGCCGGATGACAACGGAGCAGCAACCTACGCACTGCCCCCCCTCACCAGGATCAAAGATTGGCTGAGTGTCAATCACTGGGTCCAGAATATCATCTTTACCGCCCAGGCTGAGAGCGTGAAAGCGTATCTGCCTTCCTTTGATGATGATACACCGCCGCCTCCACGGCCTGGAGATCTGGATCACCGCCTTACAGCTCTTGCTGCCTATCTGGCCTTGCTGCAGGGGCTTACCGCCGATAAAGACCTGCCTGTCATCAAGTTTGTTGACAATGCAACAAAACCAATCGATGTCGATCTCGTCCTGGACCTGGGGAACTCCAGAAGCAGCGGTATCCTTATCGAGCAGAACGCCGATCAGGCACTCTCCAAAAATGGCCGGTTCGGCAACTGCCGTGTGCTTGGCCTCCGGGATTTGCGTGCTCCACAGACCATCCATTCCGGGCTTTTCTCAAGCCGGATCGAATTCAGCAACATAACATTCGGAGATGTCCGGCTTTCCCGGGAATCTGGGCGCGATGATGCATTCCTCTGGCCCTCTCCTGTCCGGGTAGGCGGAGAGGCCGAAGAAATGATGGCCGCTCGGGAAGGAACCGAAGGCTTTTCCGGCCTCGCTTCCCCCAAACGCTACCTTTGGGATCGCACTCCTACATCTCAGGGATGGTATTTCAATGATGCTCTCACCAGCGCGGAAGCCATTCCCCCCCATCCCGCCCAAAACCCCCGGGTATCAGGCTCATTCCGAAGCAAACTTCATGAAATCCTGATGCGGCAGAACGAACGGGGCATCACAACATTCAGCACTGATTTGAAGGAAGAGCTATACGATGGTGCCAATGCGGGACCGGACATAACAGCCGCCAGAAAGGTGAAAGTCTGTCAGCTATCCAAAAGCGAGATTTCCATCCTCATGCTCAATGAGCTCATCCTGCAGGCCATAGCCTTCATGAACTCCCCGCAGGAACGCGAAAGTCGCGAGCAAAGCCGGACACCACGCCGGCTGCGTTCCCTTGTACTGGCTTTCCCGCCCGGCATGCCTCTGGCTGAGCGCCGCATCCTTACCAAACGTGCTCGGACGGCCCTCACCATGGCCTGGGAGAGCACCAGGCAGCAGGAAACATGGAAACAATTTGGGGACGCCTACACACAGCCACCTGAGCTTGAATGCAGCATAGATGAGGCAACAGCCACTCAGCTTGTCTGGTTGGAGAATGAAATAAACAACAAGATGGGCGGCAGTGTTGACGAATTTTTCCATCTCTATGGCCATGCTGCCTCCTCCGATGGCAAAGAACGCCTCCGCATCGCCAGCCTTGATATCGGCGGAGGGACAACAGACCTCATGGTGTGCGATTATCGGCGCAACAAACATGAAGAAATGCTCCACCCGCATCAGCTCTTCCGCGAGAGTCTGCGCATTGCGGGTGATGACCTGCTTGAAGACATAATTTCAGGGCCAATTATCACGGCCTTCATGAATCATTTCAGAACATATCATATTCCTGAGCCACGAGCTTTTTTTAATACCCTGTTCAAACTGGGTGCCGCAGACTCAACCATTCAGGAGGCAACGCAGCGACAGCTTTTCATTTCCACAATTCTTGAACCTGTCGCACTGAGCATCATTAATGCCTACGAAAATGTGGAAACATTCTTCTCGGGAGAGCTGATAACAGGCCGCTTGCACGAGCTTCACCAGATTTCTCCGAAAGCCGCCGAACGCACACGTGATTATTTCAGGGCAGCCCTCAAAAAACACCTTTCCATTCACGGCACGCCTTCCTCTTCCGCTCTGACCAGATTTCTTGACCAGAACGATGACACGCAAGCTGCCAACGAAGATATTTTCGACCCTCTGGATGCCAACATACATGTAACAACCGATGACATGGAAGGTATTATTACCAGAAGGCTGGGCCAACCCCTGCAGATACTGTGCAGTATTGTTCAGGCCTATGGCTGCGATGCCCTCCTGCTTTCCGGCAGACCTTCCAAACTGCCACATGTCTGCAGCCTGATCCTGAGCGCTCTGCCCGTGGCTCCGCAGCGTGTCATTCCCATGCATAACTATGTGATTACTGGTGACTATCCTTTCTCTGACAGCAGCAACCGGATTGGAGATCCCAAAAGTACTGTCGTGATGGGAGCCGTCATCTGGAAGAAGGCTTGCCGTGCGGAGATTGGCAATTTCAAATTGGCCTCCAAAACCAGATATGAAAAATCAACGGCGCATTTCATTGGCAACATGAAAATCAACGAAGGAACAATCATCCGTCTCTTCAACCCTCAAGAGGAAAACGGATCCCCTATCGCTTACGACCTCTCGAATGTCACAGCGGAAGACAAGCTGGAAATAAAGATCGATACATTCGAAGGCAGCATGATACTCGGGACAAAACAGCTCCCCAACAAGGACTTTCCCAGCAGTCCATTCTACAATCTTGCCCTGACATCCGCAGGACGGGATTTCCTTCAGCAGCGGCGCATTGACCTTAACAGCCCCCTGTCCCTTACGCTCTCCCGCACCAGAACCCCCTCCACCAGCGAAGCTGAACGGAAAGAGCTCTGTGAAAATCTGGTCATCACGGAAATTGAAGGCCAACCCATCACTCATGATGGCCCTCCCATAAAAGTGCCAGCCAGAGACTTCATCAGCGCAACACTACAGACAACCCTCACCCCCCAGGGACACTGGCGTGACACCGGCGCCATACACCTGACAACCATCCAAGACCAATCAACAGTCTGATCCGCCCTATCTCCCAGCCTCCTTCACCGCCCCAAGAAAGTCTACGCCATGGATGCCATATCTCCCGACGCCCTGAAGCGCGTATCTTCAGCACTTGCCACCACTGCAGAAACCCTTTCTGCCTGGATGGAGCACAACAAGCCTCATGCAAGGGAAGGGAGAGAGGTGCGTGCTTGCCTGCGTGCTGCGCAGGCAATCGATCACACCGCTGATGCACCCCAGACAATTGCCGTTTATGGAGCCTCCCAGGCGGGAAAATCCTTCCTGACCGGCGCCCTGACCTCTCCCGAGACCGGCCCCCTCATCATCGACTTTTCAACTGACCACCAGCTGGACTTTCTGAGGGAAATCAACCCGCCAGGCGGTAAGGAATCCTCCGGTCTTGTCTCCCGCTTTACCGTAACCCCTCCCTCACTCCCCACAAACGTGGGTGCGGACACACCGATTTGCGTCAAACTGCTCTCGGCAAGAGATGTGGTCTGTATTTTAGGGAATACCTATTTCAGGGACTTCAAGCTTACCGAAGATGCTGTTAAAACCACTGACATACTTGAAACCATAAAAAACATCATCCCACGTGAAAAAAACGATCCGCAGCAGGAACCATTTTTTACGAAAAATGATGTTGAAGCATTGCAGGATTATTTTAACAGCTCGTTCCTCTCTGAAAAAAGCTATACGCCATTTTCATCAGACGGGACTGATAATGAATATTGGGCTTTTCTCGCAGAGAACATATCTTCATTTGATCTCGATACAGCCATAAAAGCTCTTTCTCCATTATGGGGTGGTCCGAGCTCGCCTTTCACCGATTATGCGCACAAACTGCTCAAAGCCCGCTTCAGTCTCGACAGGGATGAACTGGCTTTTTGTAATCCCGATGCCCTGAACGCCCCCAATAATGGCAGCATACTGAATGTTGAAACCCTGTGGGGTCCGGGAGCCAGCATGAATACCGCCCTGAAATCCCCCAGTGGAAAACTGGTTGGAATGGGGCGTGACGTTGCAGCGGCCCTCATCTCAGAGCTTATTCTCCCCTTGAAGGCAGCACGGTGGGAGTTCCAGAAAAAGCGGATCGATTTACTTGACTTCCCCGGAGCGCGATCCCGCGGGGAATATCCATCACTCAGCAAGGCCACGAACATCCCCGAGCTTTTTCTCCGCGGGAAGGTCGACTATCTGTTCCACCTCTATAAGAGCAACAATGACCTGACATCTGTCCTGTTATGTATTGGCGACAGTAACCAGGAGGTCGTTAGCCTGCCGGCGATGATTGATGGTTGGGTCAACACGACCATTGGCGCTACGCCAGAAGAGCGCAGCACCCAGGATAACTCCTTATTTATCATCCTGACCAAATTCGACACGGCATTAGCCTCCACGCCAGGACGGCCAGATGATGGAGTTGAACGCTGGGACACGCGGCTCGATGCTTCTATCATCAATTATTTCAAAAACTCTCCCTGGCTTAATGCGTGGGAACCCGCCCAGCCAATATTCAATAACATCCAATGGCTGCGCTCCCCCACCTATGGGGATACGATCTACGATCGCGATGCCCAGAAAAATGAAACTACCATGCTCCCTAGCTTCAAGAGCCGGCTGCCAAGCCTCAAAACAGGGTACGACAGTTCAGCAAAAGTCAGAACCTACATCAGGAACCATGACAAAGCCTTCGATGCCGTACTCAAGCCCAATGATGGCGGTGTCAGCTATCTTGCCGAGCGTCTCCTTCCTCTCGCAGAAAAAGATATCAAGACCAGCAAGCTGTATCTGAAGCTGCGCAGGATACTCCAGAACCTGCAGGAGACAGGGAAGAAATTCTACTTTGACAATTCGCAGGAAGCCGTTCACGCCGAAGCAGAGCGCTCCGTGGATAATTTCATCAGGGCACCCTGCCTCCCTCTCGCCCAGAAAGGACGGTTTGGCGTACTGCTCCAGCAACTCTCCCTTAGTGCAGAGCTTGTTACTCGGGAATGGATTGCCTTCAACAAAACCAAACCGCAGACCACTCACCAGGAAATTCAGTTACTTGAAAGTCTCCTCTCACCCTCTCCAGCCGAGAAAAACGTGTCCGCTGACGCTGCACCAGAGGAAGATGATTTTGACCGTTTCGCCGCACATATCCTAGAATATTGGGAAGACCATTGCCGGGAAAAATTCTCTTCTGACAACATGAGTACCGAAAGGGAACGAAACTGGCTTCATGTCAACAACGATGCCTTCTCGCCTTTCCTGGCACAACTTTTCAAGTTGGCTGAAACGAACAATCTGGCTGGAGACATTGCCAACATTTTGCGCAACACATGTAAAAATGTCAGCAAGCTTGTCCAGAATGGCGAAAAACCTGGAATCCTTACGGCCGAGACCATCAGCAATTTTGTGACATGGCTCGGATATCCCCCCGTTGACAGAAAGGACGCCCCAGCAAACCGGCCGGTTTGTGAAAAAACGGGTATGCCAATCTTCCTTCTTCCCGAAGATCCAGCCGGGAAGCTCTATCCAGATCTTCCGAACATAGGCAATAGCGGCGTACTTTTCCTCCTGGACTGGGTCACCGCATTGAAGGCCCGTTTCCGGGAAGCCGGTCCGCAGTATGACGTGGAGGAGAATGCCAAGCTGGGCCAGTACCTGGAGACACTGAGCAGGCTCGACAATGCACATGATAACGGGAAAGACATAAACAGATGAATCAGATTACCCTTGCCGACAAAGCCATTCCATTACAAGCAGAGATGACTCTTGGCCTGGTCATTGCATCGGGTGACGTCTCAACGCAACAGAACGTCACTGTGCAGGTTGACGACACATTCCTGCCAGATTGCGCAATAATCTCGCATGACGGGCATATGGTCATTGCCCTTCTTCCGCGCAAGCAGGCCGAAGCCTGCATTGACCCGCTGGCCGCTTCCGCTGTCAGTATTCCAGCGCTCGGCATAACAGAAGCAGAAATCGACTGGGTTGGCTTCCCTGCGAACAGACAGCCCCAGACGGCTTCACAAATCCTGCAAATGGCATCGGAGACAGAAGAAGAGCAATCCCAACAACAGGCAGCCTTCTCTCCGCCTCCTGCCGCCCCCCCCGAAGCCGTGCCTTTTCCACCACCTGATGCAACGGCCACCCAGCATCCTGCCAACGGGACGCCTGAAGACAAAAAGCCGGAGGATGCACCCGAGACAACGCAAGCGATGGATAAAACGCCTTCCTCCTCCAGGAAGAAGGGACTGCTCATCCCGGCAGGGGGGGCAGTGATCGCACTCTGTCTTGCCACGGCAGGAGGATGGTTCTGGTTTCACAAACCATCTTTTCTCGCAACGCCTGCTTACCAAAACATGAGTCCGGCAGATGCCGTCAAGCAGCTGGTCACCCCGGCTGCCATTGGTCAGGAGGGGTGGCGACGTATCCGTGCAGGCCAGGGTGACGCAGGACTGCGGCTGCTTGGGTATGCAGCAACCAAACATGACCCGGTCTCCCTCCAGAGAATGGGAGAGCTGTATGATCCTGCCAGGTTCCGTACCGACGGCCCCATTCCTCAACCCAATCCCCGGGAGGCAGCACGCTACTACCGCGAGGCCCTTCTCGCAGGAAATCAGGACGTTCGCAGTGAACGGGACAGCCTGCTCGCAGCCCTTCGCAAGAAAGCCGAAAATGGCGACCAGGAGGCCGCTTTCACCCTTCAGGAATACGCACGATGACCCCAACATTTCTTTCTGCCAGCACGCTGTTCTCCTTTTCTTCCCAAAAAGCCAGGATCATCACAAGACTGATGGGGTCCACCCTGTGCGGAATAATCGCCCTCACCGGGCAGCACGGCTTTGCCGCTCCTTTGCTGCAAAGGGCAGGGGGCACTCTTTATCAGCAAATACTTACACAGCCTGGGGCCATCATCACGCCAGATGAACACACCGAACAGGGCACCCCTTCTCCAGGATTTCTGGCCTATTACGTCTTTGCCAGGGCGAATGACAAACTTCAGATTGGCAGTACGAAAGATCATCCCAATGGCTGGATCAAGGCATCCCAGACACTCAGCTGGAATCATCGCCTGAATGCCCAGTTTGCTCCGCTGGCAGGTCGATCGCGCGCCATCTTCATGAGCACCCGGCAGGCCGAAGAGAATCTGCTGAATGGGAATGACCCTGCCGCCGATGCCCGGGCCATCCTCAGCGCCGGAGATCACCAGCCTCCCAACAGCCAGGCTGCCGCACTGGAACCTGATGCCTGGATTGATCAGAAAAAACATTTTTATCTGCTGCCCATCCTGGACGCACATAATAGCGAGCCCGATTATACCGGTGCCATGCTGATGCACGGCGCCGGGGCCACCTTGCCTCCCCCCCACGAACAGAAAAGCGACGCAGCACCCCCATTCCGCGCAGGTCTGGTCTTTGTCATTGATACGACACAGAGCATGCAGCCTTACATCGAGCAAACTCGCAATGCCATCAATGACATTGTCTCACAGATCAACAACGCTCCCCTGGGACACAATTTCCGTTTCGGGCTTGTAGGCTTCAGGGATCAGTCCAGAAAGGATGATCCCAGACTTGAATATGCCTCAAAAATTTTTGCAACTCCCGATTTCACCCAATCGAGCGATGCCATCACCAGTCAGATCGCTTCCGTCAACGAAGCACATGTCTCCTCCTTCGGCTTCGACGAAGACCCCATCGCTGGCCTGAAAACTGCCATAACGGATATTGACTGGTCCTCCATGCAAGGCCGCTATATCATTCTGGTAACCGATGCCGGTGCCCGCGATGAACACAACCCTCTAAGTTCAACCCACCTTGGCATCACCGACCTCAACCGTTTGGCCGAAAAACACGATATTGCCCTCTTCGTGATCCATCTTCACACACCCGCCGGGAAAAAGTTCAACGATACTGACCGGGCAGAAGCGCAATACCGAACTCTCTCGGCATTCCCGAATACGTCCAGTCTCTATTATCCCGTCGGTAATGGTACATCCGATAATCTGACGAATGATTTCAACCTCGTTGTCCGACAACTGACACAGGCGATTCTGACCCAGGCAAGTCACATTTCCGGTCAACATGGCAGCCAAACGACACCTGAGGGCCCCTCCAATGACCGCATGGCCATTGTAGAGCAGGCCATGCGTCTGCGCTACATAGGCCAACGTGACAATGCCAGCCTTCCGCCCATGATCGAAGGCTATGTTGCAAGCACCGATCCTGTCAGCAATAAAACTGCCTTGCGCGTCAATTTGTTGATGAAGCGAAATGAAATGAACAATCTCGCCTCTTCGCTTGAAACCATTCTGGACCAGGGTGAACAAAGCCAGCTGGCTCCCGAGCAATTTTTCCAGCGGCTGCAATTTGCCTTCGCAGCCTCGGCCCGTAATCCGGATGCCCTCTCACATGATGGCGATGCCGCCCATGGAACACTGGGCAGCCTGCTGCCGGAATATCTGAATGGCCTTCCCTATCGGTCTCGGATTGCCCAACTCACCCAGGAGCGCTGGAATAGCCTGAGCGCCGGGGAACAGGACGCCATACTCAGCGACCTGCGTGCGCTTATTGAACGCTACAAGCTTTATGAAAGTGATACGGACGGCTGGCATTCCATCAACGGGGGCAATGATGAGGATGAAAAAGTTTATTCCGTAGGGTTGGATGACTTGCCTTGAACACGGCCCCAACCATGGTTCAGAGTGAAAGCTGTCCTGCCGATCCCCCCCTTCTCCACGCCGAATCCTTGACCTGGCAGGCACCGGGGGGGGATTTTACGCTCGAGATCCCCTCATTGACACTGCACAAGAGAACATGCCTCGGGGTTATCGGACCATCAGGATGCGGGAAAAGTACACTGCTTGGTCTACTTTCGCTCGCCCTTCTTCCAACAAAAGTTCGTTGCCTCTCTTTGCTCGAGAGGCAGCTCGCCCCTTATCTTTCACCCGGGTCACACACCACAAACCGCAAACGTGAACGGCTATTCACTACATTACGGGCCGAGCACGTCGGTTTCATTCCGCAAACCGGCGGCCTTCTGCCGTTCCTGACAGCGCGCGAAAATATTGCCCTCGCTTTGAATGTGCTGGAAACTCCCCCCTCCGGGCAGGGTGCTGGGCACATCGACATGCTTGCCGAGCGGCTCGGGATCATATCCTGCCTTGAAAAACTGCCCTCTCAATTATCTGTCGGTCAAAGGCAGCGTGTTGCCATAGCACGAGCCTTAATTCACACACCCCCTATCCTTCTGGCTGATGAACCAACAGCTCCCCTTCACCCTTCCCAGGCTGCGATCGTCCTGGATTTACTACGCAATTATGCAGAAACACAAAACGCCGGCGTCATTGTAGTAAGTCATGACATAGACGCCCTACAGAAGGCCGAATTTTCACTGGTTCAGGCTCAGATGAAAGGGAATAAAACTATCATCCACAATTAACAATTTTCATATATAACTTTCTCTAAAGGAAACGCTCATGCCGTCCCGGGGTCACACGCACTTTCGTCACCTTCTTCTTGCCTGTCATCTAGCCTGGCGGGACCTTTTTTCCAATAAAATACTTGCCCTGTGTATTGTAAGTGGTCTTGCCAGTACTCTGCTGCCCATGTTGCTCCTTGCAGGATTGAAGGCAGGTCTCGTTGATCATATGCAACAGACTCTACTGCACGACCCCTCGGCATTGGAAATTTCAAGCGCCCGAAATTATCCTTACTCCGAACAACAACTGGAGGCCTTGAGAACCGACAAGAGAGTGACCTTTCTCCTTCCCAAAACACGCACACTCGCCGCAAGCGTACGGTTACAGGCAACCAACACAACGTCAGTATTCGAGGGAACAGACGCCGAACTCCTTCCATCCTCTCCCGGAGATCCTCTTCTGGGAAAGAGAATTGAAATGCGCCTGGCAAAATTACATGCGCAGATTTCATCTCCAGATATCCCGGTTGTCATGTCCGCCCATCTGGCAGAACACATGCACCTTCAACCCGGGGACACCTTCGTCATGCTCATTGACCGACATGCCGCAGGCGCTGCAAAAATGGCTCGCATACAATTAAACGTTGCTGCTATCGCAGACGAGACCGTTACATCCCGCTTCCAGCTATTCGTGTCACTTCCTGTAGCGCAAGCCGCCGAAGAATGGCGCGAGAACACCAACCTCTCCTCCTGGCAGGAAGCCTTGACCCTGGGCGAACAAAAAGCAGCTGATTTCCTGAAAGCACGTACACCAAAGGCAACATGGCCCGGCTTCAGACTTTATGCGCGTTCACTATCTGACGTCATCACATTGGACAGAGATCTGACACATCAGGGGTTAAGCATAACCAGCGAGCTTCCCCGTGTTAAAACCATTCTTAATATCAATCAGCAAACAACACATCTTTTTCATCTCATGGCTTATATCGGGGCCATAGGCTTTGCCGTTACTTTGGGTACGGCCATCGCAGCGGAAACTGAACGAAAGAAATTCCATCTCGCAAGCCTGACATTTCTTGGACTGAATAACGCTCGTATCATCCCTGTCGTGCAGACCATTCTCCTGGCCACTGGAGGAACCTGCCTCGCCTTTTGCATAGCCTGGGGATTAAGCTGGCCCATGAATCGCATACTTCACAACACGTTTCTACAAGACGAAACGTCAGCATCCTCCATAAATATTACAATCGCCTTTGCCTTGCAGCTAGTTGCTTATATTATCCCAGGATCGACCATCATGGCCTGGGCAACAACACGCTCCCTGCACCGGGTTTCACCATGGCAAGGCATATGCAACTCCTGACAGCCTGTCATCATGATTGACATGCCTTTATAAGCAAAGGACCACCAATGTCTTATTTACATTTCGCTACAGCAACAGAATTTTTAGCATTACGGAAACCATCCCTGCGCATCATGGCTCAACTTCGCCCATCAGCGCCCGTCTTTGTCTTGTCAGCCCTGCTCTGTACATATCTCTCCAGCCACACAGCACGGGCACAGTGCACAACCTCCACTCCAGCACAGGTCAACTGGAACAAAGCCATCTATGACCCCAAGCCTTCACCAGATTCCGATGCCGAGGAACTGGTTCTTCCCATGCCCTGCGGAGGGGGCATGGTTTTTCGCCGTGTTGAAGTACAACCTACGTCAGCCAGCACAGGAGATGCCGCTTTCATGGCAAACCGGCGGATCACAATTGGCCAGGCCATGGATTTGAAAAGTACTCAGGCCTCCCATAGCAATGGCTATAACCTTTTCATACATGAAGCCAATCTTGCCGCTCCCTTTACTGATAAAAATCAGCATCCTGTCTACTATATCGGAAAATATGAGGTAACGGCGGCGCAATATAAACTTGTCATGGAAGGTCAGGGGGCTCCTCCCCCTCAGCGCAGGAATTTTCCTGCCAGTAATATCTCCTTCCTGGAAGCACAGCAGTTTGCAGAGAAATGGACGAGCTGGCTCATGAAGAATGCTCCTGACCGTCTGCCGAAGCGAGGAGACAAGCCCGGCTTTATTCGCCTGCCAACTGATGCTGAATGGGTTTTTGCCGCTAGTGGAGGGATCAAGAACAGTTCCCTGAACACACAACCTGCCCCTTGGCCACAACCGGGCAGCGATTGCCAGAATCAGATTGATGATTGCATTGTTGGCAGCAGTCAGGGGATTTCTACCGATCATGGCGTCATCCCCAAACCGATTGGATCACTCAATATAGCCAATCCCCTCTCCCTGTACGATATAGTCGGCAATGTCAGTGAGATGGTTCTTACACCCTACCAGATGAGGGCTTACCTGCATTACTGGAACCAGGGCCTTACAGGCGGGACGCAAGTTTTCGGAGGCAGTGTCCTGAATTCCGCCAGAGACATTTCCAGCGCTTATCGTGCGGAATTTGCCCCTTATGACGACAATGGAGACGCAAAGCGTGCTCCTGAGGTCGGGTTCCGTGTTGTCATCGGTGCTATGACAATGAATAGCCTACAGGAAGCTTTGAAAGCACAAAAAGGGTTCGCTGCGCTGGTCAATGATGCTGCCAACGCTGATACCAGCAAGGTCAAAGAAGAGCATGCCAACGAAAACGATGCTCTCAAAAACCTTCAGTCTGCCCTGGGCCAAAGTGACCAGAACAAAGCTGAGCTACAAGCCCGTCTTACCCAATTGAACCAGGCGATGGAGGCTGCACGGGAGGCACAAAATCAGGCCAATGCAGAACGTAATCAAGCTGACCTAGATAGCGCTGTCGCCAACCTGACTACTCTGTTGACACTAAGCAAGCAGATCGCCTCGAACAGGATTGACATTGTCAATTATACGGCTTTCGTCAATGATCCTGACAATGCCCGTAACCCCAATCTGAGCATCTATAAAACCTCCATCTCGACAGAACAGGTTTCGCTTGATGATACAGTGAACGCTTACCTCGGCCTGTTAAAAACAGTATCCCGTAATAGCCAAAGGGATACCCGTCTGGAGGATGCCAAGACCATCATAGTAAACAATCTCAAAAATAATTATAAAGACCTTCCCCTTTCCAGGCGCCTCGACTGGCTAGACATAGCCATACAAAATACAAAAGACATATCCTCCGGTAAATCCCTCGAGGCTGAGCGGGATATTATTGCAAAAATAGAACAGGCGGCTCATATGCATTATTATAACAGATAAGGAAAAAGCACAGGGATACTTCATATCCCTGTGCTTCCATAAGACTAGAAAAAATAATTTAAAATGTTTTAAAGTGAATGAGTTTCAGCAGATTTTTTGTTGAGTTCGTCAACTTTAGAAGCATATGCTGCATTATCTATTTTAATGCTATAATCGAAATGACTCTTTATCTGAGACACATTCCTGATTTTTTCGATCAACTCTTTCATTTTATCGGAATCGCCATCAGCTTTTGCCTGATCATACTGCTGCTGCAGGGAAACTTCCTGTCTAAGAAGATCATCACGCTGCGCTTTTTCCTTAGCAATCTTCTGTTGTAGCTGCGCCATTTCCTGACGTAATACGGCAATCTGCTGATTGATGGACATTAGATGAGCATCTTGTATCTGAACAGCCTGTTCCTGCACGCTACGCTCATTTGTCAAAGCCTTTGTTCTTTTCTGGTAGCCTCCCCCAAACGAACAAGCCATCTGGGTAAACATTTCATCCTGTTTATTCGGGTCACAATCTGCTGCTGAACAACCAGCCAAAAACAGCATAAGAGATGCTGTTGAGAGAGACACATACAATGAGCGTCTCTTTGAGACCTTAACAATCATAACATACCCCCTTTCATACAGAAAAACGCCTAGTAAAAATAATATACTAGGCGTTCTATCAAGAAATGGAGCATATAAATATATGCTCCATTCAAGATATATAATTTCAAATATTAATCGCCATTATTCTGAGCATTAGACTTTGCAAGCGCATCGCTCTTGGTCTGCTGCAGTTTGTTAGACATTGCCTTATATTCCGCTACACGCTGCTTCTCATTTTCCAAAACAGCATTTTTACGAGCAATAACCTGATCCTGGGCTTTCGCAGCATCGCCTTCAAGACCATTTTTCTTGGCGACTGCTTCATCATAAGCCTTCTGGGCTTTCTGCACATTCGCCTGAGCGATACGCAACTTTTTCTTGGTCGTGGCAATTTCAGCGTTCAAACCATTTTCCACAGCCTTCTGCTGCTCATTATTTCCCTTGGCTTGAGCATGCAACGTCTGAAAGGCTAGGCCAGCACCGGCACCAATCAAGGCACCTTTCTTTCCCCCGGCAACTCCTCCAATGGCGGCACCGTTGGATGCAGTCCCTGCATTTTCGATATCACTCAAGAATCCTGCATAACTACTCTGTGTCGAAAACGCAAAAACGGCACATGCTGTTATCGCAAAAATAGAACGACGCATACTCTGAAATCCTTCTTTAATGTTCCTGAAATATCAGGCACATCCTCATGCTATCATTGTTTTATGTTAACATAAAATTTTATATTTTGACTTAAGCAGAAGACTAAATTAAGAATCAGACACTTGAGAGAAATTCTCTTGACACGTCTGAAAGAATGAAGAACAGTGACAACCCACTACGGCGAGGGCATCCTTGCGACGGAAGCCGGTGCCCCCCTTTCATACCGTTCCTCCATATTCAGAAAGAACACGGAGAGAGTATCTCCCTAGGCAACTCTGATTTGGGCAACCAATCAGCCCACTGGCCGAAAGTTACAAAAGACTGGACATGAAAAAGACACAGTTTTTCGGCTACACAGCCATGACATTGGCTGGCACCGAAGCGCAATCTATGGCGATATCCCTGTTTCCAACGGAGCCTTCAAGGCAAAAGAAAAATACGCCTTAGGGTTCCAATCCGATCCCTGACAGGAAAAGCATTTTCCAGGAATGATGGTGAAAAGAATAACCGAACAGCATCTTCCCTAAGGGAAGATTTCATACACGACACGGTTCAATCTAGTTGGAACGGCTGACACTGTTCATGGTTTTCCAAAAGGAGATAGGCCATGGATCACAAGAAAACCCCACTGTTTCGGTCTGCGGCCTAATCCTGAAATCCCATTTCATTCAGTTCCTTGATGACAGGAACAAGCTGCCAGGCATTAACTATTTTAGTTCCAGACCTACGCAGATCGATGCACAGTATCTTAAGCTTGAATGAGGCCGGCACTATCTCTTCGTCTCTGGCCCCATCATGGCAAAAAGGACCGCTAGTCAGCAAAGCTCACCATATTGACGTCCACCTATTTGAAGAACATGGCAAAACTGCTGCAATTCGTTCTTGATAAAAGGACAGTGTCCCAGCGCTCTGTTCAGCTCCTCCCGAGAAGCTTTATACGCCCGAACCATTTCAAAACCATTATTCTTGATGATAGTCTTATCCGACAGCCTACCTCAGAAAAGCTTACACTTCTCTCAAATGGCGTTGAATGGCCCTTATATGCGCATGATGACAAGCGCCACTGCTGCCAATAGGGTAACCTGGAACCCAAATCCAAACGTAATCTGGGATATCACCTTCCTGGCCAACACTCCCGGGTCAGGCATTGAGAGCGCTTGCTGGGCAGAAAATTGCCCGAACAATCCACCCAAACCATTCATGAGCCCATTTGTAGAGCTCTGCAGACACGCCTCCCCACAATATAGCTCTGCTATTGACAAGCAGTATGCCGATGGTTCCGTATCAACTTATTTCTGATTTTGTGGGTATGGATGCGGGGGTAGGATTTGAACCTACGACCTTCAGGTTATGAGCCTGACGAGCTACCGGGCTGCTCCACCCCGCGTTGGTGGGTGGTTTTTATGGGGGTGGGTG
>NZ_JAGJTM010000003.1 GCF_018221685.1 Bombella apis | reverse complement strand
CCAGCCGCCGCACCGCCAGCAAGCACCATGCCGCCGGCAGCGAGGCCCGTGCCTACTGCCGCGCCTGCGCCGAGCTGCGGCCCGCCAGAGACGATGCCGTTGGCGATGCCGGGGCCGAAGATGCCGAGGCCGAGCAGCGACAGCGCGGCGAGCACAATCGCCATGGCGTCGTCGATGGTCGGGGTCGCGCCGCCCAAGCCGGCCGTGAATTGCGAAAACAAGGTGCTGCCGATGCCGATGATGACGGCGAGAACCAGAACCTTGATGCCGGACGACACCACGTTGCCGAGCACCTTTTCGGCCATGAACGCGGTCTTGCCGAACAAGCCGAACGGAATCAGCACGAAGCCGGCTAGCGTCACCAATTTGAACTCGATCAGGGTGACGAATAGCTGGATGGCGAGGATGAAGAAGGCCAGCACCACCAGCGCCCATGCGAACAGCAGGCACGCGATCTGGATGAAGTTCTCGAAGAAGGCGATCCAGCCCATCAGGTCGGAAATGGAATCGAGCAGCGGGCGGCCGGCGTCGAGGCCGGTCTGCGCGACGCGGCCCGGCCGCATCAGATCGGTGACGGAAAAGCCGGTGCCCGACGCCATGAGGCCGAGGCCGGCGAAGCTCTCGAAGACGATGCGGGCGAGGTTGTTCCAATTGCTGATGATGTAGGCGAAGACGCCCACGAACAGGGTCTTCTTGACCAGCCGCGCGATGATGTCGTCATCCGCGCCCCATGCCCAAAAGAGCGCGGCGAGCGTCACGTCGATGACGATCAGCGTCGTGGCGATGAAGGCGACCTCGCCGCCGAGCAGCCCGAAACCGCTGTCGATGTAGGAGGTGAATATGCCGAGGAAATTGTCGATGATGCCCGTGTTGCCCATGGTCAGCGCGCCTCGCTGCGATCACGGCCGAGGAAGCGGTCGCGGGATTCAGCCCATGTGGCGAGGCAGCCGGCGTCACTTGCCGCCGCCTCGCCGAGCTGCTGGCAGCGGCGCAGGGTTTCGCGCAGGGGATCGGCCGGGGGCTGGAAGGCCGAGGCCGGGGGCGGCGCGGAAGGTTCATCCTTCCGCGCTATGTCGATTGCCGTCGCCGTGACGGCGATAGCGATGAACACAACGGCCGCAAGCCGTGCCAGCATCTTGCCGTCCATGGCGACCCTCCCGTCAGTTGTTGCCGTTGTTGAACATCTGCGCGTTGCCGGGCTGGTATCCGCTGCCCGGCGTCAGGAACCGTTCGCGCTGGATGCGGCCCTGCTCGGCGGCGGTCGCGCGCTCCGCTTCTGTCAGCGCATCGGCGCGGCCGTTTGCCGAGATGACCGCGATCAGGTCGGAAAGCTGCTGCGACTGGAGGGCAAGGAGCTGGTTGCCCGCCTGCGTGGCTTGCAGCGCCCCTGTCGCGCCCTGGCTTTGGCCGACCAGCGCGGCCATCTCGGCGCGGTTGCTGTCTATATTGCCGACGACGCCAGCCTGCACGCGCATGGCGTCCTGCAAACCGCCAACCGTATTTTCCCAACGGCCGCGCGCGTCGGCGACAAGCTGGGCGTCGGTCGCGGACAGCGAGACATTGCCGTATTGGCTCTGGAACGCTTGGTCGATCTGGCCGACCTCGAACGCGAGATTTTGGGCCTGCCCGAGAAGCTGCTGCGTGCGCTGGACGTTCTGCTGGAGTTGCTGGAGCGAGCTATGCGGCAGGCTCGCAAGGTTGCGGGCCTGATTGATGAGCATCTGCGCTTCGTTCTGGAGGCTGGTGATCTGGTTATTGATCTGTTCGAGCGTGCGCGCTGCCGTGAGGACGTTCTGCGCGTAGTTGCTCGGGTCATAGACGATGCGGCCGAAGCCGAATTGCGCATGGGCCGGGCTTGCCAGCATGGGCGAAAGCGCGACCGGAACGGCGAGTGTCAGCGCAAGGGCCGAGGTCCCGACAAACTTGGAATAGGTCATGGAAGAATCTCCTGTGGGGTATCGAGCCGGGCCGGCGCGGCGGATTCCGGCCGGTCGGCAAGATTGGTGAGGTTCGGGATCAGGTCGGCCGCCCAATCGACGCCGCGATGGCGCAGCCAGCCGGCAAGGAAGCCTTCGCGCCCATACTCGGCATGGATGCGCGCGATTTCAGTCTGGTCGGATTTGGCGGACGCGGCGCACAGCGCGAGGCCGACTTCGGACAGGCCCAGCTCGAACAGGCGATTGCCGCGCCGCGACTGGCAGTAGTAGTCCCGCTTGGGCGTGGCCCTCGCGAGGATTTCGATCTGGCGGTCATTGAGGCCGAAGCGGCGATAGATGGCCGTGATCTGCGGTTCGATGGCCCGCTCGTTCGGCAGCAAGATCCGCGTCGGGCAGCTCTCGATAATCGCGGGCGCGATATTGCTGCCGTCGATGTCGGACAGGCTTTGCGTGGCGAAGATGACGCTGGCGTTCTTCTTGCGCAGCGTCTTCAGCCATTCGCGGAGCTGGCCGGCGAACCCTTCATCGTCGAGCGCAAGCCAGCCTTCATCGATGATGAGCAGCGTCGGCCGTCCGTCGAGCCGGTCGCCGATACGATGGAAGAGATAGGCGAGCACAGCGGGGGCCGCGCCGGTCCCGACAAGGCCCTCGATCTCGAACGCCTGCACGTCCGCCGATCCCAAATGCTCTGTCTCGGCGTCGAGTAGCCGGCCATAGGCGCCGCCGACACAATAAGGCCGAAGGGCTTGCTTGAGGTCGTTGCTTTGCAGCAGGACCGCGAGGCCGGTGATCGTGCGTTCTTCGACCGGCGCGGAGGCGAGCGAAGTCAGCGCCGTCCAAAGATACTCTTTGACCTCGGGCGTGATGGCGATGCCTTCGCGCATGAGGATGGCGGCAATCCAGTCCGCCGCCCATGCGCGTTCATAGGTGTCATGGATGCGGGCGAGCGGCTGGAGCGAAACAGACGCCTCGTCTCCTTCCGTCAGTCCGCCGCCTAAATCGTGCCAATCCCCGCCCATGGCGAGCGCGGCGGCGCGGATCGAACCGCCGAAATCGAAGGCGAAGACCTGCGATCCCGCATAGCGCCGGAACTGCAAGGCCATGAGCGCCAGCAGCACGGATTTGCCCGCGCCGGTAGGGCCGACGACAAGGGTGTGGCCCACGTCGCCGACATGAAGACTTAGCCGGAACGGGGTTGAGCCTTCGGTCTTTCCAAAGAGCAAAGGGGGTGCCCCGAAATGCTCGTCCCGTTCCGGCCCCGCCCACACCGCCGAAAGCGGGATCATGTGGGCGAGATTCAATGTGCTGATAGGCGGCTGGCGGACATTCGCGTAGGCGTGGCCCGGCAGGCTGCCGAGCCATGCGTCAACCGCGTTGACGCTCTCGGCCATGGCGGTGAAGTCACGGCCCTGAACGATCTTCTCAACCAGGCGCAGCTTCTCGTCGGCAATGCGCGGGTCGGCATCCCAGACGGTGACGGTGGCCGTGACGTAGGCCATGCCCGCCACGTCTGCCCCAAGCTCCTGCAACGCCATATCGGCGTCGAGCGCCTTGTTCGCAGCGTCGGTGTCCACGAGCGCGGATTGCTCGTTGGTCATCACCTCTTTCAGGATCGCCGCGATGCTCTTGCGCTTGGCGAACCACTGACGGCGGATGCGGGTCAGCAGCCGGGTCGCATCGGTCTTGTCGAGCAGGATCGCGCGCGTGCTCCACCTGTAGGGGAACGGCAGGCGGTTCATCTCGTCGAGCAGGCCCGGCGTCGTCGCGGTCGGGAATCCCACGATGGTCAGGACGCGCAGATGTGCGTCGCCAAGGCGCGGCTCCAGCCCGCCGGTTAGCGGCGCATCGGCAAGCAGCGCGTCGAGGTGCATCGGCACCTCGGGCACGCGCACGCGATGGCGATTTGTCGAGATGGTGGAATGGAGATAGGTCAGCGTCGCGCCGTCATCCAACCAACGGCACTCCGGCATGAAGCCGTCGAGCAAGGCCAGCACGCGGTCGGTGCGGTCGATGAAGCCGCGCAGCAACTCCCACGGGTCCACGCCCGTTTTCTCCCGGCCCTCATAGAGCCATGTTTCCGCGCGGGCCGCTTCCTCGGCCGGGGGCAGCCAGAGGAAGGTGAGGAAGTAGCCCGACACGAAATGCGCGTCTGCTTCCTCGAAACCGGCCTTGCGCTCGGCATCGACCAGCGCCGACGCGGGGTCGGGAAAGGTGCTGTCGGGATAGGTCGCCGCTTCGCTGCGCTGTGCCTCGACGAAGATGCTCCAGCCGGAGCCGAGACGGCGCACGGCATTGTTGATGCGGCCGGCGACGGCGACCAGCTCGGCGGCAACGGCGGAATCCAGATCGGGACCGCGAAACTTCGCCGTCCTCTGAAAACTGCCGTCCTTGTTCAAGACAACGCCGGAGCCGACCAATGCGGCCCATGGCAGATAGTCGGCGAGCCGGGTTGCGGTGCGGCGGTATTCGGCAAGGTTCATCATGGCCGCGCCCTCACACCGATAGAAAAGCCGGGATGCGCAGATGCCGCCGCCCGACTTCGACGAATTGAGGATCGCGCTTCGCTGCCCATACGGCCGCGAAATGGCCGATGGCCCAGACGGCGATGCCGACCAGCCAGAGGCGCAGGCCGAGGCCCACGGCCCCGGCGAGCGTCCCGTTCATGATGGCGATAGCGCGCGGTGCGCCGCCGAGCAGGATATGCTCGGTCAGCGCCCGGTGGACCGGGATTGAAAATCCCGGCACCGCGTCGAGTTGTTCAAGGCCGCCTGCCATCAGATGAGCGCCCCGCCGCCGAACGAGAAGAACGACAGGAAGAACGAGCTGGCCGCGAACGCGATGGACAGGCCGAACACAATCTGGATCAGCTTGCGAAAGCCGCCGCCTGTATCGCCGAAAGCCAAAGTCAGGCCGGTTACGATGATGATGATGACGGCGATGATCTTGGCGACCGGCCCCTCGATGGACTGAAGGATTTGCTGCAAGGGCTGCTCCCACGGCATCGACGAACCGGACGCATGGGCGGCCGGCGCGAGCATGAGGCTGATGGCAAGGGCGGATGCGGCAGTCGCCATGCGGCGGCAGCCGCGCGAAAACGTGCGGATCATGAAGATTCTCCTGTGCTGGTGGGGATTGCCAATGGGCTGGGGTTTGTGATGCGGTAGTCGCCGTCCGGCCCCAGCCCTTCGACGCGGGCAAGCTCGGCAAGCCGGCGCGCGGAACCGCGCCCGGACAGGACGGCAACAAGGTCGATGGTCTCGGCGATCAGGGCGCGTGGCACCGTGACGACAGCCTCTTGGATGAGCTGTTCAAGGCGACGGAGCGCACCGATGCCGGTGCCTGCATGGATGGTGCCGATCCCGCCCGGATGGCCGGTGCCCCACGCTTTCAGAAGGTCGAGGGCTTCGGAACCGCGCACCTCGCCGATAGGGATGCGATCCGGGCGCAGGCGCAGCGAGGACCGGACCAGATCAGAAAGCGTCGCCACGCCGTCCTTCGTCCGCATGGCGACAAGGTTGGGCGCGGCGCATTGCAGCTCGCGCGTGTCCTCGATGATGACGACACGATCCGCCGTCTTCGCCACCTCGGCGAGTAGCGCGTTGGTCAGCGTGGTCTTGCCGGTGCTGGTGCCGCCCGCCACGAGGATGTTTGCGCGGGAAGAAACGGCCGCGCGTAACGTCGCGGCCTGATCGTCGGACATGATCCCCGCCGCCACATAGTCGTCGAGGCTGAACACGGCGATTGCGGGCTTACGTATGGCGAAGGTCGGGCCAGCGACCACGGGCGGCAGCAGGCCCTCGAATCTTTCGCCAGACTCCGGCAACTCGGCCGAGACGCGCGGGCTGCGGACATGAACCTCCGCGCCGACATGGTGGGCGACCAAGCGCACGATACGTTCGCCATCGGCGACGGACAGGCACTCACCCGTATCGGAAAGCCCTTCGGACAGTCGGTCGATCCACAACCGCCCGTCCGGGTTCAACATCACCTCGACCACGGCCGGGTCTTTGAGCAGCCGGGCAATGGCGGGGCCGAGGGCGGTGCGCAACATGCGCGCGCCGCGCGCAATGGCTTCTGGTTTTTGGTGGTTGGTGGTCATGTCGGCCCCGTTTCTTCATGGGGCGCGACAGGCGATCCCCGGATCGGGGTCGATTAAGAAAGCCCGGAATTGGGCGGATTCAACAAGTATCTAAGCAGCGGCGGCAATCGGCGGCGAACGGCGGTAATTAGGATGGGTCCGAATACTTACTCTTGATCGCCGTTGCTCTCGGATTCATCCGGCAGCGGATCGTCGGGAAGTGAGTCGAGGTCGCGCGACAGCTCTTTGAGGAATCTGTCGCCCGTCGCCAGACGCCGGCCGAGATTCTGCATGAAGCCCTCGAACCGCTCCGCGCCCTTTGCGCGGGCTGCGGATTGTGCGGCTCCCGTGAGCGGCGGCGTGATGGTCATCCAGAAATGGATGAACTGCGCGACCGTCTCGCCGAGGACGGCGAGATCCAGATCGAGCGTGTCGATCTGGCGGCCGAGCTTGTCCAGGCGGCGCGACATGGCAGCTTCAAGCTGGTCGTCAGCGTCGCCGGAAAGGTAGGACATGACAGCCGCCTCCACGATGGCGGATTTTGAGACATTGCGGCGAAGCGCTACCGAGCGGCGCAGCGCCATCGCCTCGATTTGGGGAATGAGCGCGGGGTCGAAATAGATATTCAGGCGGGTGCGTGTGGTCATGGGCGTGTCCTCAAAGGTCGATTCCATCATCGGGGTTCATCGCCACCTGCCGCGCCACTATCCTCATGCGCTGGCGCATGGCGCGGGCCTTGGCCGTGTCAACGTCCGGTTCGTCGTCCAGAAACTCGAACTCCTGTTCGGGGGATGGCGGCGGGGCGACGATTTCCTCTTGGCTTGGCAATTCCGGCTCGCGGCGGATGCCGGCATTGGCCGGATCACCCTCGGCCCCATCTGCGGTGTCGGTCGCGGAACGGCCATCGGCCGCGACCACGCGACCGGACCAATCATCGGCGGATGGGCTGGGCGCCAGCGGAGCGGCGACCAGATCGGGCGGGGTCAGGATGCGTTCCTGAAACCGCGCATCCTCGAAATAGCGGGCCTTGGTCGCGCGGATCGGGGGCGTTCCCGCAACCATCACGATTTCGTCGGTGGGCGGAAGCTGCATGATTTCGCCCGGCGTGAGCAGCGGCCGGGCCGTCTCCTGCCGTGAAACCATCAAGTGACCTAACCACGGGGCTAGGCGGTGCCCTGCGTAGTTGGTGGAGTCGCGCAGCTCGGTCGCGGTGCCGAGCGCGTCGCTTACCCGCTTGGCCGTTCGCTCGTCATTCGTGGCGAAGCTGACGCGGACGTGGCAGTTGTCGAGGATCGCGTTATTCGGCCCATAGGCGCGCTCGATCTGGTTGAGACTCTGCGCGATCAGGAAGCCTTTGATTCCGTAGCCCGCCATGAAGGCGAGCGCCGATTCAAAGAAGTCGAGCCGGCCGAGCGCCGGAAACTCGTCCAGCATCAACAGCAGCCGATGGCGCTTGCCCGAGGTAGTCAGTTCCTCGGTCAACCGCCTGCCGATCTGGTTGAGGATCAGGCGGATGAGCGGCTTGGTGCGGTTTATGTCGGACGGCGGCACGACCAGATAGAGCGTGACGGGCTGGCGGCTGCCGACCAGATCGGCAATGCGCCAGTCGCATCGTGCCGTCACCCGCGCCACCACGGGATCGCGGTAGAGGCCGAGAAACGACATGGCGGTGCTCAATACGCCCGACCGTTCGTTCTCGGATTTGTTCAACAGCTCGCGGGCCGACGACGCGATGACGGGATGAACGCCCGCCTCGCCGAGATGCGGCGTATCCATCATGGCGCGCAAGGTCGCCTCGACCGGACGGCGGGGATCGGACAGGAAGTTGGCGACGCCCGCCAAGGTCTTGTCCTTCTCCGCATAGAGAACATGCAGGATCGCGCCGACCAGAAGCGAATGGCTGGTCTTTTCCCAATGATTGCGCTTGTCGAGACTGCCTTCGGGATCGACCAGAATATCCGCGATATTCTGCACGTCCCTGACTTCCCATTCCCCTTGCCGGACCTCCAGCAGCGGATTGTAGGCGGACGATTTCGCATTGGTCGGATCGAACAACAGGACGCGACCATGCTTGGCTCGAAAGCCGGCTGTCAGCGTCCAGTTCTCGCCCTTTATGTCGTGGACAATGGCGGATGCTGGCCATGTCAGCAGCGTCGGCACCACCAGCCCGACACCTTTGCCGCTGCGCGTCGGGGCGAAGCATAAGACATGCTCGGGACCGTCATGGCGCAGATACTCCCGGTCGTATCGGCCGAGCAGGACGCCATCGGGGCCGAGCAATCCGGCCGCGCGGATTTCCCGGTCCTCGGCCCATCGCGCCGATCCGTAAGTGGCGACGTTGCGCGCTTCCCGCGCCCGGATGATCGACATGAGGATGGCGGCGGCAATGGCGAGGAAGCCGCCCGATACGGCGATGATGCCGCCCTCGACGAAGATCGCGGGCGCATAGGCATCGAAGGAGAACCACCACCAGAAGAAGGCCGGCGGATAGTAGATCGGCAGGCCCGCCAGCTCGAACCATGGATTGCCAAGCTGGGGCTGGAAGCCAAGGCGGAACGCTACCCATTGCGTCGCCGCCCACGTCATCACCAGAACGATGGTGAAGACTACGGCGATTTGACCCCAAAGGATTCGTCCTCCGCGCAAGGCAGGCTCCAGTCGGTAAAAGAGACGGAGCCGATCAGAGGGTAGGCAAAATCAAGGGAGCAACAGGAAAGGGGATGCGGGAGGGCTGCCGGATATTATCGGCGGCAAATAGGACGGTTGCGCTTAGATTGTCGTCCTCCATTGCTGCTGTGGGAGCAGACGAGACGAATCATCGTGCCAGTCGCATGCGGGCCGCTGCGAACGGCAATCCCTCGTCATCCGTGGCTTTGCGATAGACTTCGGCAAATCCAAGCCGTTCGTAGAATGCGCGAGCGCCTTCGTTTGCCGCATAAACTTCGAGCTCAAGTTCACCCCTGAGCTTGTGTGCATGTGCAACGAGCAAGCGGCCGACGCCAAGCCCCTGCAGGTCCGGCGCGACAAACAGAGCGCCAATGAAGTTATCGATTAGTCCGATAAAGCCGACAGGCTCAGCGTTGCGAGTAGCCACCCAAGTTTCAGAGTCGGGCAGATAAGCAGATTCCACCAACTTTTGCTGTTGCCGCAGCCGCTCGTCGCCCAAGAAGGAGTGAACCTGTTGGGAGGCTTCAAGCCAGATCGCTGACAATGTGGCAAGGTCCGATGCCTCATAGGCGCGGATCAAGATGTCCGAACTTTTCATGATAGTGCCTTAGTGTCGATTATGGACCCGGACGCGCTATCCATCCATTTGAGATGAATATTCTTTGATATATATGCCGAACGGCTTCCTGCTTGTTCTTGTTATAATCGTGAGCCGTGTTGACGTCATGCTTGGCCGCTATCTTCGCATCAGTATAGAGCTGCCGATCATCAGAATGTTCACGTAGCCAGTCCCGAAAGAGACGATGCCGTATATGTTCAGGGCAATTGGGTCCAAATACGTGCAGATTCACGCGGGGATGCTCTAACCTCAACATCCTGTGCTGATACCAAGAGCGTTCGCGCACGGTGAGTTCATATCCGACCCTTGTAAGGGCAGGAATGTAAGCCTCTTCCTCGTTCGGATCATTCACGATCAGATCAATGTCGATCACGGGCTTGGCGGGCAGCCCCAGTACGGCGGTAGACCCGACATGCTCAATGGCTAATGCGGCTTCTCCCAAGGCATGCGCAATCTTCTCTCGCTGGGACTTGAACACCGCCACCCATTCAGGGGAATAGGGTTCCACCGAGATGTCTTCTTGCTTCGGCTTATCCGCAACCCAAGGGTTCTCATTCGGATCGCCATCCTCGAAGGTCATGATCTCGATGGCATTCAGTTGATCAGTAATCGGCTCATTCATATCAGGTAGCTCCGTTAAACTTTTCTGCCGGTTGAATTGAACGGCCCATTTCATCTGCGAGGGAGAGCAGATTTCGGAGCGTTGCGCTGCGATTGTGTGGCGCCCAAACGGCCGAGAAAGCAACCGGCTCAGGTTCGTCGGTGATAGGGCGAAACACCACGTCCGGCCCTGATACATGGGACGTAACGGCTCCGACAATGGTAATACCAAATCCCTGTCCGACCATCGATAGCAACGAACTGCGCTCTACCCCAAACCGTAGAATCGATGGTGTCGGCCAGTGCCCGGCAAGACGCAGAACGATATGATCATAGACCTGAGGGCCGGTTCCACCATGACGCACAAGGAACGTCTCCTTGGCCAGATCGGCCCATGTAACGCCCACTTGCTCGGCAAGATGATGACTCGCAGGCAGCGCCGCCAGGAGTGGCTCGGTCCAGACGCGGCGGGAGTGGCAATCGGGCAATTTCGGCGCTCCGGCTACGAAAACAATATCAAGCTGGTCAGCGCGAAGCTGCATAACGGCATCGCAGGCCGTGCCTTCGGTCATATCGACCTCAATGCCGGGATGGCCTTCCCGATATTGCGCGATCAGCTCGACGAGGAAGCTGCCGGGGATCAGGGCATGGATACCGATGCGAAGCCGGCCACATTCTCCCGCCGCTGCCATGCCTGCGGTCTTCACCGCATGGTCGAGTTGATCGATACCTACGGCTACCCGCTCGACGAAATGACGTCCGGCCTCGGTTAGTCGGACGCCGCGTGCATAACGCTCGAACAGGAGGATGCCAAGGTCTTCCTCCAGCGCCTTCACGCGAGCGCTGACGCTGGATTGCGCCACACCGAGCGCGTTGGCGGCGTGGCGGAAGTTCAGATATTCGGCGACGGCGAGAGTGTGAACTAAGGTCATCATCGGCACTCGCCCCGAGAGGAGATGATGGCTCAACGGATTTAATCCGTCATTCCTCTTAAGTCTACGCATACCAATTCGCCATGACTCAATCACAATGAAGTTGCGAAAGGTCTGCGTAGTATTGGCAGACATATTAAATAGAGGATCGCGCCGACAATCCAAACCCAACCGGTCCATGCTCCTATGGTGGCAGAATAGAGTGCCGTGAAGCCAAGCGGTCCCGCGATAGAGCTTAGATTGGTGAGGCTTGTAAGCGTTCCCTGTAGAGCTCCTTGCTTGTTACTGCTGACATTGTTTGAGAGCATTGCCTGCAAGGCCGGCATGCCAACGCCCCCGGCGGCAAGCAGCAGCAGAATCGGGAACACCATCCATCCCTGCGTGGCAAAAGCTAGAAGAATGAAGCCAGTCGCATCCGCAGCCATGCCAAACAGTAATGTGCGCCGCTCTCCAAGCCGGCTTGAAAGAGGGCCGGTAACAAACGCTTGGAAGATCGCATGTGTTGCTCCAAACGCCGCGAGCGACAAACCAACGGTCGTGGTGTCCCACTGAAAACGGTCCTCGCCATATATGACCCATAGGGCCGCAGGCACTTGGCCGATCAGTTGAATAGTGAAGAAAACTGCGAAAAGCGCGGTTAGTCCACGCAATGCATCATCCAGCCGGAACAGAACGAATGGTTCGATGCGGACCAGTTTTCCGGTCTCGCCATGGCTGCGATTAGTCTCCTTGAGAAAAATGCAGGCAAGCAGGAACGCGAAGCCGTTTAGAAGGGCAGCGGCGATAAACGGAGCATGAGCAGAAATACCACCGAGCATGCCACCAAGTGCTGGCCCGGCAATCATGCCTGTCCCATAACAGGCTCCCATGTAGCCGAACCAGCGTGCGCGAGACCCTTCCCCTGTCGAATCGGCAATGGTTGAGGCAGCTACAGCTCCGGTTGCTCCCGTGATGCCAGAAATGAGCCGGCCAATATACAGCACCCATAAGACCGGCGCTGATGCCATAATCGTGTAATCGACTGCGGCCCCCGCAAGAGAAGCCAGAAGCACCGGACGCCGACCGTAACCATCTGAAAATTGCCCAAGTAGAGGGGCGCAGACGACCTGCATCAACGCATAGAGCGACAGCAAAGCACCATAGTGACCAGCGACCTGCTCTGCCGGCACAAGCTCGCGCAGAAGCGTCGGAAGGACCGGCATTATGAGGCCGAGTCCTATGGCGTCGAGACCGACGATCAGCAGGGCAATGATGGCAGAGCTGCGCACCTGAAACTCCAGCGCCGCTCAAACGCGAGCGGACTTTATCAACGATAAGGATGTGGACATTAAACTTATCAGTGATAAATTGTCAAGCGCTGGCGAAGGAACGTGAATGACAAAACTGGACAAGGGCACCGTGATCGCGGCGGCACTGGAGCTGCTGAACGAGGTTGGCATGGACAGCCTGACGACGCGAAAGCTCGCTGAACGCCTTAGGGTTCAGCAGCCCGCGCTTTACTGGCATTTTCCGAGCAAACGCGCGCTGCTTGATGCGCTTGCCGAGGCGATGTTGACGGAACGTCATACGCGCTCGTTGCCCGAAGAGAACGAGGATTGGCGGGTATTCCTGAAAGAAAACGCCCTGAGTTTCAGAAAGGCGTTGCTCTCTTATCGCGATGGCGCGCGTATCCATGCCGGCACTCGACCGACAGAACCGCATTATGGCACCGCCGAGGCACAAATACGCTTTCTCTGCACAGCAGGCTTTAGCCCGAAGCGCGCCGTTTGGGCGCTCTGGGCGGTCAGTCACTATGTAGTCGGTTCCGTTCTCGAACAGCAGGCATCTAATGCCAATGATAGAATGTCGGACAAGTCAGATGTATCCGAGCAAGCACCATCGTCCTTCCTGCACGATCTATTTCATGAACTGGAAACGGACGGAATGGATGCTCCGTTCAACTTTGGACTCGACAGCCTCATCGCCGGTTTTGAGCAACTGCGTCTATCTACAACAGATTAGAGGCTTATACCCCTCTGCCGCCCTAGCTGCCACGACACCGATCCACGCTGCACGACGCCCGCGACCTCGCGGCCTAGCTGCCGGTCGATCACCGGCCGCCAAGGGACAAGGGTGAACTCATACGACTTCTCGACCACGGCGAACTTGCCGCTCGATAGCTGCACGGTGCCGGTAAACTTGCCGCTGACGTTCTCGCCGTCCGTGGCGGTGCGGAACGGCAGGCCCTTGGTCTCCCCCATTTCCGAGCCGATGCGGGCAACCTCGCGCTCGCGCAAGATGGCGAGAAGGTTGCGCCGGTAGAAGATTCGGCCGTCGCGCGCTCGGGTGGCGTCGCCCTGTTCGATGTGATGCTCGCGGCGCTGGTCCATGGCTTCGCGGACTTGTTGCCCGAAGCCGGTTGGCGCAAGGTCGGCTGCCTCGCCGTGGATCAATCGCCGGTCCAGCCAGGTTGCGCCGTCCGAACCTATCTGCCGGTCCAGATTGACGGGCGACAGGACGCGAACGCTGGCCTGCCGGTCGCGGCCGGCGTCATAGGCGGCGGCGCGGCTCTCGAAGTCTTCGGGGATACGCCATTGGTCGGTGTCGATCCGCTCGACGATCCCGGCGCGGCGCAACGCCTCCAGCCTGCGGACATGGGCATCGACATAGCCCTCATAGTCGCCGCCCGGAACACGGCCCTCGAACTTCACCTGCTCCAGATGGCGGCTCGGGCGATAGATGCCATCCTCGGCGATGGCGGCAATGGCGCGGTCGGACGGCCGGGCAGTGACTTCGGCCGGGCCGATCTGGACAACGCTGCCGATACGGGCGTCCTCCAGCCGCTCGGGCACGATGCCGGCGATGTGGTGCGTCCGCCCGTCGATCCCGTCCATCACGATTGTCAGGTTTTCGCCCAGCTCGTCCGACAGGTGTTTGTCCGCGATGCGGCCGACGATGGGCGTCTCGGGCGCTCCGTCATGGATTTGAAAACTCATGGGATCGCGTTCGCCAGCCTGCGGGCCGAGCGCCTTCTGCATGGTGCGGATAATGTCGCCGCGCTCGCCCAGCTCGCGCAGGGCCGGCTCCATGTCGTTGCTCAATTCCCAAACGGCGGGCGCGTGTTCGGTCGCCAGCCCCATCTTCTCCAGCTTGCCGAGACGGCGCAGGCGCAGCGTCCGCTCGAACTGTCGCCTCGGCGCTGCCGGTTCATGGCGAAGGTCGAGGAAACGGGCATCGGCTTCCTCGGCCATGGCGCGGTCGATCCGGGTGAAACGGTCTTGGTCGATTTCGGCCGACAGCTTGCGGGTCTGCTCGATCTCGGTGACGGGGCCGAGTTCGAGACTGGCAAGCTCGCTGGCACGCTCGCGCAAGCCGGCGGAAAGGTAGTCGCCGTTGATGACTAGATCCCCGCCGGTATCGTCACGGCCGTTGACGACGATATGCACATGAGGATGGCCGGTGTTGTAGTGATTGACGGCAACCCAATCGAGTTTCGTGCCGAGGTCCGCTTCTACCTGTTGCATGAAATCGCGGGTGTAGGCCGTGAGGTCCGACAGCTCCGCGCCGTCCTCGGGCGAGACGATGAATCTGAATTGGTGGCGGTCGTCCTTGCCGCGATCAAGGAAGGCGTCGCCATCGGCGCGGTCCTCGGTCGCCGAATAGAGCCGGCCGCGCTCGCCGTCGTGTGACGTGCCGTCGCGCTGCACATAGCGCAGATGCGCGCGGGCGCGTCCGTCCTTCCACGCGGCCCGGACGCTGCGCTGCTTGACGATCACGCGGCGGCTGCCGGGCTGGCGATGATGCCACTGGCCGGAGATGTTGCGGGCGCGCACGAAGCTCGCGCCCCGGCCGCGCTTCACGCCCTTGCCGCTGGCGACCACGGCACGGGACCGCCCCGGCGATGACGGGCGAGCGGATGACGGCATGGAAGGATCGCGGGAGGCGGCTGCCTGATGCTGGCGGGTGATCTTCCTGACCTGCGTGAAAAAGCTCTTGGTCTTGCTGGCCTTCGGCGTGTCGGATCGGATACGGCCGGGCTTAGGGCGGAAGCGGTTTTCGTCGTCGGCGCTCATGGGCGCGACTCCAGCCAAAACCGCCGAAAACAGGCCGATATGGGCCTATGGTGCCGCTCGAAACCCTGCAAAGCCAAGGCTTTGCGCGAAATCGCGGCACGCGGCCCCTCAAAACCACGGTGCCGGAACCGGCCACCTAACCAGTGTGCAGACAACAATAATTTCCAGAAGCGGCCTGATATGGTGCCGTCTTCTTTAATCTTGCCCTCCGCCCTTTCTGCCTTTTCTGCCCCTCCTGCCGGGAATCCAGCCGGGCAAAAACCTGCCTGACTGGACACCGGAATGAGCACCGCCGAGGGCGGGAACGCCGTCCTCATGGCGTTCCTCCATCGCTCGCGCGGGCCACGAAAATGCTGTCGCCCTGCGGCTCCGTAGCAACGGGATCGCGCACCGGAATTGCAATGCGGGCGTCGCCGGATTGCGCCTCGGACGGCAGCGCGGCGGCAGCCCACGCGTCGCCCGAGCGCATGACGAACAACGGTGCCGCACGCCAATCTGGCGGCGGTGGCGGTGCCGACGACGGCGGTTCGGTTGCAGTCGCGCCGCCAAGGATCGGTGCGAGCGCGGCGACATAAGCTCGCGTCTCGGCCGGCAGCGTGCGACCGGTCGCAAGATATTCGTCATAGCGGCCGGGACCGGCATTGTAGGCCGCCAGCATCGCCGCGACATTACCGTAGCGGTCCCACATCTCGCGCAGATAGGCCGTGCCCGCGAGGGTGTTGTCGCGCGGGTCGTAGGGATCGCGGCCGAGACCATAGCGGCCGCGTAGCTCGGCCCATGTCGCGGGCATGACCTGCATCAGCCCCGTCGCCCCTGCGGACGAAATCGCACGCACGTCACCCGCGCTCTCGGCGCGTAGCACGGCGCGAATCCAATGCTCTGGAATACCGAACCGCTGCGACGCCTCAGCGATGTGATCGGCATGAAGATCGAAGGCGGCGGGGCGGACGATGGGAGCGGATTGTGCGACCGCGACGCCTGACACGGCGCAGATGGAAAGCGCCCCGGCCAGTATCACGACGGCATAATACCATGCTGTCCTGTCTCCGCTTCGCCGCCAGCCTGCCGGCGTGCTCGCTGCGGTCAAGGGCAAGGCGCAAGCGCCGGCCGATGGCCGCCCCTGACCTTCGCTGTGCGCGCCAGACGTCCGGTGGCCGAGCGGTACGGAGGGATGAGACAGCTTTTCCACGAACAAAGGGATGACGATCTTGGACCGGATGGCGGGCCGGACGCGCGCGGCCGTCATTCCTCGTCCTCGACTTTCCGGGGGTGCTTCCAACGCAATGTCCAGACCGAAGGATCGTCGCCGGACTGGAACAGCTTGGCGCGGATGGGGAACGGGAAAATGGGACCGTCCAGTTTCACCGACAGGAAGTCGCCGGACTGTTCGCTGGCGTCTTTCCAGGCCGGCCCAACGTCCGGGCCGTCCTCGCTATCGAGACGCAGGCGATAGTCGGGCGCGTTTTTCACGTCGCTCGGCTTGGCGGGGACGATGAACAGCTTTTCGTGGAGGCCGAACGAATGAAGCTCTCCCGCATAGCCGGTTTCGGTGCGGGTGAAGGTGCCTATTTCTGCCATGGGAAATCTCCTTTGATTGGTTTCGGGGGGTGGTTTCAGTGCGTCGGCGCGCGCCACTCGTAGCGGCCGACGCCTTCCTCATCGGTCCAGAGCGGGACCGCTCGGCCGATGACGGAATCTGCGGGGATGGGTCCGAAATAACGGCCGTCGAGGCTGTCGCGGACTTCCCAATTCATGAGGAAAAGCTGGTCGTCGCCGATGACGCGGCAGCCCTGCCCGACGGGCAGATCGCGGCCGAGGCTGTCGCGCTCCAGCGCCTCGCCCATCTCGATCCCGTTCACCGTGATCGTGGATCGCCAGCGGCATACCCGCTGCCCCGGCAGGCCGAGCACGCGCTTCAAGAGCGGGACGCCGCGCGCGACATAGCCGCGCTCGGCCATGAAGGCGGCGAGCGGTTCGGGTGGCATGACGGCGGCCAGCTCGGGCACGTCGAGCGCGTCGGCGGGCTCGACGGTGTAGAAGCCAATGGGCGCGCTGGCCGTGGCGTTCCAGATGAGCCTCAAAGGCCAATCGACGGCGCTGGCGGCGGCGATGCCGATGACGGCCAGCGCCGTCACCGTGAGGGTGCGGCGGCGCGTCATGGGTCGATCCTTCGGCGATGAAGCCACGCGGCATGTCGCTCGGGCGTATAGCCGTGCGGCTTCAGATTGGCGGTCAAACGGTTGTGGACGTGTCGCCAGTGCTCCGGCGAGGCGTCCGCCGGATCGAGGCCGAGCGCATCCACGGCGTCGATAGCGGCAAGCGCGCGCTGCACCTTCGGCCAGCCGCCGAGGCGCAACAGGATTTCGCCGCCGGGGCGGACGAATGGCAATGTCTGGAACGGCTCGCCGCGCCCGATGGCCCGCACAATGTCGATGCGGGAAACGACCGTGCCATGGTCGCCGTTCGCCCATCGGACGAAGGCGAAGACGCTGCCCGGCGCGAAGCCGACGACGCTGCGGCGGCGGTCGATGATCTGTTCGTAGCTCTTGCGGCCGAAGCGTATCCAGTGCTCGACCTTGCGTTTCTCGAAGGTCAGCTCGACCAATGTTGTGAAGGGCGCAGGCCCGTCCGGCAGCGGACGGCCGTGCGCGCTGCGATGGGCGCGACGGGTCATTCTTCGTCTCCGGGAATGTGCTGGGGTCTGCGCGGGCGCAGCGCGTCGAGCGCGGCCGTCATGGCTCGCCCCCTCGGGCAGAACCGGCACCACGCTTCGACTGCGCGCGCGTCAAAGAAAAAGAGTTAGATTCTCTGTTAGATAAGTTAGCGGTCGGATTCCGCTTTTCAGGCCAAAGCGTTAGCTGGGATTCGTGCGCCTGATGTGCCGATAGTGCTGCGCCTGATGTGCCGATACCCCGTGCGCCTGATGTGCCGATGGCATTAACAGGGTTATCAACAGTGCCTGTTGATAAGTTTTCGGGGCGGATGCGCAGCAGCTCGCGACCGTCGTCCCGCTCGATCTGGAGCAGGTAGCCGGGGAGTTGCTGGCGGGCCGCGATCCGGCGCAGGTCGAGCGCGAAGTCGGACGGCCGGGCGAGGCTGCCGGATTTCTGATGAAGGTGCGCGACCTCGAAAATCCAGCCGTGGCACTGGTGCCCGGCGTGCTTTCTGGCGACGCGGTAAAGCCATCGCTCGATGCCGCCAGTCAGGCGGAAATAGGCCGGGTCGATGGTCAGGACCAGCGAGCGGTCGATGACGCTGTTGTAGAACCATTCGGGCAGGACGAACTCCATGCCCTCGACGCGGCCGGCGCGCGTCGTCATTTCCTCCCACTCGTTGATCCATGAGAATTGCCGGCGACGCCAATGCTGGCCGTTGCGGATCGTGGTGGCGATGACGGTCGATTGCAGCCGCGCCAGCGCGGCTTTCAGAAGCCGGTATTGGTGATTGCCGGTCGGCCGACCGATGGCGCGCAACAGATGATAGGGCGTAAACCGGACAAAGCGCGAAGTGGTGAGGCCGCTATTCTCGGCCGCGACGATTTGTGAGGCCGCCCATATCAGCACATCGGCGTCCCATATGGTCGCCATGCCGTGCTCGGGCATCCCGAACACCTGCACCTCTATGTCGGCGGCCTTGTAGAGAATCGGCTTGGTGCGCGGGGTCTTCGCCAGCGAAAAGAAGGGCCGTTCCATCAAGTCGCGCTGATCGCGTGGCGGGGCGTCGCCTGTTGCGACCACGAAGGGATCTAGGCGGCTTCGCTCGCTGTCCTCGGTCGGTGGCGCGCGGTAGCGATCGCACTCGCGCAGCATCTAGCGGTCGCCCCGTTCTTCGGGGGTGAGCGGACGCGCCGGAAAGACGATGCCGGCGGTCTTTTCACGGGTGGATTTGCGTTCGCCGACCGCGCTCCAGTCTTCCAGATCGCGGACGGTGTAGAGGACACGGCCGCCGACCTTGCGATAGGTCGGGCCGGTGCCGTAGGTGCGATGTTTCTCAAGGGTGCGAATGGATATGCCGAGGAAGCGCGCGGCTTCCTTGGTGCGCAGCAGGCGCGGCGGCAGGCCCGCAAGCGGGTTGGGCATGGATCACCTCCAGTCGGGATTGGGCTGCGGGGGAGCGGCAGCGGACTGTGGCGAACCATGGCGAGGGATCGGCGGCGCGTAGCGTGCCGCATTTGCGCCTATGCACTGGCGGCACCCCCCTTCGGGGGAATCACGCGGCTAATAGGTGAGGAAATTCAGCGGCTCATCGCCTGCCGCGCCGAATAGGCGAAGACATTCGCACGCGGTTCGGCTAAGAATGTGGGTGGAGCAGACGCGCTGCTCCGGGGCGTCGAAACCCCTCTGTTACCGTTTGGTGCCGGCCGTTACGGCACCGCACTCCTTGACCTATGGTCGGGGAGCCTGTGGCGTATACAACAGGCTTTCCGAGCTAAAGGCCATGGGGCCGTGTAACAGCGGTTTCGAACTCCCCGATCACCAAGAGTCAGAGAGAATCGTTTGCGGGGGCGCACCGCAGACAAAGCTCTCTCCGAATACGGGGAATGACCATGCGAACTCCCGTCGAACTCGATCCCGATGTGGATGATGAAGCGCCGACCGGCGATGCCATAACCGCCTATGACGAACGGCACTACGTCACCTATCTGCGCCTTCTGGATGCGAAGGCCGAGGGCGCGGACTGGAAGGAAGTTGCGCGGATCGTGCTGCACCGCGATCCGGTAGCCGAGGAACTTCGGACCCGCCGTTGCTGGCAAAGCCATCTCGAACGCGCGCAGTGGCTATCGCGTGAAGGCTACCGGAAGATTCTGGAGCAGGCGGCAGCCAACAAGGCTTGAGCGCCACGCCCGCACGATTAACGCTTGCCGGATTTGATCGGATATTGAAGCAGCAGGCGATAGCCGCCCCGCATCATCTTGATACCGTGCGCGACCAGGCGGCGGGCCTTGTTCTTGCGCGGATCGTTCTCGAAATCCTCCTTGGTGCCGCGAAAGCCGAGCAGGACTTCGGCGATGGTGCGATAGCTCTCACCGCGCAGCCGGGCGTCGAGCGCGCGTAGCGACAGGATATGCCATTGCCGGAGCTGCGCGGGAACGGCACGGAAGTCGGGACCGGGTGCGCGGCCGTTGAGGGACCGCCAAAGACGGCGGGCGGCGTGGGCGCGCAGCTCCAGAAAGGAATCCATCGGCAGGGTGACGGCATAGGAGGCGGCTGCGTCGGGCATCGCCTCGGGCAGCCAAAATTGATGTTTGACGCCATCCACCTGCCAAATACCGTGCCAGCCATCTACGGCGCGACGCAGGTTGAGGCCGTCGAGATGCGCCAGCGTCAATATCGGTTCGGTGTAGCCGTCCTTGTGACTGACCGGCGACAGCGTTACCGCTTGCGGTTGAAGGCTCGGCGTCCAGATTGGGGATTGCTGGTCATGCGGTGCGTCGGGATCGCACGGGAAATCGCAACCCCCAGCGAGCTGCGAAAGTTTCGAGGTCGTGGCCGTTCGGTCCATCGGCCAGTGCGATGGTGCGAAACTCCCGACGATAATCGTCATTGCGGCGTAGATATTCCCAAGCGAAACCAGCGGCCGGGATTTGCTTTGTGTGCCCGTATGCCGCCGGAGATCGCCAATCGATGCTAAGCATGGCGTCACCTCCTCAAGCCGGGATGCTGGGCAGCGCCCAGCAAAGAGAGGTTCAAGGATCACGGGAAAGAAAGAAGCCGCTCAAGACAGATACGTTGAGCGGCTAACCCGATCATTCTTTGGTGTTTTTAGCTTGGCAACAGCCGGTGCTTTCGAGATGCCTGCCCGTATGAGCACGGACAGGCAGTCATGTTTTCACCTGTTGGAAAACACATGCACTTCGCCGTGCGCGGTCTCAATGGTGAACAGGTCGCCGCCCATCTCGGCGTCGCGCGCCATCGCGTCCCAATCGACATAGTAGCGCAGCGCCTCGGGGATCGTGACACTTTCAGTGGTCAACTCCTCCATATAGTCGGCAAGGCTGGCGAACTGACCGTGATAGCAGTCCTCCAAGATGGATTCTGCTTGGTCCATGTCGCCGCTGAACTGCTCCAGCAGGCCGGTGCCAAGCGCGCCATGCTCTGCGATGAAAGCGGCCATCCGCGCCACGCTGTCGATGCCGGCATGTTCGGAGATGCTGACGCCCTCGAACCCCTCATAGTCGTGAATGGCGTATTCCTCCGCGTCCTCGACAGGGGAACGGCCAAGCATCGCGGCAATCTCGTCCCTGATCTGGTCGGCGTCCTGATCCGCCTCGATCCAAGCTCCATGCAGAAAGCCGTTGTTGTAGGCGGCAAGGCAGGCCACGTAGATGCGGGGATTGCGGTCCGATACGTTGGTCATGTCTCTGATCCTCGGGTCTGAAGGTCAGCGAAGCGGAACGCCGCGCCTGACCTTCTGGCCGTCGCCGAGACTGGGGTAGCAACGAGCAAGGGCGGCCGGGGTGGAGGGGGATCACCCGGTCTGCACAAGCCCATTGGGGTGCGGAAGGCTGGGGATACCGCCCCAGACGGTTCCACTTACCTTGCTGGCGCGAGGGCAAAGCCCTTAGTGAAAAGGCACCTTGCAGCTAGCCGGGGCACCGCGACGTCTTGACGACCACGTTCTCACGCAGCAATAGTTTGGTCTGTACGATATAAATTTTAATGGAGTGAGGGAGGATTTTTTTGGCGTCTGCCACGTTTATTTGAACGCACTTCACTGTTGCATTCGGATCAATCAACAGAAGTCATTTTTAATATTGTTGCTTCAACAGTTGCCATCTGTCGCGAGAATTTCCTACTTTATTAGGAAATCACCGATTGTTTTGTCTGGATGAACCTCCTAGCGGCCATTCTCAACCAAAACATCTCCCCGCCAACGACCCGCAATAGAGCCTTGTGGGATAACCCTCTTCTCGAACGCAATCGCAACCGAGCCACAGGATGTTACCTTAGGAATGCTCGATCAGATGTTCACAGCGGAGAACTTCCGCCGCATTTATGACGCCGAGAACCGCAAGGGTCTGGACTTGGCGAACCGTTACTTTCCGTCGCTCGAACCGCTCACTCTTGCTGTTCGCACAAAGGTGCAGGACATTCGTGATCATCGCGCCGCTCGAACGACAATGAATGCGGAAGAGTTCCAGGCTACATTGCTGGTTCTGCAAAACGACTCACCGCTCTAAAGGCGGACAAATCAGCCGCTGTCGATGGCCTGATGGACGAGATAAGCCAAAAAATTCTCAAGTCCACATTCAATATTGAGCTGTCTAAAAAGGACGGCCCGAGTGGGAAGTCGGTTTTTTGCATCGACGCTGAGCCCGAGACCTTCTTCGTCATCAAGCAACTCCAGCGCAATATCAACCGTATCTACAAGGTCAAGCAGGCGAACCGCCACGACCTTGTCTGCCAGATTCGCGACATGCTAGGCAGCAATTTTCCTTTGGAACTGGTCCGAACCGATATTTCTTCATTCTACGAGAGCATAGACAGAAAAAAACTTCTTGAAAAGCTCGACAGCGACCAGCTCCTAAGCCCCGCATCGAAGAAGTACATCAAGCAAGTTCTGGTTTCGTATGGCGTGAAGTCTGGCACCTCAGTTGGCGTACCGCGCGGGGTCGGCATCAGTGCCTACCTCGCCGAATTTTACCTGCGTCCCGTTGATAACGCGATCCGGATGATACCCGGTCTAGTTCTCTATTGCCGGTTCGTCGACGATATCGTGGCCGTCTTCGCACGGCCCCCGGCTGGCAATAACCTTGGCTCCTACAAGGACCAGATCATCGACATCTTCGGCAAGAACGGGCTTGCGCACAATGCAGCGAAGACACATGATTTTGCCTTTCCTGACCCGAACCCACAGGACTTCGAGTACCTCGGTTATAAATTCAATATAAATGCCGGAAAATGCGAGATCGCGCCCAGCACGGCGAAGGTAGAAAAATATCGCACGCGGATGAAAGCCGCATTTGAGGAGTATCGGATGGAGCGCTCGCTGCGCACGCGGCGCGCTTACCGGGAGTTGATATGGCGAATCAAATTCCTGACCGGCAACACGCGGCTTTCAAACAGCAAATCTCGCGCGGCTACCGGCATCTACTACAACAACTCAATCGCGACCGACCTAACGAGCTTCGGCCAGCTCGACCAGGAACTGAAGGCGCTGATCGGGACGCTACATAGCGGCAGCCTGCAAAAGAAATTGAAGAAGCTCAAATTTACCACTGGATTCGAGCAACGCCGGTATCATCATTTCAGCGCGCGCGAATTGCAGACAATCGTGAGGGCATGGAAATATGCCTAAGCGCCGCATTTCACTTACTCATCGGAAACAACGATCCATCCTCACGGACATGCTACCGTTCGAGGTGCCACCGACATTTTCGAACCGGGGTTATTATCGCTTCCTGCGCGACAATAGCGTGGAGATTGAAAAAGGGCAGTTGCGCTGGGTTTGCAAGACCGACGCGCTCGACTGCACGATGCGTCTTTTGTTCGGCATCAAGGCTGCCACGCCCATCAATGCCAGCGTGGTGACCGAATGGGGCAAAGAGAAGACCATACGGTCAGCGCCCTACAACAAGTGCGAGATGGCGACGATCCCGTTTAATTTCCGGGTCGCGCACAATTTGGACGGTCGCACCCTGAGCGTCGTCCACCCGCGCAATCAGGTCGCTGTCGCGAGCTTCTATGCGACCCACAGCGCGTTGATTATCTACCATACGTCGGTCAGCGAATTTTCGATCCGCCGCCCGGTGTCGGTGTCACGCTATGCCTATTTTAAAGACAAGCTGCATGAGGAGAGGCTGGACTCCGTGGCAGGGCTGGAGGAGGAGGATCGCGAGTATGAGCAACTTGGATCCTACTTTGTTTACCGGAAATACCGGAACATCCATCGCTTCTTCGAATCCTACAAATACCATCGCAGCGAGAAGAAGTATGATGCGATGGTACAGATCGATGTCAGCAAATGCTTTGACAGCATCTATACCCACTCGCTGCCTTGGGCGGTTCTGGGCAAGGACCAAACGAAATTTAAACTAGAAGAGTCAAAGCGCACCTTCGCGGGGCGTTTCGACGCCCTTATGCAGAATTTGAATCATAGAGAGACAAACGGCATCGTAATCGGCCCCGAGTTTTCGCGGATTTTCGCCGAGATCATTTTGCAGTCGGTGGATGCCGAGCTGCTCAAGCAATTGGCAAAGGCCAACCTCCGCCACAAGGTGGATTACGAGATTTTCCGCTATGTCGATGACTTCTTCGTTTTCTACAATGAGGAATCAACGCAGCTCAAGATTTTCGAGACGCTCCAGCAAATCCTCAAGGGCAAGAAGCTCAGCATCAACACCGCGAAAATCAAGCATTATGAGAAGCCGATCATCACTGAGATTACGCTCGCCAAAGAGCGTATTTCTGCGCTTTTAAACGACCAAATTGACCCAGCCTGCGAGCAGGAGCCGCTGGCCGATCCGACCAAATCGCCGAGGAAGAATCTGGCCTGCGCGATCAACGCTAATCGGTTAATCATCCGCTACAAAGCTGCGATTAAGGAGGCCGGCGTCACTTACGGCGAACTGCTGAATTACACGTTCGCGATCATCGAGAACAAAATCGAGAAGCTATTCAAGGCCTACATTGAGAGCGACAAATCGGACCGGGACCGCAAGCGTTTGTCCAACGCCCTGCTGGCTATCATGGAGTTCGCATTTTTTGCCTACTCCGCGAGTCCCAAGGTCAATCACACCATCCGCATCTGCCGAATGATCGCGACCTCAGTGGACTTCGTCCACACGCAAGGTCTTCCCTACGAGCAGAAGCACCTTCTGTTTAAGTACGTCCACGACAACGTGATGCAACAGCTCGAAAAGAACACGATGAGCGAGCATCGCGAGGTGGAAAGCCTGTACCTGCTAATATCGCTCTCGCAGATCGGGCGGGAGTACTGGCTGCCGGTCTCTGTGCTGCTGCGGCACTTCCTGATCAAGGAGGAAGAGGCTACCGGAGATTACATTCGGCCGACCGGCTTCATGAACCATTTCTCGGTCACGATCCTGCTGTCCTATATCAAGCACAAGGTCAGGTACGCGAAGCTGAAAGCCTTCGTGGAAGCCGAAATCCTCGCCAAACTCCAATACATGAAGGCGCATTGCCCGGACGACGCCGAGACGCTGATCATGCTGCTCGACTTGATCGTGTGCCCCTACATCAGCAATGCAACCAAGGATGGCATTGGGGCAATCTTCGGTCTGGATGCCGCCGGTCTCGGAGCCGTTCAGGCGACCAATGACCATTGGTTCACCGCCTGGGGCGACAAATTCGACCTCAGTAAAGAGCTGGACGCCAAGCGCAGCCGTGAGGTATATTAACCTCGGCGCTCCGCTCTACCCTTAATGGCTGTTGGCAGCTCACACACAAGCGCCCACCTTTCCCCTGTATCAATCGGGGGCGGGGTAATGGGACGGTCGGAGCGGGCCGTTTCCCTATCCACCATAATCGACCACTACCAAGAGCCTGTTGCTACGTTCGCGGGCAGCTTGAGATTTGTCACCTCGCCGAGATCGTTGATCATAGCGAAGGTGGCGAGTTGCTTGCCCTTCGGTTTGCCAAACCACGTCTCGGCGACATGGATCAAATCCGAATTGGCCGGACGCTTGCCAAATTTTTCGAGGAGCGTGTGGGTCAGTTCACGGCTGGGCAGAGTAATGAAATCGCCAATGGCATTCAGGCTATCCAGATCGTACGCTTCGGTGGCGTTCGGTCGTTGCAGCATCTTACGCGGTATGACCGTGTCGCCCGTTGTGCCCGCGAAAGACTCCGGGAAGATCGGGGCCATGAAATCGATGATGTGGGTATCGGTCTGGACCCACATATGGAAGCCATCGGAATCTGCGACTATCTGGCCGCCTTCATTGCGACCAAAAAAGGCGACCTTTGGTTCGTCGCTAATGCAGATGGCGAGATTACCAGCGACTGCCGTCGCCGGGATTTTGTAGCGCGTCTCTAGGATGTAGGCCCCGAAGACGGCGAAGAAGATGCAGGACCGTTCGGCGGTGCCTAGGCCTTCGATCACGCCACGCGCCACCTGATGGATGCGGTTATATTCGCTGAGTGTGAGGAGGAATTTTTTCATTTCAGCCTCGGTGATAGATCGGTGGACATCTCTCAAACGCTAGGCGGAATATAAAAGATATCTGGACGCGGGTGATTAGGAAGAACTCTCAGTTAGGTATGCCAAGGCGATGTGGGTCGTCGATCCATCGCTTGATTGTTTCGATGAAGCCCCAGACATCATCATTGGCGGGAGTGAGGTAGTGGGCGTCATCCGGATCAGCGCCCATTGCAGCGAATGTATTCAGCAACCACTGCGTTTTGTTAGCAATCTTGGTGATCCCTCGGACTCCATTCAGCCAACACTCCAACTCGCCTGAAGTCACGAAAAACACGCCATAGCGTGCAAAGTCGTCTATAAGAGCCTTTGCGTCGTCGCGGCTGTCTTCGGGCAGAGCTCCAATCCCAAGCTTTTTGCAATCCTTCCTGCCAGTACTTGCCATGATCTTAGCCAGAGCATCACGTCGAACTTGTAGGGGCTTCAAAACAGCATCCTGTGCGCCGAGTAGCGGCCAGATATGAGCAAAATCGTTGTCCATCAGAACATCGAAATCCATGATGCTCGCCGCAGGCACCCCCAAGCTTCTCAAAGGCAAAGCGATGCGCGGAATAGTTTGCCAGTTCTGTGCGTTCAAAAACAGGGCATCTTCTATTCCGCGATGTTCCATCACCAACCGAGCATTGACCTCATCATAGAATGCTCGATCTGCATCGGCTTCGCAGACAATTACGCCTCGATGAAATAAACCCCGCATTGCATGTGCGGATCGCAAAAGCGGATCGCTCATGAGTTCGCGGACGCGTGCCGGCTCTATGGATCTGCTAGTTGCTCTTCCCAAGTCATGGGTTAGCCGTACGATCCTGAGTTCCGGCGCTGTTTGCATGCATCCCAGAAGGAAATCGGCGCTATGGGTCGCAACCACTAAGGTTGCGTTTCGCTCGCGTGCCGTCTGGGCGAGTACGCTGCCGACACGGCGTGACAGGGTTGGATGCAAGAACGCCTCTGGCTCATCAATGAGCAGAATGCGATCAGGCAAACTCATCACCGCAGACACGAGGCCGACAGATGTTTTGACGCCGTCTCCAAGATCGCTGAGCAGATCGGCATCCGCATGAAATGCGCGTGCTTCGCTATCCAGAGCTTGTTCCTCCGCCTCCGTCTTCGGTGCACGTTTGCTGAGACGGATACGAAATTGCGTCATACCCGTAGGGTCGACAACGAAGAACTTCGCGAACGCATCCTGAGTAAATTTTCTGACTTTCTGCCGGGCGTCTTTATCAAGGAAAAGCGCCCAGAGATGATTTTGCGGCTTCTCTTCAAGCGATCCCGTTGCTTTCGGATCTGTCAGATCAAATCGTGTGCGACCATCCAGTAGGATGGTGAAAAATTGAACGAAATTACTTCGTAAGGATTCGTGAAAAGCGTCGTCGGCCCAGCCCTCGAACCACTTGCCCGTATGGACGTGAATAAGTAGCTGCTGCTCATTCAGTTTTACGCTTGGTTTCTGAAAATAAGTATGATCGGCGACTGTCGTATTACCTGGCGGTGTAGCGATTTCAAACATCTTCATCATCGCCGCGATGCCCTTCCGATCCGGAAGGGAGAGTTCGATGCTGTCTAGTAATTGGTAGCTATCAATCTCCTTGTTCGCACACTTCGCATGTATCTCTCGCAGTGTACGACTTTTGCCGGCATTATTGGGGCCCACAAGGATCGTGACGTTCGGACAATCGATGGCCAAGGGAAGTTGGCCGGGCGCGGAGCCTGCCTTGAATGTCAGTCTAGCGACTTTGAGAACATCTTTCATGACAACGTTAAATCAGAACTCGCTCGACTTCGTCCAGTGTAACGTCATCGGCTGCTCCGATAACGATGCGGCGGGCGGATGACGGTCACCAACTTCCCACTATGATGCCGCTTTCGGGTGGGGGCAAATTCTTGCTGAACGTTCAGCTTGCAGCGCAACGCTGCAGAAGTGGAGCCGCTTTATAAATGGTCGCCTTCCCACGCCGTCGCCAAAGAGCAGCCGGTCCGCCACCCATTGCAGCCATTTTAGAGTGCTATAGCGTAGGTGTAGTTCTCGGTTTCGTCGGCTTCGGCCCGCCATGATGATTGTTCCCTTTGCATGTAAACTTTCGGTGCCGGGCGTTGTTCACCGGCAGGCTGGCCTGTGGCCTGATAGCCCGTTAGTTTGATACCCCGTAAGATATGGACTGCCTCCTTCAGACTGGTTTACGGAGGTCATGGTCCCAAACCGGGGCCTTTGGGAGGGAGCAACATGCAGATATCCGTACTGGTGATCGGTACCGTCGCCATGGCTATCGTGGCGTTTCTGGCGGCCGGGTTGGGGTATCTGCTGGCCATGAGGCGGGCTGGGTTGAAGATATCTGATCTTGCCATGCAGGTCCGGCAGATGGAGGTGGCCTTCCAGCAGGCCAGTGACCGGAATGTCAGGGATGGTGAGGAGCTTGCCCAGCTCAGGAACAGGCTTCATGACACGGAGCTTGCGGAGAATACAGCCCGCACGCAGCTGCGCAATGCCCATGAGACGGTCCAGCGGCTGGATGTGGCCCTGACGGAACGGGGCGGACAGTATGAGGCCCTCCTCCAGAAATATGGCATGCTGGAAAAAGAGCATGTGGAAATCAGAACGACGCTGGAGCGGAAAGAGGAACATTTCCGGGAGCAGATGCAGCAGCTTGGCGAGGCCAGGCAGTCGCTGGGGAAAGAGTTCGAAAATCTGGCCAACAGGATATTCGAGGAAAAAGGTAAAACCTTTGCCGATGCCAGTCAGGTCAGTCTGTCGTCCATGCTGAAGCCGTTCCGGGAGCAGATCGAAGGGTTTCAGAAGCGGGTCAACGAGGTGCATGATGCGTCTCTCCAGGGGAACAGCACCCTCAATGCGGAGATCAGGAAGGTTCTGGAGATCGGCCTGAAGATGAGTCAGGAGGCCACCAACCTGACATCAGCCCTGAAGGGGGATTCCCAGCAGCGTGGTGCCTGGGGGGAGGCGCAGCTTCGCCGGACCCTGGAGATGAGCGGTCTTGTGGAAGAAGCCCATTATGAGGTCCAGAGTTCCTTCCGGGATGCGGAGGGGCGGCAGAAACAGACGGACTATCTGATCCGGCTGCCCGAAGGCAAACACATCATCATCGACAGCAAGGTGTCACTGAATGCCTATGACCGGGCCGTGGCGGCGGAGAGCCAGACGGAGCATGAGGCCGCTCTCAGGGAGCATGTGAAATCCGTCCGCCGGCACATGGATGATCTGGCCTCCAAGGATTACACGAACCTGATCGGGATGCGCAGTCCCGGTTTTGTCCTCATGTTCATGCCGATCGAGCCGGCCTACATCAGTGCCCTGAAAGCAGACCGGGACCTGTTTGACTATGGGTACAGGAAGGGCATCGTGCTGGTGTCCCACACGACACTCATTCCCATCCTGCGGACGGTCGCCAATCTGTGGATGATCGAACGGAGCAACCGGGAAGCCCGTGAGATCAGCGAGAGGGCAGGGGACATCTACAATTCGGTATGCCTTGTGGCCGAAAGGTTGAATAAGCTGGGCGGAAGCCTGAACACGGCAAGCAACCATTACAACAGTGCCGTCAGGGCCTTGGCCGGGCAGCAGGGGCTGTATGGCCGGGTGGACCGTTTCAGGCAGCTTTCAGCCAAGGTCAGCAAAAATCTGCCCCGGCTGGAGGCCCAGCACATGGATTTTGAAACGGAACGTCTCGGTCTGATCGTGGAACCGGTGGAAGACGGCACCGGGCAGCCGGTACCGGTGACCGGTGCCTGAGCACGCCGCCCTTACTGGAAGAGGGACAGGATGTTCTGTGACTGGCCATTGGCGATGGAAAGGGACTTGATGCCGAGGGACTGTTTGGTCTGGAGAGATGTCAGTTTGGCAGACTCGGCAGACATGTCAGCATCCGTCAGCGCACCGGATGCTGCCGTGAGGGAATCGGACGATTTCTGCCCATAGGCACTCATGGAGCTGATGAGCTGCATGTTGGCGCCAAGGTCGGATGTGACGTTGGTCATCGCCTGGATGGCGTTCTGCGTGATCTGGATCATTCTGGGAAGACGCTGGGCCGTGGCCGCCGCATTGAAACCGTCGCTGATGCGGGCACCGTCAGGAGTGGCCGTCAGGAAGTTGTTCACGGTGGGGTCTTCCCCAGGCATTGCGCTGCCAGGTGTCATGCCGAACAGTTCCGTCATGATGTGGCCGATCCCGTAACCGGTCGTGAGGCCGATCATGTAACCGTAGCTGTTCAGTGTCTGCGTGTCTCCCTGGAGGCTGGTGACAAAGGTCAGGCTGTTGGAGGTAATGCCCATTCCGTCCCCCGTGCCGCTCAGCGTGCCGCCGGAAAGAAGATTGACGCCTTTCACCGTGGCGTTTCGGGCGATGGTGTCGATGCTCTTCATGTAACCTGTCAGCTCTTTGTTGAGCTGGCCGAGAGATGATTCATTGCCGATGTTGTTGCCAACGGTTGTCACGGCATTCTGGACATTCTGAAGAACCTTGATGATGCTGTTGGCCGCAGAGTTGGTAGCGCTGAGAACCTGGGAGGCATAGCTTAGCCCGTCATTGACAGCACTTTGTCCTGCAATGTCCCCGCCAATCTGGGAGGCAATGCCGAAAGCGGCTGGATTGTCGGAGGCATTCGCCACTTTCTTGCCAGTGGAAACAGCGTTTTCCGTGTGGGCCAGATCCGTCTGTGTCGTGTTCAGTGTTTCCAGGGCAGCCAAGGAAGACTGGTTGGTGTTGATGGAAAGACTCATGGCCCTTTCTCCCAGTTCATTAAGCGGAACCAACGGACATCTGCTGGCGGATGCAAGGAAACACGAAAATTTTACAAGCTTCTTAAATTTTGAATGAAAAATGGTTCTTCACTTGTTTTATGAAAGTCACATTAGAGCGCCATTAAGATTCATCATGTTGAGAGCTGATTGTTTATAATAGAGCAATATGAGTAATGTTTTAATTATATGAGATGGATTTCATGGCGACATGTCGTGAAAATGGCATATGTGCATCTCAACTTCATGAGCCAAGGACCGTCAGGATGACATGGGTTTCTTCCGGTCCGGTATTGTGAAACCAGTGCTCCATGTCCACGAGAATAATGGCCATCCAGCTGGTGGCAGGTGAAAATGGCGCGGGCAGGCGGTGGATTCAGAGGACAGTTCTGTAAGTATCTGTTTCTGTCATTCTGTCTTTCATGGGGTTGTTCTGTTTTTTCATCGTGTCCATCGCACGAGTGTCTGCTTCTGTTCCCCCAGCCCTTCAATGCCAAGCCGCATTTCGTCACCTTCCTGCAACCACAGGGGCGGCTTGTGTCCCATCCCGACACCGGGCGGTGTTCCGGTGGCAATGATGTCGCCGGGCAGGAGCGTCATGTACCGGCTGAGATAGGCGATGATCTCACGGACAGAGAAGATCATGGTGGCTGTCGAGCCGTCCTGACGGCGGGTTCCGTTCACGTCCAGCCAGAGGCGCAGGTTCTGCGGATCAGCGATCTCATCAGCCGTGACAAGGAAGGGGCCGACAGGCCCGAAATTGTCGCAGCCCTTGCCCTTGTCCCATTGTGAGGACTGCATCTGGAAACTGCGTTCTGACACATCATTGACGATGCAGTAGCCTGCCACATGCTCCAGAGCCTTCGCTTCCGTCACATGGCGGGCTGTGCTGCCGATGACGATGCCCAGCTCGACTTCCCAGTCCACTTGTGAAGCATGGGGCGGGATGGGGATGTCGTCATGGGCACCGCAGAGGGCGGAAGGAGCTTTCAGAAAGACGATTGGTTCCTGCGGGATGGGAAGACCGGCTTCTTCGGCATGATCGGCATAGTTCAGGCCAATGCAGACGCATTTGGAGACATGGCTGATGGGCACGCCGAACCGGGGAGAGCCTTCCACGGCTGGCAGGGTCGCTGCATCAATGGCTGCCACCTGAGCAAGGGATTGTGGGGAGAGACGCTCCGGCGTCAGGTCACTCCAGAGTCCCGAAAGGTCACGCAGTGTACCGGAACTGTCGATCAGTCCGGGCTTTTCAGAACCGGGGCGGCCATAGCGGCAGAGTTTTGTCATGACGGGGTTTTTCCTGAGGGTTGCGGGGTGGTCATCCGCTCCAGTTTTTCAACGATTTTTCCGCATCGTTGCGTGAAAGCTTCCCGGCTGTAATGCTGTTCGATGTAACGTTTTGCAGCTTTGCCGTAGTCGTTCAGCAGGGCCGGGTTCTGAAAAATTTCTGCCAGCGTGTCGCAGAAGGTTTCAGGAATCCTGTCAGGTTGCAGCAGGAATCCTGTCCGGTCAGGCTGGACGCTGTTGCGCATTTCCCCGACCGGTGTCGCCATGACAGGCAGGCTCATGTTCATGGCCTCATGGGCAGCCAGACACATGCCCTCATAACGTGAGGGCTGTGCGTAAAGCTGGAGCGTGCGGAGAAAGGCCGGAACATCCGTCTGGAAACCTTTCAGGGAGACGTGGTTTTCCAGCCCGTGCTGCCGGATGAGGGTTTCAAGCTCCGCCCGCTGGGGGCCATCGCCTGCAAAGGACAGGTGCACGAGGTCTGCCCACTGGGGATGACGTGCGCGGAACAGGGCCAGACCTTCGATGAGCAGGGGATAGTTTTTCACCTCATGCAGTCGCCCCGTGCTGCCGATGTGCAGAGGTGTCCCGCCATTCCAGTCCGGGGCCGGGTGGTTTTCGGGGGCGGCCACATAAAGAGGCCAGGACGTGATTTTCTCCGGCGGAATGTTCATTTTTTCCCGAAGGAAACGGGCTACATAAGCGGAATCTGCAACCCATAGCCGGGTAATGCGACGGCCTGCCGTGGTGGTGAAACGGATGCTGGCACTGTTCTTCCAGCTGACAACGGGAATATTGAGGAGTGCTCCGGCCAGCTGGCCCAGCAGTGTGGCCCGGCTCAGGGAGGTCCAGATGATGTCGGGCCGGTTCCGGCGGAGCAGGCGCAGGAGACGGATCAGCGTGAGGAAGAAACTGCGGCGCCGGCTGTCCAGAAGATGGTAGGGGATTCCGGCCTGTTCCAGATGGGGAGCTGCCCCCATGTCCCGAGGCTCGCAGGCGGTGACATCCACCTGATGGCCGAACTGTTCGAGGGTTTTTACGATATCCGGGATGGCAAATTCAGCCCCACCCGTTTCCAGGCTTGTGACAACATAATGGATCTTCATGGAGACGGCAGAACCTCGGACAAGGGCAGGGAGGCAGAAGTCTGGCTGCCCACAGGCGGGAGATCAAGCCCTTTGCGGGTGGCCTGCGTATGAATCCTCATCATGGGGCAGGGGGATGGGGCCTTCACCACGGAAGGGCTTGCTGGCATCCAGAAAATTCTCGTTTGTCCGCAAGGTGTGTTCGATCACCACAAGATGGGCCAGGGCACGGGTTATTTCCAGCCGGATGATGGCCTCATGGTCCTGTGTGTCCAGCTCACGCAGGCGGCGTATGGCGGCCCGGGTCAGGCGGGCTGCCCGGTCATGCCGGCGGGATGAGTGTTCAATGTAATAGAGAACCAGCGTGATGGGGCGGCGGGCGCTTTCCGGCAGATACTCACGGTTGAGCAACCCTCGCAGGCGGATGATGTTCAGCCCGAGTGTCAGGGTAGCCAGCGTACCCTGAATACCGGCCTCCACAAGGGGGGACAGGGTGGTTGCGTGGCTGAGAAGGCGAGAGAAGCGGTCCGTACTGTGGCCAATCCATGCGCTGATCTGCGGTGTGCTGCTCAGGCTGGCAAGATTGCGCAGCTCCCGCAGTGTGGCACGGCGCAGCCGGAATTCTTCGGCCTTGCGGTTGAAAGGCAGGATGCTGCGGAAGATCAGCACGGCCGTTACACCTGCAAGGATGATGGCGAGGTTGGTGTTGTAGAATTTCGTCTCGTCAATGACATGATGATTCTGGATGCCCAGCATCAGGGGCATCAGCAGGTTGAAGGCCGAGGCTGCCGGGGCTGTGGCGGGGTTGGCCCGGGCTAACCCTCCGATCATCATCACGCAGGACAGGATGAGCACCAGAGGTTCATATGTCGTGACCATGGGAATGAAGATGAAGCAGAGCAGCCAGGCCACGCACCAGCCTACCGCAAGCCCTTTGAGGAATTTGATTGTTCCCAGTACGGGGTCTTCCTTTGTGGCGAAAAGGCCGCAGATCAGGGCCGTGATGCTGATGAGTGTGTTGCCATTGGACCATGCCGTGATTTCATAAATGAAGGATGTGACCAGAATGGTCAGCGCCGCACGGAACCCGTTATTGAAGGCAAGTCGCCCGTCCCGGTGCGTATGGCGCTGGAACTGGAAATGGTCACCACGCACACTGTGCGTGCTGGCGTGATATTCCGTGATGGCTTCTTCCAGATCACCGATCAGATCCCCAAGGGATGAGAACAGAATACGTTCATCCAGTGCGGAATCAGTAATGATGGTGGTCTTGTCCCGTAGAGGGGTTAGTGGGCCAGAGGTGGAGATGATCTTTTGCCGGTGCGGGGTTGCATAACGGCGGCAGATGTCCCGGAGGTGCTGGAGCTCGGCGAGAAGTTCCGAGATTTCGGCTTCCTGGGGAAGGCGGCTGGAGAAGTCCTTCAGAAAATGCCGGAACGCCCGTGCCACCGTGTCAAAATCCTGATGGTTGGAGGAGAGCAGCTCCAACCGTGTAGCCATACCGAAACTGCGGGAGAGCAGGGCAGATACGGCGGCCAGGGCGGCACGGGCATGGTCGCCTTCATGACCATGCGCACCCATTTCCAGTTCCGCAAATTCGATCTGGTCGTTGATGGAGAGGATGGTGCCGAACAGCTTGCGGGCTTCTGTCAGGGCGCCGGTGTCCCTCTGGAGAATATGGTGGAGGGTGTCGGCCACCAATGTCAGGGCCGATTCCAGTTTCTGCCGTATCTTGAGATGGGCTACACGGTCCTGGTTGAAGGCGAAGAGAAGCCCGATGAAGGCCTCACACAGCACGCCGAGGATGATGTAACTGGCACGGGATACGGCAAACATGAAGATGCTGCCCGTATGCGGGACGACATCCATGCAGATGATGGCGCAGGTGTAGCCGGAGAGAACCAGCGCATAGGAGCGGAAGTTGCTGACAAAGGTGGCCAGCCCGCTGCAGAGGCCAATCCACAGGGCAATGATCGGGAAAAACAGCCAGGGAGCCTGCGGATATATGCCGACGAAGATCAGGGCCGCCACACCGCCAGCCAATGTTCCTATGATGCGCCAACGGGCTTTGGAGAGGCTTTCTCCTCGTGTCAGCTGCGCTACGGACCAGACCGTCATGGGGGCCCAGATGGGACTGTCCAGCTCCAGCCAGAGAGCGATCCCCAGAGACAGACAGGCTGCAATGGTAGTCCGCAGGGCGAAGAGAAATCCATCCAGAGACGGGGTGAAGATCCAGTAGAAAAAGGACGGGGTCCTGAAGTTCAGAAAACGGGTGATCATTGCGCATCCAGTGGCTTTCAGGACGGGAGATTACTGCCCTTTACGCATGGATGCGAGGGGTCACACTTATAATTGAACAAAAATATCGGAGTGATTTCAGAGGGAATATTTTTTTCATTATCATGGAATATTTCTCTTTTTTGTTTAAAGGAAAAATAGTAAAACTTTTCTGAAAATTCTGCTGAAGACTTGTAGCTGCAAAGGTTATTCAATGACGGACAATACTCAGGCTGAAGGAACTCAGACGGCCCCGAATGAAGAGCGCAGAAAGCTGCTGGAGCTGACGACTGATATTGTCGTCGCAAAGTTGACTGGTTCTGATGTCTCTGCTGACAGCCTGCCGGGACTGATCCGCCAGGTTTATGAGGCACTTGCCGGGCAGGGGGGAGAAAGCGGTGACGTAGTGGAGCAGACCCGGCAGCAGCCGGCCGTGCCCGTGCGCAAGTCCGTCTACCCTGATTATATCGTCTGTCTGGAAGACGGAAAGAAGCTGAAGATGCTGAAGCGGCACCTGAAGAGCACGTATGACATGACGCCGGACCAGTATCGGGAGAAGTGGGGTCTGCCTGCGGATTACCCGATGGTGGCGCCAGCCTATGCTGCACGGCGGTCCGAGCTGGCCAGAACGATTGGGCTCGGGCGTAATATTGGTGTCTCAGCCGAGAATAAACGGGATAATGGCAGTAAAAACTGAAACCGTTTATTAACATCAATCTGAAAAAAGCCGGGCGTAAACCCGGCTTTTTTCATAGTAGAGCATTTTTTCTTGACGTTTCTGGCGTCCTATTGTCACTCTTCGGAAGAATGATCAGTGACGGAGAGTTTGGATGACACGCTCGGAATTTGTCGCTTTACTGACCTCCCGCCTGGAGGGTGTTTCCAGAGATAAGGTTGATCAGGCTGTTGATGGGATATTTTCCCGTATCGCTTCTGGCCTTGCAGCAGGGAACAGGGCCGAACTGCGTGGCATAGGCAGTTTTGGAACACGCCAGCACACTGCCCATCAGGGACGGAACCCGAGAACGGGTCAGTCAGTGGCTGTCAGGGCGAAGCGTGTTCCTTTTTTCCGGGCTGGAAAAGACCTGCGCGAGAGGGTCAATCAGCCGAAGAAATGAACGGCTCTGCGCTATGTGAGGGGGTTTCTTTCCCCGTACGGGCCGTATTGAGTTCTTCCAGCAGGAAGTCCCGGAAGACTGAAATCCTTTTGGAGCTTCTCAGCTCTTCCGGATAGACAAAGAACGCCTCTGCCAGCGGGCCGTGCACATCTGGGAGGATACGGACAAGGTTAGGATGGGCGGAAGCCGTGTAGAAAGGCAGGGTTCCGATGCCGTTGCCCTGCGCAATGGCCATGCCGACCGCCGCAATGTTGTTGACGGCAAGGCGGACCTTGGGGTGGAGGATGATTTTATCCTTCACGAGCCGTTCAATCAGCCAGTTTACATGGGGCAGGGGAAGGTGCCAGCCAGCAAAGCCGATCAGATTGTGGTCGGCTAGGTCCTTCAGCGTGGTGGGGGTGCCGTGCTCTTCCAGATACTCCCGGCTGGCATAGATGGGCATGTGAAAACTGGCCAGGTGACGTTGGATGAGGTCGGGCTGGGTGGGAGGATGGAGACGGATGGCGACATCAGCTTCCCGCATGCTCAGGTCAAGATCGGAATCCTCAAGCAGGAGCGTGACTTCCACATGGGGATGACGTTCCATGAAATGATGGAGACGGGGTGTCAGCCAAGAGAGGCCAAAGCCTGATGTGGTCGTGACCTTGATCTTCCCGGCCGCTTTCTCCCTGTTTTCACTCAGGAAAGCCTGGGTCAGGGCCAGTTTGGAGAAGACCTCCCGGGCCGTGCGGTGGAGCACCTCGCCCTGCTCGGTCAGGATAAGCCCACGGGCGTGGCGATGGAAGAGAGGTACGCCCAGTACGTCTTCCAGTGCAGAAATCTGCCGGGAGACAGCAGACTGGCTCAGGTTGAGACGATCACCGGCATGAGTGAAGGAGCCGGCTTCCGCCACGGTATGAAAGATACGGAGTTTGTCCCAGTCCATTTTCTGATTCCCGTACGCCCCTTCGCAATAATCATGGCCAGCTCTGCTCATAACGCCCCGCATCGTAACCTTAACCGTCTATCTATTTCATGAAAAATTCCCGAAAAGAAACGATCGGTCAAGGGCAGAATGCCTCTAAAGTTGGTTATATTTTCGTTAAATGAAGATGAAAGGCCATGAAAAGGATAGAGTTTAGTCCATTTTAGCTAGTGTTGACTGATAGAGGGCAGATCATCTTTCAGCAAGGCGAAAATGAGAGATGGTCTGCCCCTGTGCAGGTCTGTCAGGCACCATATTTTTTTTCGGCAAGGTAACGTTCCGCTTCCAGAGCGGCCATGCAGCCCGTACCGGCAGCCGTGACAGCCTGACGGTACGTCTTGTCCTGAATGTCGCCGGCTGCGAAGATGCCGGGGATGGACGTTGAGGCAGTTCCCGGCTGGGTTGTGATGTAGCCTTCTTCATCACAGAGGACTTCATGCCGGAAGGGGCCTGTGCTGGGGCTGTGGCCGATGGCCACAAACACGCCATCCACGGCGAGACGCTCCGTTTTCGTGTTATCCTGCGTGTCTGTCAGCTCAAGGGCCGTCACGACGGCGGGTGAACCTTCACCGATGATTTCGCGGACAGCCCGGTTCCAGTGAATTTTGATCTTGGGATTGTCATGCAGGCGCTTCTGGAGGATGCGTTCGGCTTTCAGGCTGTCACGCCGGTGGATGAGATGCACGGTAGAGGCGTGGTGGGTCAGATAGAGGGCTTCTTCCACGGCCGTATTGCCCCCGCCTATGACGGCAACGTCCTTGCCGCGGTAGAAGAAGCCGTCGCAGGTTGCACAGGCAGACACGCCAGCACCCTGATATTTCTTTTCAGAATCGAGACCAAGCCACTTGGCCTGGGCGCCCGTGGCAATGACGACTGTACGTGCCAGGAACAGGTCGCCAGAATCCCCTTTCAGGTGGAAATAGCCTTCTGCATCAGGGCCCTGCTTGAGGGAGGCTTCCGTGATGAGGTCATAGAGCAGCTTCGTCCCGACATGTTCAGCCTGTTCCCGCATCTGTTCCATGAGCCATGGCCCCTGGACAGGTTGTGCAAAACCGGGAAAATTTTCGATTTCATCCGTGATGGTCAGCTGGCCACCGGGCTGCATGCCGGTAACCAGAAGAGGCTGCATGCCAGCCCGGGCGGCATAGATGGCTGCTGTATAGCCTGCCGGTCCGGCCCCGACGATCAGCATGTCGGTATGATGTGTCTCTGCCATTGAAAGCTCCGTGGTAAAGGGATCATCTTCCCGGCTAGGGGGATGAGAGGAATGGTTTCGAAGGGGCGGGGTGATCTTAGGTCCGCTACGGGCTGGAGGATAACAGATATAGTATATGAAAGATTTCGGTAAAAATAATTATCTTGCGGAGAAACGAAATATTATTTCTCTTTTCCATGGGAAGAGTTTTCACATAAGAAAGATCAGTCTATACAGGCGGGGATAACCCCCTGCGGATGAGCCCGTTCCCCATCCGGGCCGCATGGGGGTTCTGTGAGCAGAGTTGCTGGAAACCATATGAGCATTGCAGACCTTGATGAGATTGACCGCAGTATCCTGGCGGAGCTCCAGCAGGATGGCCGTGTTACCAATGTGGAGCTGGCCCGACGGGTGGGAATTTCTGCGCCGCCCTGTCTGCGTCGTGTCAGGCGGCTGGAGGAGATGGGGCTCATCCAAGGCTATCATGCGACGCTGGCTCCGGCGATGCTGGGTTGGTCCATCACATTTTTTGTTCTGGTCGGGCTGGACAGCCAGAAAGGTGCCGTGCTGGCAGAGTTCGAGGCCCTGGTCGCAGAATGGCCGGAAACGCAGGAATGCCACATGATCCGGGGAGGGGAGGATTTCCTCCTCCGTCTCATGGCCCGGGATGCGGAACATCAGAATCGTCTGACACGGGACCTGATCGAGGTAACGCACGTCGTACGGGTACAGACTTTCCAGGTCATCAGGACAAGCTGTGAGAGAGCCGGCGTTCCGCTCTAGGAGCGGATCATGCTGAAACCTGTCCGCTTTTTCAGGCGCTGGAAGCCATTGCATATCCTGTTCTGCTGTGCGGCTCTGGGGCTCATGGTGCGGCTTTTTCTGGCTGCTGAAGTACCTCTCATACCTGATGAGGCCTATTACTGGCTCTGGTCCCGCCATATGCAGGCAGGGTATCTGGACCATCCCTTCATGGTGGCGTTGTGGATTCGGCTGGGAACCCTCTTGTGGGGGGATACGCCGTTTGGCGTACGGTTCTGTGGTCTGGTCGGTTTTGTCTGTGCCAACATATGGCTTTTTCTGGCCGCCCGTCGTTTTTTCCCTTCTCGTGACAGGGTGGGAGTTCGGGCGATTCTACTGTTGAATGTGACCCTGATGGCGTCTGTGGGGCTTGTTCCGGCCACGCCAGATGTCCCTCTGTTTGTTTTCCTTTGTCTGATGTTATGGGCTTTGTCTGGAGCCTTGCAGTCCCATGGGGCGGCAGCCTGTGGCTGGTGGGTGCTGTGCGGTATTGGTCTTGGTCTGGCAGCCGATTCCAAATACACGGCTCTTCTGCCGGGGCTCGGTCTGGCGGGGTTTGTTCTGTTTGGCGGCCGGGGGGCTTGGCGTATGGCCGGCCCCTGGTTGGGGGGAGGGGCAGCAGCCCTCATGGTGCTGCCAACCCTGGTCTGGAATGAAAGGCATGGCTGGGCGGGTCTGCTGAAACAGGGCGGACGGGCTTCGTACTGGCATCCTGAACGGGCGGGGCAGTTTCTGGGGGAACTGCTGGCGGGGCAGCTGGCCCTGTTGACCCCTTGGGTTGCTGTCCTGTGTTTCATGGGGCTATGGCGTGCCCGCCATGGGCAGCGTGTGCTGTTGTGGCTGTCCGCTCCTGCGCTGCTGCTGTTTCTGGTGAATGTGACGGGAGAGCGTGTCCAGCCCAATTGGGTCTGGGTGCTGTATCCAGCCCTTATCCTGGCCGGGGCCGCTTATGCGGGTCGGCTCAGGGGAGCCTGTATGACGGGGGGCATCTGCACGGTTCTGGTCTATGCTCAGTGTCTGACGGGATGGTTGCCACTGCCCCCGCATATGGATCCCATCGCAAGGTTGGGGGCAGGTTGGGGTGATCTGGCAGCAGCGGTCGCAGAAGAGGCCGAAAAGGCAGGGATTTCATGTCTGGCAACGGACGATTATGCCCTGGCCTCAATTCTGGCGTTTCAGAAATCGCAAGGTCTTGCGGTGCTGGGAAAGGATTCCCGATGGGGCTATGTGGCAGGGCTTCCTCATGAGACGGTCAGGACGGTCCTGTATCTGAAGGATGGTCGGTATGGACCGGTGCCCGCAGGCGGCTGGGCCGTATGGCGGAAGGACAGGAAGCGGCCTGTAAGGGTCTATCTGCTGGAAAAACGGCACGACCTTTCCGGCTGGATCGTGCAGCGGCCTTGATGGGCGGCATGAAGGCAGACATGAAAAAAGCCATCCGAACATGGATGGCTTTCTCATTCGTACAAATACGAACAGGCTGACTTCAGAAGCCCTCGCGCTCCAGGCGCTTGCGCTCCATCTTGCGGGCGCGACGCACGGCCTCGGCAACCTCGCGGGCGCGGCGCTCGGACGGCTTTTCAAAGTGGCGACGGAGCTTCATCTCACGGAAGACGCCTTCGCGCTGCATTTTCTTCTTGAGGGCTTTCAGCGCCTGGTCAACATTATTATCACGAACGAGAACCTGCACGGTGTCGTCATCTCCTTTGGGGTTCTGATCCTTCCCGAGCGGTGTCTGTAGCATCACCCATTGAAGGACGCGGATCCGATTACAGTGTGAAGTGGCCTATCATACTCCAAAACGACAGACAATAGTTTCTGATGGGCATAAAGGGTGGAGGCCCTCTTTATCTGTGGATTATTTCGCCTGTCTGATGGTTCCTCATGGCTGGTGGGCGTATGGTGCATGTGGATGAGTGTGTGGTGAACAGGAGGAGGACGGGATGGGGGTACAGAATGACAGGCGTACCATGGTGGATGCGCACCTGTATCTGCGTGAAAATTCCATCAGGCAGTCCTTTGAGGGGCTCCTGGCCCTCTGGCGGTCCCTGTCCGCTGCTTGTGAAGGAGGGCTCGACTCTCACGGTCTGGGGCCTGCCCATTACCGGATCATGTTTTTTCTGGGCAGCCATGGCGGATTGCTGCCCAGTGAGCTGTGCAGGCGGCTTGGCATTACTAAACAGTCGCTGGGCCGGGCCCTTGGCGAGCTGAAAGCGAAAAAACTGGTCGAGCAGAAACAGGATGAAGGGGACCGGAGGAAGCGGCCCGTTTTTCTGACAGATGAGGGCAGACAGCTTGAGGCAGAACTTTTTGCTGCCATTCGCACTGTCCTGACACGGGCATACAGGCAGGTTGACGGAGCCGCTGTTGATGGGTTCCGCAGGGTCTTGCATGTTGCCGAATATGGCGGGCCGCTCTCGGAGGGGGGATAAGAAAAGGGGAGGAGCCGGACAAAGACTCTTCCCCTTCATGGAAAGGATTTTTCAGCCCGTTAGCCCGTCACCAGGCTGCTGGACGGATGGATCAGGGCATCGAGTTGCCGACGCCCCCATTGCCGGTGCCCTGGCCACTCATCGGGCCGGCACCCATGCCACCATTTCCCAGTCCGCCGAAGGTGCTGCCCATGCTGCTCATCGGGTTGTAGCGGCCCACATTGCCCAGCAGCTCCCGCAGAACAGAAATATGCGTGCCCGGTGTCGGTGTAGCTCCGCCTGCCATGGAGACACGGATGGCATCATGCCTGTCCAGCACGTTCATCTTGCGGAGAACGCCAGCATTGTCGAAATTCAGGACCAGGACCTGCTGCTTGTCCACAACCGGATGAGCCAGCGGCACGAGGTCCTTCGTCATGGAAATGTAGATCCATGTATTGTCATTGAAGGTTGCATGGGCTGTCGGAGAGCCCAGTATGCTCAGGGCATCATTCTGGGTGCTGGAGTTGAGGACCAGCTGGTCATAATCCAGTTTCTCGATCAGCGCCCCGCGCGGGATGGGCGGCGGGCTGATGGCCTCACAGCCGCTGAGCATCAGCACCCCACCGGCCAGAAGGCCTGTCCAGCAACGGCGTCGCAGTGCCATGAAGCGGGCCAGACGGGGGAAGGGGGAGCTCTTGTCCGGGGTGGAGGCAGTAGAGAAGCTGGTCATGAAGGGCAAACTGTCCTGATGATATGCGGGCAAGCCATACGTGCTCTTTCCGGTGCCTCAGAGAGGGCAGCATGTCAATCTTTTTCGTGGATTGTCGGGCTGTGGCTGTCCGGCAGCAGTTTAGGCTTGACTTCATGGCGTCAGCCCCTTCTGAAAGAGGCACCCTGGTAAATTATCGTGAGGTCATGATGTCATCTGGAGGCAGAGCAGACGCCGGAACACAGCCAGAAGAAAGGATTGCGCCAGAGTTCTCGCGCCGCATTCCACTGGCAAAGACGGGCCGCCCTCTTGAAGAGCATGTGGAGGCCAATGCTGAGGAGAGGGAAGGTCTGCGGAAGCGCTTTGGTCTTCTGTCTTTGAAGGAGCTGTCCTGCACTTTTGCGCTGAGGCGGGGGGCGGAGAATATCGTACTGGCGGAAGGTCATATCCGGGCGGAGGTGGAGCAGGCCTGCATCATCACGGGTGAACCGGTGAAAGAGGTGATCGACGAGCCGTTCAGTTTACGTTTCGTCCCGGTTTCCGAGATGCCTGATGAAGAGGATATCGATATTGAGGCTCTGCTTCAGGAAGATGCCGATGATGTTCCTTATGATGGCCGCATGATTGATCTGGGCGAGGCTGCGGCAGAACAGCTGGCCCTCTGCCTGACTCCTTATCCGCGGCGGGCAGGAGCAGGGCTGGAGCAGTTCGTGGAGGTCACACCGTCTGATGATGAGCTGGATGCACGGCCCGGCGCAGCCCGGGAAAATCCTTTTGACGTGCTGAAAAAACTCAGGAAGGAGCCGTGAAGGAGTGGTAATCTTTCCGCCTTTCTGGTAAAGGCAGGGAGTAAGGAGCGATGCCGTAGTGGCATTGATGCTTGCAGAGAGATGCTCTCTCTGCTAGAGCCCCACGCCTGAGCACCGTGGCTTATGGCGGTGGTGAAGACCTAATGAGATTTCTCTGGCTTGAGGCCGCGCCGTGCGGTAGCAGAAGCCGGATACGCAACCCAGTGAGAGGCAGATACCCATGGCCGTCCCTAAGAGAAAGACTACGCCGTCCCGTCGTGGCATGCGTCGCAGCCATCAGGCTCTTCGTGTTGAGGCGCATGCTGAATGCGCCAACTGTGGCGAGATGAAGCGCCCGCATCATGTGTGCAGCCATTGTGGCCATTATGATGGCCGTGAGGTTGTCAGTGCAGAGGGCCGTGCGCTGAAGACAGCCGTTCGCGCCTGATTGCCCGTATCCTGAGGGATACTGCCGCCCCGGGCTTCCGGTCCGGGGTTGCATTTTCGTGCATCCTGCCTGAGCAGGAAAAACAAGGAATTTCTGGGGGCTGCACTCATGACGGAGGCGTCTGGCGTCAGAGCTGAGGGTGGAGTCGAAAAGCAGGCTGCACAATCCCCGGCTCCTTTTACTCTGGCCGTTGATGCCATGGGGGGAGATAACGCCCCCGAGATCGTTCTTGCGGGACTGGAGATGACGGCCATCCGTCACCCGGACATCCGGATTCTTCTCATAGGTGATGAGAAGGTCCTGAACGCATCACTCGCAAATTATCCCAAACTTTCTGGAATCTGCACCGTGCGCCATGCGCCGGAAAGCATTCCCATGGAGATGAAACCCACTGCGGCGCTTCGCGTGCGGGGATCCTCCATGCGGGTCGCCATGGAGGCTGTTGCCTCTGGTGAGGCTCGTGGCGTCGTGTCCGCCGGGAACAGTGGTGCGATGCTTGCATTGGCAAAGATCATCGTAAAAGCCCTGCCCGGTATTTCTCGCCCGGCCATGGCGGCTGTCCAGCCATCCGCCCGTGGTGATGTCGTCATGCTTGATCTGGGTGCGAACATCGTATGCGATGCCCGCAATCTGGTCGAATTCGCCATCATGGGGGAGGCCTTCGCACAGGCGGCCCTGTCCCTCAAGGCGCCCAGCATCGGGCTGCTCAATGTTGGTTCGGAAGAGCTGAAGGGCGACGAACGCCTGAAGCAGGCTGCCGAGCGCCTTCGGGACAGTGTGTTGTCTGACCGTTTCCACGGTTTTGTGGAGGGGCATGACATTACCGCCGGTGTGACCGATGTTGTCGTGACGGATGGTTTTACGGGCAATGTGGCACTGAAGACTGGTGAAGGGGCGCTGAAGCTGGCTTTCGGGTTGCTCAGGAGCGTGTTCATGAGTAGCTGGTTGACCCGGATCGGCTACCTTCTGGTCCGCCCCGGTCTGCGCCGCATGAAGGAATGGATCGATCCTAGCCGCTATAATGGCGCCGTTTTTGTGGGGCTGAATGGCATCGTGGTGAAGTCACATGGTGGGGCAGATGCCGAGGGTTTCGCCTCTGCGGTGGATGTTGCCGTGGATGCGGTGGAAAACAGGCTGAATGACAAGATCCGCCATCGTCTGGATCAGCTCGGCATGTTGGGGCAGTCTGGAGAAAGCAGAGAGCAGGAGTGACGTCTTCCATGGCGCAGGATAAACAGGTCCGGGGAGCGGCAGCGGGTGCCCGTCTGACAGGTGTCGGCAGTGCCCTTCCGCAGCGTGCTTTCAGCAATGAGGAGCTGGCTGCCGAATTCAGACTTGATACGTCGGATGAGTGGATCAGGACCAGGACCGGAATCCGTCAGCGGCATATTGTGTCTGGCGATGAATCCGCCGTATCCCTTGCGCATCTGGCAGCCCAGCGGGCGCTGGAACATGCTGGCAGAACAGCAGATGATGTGGATGCCGTCATCGTGGCAACATCAACGCCGGATCAGGTATTCCCTTCCGTTGCCGTACGTGTTCAGGCGGCTCTGGGCATGGAACGTGGTTTCGGGTTTGACGTCAGCGCAGCCTGCTCTGGTTTCGTGTATGCGTTGACAGTGGCTGATTCCATGATCCGCTCCGGTCAGGTCAGGCGTGCCATGGTGATCGGTGTGGAGGTATTTTCCCGTCTTCTGGACTGGGAAGACCGTTCCACCTGTGTGCTGTTCGGGGATGGCGCTGGTGCGGTCCTGCTCGAGGCAGGCGCAGGTGAGGGAGAGGGTATCCTGTCCACGCATCTTCACGCAGATGGCCGTCTTGGTGATCTGCTCTATGTTGATGGTGCTGTTGGCTGTGCATCTGGCAAGGTGGCGTTGAAAATGCATGGGCGGGAGGTGTTCCGTCATGCTGTCGTCAACCTTGCTGCTGCTGTTGATGAAGCGCTGGAGACAAACGGTCTCAAGGGCACGGACATCCAGTGGCTGGTGCCGCATCAGGCGAATCTGCGGATCATTGATGGCATGGCCAAGAAGCTTGCCCTGCCGTCGGATCGTGTCGTGGTGACGGTAGACAGGCACGCCAACACGTCGGCGGCATCAATCCCTCTTGCTCTGGATGAAGCGGTCCGGGATGGGCGGATCAGGCAGGGCGATCTGGTCCTCATGGAGGCCCTTGGTGGTGGCCTTACATGGGGGTCTGCTCTGGTGAGAATGTAAGGCCTTTCCAGGCGGAATCAGCGCTTCTGAAACTCCCCTGATTTATATACAGGGGAGTTCGTTTTTTCAGTGTGCTAATCAGATGGCTCGTGATACCTTTTCCCATTATGGAGACAATTGCACGCGCTGATCTGATAGAGCTCCTCCAGGAGGAGCATGGCTTTTCCCGGCAGCAGGCTACCCTGTTTCTGGAGAAAATGTTTGAGCTGTTCATCCAGACTCTTGAGCAGGGCAAGTCGCTGAAGATCAGCGGCTTCGGTACGTTCGCTGTACGGGATAAAGCAACCCGTCTGGGGCGGAATCCCCTGACAGGGAAAGAGGCCATCATCTCGGCCCGGCGTGTGCCGTTCTTCCGGCCATCCCGTCTTCTGCGGGACAGCGTCAATGGCAGACCATCAGCTCAGGATGCCCATCAATGATGTCCACTGATTCATCTCAGCCTCAGCATGGGGGCTTGAGGACAGCCATCAGCGTTGCAGGGGAGCTGGGGTTGCCTCTGTACCGTCTGCATTCATGGGAAAGTCTTTATCCTGTTTTCAGGGTAAAGCAGGGTGAAGACGGGCAGAGTTATTACGATGAGCAGGCTGTCACGGTCGTGCGCAATATCGCCCGGCTCCTTTATCAGGATGGTGCCAGAAGCCATGAGGTTGTTCCATTGCTGAAGCGTGAGGGGATCATCAGTGATGGCACGCCGCTTTCCGTCTCGGGCGGGGCGGAGACAGCTGGTCACGGCGAAACCTCTTCACCTGACCAGCTGAAGGAGTTGCAGAAGGAAAACAGAACGCTCAGCGATCGTCTTGAGGAGTTTGGTCAGATTGCGCTCTCCCTCAAGACACTGGAAGATGAGAATGCTTCCCTGAAGGAAGCGCTGGAGCAGTCCCGGTCTGCCCCGCAGCCTCAGAAGGACGCAAAGGGTGGTTATGTTGCAGAGCTGGAAGAAGAGAATCTGGCTTTGCAGGAAACGGTTGAGCGTCTGACGGCGGAGACGGCCACGTATCAGCAGGCGGTTGCCGACGGGAAGGAGCAGCGGCTCCAGCTGGAGACGCTGCGATCAGAGCTTGCCGGGTTGCGGGCGGAGCGTGACAGGGCGTCGGCCCTGCATGAGGAGCTTGAGGCCGTACGGGCGGACATCAGGCGTCTTGAAACCGAGAACGGGGCGCTGCGTGCGGCTGGGCAGAAGCAGCGTGAAACGGAAGCCACTCAGGGACGTGTTCTGGAAGAGCGTAACGCCGAGTTGCAGAAAACTGTTGATCGCCTGATGGCTGAAGCCAGAGAGCATCAGAAAGAGGCAGAATCCCGGAGGGAACGTTTGAGCCAGCTGGAAGGGCTGCGGGTCAAGCTGGCCGACATGCAGGTCGAACATGGGCGGATACAGACCCTGAGCAGGGAGCTGGAAGAAGCCCGTGCTGAGGCAGAACGGTGCCGGGGGCTGGAAGCTGAAATCGAGACACTGCACAGGGCTGCCATGGAGCGGCAGACAGCGGGTCAGGCCAGACAGCAGGAACTGGAAAAGCAGGCTGCGTCTCTGCGGGAAACTGTTGATCGGCTGAAAGCTGACGCCAGAAAACAGGTGCTGGCAGAAGAAGCCAGGTGGAATGAGGTGCAGGCTCTTCAGGGGCAGTTGAAAACCCTGCAGGCAGAGCATGAGCAGGTGCAGACCTTGCAGTCGGAAGGCGCTGCTCAGCAGAAACAGCTTGCCAGTCGTCTGGAGGCTGTAGGGGCAGAGCGGCAGGAGCTTGTGCGGAAGCTGGAACAGTCTGTTCTGATCATGCAGTCCCTTGAGGATGAAAATGTCCGTCTCAAGCGTTCCCTGAAAGAGAGTGAGGAAAAATTGGCAGCACAGGCTGTCATCGTTGGCAGGGTGGAGCATCTTGAAGCGGAAAATGGCGAGCTGAAGCAGGCGCAGGCCGGGTTTGCCGGTGAGCGTGAACGCCATGCCGAGGCAGTGGAACGTATCCGTGCCCTTGAGGGGGAAGGCGTTGTCCTGCAACAGAAGCTGACAGCCCAGGATATGGAAAACCGTCTCCAGGTCCGGCGGAAGGATGAGCTGGACAGGCTGCTGCATGATCTTCTCGGCGAACTGGCCGAGATGAAAAAAACCCTTACCCTCTGAAAAAATATTAAAAAAAAGCCCCGGGCCATTGCAGGAATGGGCCGGGGCTGCTAGAGCTTCCTCACCGCAGGACGACGGGCAGTAGCGCAGTCTGGTAGCGCATCAGTCTGGGGGACTGGGGGTCGTGGGTTCGAATCCCGCCTGCCCGACCATCTCCTGCGGTTCACTCCCTCACAATATGTCCCGTACGCTGGCCAGAAACCTTGTTGCTGGTCCAGAGTGTCCAGAGCAGGTGCAGGGCCGCCATGATGGCTGGTCCGATGAACAGGCCCATCAGCTGCCATGTTTCCGCACCGCCCAGAATACCCATCAACACCCAGAGGAATGGGACTTTCGTGCTGCCGCCTATCAGGACAGGGCGAATGAAGTGGTCTGCCACGAACAGCACGACGGCACCAATCAGCCAGACGATGGCGGCGGCCAGCATGCTACCCTTGAAGGCGATCAGCAGGCATACGCCTGTCACGGCGATCCAGCCGAGCAGAGGGACCATGGCCGCAATGGCTGTCGCCAGCCCGAAGATGAGCGGCTGTGGGGCCCCGGCAACCACGTAGCACACGCCCATGATGGCCCCTTCACCCAGCCCGACCAGAACCAGGCCGGAAACCGTGCCATGAATGGAAGCCACAATCTGTCGTGCAAGGCTTTCTCCCTGCGCTCCGAAGAGACGCTGCGAGCCGATCATGCATTTCCGGATGATGCTGTCGCCATCCTTCAGCAGGAAGAAAAGTGTCAGCATGGAGAAGCCGAACAGGATGCCCCGGTGCAGGACTTCCGAACCGAATTGTTTGCCCACGGCCATGCCATGTCCCAGATTCAGGGAATGGAACAAATCGTTCAGGGCATCAGGATTGCTGAGATGCTCGGTCCAGAGGGCGGTGGCCGGTCCGGAAGCCACTGGCAGGCGGTCCAGCCAGGCGGGGGCCGGCAGCCCCTGATGGCGGATCGTATCAAGCCACAGGAAAGCCGAATGGATTTCGTCAGCCGTCTTGATGCTGATGAAGGAAACAGGGACGAGGAAGATCAGCGCCAGTACACCGGTAAAGAGCAGGGGAAGCCATATCGTGTGGCCGAACCGCCTTGTCGAGCGTTTGTATAGTGGCCAGAGGGCAATGGCGAAGATGCCGCCCCAGAGGAGGGCTGGCAGCATGTGTCTGAGTGTCCAGAGGGCTGCCAGCACGAAAAACAGTGCCAGAAAACCACGGGCCCGTTTCTGTAGGGTCTTGGAGGGCGGAGAGAGCCGCAGCGGTTGGGTGGTTCTGTGGTGTGGATGGGTCATGGTGCGTGGTGTCCCGGTCAGCGTGCCAGAATGGAATGAAGCAGCCACATCAGTGGGCTGGTCTGGAAAGGGTGGTCATGTGGGGTCACCCGTGTAAAGTTTCTGCCAGAATCAGACTATCCTGCTTATCGAACATCCCAAGTCGAAGGAAAAGGTCCAGAAGGACAAGATTAACGTTAAATTTGAAATCGTCTGTGTCCCGGACCAGCTGGAAGACGTTTTCGACAGGCATGAGATGGAAGGATTCCACTTCACCATCATTGGCCTGGGGAACGAAATCTTCCGGGAGCATGAGATCGTAACAGTAAAGCCGGTCGCGTCGCAGCCCCTCCGGACGTGTCATGGCGTAATGGAGCGTGCTGGCGTGGCGGGCCTGCCGGGCAAGGGCGGTGGGGATGGAGGCTTCTTCTCCGGCTTCCTTGACGAGTGTTTCCTCTGGGGTGAGGCCGCTGCTCATCCCGCCGGCAACCAGATGGTCGAGTTTGCCTGGGTCCAGCCGTTTCTGTGGGCTGCGGCGGGCAACCCAGAGGTGCAGCCCCGTTTTTTTCTGGACAAGGCCATTCATGTGGACACCAGAAGCTTCCACACCAAAAACCGGGATCAGAGCCCGGTCAATCTGCCCGATGATTGTTCCATCAGGTGAGCGGACATCAAACCATTCATGGAAGGGCACATAGCGTTCCTGCTCGGCCAGCATGTGGCTTATCTGGGACAGCCCCTGTCCATCGGGCAGGGTGATGTGCCCGTCCCCTATTTCCAGCAGGCCCATCTCGGCAGGAGCGGCCAGCCAGCCAAGGCAGGCAGGGTCGACCAGACCGATGGACAGGCCGTCATGCAGCAGGGGGATGCGCCCCGCCGGGAGGGTGACATTGCGGCACCGCTCAATATGGCGGAGAAAGGGAGAGGCAGCGGAGGACAGCATGGGTTCTCTCTGATGTTCATTCATGATGGCACGGAGGACGGACAGCAGCGGAGAGCCTGCCTGTCTCTGGGGCATCATTCAATTGGCAAAGGCTGGCAGGATGGGGAGGACCGTGTAAAAGCTCCCCCGGCAACAATGCCAGACATGGCAGCAGATCATCTATCAGGTTTTTATGGCATCAACAAAGATCGGACATCTGCCTTTACGGGCTTTCTGGCGGCTGGTTCGCCCGGCTTCCCTGAGGAGCTGGTTTCTGCGCTTCTTCTGTTCCTGTGTTCTGCTGGTCGTAGAGAGTGTGACGGCCGTTGCCACACCCTGGCTGTTCAGCGACATGGTGGCCCGGCTTTCGGGGAAGGAAGCGGTCATGGCGGCGGTCATGGCCCTGCTGGCGTCCTATACGGTCCTGCGCATGGCAGGTGCTCTGGCCGGGCCGTTGCGCAGCCTGCTCATGGTGCCGGTGAGGACGGCCCTGCGGGAGCGGATCAGCCTGCTGGGGCTGGAGCATGTCCACCAGCTGGGGGCCCGGTTCCATCAGCAGCGGCAGACAGGTGCGCTGACCCGTATCATCGATCGTGGTGCTGATGCTGCCAGCATGATCGTTGACATGACCTTCTCCAACGTCATGCCGAACCTTCTGGGGCTGGCCCTGACTTTTCTGGTCGTCTTGCGCGTTTTTGATGGCTGGTACCTGGTGCTGCTGTGTGCCACGCTGATCCTCTATTCCGCTGTTTCTTTCCTGTTTACCCGCTGGCGGATGCAGGCCAGACGGGAGCGCAATCAGGCGAACAACCATGCACATCGGCATCTGGTGGACAGTCTGCTCAATGCGGACATTGTCCGCATGTTCGGCAATGCCGCCCATGAATGCAGACGGCAGGAGGGGGCCTGGCAGGCGCTGCGCACGGCCGAGGCCCGTTTGCAGGGGCTTGTTGGAGGTTCCCAGGCCATTCGCAACAGTCTGATTGCCCTCGCCACGGCTGTATTGCTGGGGATGGCCATACGGGATATTCATGCGCATCGACTCGGTGTTGCACAATTCGTGTTGATGGGCACGTATCTCCGGAGTGTTTATGCCTCGGTCGGGGCGTTGAATTATGTCGGTGCAGGCTGGCGCAATGCCCGTGTCGACATGGAAGCCTATCTGGAGCTGATGGGGCTGGTACCAGAGATACAGTCTCCGCCAGCGCCTGTCCCCCTGCCTGCCGGACAGGCACATGGCGTGACGCTGGACATGCAGCATGTTTCTTTCGGATATGACCCGGAGCGGCTGATCCTGCGTCATGTCAGTTTCACGCTGGCGGCAGGGAAAATGCTCGCCATTGTCGGGCGGAGCGGGTCCGGAAAGTCCACAGTGGCGAAGCTCGTCAGCCGGCTGTATGACCCGCTGGAAGGAACCGTGCGAATGGAAGGTGTGCCACTTCCGGCACTATCGCTTGATGCCCTGCGGGGGCAGATCGGCGTGGTGGCGCAGGAGACCTCACTCTTCAATGCCACGATTGCCGAGAATATTGCTTACGGGCGGGCAGGGGCCAGCATGGCGGAGGTCAGGCAGGCAGCCGAGGCGGCCCAGCTTGGTCCTTTTGTGGACAGTCTGCCGGACGGGTTCGATACACTGGTCGGTGAGCGGGGGGTGCGGCTGTCGGGCGGGGAGAGGCAGAGAATGGCGATTGCCCGTGTCATCCTGCGCAATCCCCGTCTGCTTGTGCTGGATGAAGCCACCAGTGCCCTGGACAGTCGGACGGAAGAGGCCATCCAGAAAGAGCTGGAGAGCCTTTCCTCTGGCAGGACAACGCTCGTGATCGCCCATCGTCTCTCCACGATACAGAGGGCAGACCATATCCTTGTGATGGAGAACGGAGAGGTGGTGGAAGAGGGAACCCATCGCCAGCTGTTGGAAAAAGGTGGCATTTATGCAGGAATGTGGAGATTGCAGGCAAGAAGGGGTTCCGTTGAAAGTCATTCGGATGTAGAGGGGTAGCGGGCTGCTTCTGTCGGTATGAAAGGCAGGAAAGACTTGACGTATCAGCGTCAGTAAGTCATAAGCCCGCCTTATTTACGGAACATGCAGGTCTGCCTTGCGGCCCTGCGTATCACAGTATCGAGGAAGTTCTATGTCTCGCCGTTGCCATGTCACGGGCAAAGGGGTACTGACGGGCAATAACGTCAGCCACGCCAACAACAAGTCCCGTCGCCGTTTCCTGCCGAACCTTCAGGAAGCCACGCTCCTGTCCGATATTCTCGAGGCTCCGGTGCGTATGCGCCTTTCCGCCAAGGGGATCCGTACGGTCGAGCATAATGGCGGGCTTGATTCCTTCCTGCTGGGCACACCGAACCGGAAACTGACGCCAGAAGCTCTGGTCATCAAGCGTCGCATCCTGCGTATGCAGGAGCGCAAGGCTGCCCAGTCAGCTGCCTGATCAGGCAGCTGAAGCCCGTTCTCTCCGCAGGACGGGCGGCTGTTCCGGGGTGGCTCTGCCGGGGTAGTCTGTTTTTCTGGTATTCATACAGGGCCTGATGAGGGTGCCCCGGCGCAGGCGGTGGCACCTTTCCTTGCATTTTGGAGGTTTCCCGTGACCGACGACAGCGTTCAGGGCGCGAAGTCCGCTCTCTCAAAGATTCGCAACATCGGTATTACCGCTCACATTGATGCCGGTAAGACGACAACAACAGAGCGTATGCTCTATTACACCGGTATGTCCCACCGTATCGGTGAAGTGCATGACGGGAACACCACAACCGACTACATGGAGCAGGAGCGTGAGCGCGGCATCACCATCACGTCTGCTGCCGTGACCTGCGAGTGGGACGGCCACCGCATCAACATCATCGACACCCCTGGCCATATCGACTTCAACATCGAGGTGAACCGTTCCCTCCGTGTGCTCGATGGCGCCATCTTCGTGATTGAAGGTGTGGCTGGCGTGCAGCCGCAGTCCGAGACCAACTGGCGTCTGGCTGACCGCTACAACGTGCCCCGCATCATCTTCATCAACAAGCTGGACCGTACCGGTGCCGACTTCGACTACGCCTTCAGCACACTGAAGGAGAAGCTGGACATCGTGGCCATTCCGCTTCAGCTGCCGATCGGCTCTGAAGAGAACATGGTCGGTGTGGTGGACCTGGTGGAAATGCGTGCCATCGTCTGGGAAGGCGGTGAGCTGGGCGCCAAGTTCCACTATGAAGAAATTCCGGCCGACATGAAGGAACGTGCCGAGGAAGCCCGCCAGAACCTGCTCGATACCGCCCTGAGCGTCGATACCGCCGCCATGGAAGAGTATTTCGAGAAGGGTGAGGTGGATGTCGCAACCCTGAAACGCTGCATCAAGAAGGGCACCATCGCTGGTGAGTTCCGTCCTGTGCTGTGCGGTACGGCCTTCAAGAACAAGGGTGTGCAGCCGCTTCTGGATGCCGTGGTTGATTATCTGCCAGCACCGGACGAAGTCGAGGGCATCCGTATTGCTCCGCCGGAAGACAAGGAAGTTGACGAGAGCTTCCTGCCGATCATCCCAGTGGACCCGGAAGGTAAATTTGCTGGTCTGGCCTTCAAGATCATCTCCGACAAGTACGGTACACTGACCTTCGTCCGTGTCTATCGTGGCGTGCTGAACACGGGTGACACCGTATTGAATACCACCAAGGGCACGAAGGAACGCGTTGGCCGCATGTTCCAGATGCACGCTGACAAGCGTCAGGAAGTGAAGTCTGTTGGTGCTGGTGACATTGCTGCCTTCGTTGGTCTGAAAGATACCGTGACAGGTGACACGCTGGCCGATGCAGCTGATCCGGTCATTCTGGAGCGCATGCAGTTCCCGGTTCCGGTGATCGACATTTCTGTCGAGCCGAAGACCAAGGACGCCGTCGAGAAGATGACGCTGGCTCTCCAGAAGCTGACAGCCGAAGATCCGTCCCTGCATCTGCGGACAGACCAGGAAACGGGTCAGACCATTCTTTCCGGTATGGGTGAGCTGCATCTGGACATCATCGTGGACCGTCTGCGCCGTGAATATGGCGTTGATGCCAACATCGGTGCCCCGCAGGTTGCTTACCGTGAGACGATTACCCAGTCCCACACCGAGACCTACACCCACAAGAAGCAGTCCGGTGGTTCCGGTCAGTTCGCTGAGGTGAAGATCACCTTCGAGCCGCTGACGGAGAAGGGTGCCGAGGAGATTCTGTTCGAGAACAAGATCGTCGGTGGTGCCGTGCCGAAGGAATATATCCCGGCTGTCGAAAAGGGCGTGCGCATGCAGTCCACGACGGGTGTGCTGGCTGGCTTCGATACGGTGGGCTTCAAGTTCACTCTGGAAGACGGTAAGTACCACGACGTTGACTCTTCGGCTCTGGCCTTCGAAATCGCTGCCAAGGCCTGCTTCCGTGAAGGTATGAAGAAGGCCGGTCCGGTCATTCTGGAGCCGATCATGGATGTGGAGATCACCACGCCGAATGATCACGTCGGTGACGTGGTGGGTGACCTCAACCGTCGTCGTGGTATCATCCAGAACCAGGAGACCTCGGGTTCCACGGTTCTGATCCGCTCCCAGGTGCCGCTGAAGGAAATGTTCGGGTACATTTCCCATCTGCGTTCTGCCACGAAGGGCCGTGCGTCCTTCACCATGCAGTTCCACCACTACGAGCCGGTGCCTCGTAACGTGCAGGATGAGATCATCGCAGAGCGTAGCTGATACGTTCCCTGCTGACTGTTCTGTGAGGGAGGCCCTCCGCCAGCGTGCTGGCGGGGGGTTTTCTTTTTGCGTCTGCTTGACAGGTATTATGGGATCGTGTTTTTGAGAGGGAACGGTGATGGATTGCCACCGGGTTCCTTGTGGGCCGAACCGCCACCCGGTTGCCGGGGAAGGCTGATGATTCCTGCCAACAGAATCCCTCGCAGTGATCGGTGAGGGTGCGTTAGGGGGAATTTGTCATGTTGTTTTTCCAGAAAAGCGTTTCTTTTTTGTCCCGTCTGTTTCAGTGGTTCTGTGTACTGGTACCGCTGGCAGTTGTGGTGGGCAGTTTTTGCGCTCTTTTCCTCTGGATGCTGGAATGGGTGACGCAATACCGGTTTGACCATCCTGACATTCTCTATGGATTGCCTGTCGCCGGTGTGGCCGTGGCCCTGTCCTATTACTGGTGGGGCGGTCGTGCAGGAGGCGGTAATAATCTCATCCTTGATGAAATCCACAAACCTTCGGAAGGGGTACCGCTGCGCATGGCCCCGCTTGTGTTCATCGGGACAGTGGTCAGTCACCTTTTTGGGGCATCCGTGGGGCGTGAAGGCACTGCCGTGCAGATGGGTGGAAGTCTGGCCAGCAGTTTTGCCCGACTGTTCCGGCTGGACAGCCGCAACACGAGCATTCTGCTGACAGCTGGTGTAGCCTCCGGCCTTGGCGCCGTGTATGGCACGCCCATCACGGGGGCGATCTTTGGTCTGGAGGTCCTGACCCTTGGTACGTTGGATTATTCTGCTCTGCTGCCTGTGGCTGTCACGTCCATCATTGCGGACTGGACATGCCATCAATGGGGGATACATCATGCGGTCTATCCCGTTACATTCAGGGGATTGGCAGCTCCAGGGCAGACGCCTTTCCATGTTGATGCCCTGCTGTGGGTAAAGGTTGCTGTGGCGGCTGTGGCTTTCGGGTTTGCCAGCCGTGCCTTTGCAGAGGGTGTGTACAGGCTTGGTCCGGTCATCAAGAAAATCTGTCCGACACCCTGGTTGCAGCCAGCCATTGGCGGTGTCGTGACCATTCTGCTGGTCTGGCTGCTGGGAACACGGGATTATCTGGGCCTTGGTGTCGTGGCACCGGAGGCGGGCGGAGCGTCCATCGTCAACTTTTTCAGCACGACCCATTATGAGTGGAGCTGGCTGCTGAAGCTGGTTTTCACAGTCCTGGCTCTTGCCACAGGCTACAAGGGAGGAGAGGTTACGCCTCTATTCTTTGTAGGAGCTGGACTGGGAAATGCCCTTGCACCGGTGCTCGGTGTGCCTGGTGATCTTCTGGCCGGTGTGGGGATGGTGGCCGTGTTCGGTGGAGCCGTCAATACGCCTCTGGCCTGTACGGTCATGGGGGTGGAGCTGTTTGGTGGGACGAACATTGTCTATTACGCCACGGGCTGTTTCATCGCCTATCTCTGCTCAGGGCATACGGGGATTTACCTGTCCCAGAAAGTGGGGGTGCCCAAAATATGGCGACCTGATTTTGTCCCTGGTATAGCGCTGCGCCGTACGAGGGAAGGTATCTGGACAGAAGACTGAACGTCTCCAGAATGGATGGAGAGGAACGTGGGAAGAGTGTGGATCGTCTCCGTTTTGCAAGTCTGTGAGGATAGAAAAAGGGCCTCTTTCCACTGGGAAGGAGGCCCTTTTTCATGGTCGTGTTTCGCCTGATGGAGGAATGTCAGCCGAAGCAGTGATTGGCGTGCATGATAGCCACGCCGACCTCCCGGAGCAGGTCGAAGGCGTTTTGCAGTGGCTGGAATATCTCCCGATGCTCACGGGCAAAGCCCTGTGCCACAGCAGCGCCACCCGGTTCACCGAAATCGAGATCGGCAATGCTGGGGGCCGTGATGGGGAAGAGGTCATCCAGCAGGCGGAGAGCCCGTGGCACATCAAGACACAGGATGAGTGTCGTGATGGCTTCCCGTGTCAGAGTACCACGGGGACCGAAATAGGGGATGTGTGTTCCCAGGGTCCAGATGCGGTCCATCAGAGCAAAGCGGATGACGTGCAGGAGCTTTTCATCCACATCCATGCGAGGGGCTTCAGGCCATGCAGAGCGCAGGGCGATATCTTCCCTCTGGATGCGCCGGAACAGGGCCGGGATGCTCTTCCAGAATTCCAGCTCCTCAAGGTCACGGGCAATGTTGAGGAAATGGACCCGATCATCAGCATTGTCGCAGTCCGCAGCCCGGTTCAGCCATGTACCGGGGTCCAGCTGATGGATGGTGGCCCGGAGGACATCAAGGTCTGAATGGTTCAGAGCCTGGGAGGCAAAATCCATAAGCTGGCGGAAGCGGGGCGAGCTGTGACGCAACCGTTCAAACTGCTCTGTATGGCGGCGGGCAGCACTGCCGAGACCATGCAGGACATTGGCCCACCAGCCCAGCTGCTGGAGAATGGCATTGTTGGGGATGGCCCGGATCTGGCTTGGATGGGTTATGCGTGTTACCCGTGCTGTATCGGACTGACGTGCAGAGGGGCGGGAGCCGGTCTTGTCCACCAGCGCAGGGCCGAAGGCGCTGAGGAGGGCGGTATAGCCCGGGTCGTTCACCAGGTCACCCATCTTCAGGGCGATGGTGGAGAAGAAGTCCATGGCGAAATCGGGTTTGCTGAAAAGTGGATCATTCAGCTTGTCAGCCGCAATGGGCTCGCCCTGGGCTGCCACGAATTCAGCCAGCGTTGCAATGGTGGAGGCCGCCAGCCTGTCCGTACCGAAGGCGAGGTAGCCGTCCCCTCCCTGAAACGCAGCTTCAACCCGGCTTGCAATGCCCGCCTTGTGCAGCGCCTGCCTTGTGTTGGCCGGAGAGAAATATTCCAGACGCTCTTTCAGGCTGAAAGGATGGGCACCGCGGCCAATGCTTTCACCATGGGTATCGAACATGGTCAGGGCGATGTCTTCCAGCCCATGTTCTTTCATCAGCTCCAGTGTCCGCAGGCGCAGGCGTTCCACCATGGGGCCGGCCGCCAGCTGGCCGACATAACGCCCGGAATCCGAATAACCGAACTGGAGGGACAGGCGCCCATTGGCCCGGAGATAGGCCCGCCAGTGTGGTGAGCGGAAGGCTTCCTCCAGAATCTCGGCACCGTTCTCCAGAGCCGTTTCCGTTTCGAAGAGTGGGGAAATCTCGATCTGGTCATCACGGATGCCAAAGAGCCGGGCCAGCCATAGCGTGGCCAGCAGGGTGTAGCCGCTTTCCGTCTCGGCAATCAGGAAGCGGATGGGGGAGCCGGAATCCACATGTTTGAGGATTTGCGCCATCGTCATCATCAGGCGTGAGGCGGCACTGGGCTCTACCAGCAGGGCCCCGAAATCGATGGCCAGCGGCTTGAGGTCATCCATGGCGGCATCAATATGGGAGAGAAGCGCCCGACGATGGAAAGGCAGGGTCGGATCATCTGTCAGGCCCAGCCTTGTACGGGCCACGTTGTAAATCTGGGCTGCATTGAGGCGGGTATGGATGTGGGACAGTCCAAGCCCGTGATTGAGGAACCCCGTACGCATGACATCCAGCCGATGGGCTTTTTCACCATCCAGCCGGGCTGCCTCCTCACGGAAGAGAGGGCGTAGCTCATCAGCATTGAGCAGGGCCGTTTCCCGCAGGTCGATGAGGACATGGGCGAAGCGGGCGATGTCTTCCGGTTTCATGGTCTGGCCGGGGACAGAGCGGGGGCAGATGTCACGCTGCTTTTGCGTGGCGGCAAGGGCTTCGGCCACACGCCGGCTCAGCACACCTTCTTTCAGCCCGATCTGTTCCAGTCCTTCAAGCAGACGTTCCAGCTGGGCAATCTTGAGGCCAAGACGGATGCGGATGGTGTCCCACCAGCCAATGTCATTGCGGCCATCCGTATCAAACCCGACCCAGCTGGCCAGCCGGACAGGGGCAGGGGTCATCTCGTTGGCTTCAGGCCAGCGGCGACGGGCTGTCTGGAGGATCCCCATGGTAAGGCTGTCCAGCGCATCCCGCCCACGGGTGATGGCAGCCAGGGCAAGAGACTGTTCTTCATCCAGTGTTGGAGGCGCACTGCGGCGATGCGTCGGCAGGGTGGGAACAGGGCAGGACGGATCCTCCGCCCGACGGGCCAGAAGTTCGTACACATCATTGGCCAGAGCGAAGGTGGGATGAGCGGTGAAGACAGCAGCAAAACCGGTGACGGAGAGGTCATCCGGTGTCCGTGCCTGTGCGACAAGCTGCTCGGCGACCTTGCGCAGCCGGGGCTCCGGCGGGCATTCGGCTCCGTCATGCTCCAGCCCTACATACCGGCGCAGGGCGTCGGCCCGGGTCATGAAGTTGCGGTCCCGTAACAGACGTACGGTCTGACCGATTGCTTCCAGACCATTTTCCGTACCTGCCTTTTTCGCAAGGGAAATGATCAGGTTGGAAAAATCATGCGGAGAGTATGTCAGCGCAGTGGTGCAGGATTCAATCAGTTCAGCAGGCGATGCGTCAGTCTGGGAGGCGCAATCTGGCATGGGGAACAGTCTCGCTTGTCTTGGTCTCATATGGGCCGGGAACGGTGTGGCTCCATCGCCGGCGTGGTCGTTCCTGTATAGGCTCAATTGTGATAAAGCGCCAAGTCTTGTTAATAAGAAGTGCTTTTTGTTCGGCCTGCCTGAAGTTGGCAGGAGGGCGGCAACCAACGGTCATGCAGGAGGGCAGTCCATCGTCATGTTTCTTCCGGTGAGGAAAAACGGAGCCTCTCTCTGGGCAGGCCTGTTGCTGGTGGGGACGTCCGTGCTGGCTGTCATCAGCCGTCTGAGCGTCTGGCAGAAGCTGTTTGGCCCCTCACTCTGGCTGGAAATGCTGCGGGCTGGCAGCCAGGCGGGTGTCGTGGGGGGGCTTGCAGACTGGTTTGCCGTTACGGCCCTGTTCCGGCATCCTCTTGGGCTTCCCATACCGCATACGGCCATCCTGCCACAGAGGAAGGCCCAGCTGGGGGATGCGCTGGGCCGTTTCATGGCTGAGCATTTCCTGACAGAAGAAGAAATGCTGCGCCTGCTGGAAGGTGCCGATCTGCCAGCGGCCTTGGCCCGTCTTCTTCAGAAAAAGGAGACGGAAGAGGTTCTGCTGCGTCACCTTCGTGGTCTGGCCCCGGCGGTGCTGGAGCGCATCGGAGATGGACGGGGAGGCTCTTTTCTGGTCACCCTCTTTCCGACCCTAATGAAAAGGGATGACGTTACGGCACTTGTCATCCGTGCCCTGAGAGCCATGGTGGATGAGGATATCCATCAGGAAGTCTTTTCTTTCTTTCTGGCGCAGTTCAAGGAGTTGGTCAGCACGAAGGAGGATGACCTGCACCGGTTTGTGGAGAGGCGGGTGCGTGAGCAGGGGGGGCGGCTGGTTGGCTGGGCCATCGGGGCCTCGGTGGCCACGCAGGTGCTGACAGCCCTGAAGGCGGAGCTGGGCCGGGTGGACCCCATGGATTCCGATATCCGGCATGGGTTTACACGCTGGGTAAAACGGAAAATCCAGGATCTGGACGATGACCCGGAGAGCGCCCGTCAGCTCATGGGCAGCATCACGTCTTTTTTCGCACACGAGAGTGTGAAGGAATGGGGTGGCGGTTTGTGGCGGCGGCTCTGCCTGATGGTGGAGGAAGATAGTCGGCGGGATGATGGGTTGAGTACGCAGGCACTGCGGACTGCCTACCAGCAGCTGACGGGGACGCTCCTGCAAAGGACAGACCTGGCCAGCCAGCTGGACAGGGCGGTCCGGCAGGCTATCGTGAAATCCCTGCCGCAGATGCGGAAGAATGTAGCGGGGATGATTGCCCGTGTTATCGGACGCTGGGATGCCAGGAGCCTGTCAGTCCGGCTGGAGGCTGGTATCGGGAAAGATCTGGCCTATATTCGTGTCAATGGCACTGTCGTCGGCTTTGTGATAGGTGCCGTGCTGGAGGGGCTGCTTGTCTGTCTTGTTCCGTGATTGGGTATTTTTTAACAAAATATGAAAAACGCTTTATCCTGGCGGCACATAAGGCTTGACCATCGGGAAAATATGGGTCACTCCCTTGAATGGGTACCTGTTGGGTCTTAAATAGAGAATCATTGATATAGGATGTAGGTTTTTCATTGTGCTGAGACTGTCCAAACTGGCTGATTATGCGACCGTTGTTCTCGTGCGTCTTGGTGTGCGTGGTGATCTGGCCACGGCAGCGTCTTTGGCGCAGGAGACGGGGGTGCCAGAGCCAACAGTTGCCAAACTGTTGAAAGGGCTGGCAGCAGGTGGGCTGGTTGTCTCTTTCCGTGGTGCCCGGGGCGGCTATCGCTTGGCCGAGGAGCTGGCCGACATCTCCGTGGCCCGGGTCATCAGCGTGGTGGATGGTCCCATCTGCGTGACAGCCTGCTGTGATGGCAAGGAATGTGCACATGGTGAGACCTGCGGTCTGTCAGGGCAGTGGGATATGGTCAATGCAGCGGTCCGGCAGGCCCTGGAGACCATCACTCTGGCCGATATGGCCAACCCCGATCTGAAATTCGATCCGTCCTCTGCCACATCGGTGGAAGCGACAATGCATAGGCCTGAGGAACAGGGAGAATGTCATGCCGGCTGTGTCAGAAACCCGTGAAGCGGTCGAGAAACTGGCAAAGTCCAATTACGAATGGGGCTTTGAGACCAATGTGGAGATGGACCTCGCCCCGAAGGGGCTGAATGAGGACATCGTCCGGCTGATTTCTGCCCGCAAGAAAGAGCCGCAGTGGATGCTGGACTGGCGGCTGAAGGCCTTCCGTGCCTGGCAGGACATGAGCGAACCGGACTGGGCGAAGATCAAGCATCCGCCGATCGACTATCAGGACGCCCATTACTTCGCCCAGCCGAAGAAGAAATCAGGCCCGAAGAGCCTTGATGAGGTCGATCCCGAACTGCTCAGGACATATGAGAAGCTCGGCATCCCCCTGCATGAGCAGGAAATGCTGGCCGGCGTGGAAGGGGCAGGGCAGAAGACACCCGTTGCTGTTGATGCGGTGTTTGACAGCGTGTCCGTGGCCACGACCTTCCGCAAGACCCTGGCCGAGGCCGGGGTGATTTTCTGCCCGATTTCCGAAGCCATCATCGAGCATCCCGAGCTGGTGAAGAAATACCTGGGCACGGTCGTGCCAGTGGCGGACAATTTCTTCTCGGCCCTGAACTCGGCCGTCTTTACCGATGGTTCCTTCGTGTACGTGCCCAAGGGGGTGCGTTGCCCGATGGAGCTGTCCACCTATTTCCGCATCAATGCCCGCAATACGGGGCAGTTCGAGCGGACGCTGATCATTGCCGAGGACCAGGCCACTGTTTCCTATCTGGAAGGCTGCACGGCCCCGCAGCGTGATGAGAACCAGCTTCATGCCGCCGTGGTCGAGCTGGTGGCGATGGAAGATGCCTTCATCAAATATTCCACGGTGCAGAACTGGTACCCGGGGGATGAGAACGGCAAGGGCGGCATCTACAACTTCGTGACCAAGCGGGGCATCTGCAAAGGTGATCGTGCCCGCATCTCATGGACACAGGTCGAAACCGGTTCTGCCATCACGTGGAAGTATCCGTCCTGCATTCTGGCGGGGAAGGGTTCTGTCGGTGAGTTCTATTCCGTTGCGGTGACGAACGGACGTCAGCAGGCCGATACGGGTACGAAGATGATCCATCTCGCCCCGGATACACGGTCCACCATCGTGGCGAAGACCATATCCGCCGGACAGTCGGACAGCACCTATCGTGGGCTTGTCCGGATGCAGCCCAAGGCCCGCAACGGTCGGAACTTCACGCAGTGTGACAGCCTGCTGATCGGTGACCAGTGCGGTGCCCATACGGTGCCTTACATCGAGAGCCGCAACATGAGTGCGCGCATCGAGCATGAGGCGACGACATCCAAGATTTCCGAGGACCAGCTCTTCTACTGCCGGTCCCGTGGTTTTTCAGAAGAAGAAGCCGTTGGCCTGATCGTGAACGGTTTCTGCCGGGAAGTCCTCAAGGAACTTCCGATGGAATTTGCTGTGGAAGCACAGAAGCTGCTTCAGATCAGCCTGGAAGGGAGCGTTGGTTGAGCTATGAGTGATTTTCTGAAGATTGAGGGGCTGAAGGCCCAGATCGATGCTGACGGCACCCCCAAGGAAATTCTGAAGGGTCTGGACCTCACGATCCCCAAGGGAGAGGTTCACGCCATCATGGGGCCGAACGGTTCTGGCAAGTCCACGCTCTCCTATGTTCTGGCGGGGCGTGAGGATTACGAGGTGACAGGTGGTTCCGCCCATTTCAAGGGGCAGGACCTGCTGGAGCTGGAGCCGGAAGAACGTGCGGCACTGGGTGTGTTTCTGGCCTTCCAGTCCCCGGTGGAACTGCCCGGTGTCAACAACGCCAACTTCCTGCGGACGGCAGTAAACGCCGTGCGCAAGGCCCGTGGTGAGGAGGAGCTGGATGCCGTGTCCTTCCTCAAGCTGGCACGGGAGGAAACCAGCCGCCTTTCCATGTCCGGCGAGATGCTCAAGCGGGCCGTGAATGTCGGCTTCTCCGGTGGTGAGAAGAAGCGCAACGAGGTGCTCCAGATGCGCCTGCTCAAGCCTTCTCTGGCCATTCTGGACGAGACGGACAGCGGGCTGGACATCGATGCGCTGCGTATCGTGGCGGAGGGTGTGAACTCCCTGCGTGGGCCGGACTTCTCATCACTGGTGATTACCCATCACCAGCGTCTGCTGGAATATATCGTGCCGGACCGTGTGCATGTCATGGCGCACGGACGCATCATCCATAGTGGCGGCCCGGAAGTGGCAACACTGCTGGAAAAACAGGGCTACAAACAGTTTCTTGAGGCGGCAGCGTGAGTGAGAACAGTGCAGCAGCCTGGCAGGCCCTGACGGGGCGTGCCGGAGAGCGTGCAGCCCTGCTGGGAGCGGAAGGGCTGCCAACACGTCGGGTGGAGGCATGGCATTACACGCCACTCCAGTCCCTGAACGGGATTGCCTGGCAGGAGGCTCCAGCCCTTGAAGCCGCCACCGTGAAGCAGCGTGTGGAAGGCCTGAACCTGCCAGAGCATGATGGCCTGCTGGTCTTTGCCAATGGCCGTTTCTGCAAGGAGCTGTCCCACCTGCCAGACTGCATGGACGTGCAGGAATATGGTGACGGTTCTGCCGTGCAGCCGCTGCTGGCGGGGCGTTTCTCTGCCGGTCTGAATGCGGCCCTCCGTCAGCCGGGGGCACGGCTTCATGTTCCGGCCGGGACGGATGCCGGGCTGATCGTCATGGTCAGCCTGACGGAAGGGGATGGCGTGTCCACCCATCTTCATCACAGTGTCACGCTGGATGAGGGGGCGCAGCTGACCCTGCTGGATGTCCAGCTTGGCACGGGGCAGTATCTGACCAATCCGCAGGTGGATGTCCATTGTGCGGACAAGGCGCATCTCAGCCACATCACGCAGCAGGCTGAAAGCCATGAGGCCGCCCGTCTGGCCATTGTCGGGGCCCGTGTGGGTGAGCGTGGCAATTATGACAGCTTCACGCTCAATCAGGGGGGTGTGCTGGCCCGTCAGGAAGTCGTCACCCAGCTGTCTGGCCCGTTCAGCAACACGAACGTCAATGCGATCCAGCTTGTCGATGGTGCCCGGCTGAATGACCTGTCTTCCATGATCCATCATGCGTCACCGGACTGCACGTCCCGCCAGACGGTGCGGAGCGTGCTGTCGGAAAACGGACAGGGTGTCTTCCAGGGGAAGATTCTGGTGGACCGGATTGCCCAGAAGACTGATGGCTACCAGATGAACCAGGCCCTGCTCCTGTCCGAAAAGGCACAGATGAACAGCAAGCCTGAGCTTGAGATTTACGCTGATGACGTCAAGTGCAGCCACGGTGCGACCGTCGGTGCGCTGGATGAAGACCAGCTTTTCTATCTCCGCTCCCGTGGGGTTCAGGAGGAGCAGGCCCGTGACATGCTGGTTCAGGCCTTCCTTCTGGAAACGGTGGAACTGGTGGAGCATGAAAGCCTGCGGGACTATCTGCTGAAAGCGTTGCCCGGCCATGTCTGATAACGTGCGTGCCCGCTTCCCCATCCTGTCCGAAACGGCTCATGGTCGTCCGCTGGTCTTTCTGGACAGCGCAGCCTCTGCCCAGAAGCCGGACTGTGTCATCGAGGCGATGAGCGAAGCGGCACGGCACTGTTACGCCAATATCCATCGTGGTCTGTATGACATGAGCGAACGGACCACGCAGGCTTATGAAGCCGTGCGTGATGATGTGGCCCGGTTCCTCAATGCGGCGGACCGGCGGGAGATCGTGTTTACCAAGAACAGCACGGAGGGCCTCAATCTGCTGGCCCATTCGCTGGGCAGCCAGCTTAGGCCCGGTCAGGCCGTGCTGATCTCCGCTCTGGAGCACCATGCCAACATCGTGCCGTGGCTCATGCTGCGGGACAGGCTGGGCATCGAGCTGCGTGTGGCCCCCATCAATGCGGATGGGGACATCGATCTTGCCGCTTATGAAGAGCTGCTGGGTGATGGCCGTGTTGCGCTGGTTTCCGTCACGCACATGTCCAACGTGCTGGGGACCATCACGCCCGTGAAAAAGCTGGCGGAGCTGGCCCACAGGCACGGGGCGAAAGTCATCGTGGATGGCTCCCAGTCCATCGTCCACCGCAGGGTGGACGTGCAGGCTCTGGGGGCGGATTTCTTCGTCTTTACCGGCCACAAGCTTTATGGGCCTACGGGTGTCGGCATCCTCTGGGGCAGGCTGCCCCTGCTGGAGGAGATGCCGCCTTTTCTGGGTGGAGGGGACATGATCCGCTCCGTCTCGTTCGAGAAGGCAAGCTGGGCCGATGCGCCGCACAAATTCGAGGCTGGCACGCCCGCCATTCTGGAAGTGCTGGGTCTGGGAGCCGCCATCCGTTTCGTGGAGGAGCTGGGGGCAGAGGCGATCGAAGCACATGAGCGTGATCTGGTCGCCTATGCTCGGCAGGTGCTTGAAAAGACGGATGGTGTGAGCATCATGGGAAACCCGGTGGAGCGGGGTGGTGTCTTCTCACTTCAGGTGGAGGGGGCACACCCGCATGATCTTGCCGTGCTGCTGGATCAGCAGGGCATTGCCATCCGGGCCGGGCAGCATTGTGCTGAACCGCTGATGCAGGAGCTGGGCGTGCAGGCAACCGCCAGAGCCAGTTTTGCCATTTATACGACACGTGACGAGATAGACGCTCTGGCCCACGGCATTGAGCGTGCGCGTGCCTTACTTGCGTGAGGATGTCATGACAGAAACAGACGAGCTGAAGAGCAGAGATGAGGCGGTTTCTTCCGCTGTGGAAGAGAACGTTCCCGCCGGGCCGTCTGTTCCGACACGGGAGCAGGCCTATGCGGGGCAGGAGGAGCTTGTTCCTCCCCCCGTGGATGCGCCGCCAAAGCAGGATGAGGTCATCGCCGCCATCGAGACCGTCTTTGACCCGGAGATTCCGGTCAACGTCTACGAGCTGGGGCTGATCTACGCCATCGACCTGCATGATGACGGGCGTGTGGATATTGAGATGTCCCTCACGGCCCCGAACTGCCCGAGTGCGCAGGAGCTGCCCCAGATGGTGCGCTATGCCGTGCTGTCCGTTCCGACCGTGCGGGAAGTGACCGTCAAGGTGGTCTGGGATCCGCCGTGGGACATGAGCCGGATGAGCGACAATGCCCGTCTTGCCCTGAACATGTTCTGATCCTGAATGAACACGCTGGAAACTGAAGATCGGGAGGGTACCCTCATGACAGATACTGCCCCCAAACGCAGCCTGCCACCCCTGATGACCATGACAGACCGGGCCGCCGCCCGCCTGAAGACCCTGTATGAGGGAGCCGAGAAGGGAAAGTTCCTGCGCATCAGTGTGGGCAAGCGTGGCTGTTCCGGCATGTCTTACGAGATGAATTTCGTGCCGGAAGTCCAGAAAGGGGATGAGCGGATCGAGGATCATGGGCTGACCCTGCTGGTGGACAGCAAGGCGACGCTCTTCCTGATCGGCACGGTCATGGATTATGAGGTGAAGGAGCTGGAATCAGGCTTCACCTTCACCAACCCCAATGAGAAGGGCCGCTGTGGCTGCGGGGAGAGTTTCCACGTCTGATGGTGGAAGCAGGCGCAACGTGATGAAGCGGGAGGGAGGTTATCCCTTCCGCTTTTTTTCGGCCTTGCGGATGCGTTTCGGATCTCTGGAAAGAACCAGCACGGTCTCGACATCCGTGGACCAGAGAAACTGGTCGATCACGGTCCATGACAGCACGGCAAAACCGGCCTGCTTCAGGGCGGGGAGTTCTTTTTCCAGCGCAGCTGGATTGCAGCTGACATAGACCACATCCTGCACTTTGGAGCGCAGAAGGGAGGCCAGCTGCTTGCCTGAGCCAGCATAGGGCGGGTCCAGCACGACAACACGGGCCTGATTCAGTTCAGGCGGCAGGAGAGGCTGGCGATTCAGGTCCCGCTCGGAGCCTTCTGCACGGCTGCCGTGGGTAGCGGCACGGAGGGAGGCGATAGCCGCCCTGTCGCCCTCATAGGCCTGCACGAAACCGTGCTGGGCCAGCGGGAAGGTCAGGGTTCCGCATCCAGCATACAGCTCGATGATCCGGTCCTTCCGGTTCAGCGGCGGCAGACCGGCAAGAACGGCTTCACGGATGGCCTGCTCACCTTCCTGACTGGCCTGAAGGAAACTGGCTGGTGGGGGTGAGACCCTGACACCGCCAAAATGATGGAAGACCGGCCCCGTCTGTGCAGCCGTTTCCATCATCCTGCCGGGAGCCGGACGCCATGTGATGCGTGGAATCCCATGGTCCCGTGCAAAAGCGGCCAGTTTTTCCCTGTCAGAACCACTCAGGGGAGCGGGTGTCTCCAGCGTCAGGTCCGGGCCGCTGTCCAGAAGGTTGATGGCCAGATTGCCACGCCCTGTCAGGGCACCAAGGGAGGAGAGGCACTCACGGAGTGGAGGAAGCAGCTTCAGCAGTTCCGGGCGGATGAGGGGACATTCCGTCATGTCCACCGGGTCACCACCCCGTTGATGCAGCCCGAGAATGATGCCCCCTGGTACCCTTTGCAGGGCTACGTCCAGCCGCTGGCGGCTGTGAGGGGGCGTCTGGTACAGGGCAGGTTCTGGCAGGTCCGTAAAGCCGCTTCTGTTCAGGGCACGCTGGACCTGATCCTTTTTCCACTCCAGCAGGGCGGTCTGGTCCATGTGCTGGAGGGCACAGCCGCCGCAGAGGTCGGACAGGGAGCAGGGCGCTTCTACCCGATGGGGGGATGTGCTTTCCCGCTCCAGAAGTTCCGCTTCGCCGTCATGGAATCGCAGATGCAGTTGCTCGCCCGGCAGGGTTCCGGGAATGTACCAAGCCCGCCCCTCATGACGCACCATCCCGTCTCCCGAACGGCCGAGCTGTTCGACAGTGGCGTGAATCTGCGTGGACGTTTCCATCATGAGTCGGACGGATCACGTGGTTCCGGCAGGAAGCTGACCTTCATGAAAGCAGGTACATTCTCGCCAAAGCCATCCTGCATCCCGTTCTTTTCCGGTACGGGCGGCAGCAGTTCGGCTCGGCCGGACCGCTTGTGGTCATGCTTGCGGGCTTCCGGCAGAGGATCACGCTCCGGCTGCTTCTTGCGGGCCGGACGGTCTTCCTGCTTCGGTTCGGCAGTTTTCCTGTTTCTGCCATTCCGCTGCTGACCCTTGCTCTCATCCTTGGCGGAGGCAGGGGAAGCATCCTCCTCTCCACGCCATTCAAGATGGCGGAAGCCTTTTACAGTCAGCGGCTCGATCGTCTTGCCCGTCAGGCTCTCGACGGCCTCGAGCAGCTTCTGCTCATCAGGTGTGGCCAGACTGTAGGCCTTGCCTTCCTTGCCGGCACGGCCCGTGCGGCCAATACGGTGGACGTAATCTTCCGCATTGAAAGGCAGGTCATAGTTGAAGACATGGGACAGCCCGCCAATGTCAATGCCACGGGCCGCCACGTCGGAGCAGACGAGAATCTGGAGATCACCTGTGCGGAAGCGCTCGAGGGTTTCGAAACGCAGGTCCTGCGTCAGGTCGCCATGCAGGTGGCCGACAGAGAATTTCTGCCGTGTCAGATGGCGTTCCAGTGTGTCCACGTCACGCTTGCGGTTGCAGAAGATGATGGCGTTCTGCACGTCATCCTGCCGCAGCAGGGCGCAGAGGGCACGGCTCTTGTCCTTCTTCTCCACGACCAGCAGGCCCTCGGTAATGGTGCTGGCAACGGAGGACTGGCGGGCGACGGTGATTTCCTTGGGACTGTTCAGGAAATTGTCGGCCAGACGGCGGATCTCCGGAGCCATGGTGGCGGAGAAGAAAAGGGTCTGGCGCCGTCTGGGCAGCAGGCTCACGATGCGCTCAATATCGGGAATGAAGCCCATGTCCAGCATACGGTCGGCCTCATCAATGACGAGAAGGTCAGTCTGCGTCATCAGCAGTCCGCCCCGTTCGAACATGTCGAGCAGCCGCCCCGGGGTGGCGATGAGGACGTCCACGCCACGGTTGAGCAGTTCCTTCTGCTCGTTCATCTTGCCGCCACCGATCAGCAGGGCGTGGGTGAGGCGCAGATGCGCCCCGTACTGCTTGAAGTTCTCGGCAACCTGGAGGGCAAGCTCACGGGTGGGTTCCAGAATGAGCGAACGGGGCATCCTGGCCCGGGCTCGGGATTTGGAGAGCTTCTCCAGCATCGGCAGGGTGAAGGAGGCCGTCTTGCCGGTGCCAGTCTGCGCCACGCCAAGGACGTCACGCCCGGTCAGAATCTCTGGCACGGCCTGTGCCTGGATGGGCGTGGGATGAGTATAGCCCATTTCCTCCACGGCCCGGAGGATCGGTTCGGAAAGACCAAGATCGCTGAAGAGGATACGGCTTTCCGAGCCGGTCTCGGTGGGTGTTCCCTCAGCTGGTTTTTCTGCCTGCGGCTCAGCCGTTTCTGCTTCAGCCTTCTTCGCTCTTTTCCGGCGAGGCTTGGCTGGTGTGGCGGATGCCTTGTCTTCCGTTCCGGCTGGTGCGGCGCTGCCTGCCGTGGTTTCGACCGTTTCTTCAGCAGCTTTCCGACGGGTGGAAGGGCGGCGTGTTGGAGGGGTAGCCGACTCTTCGTGGTCGTCCACGGTTTCCGTGGCCGGTGTGGCTTCGGCCGTCTTTTTGCGGCGTGTGCGAGGCGTTGCCGGTTTTTTTTCCGGGACGTCGGCTTTGGCAGTTTCTGTTTCGGCTGTTTTTCTGGTGCGGGTAGTCGCCCTGCGTTTGCGTGCGGGGGGAGCTTCCTCACTCCCGGCAGCTGCTGTGGGGTCTGCCGGGGCAGATGCTTCCTCAGCAGTGGCAGCCTTGCGGCGGGTGGGCTTTACTGTTTTCTTTGCCGGAGTGGAGGCGCTGCTTTCTGTCGCCTCATCTGGGGAGGGAGCATCTTCTGGCGTGGGTTTCACGCTGCGGCGGCGCATCGTGCGCTTGGGTTTCTCGGCAGGCTCCGCAGCCTCAGCAGCCGGGGCTGTCTCATCAGCAGCCGTGGCGGCTGGAGTCGTGGCTTTCTTCCTGGTACCGGCTGCCGTGCTGCGGCGTCGTGTGGCTGGCTTGCGGGCGGCAGTGGTGGTGTCATCCTGCACAGTATCGTCCGCTGGCTGTTCCGTCCCGGTTTCTGTCCCGGTGCGGGGTGTCTTCGTGCGGGGAGTGGACGTTTTCCGCACGCGGCTGGTGCTGCTGCGGGTCTTGGACGGACCAGAGGATGGTTTACTGCTCAAATGACTCTCGGAATGTTTCTGTTACAGGGCAGGCTGCCCGGCAGCCTGTCGGGCAGATGAAAGGCAACCGGAGAGGAAGGGTATCAGCCTCTCCGGTTCGTTAATATCCGTTATCGTCAAATGCCGTTTTTGGCAAGGTAATAGGCGGTCGCTCACAGTGAAGAGAGCTGGATGTCAGGCGCCGCCACCAAGAGCACCGGCGATGATGGCGATGATGCCTGCCAGCGCCATGAGGGCTGCCCGCCGATGCAGGGAGCTGAAAAGCTGCGGCTGAGGGCGGATGGCACGCCGTGCTGCCCGCAGTGGGCCGAAAAGCATGCTCAGGAAAATGACGATCATCACCAGCCCGCAGAAGGCCATGAGGTGGAACGGCCAAGGCAGATAGGCGCCTGCATGGATGATGAGGGCGATTCCGCTGAGGACAGCCACAGGGACGACGTGGCAGAGCGCCTTGAGATAACGGCCATAGGTCTGAAGCAGAACCGTGTTGGCCTGCTGTGCTTCCAGCAGGCGGACGCTGCGGCGGGACTGGAGGCAGAAGATGGCGCCACCGACCCAGTAGGTGATGCAGAGGAGATGCAGGGCGAGGATGAGCCCCCAGAGAATGGAACTGGTCATGGTCAATCCGTAACGTGTAACTGAGTGATTGGCCACGTCTTATAGAGGGAAGATTCCATTATGTCCTGTTTTCCGTATCAGGAAGCCCTGTCGCAGGTTCTTCTGGCTCCTGAGGATACACGGCGGATGGATCATGTCATGGCATCGACTCTGCCTGTAATCATGGAGAGAGCTGGCATGATGGCTGCCCGGGCTGTCTGCCAGCATGTCCGGCCCTGCCGGGCTCTGGTGGCCTGTGGGCCAGGGAACAATGGGGGCGATGGCTATGTGCTGGCCCGTCATCTGGCTGAGCGTGGCTGGCCTGTGTCCGTGGCGGTGCTGCATCCGTCTGAGCCTGACAGTCTGGCTGACAGGATGGCAAAGCGCTGGCATGGGCCGGTGGTGGCTTTCACGCAGGAGGAGGCCCGACGGGCTGATCTGGTGATTGATGCCGTATTCGGTGCTGGCATGAACCGGTCCCTGCCGGAATGTGTCGAAGATTTCTTTGCTGCGGCACGGCAGATCATTGCCATTGACGTTCCATCTGGTCTGGACGGTGCTACAGGGGCGTGTTCGGGGCGTGTGGCAGCCTGCCGGATGACCATTGCCCTGATCCGCAAAAGGCCGGGCCATCTGCTGGAACCAGGGCGGTCGCTCTGTGGTGAGGTTGTCTGCGTCGATCTGGCGGCGCCTGCCGCTGCCATGATCCAGATGGAGAGTGTCCGGCTGTGGGAGAATGCACCGGGTTTATGGCGGCTCCCGGCGCAGAGGCCTGGGGACCACAAATACAGACGGGGCGTGGTAAGCATCTGTGGTGGTGCTGCCATGCACGGTGCCGCCTTGTTTGCGTTCGAGGCAGCCCGGCATGTCGGTGCCGGGCTTGTCCGCCTTACGGTGCCAGCCGAGGCTGCCACGCTGTACCGACTCGCTTCACCGGCTGCTATTGTGGATGCACAGCCCATGGAGCAGGCGCTGGAGGATGAGCGCCGGCACGTCTGGGTCTGTGGCCCCGGCCTGTGTCTGGAGGAGGTGGAGCGGACACTGCCATGCCTTCAGAAGTCTGGTCGAACAATCGTGGCTGATGCCGGTGCGCTGTCATGGGCGGCCGGGCACCCCGAGCGACTGAAGGGGGTTTCCGTCATGACGCCGCACATGGGTGAGTTTTCCCGCCTTTTCGGGCAGGTGGAGGGGAGCCGTCTGGAGGCCGCACGGCGGGCTGCAGCCCGGTTGGGTGTCGTGGTTGTTCTGAAGGGAGCTGATACGGTCATTGCGGCTCCGGATGGCCGTTCGTCCATCAACGTCCACGCCACGCCAGCTCTGGCCATTGCCGGGGCAGGGGATGTGCTGAGTGGGCTTGTCGGGGCCTTTCTCGCCGCAGGGCTGCCCGCCTGGGAGGCTGCTGCGGCGGCTGTCTGGGTTCATGGTGAGGCAGGACGGCGTGCTGCCCGCAGGAAAGCAGGCTGGATCGTACCGGAAGACCTTTTTGGAGAGCTGGGGGCGGCCCGGCATGCGGCTTCCAAGAGGCCTGAAGGGGACAGTGTGTGCGTGAGGGCAGAATAACAGGACCGCCCATGGCAGAAATGACATCTTTGCAAAGAGAAACCCTTGCCGATGCCTGTCTCATGCGCTAAATCCGCAGACTGATGAAGGGTCCGTGCCTGCCTGTCAGGGGGTGCGGATGCTGGAGAACAGGTCGTATGGTTCATGCGGGCGTGGTGAAATTGGTAGACACGCCAGATTTAGGTTCTGGTGGCGCAAGCTGTGGGGGTTCAAGTCCCTCCGCCCGCACCAAGGCAGTCTCCTCCTGAGTACAACAATGTCGATGATCCCCTTGTCATAGAGAAGGAATAGCGGTTTCATGCAGGTTACGCCCACACTCACCGAAGGCCTGAAGCGGTCCTTCACCGTAGTTATTCCCGCTGCTGACCTGCAGGGCCGTTGCGATGCCCGTCTGGCTGAAGTGGCTCGTGATGTGAAGCTTCCCGGCTTCCGCCCGGGCAAGGTTCCGGCCTCCGTCGTCAAGCAGCGCTTTGGTGAATCCGTCCAGGCGGAAGTGACGGAAAAGCTGGTGCAGGAGAGCGTGAAGTCCCTGCTGGAAGAGCGTGACATCCGCCCGGCCATGCAGCCGAAGGTTGAGATCGTTTCTGGTGGAACTGAGGGCAAGCCCTTCGAATTCACGCTGGAGATGGAAATCCTGCCGGAAATCCCGACCCCGGACATGGCAGGCACGAAGCTGACCCGCTACAGTGCCAAGGTTGCTGATGAGGTTGTGGACAAGGCTCTGGCCGAGGTTGCCCAGCGCAACCGCAAGTTCGAGACGGTGGATGAGAACCGTCCGGCTGGCAAGGGTGATGTGCTGAACGTCAATTTCGTTGGCAAGAAGGATGGCGTGCCGTTTGATGGTGGCACGGCCGAGGATGTCAATGTCGAGATTGGCGGTGCTGGTTTCATTCCCGGTTTTGCCGAGCAGATGGAAGGCATGAAGCCGGGTGAGGAACGCACGATCACGGTGACCTTCCCGGAGAATTACCAGGCCAAGGAGCTCGCTGGTCAGGAGGCTACATTCGAGATCAAGGCTAATGCGCTGAAGAAGCCGGTCGATCCGACGATTGATGATGAGTTTGCCAAGTCTCTGGGGCTGGAGGGCGTCGAGCAGATGCGCAAGCTGATTGCCGAGCAGGCAGAGGGCGAGTACAAGCAGCTTTCCCGTATGCGCATCAAGCGGGACCTGCTGGACATCCTGTCCGAGAAGGTTGACTTTGAGGCACCGCAGAGCATGGTGGATGCCGAGTTCGGCCAGATCTGGAGCCGTATCGAGGCTGAGCGCAAGAATGGCAGCCTTGATGAGAAGGATGCTGCCAAGGATGAGGAAACCCTGCGGGCCGACTATCGCAGGATTGCCGAGCGCCGTGTGAAGCTGGGTCTGCTTCTGGCCGAGCTTGGCCGCAAGCAGGACATCCAAGTCTCGCAGGAAGAGCTGCTCTCTGCCATGCAGCAGGAGGCTCGCCGTTACCCGGGGCAGGAGCAGGCCGTGTTCGAGTTCTTTACGAAGAATCCTCAGGCCATCGATACCCTGCGCGGGCCAATCCTTGAGGATAAGGTCGTCGATTATCTGATCGAGCTGGCTGAAGTGACCGACAAGGAAGTGACGGCAGAGGAACTGGCCAACATTCCGGATGCTGACTGATTGCTGCATCTGAGGAAGGAAGGGGCAGCAGCCGCTGCCCCTTTTTTTTGCTCTTGGCAGGAAGATTCCTCTGATATTAGTCCATTCTGTGCGAAGACACGGGCAAAGAGGGTGTGCTAGGCTAGGGGGAGTTGTAAAGGAAAATACCTATGGGCATTGAAGACCGTAATCCTCTGGACGTGTTCAATAACACTCTTGTTCCAATGGTGGTGGAGCAGACCTCAAGGGGTGAGCGCTCTTTCGACATTTATTCCCGGCTTTTGCAGGAGCGTATCATTTTTCTGACAGGCCCGGTCTATGACCAGGTCTCGTCTCTGATCTGTGCGCAGCTGCTCTATCTTGAGAGTGTCAGCCCGACCAAGGAAATCTCTTTCTATATCAACAGCCCTGGTGGGGTCGTCTCTGCCGGTCTGGCGATGTACGACACCATGCAGTATATCCGTTCACCGGTCAGCACGGTCTGTATCGGTCAGGCAGCGTCCATGGGGTCATTGCTGTTGGCTGCCGGTGAGGCGGGCCGTCGTTTCTGCCTGCCCAATGCCCGTGTCATGGTCCACCAGCCTTCCGGTGGAGCGCAGGGGCAGGCGTCGGACATCGAAATTCAGGCCCGTGAAATCCTGCATATCCGTCGCCGGCTGAATGAGATCTACCGTGAGCATACAGGGCGTGCGCTGGAGGAAATCGAGGAGGCGCTGGAGCGTGACCGTTATCTCTCTGCTGCGGAGGCCAAGGAGTTCGGGCTGGTGGATGAGGTTGTGACACGTCATCCCGCGGAGAAGAAAAGGGCCTGATCTGATTGTTGAACAGGGCATTCAGGGGTCTGAACATACCCGTCTCCCATACGGGTTTGAGGAGCTGTAATGAGCGGAAAAGATAGCGATTCAAAGAATACGCTTTATTGTTCATTCTGTGGGAAATCCCAGCATGAGGTGAAGAAACTCATTGCCGGGCCAACCGTATTCATCTGTAATGAATGTGTTGAACTGTGCACGGACATCATCCGTGAGGAGCGGAACACAGGCCCTGTGACCAGTGGTGAAGGGGTGCCAACTCCACGGGAAATCTGCCAGATACTCAATGATTATGTCATTGGCCAGAGTGAAGCCAAGAAGGTGCTTTCGGTGGCGGTGCATAATCATTACAAGCGGCTGGAGCAGTCCGAAAAGGCTGGTGATGTCGAGATCGGCAAGGCCAACATCATGCTGATCGGTCCGACGGGAACGGGGAAGACCCTGCTGGCCCAGACACTGGCCCGCATTCTGGACGTTCCCTTCACCATGGCCGATGCCACGACACTGACAGAAGCTGGCTATGTGGGAGAGGATGTTGAGAACATCATCCTCAAGCTGCTTCAGGCCTGTGACTATAATGTTGAACGTGCCCAGCGTGGCATTGTCTATATTGATGAGATCGACAAGATTTCCCGCAAGGCGGAGAATCCGTCCATCACCCGGGATGTCTCTGGTGAAGGCGTGCAGCAGGCTCTGCTGAAGCTGATGGAAGGCACGGTGGCCTCCGTTCCTCCGCAGGGAGGGCGCAAGCATCCGCAGCAGGAGTTCGTGCAGGTCGATACGACCAACATGCTCTTCATCTGTGGCGGGGCCTTTGCCGGGCTGGACAAGGTCATCAGTGCCCGTGGCAAGGGCAGTGGCATTGGTTTCGGGGCGGATGTGCGCTCCGAGGATGACCGCAAGCTGGGAGATATCCTCAAGGATATCGAGCCGGAAGACCTCATGAAATACGGCCTGATTCCGGAATTCATTGGTCGTCTGCCGGTCATCGCCACGCTGAATGACCTTGATGAGGCCGCTCTCGTCCAGATTCTGACAGAGCCGAAAAATGCTCTGGTCAAGCAGTATCAGCGTCTCTTCCAGATGGAAGGGGTGGAGCTGGAGTTTGAGGAAGAGGCCATCAAGGGGATTGCTGCCCGTGCCATCGAGCGGCAGACCGGGGCCCGGGGTCTGCGTTCCATCATGGAAAAAATCCTGATGGAAACGATGTTTGACCTTCCAGGCCGGAAGAATGTCGACAAGGTTGTCGTCACCCGGGATGTGGCGGAAGGCCGTGCAGAGCCTGTCTATGTTCACGGCCAGCAGGCTGAGGAAGAAAAACAGGCAGACTGAAAGAGGCGGATGCTGGCAGATTTCCATCATCTGCCAGCGCTTCGCAGCGACAGGGGTATTGTCCCTTGTGCCTTGATACCCCACATAGAGATACAGAATGAAAGAGCCCCTTGCCGTGCCACTTTTTCAGGGCGGCGGGGGTTTGATCGTCCGTTATGGAGATCCTGAAGCATGAGTGACGAAAAGAAACCAAAGACAGCCCGCCGCAAGACTGCTGCCAAGGATGCCGACAAGGGTAGCGTCGCCCGGACGCGGCGTACGGCTTCCACGTCTGCTACCCGTAAAGATGGAGAGGCCAAGGCTTCTGCGGTTCCTCGCAGGAAGGCTGCGTCCTCCAAGGCTGAAAGCGGCAAGGCTACAGTGGCCGCTCAGTCGCCCCGGAAGGAAGCGCCTGTCATGCCGGTGCTGCCCCTGCGGAATATTGTCGTCTTCCCACACATGATTGTTCCACTCTTTGTGGGACGTGAGAAATCAATCCATGCTCTGGAGCAGATGCCGGAGGATGTCCGTGAGATCATTCTCGTGTCCCAGAAAGATGTGGGCAAAGATGAGCCGACTGTTGATGATGTGTTCCGCATCGGGACGGTTGCCAGCGTCCTCCAGCTTCTGAAATTGCCCGATGGTACGGTGAAGGTTCTGGTGGAAGGGCTGCGCCGTGTCCGTCTTGTTGGCCTGAAGGAGCAGGATGGCTATTTTCAGAGCTCTGTGGAAGACCTTCCTGATGAGCTGGGTGCCCGTGGTGGGGAACGTGAAGCTCTGGCCCGTTCTGCCGTAAAACGGTTTGAGGATTATGCCCGGCTGAACAAGAAGGTGGCGCCGGAGGTACTGGCCTCGGTCAGCCATCTGGAGGATCCGTCCCGTCTGGCGGATACGATTGCCAGCCACCTCAACCTGCGGATTCCGGAACGGCAGGAGCTGCTGGAAACCCTCTCCGTGGAGGAGAGGCTGGAGCGTGTCTTTGCGGGGATGGAAGCGGAAATAGACGTTCTTCAGGTGGAGAAGCGTATCCGCAGCCGTGTGAAGAAGCAGATGGAGAAAACCCAGCGGGAGTATTATCTGAATGAGCAGATGAAGGCCATTCAGAAAGAACTGGGTGAAGGCGAGGATGGCCGTGACGAACTTGCCGAGATCGAAGAGAAGATCGAAACGCAGGGGCTAAGCCAGGAAGCCAGGGAGAAGGCCCGTGGCGAGCTGAAAAAGCTGCGGAGCATGAGCCCCATGTCTGCCGAGGGCACAGTGGTCCGCAGTTATCTGGACTGGCTGGTCAGCCTGCCATGGAAGAAACGCTCCAAACTGGCAAAATCCCTCCAGAAGGCGGAAGACGTTCTTGAGGCTGATCACTATGGGTTGGAGAAGATCAAGGAACGTGTCCTCGAGTATCTGGCCGTCCAGAGCCGTGCGAAGAAGCTGAAGGGGCCGATCCTCTGTCTGGTTGGCCCTCCGGGTGTTGGCAAGACCTCTCTGGCACGGTCCATCGCCAGGGCGACAGGGCGGAAATATGTCCGCATTTCCCTTGGGGGGATGAAGGATGAATCCGAGATACGTGGTCACAGACGGACCTATATCGGTGCCATGCCGGGCAAGATTGTCCAGGGTATCAAGAAGGCCGGGGTGAGCAATCCACTCTTCCTGCTGGATGAGGTGGACAAGCTGGGGTCGGACTGGCGGGGGGATCCGTCTTCCGCCCTGCTGGAGGTGCTGGACCCGGAACAGAACAACACGTTCGGGGACCATTACCTCGAGGTGGAATATGATCTTTCTGACATCATGTTCATCGCCACTGCCAATTCTCTCGACATGCCCCAGCCGTTGCTGGACCGCATGGAGATCATCCGCCTTTCTGGATATACGGAACAGGAGAAGCTGGAGATCGCCAAGAGGCATCTGCTGGCCAAGCAGGCGAAAGAGCATAATCTGAAGCCTGGTGAATGGCACGTGACAGACGAGGCTCTTCTGGCGCTTATACGGTCTTATACACGGGAAGCCGGGGTGCGCAGTCTGGAGAGGATGATCGCCCGTCTGGCGCGTAAGGCCGTGCGTGAGATTCTGTCTGGCAAGGTGAAAAAGATCGAGGTGACGCCAGAGACGCTGGAGGTTTATGCCGGTGTCCCACGTTACCGTCATGGTGAGGCTGATCAGGAGGATCAGATCGGTATCGTGACGGGCCTGGCCTGGACACAGGTTGGCGGAGAGATCCTGACCATCGAGAGCCTGACCATGCCGGGCAAGGGCACGATCCGTCATACCGGCAAGCTTGGTGATGTGATGAAGGAGAGCGTGTCTGCGGCTTTCTCCTATGTGAAGTCCCGTGCCGAGACATTCGGTATCGACCCGGCCGTGCTTGAGAAAACGGACATTCACGTGCACCTGCCAGAGGGGGCCGTGCCGAAGGATGGCCCTTCTGCGGGTTCAGCGCTGACCACGTCTCTCGTCAGTGTGCTGACACGCATCCCGGTCCGGCATGATGTTGCCATGACGGGGGAGGTGACCCTGCGTGGCCGTGTTCTGGAGATTGGTGGGTTGAAGGAGAAGCTGCTCGCAGCTCTGCGGGCTGGCATCAAGACGGTTCTCATCCCGGAAATGAATGTCAAAGACCTGGCTGAGATTCCTGAAAATGTGAAAGAAGGGTTACAGATCATTCCCGTCCAGCATATGGATGAAGTGCTGAATATTGCCTTGACAGAGCCGCCGAAGGCTTTGGCAGCGGGGCAGATGGCGGGCAGGAGTGCCAAGAAAGTGAACGGGGAAGGAATTTCTCGCTCAATTCAACATTAAGTAAGGGTATTCTTGGCTTCAGGCTGTTGACGCGGACGAAAACCGCTTCATAGTGCAGGTGTAAATCGCAATATGTGATTCTGGCCTCTTTGCGAGGCTGTCTCACCAAACGTTGAAAGGCTTACCATGGAGAAACCTCTGAACAAGCAGGAACTCATTGCTTCCGTTGCCGAGGCCGCTGATCTTCCCAAGGCGAAGGCTGGTGATGTCGTGGATGCCGTGTTCGGCACCATCGAGAAGACCCTGGCCAAGGGGCAGGAAGTTCGCCTGGTAGGCTTTGGCAGCTTCGTGACAGCCACCCGCAAGGCTGCCAAGGGCCGCAACCCGCGTACGGGTGAAGAGATCGACATTCCGGCTTCCACGTCCGTGCGTTTCAAGCCGGGCAAGGGCCTGAAGGATGCCGTCAGCAAGTAAGCTGGCATCGTGGAAACGGGGAAGATAATTTTCTGAAAAAAAATGAGAATTCCCCGTTGCGCTCCGTGAGGCTTTTGCCTATAAACCGGGGCGGGCAATTAGCTCAGCGGTAGAGCGTCTCGTTTACACCGAGAGGGTCGGCGGTTCGATCCCGTCATTGCCCACCATCTTACATTCAAGTTTTTTTATGACCTGGCGTTTCGAATATCATGAAACGCTGGCATCCACTTCCGATCTCTGTCGGAAACGGGCTGAAGCCGGCGAAGAAGACAGGCTGGCCGTTGTGGCAGAGCGACAGAGCGCAGCCCGGGGAAGCCGGGGGCGTAGCTGGCAGAGTGGCGAGGGAAATCTGGCATTTTCCTTTCTTTTCCGTTTTTCCGAAAATCAGGCCATGCGGGCGGTTCTGCCCTATATGGTGGCTCTGGCCCTTCGTGATGGGCTCGTGGCCGCAGCGGATCTGTCGGGGGAGGCTTCAGCCTCGCTATGGCTGAAATGGCCGAACGATCTTCTGCTTTCAGGCCGGAAAATGGCAGGTATTCTGATTGAAACCGGTTTTCTGGCAGCCGGGGCAGAGGGGCTGCCCTGTTGGGCGGTCATAGGCATGGGGGCCAATCTGCGGCAGGCTCCGATCATGGAAGGCCGGACACTCGCAGCCCTTTCCGAGGTCTGCTCTCCGCCGGATGCCCAGGCCTGCGCCCAGGCCATCGTGCGGGCGTTCGATGGATGGATGGAACGCTGGCAGCGTGAGGGCAACGGTGTGATCTGGGAGAGCTGGATGGAGCGTGCTCATCCTCTGGGTACTCGACTGATCCTTCGAAGACATGGTAGGGAAGTAGCAGGACAATTCGCCGGGCTTGATGCGCAGGGACATCTTCTGCTCGCACTGGACGATGGTGGCATGACCTCGGTCGTGACGGGTGATGTGATCTGTGAGTAAGGGAGGGGATGTGCTGCTCGTCATTGATGCTGGCAATACAAATGTGGTTTTTGCCGTTCATGATGGCGAGGCATGGGTAGGACGCTGGCGCATCTCGACGGATGATCGCAGAACGGCGGATGAATATGCCGTCTGGCTGCTGGCCTTGATGGAACGGGCAGGTCTGGGCCCGGATTGTGTAACGCAGGCCATTATCGGGACGGTGGTTCCGGCTGCGTTGTATGATCTGCGGCGCCTGTGCCGTAGCTGGCTGCATGTGGAGCCTCTTGTGGCCAATCATGAGCTGGACTGGAACATGGATGTGCTGGTGGATACGCCGGCAGAGCTTGGGGCTGACCGCCTGCTGAACGGCCTTGCCGCCCGCCAGCTTTACGGCGGGGGCCCGCTTGTGGTTGTGGATTTTGGTACGGCGACAACCTTCGATGTTGTCGATGCTCAGGGCCGCTATTGCGGTGGAGCGATTGCACCGGGGGTCAATCTCTCGATGGATGCCCTGCATCAGGCAGCGGCCCGTCTGCCCCGTGTCAGTGTTGGCCGGCCGGTGGAAGCAATAGGTCGCAGCACAAGTGTTGCGATGCGATCAGGCCTCTTCTGGGGGTATGTAGGTCTGGTCGAAGGGATTGTTCACCGCATTGCCGGTGAGATGGATGGACGTCCCCGGGTTGTGGCGACGGGCGGTCTGGCTCCGCTCTTCTCCGAGGGGACAACGTTATTTGATGAAGTGGCACCCGACCTGACGCTGGAGGGACTGCGCCTCCTGGCCGGGCAGAACAGGGACCGTTTCATCACCGATTTTTCCGGGCAACAGGCCCATACCGCCTTCGGGCACCCTGATAATTCTTGAACAGGAACTGATGCGTTTATGACAGACCAGAAGAGTGATTTTGCCTTCCTTCCCTTGGGAGGGACGGGCGAGATCGGCATGAATTTCAACCTGTACCGCCTGCGCGAAAATGGTGAGGAACACTGGCTGGCCATCGATTGTGGCATCGGCTTCTCCGGCAATGATACGCCGGAAGCCGACGTGCTGATGTCCGATCCGACCTTCATCGCAGAACGGAAAGACAGTCTGCACGGGCTGGTCATTACCCACGCCCATGAGGACCATGTGGGGGCTGTAGCCCACCTCTGGCGGCAGATGCGCTGTCCTGTCTACGCCACGCCGTTCACGGCAGCCGTGCTGCGGCGCAAGCTGAGCGAGGCGAACCTTCAGAACCAGGTCGTCATCCACATCATCATGCCGGGTTCCCGGTTTGAGGTCGGGCCGTTCGATCTCCAGTTCATCCCGGTAACCCACTCCATTGTGGAAGCCCAGTCCGTCGCCATTCGCAGTCCGTATGGCATTGTCATTCATACCGGGGACTGGAAGCTGGACCCGACTCCGCTTGTCGGCCCCGTGACGGACGAGGATGCCTTCCGTGCATTGGGTGATGAAGGCGTGCTGGCCATGGTGGGTGACAGCACCAATGTCATGAAGGAGGGGCGGTCCCAGTCTGAGGCGGATGTCCGTGTCGGCCTGACGGAAATGATCGCCGGGCTGGAAGGACGTGTGGCCGTGACGTGCTTCGCCAGCAACGTGGCCCGTGTGGAGAGCATCGCCAAGGCTGCGCTCGCTTCTGGCCGTGAGGTGATGGTGGTGGGACGCTCCCTGCGCAATCTGGAGGCCGCCGCCCGGGAATGTGGCTACTTTGCCGATCTGCCGCCTTTCCTGACGGAATATGACATCAAGGATGTTCCTGATGAAAACCTGCTGATGATCATTACGGGGAGCCAGGGTGAGGCCCGCTCCGCCCTGTCTCGTATCGCCTGTGATACCCATTCCACCATTTCCCTGGGGGAAGGGGACACGGTGATTTACAGCTCCCGTGTCATTCCGGGGAATGAGCAGGCCGTCATGACGGTGCAGGACAATCTGACACGCCGTGGCGTGACCGTGCTGACGGACAAGGATGGCATGGTGCATACATCCGGCCATGCAACGGGTGGGGATATCCGCCATCTCTACAGCCTTGTTCGCCCCCGTTACAGCATTCCCACCCATGGGGAATGGCGCCATCTGACAGCCCACGGGGCTTTGGCCCGTGAGGCCGGTGCTGAGGCCGTGCTGCTGGAGGATGGTGACATCCTCAATCTGGGGCCGGGGCCAGTCGAGGTGGTCGATACGGCTCCGACGGGCCTTCTGGCTCTGGATGGTGACCGCCTTCTGCCCATGACGGGCGGTGTGCTGGCGGCCCGTCGCCGGATGCTTTTCAATGGCGTGGTGCTGGCCAGCTTTGCCGTGGATGATGAGGGTTATGTCATTGGCGAACCACGCATCAGTGCACCAGGTCTTCTGGAGCGGGATGACCCTGAAAGCACCCGCATCCGTGAAGAATTCGCCTATGCCATTGATGAGATTCCTGATGAATTCCGTCAGGACGATCAGGCCTTCCGGGATGTGGCACGCACAGCCCTGCGGCGGGCACTCGGCCGCAAGCTGCGGAAGCGTCCGCTGGTTGATGTCCATCTCCTGCGCGTCTGAGGGAAAAAGAACATGCGGTTAAGTCAGGCATTCCAGCCTACTCTGAAAGAAGTCCCCGCCGAGGCGCAGATTGCCTCACACCGGCTGATGCTGCGGGCGGGGCTTGTGCGGCAGACATCCTCGGGCATCTATACATGGCTGCCCGCCGGGCTGCGTGTCCTGCGGAACATCGCCACCATCGTGCGGCAGGAGCAGGACCGGATTGGCGGACAGGAAATCCTGATGCCGACCGTTCAGTCCGCCGATCTGTGGCGGCGTTCCGGCCGTTATGATGCGTACGGACCGGAGATGCTGCGTCTTGAGGACCGGCACGGGCGTGAGATGCTTTACGGCCCGACCAATGAGGAAATGGTGACGGACCTTTTCGGCAGCACGGTGAAATCCTACCGTGAGCTGCCGAAGATGCTCTACCACATCCAGTGGAAGTTCAGGGACGAGGTCCGCCCCCGCTTCGGCGTGATGCGTGGCCGTGAGTTCTACATGAAGGACGGTTACAGTTTCGACCTGTCCTATGAGGATGCGGTGAGCAGCTATTACCGCATCATGCTGTCCTACCTGAAGATTTTCCGCCGTCTGGGTGTGCAGGCCGTGCCGATGGCGGCCGATACGGGGCCGATTGGTGGCGAGCTGAGCCATGAGTTCCTCGTTCTTGCTCCGACAGGGGAGAGTGAGGTCTTCTATGATGCTGGCTGGGACGAGATTGACTGGGACAGCATCGGCCTGGACCCGCAGAAGGAGGAAGACCTTCAGAAACTCCGTGAGATCGTGAAGACGACCTATTCCGCCACGGATGAAAAACATGACCTTTCCGCCTGGGAGGCCGTGCCGGAAGACCGTCGTCGTGGTGGCCGGGGCATCGAGGTCGGCCACATCTTCTATTTCGGCACGAAATATACCGAATCCATGGGTGTGGAAGTGAGCGGTGCCGATGGTGCGCCCCTGCATCCGCACATGGGGTCCTATGGCATCGGGGTGTCCCGTCTGGTCGGAGCCATCATCGAGGCGTCTCATGATGAAGCCGGGATCATCTGGCCGGAAGAGGTGGCTCCCTATCGGGCGGTTCTGCTCAACCTCCGCCCTGGTGATGAGCTGTGCGACCAGCTCTGTGAAACCATCTACAGCCGTGACCCGGAAGGGCTGCTCTATGATGACCGGTCCGACCGTGCCGGGGTGAAATTCAATGATGCCGACCTGATGGGTCATCCGTGGCAGATCATTGTCGGTCCCCGTGGGGCCAAGGCGGGCATGGTGGAGCTGAAGCATCGTGCCTCCGGCGAACGCAGCGAACTGCCTCTTGATGAAGCTCTGGCGAAACTGGGGCTTGGTTGAGCATGTTCGGGCGGTTTGAGCGAACGGTTGCCCTGCGTTATCTGAGGGCCCGCAAGGGGGAGCGTTTTGCGTCGGTCATTGCGCTGTTCTCCCTTGTCGGCATCTCTCTGGGGGTGGCGACGCTCATCATCGTCATGGCCGTGATGAACGGCTTCAAGGCCGACCTCATGGGCCGGATTCTCGGCCTGCATGGAGACCTGAATGTCTATGCCTATGGGCAGGTCATCCGGGACTACAAGGATGATGCCGCATTGATCCGCAGGGTGCCCGGCGTGACGCAGGTCCTGCCCATGACGCAGGGCACGGTCCTTGCGGAGGCGGGGCGTTATTCCACCGGGGCGATGCTGGAAGGGCTGGCACAGGAGGACCTGCGGAACTGGAAGGCTCTCAGCGATGGAATCATGGAAGGCAGTCTGGATGACTTCCAAGGGGATTCCGCCGTTGCCGTGGGGGTCACGCTGGCCGAGCGGGCCGGGCTGCATGTCGGTTCGTCGCTGACCATTCTCTCGCCCAACGGGCAGGCCACGCCATTCGGCACGATGCCACGGGTGCGGAAACTGCACGTGGCCCTGGTCTTTGATGCCAACTGGAATGATTACAACAGCAACATCATTCTCATGCCGCTGGCAGCCTCCCAGAAATTCCTGATGATGGGAGACGGGGTCTCGCTGATGCAGGTCAGCACCTCCGATCCGCTGAATGTCAGGCCGGTCAGCCGCCAGATCACGGAGGCCTTGAATGATCCCCGTCTTCAGGTGCTGGACTGGACACAGAGTGCCAACGGTTTTCTGGATGCCGTGACGGTAGAACAGAACGTGATGTTCCTCATCCTTACGCTCATCATTCTGGTGGCGGCCTTCAACGTGATCTCCTCGCTCATCATGATGGTCAAGGACAAGACACGGGACATCGCCGTCCTGCGGACTTTCGGAGCCAGCCGGGGCAGCGTGATGCGCATTTTCCTCATGTGCGGAGCGTCTGTTGGCGTCGTGGGGACCGTGGTGGGGACGGGGCTGGGCATCTGCTTCGCCCTGAACATCGAGCGGATCCGTCACGTTCTGGAATCCCTGACGGGCACGGACCTGTTCAATCCTGAGGTCTATTTCCTGGCCCGGCTGCCGGCCCGTCTGGTCTGGTCGCAGGTTGTGGAAGTCGCCGTGCTGTCGCTGGCCCTGTCCCTGCTGGCCACGCTGTATCCCTCATGGCGTGCGGCGAAGACCGACCCGGTGGAGGCCCTGCGTCATGAGTGACACGAAACAGACCACGGTTCTGACGCTTGAGAAGCTGGGGCGGTCCTTCCGTTCCGGGGATGAAGAACTGCACATTCTCCGGGAGGCTGATCTTTCCCTGAAAAGTGGTGAGCTGGTTGCCCTCGTGGCCCCGAGCGGCACGGGCAAGTCCACGCTGCTGCAGCTGGCTGGCCTTCTGGAACGCCCCGACAGGGGAGAGGTTCTTATCAGGGAGAAGGCCACATCCAGACTGGGCGAGGCGGGACGGACGGCCTTGCGGCGGGATGAAATCGGCTTCGTGTATCAGTTCCATCATCTGCTGCGGGAATTCACGGCCGTGGAGAATGTCATGCTGCCTCAGCTTGCGGCAGGCGTGAAACCTGCCGAGGCCCGGAAGCGGGCAGAAGACCTGCTGGTCCGTTTTGGGCTGTCCCATCGGCTGGAGGCTCTGCCGGGACGCATGTCCGGTGGGGAGCAGCAGCGTACGGCCATCGCCCGTGCGCTGGCGAACCGGCCCAGCCTGCTGCTGGCCGATGAGCCGACGGGCAATCTGGATACGAAAACCGCCGATCTCGTCTTCGCCGAGCTGATGCGTGTGGTGCGGGAAGAGGGCGTGGCGGCTTTGATTGCCACCCATAATGAGGCTCTGGCGGCGGCGATGGACCGTACCGTCACGCTGGATGAAGGGCGGATCGTTCCTTTTCAGGGGTAGGGCGTTTTCTGTTCCGCCCCGGCGCGGGGGCGTGGTAAATGGGCGGCATGTCCTATGCCAGCTTTGTCCATCTCCGTAATCACTCCGCCTATTCCCTCAGCCAGGGGGCGATTCGTGTCTCCGAGCTTGTGGAGCTGGCCAAAAAGAATGCCATGCCCGCCGTCGCCCTGACGGACAGCGGCAACATGTTTGGCGGGCTGGAATTTTCCCAGAGCTGCCGCAAGGCCGGTGTGCAGCCCATCATCGGGTGCCAGCTGGCCCTGCCGTCAGCTTCGGGCAGGCCCGGTGTCCCGGCGGAACCGCTGGTCGTTCTGGCCCGGACGGAAGAAGGGCTGGAGAATCTTCAGTATCTTTCCACGCAGGGCTTCCTGAATGGGGATTCGGCAGACCCGTCCATGCCGCTGGACGTGCTGTGCAGCCGTGCCGGTGGGCTGTTCCTGTTGACGGGTGGCAACCGGGGGCCGATCAACCGGCTCCTGCTGGGGGAGCAGAGGGCTGCGGCGAAGCAGATGCTCGAGCGTCTCAGGGAGGCCTTTGGGGGGTATGTGGCCGTCGAGATCAACCGGCTGGATGAAGCTGGTGAGGAGATCACGGAGCCGCAGCTGATCGCTCTGGCCGATGAGCTGGACCTCCCGCTTGTGGCGACCAATGAATGTTTTTTTCCTCGACCGGAACTGCATGAGGCGCACGATGCGCTGCTCTGCATCGCCCAGGGGCGTACCATGGCGGAGGAAGACCGCTGGCGTGTTTCCCGTCAGGCATGGTTCAAGACTCCGGATGAAATGCGGAAGCTCTTCCATGACCTGCCGGAGGCCTGCGACAATACGCTGGTGATCGCCCGTCACTGTGCCGTGGCGGTGAATACCCGCAAGCCGCTCCTGCCTGTCTGTCCGAAAGTTCGTGAAGGCAGCACGGAAGAGGAAACCCTGCGGGCCATGGCGCAGGAAGGGCTGGAGAAACGTCTGGCTGTCATGAAGGATGGGGAGAACCGTCGGGCCGAGTACGAGGAGCGGCTGGAGACCGAGCTGAAAATCATAGCCGATATGGGCTTCCCTGGTTACTTCCTCATCGTGGCGGACTTCATCCAGTGGGCCAAGGCGCATGACATTCCGGTGGGTCCGGGGCGTGGGTCCGGTGCTGGATCACTGGTAGCCTATGCGCTGACCATCACGGATATTGATCCCATTCCGTTCGGGCTGCTTTTCGAGCGGTTCCTGAATCCCGAACGTGTATCCATGCCGGACTTTGATATCGATTTCTGTCAGGACCGGCGGGATGAGGTCATCCGCTACGTGCGGAATGAATATGGCCACGAGCGTGTGGCGCAGATCATCACCTTCGGGAAACTCCAGGCCAAGGCGGCCGTGCGGGACGTAGGGCGTGTGCTGGGTCTGCCTTATGGCATGGTCAACCGTGTGGCGGAGCTGATCCCCAACAATCCGGCCAAACCGACACCACTGGCCCAGGCCATTGAGGAAGAACCCCGGCTTCAGGAGATGCGGGACACGGATGAGATGATCCGCCGCCTGCTGGAGATCGCCCTTCAGCTGGAGGGATTGTACCGCCACGCCTCGACCCATGCGGCCGGTGTGGTGATCGGGGACCGTGATCTTGTGGAGCTTGTGCCTCTCTATCGCGATCCACGAAGTGAGATGCTGGTCACCCAGTACAACATGAAGTTTGTGGAGCAGGCCGGGCTGGTCAAGTTCGACTTTCTGGGGCTGACGACCCTGACCATTCTCAAGCGGGGGGTCGATTTCCTGCGGGAGCTGGGGGAAGAAGTGGACCTCTCTCATATTCCGCTGGATGACAAGAAAACCTTCGAGATGATGGCCCGGGGAGACACGGCGGGTGTGTTCCAGTTCGAAGGGGCGGGCATGAGGGACATGCTCAAGCAGATGGCTGCCAGCCGTCTGGAAGACCTGATTGCCGGCGTGTCGCTCTACCGCCCCGGCCCGATGGAAAACATTCCTGAATATTGCCGCCGCAAGCATGGGGCACCGTGGGAGCCGCCTCACGAGGAAATCCGCCCGATTCTGGAAGAGACCTACGGCATCATGGTCTATCAGGAACAGGTGATGCAGATTGCCCAGAAGATGGCAGGCTACAGCCTTGGCGGGGCCGACCTGCTGCGGCGGGCCATGGGCAAGAAGATCGCCTCGGAGATGGAGAAACAGCGGGCCATTTTCTGCGAAGGGGCTACGAAGAGGGGCATCCCTGCCGAGAAAGCCGAAGAGGTGTTCGACCTCATGGCCAAATTCGCCAATTATGGCTTCAACAAGTCTCATGCTGCCGCTTATGCCTTCGTGTCCTATCAGACGGCCTGGATGAAGGCGAACCATCCTGTTCCCTTCCTGGCAGGCTGCATGTCTCTGGCACGGGAAAAGACGGAAAAGCTGGCGGCTCTCTGCCAGGAAGCCAGACGCATGGGGATCCCTGTCCTGCCGGTGGACATCAATAAATCCCAGGCCGATTTTTCCATCGAGAGGATGGAGGACGGGCAGCTGGGCATCCGCTACGCTCTGGCAGCGGTCAAGCGGGTTGGTTTCGTGGCTATGGAAGGGCTGGTGCAGGACCGTGGAGAAAAGCCGTTCTGCGATCTCACCGATTTTGCCGAACGGTGTGATTCTCGGCACATCAACAAGATACAGATGGAGAGTCTGGCCAAGGCAGGTGCGTTCGACAGTCTGGAGCCAGACCGTCACACCGTGTTTGCCAGTGCGGAGATCATCCTGCGGCGGGCGCAGTCCCGGGCGCAGGAGAAGGAAGTGGGACAGGCCGGTCTGTTCGGTGGGGGTGTCGATAGCAGCCTGCGGGAGGTCCTGCGGTTGAAGAAGGTCCGTCCCTGGCCGGATTTTGAGCGTCTCTCTCATGAGGCCGGGGTAATCGGGTTCCATATGAGTGCCCATCCGCTGGATGCTTACAGGCAGGTGCTGCGCCGACTGGGGATCACGCCTGCTCTCCAGCTGGAGAGCAGGGCGCATCAGGGTGTATCACGTGTTTCCATTGCGGGCTGTGTGGTGGACAAGAAGGAGCGTCCCACCAAGACCGGCAAGAAGATGGCATGGGTCACCCTGACGGATGCCAGCGGTGGCTGCGAAGTCACGTTATTTTCGGAAACATTGCAGAGTTGCCGGGACATGCTTGTGGCTGGGCAGGCTGTCCTGGTGCAGGCGGAGCTGAAATTGGATGGAGATGCCCTGCGCATCACGGCCAATAGCGTGCAGGACCTGGAAACAGCCGCAGCCAATGAGCAGGGAGAGCTGCGTATCTGGATTGATGATGAGGCAGCTCTGGCCCCCCTTCATGACATGCTGGCAGAGGTCAGGGGCGGGCGGGGGCGTGTCGTGCTGTTGCCTACTCTTGAGGAGACGCAGGCGATTGAGATCAGGCTGCCGGGTTTCTATCGTGTCACACCTCGTCTGGCGGAGCAGATGCACACACTGGAAGGAATCAGAAAGCTGGAACAGGCCTGAAACAGAAAGCCCCGCCTGTCAGGGCGGGGCGCTGTGGCATCAGAAGGGGATGGGAAGTTCGACACCATTGACCTTGACGGTGCCATTCTTCACGACGATGTGCCAGCCAACATGGTGGTCGGGTTCTCTGGCGCTCATGAAGCGGGCAATGAGCAGGGCGGCTTTGAGTTCTGTCGGGGCTACCCTGTTGACCCGATCGATCATTTCGCCGATCCGCCCAATGGAAAGGTGAACATCCGCCTTGAGGTTTTTTGTTCCTTCACCTGCCACGACCGTGCCCGTTCCAGTCACATCGCTGCCGTTGATGACGGTCTGGAACCTGTTGATGGTCAGATGATAGGGGGGCTGGGCTGCTGGTGTGAAGCTGACATCGCCAGACAGGGTCGGTGGCAGCAGGATGGCGCCGGGGGAATGAAGACCACTGGCATCAAACACGACATGAATGGTCGGTGTGGTGCTGAGGACATTCACATGTGCCGAGCTGGCGGTGGAGACCCGGTCTGGCCGGGTCATGGTGATGCCGCTCCAGTGCAGTTCTGGCAGGGTGTTTTTCACCTCTTCCACTTCGGGCAGAGGCTGTGTGGAGCAGACATCCGTCATGCCACGGTGATAGGCTGTCAGGGCAGCATAGGCGACCGCCGCATTGAGGCGGGTCAGGGCGGCCTCATCCATTTTCTGTTTATGGTCAACAGCCGTGGCGGAGACGACCGAGATGCGGTGCTGCGTGCCTGTCAGCTCGGCTTTCATGCCCTGGATGGTTACGCCATGGCCGGTCCTGATGACCTGGCCGGGAGAGTAGGTAAAACAGTCCGCCGAAAGGTGCGGCAGCGTATCGGCCGCTGCCGTGGGCAGGAGGGACTGGCTGCTCAATGCCAGCAGGGAGAGGCCGGCTGCTGCGGCCAGCGTGCGGAAAAGACGGGCAGGATGATGTCGCATGATGTTTTTGAGAGTGGCGGAGTCCGGGGCGCCTGACAATGGGGGAGAGGAAAATTATCCTCTCCGTCCCTGCCGGGCAGAGCGTGGGGCAAAAAGGGCTGTCAGCTGGGCTACCATGGTGTCCCCCAGGTCTTCGGCTGAACTGATGGTTACGCTGTTGGCGTAATATCGTGTGACGTCATGACCGATGCCAATGGCCAGCAGTTCCCCGGATGGATCATTTTCCAGCTGATGGATGACGCGGTGCAGATGCAGGTCCAGATATTCTGGCCCATTGGCGGAGGAGGTACTGTCATCGACTGGTGCGCCATCGGAAATCACCATGAGGATGCGACGATGTTCCGGACGGTGTTTCAGGCGTTTCCATGCCCAGAGAAGGGCCTCGCCATCGATGTTCTCTTTCAGCAGGCCTTCCCGCAGCATGAGGCCGATGTTGCGGCGTGCCCGCCGCCATGGCGTGTCTGCCGATTTGTAGATGATATGGCGTAGATCATTCAACCGTCCCGGTTTTGGTGGCCTGCTGTCCTGTGTCCATTTCACACGGCTTTCTCCGCCCTTCCATGTCCGTGTGGTGAACCCGAGAACCTCGACCTTGATGCCGCAACGTTCCAGCGTGCGGGCCAGAATGTCCCCACAGATGGCCGCTGTCGTGATGGGACGGCCCCGCATGGAGCCTGAATTGTCGATCAGCAGTGTGACGGTCGTGTCCCGGAAGTCGATCTTGCCTTCCTGCTTGTAGGAGAGTGGCAGGGAGGGGTTGCTGATGATGCGGGGCAGACGGGCTGCATCAAGGATGCCGTCTTCCTGATCGAAATGCCAGCGACGCTGCTGCTGGGCCAGCAGCTTCCGTTGCAGTCGATGGGCCAGACGGGAAACAAAACCTTGCGTCTGCTGGAGCTGCTCATCCAGTCTTTCACGGAGCAGGTCCAGCTCGGCCGGGTCGCAGAGATCGCTCGCATGGACCTCTTCGTCAAATTCCTGCGTATAGGCCTGATAGCCCCCAAGCCCCTTTATGGGACAGGGCCGTTCCTCTTCCGGCTGGGCAGAAGGACCTGCTGGCTGTTCGTATCCATTTTCACCCTCTGTCAGGATGGTTTCCATCTCATCAGAGGACAGACCTTCCGGGTTTGCTGATTCGTCGGAATCGTCGCTCAGGGCTGCCTGGGCATCTTCAGCCGTGCTGTCTTCTTCTTCCTGCCCGTCCGGGTCAGGGGCAGAGGATTCGCCACTTTCTGTCTGGTCGTCCTGGCTCTGCCCACGGGATTTTGAAGGGTCCGGCTCTTCTTCGGCCTCGCCTGTCTCCTTCAAGGTAAGAACATGCACGAAACGCTGGGAGGCTTCATTGAAGAGTGTCTGGTCGTTCTGCACGTCAGCCAGACGGGCCAGAGCCTCACGGGCCCTGGGGGTAAGGGACTGGCGCCATGCGGCCAATGCCGGCCCGGTCATGCTTTCCGGCAGTTTGCGGCCAGAGAGGGCCTCCCGTGTCAGCAGTTCCAGTGCGAGCGGCATGGGCATGTCGTCCTGCACAATCATTTTTGCGCTGTTGAGGGCATGAAGCCGCCGCCCCAGATAGTCTTCCAGATTGGCCTGCACCCCGGCCATGTGGCGGGCCCCATAGACCTCACAACGGGCCTGCTCCATGCCATCGGTGATGGTCTGGGTCTGGGCATCGGGGATGGTGATGCGTTTTTCCGGGTCGTGGTGCCGCTGGCGCAGGGCCACGGCATCGGTGGCCCCCCGGATATAAGTCTTGTCCTCGGGAGTGAGAGCCGCACGCTCCAGAGAAGCCAGAGCGGGTGTCATGGGAACATCCTGATGACCACTCAGGGCGCGCTGCGTGGCAAAAGTTGCCTTGCGGAAGAGTTCGTGCGGATCGGACATGAGACTTAACCCAGCGGCGAGGCGTTGAAGCAGCGCTGATAATATTCAGCCACGATGCTGCGTTCGGCTTCATCACATTTGTTGAGGAAACTCAGGCGGAACGCGAAGGGAACATCATTGAAGATCGTGATGTTTTCTGCCCAGGAGAGGACCGTCCGGGGGGAGATGACGGTGGAGATGTCTCCGTTCATGAAACCGGCACGGCTCAGGTCGGCCAGTTCCACCATCTGGCCGATGAGGGTCTCCTCCAGAGCATCGCCCATCTTGGCCTTGATGATGCGGATTTCCTGTTCCTTGGGCAGGTAATTCAGGGAGGTGACAATGTTCCAGCGGTCCATCTGGCCCTGGTTGATCTGCTGGGTGCCGTGATACAGCCCTGTTGTATCGCCCAGCCCGACCGTGTTGGCCGTGGCGAAAAGGCGGAAAGACGGATGTGGGTGGATGACGCGGTTCTGGTCCAGCAGGGTCAGGGCCCCGTTGGCTTCCAGCACGCGCTGGATGACGAACATCACGTCGGGCCGTCCGGCATCATATTCGTCAAAGATCAGGCTGCATGGATTCTGGAGACACCATGGCAGCAGACCTTCACGGAATTCCGTGACCTGCTTGCCATCTTCCAGCGTGATGGCGTCCTTGCCGATGAGGTCGATGCGGGAGATGTGACTATCGAGATTGATGCGGACGCAGGGCCAGTTCAGCCGTGCGGCGATCTGGTCGATATGGGAGGATTTTCCGGTCCCGTGAAAGCCCTGCACCAGAACACGGCGGTTATGCATGAAACCGGCCAGAATGGCCCGGGTCGTATCCCGGTCGAACTGGTAGGCGGAGTCGATCTCGGGGACATGGTCCGTCTTCTGTGACCAGACAGGGACTTCGAGATCAAGGTCGAGCCCAAACAGCTCCCGGGCGGATTTCAGGCTGTCAGGTGTCTGGGGCAGTGTCTCGGAGAGGGACTGTGCTGAAGGGAGAGCCATGACATGATTCCTGTCACTAAGTAGGGTGGTACATGGAAGACCGAATGAGTGTCTATCCTATTAAGGACTCTACAGGTACGATTACACAATCACCCGGTCATGAAAAGATGCAGGGAAGGCAAGGCAGCTATCCGGCTCCGGCTGTTGCCTGCTCAGTGCTGTTGGCAAAATGGTCCCGCAATGTGGCGTAGGCCGTTCCGATGACCTTGAAGCGTTCTTCCGCTCTTGGGTCGTCCCTGTTGGCATCAGGGTGATAACGGCGGGCCAGGACACGGTAGCGGGTCTTGATGATTTCAAGCGTGGTCGGCCATTCAAGATCAAGCTGGGCCAGGGGCTCACGTAGGGCTGGCGGGGCCTGCCGTCTCGTTTCGGTTGCCCGGGAAGGGCGACGGTGCCGGTTCAGGATGTCCAGAGGGTCATGCAGATCATCCAGTGTGAAGGAAGCCCGTGCCGAATCGTTGCCTGGCGTGCCCATCTTCCATGAAGGGCGCTGCCAGGAGGTATCTTCCCGCAGGTGGCGTTCGATCTGCCCTGGCGTCATGCCCCGGTAATAGTCCCAGCTGGCATTGTACTGGCGGACATGCTCCAGGCAGAACCAGTAATAGCTGCGCAGGTTGTCCCGCCCCCGGGGGGCCCGGTACCCTGCCGGCCTGTCACAGTCCGGGTGGTCGCAGCATTGCTGGGGGGCGTCCGGGTCCGGTGCGAAGGCTTTGTGTCTGGATGGTTTGCATTGCATGATGGACGATATGGGGAGAGGTCTGGCATGGATGCAAGCATCCTTTTCCTGGTGGGGAAAGATTCCTGTTATGGGCAGGACAGATGGAACCTGTAACTCCGTGGATGAGCGTGGAAGAAAACCGATGAAAAGAGTCGACCGCATGAGGGCAGTACTGGAGGAGGCCCTGAGCCCGTCCATACTGGAGATACGGGATGACAGTGCACGCCACCGGCATCATGCAGCCATGCGTACCCAGGCCCAGGAAAGCCGGGGGCCGGAGCAGGTGGGCGAGACGCATTATCATCTGCATGTCGTCAGCCGCCGGTTTGACGGGATGAAGACCCTGGCCCGACACAGGCTTGTGAATGACCTGCTGGCTGGAGAGTTCCAGACGGGCCTTCATGCCCTCTCCCTGTCTCTGGAAGGGGAGAGCCAGCCATGAAGCGCATGATGGCAGGCAGCCTGCTGTTCTGGGCCGGCATGGTGGCGGCTCCGTTGGCTGTTTCTGGTCTCACGGGGTGCGCCACATCAGGCTATGATCATCTTGTCACGAATGACAGGCACGATATCCGTCGGGTGGAGACCTATCTCAACGGGTTGTCGTCCCTCCAGGCGTCATTTGTGCAGGATGGCCCGGCCCAGCAGCAGGGGGATGGACATTTCACCTATGTGCCCGGACGGTTCGAGATGGTGTATGAGGTTCCTCATGCCATGAGGGCCGTGGCCCGTGATGGTCGGTTTGTCCTCCGGAATGCTGATAATGGTGCCGTGACGCACCTCTCTCTCAAGCGGAATCCGCTCGGACTTCTGCTCCGTCATCCTGTCAGTTTTGACAGGGATGTTCAGGTGACGAATGTCTCCCGTGGGACAGAATCGCTCCAGCTTTCCGTGGCAGAGGCTGACAATCCTTCCCAGGGGCTGCTGACCCTCCAGTTTTCTGACGTGCGTGGCCATCTGACCCTTGTTGGCATACAGGGGGTGGATGCCCGTCACCATCATTTTGGTCTCTCCCTGTTCGACGTGCAGGAGAACCAGCCTGTTTCCGAAAGCAGCTTCAGTCTGCCGGAGTAGCAGCTGGATGGATCACAGGGCCGAACAGGGCCGTCCAGCTTTTCAGCAGGGCCCTGTCGGCATCTTCCATCTGTAGGGCTGGGTTGAAGCGTTGCAGGCTGGTCACGCCATAGTCCCGGATGCCGCAGGGGATGATCCCGTCAAAGTCACTGAGTCGTGGCGAGACATTCAGTGAAATTCCGTGCCAGCTGACCCAGCGTGTGACACGGATTCCCAGAGCGGCGATCTTGGTTTCCAGCCCGCTTTCCCTATCGAAACACCAGACGCCGATACGGCCTTCCCGGGTGAAGGCGTCAATTCCCAGCTCCTGAAGGCTCATGATGAGCCAGCGTTCCAGCAGCTGGACGAAGGCCCGTATGTCCCGTGCGGGGAGGGGGGCGTGCGGCTGCGTGAGGTCCAGCATGACATAGGCGATGCGTTGTCCGGGACCGTGATAGGTCCACTGGCCACCCCGTCCGGCTTCGAACGTTGGATAGCCCTGAGAGTTGATGAGGTCTTCAGCCTTGGCAGAGGTCCCGGCGGTATAGAGGGGGGGGTGTTCTGTCAGCCAGATACGTTGGGGGGCCTGCTGATGGTGGATGGCCTCCACCTGCTGGCGCATGAAGGACAGGGCTTCGGGATATGGGCAGGTTTTTTTATCCGCCTGCCAGATAATTTCTTTATAAAACCGTGTCATGACCATTGCCCTCCCTGTTTTGATGGGCTATAGGCCATTTCACCGAAGCGGTCACGCCTCAGACGAGGGAAAACGGGACTGCTGATCACGGAGCGGCCGTGGCGGAATGGTAGACGCGCAAGCTTGAGGTGCTTGTGGGGGAAACCCCGTGGAAGTTCGAGTCTTCTCGGCCGCACCATATTTCTTCTGCAATTTGAGGATATGGTCCGTAACATGGGTTCCACCGTGTTACGTCTTTTTCATGAAAAACTGATTGTTGGCATCGGGATGGCCCCTGTATCGAAGATGTACTTTAGGTTACATCTTGCGTGGCGGCCTGTTTACCTGTGAGCAGCCGCCTTATGCCGAGATTGATGGATGAGTGCTCTGTCGGATGATGGAAGGCAGGGCAGACAGACCGAGAGAGAGCTGAGATGATCAAGCCATTGAAAAAAGCCGTTCTGCCTGTTGCAGGTCTGGGGACACGCTTCCTGCCAGCAACAAAGGCCATGCCAAAAGAAATGCTGCCCGTCGTGGACAAACCACTTATCCAGTACGCTATTGATGAGGCCCGTGCTGCCGGCATTGAGGAGTTCTGTCTGGTTACGGCCCGTGGCAAGGACAATCTGATTGATTATTTTGATATTGCCTACGAGCTTGAAAGTACCCTGAAAGAGCGGAAAAAGACGTCCGCCATCAAGGCTCTGGAAAGCAGCAGTGTGGAGGCTGGTTCACTGGTGGCTGTGCGCCAGCAGAATCCTCTGGGGCTTGGTCATGCCATCTGGTGCGCCCGCAACTTCATCGGGAATGACCCGTTCGCCATTCTTCTGCCGGATGATATCGTTCAGGGTGGGCGCAGCTGTGTGGCCCAGCTGGCTGATGTCTACCATCAGACAGGGGGAAATGTGGTTGCTGTGGATGAGGTCCCCCGGGAGTGGACGGACCGCTACGGTATTCTGAAAATTGGCGAGGATGATGGGCGCAAGGTTGAGGTCAAGGGACTGGTTGAAAAGCCCGCTCCGGCAGATGCTCCTTCCAATCTTGCCATCATTGGCCGGTATGTCCTGACAGCTGACGTGCTCAAGCCACTGTCCGCTCTGAAAACCGGCGTGGGTGGTGAAGTGCAGCTGACGGATGCCATGGCCGAGATGATCGGCAAGGTGCCGTTCCATGGTCTGCGTTATGAAGGCACGCGGTTTGACTGTGGCAGCAAGCTGGGCTTCCTCGAGGCTCAGGTTGCTCTGGCGCTCCAGCGTGAAGACCTGGAAGATGACGTGCGTGCCTTCCTGAAGAAATATGCCTGAGAGGATGTGAGCTCATGACGGGATTCAAGCATCATTTTGAGCCGACCAGCCTGCGGGAATACGACATTCGCGGCATTGTGGGGAAAACCCTTCATGCCGAGGATGCCTATGCGCTGGGCCGTGTTTTTGCGAGCATGATCCGCCGGGACGGTGGGAGCGTGGTGACGGTGGGTTATGATGGCCGCCTGTCATCGCCGGAACTGGAGGAGGCACTGGTCCGTGGTGCCGTGGATTCCGGTGTGACGGTGCGCCGTGTCGGGCGTGGGCCGACCCCGATGCTGTATTATGCGGCTGTCACGGGGGAGTCTGACGGTGCCATCATGGTGACGGGCAGCCACAATCCACCGGATCATAACGGCTTCAAGATGATGCTGAAGGGCAAGCCGTTTTTTGGCGAGCAGATCCGTGAGGTTGGCCGTCTGGCCGCAGCGGGTGACGTCGTGCCCAAGGCAGAAGGGAAGGTCGAGACGATTGATCCTTCTGAAGCCTATATTGAGCGTCTTCTCAAGGATTATGACGGGGAGCGGCCGCTGAAGGTCGTGTGGGACAATGGCAACTCCGCTGCTGGTGAGGTGCTGACCCGCCTGGTGAAGAAGCTGCCTGGTGAGCATACGGTCCTGTACCCTGAAATTGATGGGACCTTTCCAAATCATCATCCAGACCCGACCGTCGAGGGGAACCTGCAGGATCTGATCAGGACCGTCCGTGAGAAAAAAGCGGATATTGGCGTGGCCTTTGATGGCGATGCCGACCGGGTTGGCGTCGTGGATGGCAAGGGAGAGATTCTCTGGGGGGATCAGATTCTCGTTCTGCTGGCCCGTGACGTGCTGAAGAAACACCCGGGAGCGACCATTATTGCAGACGTCAAGGCCAGTCAGGTGCTGTTTGATGAAGTCGGCAAGGCTGGTGGTGAGCCTCTGATGTGGCGGACCGGGCATTCCCTCATCAAGAGCAAGATGGCCGAGACGTCGTCCCCTCTGGCGGGTGAGATGTCCGGGCATATCTTTTTTGCCGATAAGTGGTATGGATTCGATGATGCCCTCTATGGGGCGATCCGTGTTCTTGGGATCGTCGCCCGTCTGCCCGGCACTCTGGCAGACATGCGGGAGGCCCTGCCACAGATGGTCAACACGCCGGAGCTGCGCTTCCCTTGCGATGACACCCGCAAGTTTGATGTCATCAAGGAAGTGGCCGAGCGCCTGAAGAAGGAAGGGGCTGATGTGTCTTCCGTGGATGGCGTGCGTGTGAATACGCCTGATGGCTGGTGGCTGCTTCGTGCTTCCAATACGCAGGCGGTTCTTGTCGGGCGTATTGAGGCGCAGTCTCATGAGGGGCTGGCTCGCCTGAAGAAGGCGTTTGTCAGTCAGCTGGAGGCCTCTGGGCTTCAGGCGCCGGATTTTGACGCTGCCGCTGCCGGACACTGAGACCTCGGGGGAAGCACCGCCATCTCGTTTCTGAGGATGGCGGTGCTCTGAGAAAAGGTGGACTGGCTTTGCAGAAGTAAATGGCTTGGGCGGAATGTGCTGGACTGGCTCATTCCGCCCAATTGCGTTTCATGCGGGGAGGAAGTGGCATCGGGTGGTGGCTTTCTGTGTGGGCGCTGTTTTGCTGGGCTCCGGTTTGTCCATTCTCCCTTCTGTGATGCCTGTGCCCTGCCCATCACGCAGGAGGAGATGGCCGAGCGTGGGATGCTTTGTGCAGACTGTGAAAGGTCTCCACCGCCATGGCACAGGGCACGGGCGGCTTTTCTGTATGAAGGACAGGCCCGCAGCCTTGTCATGGGACTGAAATATGGAAGCCGGACAGAACATGCTGCAGCTCTGGCCCATTTCATGGCCCGGGCAGGGGGGGACCTGATAGGACCGGATGTGGTGCTTGTGCCTGTTCCTGTGCATCGTGGGCGTTTGTGGCAGCGTGGATATAATCAGGCGGCCCTGATGGCCATGGCCCTTGCCCGACGGGAAGGGCTTGCCTGTTATCCAGATGCGCTGCAACGGCGGTTCAGGACTGCATCTCTCGCAGGGCTCTCCCGGCAGGGGCGGCGGAGGCAGATGGCGGGAGCTGTCACGCTGCGGCCCCGTTACTGGAGTTTGCTGCGTGGGCGCCGGGTCGTGCTGGTTGATGATATCCTGACAACAGGGGCTACGGCAGAGGTCTGTGTAAAAGCATTGCTTGAGCATGGCTGCCTTTCCGTGGATATTCTTGTGGCAGCCCGGGTGACACTGGCATGACATCCGGCTTTGAGACCAGAAAGGATTGTTACATGCCAAAAGTTGAAATCTACACGCAGCCAGGGTGCCCTTACTGTGTCCGGGCCATCAGCCTGCTTCAGTCCAAGGATGTTCCCTTTGAGGAAATCCATGCCCCTCGTGGTTCTGCGGAGCGGGAAACAGCCCGGGAACGTTCAGGAGGAGGGACGACAGTGCCGCAGATTTTCATTGGCGGCAAAGCGGTAGGAGGGTGCAGTGAGCTCATGCAGCTGGAGCAGGATGGACAGCTTGATGCCTTGCTGGGCCGCGGCTAGGGCGTTGTTCGCCGCTGTTCTTGTTCTTGCTGGGGGTGTGATGGTCACGGTATCCCGTGCGCAGGCTCAGGCGGCATCCAGTCTGGTCGGGACATGGCTGGTAGAGGAAAAAGACGGCATTTTCAGTATTGCGCCCTGTCCGTCGGCTGCCAGCCGTCTCTGCGGCTGGCTGGTGGGCATGGATTATACGGAGGCCGAGCCGGAAAAGGATGTCTGGGGACGTTCGGAATGTGGGCTCGAGATCATCAGCAACATGAAGCGCCGCAAGAATGGACAGTGGCATGGGACGATTCTGGACCCGAGGAGCGGGCGGACCTACCAGGCGATCATGTGGCAGGGGAAGGGAGATACTCTCAAGCTGCGTGGCTATGTAGGGCTGAGTCTGTTTGGTGAAACGCAGACATGGAGCCGCATTGCGGCCCCGGTGATCGGCAGGCAGTGCCGCATGAAGATAAACTGATTGATTTTCCAGTCATTTTTCTTCCTATGATGAATGGCTCTTATGGAGAGAGGCCTTTTTTGGTAGCGTTGGCCCGTTCTTCCCGTAGGGGCAAAGTTGAAGGAGAGTAATACGTTATGTCACAGAGTCTTTCCCGGCGCCGGTTTACTCTGGCGCTTGCTGGATTCGGGGCCGCCACGGCCCTGTCGCCTCTGCGGGCAGCTCAGGCCCAGAAGGGGCCGTTGCCCCGTATCCTGTGCTTTGTTGGTGGTTATACGGAGCATGGTCCTCCGGGGGGAGCTGGTAACGGCAAGGGAATCTCTGTCTTCGAGATGGACCGTGATACCGGGTTTCTGACACCGGTTGCCACGTTCATGGACATTCCCAGCCCATCCTTCATTACGTTGAGCCGCAACCGGAAGTTCCTGTACGCTCTCAGCGAGATCAATGATTACGACAAGGCTGGCAGTGGCTCTGTGACGGCATTCTCCGTGGATACCCGCAATGGGACACTGGCCAAGATCAACACTGTCAGCTCCGGTGGTGCTGTCCCGGCCCATCTGAGTGTCCATCCATCCGGGAAGTATCTGCTCGTTGCCAATTACATGGGTGGCAGTGTGGCTGTCCTGCCCATCCATGCTGATGGGTCACTGGGCAAGGCTACGGATGTGGTCCACAATAGCGGGCCGAAGCAGCCGGAACGGGCGGCAGACAATCCGGAAGGCAATTTTGCCGTTTCCGATCATTCCAGTGCCCATCCGCACATGATTGCGACCGATCCGAGCGGTGCGTTCGTTCTGGTGGATGATGCTGGGCTGGACCGTGTCTATGTCTGGAAGCTGGACCTGGCCACAGGCAAGCTCATCCCGGCACAGAAGCCGTTCTACGACATGGAACCGGGTTCTGCTCCCCGTCACTTCGTGTTCGATCATTCGGGCCGTGTGCTGTACAACCTCTGTGAGCAGAACTCCAAGGTCGTGGTGTCCAAGTTTGATCCGCAGACAGGCGCCATCACGCAGATTCAGTCCGTCAGCACCGTGACCTCCCACTTCCGCGGGTCCACGCTGGCTGCGGAAATCCTGATCGCTGAGAGCGGGCGGTTTGTCTATGTTTCCAACCGTCTGGGTGACTCCCTGGCGGTCTTCTCCGTTGGCATGGATGGCACGCTGACGCTGGAGGATGAGGTCTGGATGCATGCCGACTATGGCCGTGCCATGATGTTCGACCCGAGCGGCTCATTCCTGTTCTGTGCCAACCAGCGCTCTGACTCCGTCACGGCTTTCCGTGTGGATCGTGAGACCGGCAAGCCTGTCTTCATGAACCACTTTACCGCCGTCGGCAGCCCGACGACGTTTGCCTTCATGGTGGCGGATTCCTGAGAGGTCTCTTCCCTCGTGAAGTAGAAAAGGCGCCCGTTTGTGGCGCCTTTTCTTTTGGTAGTGTCAGTCTTTCTGGAAGAGGGCGATGTAATTGATGCTGGTATCGTGGCTCTCCTGCCAGTGTGGCGGCCGGAAGGACAGCCCCTTGAGGTCCAGCAGGCGTAGCCCGACCTGCCGGGCCATGCTGTCCAGTTCTGTCGGACGGATGAATTTTTTCCAGTCATGGGTACCGACAGGGAGAAGGCGCAGCACATATTCCGCCCCCAGCTTGGCCATGAGGAATGAGCGCAGACTGCGGTCCATGGTGGAAATGGCGACATACCCGCCCGGCTTTGCCAGGCCTGATAGCAGGGAGAGAAAGACTTGCGGGTCCCGTACATGTTCAATGATCTCCAGGGCAGAGATCACGTCAAATTGCCGACCTTCCTCAAGAAGGGTTTCGGCACTGCTGCATAGATAGTGCAGGGGGGCGGCCTGCGGCGGCAGGGGGTGAAGGGCGACGTGTGCCCGGGCGGCCTGTATGCCGTCTTCGCTGGCATCAACGCCCAGAGTATCAAAACCAAGCGTGGCGAAGCGCTCACTCGCCAGTCCGGCACCGCAGCCAATATCCAGCAGGGTTGGCAGTTCGGGGAGATGGAAAAGCGAGGCAGGCAGATGCCGGACAATCCAGGAGGTGCGCAGAGGGTTCATGGCATGGAGCGGGGCCATGGGTCCTTTCGGGTTCCACCAGTCTTTGGCCAGTGCACTGAACTGAATTATTTCATCATTGATAACAGATGATGTTCCGTTACCTGCTCCGTTGGATGATGATGGTGATGAAACAGACATTCTTGGCGGTCCTCCCGGCTTTCATGGTGCTTTTCTGCCATGTTGTGGCTAGACGCGAAAGGGCAGGAGAGCTATGTGGAACGGATATTTATGTGATGCTAGCCTTATTGTTGGAGCTTTCTCCCCGATGTCCATACACGACTGTTCGGATGATGTAACACGGTCTGCGCCCCGCACGGTCGTGATGAAATTTGGCGGGACGTCCGTCAAGGATCTGGAGCGCATCCGCATCGTGGCTGAGAAGGTCCGGAAGGAGAGAGCCAGAGGACAGCGCATTGCGGTTGTCGTCTCTGCCATGTCGGGCGTGACCAACCAGATGGTGGATTATTGCCGCTCGCTGGATGCACAGGCTGATCCGGCGGAATATGACGCTGTTGTGGCGTCTGGCGAGCAGGTGACGAGCGGTCTGCTTGCCATTGCTTTGGGGGCGCTGGGTGTGCCGGCCCGTTCTTTCCAGGGGTGGCAGATTCCCTTGCTGACGGATGAAGCCCATGGCTGCGCCGCCATCGAGGATGTAGATGGGCGTGCCCTGCGGGAATGCATGGATGAAGGTATCGTGCCCGTGATCGCCGGGTTCCAGGGAGTGGATGCCAGAGGCCGTATTGCAACACTGGGCCGTGGTGGCTCCGATACGTCCGCCGTTGCGCTGGCGGCTGCCATCAGGGCGGACCAGTGTGATATCTATACGGATGTGGATGGCATTTACACGACCGACCCAAGGATTGTTAAGCAGGCCCGCCGTCTCGAGCGGATCACTTATGAGGAAATGCTGGAGCTGGCATCCGTAGGTGCCAAGGTTCTCCAGACCCGCAGCGTGGGGCTGGCCATGCGGGAAAAGGTGCATGTGCGTGTCCTGTCCTCTTTTGTGGAGACGGATGACAGCAGCGGAACCATTGTAGTGGATGAGGACGAAAGCGTGGAAAAGAAGCTGGTGACCGGTATTGCGTATTCCATGGATGATGCGAAGATCACCATCCGACAGGTACCTGACGAGCCGGGCATTGCGGCAAGAATCTTCGAACCTCTTTCCGCTGCAGGGCTGAATGTGGACATGATCGTCCAGAGCATCGGTGCGGATCGCAGCACGAACATGACTTTCACGGTCAGCAAGGGGGATGAGAGCCGGGCCTGCCAGATTTTGGAGGCAATGCGTGCCGAGATCGGTTTTGGCGGGTTGAGCACATCCCAGAATGTCGTGAAGATCAGCGTGGTCGGCGTGGGGATGCGGTCCAATACGGGCGTGGCCACCACCATGTTCCGGACACTCGCCGAGAAAGGGATCAACATTCAGGTCATTTCCACCAGCGAGATCAAGATTTCCGTTCTGATCGATGCAGAATATATGGAGCTGGCCATGCGGGCGCTGCACACCGCCTATGGGCTTGATGCCTCCGAGGGAGCACAGGCATGAGCGGGGAAGCAAACGCACGCGAGACGCTGGACCAGCTCTGGAAACCGGGATGTGATTTCCTGGGCAGTCGGTATGCCATTCTGGGCGGGGCCATGTCCTGGGTCAGTGAACGGAATCTGGTATCGGCCATTTCCAACGCAGGCGGCTTTGGTGTGATTGCCTGCGGTGCGATGGAGCCAGAGCGGCTTGAGGAAGAGATCGTTGCCACGCAGGCGCTGACAGACAAGCCTTTTGGCGTCAATCTCATCACCATGCATCCGAAGCTGGATGCGCTGGTGGATGTCTGTCTGGCCCACAAGGTGACCCACGTCGTGCTGGCTGGTGGTGTTCCGACCGGTGCGACCATCCGCCGGGTGCGGGATGGCGGCGCCAGGGTCATGGGGTTTGCTCCGGCGCTGGCTCTGGGCAAGCGGCTCGTGAAGCTGGGGATTGAGGCTCTGGTCATTGAGGGATCCGAGGCGGGCGGTCATGTCGGCCCGGTTTCCCTGAATGTTCTGGCGCAGGAAATCCTGCCCAACATCACGGAAGTGCCCGTTTTCGTTGCGGGTGGCCTTGGCCGTGGTGATGCCGTCCTGTCCTATCTGGAGCAGGGGGCAGCCGGTGGCCAGTTCGGGACAGTGTTTGCAGCCTCCCGGGAAAGCATCGCCCATGAGCGTTTCAAGGAGGCCTTCCGTCGGGGTAATGCCCGTGATGCCGTGATGTCCGTGCAGCTGGATGAGCGCTTTCCTGTCATTCCCGTGCGTGGCTTGGCCAATGCAGCTACGCGCCATTTCATGACCCATCAGGCGGATGTGATCGAGCGTTTTCGCAAAGGAGAGATCGAGCGGGAAGCTGCCCAGCTGGAAATCGAACATTTCTGGGCTGGGGCTCTGCGCCGTGCCGTCATTGAAGGTGACGTGGAAAACGGATCCATGATGGCCGGGCAGTCTGTCGGCATGGTCAAGGAGATCCGCCCGGTAGCGGATATCATCACCACGCTGGTGGATCAGGCTGTAGAAGCCCTCCAGAAGCGTGAGAAACGCCTCCATGCGGCGGTTGCACGGTAACGGCAGGATACTGGACAGACAGCGCTGTGTTCGGACTGGAGCTCTGGTCAGATGAGGAAGAGGGGTGACGTGATGGACGATAAAGCAAGGCAGAATATGGCCGGTCAGTCATCGGCCACTCTGGGAGCTCGCCTGATGGCCCGACGCAAAGAGTTGGGCTGGAGGCTTGAGGATGTCGAGGCTTACCTGAAGGTAAGGCTTGCAACACTTCAGGCCATTGAAGGCGGGCGTTATGCCGAGCTGCCAGACAAGGTCTATGCCCTTGGTTTCATCAAGAGCTATGCCCGTCTCCTGGGGATGGAGAGCGAGGAGTTCATGCAGCAGGCCAGGCAGGAGCTGTCGTCTCTTGCGCCGCCACGTCAGAGTGTCCATCTGGTTCTTCCCGGCCCCCAGGAAGGACGTTCAGCCGGTCTCTGGGTGTTGTTGGCTGTTGGTCTGGTGGTGATCGCCGGGGGATATGCCGGGTGGTATCACTTCTCTTCCCATGGGCAGCTGGCTTCGTCCGTTCTGCCGTCCCATCTGGCAGAGACTGGTGAAACGCCAGCGGCTGCGGTACCGCCTGTTGCCACACAGCCGACTGTTCCGTCTCCAGCAGCCGGGCAGTCTGCCACGGCGCAGCCCACAGCACCGGTTCTGTCTTCTGGTGCCCAAGGGGCGGCCACGGGGGCAGGGGATACTCCGAAAGATACGCCTGATCTGCCGCCAGCGCCGGAGGCTGTTTCTCCTGCTGCTACGGCCATGCCTTCTACTGTTGATGCAGCGGGTAATGAGGTGCCCCGCAATGAGGGTGATCACCAGGCCGGTTCGTCTTCTGGTGACAGTGTGACGGGGAATGCCCCGTCTGCCATGGAGACATCGAAGGCCCAGTCCCCGCAGCCGACGCCAGCGCAGCAGGCTCCTGCTCCGAGTCAGGAAGCAGCTGACAGAGTTGCAATACTGGCCCGGGAAGACAGCTGGGTGCAGGTTACGGATGCCTCTGGCAAGGTTCTGCTGGTTCGTGTGCTGAAGAAGGGAGAGAGCTGGCAGGGGACTGCTGGTGAAACCTATCGTGTGACGAGCGGCAATGCCGGGGGTGTTGTTTTTCAGGCGGGGAATGTTGTAAGCGCTCCCCTAGGGCTGCGTGGCAGGGTTGTCCGTAACGTGACGGTCGATGCAGCATCTGTGGAGCAGGGCCATTATGGTTACGGTTCCCTGGCCACCGGGGCCGGTGAGGTGCCGGGACCGGTGGACAAGCGCAGCCAATAAAATTCTGTGACCGTCCATGAGGCGGCCACGTTTATCATGGGTCAGTCCAGTCAGGACCCGGAGAGGTTATTGATGAGCAGTTTACGTCCCTATCAGCATATTGAACGCCGTAAATCACGGAAGATCTATGTTGGTAATGTTGCCGTTGGTGGCGATGCACCTGTTTCGGTGCAGACCATGACCAACACGCTGACAACGGATATCGAAGGAACGATTGCTCAGATCCGCAAGGCCGAAATGGCCGGTGTGGATATCGTCCGTGTATCCTGTCCCGATGAGGCCAGCACGAAGGCCCTGAAAACCATTGTGGAAGAAGTCAATGCGCCGATCGTGGCGGACATTCACTTCCATTACAAACGGGCTATCGAGGCAGCGGCGGCCGGTGCGGCCTGCCTGCGCATCAATCCGGGTAACATTGGCAGTGCCGATCGTGTGCGTGAGGTCGTCAAGGCAGCGCGTGATCATGGCTGCTCCATCCGTATTGGCGTCAATGCTGGGTCTCTGGAGCGGCATCTGCTGGAGAAATATGGCGAGCCGAAGCCGGAAGCACTGGTGGAAAGTGCGCTGGAACATGCGAAGATTCTGGAAGATCATGACTTCCATGAATTCAAGATCAGCGTGAAGGCTTCTGACGTTTTCATGGCCGTGGCGGCCTACAAGCAGCTGGCAGAATGCTGTGACCATCCGCTGCATATCGGCATTACGGAGGCTGGCTCCAAGCGGGCGGGGACGGTGAAGTCTGCCCTCGGGCTGGGCAATCTGCTCTGGGCTGGTGTAGGTGACACGATGCGCGTTTCCCTCTCTGCTCCTCCAGAAGAAGAGGTGCTGGTGGGCTGGGACATTCTCAAATCGCTCGGCCTGCGTCACCGTGGTGTGAAGATCATTTCCTGTCCGTCCTGTGCCCGTCAGGGTTTCAATGTGGTGGATACGGTCCAGACGCTGGAGGACCGTCTTCAGCACATCAAGACACCGCTGACACTTTCCATCATCGGTTGTGTGGTTAACGGGCCTGGTGAGGCGCTGATGACGGACATCGGTGTGACAGGTGGCGGGTCTGGTCGGCACATGGTCTATGCAGCGGGCAAGCAGGACCATACCATGCCGGCTGAGAACATGATCGACCATATCGTGGAGCTGGTGGAAGCCCGTGTGGCTGCCATTGAGGCCGGAACGGCCGAGAAGGCAGCGCACTGATGGCACGGTTTCAGCCGCCACGGGGGACGAGGGATCTGCTGGGCGAGGAGATGCGTCGCCACCAGCATGTTGTTGGTACGGGCAGGACGGTCTTCCGCCGTTATGGTTTCAGCCAGTGGGCCACCCCCATTTTTGAGGACACCCATGTTTTTGCCCGCTCTCTGGGGGAAAGCTCGGATGTTGTTTCCAAGGAAATGTATACGTTCGAGGATCGGGGAGGGGAGAGCCTGACCCTGCGTCCGGAGGGAACGGCGGGTGTGGCTCGTGCACTGGTTTCCAATGCGCTGACACAGGCCCTGCCACAGAAGATTTTCTATACGGGCCCAATGTTCCGCTATGAACGGCCGCAGAAAGGGCGCTTCCGTCAGTTCCATCAGATCGGTGCGGAGCTGATCGGTGCGGAAAGTGCCTTCCGTGATGCCGAGATCATCGCCATGGCCCGGGACTTTCTGGTCTCGCTTGGTCTGGCGGATGATCTGCGTCTGGAGCTGAACACGCTGGGTGACAAGGCCAGCCGCATGGCATGGCGGGAGGCTCTGGTGGCCTATTTCCGCCAGCATGAGGATCGCCTTTCCGAGGACAGCCGGTCACGGCTTGAAATCAACCCGCTGCGGATTCTGGACAGCAAGGCAGAGCAGGACAGGGCCCTTCTGGCTGATGCACCAGCTTTTGATGACTATCTCAATGAGGAATCCCGTACATTCTGGGAGGAGCTGAAGGCTGGTCTGAAGGCTTTCGGCGTCTCTTTCGTGGAGAATCCCCGAATTGTTCGTGGGCTGGATTATTACAGCCATACCGTATTCGAGTTTGTTACGGACAAGCTTGGTGCGCAGGGGACCGTTCTGGCCGGTGGCCGGTATGAGGGGCTGGTTGAAGAAATGGGCGGCCCTGCCGTGCCCTGCATCGGCTGGGCCGCTGGTGTTGAACGTCTCGCCGCTCTGATTGATGCTCCGGCTGAGGAGGTCAGTGATGTGGCCATCCTGCCGATGGGAGAAGCTGCCCTGCTCAAGGCCGCTTCCATTTCCCGGGCGTTGCGGGATGGTGGTCTGGCTGTCTCGATCGAGACACGGGGCAACATGAAGAAACGCATGGACCGTGTTGTGCAGTCCGGGGCGACGCATGCGCTCTTCCTGGGGGATGATGATCTGGCACGGGATGTCGTGCAGCTGCGTCATCTGGCATCACGGGAACAGGAAGAAGTGCCCGTGACGGACATCCTTGTTATTCTGGAGCGTGCCCGAGCCTCATGAGTGCGGCTATGGAGCATAAGCTGGAGCAGATCATTGCCCGCTTTGAGGAAATGCAGGCAATGATGGCCTCTGGTGAGGCCAGTGGAGACGAGTTTGTCCGTCTTTCCCGGGACTATGCTGCCATGGAAAAACCTGTGGCAGCCATCCGGGCGTGGCAGGCTGCTCAGAAGCGTCAGAAAGAGGCGCAGGCTCTGGTGCAGGACCCGGAGATGAAGGAGCTTGCCCAGCTTGAGCTGGAAGAGGTCGAGGCCGTGATGCCCGCTCTGGAGCAGGCCATGCAGCTGGCGCTTCTGCCTCGGGATGATGTTGATGAACGGAGCGCCATTCTGGAGGTCCGCCCCGCTGCCGGTGGGGATGAAGCAGCGCTGTTTGCGGCAGAACTCTTCGAGGCCTATCGTCGGTTTGCCGAGAGCAATGGCTGGCGTTTCGAGGTCATGTCCCTGACGGAAAGTGAGCTTTCTGGCATCCGGGAAGGCATGGCCACCATTACAGGGCGAGGCGTGTTTGCCCGTTTCAAATATGAGTCCGGCGTGCATCGTGTCCAGCGTGTCCCGGCGACAGAAAGCCAGGGACGCATCCATACATCTACCGTTACCGTTGCTGTGCTGCCGGAAGCGGAAGAGGTTGATGTGCAGGTGAATGAAGAAGACCTGCGGATTGATGTGTTCCGGGCCTCCGGTGCAGGGGGACAGCATGTGAACAAGACGGAGAGTGCTGTCCGTATCACGCATCTGCCGACAGGTGTTGTCGTGGCCATGCAGGAAGAAAAAAGTCAGCACCGCAACAAGGCCAAGGCCATGCAGATTCTGCGGGCCCGCCTGTATGAGGCGGAACGGCAGAAGGCGCATGACAGCAGGGCGGCCGACCGTAGATCCCAGGTTGGTACAGGAGACCGGTCTGAACGGATAAGAACCTACAACTTCCCCCAGGGGCGGGTGACGGATCACCGCATCAATCTTACTCTGTACAAGATTGATCAGGTCATGGGTGGCGAGTTTGACGAGATTGTCAGCGCCCTGACCCACCATGAGCAGATGGCCCTGCTGGCGGCGGAAATCGGCAGTTCCTGACAAGTCCCCTGGGCAGGGTGATCAGCTGTTGGAGGAGAGGCAGCGGGAGGAGTTGCCGTTGTGGTGATCGGTAGCAGCCGGATCGTTTTCATCCATCAGGAAGAAATCTCGGAAATTTTCGCTACCCACGGCTTCGAAATAATGGCCGTCCGGATTATGGAGGACACCATCTCCACTCACGTCCCGTGTTTCGGCCTTGCCATCATGCATGACGGTAACGGTGCCGCAAAGAGTATAGGGAATATCAACACGGCCCAGAGGCAGAGGGATCACGGCACTATCATCAGCATGGGCGAGGTCAAGGTGGAATGTCGCTGCCAGATGACCATTGAGATAGAGGCGTGTCGACTCTGACACCTCATCGGGCGCACGTCCGTCATGAACGGTGAAACTGCCCCCCGTTGGTCCATCCGGCATGGGCCCGACAGTTTCACCCTTTGCGGCTGGCAGCATCAGGATGCCGAGGCAGAGTGAAACAGGCAGGGAGCGCAGGAAACGGGCTATGGTCATCGTCTGGTTTTCCTGGATGATGGGAGGCGACAGGTCAGGGAATGAAATTCATGCGTAAAATAGACCTTTTGCAGCAGGCCGGGGAGAGGCTTTTTCAGGCCGGGATTGAAGAGGCAGCATTCGAGGCTCGCTTGCTGCTCTGCTGGGCCTGCGGGTGGACCCGGATGGAGCTGATGCAGCATGACGAGATTCCGGCCGAGGGTGTGGACCGCTTCCAGCGTGCCATTCAGCGCCGCAGCCAGCGGGAGCCGGTTGCCTTCATTACCGGGGAGCAGGGCTTCTGGACACTGGATTTTCACGTCTCACCGGAGACATTGATCCCCCGGGGCGATAGTGAGACCCTGCTGGAAGCGCTGCTGGACCATAAGCCGGATCGTCAGTCTGTCAGATCCATTCTGGACCTTGGAACGGGCACAGGCTGCCTGCTTCTGTCTGCTCTGAGTGAATATCCACGAGCCTGGGGGTTGGGTGTGGATATTGCTCCCGCCGCCGCCGCCCTTGCCCGACGGAATGCAGGCCGCAATGGCTTGTCGGACCGGGTGGCTTTTATGGCGGGAGACTGGGCTGCTGCGGTGGGAGGGCGTTTTGATGTCGTGTTGTCCAATCCTCCCTATATTGAACATGCGGACATGGCCCATCTGATGCCTGATGTTGCGGCATATGAACCGCATCGGGCTCTGGATGGGGGAGATGATGGCTTGGTGGCCTATCGCATCCTGTGCCGGAGCCTGCCACATCTGCTTATGCCGAACGGGTGTGCCGTGCTGGAGCTGGGGATGGGACAGGCAGATGCTGTCACAGAACTGGCCGAGGCGGAAGGACTTGCGGTGCTGGAGTGCCGGAAGGACCTGGGAGGTGTGGAGCGTGCCCTGGTGCTTGCCTTTTCTTAGGAAAGCAGTTGGCTTATGGGCTGATGCCTGATAGATTGCCGCAGGAAGATACAGGGGATGGACAGCGTTACGGTGATGGCTGTCGGTCAGGCGGTAAAGTGTCGTTTCCTCTGGGAGTGATGTTTCTTCGGACAATATGGGAAGAAACGGCAGATTGGCTGCTGAAGGCGCCATTGTGACAAGATTGCAGGTTTGAAAATATGAAGCGAATGAGGAACCGTCATCATCGTTCAGGCGGCGGTGGAGGAGCATCCCGTGGCAATAATGGTCAGATTCCTCTGAACCGGAACCATGTTTTTGAGAGCAACGGGCCTGATCTGCGCATTCGTGGCACTGCCCAGCAGCTGTTCGAAAAATATCTTCAGCTGGGTCGTGATGCCACCGGTACCGGGGACCGGGTGCAGGCGGAAGCCTATTTCCAGCATGCCGAGCATTATTTCCGTATGCTCAATGCCATGAATCAGGCAGCTCAGGCGGCCCAGCAGGAGCGTGCCGAACGGCAGCGCAATTATGAGCAGACACGTCAGGAGCGCCGGGAACGTCAGGAGCATGAGGACGAGGCGGCAGCTCCGGCCCCGGCGAGTGAGCGTCGTCCGTCCGAGCGTCGTCGTCGTGCTGAAAAGCGTGATGAAGAGGCCGAGCAGGACAGCGAGGACTGAGGCCACTTTCCCGACCGTACGGCACCAAGAGAGGGCGGGTTGGCTCAGGTCAACCTGCTTTCTTTTTATGAGGCTGTCAGTGTTCTGAAATTATGGGGAAGATACCTGCCAGCACCAGATGCACGGCATCCGCAACGGCTCATTCAGCAAATTTTCAGGGGATGGGAGAAGGGAAGATGGTAGCGGCGGACGGATTTGAACCGCCGACCAAGGGATTATGATTCCCCTGCTCTACCGCTGAGCTACGCCGCCATCATGTCCTTCAGGAGGCATCTGCCTTCCGATGAAGGTGCTTTTATGGCAGGCAGATGAGGAAGTCAACAGGGAGGTGGGCTATCATCATGTTTTTTTGTTCTTTTCTATTCACTTCCTGAGGCGAGGCTGTCATTTTTCGCTGACAGCCTGTTACACCTTCAGTCAGAGGGCTTTTCCTTTTGTCCCAGCATTTCACAAACATCCTCTTTGCGTTCAGCAATGCGCTTTCCTGGTTGCCACCTGCGATCGTATCGATCCTGATGCTCGTGATCGTTGGTCTGACAGCGTTTTATGCCGGACACGGGGCGAGTGCGCTGATCCTGCGTATTCCTGGTACACGCAGCGGGGCGATGATCCGCAACACCGTCAGCGTGTTGCGTCGGCCCATGCAGGTCATGGTTACATTGCTGGTCCTTCTGGCAGCGCTGCCAGCGGCCACGGGCTTTTCATATGAGGAGGAGCAGAATCTCAGGCTGTTCTTTTTCTTTCTGCTGATTCTGGTTTTCGGCTTTTCTCTCATCAGCATGTTCCGCCTGATGTCAGAGGCATATCTGAATCGTCTGGCACGGTTGGATTATGCGGATGACATCATGGCCCGTGCTCATCAGACACAGATCAAGGTGCTGCGGCGGCTTGGAGAGATTCTCATTGGCCTTGTGACGGTTGCTTCGGCCCTGATGCTTTTTCCGTCTGTCAAACAGTATGGTGTGTCCCTTTTTGCTTCTGCTGGAGCGGCCTCGCTGATTGTCGGTCTCTCGGCGCGGGGACTTCTGACGAACCTGATAGCGGGGGTGCAGATCGCCATCACCCAGCCCATCCGGATGGAGGATCTGGTCGTCATCAATGGTGACTGGTGTTGGGTGGAGGAAATCACGGCAACGTATGTCGTGCTGCGTGTCTGGGACTGGCGACGCCATATCGTGCCCATTTCTTATTTTCTTGAAAATCGCTTTGAAAATTGGACGCACAACTCGGCCGCCATAACCGGCGTCGTGTTTCTCTGGCTTGATTATGATGCCCCAATGGATGAAATCCGGGATATGCTGAGGGAGATCGTGCGAAGCTGCCCGCTCTGGGATGGCAAGGTGTTCGATGCCCAGGTGTCGGACTGCACAGATCAGGCCATGTCGGTCCGTGTCATTGCCAGTGCCCGCAATGCCATGCAGAGCTGGGATCTGCGTTGTGACATTCGGGAAAAAGCCATTGCCCGCATCCGGGCGGAGTTCCCGCAGGCGCTGCCACGGCGGCGTGTGGCGTTCGTTTCGCCGGAAACAGGGGCGAAACTGGATGTGACAGACCCGGATACCCTTTTGTCTCCTCCAGTACATCGCCCGCCACCGGGCAGTTACATGGGGCCCGGTAGCCGGGCCGATGGGCGCAGATAGTGTGGCGAAGGAGGGTCCCCCATCAGTCTCGGGCAAGTCAGGACTGATGGGGGCGGTATTATTCTGCTGAGGCTGACGGATTGGCCATGCGGGAGTTGTGATACCCGTAGAAGCGATAGGTCAGCGCACCGATCAGGAAGTAGGTGACCAGCAGAATGACGGGAACAGGATTGCCGCCCAGCAGGGCGTGGATCATGTTGAAGATCAGTGGCAGGATCATGATCAGGCAGAAAATGATCCCCAGAACAGGCGTAAGGCCAATCCAGAATCCCCGGATACGGATTCCTCCCAGTGGCACGCTGAAGGGGCGCCGGGTATCGGCAGCATAATTGCGCTGCCAGATGACCGTAAAGCAGACCATGGCGAAGGCCAGTGCTGTCCCGAGGGAAACGAGATCGCTGATGATGTCGATGGGCAGGGTGGCTGTCATCAGGGCAATGATGGTCCCCATGATGAATGTCCCACGGGCTGGTGTGCGGTAGCGCTTGTGGATCCTGCTAAAGACGGACGGGATGAGCCCGTCCCGCCCGGTGGTCAGCAGGATGCGGGACTGACCATACATCAGGCCCAGCAGGACGGAGGAAAGGCCGATGGTGGCGCCGCCATTCACCAGCAGGGCCAGCCACGGTTTGCCCATGGCCTGTGTGGCAACGGCCAGGGGGTCAGCCACATTCAGCTTGCTGTAGGGCACGATTCCCAGCAGTACGGCTGCTACGGCAACATAGATCAGCGTGCAGATCAGCAGGCTGCCAATGATGCCGATGGGAATGTCACGTGTTGGATTGCGGGCCTCTGATGAAGCAGTGGAAACGGCTTCGAACCCTCCATAGGCAAAGAATATGATGGAGGCTGCCCGGAAGATGCCAGCCACACCAAAGTGGAAATGGGCCTGAGCCGGTGGAATGAAGGGGAACCAGTTGGCCGGGGTGATGTAACTGACACCGATGATGAGGAAGAGGAACAGGACACCAATTTTCAGGGCGACAACGAGAGAGTTGAAGCGGGCGGATTCTTCAACACCACGGGCCAGCAGGGCGGTTACCAGCAACACGGAGATGAAGCCGATCAGGTCCAGCCGGAATCCGGCTGTCAGCGCTGTTCCTTCGGAGCCGGGCACCGGCTGAAGGCTTGTCTGTGTCAGCCAGACTGGCAGATGGATGTTGAAAATGCCCAGCAGGGAGTTCATGTAGCCCGAAAGACCAGCCGCTACAGCGGTGCAGGATATGCCGTATTCAAGCAGCATCAGCCAGCTGACATTCCATGCTGCCCGTTCTCCCATGGAGATGTAGGCATAGGAGTAGGAGGAGCCGGATACCGGGAAGGTGGAAGAGAGCTCCCCATAACAGAAAGCCGTGAAGAGACAGGCTGCCGCCGCTACAAGGAAGGAGAGCAGCACGGCAGGTCCGGCATATTCAGCCGCCGCCGTACCCGTCATGACATAGACGCCCGCCCCAACGGTCGTTCCGACCCCCATGAGCAGAAGCTGCGTGGCTGTCAGACTTCTTTTGAGCGTGACGGAATCATTTTCTGCCGTGATCTGGCTCATGGTCTTGCGCCGTGGATCACGACGCCTGGCGGAGGAGGAGGAACGTTTACGCATAAAGAGGGTGGATCATCCAGAAATAGACAGCGGACTTGATGGATGGGCAGGTTGCCCCTGCGGCCATCCTCGCCTCGTAATCGGAAATGGAAACCATGCAGCAGCCTTCGCCCTTCAGGATGGAGGCTGCTTCATGGTCGAGTTATGCCGTCCATAGAACAGATAGGTCGCAAAACCCAGCCCTGTATAGAGGATGAAGAAGGCCAGCGGGATGATGTTACCCTGCAGGGTGACGTGCAGTATGTTCAGCCCCAGGGGAACAATCATGCAGAGACAGAAGAAAATGCCCAGCATGGGCGTGATGCCCAGCCAGATCCCCCGGATGCGGATTCCTCCGAGTGGCACCTGGAAGGGCCGGTGTGTCTCCGGTGCCCTGTTGCGTTGCCAGATGACAGTGAAGCAGACGATGCTGAAGGCCAGTGTGGTGCCAATGCAGAGCAGATCCCCCAGCAGTGCGATGGGCATGGTGGCGCTCATCAGCCCCAGGATGAGGCCCAGCAGCAGCGTGGCCAGCCATGGTGTCCTGAAGCGTGGATGCACGACGCTGAAGATGCCCGGTAGAAGTCCGTCATGGCTGATGGCGTGGACCATGCGGGAAATTGCATAAAGCAGACCGATAAGAACGGAGAACAGCCCGACCGTGGCCCCTGCATTGATGAGAAAGGCCATCCACGGCTGATTCATGAGGCCCGTTGCGATGGCCAGAGGGTCTGGCACATCCAGCATCTGATAGGGCGCAATGCCCAGCAGTACGGCCGCCACGGTGACATAAACCAACGTACAGATGATGAGACTGCCGATGATGCCTATGGGCACATCCCTGGTGGGGTTGCGGGCTTCTGCCGCTGCGGTGGAGACGGTTTCGAAACCACCATAGGCAAAGAAGATGATCGAGGCAGCCCGGAAGATGCCAGCCACGCCGAAATGGAAATTCCCTTCCGAAGGCGGGATGAATGGGTGCCAGTAGGCAGGATGGAGATAGAACAGGCCAACCCCGACAAACAGTGCCAGCACGCCGATCTTGATGCTGACGAAGGCCGTGTTGAACCGTGCTGCGACCTCAATCCCACGGGTCAGGACCAGGCTGATGAACAGCATGACAACCAGGCCGATCAGGTTGAAGCTGGGATGAAAGGCCAGCAGGCCGGTACTTGAATGAGGGATGGACTGAAAGGTTGTCTGGGAAATGACAGCCGGAAGATGGATGCCGAACCCACTGAGCAGGGATGTCAGGTAGCCCGAAAAGCCGGCCGCCACGGCGGTACCGGCAATGCCATATTCCAGTATGAGCAGCCAGCCGGTCACCCATGCCATTTTCTCGCCCATGGAGAGATAGGCATAAGCATAGGCTGACCCGGAGACAGGGAAGGTGGAGGCCAGCTCCCCATAACAGAGTGCCGTGAACAGGCACGCCGCAGCGGCAATCAGGAAAGAGAGAAGGACGGAAGGCCCGGCATATTCTGCTGCCGCCGTCCCTGTGATGACGTACACGCCCGCTCCAATGGCGGTCCCCACGCCCATGAGCAGGAGCTGCGTGGCGCCAAGGCTGCGCTTGAAGTTATGCTGTCCACCAGCGGACTGTATCTGGGAGAGGGTCTTGCGGCGCGCCTTGTTCATGGCGTGGTCAGCTGGGGCATGAGTGTCACGATTCCTGCATAACGGGGCTGGAACGGTATGATACCGGAATGTTTTTATTCATGACTCCTTGGAAAGCCTTTGTAAATTATGCTGCGGAGTTTTTCTGTGCTCAGGGGTGAAAATGGAGAAGGCAGGCGCTGCCAAGGCCTGCAAGGATGCAGTAAATGCCGAATCCTGTCAGGGTGTGCCGGTTGTCATCATGGAAGAAGCGCAGCAGGAGCCGGGAGCAGATGAGGGCCGTTACGCCAGCCACGACAGCGCCGATGAGGGACTGCGTGATCATGCTGCTGGAGAGATGGACATGGCGGAGCTGCCAGGCCTCTTTGGCCGTGGCTGCCAGAATGATCGGCTGGGCCATGAGCAGGGAAAAGCGTGTCGCTGTCAGATGGTCCAGTCCCCGCATCAGCCCACCATTAATGGTGGCACCGGAGCGTGATAGCCCGGGGAACAGGGCCAGACATTGCCAGAGGCCGATGATGAGGGCATCTTTCCAGGAGAGTTCCTGTGTCTGGTAGGCATTGTCCTGTTCATGCCGGAGGGCCCGGCGGCGCATGATCTCCGTCAGGATGAGCAGCAGGCCGTTGAGGGTCAGGAATCCTGCCACCATGAGCGGATTGGCAAAAACGAGCCGCAGGTGATGCTCAAACAGTCCGCCCATGATGACGGCTGGTATTGTGGCCACGACAAGCAGGCTGCACAGGTGGATCGCCTTGTTGCGGGTTCTGGCTGTCCTGCGGGGGGAGAAGAGGCCGAGCAGGATAGCCCGCCAGTCCCCCCAGAAGACATGCGCCAGAGCCACCAGCGTGCCGACATGCAGCATGGTCAGAAAGGGCAGGAAGGTCGGGCTGTGTTCATCCAGCGACCAGTGAAGGATTCCGGGCAGAAGGACGGCATGGCCAAGGCTGCTGACAGGGAAGGGTTCCGTGATGCCCTGGATGATGGCGAGGATGAAGGCCTGGAGATCTGTCATGCGGAACCATGGTCTGTCTGGAGGTGGGGGAGATTGAGGAAAAGCCGTGACGGATGCTGGTGGGAAAGTCCCATCTATGGTAGCGGTAACGTTCTGTTGTTTTTCATGAAATCAGCTTCTCCGGTCGCAAGGCTAGCAGACTGGGGCGTGAATTTCGAGGTGTCTATGTGGGCGATCCTTAAAGGGCGTGGCGGAGCATTCATTGCCAGCAGCTGTGTTCTTCTGGCAGCCGGCGGGTTCGTTGCCTATGGGCTGGGCCTGCTGGAGGGGCCGGATCGCCACATGACAGGCTATCATGCGACATTCAGTTCCGCGAATGGTCTGGATGAGGGGGCTGACGTGGACCTTGGCGGTGTAACCGTGGGGCGTGTGCGTTCCATCACGCTGAATCCGGAAACCGCCATCGTGGACGTGCAGTTTGCCGTACGGGATGATCTGAAGCTCCCGCAGGATACGGCTGTGGCCATTGCGGCACCGACCATTGGCGGGGACAATGCCCTTCAGCTGCTGCCCGGCAAGGCAGGGCAGACATTGCCGGCTGGTGCCACCATTCTGGATGCCCACCCCCTGCTGTCTCTGGAGCAGCAGATCAGCAATTACATATTTGGTGCGGGCAGGCTTTAGGCTGTGTTTTCCCGCCGGGCTCCCGCCGGGCGGGAAAGGACCGGCGGGGTCCGGCCCGGTTGTTGCCTGCCTCAGTCGTTGGTCGGGTAGGACGCCAGCAGGCGCCGCTGCTTCAGCCAGGAGCGGAGCATCCCCAGAATGCCGGAACTTTTCCAGCCTTCTTTCTTTTTTGCAGCACCGATGAGGAAGGCCTGCCGGTAATGGTAGATCTGGGTGCGGTAGGCCTCTGTCAGAGTCGTGCGCCGGTCCCAGATATGGATGGCCTCTGACCCGACCCCATTGATCTCGATGATCTGAAAGTCTTCCCCACGCTTCAGAGCTTCTGGGGAAGCCATCTTGAGGTCGATCCGGCCGAAATGGAAGTCCGGTATGTCCAGCATGATGGCGTTGATGCGTTCCGTGAGTGCCGGAGTGATGTCCGGCCTCCCATTCCGGAAGATGGACCCCTTGCAGTGATTTCCGGCAAAAACCAGTGACAGCGTTTCTCCGGCGGGCAGAATCTCGGTTTCACGGCCACTGATACGGGGCAGATAGAGCTGTGGCACCTGTCGCATCCGGGGGTCGGCCATGATGAGCTCCTTGAGTGTGGAGCGACCATTGCCGGTCAGGACAGGGGCCTCCTTGTAAGTGAGGGAGGTGATGCGGCCGACAGGCTCATCAGGATGACGGATATAGAAGATGCCTGCTTCCATCGGGTAGGTGATGAGCTGCTGCACCATCAGGGCCACACCCGCCGGGAAGAGTGGCAGCACCTCGTGGAGCATGGCCAGGGAGGTGATCAGCCTCACTCCCGTACCGTTACAGCCGATGTCAGGCTTGAGCACGACCGGGAAGTCGATCCCCATTTCCTTCATGGCGGCCAGCACATCCCGGGCTGCATCAGCTCCGTTATGAATGATCCGATACGGGGCAATGGCCTCTCGGGCCGTGGGGCCGACCATGTCCAGAATGGAGCTTTTGCTCTCGCCACAGAGGCCACCTGTTTCGATACGGGGATTGGCAGCCGTGGAGATGCTGAGGTCTCCATGACGTAACCCCATGAGAATCCAGTAGATGACGATGGGGGTATAGAAAATGCTGTCGGGCCAGAACTCGAAGAGGGACAGCGTCTTGTGATGGGAAGAAGGTGCTGTCATGGACTATGTGTTCCTACGTTGCAGGTGGCTGATGAAACGTCCCATCAGGAAAATGCAGAGGATGAAGCCGATGATTCCCGCCCAGCGCCAGCCACCCTGATGCGCCAGAAGCCACCCGCCAACATGCAGTGCCAGCAGGAAGAGCAGGCTTGTCCAGACCAGCGTTGCGCCTATGGCCGTCAGGGCGAAGGCCAGAAAGGGCGCACGGAAGAAACCGCAGGCCGTATAGAGCGGCAGGCGGCTGCCTGGAACAAAGCGGGAAATGGCCACAACCCCTATGATGTTGCGGGAGAACCACCATTTTGCCTGCTCCTCGCTGGGGAGGGTCAGGAAACGGCGCAGGAACGTCCATCGGCTTCCTGCCAGACCGAGGGCATAAAGGCCCATGTCACCCAAGGCCACCCCGGCATAAAGGCTGCCAAGTGCCAGAGGGATGGAAATCTGGTTTCCTTTGGACGCAATGGCCGCCAGGACGGTTGCAACATCTTCCAGGATAAAGGTACCAAGGATGACAGAAAAGGCTTTCAGCCAGACAGGCTGGGACGCCATGATAGCGCTGATACGGATCACAAAGAACGGTCCTGGCTGTGGTTGGCGGGACTGTGCCATGAAATGCGTCTGTCCGCAATCGGCAGTGCCGGGTATATCGGGGCGTTCCTTTGGATGATGAAGGGGAGATCAGGCGTGATGGGAAGTGGAATGATGAAGAGGCGTCATTTTCTGGCTGCCACGGCGGGAGGGTTGATGATGGGCGGTCTGCCTGCCTGGGCAGGTGGTCGGGCGGTGGCCTCTCGGGGGACGGCCGATTATGCAGCGTTCCTGGGAGGTGTGCGGCAGCAGGCCCTGTCGGCTGGTGTGCCGTCGGCTATTGTGGAGCAGTCCCTTGCGCTGGCTCAGGCCCCCAATCAGGAGGTTTTGCGGCTGGACCGGCACCAGCCGGAATTTACCCTGACATGGGCGCAATACCGTGCACGTGTGATCTCGTCTGCCCGGGAAGAAAAAGGGCGGCAGGCCTGGCAGAGGGTGCGGGGGACACTGTCGCCTTTGGGGCAGACGCTGGGCTGTGATGACAACGCCATCATGGGCATATGGGGGCTGGAATCAGGGTTTGGAGAGCATCAGGGCCGTTTTAATGTCATCGAGGCCTTGGCCACTCTGGCCTTTGATGGCAGGCGGGCTGCCTTTTTCCGTAGCGAGCTGATCAAGGCCATGCAGATATTGGCTCAGGGGGTCATCAGTCCGGCCAGCATGCTGGGCAGCTATGCCGGTGCCATGGGGCAGCCTCAGTTCATGCCGAGTGCCTATCTGCGTTTTGCGGCGGATGGTGATGGTGATGGAAAGGCGAATATCTGGAGTTCCGAAGCGGATGTTTTTGCCTCCATTGCCAATTACTTGGGACGGTCGGGCTGGCGGCGTGGTGAACCCTGGGGAGAAGAGGTTGTGGTCCCGCTGGGGAGCAATGGGCAGTTCACGGCTCTGGCTGCCACGAAATCCCGCCATGCCCCCGTGCATCCTGTCAGCACGTGGCAGGCTATGGGGGTGAGGCCGGTCCAGTCTTCCGGGTTCCTGGCACCGCAGGCTACGGGCAGCCTGCTCCAGCCGGATGGACCTGGTGGACAGGCCTTCCTCGTTTATCATAATTTCCGTGCGATACGGGCCTATAATCCTTCCGATTATTATGCATTGGCGGTCGGGATTCTGGGCGATAGGATGACCCGATAATCACGCCGTCCGGCATGGTGCCGGGTGGCCCGCATGGCGGGCATCGCAGGTTTTTTCATGAAGGCCCCGCCGGTATGGCGGGCATGCAGTGCGGGGATTGACGTGCAGACAAGACGTTCTCTCATGGGGGGAGTTGCCGGTTTTACGGCATGTTCCCTGCTGGCATCATCACGGGCCGGGCAGGCCGCCGGGCTGCACAGGCAGGGGCGGGGGCGTCCGGCAGGGCAGGTGAAGGAAGCAGGTCCGGCTACCGATTCGGTCGTGGGGGATGCCGTGACTCCAATGGGTCCCATGCCGACCTCTGCCCGTTGGGCCTATATTCTCGACAGCACGACGGGGACGGTGTTGCTGAGTCGCAATGCGGAAGAGCGGATGCCGCCGTCATCCCTTACCAAGATGATGACGGCCTATGTCGTTTTTGCTTTTCTGGCCTCCGGGCGTATCCGGCTGGAGCAGGAATTCCCTGTCAGCTCCAGGGCCTGGAAGATGGAAGGTTCCCGCATGTTTGTCCCGCTTGGCAGTTCTGTCAGCGTGGAGAATCTGATCCGTGGCATGCTCATCCAGTCCGGCAATGATGCCTGTGTCGTGCTGGCGGAGGGGATTGCGGGGTCTGAAGAGCGTTTCGTGGCCTTGATGAACGAGGCAGCCCAGCGCATTGGCTTACGCAACTCTCATTTCATGAACGTGACCGGCCTGCCGGATGCCAGCCATTACATGTGCGCTCAGGATGTGGCCATGCTGGCGCAGCATCTCATTCGTGATTTCCCCCGTTATTACGGGTTCTTCGGGGAGAAGGAATTCACCTTCAACCATATCCGTCAGGGGAACCGCAATGTGCTGGTCGACAAGGGGCTGGCTGATGGTCTGAAGACTGGCCATACCGATGCAGGGGGGTTTGGCCTGTGTGCCAGTTCAGAACGGAACGGCAACCGTGTCATTGTCGTCATCAATGGGACTGCCTCTACCAATGAGCGTGCTCATGAGGGTGAGCGGCTGATGAGCTGGGCATTCTCCAGTTTTGAGACGGTTCAGCTGCTGCACAAGGGGCAGGTTGTGGAGCCGGCCGCTGCCGTGTGGAATGGGGAGCATCGCACGGTTGGTCTGGCTGTTGCGGAGGATGTCAGCCTGACCATCCCTGTCGGCTGGTCCTCGAAAGTGCAGATCAGCGTGGATTATCCGTCCCCCATTCCGGCACCGGTGGCAGCAGGGCAGAAGTCTGGCCATGTTTCCGTTGGCCTGCCAGGTCAGCCCAGGGTCTATTCACCACTTTATACGGTGTCTCCGGTCGGTGAGCTTGGCTTTGCAGGGCGGATCCTGTCACGGTTCGGTCATGCTCCGCAGTAAGACCGAGGGAGTGTTCATTACATTGGAAGGGGGGGAAGGTGCGGGCAAAAGCACGCAGCTGGCCCGCCTTTCCGAGCAGCTGGAAGGCGCTGGTTTCCCGGTTTTCCAGACGAGAGAGCCCGGTGGGACGCCAGCAGCCGAAGCGTTGCGGAACCTGCTCCTTTTTGGGGAGGAGAGTTTCTGCTGGCAGGCGGAGATCATGCTTCATATGGCGGCCCGGGCGGATCACCTCGCCAAGGCAATCCGACCGGCTCTGGCAGAAGGGAAAATCGTCCTCTGTGATCGGTTCCATGATTCCACATGGGCCTATCAAGGGTATGGAATCGGAGAGGGCCGGGCAGAAGTTCTGGAGTATATCCGCTCCTTGCGGCAGGTCGTGGGAGGAGAGCCTGATGTAACGTTATGGCTGGACCTGCCCTGCGAAGTGGCCCGTCAGCGTATTTACCGGCGGGGTGGAAAGCTGGACCGGTACGAGGGACAGCAGATGCAGTTTCATCAGCGTGTGCGGGCTGGTTTTCAGGATATTGCCGAGAAGGATCCTGCCCGCATCCGGCGGGTTGATGCCAGCCAGTCGCTGGAAGAGGTGCAGGCGCACCTATACGCTCTCGTGCGGCAGCATATGGCTGGAGAGGGCGCTGCGTGAGGGGGCCTCCGCCTGAACCACGTCTGGCAGCCCATGTGTATGGGCATCAGGCAGCCATACAGCAGTTTGAAGAGTCTTTTGCGTCTGGCAGGCTGCATCATGCGTGGCTGATTTCTGGCCCGTCCGGTGTAGGCAAGGTGACATTGGCGTTCCATCTGGCCCGCAGGCTGCTGGGGGGCAGCGATCTGGAAAGTCCTGCTGGACGGCGCATCTCTGCGGGGACGCATGGAGATCTGTTGACGATTGCCCGGAAGATGGACCCCCGCAAGGGACAGCTGAAGGGGGAGATCACGGTTGCTGATGTCCAGCCCATCCAGAATTTTCTGCATCACACGGCCACGGAGGGTGGCTGGCGGGTCGTGGTCGTGGACGGGCTGGAAAGTCTGAACCGTTTTGCCGCCAATGCGCTGTTGAAGATTCTTGAGGAACCTCCTCCGAAGACCGCCCTCTTCCTGACGACTTCTTCACCGGGCACATTGCTGCCGACATTGCGGAGCCGTTGCCGTGTGCTGGCCCTCGCCGGGCTGGATGAGGCTGACATGAAGGCCGTTCTGCCTGACGTGCCGGATGATGTCCTGCACCGTGCCCATGGGTCTCCCGGTCGTGCCCTGTTTCTGGCACAGGACCGGGACGGCATCTGTGCCGGGCTGGTGGAGCGGGCATTGGCCGGTGAAGAGCTGGATCATGAAAATTGGGTGATCGTCAGCCAGATCGCTCGTGAAGCAGAGGGTTTTGCGTTAGTGTGCGATCTGCTAGGCGAGGCACTGGCCGGTCAGGCACGGGATGCCGCCTTTGCGGGAGATCTGCCCCGGGCAGCTCTCATGGCGGATCGGGCCGGGCGGTTGGGGCAGATGCGGTTGCAGAGTGAGTGCTTCAGCCTTGACAGGGCCGAGGCCATCCGGGAAGTCCTTGCTCTGGCCCGCCAGGGGTAGCAGGCCCGGTTGTGGGTTTTGGTAAAATTTGGACGACAGGACAGATAGATCATGAAGCGGCATTTCACCATCACGACTCCCATTTTCTATGTGAATGGTGCGCCGCATATCGGCCACGCTTATACCTCCATCGCCTGTGATGTGATCGCCCGTTTCCATCGGCTGGATGGCAACGATGTTCTGTTCGTCAGCGGGACGGACGAGCATGGACAGAAGGTGGAGCAGAGCGCAAAGGCGCAGAATGTTCCTCCGCAGGATTTTGCGGACCGCATCTCCCAGAGCTTCCGCCAGATGCAGAAGGACATGGCGGTCCAGACGGATGAGTTCATCCGCACGACAGAAGCCCGACACAAGAAGGCAGCCCAGACCCTTTGGGAGAAGGTTGCCGAAAATGGTCATATCTATCTCGATGCCTATGAAGGCTGGTACTCCACCCGGGATGAGATGTTTGTCGGTGAGGATGAGATCACCCGGCATCCCGACGGCAGCCGGACGGCACCTTCCGGTGCGCCGCTGGAGTGGGTGCGGGAACCATCCTACTTTTTCCGCCTTTCCGATTTTCAGGACAGGCTGCTGAAGCTGTATGAAGAAAATCCCGATTTCATCGGCCCGCATGGTCCGAAACGGGAGGTGGTCAGCTTCGTGAAGCAGGGGCTGCGGGACCTCTCCATCAGCCGGACCAGCTTCCGCTGGGGCGTGGAGGTGCCGGGTGACCCGGACCATGTCATGTATGTCTGGTTCGATGCGCTGGCGAATTATCTGACAGCCGTTGGTTACCCGGACATGAAGGATCCCCGGCATGTTCACTGGCCCGCCGACGTGCATGTGGTGGGCAAGGAGATCATACGCTTCCACTGCATCTACTGGCCGGCCTTCCTTATGGCTGCTGGTCTGCCGCTGCCGAAACGGGTTTTCGCTCATGGCTGGTGGACGGTCGAGGGTGAGAAGATGAGCAAGTCTCTCGGCAACGTGCTGGACCCCAAGGCTCTGGCCGATGAGTTCGGGCTGGACCAGCTGCGCTTCTTCCTGATGCGGGAAGTGCCCTTTGGTGGGGATTCCAATTTCAGTCGCCGTTCCCTCATCACACGGATGAATGTCGAACTGGCCAACGACCTTGGCAATCTTGCCCAGCGGACGCTCAGTCAGGTGGCCCGCAATCTTCAGGGTGTCCTGCCGGAACGTGGTGCCCTGACAGAGGATGATGAGAAGATTCTGGCCCAGGCCACCCTGCTGCCGTCTCTCACACGCACGCATATCGAGCGTCTGGCCATCAGTGATGCGCTGGAAGATATCTGGAAGCTCATCCGGGAGGCCAATGCCTATATCGACCGGCAGGCCCCCTGGGTGCTGAAGAAGGAAAATCCGGCCCGCATGGCGGATGTGCTGCGGGTTCTGGTGGATGTGATCCGCACCGTGGCGACGCTCCTCCAGCCCTATATGCCAGATACGATGGAGAAGATGCTGGACCAGCTGGGTGTGGAGAAGGGCGAGCGTCATATCGCTGCGCTGGAAACACCACTGCCCGGTGGGCGTACCCTGCCCAAGCCACAAGGTCTGTTCCCCCGTTTCGTGGAGGAAGAGAAGGACGCATGAAGGGGCTGATTGACACGCACTGCCATCTGGACCGTCTGGAAGACCTCCCTGCCAGTCTGGATTTTGCCCGGCAGGCTGGTCTGGCGGGAATGGTCACGATCGGGACACGCTGGTCAGAACGGGCCAGGCAGAAGGCCCTGACGGAGCATGACAGTCCGGACCTGCGTATCTGGTGTGCGTTGGGCACACATCCCGATCATGCCCATGAGGAGGTTCTTCCCAGTCTTGATGACATGCTGGCAGAGCTTGAGGCTCCGCAGGTAGCGGCCATCGGAGAGTCTGGCCTTGATTATTTTCATGGCACGGAGGAGGTGAAACCAGTCCAGCATGCATCCTTCCGCCGTCATATCGAGGCAGCCCGTGTGACGGGTCTGCCGCTGGTCATCCATACGAGACAGGCGGATGATGACACCATCGCCATTCTGCGGGACGAGCATGAGAAGGGGGCTTTCCCTTTTCTGATCCATTGCTTTGCCTCCGGTCCGAAGCTGGCCGGAGCCGCTCTGGAGCTGGGGGGGTACCTGAGCTTTTCCGGGCTTCTGACCTTCAAGAAGTGTGAAGAAATCCGGGACGTGGCCCGTCATGCGCCGGAGGACCGTATCCTCGTGGAAACAGACAGTCCTTTTCTGGCCCCCGTTCCCAAGCGGGGCAAGCCGAACACGCCGGGCTATGTCGTGCATACGGCGGTTCGTCTGGCCGAAGAACGTGGTCTGACGGGTGAGCGGCTGGTGGAGATTACGCAAGCCAACACACGGCGTCTCTTCACACGGGTAGCCGTATGAAGATCACGATTCTCGGTTGTGGTGGCTCCGCTGGCGTCCCCATGATCGGGGGTGAGGAAGGGGCCGGAACGGGCCTCTGGGGTGCGTGCGATCCGACAGACAGGCGGAATCGCCGTCTGCGTTCATCCATCGTGATCGAGCATGAGGGGTTCCGTCTTCTGGTCGACAGTGGGCCAGACCTGCGGCAGCAGATGCTGGCAAACGGGCTGACCCATATTGATGCCGTGTTCTATACGCACGCTCATAGTGACCATATCGGTGGGCTGGATGAATTGAGGGCTGTCAATCGTGTGATCGGTCGGCCGATCCAGCTTCTGGCCACGGCAGAGGTTCTGGCCGAGCTGCGGCAGCGTTTCGACTATGCTTTCCGGCCGTGGGAGGGAGGCACCTTCTATCGTCCTGCTTTTGACGTGCAGGAAATTCCCACCCATGGCCCGCTGAAGGTCGGCCCGCTGGAAGGCTGCATCTTCCCGCAGAAGCATGGCTGGACGACAAGTCTCGGCCTGCGTCTCGGGTCGTTTGCCTATTGTACGGATGTTGAGAGTTTCCCCACAGAATCACAGGCCGTTCTGCATGGCCTGTCCTGCTGGGTCGTCGGGTGCTTCCAGCGGGAGGCACATCCATCTCATGGCTGGTTGGGGCGTGTCATGGAATGGCGGCAGCAGTTCCGGCCCCGGCATACGGTCCTGACCCACATGGGGCCGGACATGGATTACGGTCAGCTCTGCGAAAGCCTGCCCGAAGACGTCCGCCCAGCCCGGGATGGCCTGGTCCTGACCCTCTGACTGGGGGAGACTGCCTGTTCAGGCAGCGTTTAATCTGTCCCGTTCAAGAACCACAGGTTCAAGATGCACGCAGAAGAGCCCCCGTACCCAGCGGGGCATGGGTGGGAGGCCGACCCAGGCAGTTCTGGCCTGGTTGCTCTGTCTGGGAGAACGGGTGAGAGCAGAAGGAACGGGTAGAGACCATTCCTGAGCCCCCATGAACAGGATCACGTCTCTGATGGTCTGATCCAGCAGGGTAGTGGCCGTCATGTCCAGGAAGACATGAGGTGTTTCAGCGGGGAGAAGGAAGTTGAACCATCCCCTGTGGTGGTGTTGGCAGGGTATGACGTTGCCTGTCGGGCCGAGCAGGCGAAGTTCTGTTTTCATGGCAGGAGAAACCCAGAAGGGAGTCGTGTTGCCAGCCCGCATGTACTCATAACGGGCTGGATCCTTCAGAATGATTTCTGTCAGCGTTACCATCATGACCACTCCATCCTGAACAAGGCAGATTGCAGGGTCACTCTAGGAAGGTCATCTTGATAAAGCGTGAAGAAAGGAAAATCTTTTATCTGTTATCAGTCATGCTTATTGGTAAATAGCCAGTTTTTGCGGTCAATGCCCTGTAATCATGAGAAAAGGTGAAAGCAGGAACTCCCACTTTCACCTTTCTTGATAATCTCTCGCATGATTTCTGAAGAATCACGTCATTTCATTCTGGCGGATATATCTGCGGATACGTCACTTTCTCAGACGGGCCGGGAGGCTTGGGAGCCCCCGGTCGGCCGCAGGCGCTCAGTCCCAGCAGGAAAATGCCACCCATGAGGGCCAGAACGGCCCGCGTCATGAAAGAGGAATGAAGCCGATGCATGATCATCTCTCCGTTCAGGCCTGTCCAAGCCGTTCCAGCCACCCCTTGGCCTGTGCCTGCACATTGGCTGGTGCCGTGCCGCCGTGGCTGGTGCGGGAGGCGAGGGAGGAGTCCACGGTCAGGACGTCATAGATGGACCTGTTGATGCCTGATTCCACGGCCTGCATGTCTTCGAGTGAAAGGTCGGCCAGATCGCAGCCTTTCTGCTCGGCCAGACTGACAAGACGCCCTGTGACATGATGGGCCGTGCGGAAGGGCAGACGCAGCTCCCGCACCAGCCAGTCGGCAAGGTCCGTGGCGGTGGAGAAGCCAGCACCTGCCAGCTCCCGCATCCGTTCCTTGTTTGGTTTGAGGTCCCGGATCATCCCTTCCATGGCGGCCAAGGACAGGGTGATGGCCGTCGTGGCGTCAAAGACGGGTTCCTTGTCTTCCTGCGTGTCCTTCGCATAGGCCAGCGGCAGACCTTTCATGACCGTCAGCAGCCCGATCAGATCGCCGGTGATGCGGCCCACCTTGGCACGGACCAGCTCGGCAGCATCCGGGTTGCGCTTCTGTGGCATGATGGAGGAGCCGGTGGTGAAGGCGTCGGACAGATGGACGAAATTGAAGGCCGCAGAGGCCCACTGCACGATCTCTTCCGAAAGGCGGGAGAGATGCATGGCCTCCATGGAGAGGACAGACAGATATTCCAGCGCAAAGTCGCGGTCGGACACGGCGTCCAGCGAGTTTGACGTCGGGCGGTCGAAACCGAGGGCCTGCGCCGTCATGTCCCGGTCGATGGGGAAGGACGTGCCTGCCAGGGCGGCAGACCCCAGCGGGCATTCATTCATCCGGCGGCGGGCATCACGCAGGCGGGAGGCATCACGGGCCAGCATTTCCACATAAGCCAGCAGATGATGACCGAAGGTGACGGGCTGGGCGACCTGAAGATGGGTGAAACCCGGCATGGGGGTGTCATGATATTCCAGTGCACGGCGGGCGAGGGTGCGCATCAGGGCTTCCGTCTGTTCCACGATGCCGTCGATGGAATCCCGGACCCAGAGGCGGAAGTCCGTGGCAATCTGGTCATTGCGGGAACGGGCGGTGTGCAGCCGCTTTCCGGCTTCCCCGATCCGCTCGGACAGGCGGGATTCGATATTCATGTGAATATCTTCCAGTGCCGGGGAGAAAGCGAAGCGGCCTTCTTCGATTTCCGTGGCAATATCGGCCAGCCCCTGCTGGATTTCGGCTTCTTCCTGTTCTGTCAGCAGGCCAACCTTGCGGAGCATGGCAGCATGGGCGAGGGAGCCACGGATATCCTGTCGCCAGAGAATTCTGTCGAACCCGATGGAGGCGTTGATCTCCTCCATGATGGCTGCCGGACCGCTGGCGAAACGGCCACCCCACTGGGGGTTGGCAGCGTCCGTGCTGGCGGGTCTGTTTGCAGGGGAGGCGTTGCTGGTATTATTGTGCGTCATGAGGACCGATATGATCAGAAACTGGAAAAAGATTCGTACATGCGCCGTTCTGGCGGGCTGGCTGAGTGTAGCGGCTGCGGGCCTGTGGCACAATTGTGTGCGGGCTGAAGCGTTGCAGAGTTTGCAGGAGCTGGAGCCGGAACCGGCCCTGTCAGCCCCGGTCACGCTGGCCATTGCGGGGCTGGGCGGCACGAAGGCAAGCCTGCCCATGAAGGCGGGGAAGCCGTACATGCTGCATCTCTGGGCCACATGGTGCACACCCTGTCGGGAAGAGCTGCCCCAGCTGGCCGCTTTCCTGGACAGAAATCCCGATCTGCCCGTGATCCCCGTTGCTCTGGACAGTGGTTCACCGGAGCGTGTTCAGGCAGCCCTGCCCCGTCTCCATGCCGAGGGCCTGCCCGTCTGGACGGCGGAGCGTCAGGCTGTGGATCCGTTCCTGAAGAGTCTTCGGGAACCCGGACTGCCCATGACGCTGCTGATTGATGCCCAGGGGCAGGTGCGGGCCATTTCTGATGGCGGCGTGGAGTGGAAGGACGCCGCTGCGGCCAGCACGGTCCGCTCCCTTCTTCATCAGGTTGAGTGAGGCTGGGCGTGATGAACAGGCAGACTGAGGCCATGCCCCTTCTGGGGAAGAGTGAGGCCCGCCCTTATCATGTCCATGCAGCGGTGACGGACAGTCCTTTCGTCATGATCAGCGACCATGCGGGCCGTGCCGTGCCAGAAAGGCTGGGTGATCTTGGCCTACCCGTGGATGAATGGGACAGGCACATCGCCTATGATATTGGCATCCGGGAAGTGGGGAGGCACCTCCAGCAGGCTCTCGGTTGCCTGCTTGTAGAGCAGGTCTATTCCCGCCTCGTGATCGACTGCAACCGGGCTGCCGGGCATCCGACCTCCATTCCTCCCGTCAGTGACGGTGCGCCCGTGCCGGGGAATCAGGGCCTGTCAGCCGTGGAGAGACGGCAGCGGGAAGAGGCCATTCTCCATGCCTATCACGATGAGATAGAACGCCATCTGTCCCGGCGGAAGCCGGAAACGACGTTGTTCGTGTCCCTGCACAGTTTCACTCCTGCCATGCAGGATGGGCGGAGACGCCCGTGGGACATCGGGCTGCTGCACGATCATGACCCTCACTCAGCCCGCCTGATGCGGACATTGCTGGAGGAGGAAGGCGGCCTCCATGTGGGGGACAACCAGCCCTATGTGCTGAACAGCCAGAATGAATACAGCGTGCCCTATCACGCCGGACGGCGGAATCTGCCAGCCCTTGAGATTGAGATAAGGCAGGACCTCATCAGTGATGAAGTGGGGCAGAAGCTCTGGGCGGAGCGCCTGGCCCGTCTGCTGCCCCGCTTCTGGGAAAGACGGAAGGAGATGGCGTGACGATTGATGGCAGGACCAGACTGGCTGGCGTGATAGGCTGGCCGGTCGATCATTCCCGGTCTCCCATGTTGCATAACCACTGGTGCCGGGTGCATCAGGTCAACGGGGCCTATGTGCCGCTGCCGGTCAAGCCGGGACAGCTGGAAATGGCTCTGAAGGGGCTGGTGGCAGCGGGGTTCCGTGGGGTGAATGTCACGATTCCACACAAGGAGGAGGCTTTCCGCCTCTGTGACGAACTGACAGAAACGGCCCGCCGGGCCGGGGCAGCCAATACGCTGCGTTTTGTGGAGGGGCGGGTTATTGGCGACTGCACCGATGGCACCGGCTTCTGCGACAATCTTCTGGCTCATGGCGTGAGGCTGGAAGGGCGTGCTCTCATCCTCGGGGCGGGGGGAGCCGCCCGGGCCGTAGCGGCAGCGTTGCAGGATCGTGGCTGTGAGGTCTTCATTTCCAACCGTACAGCTTCCCGGGCCGAGGCTCTGGTGCAGGCCCTGGGGGGCGGAATCGTGCTGGACTGGACAGACTGGCCCAGCAGGCTGGGAGAGATGAATCTGCTCGTCAATGCGACATCACTGGGCATGGGAGGACGTGATGACACGGCATGGTCCAGCCTGCTGCAGAAGGGGCAGGAGGGGCTGAGCGTGGCGGACATCGTCTATACGCCTCGGCAGACACCTCTGCTGAAGGCAGCGCAGGAGCGTGGCTTCTGCACCGTGGACGGGCTGGGCATGCTGATCTGTCAGGCACGGGCCGGGTTTCAGGAATGGTTCGGTGTACTGCCGGAAGCCGATGAAGCCAGTTTTGACATTCTGGCGCAGGACCTCGCCCGGCATGGCCTTTCCTGACATGGTGATGGTCGGGGCCTGTTCGTGAAGGCTCTGGGGCTGACGGGTGGCATGGCCGCCGGGAAGAGTACGGTGGCATCTCTCTTCCGCAGGGCGGGTGTGCCTGTTTTTGATGCCGATGCCTGCGTCCGTCATCTTCAGGCCCCTCATGGGCGGGCGGTTCCTGCCCTGCAGAAGGCGTTTCCCGGCATCGTGCATGATGGCGTGCTGGACAGGGCAGCCCTGCGCCGTCTCATAGCGGCGGATCCAACCGTCCTGCCCCGGCTGGAAGCCATCATCCATCCGATGGTCCGGCAGGAGAGACAGGCTTTTCTGAGGCGTTGCCGGTCCCGTCAGGTGCCGTTCTGTGTTCTGGACATTCCCCTTCTGTGGGAAACGGGGGCGGATCGGGACTGTACGCTCGTCATGGTGGTGTCGGCTCCGCTGTCTGTCCGTCAGTCCCGCATCCGGCAGCGTTACAGGAGGGGTGGGCAGATGAGCGAGGCGGATGCGAAAGCCCTGCTGGCCCGGCAGATGCCGGACAGGGAGCGGCGACGCCGGGCCGATATCGTGATAAGGACGGGCCTCTCCCGTGCCTGTGCGGCCCGTCAGGTCCGTGCCATTCTGGCCTCCCTGTGGCAGATGCGTGAAAGACGATGACATGACCCGTTCTATTCTTTTTGATACCGAGACGACAGGGCTGGACCCGGATACCGGGGACAGGGTGATCGAAATTGCCGCCCTGGAGCTGGTGAATGACCTGCGGACGGGGAATTATTTCCATGTGCTGGTGAATCCCGAACGGGACATTCCCCCCGAGGCCACGAAGGTGCATGGTTTCACGCTGGCGGACCTGGAAGGGAAACCTCTTTTCGCTGACATTGCTGATGAGTTCCTGGAGTTCATCGGTGACGGGAAGATGATCGCCCATAATGCACCGTTCGACTTCAAGTTCATCAATGCGGAGCTGAAGCGGGCCGGACGTCCCGTGCTGGATTATGACAGTCGGGCCATTGATACCGTCATCATGGCCCGGAAGAAATTCCCCGGGATGCCTGCCAATCTGGACGCCCTCTGCCGCCGTTTCGGGATCGACCTCTCCGAGCGTGGCACCCACAATGCCCTGCTGGACTGCCGCCTGCTGGCCGACGTGTATGTGGAGCTGATCGGGGGGCGGCAGCGTGGCCTTGGTCTGGGCAGTGACCGGCAGCAGTCTGCCGGCCCGGGTGGGGCGGGGAAGCGCAGGGTCGTGACGGGTCGCAAGGCCCGTCCCATGCCACCACCGGATGAGGCCCCTCTGGCCCGTCATGCCGAATTTCTCGCAACCCTGTCAGACCCGATCTGGTTGCAGGAGTGAAACGCATCCTCTTCATCACGGCGCATCGTCTTGGTGATGCCGTGATTGCCATGGGGGCGCTGGCCGGGATGATGGAGCGTCATCCTCAGGCCCGATTCACCATCGCCTGCGGTCCGGCCGTGCAGGACCTGTTCCGGTACATGCCCCGTTGCGAGCGGATCATCGTGGTGGAGAAGAAGCCTCATAACAGGCACTGGCTGGCCCTGTGGTGGCAGGTTGTGCGCCATCGCTGGGAAGTGGTGGTGGATCTCCGTTCATCGCCTCTGGCCTATGGAGTATGGAGCCGTTCCCGTCATGTCGTCAGGGGGGGCAGGCGGACAGGGCTGAAGCTGGAGCAGCAGGCCCGGTCGCTGGGCTTCAGGCAGCCCTTCCGTCCGCATGTCTGGCTGGGACCGGAGGAGCAGGACATGGCCGCCCGCCTCCTGCCCGGTGATATCCGCTGGCTGGCTCTGGCTCCGACAGCAGGAACGGAGACGAAACTCTGGCCTGCCTCATCTTTTGCGGCTCTCGCAGACCGGCTGGGGGCAGAGGGGATGCGTCCTGTCCTGTTCTACGGTCCGGGAGAGCGGGAGGCGAGGCTGGCCGCTCCGGCCCGGGCTGCCATGCCGGAGGCTCTGGACCTTGGCGGGAGATATTCACTGGCGCAGGTTGCAGCCCTGCTGGTCCGCTGCTGCCTGTTTGTCGGGAGTGATTCAGGGCTGATGCACCTGTCAGCAGCTCTGGACGTGCCAACGCTGGGCATGTTCGGTCCCAGCCGTGCCGCAGAATATGCGCCTTCTGGCCGCTGGACGGCTGTGGTTGAGGCTCCCGGCCCGCCCGGTGCCGGAAACATGGAGGGCCTGAAGGCTGAAGATGTCTGTCAGGCCGCCCTCTCTCTTTATGAATGGTCCGGAGAGGGGTAAGAACCGGTCATCACTGTGATGAAACGATGACAGATTTTCAGGGAGACATCATGCATTTTGATCTCATAATCCGTAATGGACGGTGCGTATTTCCATGGGGTGAGGCACAGGCCGACATCGGCATCCGTGATCAGCGGATCGCTTCCCTGTCCGTTTCCGCCAGTGATGAGGCTGACCGTGTCATTGATGCCACGGGCCTGCATGTCCTGCCCGGGCTGATCGACTCTCACGTACATCTGCGTGATCCCGGCAAGCCGGAGGCTGAAACGCTGGAGACAGGTACCCGGGCGGCGGCTCTGGGTGGCATCACGGCTGTGTTTGACATGCCGAACACCAACCCGACCATCACGGACAGGAAGATGCTGGACTGGAAGCGTCAGCATATCGTGGAGACGGCGAATATTGACGTCGCCATGTATATTGGTGCGACCCGGGAGAACACGCCCCTTCTGGCCGAGTTCGAGCAGGAAGAGGGTGTCTGTGGCGTCAAGGTTTTTGCGGGGTCTTCGACCGGCGATCTCATGATCGAGGATGATGAGGGGATCGAGGCGGTCCTGCGCTCCGGCCATCGCCGTGTGTCCTTCCACTCGGAGGATGAATACCGCCTGCGGGAGCGGCGGAAGCTGTTCGAGCCGGGGCAGCCCTACCACTGTCATGCCGAGTGGCGGGATGCGGAATGTGCCATTCGGGGTACGCAGCGTATCCTGGCCCTGTCCCGCAAGACGGGGCGGCCCATCCATATCCTGCATGTTTCAACGGAAGAAGAGTTCATTCTTCTGGGCGAAAACCGCCGTCATGCCACGGTGGAGGTTCTGGTCAATCATCTGACCAACGAAGGGCCGGGCTGTTATGAGCGTCTGGGTGGCAAGGCCGTGATGAACCCTCCGCTGCGGAATGAGCGGCGTCATTTTGAGGCAGGCTGGGCCGCCCTGCGGGATGGACGGGTGGATGTGGTGTCTTCCGACCATGCGCCGCACCCCAAAGAGGCCAAGGAACTGCCGTGGCTGGAATGTCCGTCCGGCCTGACGGGCGTGCAGACGATCGTTCCGCTGATGCTGGATCACGTCAATGCAGGGCGTCTGAGCCTGACCCGGCTCGTGGACGTTATGGCCGCTGGTCCGGCCCGGGTCTATGGGCTGCCGAACAAGGGCCGTCTGGCCGTCGGGTTCGATGGTGACATCACCCTTGTGGACATGAAGAAGCAGCGGACCATCACCAATGACTGGATCGCCTCTCCCGCAGGCTGGACACCTTATGACGGAAAGACCGTCACGGGCTGGCCCGTGGGGACCATCGTCCGGGGGCAGGTCGTGATGCAGGATGATGAGATCGTCACCAGCAATGTGGGGCGTCCCATCAGCTTCCAGCCCTGAGGGGAGAAAAGAGGGGCTCTTCCGGCGGGAGGGGCCCCTTTCCGGTTAGTGGAGGCTGCGTCCTTCGGGAAAGCCATACATCAGATAATGGGCCAGTGGTCCTGATTCATAGCCTGCCACATCAGGGTGACGGGCCAGATAGGCGTGGCTGTTCCAGACATGAAGCCTGCCAGACCGGGAACGGATCAGGGGCAGGCCCTCACGAAAATAGATGTGAACCTCATCCCGGTAGAGAGTCTCATACTCGTCATGGGAGCGGAGAAGCATGTGGCAGAGATGACTGCCCGGGCAGTGTGGTCTGGAGAGGTGAGCAAGAATCTTCTGCCGGTCAAATACATCGTCAGGTCTCTCCATTTCGGGCATCAGTTTTGCCCGGGAGAGGTCGATCATTTCCTGATAGGGCCGGTTGTGGCTGTGGAGATAGACAAAACGTGTCATTTTCACATCCGTGGTGTTGGCCAGAGCAGGGGCATGGTGCCCATTGTCGATGGTGGCGTCGTGGTAGGCGGGCACGAAGCCTTTGTGAAAATGACGGTTGGGGGCGTACCAGCCTTCATGTCCGTCCCCAGGCAGGTTGAACAGGCTCAGCTCGATGCGGAAGGGGCGGCCCCAAGGCTTCAGGCGTGCAAACTCGGCCAGAATGTCTGCCTTTCCTAGAGAAAGCCCGGTCTCCGTAAAAACGCAGAGCAGTTCATCGCAATCTACCGGCAGGGCGAAATCATACTCTGCATCCTGATTCAGGGAGCGTATGACGTTCGTGAAATGCCCGCCCTTGTTCTGGAAATCAAACGCCGTATCCAGATCCCGCCGGACATGGGCGCCGCATCGTTCGGCTTCATCCAGCAGGGCCAGAGTGGTGACCTCTTCCGATCTGTTATCAAAGATGAGAAGATTTTCCATGCCGAAGAGGCAGGCATAATGGGTCAGCCAGCGGGCAAGGCGGGGCCCCTCATCCTTCTGCATCATCATGACCTTGACGATGGGGGGGCGGGCTGGAGCGGTAATTTTTGTCGGGGAGGATGTTTGCCGCTGGTCCGTCATGCTATAGGAGTGTCAGAATTATCATGATTGGTCCAGCAAGGATATGGCGTGTCAGACGATTTGATTAAGGAAGTGGAAGAAGAGCAGCGTCTTCTGCGGCTCAGATCCATGGCCCTCCGTGTGGGCGGCGTGCTGGTGGTTCTTCTGGTGCTGGCTGGTGTTGCCGGTGGTGTATGGGGATGGCAGCAGCACCGGCTCCATACGGCTCAGGCCGTGGCGTCGGACCGCTATTTCGAGGCCATGAAGCTTCTTGGTGATCTGAATGCTCTGCCGTCTGCTGAAAGTGATGCACGACAGAAGGCCGAAGGCATTTTCTCGGATCTGGCCCAGTCCGCCCCGCAGGGTGTACGCAGCTATGCCGCCATGTATCTGGCCGAGCTGAAAGAGCAGGATCATGACCGTTCCACAGCGTTGAAGCTGTGGCAGCAGGTGGTGGATGATCGAGCTTCCGAAAGGTCTCTGGCGTTGATGGCGCAGTATCGCCTCCTGAATGCCCGGATGGGTATCGCTCCCAGGGATGAGCTGAGGCGTGGTTATCAGGCGCTCGTTCAGACAGGGGGAAGCTGGGTCCCTCTGGCGAAGGAAGGGTTGGCCGTGCTGGACCTGAGGGACGATGCCAAACCGGAGGAACGGGCAGAGGCACGCCGCCTGCTGCTGGAGGTTCAGACATCAGCGGACAGCACGGATGATTTACGGCGTCGGGCCGGACTATTGTTGCAGACTTTGGGAGAGGCTGGATGAACCGCCATTTTTCTTCATTGCCGGGGATGGGGGGCGTAAAGGCTTCCCGTCGTTCTCTTCTCAAGGGCGCCTGTTCATTTGCTGCCATGACGGGGCTGGCGGGTTGTGGTGCCTTCTCGGACGATCCGAAGAAAACGGTTCTGCCGGGCAGACGGATTGACGTCCTGTCAACCGGGGCAGGTCTGGCCGTGGACACGCATGATACAGCCCCCATCACCCTGCCTGCCGTACAGCCCGTCACTGCATGGATGCAGGAAGGGCGGACAGCGTCGCATGAAGCGGTCAATGCAGTCTGGAATGGTACGCGACAGCTATGGAGTGAGTCGGTTGGCTCCGGTGTCAATCGGGTTGGCTGGCTTTCCATGGTGGCGTTTGTCCCCAATCGCAAAGGGGCCTTGCAGTCCCCGCCCGTGATTGGCGATGGTCGCATGTTCACGGTGGATGCCCAGGGCGTCATCCGGGCCTGGAGCTGGCCGGAGCGCAGGCAGCTCTGGCACCTCCAGCCAGCCCGCAAGACCCGTTCTACCAATATTGGCGGTGGCCTCGCCCTGGTGGGGAATACGCTTTATGTCGTTGATGGCGTGGCGCAGGCCCTGGCGCTGGATGCTGCCACGGGTCGACAGAAATGGGCCGTGGATATCGGGACGCCGGGGCGCTCCGCCCCGACTGTTGTCGGTGGTCTGATGGTTTTCACGACCATTGATGCCCGCCTGTACGCTCTGGATGCGGCAACGGGCCAGCAGCGCTGGACCTATCAGGCGACCGATGTCAGCACGACCCTCTTTGGGGCTGGGGCTCCGGCCATTGTCAATGACATTGTGGTGGCTGGTTTCGGCAGTGGTGATCTGGTGGCCCTGCGTGCAGCTTCTGGCGAGGTTGTCTGGAGTGACAGCCTTGGCGGAGGCAACGGGCTGGGCGCCATGTTGGATTTCGCCTGCGTGCGTGGGGGGCCTGTCGTTGTTGGCGGGACAGCCTATGCCATATCTTTGTCTCGTGTGCTTGTGGCCATCGACATGCGCTCGGGGCGTCGTCTGTGGGAGCGGGAGGTCAGTGGTCAGTCGCCGCTCTGTGTTTGTGGCGAATGGCTGTATCTCATCTCCCTGGACCAGCAGCTGGCCTGCCTGGACCGTGTGACGGGACAGGTACGGTGGGTCAAACAGTTGCCCCGTTTCAAAAAACCGGAGCATGAGAAGGGTCCCATCCAGTGGATGGGACCGATCATGCTGAACAACAGGCTTGTCTGTCTTTCCAGCATGAACCGTGGTGGCATGGTGATCGTGAATGCCAGGACGGGCCAGGAAGAAGGAAAGATAGAAACACCGTCATCCTGCCAGGTACAGCCGATTGTCTGTGATGGACAGCTGCTCGTTCTGAGCGAAGATGGTGTTCTGCGCGCTTATGGTTGATCCCGCTGGGACAGGCAGGCTGCCTGTCGTCGTTATCGCAGGGCGCCCCAATGTGGGGAAGTCCACCATCTTCAACCGGCTTGTCGGGAGGCGTCAGGCGATCGTGTCGGACGAGCCCGGTGTGACGCGGGATCGCAAGGACGGCGTGGCCATGCTGCGTGGTCGCCGTGTGCGGCTCGTGGATACGGCAGGGCTGGAGGAAGCAGCTCCCGAGACGTTGTTTGGCCGTATGCGGGCTTCGTCCGAGCAGGGGATCGCACAGGCTGATCTGGTTGTTTTCTGCGTGGATGCACGGTCTGGCATTACACCTGCTGATGCACATTTTGCCAACTGGTTACGGCGGCAGAACCGGCCTGTCCTCCTCGTTGCCAACAAGGCCGAAGGCCGGGCCGGTGCAGAAGCAGCCATGGAGGCCTTCTCTCTTGGGCTGGGAACCCCGCTTGCCATGTCTGCTGAACATGGTGAGGGACTGGCCGACCTGATGAGCGAGATCGTCAGCCTTCTGCCGGATGAGGAGACACTCGCCGAGCAGGATGGAGAGAAACCGCTGCGCCTTGCCATCATTGGCCGTCCGAATGCTGGAAAATCAACGCTTCTGAACAGCCTTCTGGGCGAGGAGAGGATGATCACGGGGCCGGAAGCTGGCCTGACACGTGATGCTGTCAGTGTCATGCTCGAGGACGAGGCCGGGCCGATCGAAATCGTTGACACGGCTGGAATGCGGAAGCGTGCCCGTGTTCAGGAAGGGCTGGAGCGTGTCTCTGTTTCCGCCTCTATTGAGGCCATGAAAATGGCTGAAGTGGTTGTGCTGGTTCTGGATGCAGATCGTGGTGTTGATGAGCAGGACCTCCAGATTGCCCGTCTGATTGAGCGGGAGGGGAGAGCCTGTGTTCTTGCTCTCAACAAGTGGGATGCCGTCAAGGAGCGTCAGGCAACACGCAAGGCGATTTCTGATCGTATCGAAATTTCACTGGCGCAGATGCGTGGGATCGAGGTTGTGACATTCTCGGCTCTGACAGGCGAGGGGCTGCACCGCCTTCTGCCGGCCGTCCGAAGGGCCAGCGAGGTCTGGAACGCCCGTGTGGGCACGAGCGATCTTAACCGCTGGTTTGAGGAGGCGGTGGAACGTCATCAGCCGCCGCTGGTGGATGGGCGCCGACTGAAGTTACGCTACATGACACAGGCCAAAAGCCGCCCGCCGACCTTTGTGCTGTTTGGCACAAGGGCGGAGCAGCTGCCGGACAGTTACAAAAGATACCTCATAAATGGGTTGCGGGAGACCTTCCATCTTCCCGGCACGCCGATCCGGCTTCTGCTGCGGGGGAGCCGTAATCCATTCGTGAAGCAGGATGAGCGATAATTTATTGAATTTGGAGCAATAACGTCCATAATCGCCGCACGCCCCGATGCCGGAGGGGTGTGTGACCTTTATGAATGAGGAGTTATCATGGTAGGAGTAACGCCGGCAGCCAGGAGTGGGGGCGGTGCCTCTTCGTCTCAGAAGACGACAGGGCGTGCTACGTTTCTTGGCATTCTTGCGGCCCTTTCCGGGTTGATGTTTGGGTTGGATACAGGCGTTGTCGCTGGTGCTTTGCCGTTCATTGCGACTGATTTCCATGCTGGTGCTGCCATGCAGGGGTGGATCGTGTCGTCCATGATGGCTGGTGCTGCTGTTGGTGCTACATTTGCTGGTCGCATTTCCGTTTCTTTTGGTCGCCCGGGTGCCATGCTGGGCGCTGGGATCCTTTTTCTCGTTGGTACGCTTTTCTGTGCGTTTGCTCCCGGGGTGGCCCTGCTCATCACAGGGCGTGTCCTGCTTGGTCTGGCTGTTGGCGTGGCAGCATTTGCAGCGCCGCTCTACATTTCTGAGATCACGGTCGAATCGGCCCGTGGTGCCATGATTTCTTTCTATCAGCTGATGGTTACGCTCGGGATTTTTCTGGCATTCGTGTCCGATAGCATCCTGTCCGAAGGTGGGCACTGGCGCTGGATGCTCGGGATCATGGGCGTTCCGGCGGCCCTGTTCCTCGGTGTAGTGCTGATTCTGCCGCACAGCCCTCGCTGGCTGATGATGCGTGGTGATACGGAGCGTGCCCGCAAGGTGCTGCGTATGCTGCGTTCTGACGAGGAAGTGGCGGAAGCAGAGCTGGCCGATATCAACGACCGCCTCTCCAAGAGCAGTGATGCCGGATATGGGCTGTTTCGCAGCAATCCGAACTTCCGTCGTTCCGTGTTTCTGGGTATCACCCTCCAGATCATGCAGCAGCTGAGCGGAATCAACGCCCTGCTTTACTACGCACCGCGCGTGTTCGAAGCTGCCCATTTCGGGACCAATGCTGCCGTGTGGGCCACGACACTGGTCGGGCTGACCAACATGGTTTTCACAGGTGTGGCCATCCGATACGCCGACAGGTGGGGCCGTCGTCCGCTGCTGTTGACGAGCTGTGTCATCGTTGGTGCTTCGCTGGTTGGTGTCGGTGCAGTGCTGGCTTTTGGTGGTGGCAGCCTGGCCGCTTCCATCCTGCTCTGCGCTCTGATCCTTGTCTTTGTGGCCGGTTTTGCCATTGGTGAGGGACCGCTTGTCTGGGCCCTGTGCTCTGAGGTTCAGCCGACACGTGGCCGTGACTTTGGTATCGGCTGTTCCACGGTGACAAACTGGGTGGCCAACTGGGTTGTTTCCAGCATTTTCCCGCTGATGATGCTGGCGATGGGTGCGTCTTGGACCTTCATCCTGTTTGCAGCGTTCAATGGCCTGTTCGTGCTGATTACTCTGGGTTTTGTCCCGGAGACGAAGGGTGCTTCGCTGGAGCGGATCGAAGCGAATCTTTTTGCAGGGGTGCCCCTGCGTAAATTGGGAGAACCAGAGGGTAATGGGCAGTAAGATGGCAGATCCTAGCCTTGAGGGAGAATACGACCCGGAGAGGCACGCAGGCCTTTACGGGATGCAACGCTTCAAGGCGATGTCATCTGTCATTCTGGCATTGATGCTTTCGATCCTGGATTATTCCGTTGCGAATGTGGCCCTGCCCACCATCGCAACGGATCTCCACTCTTCTGCTTCGCAGGCGATCTGGGTCATCAATGCCTACCAGCTGGCCAATCTGGCCTGTCTCCTGCCATTGGCCGCCATTGGGGCCAGGGTTGGTTTCGGGCGGATGAGCCAGCTGGGAATTGTCCTGTTTCTCATTGCGTCTGTGGCCTGTGCCATGTCGCAGAACATGCTGGAGCTGACGCTTGCCCGGGCTCTTCAGGGTGTTGGCAGCTCCTGCATCATGAGTGTGAATATTGCTCTTGTGCGCTTCATTTATCCGCACAAGCTCATAGGCAAGGGGATTGCGCTCAACGGGCTGTTCATCGGCCTGGGTGTGGCGCTGGGGCCGACCATCGGCTCCTTCATCCTCTCCATTGCCTCCTGGCCCTGGATTTTCTGGGTGAATCTGCCGCTGGGTGGCATTGCCATCCTTCTAGCCAGCAAGGCTCTGCCCAAAACGCCGCGGAGCGACGTGAAGGTCGATATCCCTGGTTCCTTGCTCACGGTGGCTTCTTTCGCCCTGCTGGGGATCGGGCTGGACAGCCTCATGCATGGTGATCTGGGCTGGGGTGCCGGGTTGACGGGCTGGAGCCTTGTCAGCTGGTGGCTTCTCCTGCGCTGGCAGAAAAAGCGGCAGGAGCCTATTGTGCCGCTGGACCTGCTGAAGCGTGTGCCCTTTCTGCTGGCCTGTCTGGTCAGTTTCTGTGGGTTTGTGGCTTCGAACCTGTATATTGTGGCCATGCCTTTCACGCTGGCAGTGGCTTTTCATAAAAATCCGGCCACAGTCGGTCTGTTGATTGCACCGTGGGCTGTGGGCGTGGCGGTGATGTCTTTTATTGTCGGAAAGATTGCAGACCGTTTTCCGGCAGCTCTGCTGTCTTCCATTGGGCTGCTGGTGACATGTCTTGGCTTTGTCCTTCTCTGTACCCTGCCGCTGGATGCCGATAACACGGCCATTGCCTGGCGGACGCTTCTGGCTGGCATGGGGTTTGGCTTTTTCCAGCCACCGAACAACCGGGCCATCATGGTGACAGCCCCTCCCGGCCGGGAGGGTGGTGCAAGCGGGATGCTCTCCGTGGCCCGTCTTTCAGGGCAGACGACAGGGGCATTGCTGGTCGCCGGGCTGTTCACCCTGTTCCCTCATCCTGCATTCATCTGTCTCGGAGCCGCCGCTGCCGTGGCTTTCTGTGGAGCAGCATTGAGTGCAGGGCGGACGCTTTTCAGAAGGCGCACGACCTGAGCAGGTCGCTCGATACAGGTCAGTCTGTTGTATGAAAAATCCCCGGGGTGCTGGTTCTGCCCCGGGGATTTTTCATGTCGGCCCTCTCACGCTCATGGAGCAGATCAGGTTTAGTGCCAAAATGTCGGGCTGGCCCCCAGGATGAAGGCGGCTGCCAGGACGAAGCCTATTGCGACGTTCTGCCGGAAGAAGTGCAGACAGAGAGGAGCATCATAGGGCGAAAGCTGGACAGTCTGACGGCCCAGCAGGAGGCAGGCTAGCAGGAAAGGCAGCCAGAAGAGTGGGTGCAACCCGGCCTGTAGAGCCGAGAGTGCAAACAGGCAGAGGGCTAGGGCGTAACAGCTGCCTATGAAGAGGCGGGCATGGTTCAGCATCAGGCGGGAGGTGGATTTGACCCCGATACGGGCATCATCCTCCATATCCTGAAAACCATAGATGGTATCGAATCCCAGCTGCCAGATGATGACGCCGCCGTAGAGCAGCAGGCCCGGCAGGTCCAGAGTGTTCTGGCTGGCCGCATAGCCCATGGGAGCGCCGAAGCCGAAGGTGAATCCCATGACAAGCTGGGGCCACCATGTCAGTCTTTTTGCGGCCGGGTAGAAGGCGACAAGGATCAGCGCCAGAGGTGCCAGCATCCAGCAGACGGGCGGCAGGGCGAGCAATACGGCCAGCCCTCCGAGTAGCAACACTGCCAGCAGAGCCAGTCCCTGTGTCAGGTTGAGTGCGCCGCTGGCCAGGGGCCTGCCTGCCGTGCGTGAAACCTGGGCATCAATTTTGCGATCCCAGATGTCGTTGATGACACAGCCCGCCGAACGCATGAGCAGCGATCCGATGGCGAAGAGCGCCGTATAGAAGAGCCGGCGTTCCAGAGGGGGCCCTTGTGGGGCAAGAAAGATGCCGAACACGCCGGGCAGCAGCAGCAGCCATGTGCCAACGGGACGGTCCAGCCGGGCAAGCAGTGCATAGGATCGCCAAGGGTCTGGCAGGCGGCCGATCAGGCCATTGCTGCGGATATCGGTATGAAGATGGGTCTGGGACATGGGATGAGTGATTGGCCAGAAACAGGATGAGGTCAATATTTTATCGCAGATGCTGGAAAGTGAGTGGGGAAAGCGGTATGCCCGAAACATGAGCCGTACTGATCCACGCCTTTTTATTGTTGATGCAGAGTCTCCCTGGCAGGAAGGGGAGACGGTGTCCCTGTCTGCCGGTCAGGCCCATTATCTGGGCAAGGTCATGCGTCTTCAGCCGGGCGATGGTGTGGTGCTGTTCAATGGCCGGGATGGCGAGTGGCAGGCGACTGTCGAGGGGCTGAAAAAAAATCAGGCCACGGTGCGCGTCACGTCCTGTCTGCGGCCCCAGCAGGATACAGAAGGGGTGGAGCTTCTTTTTGCGCCACTCAAGAGGGATGCGACGGAGCTGCTCATCCGCATGGGGACAGAGCTGGGTGTGACACGCTTTCGCCCCGTCCTGACAGCCCGGACAAACACACATCGCCTGAATCTTGAGCGGTTGGGGCTGATCGCACAGGAAGCTGCCGAACAGTGTGAGCGGCTGGATGTCCCGACCCTCATGCCGCTGGAGCCTCTGGCGGCTGTTCTGGCCCGCTGGCCGGTTCGGCGCAGGCTTGCTGTGGCGCTGGAGCGCCATGGGCAGGGAGGGCCTCCCGCTGGCTGTGATGCATTGCTCATCGGGCCAGAAGGAGGCTTTGCGGAGGAAGAGGTCCAACGGCTTTCCCGGCATGAGGCCATACAGTCTTTTTCGCTCGGCCCCCGGATATTGCGGGCAGATACGGCAGCCTGTGCTGCCTTGGCCCAGATCGGAGCAGCCAACCGGCAGGCATGAACGGCCCGAGGCTGCTCGAATATGTGTCGGTTCTCTTGAATGAAGGTAAATATGCCCCCTAGTATAGGGGGTATCTGGCTTACGGACAGTCTGAGCGTCCTGCGGCATAGCGTGGTGAATTTTAGCCGATAAGGGTTTGTGCATGTCCAATCCAGGTGAAAGCAATACGACACTGATCGAGAGCAGGGCGCAGCTTGTCGAGGTTCTGGCTCGTGGCTGCAAGCCGAAGGCTGAATGGCGTATTGGGACAGAACATGAAAAGTTCGGGTTCCGTCTGCCAGAACGGGCCAGAGGAGAGCTGAAGCCGTTTGCGCCACCAGCGTATGAGCCGGATGGCATCGGTGCCCTGCTTGGCGCTCTGGAAGGGCCGGACTGGCAGGCCATCCGTGATGATGGCCATTTGATAGGCCTGAAAGGTGCGGGCCCGCACAAGGGGCGATCCATCTCTCTGGAACCTGCTGGACAGTTTGAGCTCTCCGGTGCGCCTGTCAGGACGGTGCAGGAAACCGAACAGGAGATGATTGCCCATTTCAGGCAGATCACCGGGCCTGCGCAGGAGCTGGGCCTTGGTTTTGCGCCTCTTGGTTTTCAGCCTCTCTGGCCCCGGGAGGCCATGCCGTGGATGCCCAAGAGCCGGTATGCCATCATGCGCCGCTACATGCCAGAGGTCGGGCGTCGTGGGCTGGACATGATGACACGGACCTGCACTGTGCAGGTGAATCTGGATTTTTCCAGCGAGGCAGACATGGCCCGCAAAATGCGGGTGTCGCTCGCTCTCCAGCCTCTCATCACGGCCCTGATGGTCAATTCGCCGTTTGCTGATGGCAGGCCGACAGGGCGTCTGTCCAACCGGGCCTATATCTGGCTGGATACGGACAATCAGCGCAGTGGTCAGCCGACGTTCTTTTTTGAGGAAGGCTTCGGGTTTGAGCGCTACGTGGACTGGGCGCTGGATGTCCCTATGTATTTCGTCAATCGTGAAGGGCGGAATATTGATGCCGCAGGCTGTTCGTTCCGTAAATGGCTCGATGGTGTCGAGCAGGAGCCGTTGGCAGGCCTGCGCCCAACGGTCGGGGATTTTGAAGACCATCTGACGACACTGTTCCCTGATGTCCGGCTCAAGCAGTTTCTTGAGATGCGTGGTGCCGATGCTGGACGGCCAGACATGATGGTGGCCCAGTCTGCGTTCTGGGTGGGGCTGCTATATGACGAAGATGTGCTGGCTGAAGCCGAACGGGTGGTGAAGGAGCAGTCTTGGCTGCATTATCAGTCTCTGGCGGAGCTTGTTGTCGAACAGGCCATGGATGCTCCTTTCCCGGGCGGGCTGCGTCATCTGGCAAAGCGTATTCTGACACTGGCCGAGCAGGGACTTCAGAAACGGGGCCATGGGGAGGAGTATTATCTTGCTCCGCTCTATGAGATTGCTGATGGTGCCAAAACACAGGCGGAGCGGTGGCTGGAGCGGTACCATGATGTCTGGCAGGGTGATGTCCGGCACATTTTCCGGGAAGCGGATATTTCCTTGTGAGGAAAGGAATCGTGGTGATGGTGGTGCGGCGTCTTGTCATGGCCTGCGGCGTGGCTTTTGCTGTGGGGGGGATGGGTCTGCTGGGGAATCCGGCACTGGCGGCAGGCGTTCCCCTGACCCAGGCCCAGCAGGGATGGGTTCACAGAATTGAGTCCAGCCTTGCGGCGACGAAGACATTTCAGGCCCGGTTTGAGCAGGTAACCGAGCATGACGGGGCATCCACCGGGACAGTTCTGCTGGAGCGGCCGGGAAAGATGCGGTTTTCTTACGATCCTCCCAGCCCGCTTCTGCTTGTGGCCAATGAAGGCAAGGTCGTGTTTCAGGATCGCAGCATCGGTCAGATCACGACAATCCCTCTGGATCATACGCCATTGGGTCTTCTTCTGCGGCCGGATCCCCGTTTCTCGGGGGATGTATCCATTCTGGGGTACGAACAGCAGAATAGCGAGATCCAGTTGCGGGTGACACGGACGGAAAATCCGGGTGAAGGCGAGATGACGCTCTTTTTCTCCACCCGTCCGCTCAGTCTGAAGGGCTGGACAGTGTTGGATGCCCAAGGGCACAGGACGGTCGTGCATTTTTCCAGCGTGCAGACCGGCATCAGCGTTCCGGCTTCAAGTTTTGTCCTGCCAAAGGATGAGGACTAACCGCCCTTTTTCTGTCTGGCCAGCTCAAGTGCCCGGTTATAGACGGTGCGCTTGGGCAGGTTGACGATCCCTGCTATCAGCGCTGCGGCATCCTTGACGGAGTGGGTTTTCAGGGCATCCTGCAAGGCCTGGTCGAGCTCCTGTGCTCCTGTATCGTCTGCGGCTGGTGGACCAAGAAGCAGGGTGATCTCTCCCCGTGGGGCTGTTTCTTCAAAATGGGCAATGAGTTCGGCAAGACTGCCCCGGACCATTTCTTCAAAATGTTTTGTCAGTTCACGCCCTACGGCCGCAGGGCGGTCTGAGCCGAATACCTGCTGCTGTGTTTTCAGTGTTTCCAGAAGTCGGTGCGGTGATTCATACCAGATGAGCGTGGCAGCCAGACCAGCCTGTTCGGCAGCACGCAGGGCGGTAAAGCTGTGTCGGCGGGCCTCTCCCCGGGGAGGAAAGCCCAGAAACATGAAGGGAATGGGAGGCAGGCCGGAGAGTGTCAGAGCCGTGACGGCAGCATTGGCACCGGGCAGGGACGTGATGGCGATATTTTCTGCCTGTGCGGCCCGGACGAGGCGGTATCCAGGGTCCGAAACAATGGGTGTACCGGCATCAGAGACCAGGGCCAGACATTCTCCCTGCTGGAGGCGCTCAATGAGGGCGGGGATGCGGTCCTGTTCATTATGGTCGTGGAGAGGGAAGAGCTGGTTGCTTATGCCATAATGCCGCAGCAGTTTTGTGGTAACGCGGGTATCTTCACACAGGATGGCATCAGCGGTCCTTAAAGCATCAAGGGCACGCTGGCTTATGTCGGCGAGGTTGCCGACAGGCGTTGCCACCAGCACGAGCTGCCCGGTAGAAGAAGGAAATGTTCCGTGATCGGGGGGAGTATATGGTTTCTCAGACATCGTTATCCTCAATGAGCCGCTCTGGCCTTTATAGCCGTGGTGGGCAGGGGCGCGGCAAGAGAGGAAACGGCCAGGCAGCATTGGCCGTTGGTATTTTCATGTTTCTGGGAGCCTGCTCCGGGGAAGATGGTCATGAAAGGAAACTGGCCCCGGTGGCAGCCGCTCCGCAGCCAGTGGAAAAACCGGCCCGTGTCGGGCTGATCGTACCGTTGAGTGGCCCTCATGCTGCCATCGGCCTGCGCCTGAGGGATGCGGCCCGGCTGGCTCTGCCGGACAACCAGCCTCCTCCCATGGATGTATTTGACAGTGCCCAGCCAGCAGGGCCTGCCCATGCCGCCCAGCAGGCTCTGGAGGCCGGAGACAGTATTGTTCTGGGGCCGCTTACGGCAGGTGATACGCAGGCCGTGTCCTCTGTCCTGCAGCCAGCGAATGTGCCGGAGTTGGCTTTCACCAGTGATGTGGCTCAGGCCAGACCGGGTGTCTGGGTCATGGGACTGACGCCAGAGCAGCAGGTTCGTCGTCTTGTTGACGCTGCCCGGGTAGAAGGACGGAAGCGTTTTGCTGCGTTTCTGCCAGATACGGCGCTGGGGCACGCCATGGGGGAAGGGCTGACCCTGGCCTGTCAGGAGGCTGGGCTGGATGTCCCGCAGATTACTTTCCACAGTAGTGACATCAATGACATCACGCAGAAAATGGCGCAGCTGAGCCGTCGGCCGGTTGCATCTGCCGGTACTGCACAGGGGGCGGCCACGGCGGAGAGCGGACCTTCTGCCATTGACCCTCTGAATGAGGGTGATGAAATGACGGTTTCTTCCTCCCGGCCAGCCCAGAAGGATCAGACCGCTTCGACCCCTTCGGAGGTCAGCCCGCCGCCATTTGATGCCCTGCTTCTGGGTGATACCGGGCTGGATCTGGCCCGTGTGATCGATGCGCTGAAAAACAACCAGCTTCTGGTTCCTCAGGTTCGTATTCTTGGTCCGATGCTCTGGCGTTCCTTTGACGCCAAACTGGGGGACCTGCGCGGTGCCTGGTATGTGGCGTTTGATGAGAAACAGCGCAGTGGCTATGTGCAGAGTTATCAGAATGCCTATCAGCAGAAGCCTTCTCCTGTCGCAGATTTTGCCTACGATGCGGCCGCCCTGGCTGGCGCCCTGATCCGCCAGAACAAGCTGAATGTGGCAACACTGACCCAGCGTGAAGGCTATCTGGGCGTGAATGGTCTCTTCCATCTGCGTCCGGATGGCCGGATGATTCGGGCGCTGGGCATCTATCAGATTGCTCCGGGTGGGGGCAGCCAGCTGATCGTCCCAGCCTCCCGTGATCTGACATCGCCATCATCTCTTTCCGTAGGGCCGGCCGTGCCGGGGCGGGGGACTGCCTCGGCATCGGCTGATATGGCCGTATGGTCACCTGCAAAGCAGACAGCTGGAGCAGTACCGGCACAGGCTCAGGCTGGGAAGAAACCGGCCGCTCCTGATGTGGCGGTCTGGTCGCCATCCCGTCATGCGGGTGCTGGGAGCGGCACGTCCTCAACACCCTGACAGGTTTTGGCTTTTTGCCTGCTTCCATGGGAAAAAGCCCGTCTGCATGTCAGACGGGCTTTTTCTGTAGAACGAAAAATCGCTTCAGCAGGACGTCATGTCAGGCTGATGCATGCAGGGGCAGAACGGGACGGATGGTATGAAGTGCTTCGGAGAAGGTCCGGTAACGGCCAAGCTCGTTGTCTCTCAGGCAGTCCGTGAGAACCCAGTAGGGACCACGCAGGCTGATGAGGTAGGCAGGGTCGGCATTTTCCCGAACCCAGATGACCACCAGGCTGGGATCGGCTGTCTGCTGGTCCGGAGATGATTCAATGGAGGCATCAAGAATGCCCATTTTCTCGCTGGCAATGAGCCATGTGGCCAGGTAGTGGCGATGATGGGAAAGGAGCTTCTGGCGGAACGGGACGACAACACCGCCCGCATGTTCCCGGGCGCTGGAGGAGGGGGCCGTGGCGTGTTCTGCCACGCGGAATGCTTTCTGAGCCATGTCAGCATCTCCTTCATGGGAACAGGGAAACCCCTGCTGCATCACAATCAGAACAACCCATGGTGCCGAAGCGCGCTATCTGAAAACTGAACAGGAAGGCTTGGCTGCTATGATCTTGTTCTCATTTTGCAATCCTACCATGTTTCGGACGCATGGCTAGGTAAAATTTACTTTTTCTTATTCCGGTAACAGGATTTTGCCCATCGCCGATGCAACCAGAGCCAGTTTTCCGGGCGTTTCGTAATCCATTGTTCCAGCTCATCATTCAGGAGCTGGGTCAGGTGACGAATCATGTCATGGCGGGAACGGGCTGTGCTGGCATGATCTTTCGGGTCAAGGCAGGACCCCACCTCCAGAACCAGACGGGCCGGGCCTTCCCGCCAGACATGCCCTGTAATGATCAGAGCATTGAATCTGAGGGCCAGGGCCGCAGCAGCCGGGGCTGTCATGGTAGGATGGCCGAAGAAGGAAACCTCAATCCCATCGTTCATTTTCTGGTCCCCCAGCACGCCAAGATATCCACCTCTGGCGAGATGGCGGACAGCATCCCGTGCTCCCTGCTTCCCTTTTGGGAAGAATGAAACGGGTGTGCCGACAATGTGGCGTCGCAGCCGACAGAGCAGCTGGTCAACCAGAGGGTTGTTGGGGGCACGGTAGAAAGGGGAAAAAGCCATGTCATAACGGGCAACAATCAGGGGCATGAGTTCCCAGTTGCCGAGATGGCCTGAAAAGAAAATGACAGGGCGCCCGCTTTTGCGGGCCTGGTGCAGGAGTTCATCATTCAGGACACGCCAGCCGGGACCTGTAGCAGCCCCTTCCGGCAGGTCAGGAAGGTGGGGGAGTTCTCCCAATGTGCTGCCAATGTTCCACCAGCAGCCTCTGACGAGCCTCCGGCGTGTCTTTCGGTCCATCGTGGGAAAGGCACGGTGCAGGTTGATGTCGGCAATGCGGGATGAGGGAAGGCACGGCCCGACAAGAGCCGCCACGGTTCCTCCCAAACGGGAAGACAGACCCGCAGGCAGCTTGCTGGCAAACCAGAGAAGCCCCTTCAGGCCCCATGCCTCAAGATAATGTTTCATGGGTGCGGGGCCGGGACATGAGAGGGGCAGTTACTCTGCCAGAAAGTGGTCAAGAAGTTCATCCATCAGCCTAGGGTTGCTCCATCGGGGTTCAACATCAAGGCTAACCACGAAATTCTGGAAGAGTGGGGGCAGTTTTACAAAATCTTTTTCCGTCGTGACCAGAACGGTCTCTGGCATATGGGCCAGCTGGGCCAGTTTCTTCAGTTCACGGGCCGAGTAGATGTGATGGTCAGGGAATGTGAGAGTCCGCAACAGGGTAAGGCCTGCATCCTGAAGGGTGGAGAAGAATTTCTGGGGGCGACCGATCCCGGCAAAGGCAATGAGCTGATAGCCCCGCAGCTTCTGGATGGCGGTGCCAGGGGAGAGGGTTCCTTTCAGGACAGGAAGGGACGGAGGCAGCTGCCCGGCGATATGCTGGCGGTCGTCACCGAGGATGACAGTGGCGTGTAGCCGGGGCAGGAGATCAGGAAGTGATTCCCGCAATGGCCCGGCAGGAAGCAGGCGCTGGTTGCCCAGCCCCGCCGGACCGTCAATGACCAGCAGGGAGAGGTCTTTGTGGAGGGAAGGGTCCTGTAGACCGTCATCCATGACCAGGCAGTCTGCCCCTGCTTCGATGGCCCGCAGGGCATTGGCTCTGCGGTCCGGTCCTCGCCATGTGGGGGCAAGGCGGGCCAGCAGGATGGTTTCATCGCCGACATCAACGGCCCTGTCCAGTGTGGGGGAGATCAGTCCTGTCTTTTTGGACCGGCCACCGTGACCACGGGTTAGGGCATGGGGAGTCCGTCCTCTCTGGATCAGCTTTTGGAGCAGATGGAGGCTCATGGGCGTTTTGCCAGTTCCGCCTACGGTGATGTTTCCACAGCATAGAACAGGAACGGGCAGCCTGAGTGAAGGCTGGGTCTGACGTTGCCTGGCGACGAACCCCGTCACTTTACTGAAAGGCAAAAGAAGATTGGAAAGCATGGTCGGGGCAGGGGTCTGCCAGAAAGAAGGGGCCGTCAATTTCATCAAAATGACTTTTTAGTCAAAATTGTGTCCTTAATAAGGCGAATTGCCTGCCTGCCTGCCTGATTCTGCTGAGGGGGCCTGGGGCTGGGAAGATGGCGGGCTTTCAGCCAGCGTGCGAGTGCCTCCTGATGCTCAACAGGATGGAGTGAGCCTGCATGACGGGCGCAGAGTGCTGTCCAGTTCTGCATGTATGGACCGATGGCCGTAGGGCGGCGGAAATGGAGGGATTCCAGAGGGTTGTGGCCTCCTCCGGGTGGGACAAGGGAATTGCCGATGAAGACCCGCTCGGCAAGCTGAAAGAAGAGGCCGACTTCTCCCAGCGTGTCGATGATCCATACATCATCCCCACCTCCAGGAACCTGTCCCTTGGAACGGCAGGGAGCCTGATGGGTCTGGGCCAGTTCTTTGCCTCTTTCAGGATGACGGGGGATGATGACGGTGAGCAGGTCAGGGCGTTCTTTTTTGGCCTGCCGGGCGGCTGCAATGATGATCTCTTCTTCGCCCGGATGCGTGGAAGCCGCCACAAAAATGGAGCGTTCCCCAAGTTGCCTGCGCAGGGTGACAGCCTCGGATGCATCAAAGGGCAGAGGGGGCGAATCTTCTTTCAGATCCGCCGGGGGCAGGAGTGGCCCGATTCCGAATCGGGCAAAAGCCTGCGCATCATCCATGCTTCGGGGCATGATCCAGTGGCAGGCTTCCAGGAGGTGGCGCAGCAGGGGTGATGCCCACCGCCAGCGTGCGGCAGAACGGGGCGAGAGACGTGCATTGAGCAGCATGACAGGCAGTTTTTTTTGTCGGCTCAGGCAGAGCAGGCCCGGCCAGAGTTCACTTTCCGTAAGAACCAGCCCGATCGGTTGCCAGTATGCCATGAAACGCTCAAGGAGATGCGGGGCATCATAGGGGATGAGCTGATGGATCAGCCGCCCCGTGTGACTGGCCGGATGGGCGGCGACCGTTTCTCCACCGGTCAGGGTGGCTGTTGTCATGAGGATGGTCAGCTTGGGGCTGTCTGCCAGAAGCTGACTGACAACAGGCAGGATGCACCGGCTTTCTCCCACACTGGCAGCATGAACCCAAAGGAGCGGTCCGTCATGGGAGGGGCGGGGCATTCCTGCCCGGGCGAAACGTTCCGGCAGGCGGGTTCTGTTTTCCCTGCCCTGCTGCAGCCTTTTGCGGGCATGACGGCGGAGCCATGGCATGGCGGCATGGCCGATCAGCGACCATATTGTGAGAAGGGGGGCGGCCAGAGGCGTGAAGGAAGGGTAACGGCCCATTGCGTGTTCCATGCGGCACGGGTGGTGCATTTTCGCATCATCTCCCCAGCACAACGCAGAGGGAAGCGTAAAAACGTTTTCCTCGTGACGGGAGGGCCTTGCCGAGTGGCCAGCCTTGTGCGACGAGATGACCCACTTATTATATATCCAGGATTATCCTCAAGGGGGCTGACCATGTCAGAAACGGAAGCGCACACGCAGCAGGAAACAGCCAAGGGAACACTCATGGCTGGCAAGCGTGGTGTTGTCATGGGTGTGGCAAACAAGAACTCCATTGCCTGGGCCATTGCCAAGGCCTGTGCGGACCAGGGGGCTGAAATCGCCTTCACCTATCAGGGTGAGGCTCTGGGCAAGCGTGTACGTCCGCTGGCAGAAAGTGTGGGGTCCACCATGGTCCTGCCCTGTGATGTGAGTGATGACGCTGCCATCAATGCCACGTTCGATGAGGTCGAGAAGGCCTGGGGCAAGATCGACTTTGTCGTTCATGCCATTGGCTGGGCTGACAAGCAGTATCTGCGCGGGCGCTATGTGGATACCCCCCGTGAGGCTTTCCTCCAGGCGCTGGATATTTCCTGCTTCTCTTTCACGGCAGTGGCCCGTCGGGCTGCGGCCATGATGAATGCCGGTGGCTCCCTGCTGACCCTGACCTATCTGGGGGCAGAGCGTGTCATGCCGCATTATAATGTGATGGGTGTTGCCAAGGCAGCACTTGAAGCCTCCGTCCGTTACATGGCGGTGGATCTGGGTCGTGATGATATCCGTGTGAACGGCATTTCTGCCGGACCGATCATGACACTGGCAGCCAATGGCATCGGGGACTTCCGCTACATCCTGCGCTGGAATCAGGTCAATGCTCCGATGGAGCGCAATGTGTCCCTGAAGGATGTCGGTGGTTCCGGCCTGTATCTGCTGTCAGATCTTTCCAGCGGTGTGACGGGTGAGGTGCATCACGTGGATTGCGGTTACAACATCATTGGCATGAAGAACCCGGAAGCTCCCGACATGAGCCTCTCCTCTGGGGAATAAGAATAATGTCTGAAAACAGTTTTGGGCGTCTGCTACGTGTTACGACATGGGGAGAGAGCCACGGTCCAGCGATTGGCTGCGTGATTGATGGCTGTCCGCCACGCCTGAAACTGTCGGAGGATGACATTCAGCCCTGGCTGGAGAAGAGGCGGCCGGGTCAGTCCCGTTATACGACGCAGCGGCGTGAACCGGATGAGGTGCGGATTCTCTCCGGGGTGTTTGAGGGGCAGACGACGGGCACCCCCATTTCCCTGATGATTGAGAATACGGATCAGCGGTCCCGGGATTATGGGGAGATTGCCCGGCAGTATCGGCCTGGCCATGCAGATATTGCCTATGATCTGAAGTACGGCATCCGTGACTATCGTGGTGGCGGGCGGTCTTCCGCACGGGAGACGGCCATGCGTGTCGCAGCGGGAGCCGTGGCACGGGTCATCCTGCGGGAGCTTGTCGGGCCGCAGCTGCTCATCCGTGGTGCCCTTACGGGTATTGGTGGGCAGTCCGTGGACAGGGAACGCTGGGATTGGGATGAGGTGGAACGGAATCCGTTCTTCTCTCCAGATGCGGGAATCGTTCCGGCGTGGAGCGAGCAGCTGGAAGAGGTGAGAAAGTCCGGATCCTCCATCGGTGCGACGCTGGAGGTCGTGGCGGAAGGCGTTCCTGCCGGGCTGGGGGCGCCTGTTTATGGCAAGCTGGACTCCGAACTGGCTGGCGGCCTCATGGGTATCAATGGTGTGAAAGCGGTCGAGATTGGTGATGGCATGGGGGTTGCCGCCCTCCATGGCGAGGAAAATGCGGATCCCATCCGTCCCTCCGATAATCCGATGGAGCCTGTATTTCTCAGCAATCACGCCGGGGGTATTCTGGGGGGTATCTCCACGGGGCAGCCTATCGTGGCCCGCATGGCGATCAAACCAACCAGCTCCATATTGCTGCCCGTACCGAGCATCACGCGGGATGGTGAGGCGGTGGATGTCCGGACAAAGGGGCGGCATGACCCCTGCATCGGCATCCGGGCCGTACCGGTGGCCGAGGCCATGATGGCCTGCATCCTGGCGGACCAGTTGCTGCGTAACCATGCCCAATGTGGGTGGCTCTGAAAACTGTTGTTATTCAGCAGGAAGGGTGAGAGCTCGTTACAATATATAGTGTTCATTGTGAACGGGTTAACCCTATATATGCGAAAATGCATAAAACCTGACGAAAAACAAGCCTTGAAATATGCCCTTCATCCATGGGAGATGGGAGGACTGTTTAAGCCGAAAATGATGCCGAAATGAGGGGCTCGATTCATGACCATGCATGATGCGCAGACGTTCGCTCACCCGTTGGGTGGGACAGAAGAACCCGAGCTCTTCCCCAATGTTGTTCAGCTGCCGGGGCATCCGCCTGTGCGGACGACGCCGGAACGTGACGAGCGCCTGACAGACTTCGGTCGTGCCACTCTGGATGACCGCTACCTGCTGGAAGGTGAGACATATCAGGGGCTGTTTGCGCGCGTGGCATCCCGGTATGGAGCTGATGAGGGGCATGCACAGCGTATTTACGATTACATGTCCCAGCACTGGTTCATGCCAGCCACACCTGTTCTTTCCAACGGCGGGACGAATCGTGGTCTTCCGATTTCCTGTTTTCTCAATGAATCGGAGGACAGTCTCGAGGGGATTGTCGGGCTCTGGAATGAGAATGTCTGGCTGGCTGCCAAAGGAGGGGGGATTGGTTCCTATTGGGGCAATCTGCGGTCTATCGGGGAGAATATCGGCCGGAATGGTAAAACATCCGGTGTGATTCCCTTTATTCGGGTGATGGACAGCCTGACGCTCGCCATCAGCCAGGGCAGCCTGCGGCGTGGTTCCGCTGCAGTTTATCTGCCTATCTGGCATCCCGAGATTGAAGAATTCATCGAGATGCGCCGTCCCACTGGTGGTGATCCCAACCGCAAGGCCCTCAATCTGCATCATGGTGTGCTGCTGACGGACGATTTCATGCGGGCCGTGGCGGGTGATGAGGAATGGCCACTCGTTTCCCCCAAGGATCATAGCGTCATTCGCAAGGTGTCGGCCCGTGGCCTGTGGATACGCCTTCTGACAGCACGCATGGAACAGGGCGAGCCCTACATCGTGTTTTCGGACACGGTGAACCGTGCCCGGCCGGAACATCACAGGCTGGCAGGGCTGGAGGTGAAGACCTCCAACCTCTGTGCCGAGATCACCCTGCCGACGGGGATTGACCATCATGGCAAGACCCGTACGGCTGTCTGCTGTCTTTCATCCCTGAATCTGGAATATTGGGATGAATGGAAAGATGACCCGCACTTCATCAAGGATGTGATGCTGTTCCTCGACAATGTGTTGCAGGACTTCATCGACAATGCGCCGGACGACATGGCCCATGCCCGTTATGCCGCCATGCGGGAGCGGTCGGTCGGGTTGGGTGTGATGGGTTTCCATTCCTTCCTTCAGTCCAGGATGGTGCCCTTTGGTAGTGTCATGGCGAAGGTGTGGAACAAGAAGTTCTTTGAGCATATCTCGAAGCAGACGGCTGAGGCATCCCGCGAGCTGGCAAAGACACGGGGCCCGTGTCCGGATGCTGAAGAATATGGTTTTCAGGAACGGTTCTCCAACAGGATGGCCGTGGCGCCGACAGCGTCCATTTCCATCATTGCGGGCAATGCCAGCCCGGGGATTGATCCCATCAGTGCCAACGTGTTTCTCCAGAAGACACTGTCCGGCTCCTTCACGGTGCGGAACCGCCATCTGGCGAAGCTGCTCCAGAAGTATGGGCGGGATACGGATGAGGTCTGGTCTTCCATCACATTGAGCAAGGGGTCCGTACAGCATCTCGATTTCCTGACACAGGATGAGAAGGATGTTTTCAGAACAGCCTTCGAGATTGACCAGCGCTGGGTGATTGAGCATGCTGCCGACCGTGCTCCGTTCATCTGCCAGTCGCAGTCGGTCAATCTGTTCCTGCCGGCGGATGTGCACAAGCGTGACCTTGTCCGCATCCATTACGAGGCATGGAAGAAGGGCGTCAAATCGCTGTATTATTGCCGCTCCCTTTCCATCCAGAGGGCCGATACGGTGTCCAATGTTGCCGTGAAGCGTGACATCATGGAGGGGGATGACGATCATCTTCCGCAGGCTACGCCACGCCATGCGGAGAGTGGTGCCGGGAGTTATGAGGAATGTCTCTCCTGCCAGTAAGGCGGAGGGTGTGAGGTGGGGCCTGCCCGGCATGGCCTCATCTCTGGATATTGGAGGGATTCAGCCTGGAAGGGCTGTGTCTCAAGGGAAAAAGGTTTCGCGAGATGACAGATGGCACTCCATTGCCGCCGGCCCCGGAAGCGGCCGAGCAGGCCAATCTTCTGGTTGAAAACCCGGTTTACAAGCCATTCCGCTACCCTTGGGCCTATGATGCCTGGTTGACCCAGCAGCGTCTGCACTGGCTGCCGGAGGAAGTTCCGCTGGCCGAGGATGTGAAGGACTGGCACCGTAAACTTTCAGAGGCCGAGCAGAATCTCGTCACGCAGATTTTCCGCTTTTTCACGCAGGCGGACGTGGAAGTGAACTCCGCCTACATGAAGTATTACAGTCAGGTCTTCAAGCCGACCGAAGTCCTGATGATGCTCTCCTGTTTCTCGAACATCGAGACCATCCATATTGCGGCCTATTCCCACCTGCTGGATACGATCGGGATGCCGGAGACGGAGTATTCCGCCTTTCTGAAATACAAGGAAATGAAGGACAAGTATGATTTCATGCAGTCCTTCAACATCAACAGCAAGCGGGATGTTGCCAAGACGATGGCAGCCTTCGGAGCCTTCATGGAGGGTCTCCAGCTGTTTGCGTCTTTTGCCATCCTGCTGAATTTCCCCCGCTTCAACAAGCTGAAGGGGATGGGACAGATCGTTTCATGGTCCGTGCGTGATGAAACGCTGCACTGCCTCTCCATGATCCGGCTTTTCCGCACCTTCATTCGGGAAAATCCGGAACTCTGGACGGAAGAATTCCGGGCTGAACTGGTGGAAATCTGCCGTCAGACAGTCGCCCACGAGGATGCCTTCATCGAACTGGCCTTCGAAATGGGGCCTGTGGAGGGCCTGTCTGCCGGGCAGGTGGAGCGCTACATCCGCTTCATTGCTGATCGCCGGCTGATCCAGCTTGGTCTGGACCCGATCTATGGCATCGAGGAAAATCCGCTGCCATGGGTGGATGACATGCTCAATGCGGTGGAACATACGAATTTCTTCGAGAATCGTGCGACTGAATATTCCCGTGCTTCCACGCAGGGTACGTGGGAAGATGCCTTCGAAAGTGGTGTGTTCTCCTGAGAGGAAAGCAGGGAAATTACCCGTTATCTGAATGGTTTATGATAGGGCTGTCTTGACCGGGCCTGCTTTGCTGCTCATATGGACGGAAGTATTTTCTAATAGGGGTATGGGCTGCGTTCTGCCCGGCCATACGTTCTGAGAAGACGTATCCCGGAGGAAAGGCAGCCGCCCGAGACTGTCTGCTCCAGCGTGCTGGAGCAGGGAGAACTGGAGTTGTGCGTTTTGGTTTCTTCCTCATCAGAGCCCAACACTGTATCTGGCGGTGAGGCTGCGGGTAGAGAGGTCAAAGGGGAAGACGCCCTGAAGGCCCTTTCCGCCTATCTGGCCGATGACATGACAGCCTGCAATCAGGCCATCATTGACAGGATGCAGAGCTCTGTTCCGTTGATTCCCCAGCTGGGAGCGCATCTCGTGGCGGCTGGTGGAAAGAGGCTGCGTCCATTGCTGACGCTCGCTTCTGCCCGTCTTTGTGGTTATGGGGAGAAGGAGGGGGAAACACGCCATATCGGCCTGGCGGCCTGTGTAGAGTTCATCCATACAGCAACGCTGCTGCATGATGATGTGGTGGATGAAAGCACGCTGCGGCGTGGCATGGCCTCTGCCAATGCCCTTTTTGGCAACAAGGCTTCCGTGCTGGTGGGGGACTTCCTGTTTGCCCGCTCGTTTCAGCTCATGACGGCGGATGGATCGCTGGAGGTCATGGCCATTCTTTCAGCTGCTTCGGCAACGATTGCTGAAGGTGAAGTTCTCCAGATGTCCACCCAGAATGATCTTTCTACCCCGATAGAGCGTTATCTGGAGGTCATCCATGGCAAGACGGCGGCCCTGTTTGCGGCGGCCTGTCGGGTAGGCGCCGTCGTGGCCGGGCATGGTCGTGAGGCTGAGCTGGCGCTGGAGCAGTACGGAACCAGCCTGGGTATGGCCTTCCAGCTTGTGGATGATGCGCTGGATTATGCAGCGGATCAGCAGGTGCTGGGGAAGACGGTCGGGGATGATTTCCGTGAAGGGAAGATCACGCTCCCGGTGCTGGCTGCTTATGAGCAGGGTACGGAGGAAGAACGTCAGTTCTGGAAACGTGTGATCGAGGATAATGAGCAGACAGAGGCTGATCTGCCTCATGCTCTGGAGATCATTGCCCGGAGGGATGCCATCCGTAAGACGATTGAAAAGGCCCGGGATTATGCGGCGCAGGCCGTGGAGGCGTTGTCCTGTTTCCCGGAGAGCGGGTTGAAAAATCTGTTGCGTGAGACGGTGCTTTATACGGTCGAGCGGGCCCGTTAAGAAAAAACGTCCCAGCCATTGGCGAATCCCAGCCAGGCGATGTTTCTGGCAAGCTCCTCTCCGTTCTGTGGATGAGCTGTCAGGAAGAAGCGGTCCGCTGGGCTGGACGGGCTGGCGGGAAGCGAGGCTTCCGTTACATCACATAACCGCCGGAGGGCCTGCTGGGCGACGGCGGGGGCGGGGTCCAGCCACATGATGCCCGCAGGGCCGAGGCGCTGGAAGTAGGGTAGCAGAAACGTATAGTGCGTGCAGCCCAGCCCAACAGCGTCAATGTCATTTCCACCGGGCTGCTGAAAGAGGCATGCGAGTTCCTGCTGCACTTCAGCCGGATCCAGCTGCTCGCCCCGAAAAGCCCGCTCGGCCAGATTGGCCAGATGGCGGGAGCCATGTATGAGCAGTCGGCAATCGGCAGCAAATTCGTCATGAAGCTGTTTGAGATAGGGGCGTCGTGCCGTGGCGCTTGTAGCCAGCAGACCGATGGTGCGGTTGGCAGAGACCCGTCCGGCCCAGCGGATGGGCGGGACACAGCCTACGACAGGCAGATCGAGCCGCTCCCGTAATATGGGCAGTGCCAGGGTGCTGGCCGTGTTGCAGGCAATGATGGCCAGAGCCGGTTCCAGTGTATCGCAAGCCTTGCAGACGAGGTCGGCAATGCGCTCCCGCAGGATATCATCCGGCTGTTCCCCATAGGGAAACAGGGCCGTATCGGCGAGGTAGTCTATTGTCAGGGAAGGGGCCAGACTGCGCAGCGCCTGAACAACACCCAGCCCGCCGATGCCTGAATCAAAGACCAGAATGCGGGGAGAGGATGGTGCAGGCATGGGCGTATCCGCTGAGACGTGATGGTGGGGCCTGAAAAGGAGAGAAAGGTTGCCCTCCTTTCATCGTCCTTTTCAGGCTGGGTGTGAAACGGTCAGCCCCGTTTGAAGGCAAGAGCTTCTTCTGCGCTGCCGACACCGCCATGGGCTTTGGACCAGCTGCATGGGTCCTCAAGGAAGCGGCGAACTTCTGCGCTGTCTTCGGCAGAGAAATACTGACCATCGGCGCAGGCTTCCAGTACATCCCACCAGGTGCAGAGTGCATGCAGGCTGATGCCCATGTCCTGAAGGGTTTTCTGGGCGCCGGGGAAGACGCCGTAGAAGAAGACGACAAAGGTGTGATCCACGATGGCACCTGCTTCACGCAGGGCATTGGCAAAACGGATCTTGGAGGCGCCGTCTGTTGTCAGGTCCTCTACCAGCAGGGTGCGCATGCCCTCTGGCACGTCACCTTCAATCTGTGCATTGCGGCCAAAGCCTTTAGGCTTCTTGCGCACATAGGCCATTGGTGTCATCAGCCGGTCAGCAATCCAAGCGGAGAAGGGAATACCTGCCGTCTCACCGCCCACGACAGCATCAATGCTTTCATAGCCGATGTGGCGGCCAATTTTTTCAACGGCCAGTTCCATCAGTTTCTTGCGGGCGCGGGGGAAGAAGATGATCTTGCGGCAGTCGATATAGACGGGGGATTTCCAGCCGGATGTCAGCGTGTAAGGCTCGCTGGGCCGGAAGTTGATGGCTTTGATTTCCAGAAGAATGCGCGCCGTTGTCAGCGCAGCATCACGGTCCCACTGTGTGGGGCGGATGCCCAGATTTGATGCTGTGCCAGATGCAGGCATTATTCTCTCCGTAATCTCGAAAAATGGTTCCTTTGGAGACATCTACCCGTTAGAAGGAAGGAGGGGTAGGGCAAAGATGTCTTTTTTGCCCATTCTCTTATTGGTGACGCTTTATTCTGTTATTGGTAGGGCTGATGGTAGTGGCCCGCCTTTCCTGATGGAGGTTTTTCCTGGGGAAAACAGGGTATTGTAGGGGTTATGGGATATGAAAATCGACACCGGGCACATTGGTCGCAAATGCGAACGCGCCGTAATTACAGCTTATCAGGAGCTGCATGATATGGGGCAAAGCGAGATGAGTATTTTTGCTGCCTGCACAACCCTGTATCGCATCCATCATCCAGAATCGTCCCTGCCAGAAGCCCGGCTGCTCGTCTCGGAGTGGATAGATCATCACATCGTCCGGCGTTCGGCTGCGCCTACGCGTGGCTGTAACTGCCCTCCAACCAGGCCACATTGAAGCCACAACATGGCCTGATGCTGTCCTTCGCTCTTTGGGCCAGAGACACATGATGAAGCGGGGTGCCGGATGGCTCTCCGCTTTTTTGATATTTTCAGTTTTGATTAAATCTCTCAGGCCCTCTGGCTGCCCGGAGAAGCAGACAGCCAGAGGGAGCAGATCATTTTGTTGCCTGCTCTGGCAGGGTATAGACAACCAGCTGATCGGAAACAGGTGTCCCCATGAGGTGGTGCCCCCCGGCCATGATGGCGACATATTGCCGACCATTGACGGCATAGGTCATGGCGTTGGCCTGTCCTCCACCGGGCAGCACGTCCGTCCAGAGTGTCTTGCCTGTCTTGAGGTCGACGGCGTGGATCTGGTTGTCGGTTGACGCCCCGATGAAGGCCACACCGCCAGCCGTCATGACAGACCCGCCATTGTTTGGCGTGCCGATTTCGATGGGCAGACCTGTCGGCAGCCCCCATGGACCATTGGCACGGGCCGAGCCGAAGGGCCGCTGCCACAGAACCTTGTGTGCCTTGAGATCAATGGCGGTGAGCATGCCGTAGGGAGGTGCGTTGCACATTACCCTCGTGAATTCGTTCCAGAAGGGACCAACCAGAGTGCCATACGGCGTCTCAGCCTGGGCGGCATTGCCGGCTGTCATGCCATGGCGTGGCGTGTATTCGGGAACATCCACAGGGATCAGTCGCAGCTGGTCCGCCGTTTTGCGGTTCACAAGCTGGTTGTACATGGGAACATTGTTCCAGTTGGCCAGCATGATGCCCGTCTGCGGGTTATAGGAGATGCTGCCCCAGTCACTGCCCCCATTATAGCCGGGGGATTCAATCCATGGCTTTTTGAGGGAAGGGGGTGTGAACTCGCCAACATAACTGGCCCGACGGAACTTGATGCGGCAGGCCAGCTGGTCTAGCGGCGAGACGCCCCACATGTCCGATTCCTTCAGGTCTGGAAAACCGAGGCGGGGAACCCCGACAGACCATGGCTGCGTCGGCGTACGGGGATCATCCTTCATGACACCGGCGGGGGCCGGTTTTTCCACGACAGGGAAGTCTGGCAGCGGCTTGCCTGTCCGACGGTCGAGGATGAAGGTCTGGCCCCGTTTTGTAGGCATGATGAGGGCCGGGATGATGCTTCCGTCATCGGCATGATAGTCGAACAGCGTTGCCTGGGAACCAATGTCGTAATCCCAGACATCCTTGTGGACGGTCTGGAAGACCCACCGGGGTTCGCCCGTGCGGACATCAAGCGCCACCACGGCGGATGACACCTTGTTTTCCGCATCGCTGCGCATGGCGCTGTAATAGTCAGCCGAGGAATTGCCCATGGGGACATAGACCAGCCCCAGGGCATTGTCGCCCGTCATGGCCGTCCAGGAATTGGGTGTTCCACGGCTGTAATAATGGTCCTTGTCCGGCTGGTGGTGGTTGTCCGGATTATTGACATCCCAAGCCCAGAGGAACTTCCCACTTTCGGCATCATATCCCCGGATGACGCCTGATGGTGCCCAGCGGCGCTGACCGTCCAGCACTTCATGATTGACCACGATCACGCCATTGATGATGGGAACCGGACTGGTCACCCCAACAAAACGGGGCACGGACCAGCCCATGCCCTGCATGAGATTGACCTGCCCGCCATGGCCAAAGGCCTCGCACGGTTTGCCATCTTCGGCATCAACGGCGATCATCCGGTTGTCCAGCGTGGCCTCAATGATGCGGTTATGGCAGGTCTGCCCATCCGCTGCGGTGGATGACGTGTAGTAGGTGACGGATTTGCAGGCAGAGGTGAAGGGAATGGCATCGTAGCTTTCATGGGCATGGAAGTGCCATTTCTCCTGCCCCGTAGCGGCATCGACACGCATCATGTCATTCGTGGCGGAGCAGAGATACAGGGAATCCCCCACCTTGATGGGGGCCGTTTCCGGCGCCAGTCGATTCAGTTTGCCTTTTGGTTGCAGGACTCCGGTATGGTAGACGAACGCCCGTTGCAGCCTGCTGACATTCTCCGGTGTGATCTGGGTCAGCGGGGAATAGCGTGTGGCCCGGTCGTCCCGCCCATAGGCAGGCCAGTCCTCAGCTTTGGGATTGGCACTCTCCTGAGGGACGGCCTGGGGAAGCTGGTCGATGGGGAGCTCATCAATATCCGGCAGGTTGGCGGCATTGACGCCTGTGGCCTGGGGTGTGTTGGGAGCAGGGGGATGATAGATGGTGGAAACCGTTTCCTCCGCAGGTGCCGTCTCGTGAGACGTGCTGGGGGAGGCGGCCTCCTGGGCTTTTACGGCGGATAGTGATGTGCCAAGGATGGTACCTCCCAGAAGGAGACCAAGAAGACGGACTTGATTACGCATCGGGAGTGACTTTCTGGTTGCGGAGGAGACGGGGAAGAAAAGCAGCGACCACGATGGCCAGCAAGGTGGGCCCGAAGAGGCGCGGCAGCCATCCCCAGAAATTGAAACCGACCTCGTAGATCGTCCAGGGAATTGTCAGGGCCCAGGCGAGAAGATAGGTCCAGGCACCCACAGGGCTCTGGCGGAAAAGATAGATGCCTGAGAGGCAGAGGAGCAGTCCGCAGAGGGTGTAATACCAGGACCCACCCAGCAGAATGAGCCATGAGCCGAAAATGACGAAATAAAGCCCGAAAAGCAGAATCAGCAGGGCAAATGCCCAGATGGCTATATCTGCGCCTTTGGGTTTTTCATTGGGATAAGAGAGAAAAGACACAGTTCCATCTCCAGTTGACCAGAAAATATCAGGAAGCCATGGGGATACACGTTTCGGATAAAAACGGATTGACAAGATCAACCCATATATTTGGTCAGGGAACTCAGGTTGATACACTGGACATGCCGGTTACATGATTTTTTCATGCAACCGGCACGATCCCAGGGTTACTTGCTGTCTGCCTCTGGCAGAGCATAGACAACCAGCGCATCAGACACCGGGCTGCGCATGAAGTGATGCCCCCCGGCCATGATGGCGACATATTGCCGACCATTGACGGCATAGGTCATGGCGTTGGCCTGTCCCCCACCGGGCAGCACGTCAGTCCAGAGCGTCTTGCCTGTCTTGAGGTCAATGGCGTGTATCTGGTTATCGGTCGATGCTCCGATGAAGGCGACACCGCCAGCCGTCATGACAGGACCGCCATTGTTGGGCGTACCGATTGTCAGCGGCAGGTGCGAGGCGATGCCCCACGGGCCATTGGCACGGGCCGAACCAAGCGGCTTCTGCCACAGGACCTTGTGCGCTTTGAGGTCAATGGCGGTGACCATCCCATAGGGCGGCACATTGCACATCATCTGGGTGAAGCTGTTCCAGTACGGGGTGACGACAATTCCATAGGGAGTCTGCGCCTGTGCCCCGTTACCTTCAGCCCCACCAGCGCCAGCTTTGAACTGGGGTGAATCAATGGGAATCAGCCCCATTTTGTCAGCTTTCTTGCGGCTGACGAGCTGGTCATACATGGGCAGGCTGCTCCAGTTGGCCAGCAGGATGCCCGTCTGCGGGTTATAGGAGATGCTGCCCCAGTCACTGCCCCCATTATAGCCGGGGTATTCCAGCCACGGCTGCTTGATGGTAGGCGGTGTGAACTCGCCGACATAATGGGCCCGACGGAATTTGATGCGGCAGGCCAGCTGGTCCAGTGGTGAGATGCCCCATGTGGCGGCTTCTGTCAGCTCCGGGAAGCCAAGACGGGGAACCCCGACAGACCACGGCTGCGTTGGAGCCCGTGGATCACCCTGGACGAAGCCCGGGCTGGGAGCCGGTTTTTCCACAACGGGGAAGTCTGGCAGCGGCTTGCCTGTCCGACGGTCGAGGATGAAGGTCTGGCCCCGTTTTGTAGGCATGATGAGGGCCGGGATGATGCTTCCGTCATCGGCATGATAGTCGAACAGCGTTGCCTGGGAACCAATGTCGTAATCCCAGACATCCTTGTGGACGGTCTGGAAGACCCACCGGGGTTCACCCGTGCGGACATCAAGCGCCACCACGGCGGATGACACCTTGTTTTCCGCATCGCTGCGCATGGCGCTGTAATAGTCAACCGCAGAGTTGCCTGTGGGCACATAGACCAGCCCCAGGGCATTGTCGCCCGTCATGGCCGCCCAGGAATTGGGTGTTCCACGGCTGTAATAATGGTCCTTGTCCGGCTGGTGGTGGTTGTCCGGATTATTGACATCCCAAGCCCAGAGGAACTTCCCACTTTCGGCATCATATCCCCGGATGACGCCTGATGGTGCCCAGCGGCGCTGGCCATCAAGCACTTCATGATTGACGACGATCACGCCATTGACGATGGGCGGAGCTGTTGTCATGGCCACGAAACCGGGGACGGACCAGCCCATGCCCTGCATGAGATTGACCTGCCCGCCATGGCCAAAAGTCTCGCAGAGCTTGCCATCTTCGGCATCAACAGCAATCAGCCTGTTGTCCAGTGTCGATTCAATGATGCGGTTATGGCAGGGCTGCCCATCCGCTGCGGTGGATGACGTGTAGTAGGTGACGGATTTGCAGGCCGCCGTATAGGGAATGGCATCGTAGCTTTCATGGGCATGGAAGTGCCATTTCTCCTGCCCCGTAGCGGCATCGACACGCATCATGTCATTCGTGGCGGAGCAGAGATACAGGGAATCACCCACCTTGATCGGCGTGGTTTCTGCAGCCCACTTGTTGGCCTTCCCTTTGGGAGGGAGGCTGCCGGTATGGTAGACGAACGCCCGTTGCAGTCTGCTGACATTTTCCGGCGTGATCTGTGTCAGCGGAGAATAGCGTGTCGCCTGGTCATCACGCCCATAGGCAGGCCAGTCCTCAGCTTTGGGATTGGCACTCTCCTGAGGGACGGCCTGGGGGAGCTGGTCGATGGGGAGCTCATCAATATCCGGCAGGTTGGCGGCATTGACGCCTGTTGGCTGGGGGGTACCCGGCTCAGGGTCGTGGTAGATGCTGGAGCTCGTCTGCGCTTCGCTGTCATTGTCCGGGCCGGGGGTTTCCAGCGAGGGAGGAATCTGGGCATGGGCCACATGGACCGGGAGCGAGGTGCCAAGGATGGTGCCACCCAGAAGGATACCGAGAAGGTAAGACTGGTTACGCATTGTAGTGTTCCTTCTGGTTGCGGAGAAGGTGAGGCAGGCAGGCAACAACGGCAACCGCCAGCAGGGTGGGCCCGAAGAGGCGCGGCAACCATCCCCAGAAATTGAAACCGACCTCATAGATCGTCCAGGGAATTGTCAGGGCCCAGGCGAGAAGATAGCTCCATGCTCCTGTGGGGCTCTGGCGGAAGAGATAGATGCCGGAAATGCAGAGAAGGAGTCCGCAGGGGGTGTAATACCAGGACCCACCCAGCAGAATGAGCCATGAGCCGAAAATGACAAAATAAAGGCCGAAAAGCAGGATCAGAAGCGCCAGTGCGTAAGTCGCCAGGCTTGCCAATCCTTGCTTCGGTCTGGAGGATGATGATGGTGACACGACATTATCTCCAGTCTAGCAGAAACCATGTCGTAACTATGAGGCCATCCAGGATGGGAGAAAAATAGATAAATAAAGTTAATTTATATTTATGATAGGTAAAATGGATCAATCTATTCTTTATTCAGGACGGGATTTTGTGGCGTATCCTGAAACTGTGCAGCAATAGCTTTATGATTGGCAATGACCTCCCCAACAAGAAAGGCAAAGAACTTTTTTGTGAAGTCAATGTCCAATCCGGCATCCTGGGCCAGAGCATGCAGGCGGACCAGCTGCTTTTTCTCCCGGGCCGGGTCGCAGGCAGGGAGGTGGGAGGAGGCTTTTAGAGCCCCCACATCGGCTGTGCAGCGGAAACGTTCTGCCAGCATATAGATGAGGGCAGCATCGATATTGTCGATACGCTGGCGGAGAGCGGTCAGCTGACGGGTTGGATCAGGCAATGTGTCATTTTTAGAGGTCATTGAGGTCAATCCATGCGAGATGGCCGCCTTTGCCGGCGCCGAGATCCATGAAGATGGCTTTTCCTCCCAGCCGGCCAGTCCGGTGCAGTGGGCGGCCATCAAGGGACCGTCTGTCATGCCCGACATAAACGGTTATACCTTCTGGAATACGGTTGATCCAGCTCAGGCGTCGTTCTGGATACCCGTCCGGCTGGAGGCGGCTTGTCGTTTCTCCGAAGAGTGCCCGTGAAAGAGGGGCGGACATGTCGGCAAGCCCTGTCTGTGGCGGGGGGCCGGAGAGCATGGCCGTGTGGAACCCACCATGAACGAAGAGCATGTTGCCCAGCCTCTGCCATGCCGGTGCCTGAGCGACGGCTTTGAGGGAACGGTTAGCGAGGTCTTCGGCTGTGGAGGTCTGAATCTGTTTCAGGGTGGTTTCCAGCGGGAGGTCACGGCGCAGCCGCCGCCCTTCCAACGCTCGGCCCAACTTGCGGTCGTGATTGCCGAGAACGAACATGCCCCTGTGCGTCTCCAGCAGGTCCAGCATGGTTTCCAGCACGCCAGCACTGTCCGGCCCGTGATCGACGAGATCTCCCAGCTGGATGATGAAGCGTTTTGTGGCTATGGCATGGCGGAAAGCGTTGAGATCACCGTGCACGTCTCCCACAATGCGAAGACCATGCTCACGAATGCGGGATAAAACCGATTCGTCAAGCCGTGGTTCTGAAAAGATAGGTCGATCGCTCACGGTTTTGTAAACTCAGCCTCCAGTTGCCTTAAAGGGCACTAATTGTCTGATGATAATGGGAGAAGGTCAACCATTTACCATGCGGGTGCTTTCATCCAGATTGACAGAGAGCAGGCGGCTCACGCCCCGTTCCTGCATGGTGATCCCATAGAGACGGTCCATATGGGCCATGGTCAGCTGGTGATGGGTGATGACCAGAAAACGGGTGCCCGTTTCTTTGGTGATGTCACGGATGAGTGTGCAGAAGCGCTCCACATTGGCATCATCAAGGGGGGCATCAACCTCATCCAGAACGCAGATGGGAGCTGGCGTGCAGTGAAAGGCTGCAAAAATGAGCGAGAGGGCTGTGAGAGCCTGTTCTCCGCCGGAGAGAAGAGACAGGGTTGAGAGTTTCTTTCCGGGGGGCTGGGCAAATATTTCCAGCCCGGCCTCCAGCGGATCGTCGCTGCCAACCATCTGGAGATGTGCCTTGCCTCCACCAAACATGCGGGTGAAGAGCTTCTGGAAATGCTCATTGATGTCCGCAAAGACGGCCATGAGGCGCTGTCGGCCTTCCCGGTTGATCGCCCCGACCCCGCCACGCAGGCGGGCAATGGCGGTTGAGAGGTCCTGATGCTCCCGGGCGATTCGTTCGGATTCTTTCTGGGCTGTCTGGAACTCGTCTTCGGCACAGAGATTGACCGGGCCCAGATCATCACGGCGCTTCAGGGCCCGCTTCAGGGCCTGCCGCAGGGCCTGTTCAGCATCGGCTGAAACAGTGTCCGGGGCTTCGGCATTGTCTGGCAGGGGGGAATCATGGCGCAGGAGAGCCAGAGCCTCTTCTGCCTGTTCGGCCCGTTCACCAAGCCGGATGGTGTCTTCACGGTAGCGGCTGCTGCCATCCTTGTGGTGGTCCAGCAGGGCCTGCTGGTCATGCAGGGTGGCTTCGGTCTGGGCCAGGTGGCTGGTGAAGACCTTCTCTTCTTCTTCCAGCGTTCTGAGCGTTTCCATATCCTGCTGGAGCTGCTCTTCATGGCGGGCAAGGCTGCAGTCTTCCGCCTGCTCCGGGGTGGCCGTCATCAGGGCTGCGTGGCGGTCCGTCAGGTCCTTGATGAGGGTCTGGAGCTGGGCATGCCGGTCGGCCTGTTTCTGGCTGTCCGTCAGCAGATGCCCGTGTCGTTCTTTTAGCAGGGAAAGAGTCTGCGACAGGGTGTTATGGTCTGCCCGGTGCTGCTGAAGGGCATCCGTGGTGCTGGTCAGCCCGGCCTTCGTCCGGTCGAGTTCTTCTTTCAGAATGGCGATGTCCGGCAGATCGGACTGATTTTTCTGGCAGGCTGCTTCATCAGTCAGGCGTTTTTCCAGAGTGGTCTTCAGGGTCAGGATCTGCTGCTGGAGGCTTTCCCGCCGGGCTTGCAGGCCAGCCAGAAGGCGGCTTCGCTCCTGAAGGGCCTGTTCCTGTCGTGTGGCCTCTTTGCGGACTGTTTCGGCCTTTTGTATGGCCTCCGCTGCGGCCTGTCGGGCATGATGGAGTGCGTCTTCTGCTGTTTTCAGAGCCGACTGAAGAGCTGGAAGGTCGATCTTTGCCTGTGTGTCCAGTACGGTCTGTTTCTGTCCGCTCAGCTCCCTGATGTCCTGCTCCAGCTGGTCGATGGTCTGTGTCCGTTCAGCGAGCTGTTTCTTCAGGGCATCGTTCCTGAACAGGGCCTGTTGTCGCTCGTTTTCAGCTTTCTGGTGTTGGGAGCGGGCCTCTTCAGAGGCCAGTCGGGCTGACTGTTCTTCATCCCGGATGGTCTGGAGTACTGCCGCAGCGTCGGAGACGGCCTTGTCTGAAACGGGAAGGGCCTTCAGCTCTGACTGTACCGCAGCAAGCTGTGACTTTGTCCGGTTCTGCTGTGCCTCATGGCCGGAGGCTTCCTGTTGGAGAAGGGAGATCTGCTCCTGCTGGAAGGCATGGCGTTCCGTAAGCCCTTCCAGCTGGTGCTTCTGCCGTGCCTGTTCGTCACGTTCGTTTTGGGCAGACTGGCGCTGTTCTGCCAGTGCCTGTGCCAGTGTTTCACACTGTGTGTGCAGTGTGTCGGCGGCAGCTTTCTGGACAGCGTGCTGCTGGTCGAGTGTTTGAATGGCGGCAGCGGTCTTTTTGAGGGCCTGTGCCTGTTGGAGGCGTACCATTTCTGCCGTGGGCGTGTTGGGCTGGCGGATGAAACCATCCCAGCGCCAGAGGCCCCCTTCTTTTGTGACGAGGGCCTGACCAGGCTGAAGATAGTGGTGGAGGGCAGGGCCGTCTTCAGTCTTTTCCAGCAGGAAAATGGCCCGGAAAGCCCGCTCAAGTGGAGCCGGTATATTGATAAGGGATGCCAGACTGGGCAGGGCCGCCAGTGCCTTGACTGCGGGTGTCTGTTTCCCAAGCGGGGGCAGAGAGCGCCATTGCCGTGGCGTATCAGTCAGGGGTTCTCCCTCAGGGGGGAGAGACGCTTCCAGCCCATCTGTCAGGGCGCTTGCAACGGCCCTGATGAGGGCGTCCGGGATTTCCAGCTGTTCCAGTACGGGATGGGGGATGGCGAGGAGACCGCCTTGCAGGGTGCTTTGCAGCCCTTCATGCTCGCTCTGGTAACGCAGCCGGTCCGTTTCGATCTGTTGCAGGGCCTGCCGTGCCTCTTTTTCCTGTTCCAGAAGAGCATTGTGCTGTTCTTCGGTCTGGGTGATGGCTTCGAGGCGGGAGTTGATCTGCTTTGCCAGCATGTTGAGACGGGTCCGTGCGCCATCGAGCTCTTCGATGCTGATCGCACGGTCAAGGGCGTCCTTCAGAGCGGCCTGCGCTGCTGTGGAGCGTGCCTGCTGGTCTGCCAGCTGTTCGGTCAGGCGTTTGACGTCCTGTTGCAGAAATTCGCGGCGTTGCTGGCATTTTTCCAGCGCAGCCTGCTCGCTGAGCCAGAGCTGCTCTGCCTGTTCACGCGTCTGTATCAGACCTTTTTCAGCAAGGGCGGTCTGTTCTGCCAGTGTCCGTGTGGTCTGACAGGCTGCCTGAAACCGCTCTTCTGCGGTCTTGTCAAGCAGGCCGTGTCTGATTTCCTGCTTCTGGGTTCGTTCCGTTTCCAGACGGGACTGCTGCCTGGTCACTGCCTGGGTCAGTTCTTTTTCACGCTGTTGCAGCTGTTCAAGCCGGGTTCTGGCTTCATGCAGATCACGCTGTGTGCGGTCGGTGAGAAGTCTCTGTTCCTGAAAATGAGCTTCGGCTTCCCGGGCGCTGCGTTCGCAGCTGCTGGCTTCCTCCATGCTGGCGAAGACCTGCTGGCGCAGCTGATCAGCAATTGCTTCCCGGGTGCAGTCCTGTTCGATGGCCTGAAGTTCGATTTCCAGATGGTTGAGGTTTTCCCTGTCATCAGCAATCTGACGTGCCAGCTCCTGCTGGCGGCTCTGGAGCCGTTCATGCTGGAGTGTTCCATCCTGATAACGGGATGACAGCGCAGCATGGTCGGCCCGTTGGGTGGCTTCTGTCTGTTGCAGGGCCGTGATCGTCTCTTCCAGCGCAGGGAGCTTCGTGGCGGTGGCCCGTTGCTGGTCCATGATCTGTTCCAGTGCCAGCCGGGTCTGAGCCTGCTGTTCTTCCAGCTGGCTCAGCTCTTTTTTCTGTCGGGCCAGATCATCTTCCAGCTGGGCCCGCTGTCTGGCATGGTCGGCCGAGGCCTGCTGCAGGTGCTGGAGGGCAGCTTCTGCTACGCCGACATGGATGCGGTACTGCTCCAGCCGCTGGCGGAGCGTGGCCAGAGCTTCGCTTTCCTGCTGGCGTTTTTCTGCCTGTAGTTCAACATGCTTTTTGGCATCCAGAAGAGCCTGCTCATTTCTGGCCAGGGCTTCTTTGGCTTTTTCCAGAGCGGTCCGGCGGCTCTGGACGAGCTCTTCGGCTCTGGCATGTTGAAGGATGAGCAGGGACCGTTCATGCTGGCGTATATCCTCTGATGCCTGCCGGTAGCGTCGGGCCTGTTCGGACTGGGTGGAGAGGCTGCTGAGCTGCTGGTCCAGCGTTCTGCGATGCTCTTCGGCCCGTTCCAGATTGCTTTCAGCCTGACGCAGTTTCAGCTCAGCGTCCCGGCGGCGGACATGCAGGCCGGTGATCCCGGCGGCTTCCTCCAGCAGGAGGCGACGCTCTTCCGGTTTGGCAGCGATGAGCTGGCTGACACGGTTCTGGCTGATGATGGATGAGCTGCGGGCACCGGAGGACAGGTCCGCAAAGATGGTCTGTACGTCTTTGGCCCGCATGACACGATTGTTGATGCGGTAGGTGCTGCCCGCACCACGTTCTGCCTGACGGGAGACTTCCAGCACTTCCGATTGCTGGAAGGGCGGCGGCGCAAGACCGGCAGCCGCACCAAGATGGAGGGTGACACGGGCCAGATTGCGGGCCGGGCGGCTGCCTGTCCCGGCAAAGATGAGGTCATCGCTCTCTCCACCACGTAGGGCACGGGCGGAGCTTTCCCCCATCGTCCAGCGCAGGGCCTCGACAATGTTGGACTTGCCGCAGCCATTGGGGCCGACAATGCCGGTCAGGCCCGGCAGGATGTCCAGATGGACCTCATCAGCAAAGCTTTTGAAGCCGACAATATCGAGGCGGGTCGTGATCGCCTTGTGCTGTGTCATTGAACCCCGTGTGGACTGTGGCGATGGAGGAAAGCGGAAGAGGGGATCAGGCCTTGCTGACGAGCTCGGCAAATTTCTCCACGGTCTCAGGGTCCTGAGCGAATGGTGTGCTGTTGAAGCGGAAGTAGGGTGTTCCCTTGATGTCGTAGGTCTGTCCGTCCTGCTGGGTCAGCTGATACAGTTCCTGCCCGAAGGTCATGTCCTTGCTGATCCTGTCGAATTCATCCGGGGCAATTCCGGCCAGGGCAGCCTCCTGCTTGAGGTGGGCAACCGGGTCTCCACCAGAGAAGGCCCACTGCATCTGGCGGGAGAAGAGGGAGCTGATGAAGGGTAGGTAACGTTCTTCAGGCAGGGAGCGTGCCACCATGGCAGCAATCATGGCAACCTGATCCAGTGGGAAATCGTGGAACTGATAACGGATCTTCCCGGTATCGATGAACTGTTCCTTGACCTGGGGGAAGATGTCCGTCGCAAAATGGGCGCAGTGGGTGCAGGTCAGGGAGAACCATTCCTGAACGAGTACGGGAGCCTTGGCATCACCGATGATGCGGGGAGAGAGGCGGGGGTCTTTCGGTGAGGCAGCCTGTGTCTGTGCCAGAGCGGGACTCTGGGCAAGGAGGGTGCCGGCAGTCAGCCCGGTTGCCAGCAGGGCAGAACCACTGGTCAGAAAATGACGGCGTGAAAATGGGTGGTGGGAGGTCATGACGGCTCCTTTGTTCTGGGGGAAAGGCTACGGTGCGGTATCGGTCAACGGTTCATCCTGCCATGAACGGCAAGAGAGGTGGTACCGTCAAGAGGATGGGCCGGTGGAGGGTGTCTGCCCGTCCGCCGTTTCCGGCTGCCGCCGCAGGTGGGCAGGGACACGCATCCGCAAGGTCAGGATATGCCGGGCATCGGAATCGATCACCCGGAACTCCAGCCCGCTGGGATGAACCAGCACTTCATCACGGGCCGGGACATGCTCGGCCAGATGGAAGACAAGACCACCGACAGTTTCGATTTCTGCCTCCCGTTCCTCCCGTGTCAGAACAGGGCCAAGGCGCTCTTCCAGCTCCTTGACGGGTAGCCGGGCATCAAGGTCGATCGTGCCATCGGGACGGTTGAACCATGGTGTGGTGACCGGCTCGTCATGTTCATCAGAGATGTCGCCAACAATGGTTTCGATGAGGTCTTCAATAGTCACAAGGCCATCGATGCTGCCATATTCATCAATGACAAGCGCCATGTGGGTACGGCGCTGACGCATCTGGAGCTGGAGGTCCAGCACCGGGATGCTGGGTGCGACGAGCAGAGGCTGGCGGAGAAGGGAACGCAGGTTGAAAGGTTCTTTCGTACCGATATGGGCGACAAGGTCCTTGACGTGGATCATCCCGACGATGTCATCCAGCTCATCATGGTAGACGGGCATTCGGGAGTGGTTTTCCTCCCGCATCAGCCCCAGAGCCTCATCAAAGGAGAGATCATCCGACATGGCGATGATGTCGGCCCGGGGGATCATGACGTCATCAGCGGTGATGGTACGCAGGCGCAGTACGTTCATGATGAGCGCCCGTTCCTGCCTGTCCAGCTCGGGAGAGTCAGGATTGGTCTTCCCCAGACTGGCGGCTTCCCGGACGAGGTCAGCAATATGCTGCCTTATGGTCTTTGTGCGTGCCTTGCGGTGGAAAAGTTTCATCGGGTGCGGAACGTTCCTGTTTGCGGGCGGAAGAAAAATGTGACGGTTTTTCAGGGATCAGCGGCGGGAGTGAGGGCGTGGCCTCCATGGGTCGCCGAATCCCATCCGGCAGAGAATGAAAGTTTCCAGCCCTTCCATCTGCCGGGCTTCACCGGGATGATGATGGTCATGTCCGGCCAGATGGAGCAGGCCATGAACGATCAGATGTGCCGTATGGGCCCGGAGGCTCTTGCGGGCCTGTAACGCCTCCCGGTGCATGGTCTGGTAAGCAAGGATGATGTCTCCACCCAGCATGGGAGCAGGGGGCTCGAATGTCAGGACATTCGTTGGCTTGTTCTTGCTGCGGAACTGCGCATTGAGCCGCTGGATGTGGCGGTCGTCCGTAAAGACGAATGAAGGGCCCGGCCTGCCTTGAGGGAAGACATTCCCATAGCGCTGGGCCATCTGGCAGGATTGTCGGACAAGCCGCTCCACATCTCCCAATGCAGCCCGCCAGCGTGGATCAGAAACCAGAACCTCAGCGTGGGGAGTAACGGGGCGTTTCATCATCTGTCCGGTAGGAGTGGTAGGGGTTGGCCGCTGCATCGACACCCTTCTGATCGTAGGCTTCGACGATGCGGGCGACAAGGGGGTGGCGGACAACATCGGCTGCTGTGAGCGGGCAGACAGCAATGCCTTTGACCCCTTCCAGCGTGGCCACGGCGTCCCGCAGGCCGGATGTCACACCACGCGGCAGGTCTATCTGGCTCAGGTCGCCCGTAATGGCCATGCGGGTACCAGCCCCCATGCGGGTCAGGAACATTTTCATCTGGGCAGGGGTGGTGTTCTGGGCCTCGTCAAGAATGACATAGGCATGGGCCAGTGTCCGTCCCCGCATGAAGGCCAGTGGCGCCACTTCGATTTCTCCACTGGCCATGCGGCGTGAGACCTGGTCACCGGGCATCATGTCGTGGAGGGCATCGTAAAGGGGGCGCAGATAGGGGTCGATCTTTTCCCGCATGTCGCCGGGCAGGAACCCAAGTCTTTCTCCGGCTTCAACGGCAGGGCGGGAGAGGATGATGCGATCCACCTGTCCTGCCTGGAACATGGCAACGGCCTGTGCCACGGCCAGATAGGTCTTCCCTGTACCCGCAGGTCCAAGGCCGAAGACAAGCTCTTTGCTGGCCAGAGCCTTCATGTAGGCGCTCTGTCCGGGGGAGCGGGGAGCAATGGCTCCACGTTTTGTCTGGATATGCGGGAGATTGTCCAGTGAGGAAGCATCCATGGGTGGAGCAGTTTCTTCAGCTGTGGGGCGGTGTGGGCTGCGGCGATGGGATGGCAGGGCTGTCAGCCTGATGACGCCATCAACCTGGTCTCCATCCAGTGTCACGCCTTTGCCAGCCTGCTGGTAGAGCGCCTGGAGGACGGCCTGTGCCCGATTGACGGCATCCGTCTCTCCGGAAATGGCCACACGGTTGCCGCGGCAGACCAGTCTCGTGCCGGTTCCCTGTTCCAGCCGGATGAGGTGACGGTCATGGTCCCCGAGGACTTTCTGCAGGCGATGATTGTCCTCGAAGCGGAGTGTCGTCGTGCGGTGTCCTTCCTGACCGGAGGAAAAGGACGCTGGGGCGGAGCGGCTCAAATGGCTGTGCTTTCCTGTTCATGAAGGTGGCCACCAAGGGAATTGGTGAAGGGCGCTGTAATGCGAACCTTGACGATCTCGCCGATCAGGGAGGGGGAGCCCTCAAAATGGACAGGCTGAAGATAGGGTGATCGTCCGTTGAGTTGCCCCGGCTTGCGACCGTGGCCTGTGACGAGAACATCCTGAACCGTACCGACAAGGGAAGCATTGAATGCATCCTGCTGTTCTCGCAGAAGAGCCTGAAGGGCTGCAAGCCGTTTTTCCTTCACATTTTCAGCCACCTGGAAAGGCTGTCCAGCAGCAGGCGTGCCGGGGCGCTGGGAGTATTTGAAGCTGTAGGCACTGGCGAATCGTATATCTCGCACCAGCTGCATGGTGGCTTCAAAATCCTCATCTGTTTCGCCGGGGTGACCGACGATGAAGTCGGATGTCAGGGCTATGTCAGGACGGGCCTCTCTCAGACGTCTGATGATCTCCCGGTATTCATCAGCCGTATGGCCACGGTTCATGGCTTTCAGCACCTTGTCGGACCCGCTCTGGACTGGCAGGTGGAGGTACGGCATGAAAATGGGATTGCTCCGGTGGGCATCTATCAGTGCCTGCTCCATATCCCTGGGATGGGACGTTATGTAACGCAGACGTTTGAGCGCTGGAATCTTTTCATGCAGGAGGGCGGCCAGTTCCGGCAGGGAGGCCGTGCCGCCGTTCCAGTCGCCATGGAAGGCATTCACGTTCTGTCCCAGCAGGGTGATTTCCTTGACACCACTGGCGACGAGCCGTTCGGCTTCGGCCAGGATGGAGGCGACAGGGCGGCTTGTCTCGGCCCCGCGGGTGTAGGGGACCACGCAGAAGGAGCAGAATTTGTCACAGCCTTCCTGGATTGTGAGAAAAGCGGTCAGGTTGCCTTCATTCTGCGGGGCGGCTTCCTCCGGAAGGAGGTCGAATTTGGATTCAACGGGGAAATCCGTATCAATCACGCTGCCACCGGCACGGGCGATGCGGGCGACCATCTCCGGGAGGCGATGGTATGTCTGCGGGCCAAGCACGAGGTCCACATAGGGGGCCCGGGCCAGAAGCTCCTTGCCTTCTGCCTGTGCCACGCATCCTGCGACAGCGATGAGGGTCTCTTTCCCCTCCAGCTTGCGGGCCTCACGGATCTGGCGCAGCCGCCCCAGTTCCGAGAAGACCTTCTCGGCCGCCCGCTCACGGATATGGCAGGTATTGAGGATGATCATGTCCGCATTGTCGGGCAGGTCCACCGGGCTGTAACCCAACGGACGCAGAACATCCGCCATACGGGCGCTGTCATAGACGTTCATCTGACAGCCCCATGTGATGATGTGCAGGCCCCGTGATGGGGAGGTGGAAATCTGTTCTTGCATGATGATCGCAGTCTGTCCGTGAATCAGCGGGCTATGAAAGAAAGAAGCAGGTCATGAGCGGGTGGAAGGGGTGATATCCTGCAGACGGTTCTGCCGCAGGTCTTCGCTGCCCTGTTCGATGGCGGCCCGTGCAGCATTGGAGAGGGCCTTGCGGGACGGGTAATCCTCCGGCTTGATGGGAGGGTGGAACACGACAGTGGCCCGCATGGAGCGCCACTTGCCAAGGCCCATCAGATGGGGGCCAAAATCCATGTCTCCGAACCACGAAAAGACGAAAGACCGTCTGTGCCGCCCTACGGGCAGGCCCTCCAGCTGGTCATAAGCCACCGTGACGGGCTGGATGATGCAGGAGGGGTGATCGTCAGTGGCCGGCTCACTGGGGCGGCGGACTGGTTTCGCAATGGCAAAGAGTGACGACATGAAAGGCAGCAGACCATTGCCTTTGGAGGTCGTACCCTCCGGGAAAAAGGCGATGTCATACCCTTTGCGCAGCTGGTTGATGACGTTTTCGACATCCTGTCCGGCTTCCTGCCGGTTGCGGTTGATGTAAATTGTCCGGCCAAGGAAGGTCAGATAGCCGATGACAGGCCAGTGGCGGACTTCCTGTTTGGCGATGAAGAAGGCCGGAAGAACTTTCCCCAACACCAGCACGTCCAGCCATGAGCAGTGGTTGGCCACGTAGATGACCCGTCGTCCATCAGCCCGTGGCGTGAGGGACCCCGCCCGCTCTCCGATCGTGCGGACTTTCAGGTTGAGGATGCGGCAGGCCACGCTCCAGAAAAAGAGAGGGAACCGGCGGAACATTTTGCCGGGCATGAGCAGGCACGACCCCTGCCCGACGCACCCGGCAGCAGCCCAAGCCAGCAGGGCACCAGCCCGCAGGCGGGCCCGCAGACGGTCCGTGAATGTATCCTGCAAGGCACGGTTCTGCTCGGCAAAAAGACGGTCCGGGTCGAAAACCGGCCGATGGCTCTTTCGTTTTTTTGTTGGGTGAGGCTCTGCAACAGACATAGTCGTCTAGATAGGCATTTTATGGAAGAGAGACAATCTTTATCAGCAGGATAGGGCGATCTTCCTGTCGTGACAGTGAAGAATGCTTCATATGACAGAACAGAAACTTTTTTAGAACAGAACTGTCTGTCATAAGGGGCCGGAACAGCCAGTGTTCTGGAATATATGCCGGAACTGGTTGAATCAGCGGGAAAAATGACGAGTCATCATTTGGCAGGCAGGATGGGGAAACGGTCGGAGCGTGTTGCAACGCTACTGTTGTGTGTGGTGGTGCTGGGGTGGGAGACCATGCCGGTATGGGGTGAGGACAGCATGCCTGTCGTGCACGAACTGGTGCGGCACGCCCTGCCTTACACGACAAAGATTGAACCGGTTGATGACAAGGCCGTCACGGATGGCATGGCGGCAGCGTCCCAGCTGGTCAGTCTTCAGGCTACACGCAGTGTTGGTCCATATGCTCTCGCTGGCCGGATAAGGGCTGATTATGAGCGGGTGCAGGGGGCGTTGCAGTCGCGTGGTTATTATGGCGGGCATGTGAGGATCAGTGTGGAGGCCGGAGGCAGGACCGTGGATGGCCGTGCGCCGGATCTGGCTGGTTTTCTGGCGTCCGTGCAGCCGGGAGAGGCGGTCACGATCCATCTGGGAGCTGTATTGGGGGAGCAGTTCACGGTTGGGCGGATCATCATTGTCGGGGAAGATGGTGATGGCCAGGGGACGGCTGGCAAGGTTGCGGATGGGAAACAGGAAAAGGCGGACCAGCCTTCCGTACGGCAGGTTCTTTCTCTCTCGGAGGGGGAGCGCAGCAGCCTGGGGCTGAAGGAGGGAGCCCCTGCTGTTGCAGAGGATGTGCTGGCCATACAGGGCCGCCTGCTGACATATCTTCAGGAAGAAGGCTACGGGCTTTCCGACGTGCAGGCGCCTCAGGCCATCCTGCATCCGGAGCGGAAGCAGATCGATGTGCAGATCAGGATGAAGCGGGGCCCCAAACTGGTCATTGGCCCCATGACGCTGAAGGGGCTGGAGCGTGTGAAGCCGGATTATGTCCGACGCCGCATGTTGCTCAGGGAGGGGCAGCTGTATCAGCCGTCCGTGCTGGAGCAGGCACGTCTCGATCTGGGGAGTACGGGGCTGTTTGCTTCGGTCATACAGAAGAATGGGGACAAGGTATTGCCCCTACCCAGTCAGAAACCTGCCCCCGGTGGGAAAAAGTCGGCTGGGAAGAAAATGGCGGAACAGCCTCTGCCTCCTGGAGTGGAGGGGGCGCTGCCAATCGATTTTGATTTCAGCGAAGGCAAACGACACCGTCTGACAGGTGATGTCGGTTATTCGACCGATCTTGGCGGGCGTGCCGGCGTTTCATGGCTGCACAGGAACCTGCTGGGCCGTGGTGAGCAGCTGCGTGTTGCTGCCATGGCCACGGGGCTGGGTGGAACAGCCCAGCAGGGCCTTGGCTATGACGGGTATGTGGATTTCATGAAGCCGGATTTCCTTCAGCGCAGCCAGTCGCTTGACCTCCGGATCGAAGCCATACGTCAGCTTCTTTATTCCTACCGGCAGACGGCTTTTCTGGTTCAGGGGCGTGTGGAACGCCCCTTGTGGAAGGATTTTTCTGGCAGTGTAGGCATGACGCTGGAGCAGGAACATATCCGCCAGTTTGGCAGGAAGGCGGAGTATTTCATTGCTTCTGTTCCCATCAAGCTGGATTATGACGGGACGCATCGCTCAAGCCCCATTGAACCGGCGACGCATGGTTTCCGTGTTTCGCTGGGTGTGACGCCATCTGTTTCCCTGGAGCACAAGACCTCGTTCTTCATTCCCATGAACATGCAGGCTTCCACCTATTTCGATCTGGCCCGTCTGGGGCTGACCAGGCCCGGCTCCAGCGTCATTGCCATGCGTGTCATGATAGGGTCGATCCAGGGGGCTTCCACCTGGAATCTTCCGCCGGATCAGCGTCTGTATGCGGGAGGGCCGGGGTCCATCCGTGGTTTCCGCTATCAGGGGGTCGGGCCTCAGTATGGAACGACCAAATATGCCATAGGCGGGACGAGCATGGATGCCGGGACAGTGGAGTTCCGGCAGCGTCTGCCAAAGAATTTCGGTCTGGCGGCCTTTGTGGATGCAGGCCAGGTCAGTGGCAATTCCATGCCTGGTCATGGGAGACTGCGTGTCGGTTGTGGCGGGGGTGTCCGGTACTTCACGCCGATCGGCCCTGTTCGTGTGGATGTGGCCATGCCGATCAACCGGCCGAACCGTGGTGACAAGTGGGAACTCTATCTGGGCCTTGGGGAGACTTTCTGATGCTGGCGCTGGGACGCAGGATTCTCCGTTACGCCGTCGTCTTTCTGGGATGTGTGTGCCTGCTGGTGGCCGTGCTGCTGGTGGGTATCAATCTGCCACCGGCAAAACGGTTCGTGGAGCAGAAATTGCCAGAGTGGTCAGGCGGCATGGTTCAGGTCGAGGGGATGGAAGGGATTCTGCCCTGGCATCTGGCGCTGTCTCATGTGGTTCTGCGGGACCCGCAGGGCATATGGCTGGAAGGGCGGAATGCGGACCTCCGGCTCGGCCTGTTGTCCCTGCTGCACAAACAGGTCCATGTGCGGCACCTTTCTGCGGAGCAGCTGGCCTATGTCCGCAATCCTGCTTTCCCACCGGACCCGAAGGCGCAGGAAAAACCTTCAACTGGTCTGCCAGACTGGGGGGTGCGGGTCGATCATCTGGGCCTTTCCCTGCTGACAGTCGGGCCGACTGTGTTCGGGCAGGCGGCCAGTCTGAAGATTGAAGGCAAGGCCCGGCTGGAAAGCCTCAGTGCGCTGACCCGTATGCCCTCATTCAAGAAAATGCCGGCCCTACGGCTCTGGGTGAAGGCAGAGCGTCTCGACAGGCCGGCCCATCTTCTGGTTGATCTGCAAACCTGGCGGCACAGGACACATGGCCAGCTGCATTATGATGAAGATGCTCAGGGATTTGCAGCCTCGCCGGGCGGGCTGGCCGTGTTTGATCCTCTTTCGGTCGATCTCTCCCTGCATGGGCCTTACAGGGCACTGGCCGTAAAGCTGGATGTCCGGGCTGCTACCCAGCAGGACAGCCCCCTGACGGCCCTGCTGAAAGGTCGTCTCGACCTTGTCCATCTGAAGAATGACCTGACACTGGATGTCCATGCGCCGCCCATGACGGTTCTGCCCGGTATGGGGTGGGAGAAGCTTGATCTGGCTGCCGCTCTGGATGGCGCCATGCTGGACCCTCATGGCACTATCCGGCTTGATGGCGTGAATCTGATGGCAGCAGGGGCCGGGGCAGGGCATCTGCATCTCCAGCTTGATGGGCAGGGAGGTGGCCTGCAGGCCCTTCTGGCACGGGATGCCATGACGTTCAGGAAGGTCATCAGAGGGCAGAACAGGGAAAGCAGGCTTTCCCTGTCCGCACGTTTTGATGGTGTCCGGGTACCTGGAAAAGCCCCGGCCATGCTAGCGGAGGCTCCGCTGGTTCTTGCAGCAACAGTGCAGCCCTATCGGGTGGACAGGCCCTATGAGGTGCATCTGGAACATGATGCGGTACGGCTGAATGTTACGGGAACGATGACTTCGGTTCTGGAGGGACACATGCAGCTGGATGTGGGGCGGTTGCCGGAACTTGCTGCTCTGCTCGGCCAGAAGATGGCCGGATCGTTCCATGCTGGTGGGGCCTTCAGTGTTCCTCTGGGGGCACCGGGCAACATGACGGCCCGTCTGGAGGGGCATTTCGGCCTGAAGGAAGGCCCGGCACAGGCAGTGGCCCTGATCGGAGATCAGGGAGCCTTGCGCCTTCAGGCGAAGCGGGACAGGGCGGGTCTGCTTCAGCTGGACCAGCTCTTTCTGGGAGGGAAAGCGTTCCGGCTGGAAGGGAAAGGCCAGCTGGACCCACAGCAGGTAGTGTCTGCCTCGCTCAGGTTGGCCCTGTCTGATCTGTCCGCATTGCATGAGGCCCTGCGGGGGCAGGCCACGCTGGAGACCAGAGTGGAAGGATTGGTGACGGACCTTGCCACACAGGCCCATCTGGCAGGAATGCTGGGGGTTGTGCATCCTGGTGTTTCCCTGCCCATGGCGCCGGTGGATCTCCATCTGGACCTGGCCCATCTTCCCTCCCGGCCGCAGGGGACAGTGCAGATGCAGGGTACGCTGGACCGTGCGCCCCTGAAGTTGCACATGACGTTTGCCCGCAAGGATGATGGCGAGGTCGTGGCCGACCTTGATACTCTGGCGTGGAAGGATCTTCAGGGGCGGGCCGCCCTGGCTCTGCCGACCGGGCAGCGCATCCCGTGGGGTGATGTGGAGTTGAGGATCGCCCGGCTGGATGGTTTCAGCCGTCTTCTGGGGCGGCCAATGGCCGGGCATCTCCAGCTGGGTCTGCATACGGTACCGGGGGTGGAGAAAGGGCTTGCGGGAGCTCCAGCGCCTGACCGCCTGACTCTGGCGCTGGATGGCCAGTTTCATACGAATGGCTATGCCGTGAAAATGGCGAGCCTGAAGGGTGAGCTTCAGCATCTTCAGGAAGACCCGGTGGCGGACATGTCTTTCCAGCTTTCTGGTCTGCAGGTCAATGACATGACGGGTAGCCTGAAGATGCGGATGAAAGGACCACAGACAGCCTTGGGGATTCAGGCTGATGGTCTTTTTGAGCATGTCATGCAAGCTCCGGCCCGTTTTGGGCTTCTGGCGCAGGCTGACATTCCGGGGCAGGCCGTGAAGCTGGGCAGACTGTCTGCTGCTCTGAAAGGTGAAACCCTTCGTCTCCTGCGGCCGGTGACTGTGCATTACGGGCCAGCCATGGCGGTTGACCACCTGACTCTTGAAGTCCAGCCTCCTCATGGTGTTGCCGCACGGCTAACGCTGAATGGTAGTCTCAAGCCAGAGATGGCTCTTGAAGCCAGCCTGGAGCATGTCACGCCTGCCCTGGCAGAGCCATTTGTTCCGTCTCTTCATGCCGCAGGTGAATTTGCTGCTTCAGCGAGATTGAAGGGCAGTCTGGCAGCTCCAGCGGGCCGGATTACGCTGGATGGGACAGACCTGCGCCTGATGAGTGAGCCGACGGCGTCTTTCCCGGCAGGACGACTGCATGTTCAGGCTGATCTGAATGGGAAACAGGCCCAGCTGCGGACGGAGCTGCGTGCCGGTGAGCCGATAGCCCTGCTGGTGACAGGCCGTGTGCCGCTGTCGCCAGCAGGGGATATGGACCTTGCTGCAAAAGGGCGGCTGGTCCTGTCGGTTGCCAATGCGTTTCTGGGGACGGATGGCATGGCGGCCGGTGGGCAGATGAGCCTCGATCTTGGCATCAGAGGTCCCATGAAGCAGCCCAGCATCGATGGGAGTGTGCAGCTGCATGGCGGTTCGTTCGACCATTATGCTCAGGGGGTGCATCTTCAGGCCATTGATGCCGTGCTCATGGCTCATGGGGATACGCTGGTTCTGGATCATGTCACGGCCCGGGCGGGGCGGGGAACATTGGGGATGAAGGGGCAGGTGGGTGTCCTGCGGCCTGGTCTGCCGGTTGACCTGGAGTTCCTCATGGAGAAGGCCCAGCCGATACAGAGTGACATGTTGACGGAGCTTATCAACAGTCATCTGCATATTCATGGTCAGGCTACGACCAGGCTTGATGTTGAGGGTGACATCACGGTGCCGGAGGCTTCGATCACCCTGCCTGATTCCATGCCGGCTTCGGTGCCGCAACTGGAGATTATCACGCCGGAAGAGGCCAGGGAGGCTCCCCGACCGGAGCCGAAACTGGTCGTGGGGCTGAATATTGATTTCATCTCTCCTGGCAGACTGTTCGTCAGGGGGCATGGCCTGTTTGCCGAGATGCAGGGCAAGCTGCACATAGGTGGTGTGAGTACGGCACCCCTGCTGACAGGCGGGATCAATCTGAAGAGGGGCAATTTCAACCTGGCGGGGATCAATCTCAATTTCACACATGGGCAGGTTGGCTTTACTGGCGGTGGTGCGGCCCACCGGCTTGATCCGACAATCGATTTCAGAGCGGACCGCAACGCCAATGGGACTCTGGCAAGCCTGCTCGTGCGTGGTTATGCGAGTGATCCGAAGATTGATTTTGTCTCCAATCCGAGCCGTCCGCGTGATGAGGTCCTCTCCATCCTGCTTTTCGGGACGGACAGAAACTCTCTTTCTTCAACTCAGCTGGCATCTCTGGGGTTGGCGATCGTGCAGATTGGTGGTGGCTCTGCTTTTGACCCGATGGGCAAGGTCCGCAGCACGCTGGGGCTGGACCATCTGGCCATTGGTGGGGGCAACAGCGTGGGCAAGGGGGCTGCCAGTGTGGAGGCAGGCAAATACGTGATGAAGGGTGTCTATGTCGGTGCCAAGGAAGGTCTGTCCGGCAAGGGGGCGCAGGCGCAGGTCAAGGTTGATCTGACGAAACGGTTGCAGCTGAACACGACAGTCGGCACTGGTGGACAGGTGACAGGCTTTACAACTCCGGAGAATGATCCGGGCTCCAGCGTCGGGCTCTCCTATGGGATAGATTATTAGAGCCTGCTCCTGTAGAGAAAAGAGGCAGAGGCTTCAGTCTGCCACACGTTTTTACAGGGGAAGGACCTGCCATGCGTTTCTCATTACGGTCTGTTTTTACGGCCATTGCTCTTTCCTGCTCGGTTCCGGCAGTGGCGTCTGCACAGGTCGTGACGGATGCATTCCAGATCCAGCCGGGATATTACAGGGTCGAGCCCCAGCATACGCAGGTCAGCTTTACCGTGCTGCATTTCGGTTTTTCCGTGTTTGAAGGGCTTTTCTCCGGGGCTTCTGGTGTGCTTCGGCTGGATCCCCGCCAGCCGGAAGCCTCCAGCCTTTCCGTTTCCGTGCCGGTGTCTTCTGTCCTGACGACAAACAGCAAACTGATGGAGGAGCTGAAAGGGAGCGAATGGCTGGCGGCGGGCCAGTTTCCCAAGGCTGAGTTTGTTTCTGTCAGTGTCAAACAGACGGGACCGAATGACGCCCTCGTATCGGGCAACCTGACACTGCACGGCATCACGCATCCTGAGACGCTGCGTGTTCATTTCCTTGGGGCGGGCGTCAATATGCTCGACAAGAAATATACGGTCGGTTTTGATGCGACAGCGACCATCAGACGCAGCGATTTTGGCGTCAGGATGTTCATTCCGTATGTCAGCGATGAAGTTGAGTTGAGGATCGCTGCCGCTTTTGAACGGCAGGACGTGGCCGTTCCAGCAGGATCGGATGACAGGTGAAAGGCAGACGGCCCCGGCGGAACATCTGCGCCGGAGCCGTCTCTGGTCTTATGATGACCAGTTGTGTTCAAAATCTCCATAAAGGGTCAGGCCACCATCGACATAGAGTGTCTGGCCCGTGATGTAGCTGCTTTCCTCAGAGGCAAGGAAGCCCATGGCCGTAGCGATTTCGTCGCTGTTGCCGGGACGTTTCATAGGGATGTGGCTGGCAACTGCTTCATACTGCTTGGGATCGTTCACCCAGGCATCGTTGATCGGCGTAACGATGGCGCCGGGTGCGACGATGTTGAACCGTATTCCACGGGAGGCATATTCCAGAGCCAGGGTACGGACGATGTTGCCCACGGCACCTTTGGAAGCTGAATAGCCCAGATAATGAGGCTTGGGGATCAGCTGGTGGACGGAGGAGTTAACAACGGTTCGCCCCTTCACGCCGGTTTTCAGCCAATAGCGCAGGGCCGCACGGCAACAGAGCATGACGCCTGTCACGTTCACGGCCATGACACCTTCAAAATCGGCCAGTTTCACGTCTTCGGAGGGAGAGGGAATCTGATAGCCTGCATTGCAGATGAGGATATCAAGGCCCCCCATGCCTTCAATGCTCTTTTGGAAAACACTTTCGACAGCTTCTTCACTGGAGATGTCACCGGCAGCGATGACATGCTCGCCGCCAGCCACTTTTGGGAGGGTTTCCAGAACGGTCCGCAGTTTGTCTTCCTTGCGTCCGTTAATGGCTACCTGTGCCCCGTGTCTGGCGAAATACTGCGCAGCAGCCTCACCGATTCCCTGGGAGGCGCCGGTAATCAGGACCTTCTGCCCTGCAAAACGCTTTGATGAAGTTGTGGACATAACCTCTAACCTTTCCCGGCAGGGTTCTGGAGGAAGCACCCCTCCCGGAGAGACAGGTCTGAGGGAGGGGACGAGGGATCAGGCGTTCTTCATGGTCTGGGTCAGATCTTCAAGAACCTTGGCCGGATCCTTGTTCTCAAGTACAGCCAGCTCGGCGACGAAACGTTCCTGAGCGGCTTCGAAAAGTTTACGTTCGGAAAAGCTGCCGTCAAGGCTGTCCACATTGCGGCGCAGGTCACGCAGAACCTCCGCAATCTGGACAAGATCACCGGAGTTGATCTTTTCCTGGTAGGCCACGGCGCGGCGGGCCCACATGCCACGGCTGACATGCGGCTTGCCCTTGATGACGGACATGGCCTTGTCCACGATCTCGCGCGTGGCGATCTTGCGCAGGCCGGATTTGCGGGCCTTGGCAAGCGGGATACGCAGTGTCATCTGGTTGCCGGGGAAAGAAATCTGGATCATTTCGATCTTCGTGTCGGCGATCTCTTCTTCGCCGATACGGTCAACCCGGCCTACGCCGTGGGCGGCGTAAACGATGGCATCACCCTCGCGGAAAGGATTCTTTTCCTGCTCTGGGTCTTTCTGACGGGCAGTGTGCTCGGCGGCGGCGCGGGCCATCTCGTCAGTAACACCACCCTTCTGGGACATTCTGAAGCTGTTGTTCATGGCGGGGAGGATAGCAGAAAAACGGGAATATGTCTTGCAGAACCTGAAACTGGTCTTCCATGGGTGTCTGTCATGGCATCTGCCCGAAGCGGGGCTGTGGCAATGGGTGATATTCCATGCCCAGTGGCTGGAGCAGGTCCCGCTCGATCGTGCGGCTCATTGTCAGCATGGGCAGGGAATGGGGGCTGACCTTGAAAGGCTCCTGAAGGTTCTGCCCGCTCCGGTCCAGCATCTGGAAGAGCACGCCAATGATGCTGGAGCCCAGCGGGGTGATCCAGCCCAGGGTCTGCACGGCGGACAGGGGCAGCAGGATGCAGAAGAGATGCGTGATGACTTTTGGCAGAAGTGAATACTGCACGGGCAGGGGCGTGTTGCGGATGCGTTCCAGTCCGCCCTGGGCATTGGCGAGGTCGGAGAGGATACGGTCCACCGTACCATGTACGGCTCCGTCTATGTGCCGTTCCTCAACCAGGGTACGGACCTTCTGGCCGATTCTGTAAAGCAGGGCATTGGCCGGATTTGTGCAGGAGAAGACAAACCGGTAGGTGTCCGCATCCAGCAGGCCCTGGATGGCGCTGTCCGGCTCGTTGCCGCTCAGTGAGGATTTCAGGATATAGGGATAGGCTGCCATGGCCCGGGCCAGGCTGGGCTGCCCTCCGAGCAGGGACTCCAGTTCTCGCCCGAAAGAGCGGCAGTTGTTGGTGATGGCACCCCACAGGGTGCGGGCTTCCCACCAGCGGGCATAGGCGGCGTTGTTGCGGATTCCCAGAAAAATGGCCAGGGCTGACCCCATGAGAGAAAAGGGAAGGGCGGGCTGTTCCATCCATTCCTGATGGAATATCTGGAACAGGATGACCACCACGCAGTCCCATCCTGTGAGGATGACCAGAGGGGGGAGTATCTCCCGGAAGAGTATGGAAAGTCCGTAGCGGCGTTTGATGATCAAGGTGGCAGATTCCTCACATGGCGAGTGGTGAATATGTCAGGGCTTGAAGCCCGTTCATTCTGTGGCACAATTCGGGCCGCAGAAACAGCGACAGACAGAATTAATAAGGGGTAATGAAAATGGATGTTCGCGCCGCAATCGCTCTTGAAGCAGGCAAACCGCTGGTTGTTGATACCGTCCAGCTGGAAGGTCCCCGGGATGGGGAAGTGCTGGTGGAGATCATGGCCACGGGGCTGTGTCATACGGATAAATACACGCTTTCCGGCAAGGATCCTGAAGGTCTGTTTCCGTCCATTCTGGGGCATGAGGGAGCCGGGATTGTCCGTGAGGTCGGTGCCGGGGTGAAGCACCTCAAGCCTGGTGATCATGTCATTCCCCTTTACACCCCGGAATGTCGTGAGTGTCCGTCATGCCTTTCCCGCAAGACCAATCTGTGCACGTCCATCCGCAGTACGCAGGGCAGAGGCCTGATGCCGGATGGCACGACACGGTTCTCTTACAAGGGAAAGCCGGTCCACCATTATATGGGCTGTTCCACATTCGCCAATTTCACGGTCATGCCGGAAATTGCCCTGGCAAAGATCCGTTCTGATGCTCCGTTCGACAAGGTCTGCTACATCGGCTGCGGCGTGACGACCGGCATTGGTGCCGTGCTGTTCACGGCCAAGGTCGAGGCCGGCTCCACCGTGGCGGTGTTCGGTCTGGGCGGAATCGGCCTGAATGTCATTCAGGGAGCCAAAATGGTCGGGGCAAACCGCATCATCGGCATCGATATCAACCCCGAGCGTGAGGCCATTGCCCGTAAATTCGGCATGACGGATTTCGTCAATCCCAAGGATCTGGGAGAGAATGGTGATCTTGTTGGTCATCTCATCGAACTGACGGGGGGCGGCGCCGACTATACGTTCGAGTGTGTGGGTAATGTCAGCCTGATGCGTCAGGCGCTGGAAAGTGCCCATCGCGGCTGGGGTGTGTCCTGCGTGATTGGCGTGGCCGGTGCAGGGCAGGAAATCAGCACGCGGCCTTTCCAGCTCGTGACAGGTCGCCGCTGGATCGGCTCTGCCTTCGGGGGGGCCCGTGGCCGGACTGACGTTCCGAAGATCGTGGACTGGTACATGGAAGGGCGCATCAACATTGATGATCTCATCACCCATGAGATGAAACTGGATGACATCAACCAGGGCTTCGAGATGATGGAGCGTGGCGAAGGCATCCGCAACATTGTGAATTACGGGCTATGATGGGCAGGAATCCATTCACACTGATTGAGCGTCATGCCTGCTGTGGAGGGGAGGTACACTTCCTCTCCCACCAGTCGCAGGAACTTGGGTTGCCGGCCCGTGTCAGCATTTTCCTTCCGGTAAAGGCGCTTGCTGGTGATCGTGTGCCTGCCATTCATGTTCTGGCGGGCCTGACCTGCACGCAGGAGACGTTCCTCATCAAGAGCAACGCCATCCGTCATGCGGCGGACCATGGCCTTGCCCTGGTGGCGCCGGATACATCCTCACGGGGTGCAAACGTGGCCGGGGAAGATGATGCCTATGATCTGGGCACGGGTGCCGGCTATTATGTCGATGCCACGACAGACCCATGGGCGGCCCATTATCGCATGGGCTCCTATGTGCGCCGGGAGCTGCCTGCTCTGGTGGAAGAGCATTTTCCCATCATGGCCGGACGCCGTGGAATCATGGGTCATTCCATGGGAGGCATGGGGGCTCTGGCTGTGGCGCTTGGTGATGCTGGAGCGTGGCAGACTGTGTCAGCTTTTGCTCCCATTTCTTCACCCTCGCAGGTGGATTGGGGGCATAAGGTGACGGATGCCTATTTTGGCGGGCACGAGGCCGAGTGGGCGCAGTACGATCCTTGCCTTCTTCTGGAGGCCGGCATGACTCATCCGGGCACGCTGCTGGTCGATCAGGGACTGGATGACGAATTCCTGTCCCGTTTGCAGCCGGAGCGGCTGGAACAGGCGGCAAAGGCGGCTGGGCAGTCCCTGACACTGCGGCGGCATGAGGGGTATGACCATTCTTACTGGTTCGTGCAGAGTTTCATACAGGACCATCTCAAACATCATGCCGAAGGCCTGCTCTGATCATTCATGATTATGGCGTGGCTGAAGCCCTTTCCACCTTCGGGTCGGAAAGGGCTTTTCTGTATCAGGATGATTTTTTCGTGCTGTAAAGTTCTTCAGGAGCAATGGCCGGGCTGGTCAGCTCTACACAGCCGGCAGGGGTGAGGGACTGATAAAAGCAGCTGCGGCGACCCGTATGGCAGGCAACGCCTTTCTGCTGGACGGTCAGGAGCAGACAGTCCGCATCACAGTCCAGAGCGGCGGCAAGAAGGTGCTGTTCCTGCCCGGAGCTTTCTCCTTTGCGCCAGAGTGTGTTCCGGCTGCGGGAATAGTAGCAGACCCGCCCTGTTGCCAATGTTTCGGCCAGGGCTTCCCGGTTCATCCAGGCCAGCATGAGAACTTCGCCGTTTTCATCCTGTGCGATGGCGCTGATGAGGCCCCGGCTGTTGAAATGAACTTCATCCAGCAGGGTTGTCAGGGTAGGATCGGTGATAGGCTGCCAAGGCATGTCAGGAGTCCTTTTCTTGGGTCTGTTCCGTATCTCTGGGGAGCCAGTCAGGCCAGTCCAGCGTGATGGGGTGGTCGTCCAGCTGTAGCCCGCTGGTGTTCCAGGCCCGACGGTGCAGCAGGGCGAGCCCGTGCTGACCGGCATGTGACCTGAGCTCACCGACCTCCTGTCCGTCCAGTGTCACAGTGCCCTCATCGGGTAGGGGCTGGCCATCGGTAGACCGTACCGGCAGCAGCCGTTTCTTGATGAGCCCCCGATAATGGGTCCGAGCGGTGACCTCCTGCCCCAGGTAGCAGCCTTTGGTCCATGATACGCCATGGAGGTGGTCCATGTTGGCCTCCAGCACCAGTGTCTGGCCGGGGACGATATCCTCATCTCCCGGAATACCGGTTTGAAGGCGCCGGGCAAGCAGGGCGTCGGCTTCTCTCTGCTGGACGGCTTCATCATTGGCGGGAGAGCCTGGAATGATGGCCCGCCAGCCCAGTGCTGGATGCCGGGGGTCTGCAGCATGGATGAGTGCCCCGTCCGGCCGTGGGGTTTCCGGCGCTCCTGTCAGGATGGTGGCGTCCATCCGTTCCATGTGTACGTCTGCTCTCAGTCTGAAGCGACGCAGGGTTTTCAGGAGGGAGTCCGTTTCAGTCTCCGGGAGGTCGAGAAGGAGAGCCTCTTCAGTTTTCCATAGGAAGAAGAGCGTCTGTATGCGTCCCTGAGCATTGAGCATGGCGGCCCATGCGGTCCCGTTTTGTGAAAGGGCCTGTACATCATTGGTTATGAGGCCGTTCAGAAAGCTGGTCCGTTCATTTCCTGTGAGTGAAATGACAGAACGGCGTGAAAGATGGTTGCGCTTCATCAGTGTCCGCATGATAGTGGTGGCAAAAGAAAAGGGACCTTCGCCCTATTCCAGCATGGCATAAAAGGTATCATTTCGGGATACCGGATGACCGAGGGGGATTCTAGAGCCTTGCCGACAGATGAGATCATAGATCCCGCCATTGATACGACAGGGCGGCGCTGGCAGCTTTTTCAGTTCATAGGGCCAATCCTTGGCGTGATCCTGGTCATCATGACCATCGGAGTTGTCACGCTCTACACGTACAGGACCATGCGGGAGGGGGCGATCACCCTTTCGCGGAATCTGCTCAAAAGCCAGCAGCGTTATATTACGGAAGAAGTCAGCCATTATCTCTCTCCGGCGACGGGTATTTCCTTCATGGCCAGTGGAATGCTGGCCAGTGATGACATGAAGGCGAATGCCAGTGCCTTCATGTCGTTGGGGCGCTCTGTCCTGCGGGGCATTCCGCATGTGGACAGTTTCTATCTGGCTGATGATCAGGGGCATTTCTGGATGTCTGCCCGGCGGGAAGGGCAGTACGAGGAAACGACTCTTCAGGAAGAAGACGGGGCCCCCTATTACCGCCATAGGGTCACCGACAAGGATGGCCGCTTCATCTCTACGGACAGGCTTTCTGCCGAAGGGTATGATCCACGGCTGCGTCCCTGGTACAAGGGGGCCCTCCGGTTTGAGGACAGGACACCGGACCGGCGCCTGTTCTGGACCGACCCTTATCCTTATCTCTCGACGCATCAGTTCATCGTCACGGCCTCCATGGCCTTCAGGACACTGGATGGACGGCACGTCGTTTTTGCCATCAGCATTTCATTGAATCAGCTGACACGCTTCGTGAACAGCCTCAAGGTCGGCAAGAGCGGACAGGCTGTGATCGTGGATCTGAGTGGTCATGTGATTGCGGGCCATAACATGCTGGATGTCGGCAAGCCAGGTTTCGATGCGGAGAATGTCCATCTGGACCCCAAGACACAGCCGGTGTTCGTCCGGGCGCTCAATGTGTTTCGTGTCATGGGAGATGGTACGGGCATGGTCCATGCCAGGGGACAGAACTATGTTACCATTGCCTCTGCCATGCCGCTGGCCAAGAGGTCGTGGGTGCTGCTGCTGAATGCACCTGAAAGTGACTTTGCCAGTTTTACACATGCCGTGCAGAAACAGGCGGTTTATTTTTCTGTTGTGATTGTCGGGCTGGCGCTGATTCTCGCCATGGGGCTGATCTATCAGGGACGGCGGGTTGAACGGTTGCAGACCGGCCTGAATGTGCTTGATGAAAAAAAGAAGGAAGACAATGCGGTCCTTCTGAAGATCACCAACATGGAAGGTCTGCTCGATCCAGAGCAGGAACAGCCTTATTTCTGCGAGGCTCTGGCCGAACGTGCCGTAGCACGCCGGGCCAGCATCTGGCGGCTGCTGGCTGATGGGGACAGGCTGCTGTGTGAGGACATGTTCGACCGTGGCAGGGATGCTCACGGTTCGGGCATGGAGCTGACCAGAAACGGTCACTCTGGCGTCTTTGAATGTCTGGAAAGCGGCCATGCCGTTGATCTGCCAGATGCGGAGGAGGATCAGCGTTTCCAGAGCCTTCAGCGTGTGGTCATGCGGATGATCGGAGCCAGACATCTCTTCTTCATGCCTGTGATGGAAGAGCACCGGCCGGTGGGCGCCATCATGCTGGAGGATCCCTACCAGCTGGGTGAGGCAGACCGTGTTATTGGTCTGATCGCTTCGATTCTGGCTGTCCGTTTCGGTCATGTTCAGGAGGAAGAGAAAAAGGCGGCGCAGGCTCAGGGCGGGCCTGTCACCATGGCCGATTCTGCTGGCCGGTCCCCCAGACCCCAGATGCGTATTGTCGAGGGCTTTCTCATTCATCCGGAAGAGGAAACCGACAGGACACCGCCCATGCCCGGCCTGTATCCGACGGTGCCCATCATGGTTCTGGAATTTTCCGAGGCTTATTCTTCCAACCGCGATGCTGCCCAGGCCATGCTGGAACTGGTGGCCGAACTTGGCGGGAAGATCGAAGGCATTGCCAGGGAGCGTGGTCTGTTTTCGGCCCAGGTGGCGGGGAATCGGTTCATTTTCCTGGGCAGCTGTTCCCAGAACGTTGATGCGGAGGGGGCCGTCCATCTTGCAGAGGCAGCCATCGGAATCAGGGAAGCCTGCCTGATGGTCATTGCCCAGATGAACACGCAGCTCATGTTCCGTATCGGGATTGACGTCGGGCCTGTCCTTGTTGCCTATTTTGGGGAGAGACGGGACATCTTCAATCTGTGGGGAGAGGGGCTCACCATGGCAGAAGCCTTGGCCCACAATGCTCCTGATGGGGGGCAGATACAGGTCTCAGAGCGAGCCTATCAGGCCCTGCAGGGCATTTTCCTGTTCCGTCTGAGGGGAGAGTTTTTCCTGCCCAACAATGGGATCTCCAACAGCTACATTCTGGCAGGCAGGAGTGAGAACACGGCGGCAGGGGGATCATGAATTTCTCCGAGCGCTTTGCCGTCATTAATAGTGGCCTGGCCATGCTGGGCCGTTTTGCCCGGTCCCAGCCCCGGTTCTTTCTCATCATGATCGGGGCTGCATGGGGGGTCGTCTATGAGATGCTGCACCCCAGCTCATGGCGTCGGACGGTCATTATCGAGTTTCGTCGCAATCTGCGTCAGCTGGTAGGTAGCGGTTTTTTCAGCGTAGTGGTGGTGGCCGTCATCACGGGGTTGGGGCTGGTTTCGCAGGCTGTTTACTGGCTGGGTTTTGCTGGCATGTCGCAGATGACCGGAAGCCTTCTCTCCAGCGTCCTGCTGCGGGAAATTGCGCCCATTCTCGTCGGCGTCATTCTTCTGGGACGTTCTGGCATGTTGATGCTGACGGAAATGGGCACTCTGACAACCAGCGGGCGGCTCAAGACCCTGAATGGCATGGGTATTGATCCGTTTCTGGCACTTGTCGTGCCACGAACCATTGCGACGACGGTGGGCGGGGTCACGCTGGGTACCTTTTTCAGCGTCATAGCTTTGGGCATGGGGTATGTGGCCTGCTGGATGAAAGGGATCGTCACGTCATCCATCTGGTCTTTCATTTTCGATGTGATCAACAGCATGCAGCCGGGTGATTATATCGGGATTCCTCTGAAATTTCTTCTGAGCGGGGCCTGTGTCGGTCTGTGCTGCTGTCTGTCTGGCATGGATGTGACGGCAGAGGACAATCTGACAACCTTCATGCCACGGGGCTTTGCGCGTGGCATCATGTCCATTCTGGTCATCAATGTGGTGATCGACGTCATTCTGGGGAGCTTCTGACGGTGGAAGGCACAACTCTTTCAGAAGGGGATTATGGTTTTGTCCTGAAGCTGGATGATGCTGTTCCGGTGTCTGATTCCACAGGGTTGCCTTCAGTAAAATACAATCTGGCACTGGCACCCGGTGAATGTGTGTTCGTGGAGTGTCGTGACAGTTTCAGGGCGTCGCAGTTTACGGATTTCTGCGCAGGGCTTCTGCCCGTCAGGCAGGATGCGAGGACAGGCAGGGGACAGGGAACGGTCAGCTGCATGGGGCTGAACTGGGCGGAGCTGGATGAAAGACGGGCGCAGGCACTGCGGGGGCGTATCGGTCGCATTACCGAGGACAGTGGCTGGATTGACCTGTACGAGATGCATATGAACATTCTCTGGCCTAGCCTGCATCACAGTCGTGCCTCTTATGACAGACTGGTGGTGGAGGCCGTCCAGCTGGCCCAGTCATTCGGCATGCCCGGCCTGCCAACGCAGCTGCCTGAAAAACTCTCCCCGCTGGACAGGAAACGCTCGGAATATGTGCGAACCTTCATGAACAGGCCGTCCTTGCTTCTGTTGGAAAATCCTATCAGTCTTGGGGGACCGGTCGAGCTGTACAACGCTTTTCTGACAGAACTGACAGCTGCACGGGAGCGGGGCTGTGCGGTCGTGTGGATCGGTTCGGAGCGTTCCGCCTGGGCTGGTTATGCCGGGCCCGGCATGCAGTGTTTTCGCCTCGGTAGTAATGGTCTCGTAAAGTGAGAGATATGTGATGCGTCCTTTACGTTTACGTCGGCGTTCCGGTCTGGCAGCTCCTCTGTTCAGGAGCTCTTTCGTGGATGAGTGGGTCGGGCTGCTTGTTCTGCTGGCTCTTGTCATCCTGACAGCTGTTCTGGTCGAGGCCGGTTTTCTCAAGCAGTGGCTGACACCGGCAGGGCGTCTCCATTTCGTGCTGCCGGAAAGTGGTGTGGCGGGGTTGGCTGTCAATAATGACATTGAAGTCATGGGGGTCCGTGTAGGGGAAATCCGGCGGCTGGACCTCAATGAATCAGGCCGTATGTATGCGGAAGGGACGATCGAACCCCATTTCGAGCGTTATATTCGCAGTGACAGCATTGCTACCATCAAACGTCGCCTTGTCGTGGCGGGTGCGGGATATATTGAAATCACCCGTGGGCAGGGAGAGCCGCTCAACTGGGACTATGCCGTGTTGAATACCAGCGTGGAACCCAACCCTGCGGACATGATTGTCCAGACCCTGATAGATCTGCGGGCCAGATTGCTTCCTGCCATGGATAATGTGGAAGAGATCACGAAGCAGGCCAAGGACATCATGGTGGACCTTCATGCAGGTAAGGGGACAGCTGGTGCCCTGCTGACCAATGAGGAAACGGCCCAGCGTGTAAATACGATCCTGGTTTCATTGAACAAGGCCATTGAGGCTGTGCAGCCACTGGAACAGAAGTTGCAGATTACGCTGAATGAAGCCAATGGCGTGATGCAGAATGTGCATGGCCTGACCAAGGGGTTGAAAGATTCCGGCCCGGAAGTGCAGCGGAGCGTCCGTAATGTGGCTGATGCCACGGAGCAGCTTCCCGCCGTTCTGGCTGAAGCTGAGGCTACGGCAGACAGCCTGCGCAAGCTGAGTGATCAGCTGCGGGGTTTGTGGTTGCTGGGCGGTGGTGGCGGCAAAAACAGGCACCGGCCTGACCGCAGGCTCCCGGCCCGTGAGGTGAGACCATGAAATTTTGCAATGTCATCATCTCTCTTTCCCTCTCCGCCGGGCTTCTCTCAGGTTGTTCCAGCGGTCCCGGTGAGTGGGAAGACCAGCGCTACGCCACAAGAATGGATGCTGCCGACAGTGTGTTCAGTCTTGGCTATATCCAACAGGCGAGGCAGCATTACGCAGATGCTCTGGAGCGGGCGTTTCTGATTGATGATGTTCAGGCCATCCATGATGCCGGTTTCAACCTGGCTACCAGCGAGCTGCGTCTGAAAGACTATCAGGCGAGTCTGGAGACATTACGCCGGGTGTCTGAAGCATTGATGGTGAGGGGCTGGACTGGCGGACGGCAGGCTGATCTGCATCTCGTACGGGCATCTGTCTTTTATGCCCAGACATATTGGCAGCATGCGGGTGATGAGGCGAAGCTGGCCAGGACCAGTCCGGATGATCGGATACGTTTCAGCGCTTATGCGTTGGGTGGTCTGGCAGCAGCTGCGCAGTTTGATCGGGCTGGGCTGGAGGAGGCCATCACCGCTCTTGCTCCCAGCAGGAATGACAAGGACCAGGCCAACCTGAAAGAACTTCTTACCCTGCGTCTGATCCTGAACAGGGATTGGCAGCCAGCGGCAGAGTCTGCCGAGGGGCTGGTGAAAATACGCAGGGAAGACATGGATTACGAAGCCATGCGTCGGGCTCTGCTGCTGGAGGCCAAAGCTCTTCGTGCCATGGGGAATGAGCAGGCTGCTGGGCGTGTCATGCAGCGTTTCAGGGATAGTGCCCGGAAGCAGCAGACCAGCCTGTAAGCTCGCTGCCTGTCTGGTCAGGTGGATGCGCGCCAGAAACCGTTCTGGAGCGCATCCATGGTGGGGTCAGATCAGGCTGTTGCCGTTTTCTGCATCATGGGGCTCATGCCCAGCATGGTCAGAAGCTCTGTGTCCCTGTTCTGTGCCGGATTGGGCGTCGTGAGCAGCTTTTCCCCCCAGAAAATGGAGTTGGCTCCTGCCAGAAAACAGAGCGCATGTGTTGATTCGGACATGTTTTCACGTCCCGCTGCCAGACGGACATGACTGGCTGGCATCATGATGCGGGCTGTTGCAATCACGCGGGCGAAGGTGATCGGATCCACGGCCTCTTCATCAGCCAGCGGAGTGCCCTCCACGCGGACGAGCAGGTTGATGGGAACACTTTCCGGGTGGGTCGGTAGATTGGCCAGTGTCGTCAGCAGGCCGGCACGGTCCTGCGTGTCTTCACCCATGCCGATGATCCCGCCGCAGCAGACCTTGATGCCGGCATCACGCACATTGGCCAGAGTATCCAGACGTTCCTGATAGGTCCGTGTGGTGATGATCTTGCCGTAGAAATCTTCTGACGTATCAAGATTATGATTGTAATAGTCCAGACCGGCCTCTTTCAGGCGGGCAGACTGGCTGGGCGTGAGCATCCCTATGGTCAGGCAGGTCTCCAGTCCGAGAGCCTTGACCTCCTCAACCATGCGGCAGACAGCATCCAGGTCACGGTCCTTCGGGGCACGCCATGCAGCGCCCATGCAGAACCGCCCGGCACCGGCTTCCTTCGAGCGTCTGGCATCGGCGATGACACGCTCCAGCGGCATGAGCTTTTCAGCGGCCATGCGCTTGTCGTGGTGGGCGCTCTGCGGACAGTAGGAGCAGTCTTCCGGGCAACCGCCGCTCTTTATGGAGAGCAGGGTTGATATCTGTACCTTTGTGGGGTCAAAAAATTGCCGGTGTGCCAGCTGTGCCTGAAAGATCAGCTCCGGGAAGGGCAGCGCAAGAAGGGCTTCTGCTTCTTCGCGAGCCCAGTCGTGCCGGAGCGTGACCTTCTGAGGCGAGGGGCAGGTCTGTTCAGTCATCTAGCTTTTGTCTCCAGAGTTGGCTGCATACACCTACCCAAAAGATGGACGCTATGCCATCCGAAAAGTATGATAGATGCATGAAGGGTTAACGTCATTTCGGAAAATTCAGGGTGTCTTTATGAAACATTGGCAGATTGATCAGATGGACTGGGCCGCCTTTGACGCGACGAAGGTGAACCCTGATATCCTTGCCCTCGTGAAGGCAGCTTCTGTGGTGGAGCGGAATGCACGGGACTATACCTGTTACCTCAGGAATGTTTTCCATGACGATTCCGGTTTCCGGGATGCCGCACAGAACTGGGCGGAAGAAGAGGTCCAGCATGGAGATGCCCTTGGGAAATGGGCCATGCTGGCAGACCCGGACTGGGATTACGCCAAAGCTTTTGAGCGATATCGGGACGCTTACAGGATAGATACGGACGTGTCCTCATCCATCAGGGGGTCTCGTACGGGGGAGCTGATTGCCCGCTGCATGGTGGAAACGGGAACATCCTCTTTCTATACGGCACTGGCTGATGCTACGGATGAGCCCGTTCTGAAGGCAGTCTGCAAGCAGATCGCTGCTGATGAATACCGTCATTTCAAACTGTTTTATGACAACATGCATCGTTATCTGGAACGTGAGAAGCTGGGGCGCTGGTTCCGTCTGCGGATTGCCCTGAGCCGTGTGATGGAAAGTGAGGATGACGAACTTGCAACAGCCTTTTACATCACGAACAGTGAGAAATTCCGTTTTTATGATCACAAGAACTGTATTGCTGCCTACATGGCCCGGGCCCTGTCCTTCTACCAGCAGAAGCATCTGGACCGTGTCACGGCCATGATTTTGAAGACATCGGGCCTGACACCCCATTCCCGCATGCAGCGGTGGCTTGCGAAGGGGATGCATGCCCTGATCTCTTGGAAGCAGAGGTCGTTCGCCCGTCAGCTTCAGCCGGCCTGAGCTGTTTCATACCCTTTTTTCAACAATGGATGTTTTCATGAAAATTCCATCATTCCGTACCGTCCTGAAACAGTGCAGCATGCTCATGGTGATCGGGGCCGGGCTTGCCGCAGGGGCAGCTGGCCACGCACAGACCCAGACGCCTCAGGCCTACAGGAATGGCTGGGGGTTTGATCAGGCAGGAATGGATCCGGCCACTCCGCCAGGGCAGGATTTCTTTACCTATGCCAACGGCCATTATATCGGGCAGCTGAAGATTCCTGACGACATGAGCAGTTACGGGCCTTTCCATATTCTCGCTGAACTGTCTCAGGTAAGGCAGAAAGCGCTTCTGGAGGCCTTGCTACCGTATGCGGAGGTGGGAGACGAACGCAGCAAGCTGGCAACCTTTTATAGCAGCTTTCTCGATCAGAAGACTGTTGATGCCAAAGGTGGCGATCCGCTTGAGGTGGAGCTGGACCAGATACGGGACATGAATGACAGGGCATCCTTGGCCCGTCTGTTCGGTCTTTCGGCCAGCTCCCTCATGTACAGCCCTTTTGCTCTGGATATTGAACAGAACCAGAAGGATCCGACACAGTACATGCTGATGCTGGATCAGGGCATGAGTATTGGCATCAGTGGCGGTCTTGGGCTGCCTGACATCAGCTACTACAGCAATCCTGCCCTGGCCCCGCAGAAAAATGCCTACCGGGCTCATGTTGCCAGAATGTTGGAACTGCTGGACTGGCCTGATCCGGACAATGACGCCTCAGCTGTTGTGGCTCTGGAAACGGCACTGGCGAAGGTGGAAACTCCCCGTGATCAGACACGGGACCCCGTGAAGATGTTCAATCCGATGATGGTAAAAGAGCTGGTTGGTCTGGCGCCCGATGTGGATTGGGTCACTTACCTGCGGACCATGGGGGTGCCAGAGGCAGGTCTGATGGAGCGTGTGATCGATGTGCGTGAACCGGAATCCATTGCGGAGATGGCCCGGATCATTGCCGGGGCTGACAGGAGGACGGTCAAGGCCTGGCTGTCTTTTCATCTGGCCGACAATGCAGCGCCATATCTCTCTCGTGAGTTTTCAGATGCGTCTTTTGATTTCAATGGTCGGGTTCTGATGGGCATGAAGCGCCAGCCCGACCGCTGGAAGCGTGCTGTCCGTGCTACGAATACGGCCATGGGCTGGGCGCTGGGGCGCCTCTATGTAGAACATTATTTCCCGCCTGAGGCGAAGGACCGGATCACCGGGCTGGTCCAGGAGCTGAAGAAGGCCTTCCGCTGGCGGCTGGAGCATAATGAATGGATGGATGCTCCGACCCGTCAGGCGGCGCTCGTCAAGCTGGATCATTTTGCCATGCAGGTGGGCTATCCCCACAAATGGTGGGACTACTCCGCACTGGATATTCGCCCGGGCGATGTCTATGGCAATGCCTCACGTGGCATCGCTTTCAACTGGCATCATCGTCTGGACCAGCTCGACCGTCCCGTGGACCGGGACGAATGGGACATGACGCCTCAGACAGTGAATGCCTATAATGACCCGGTAAAGAACGAGATCGTTTTCCCTGCGGCCATTCTCCAGCCGCCATTCTTTGACCCCACGGGTGATATGGCCGTTAATTATGGCGGCATTGGCGGGGTCATTGGTCATGAGATGAGCCATGGTTTTGATGATCAGGGCCGTCATTATGATGAGCATGGTCGCCTGCATGACTGGTGGAGCAGCCGGTCTTCCCAGGCTTTTGAGGAAAGAGCAAAAAGACTCGGGGCCCAGTATGATGCCGAGGAAGTTTTTCCCGGCCTGCATGTGAATGGCAGGATGACCATGGGGGAAAATATTGCTGACCTTGGGGGGCTGAATCTGGCGGTGCAGGCCTATCATGACAGCCTTCATGGTCGGACGGAGGCACCTCTTCATGGTTGGACGGGAGACCAGAGAGTGTTTCTCGGCTGGGCGCAGGTCTGGCGTGAGAAGGACAGGCCAGATGCCCTGAAACGGCAGGTTCTTTCCAACGAGCATGCTCCAGCTGCCAGCCGGGTGAACATGCCGGTTCACAATATCGATCTCTGGTATCAGGTGTTCGGTGTGAAAGCGGGAGACAGGCTGTATCTGCCGCCGGAGCAGCGGGTCAAGATATGGTAACAGGAGCAGACCATCGTCCTGCGAAGCCAGCCCCTGCCTGAGGGAAAAATGGGGGCGGGGCTTCACAAACGGCCGGGCTATGGCTATCCCGGGTCTGTTTCTTCATCATGCGGGGCTGTTTCATGTCATATCTCACTATTGGTCATCTTTACACGGCGTTGCATGCCGCCTGTGCCAGTGGCGTGGCCCGTGTCATCGAGGCGAATGGTGAGGAAGTCGCCTATGCTGATCTGAGCCGGGATGAACGTTTACAGGCTTTGGACGATGGCGAGGTCGATATTCTCGTGTCGGCATGGTTCCCGCAGGATGAGGTCATTCTGTCTCATGGGCATGAAGCCATTGGTAGCCTGTATCATCCTGAACTTCAGTTTTCCGCCCTTAAAAAATCAGGGAAGGGGGCTGGCTGGAAGGCTGCAGACTTTACCTCCCTTCTCACCACGGCCGAGGCACGCCCGTTTGTGGAGAAAGCTTTTGAGCAGCGTCCTGCCCTCAAGGAGCTCCCTCTTGAAGTTGTTGCGCCGGAAGAGGTCTTCCCGCGGTTGAAGCAGGCGGAAGAGGCAGGGGATTGTCCTCTGGTCGCTGTCTGGCAGCCTCATGCCGTTTTCCATGTCGAGATGCTGGAGGGTCTTCCTGATGGAGACCTGCTTGCTGGCGAGGTGCAGACGGCCCGGCTTGTTCTGCGCAAGGGGCTTCGTGCAGAGGTGGATGAAGACATGCTGGATGAGCTGTCCATCATGATGCTGAGCAACAAGGTCATGAGCGCTCTTGACTACGCCGTAAGCATTGATGGAATGGGCCCCGGAGACGCTGCGGAATCATGGCAGCGCGGGCGGTTGATTCCCCGCTGACGTTCTTTTGTCATCACCGTTGATAAACTGAAAGCTGGAGGTGTTTGCATGGCTCGTCATGCGTTTGTGTTTCCTGGTCAGGGCAGCCAGTCTGTCGGGATGGGGCTGGAGTTGTACAAGGCATTCCCTGTTGCCCGTGCCGTGTTTGAAGAGGTGGATGAAGCTCTTGGGGCCAATCTTTCCCGGCTGATTTTTGAGGGGGATCCCGCCGAGCTGACGGCAACGGAGAACACCCAGCCGGCTCTTTTTGCAGTTTCCATGGCGACCGTGCGGGTGCTGGAACATGAAGGGGGCTTTGCCCTGAAAGAGAAAGCCATGCTTCTGGCAGGCCATTCCCTGGGAGAATATGCTGCCCTGACAGCAGCTGGTGTCATGGGGATTGCCGAGGGTGCCCGCCTTCTCCGCCTGCGGGGCCAGGCGATGCAGCGTGCCGTGCCTGCAGGGCAGGGAGGCATGGCGGCCATTCTGGGTGTTGAGCCGGATGTGGCGCAGGAGATCTGTGCAGACTGTGCGGAAGGTGATGTTCTGGAAATCGCCAATGACAATGGTGGTGGGCAGATCGTCATTTCGGGGCATATGGCAGCGGTGGACCGTGCCATGGCAGCGGCAAAGGACAGAGGCATCCGCCGTGTGGTGAAGCTGCCCGTATCAGCCCCGTTCCATTCTTCTTTGATGGCACCGGCTGCCGCCGAGATGGAAGAGGCTCTGGCAGGGGCAGCGTTCCGGCCTGCCGCCATTCCTGTCATTGCCAACGTGACGGCAGAACCAGTCTCTCAGCCTGATGACATCCGTACCTTGCTGGGCCAGCAGATCACCGGGCGTGTGCGCTGGCGGGAGACTGTACTTTCCATGCCGGGCAAGGATGTTACCTGCCAGCATGAGCTGGGTGCCGGGAAGGTGCTGACAGGGCTGGCGCGTCGCATCGTGCCTGATCTGGCGGCTGATCATGCTGGAACTCCGGCAGAGATCGAAACAATGCTGAAAAGCCTGTAAGGGGGTAGTCCTGATGTTTTCTCTTTCTGGTAAGCTGGCTCTGGTGACTGGCGCTTCTGGTGGTATTGGTGCGGCCATTGCCCGTCAGCTGCATGAGTGTGGTGCGACTGTCGTGCTGAGCGGAACACGGGAGGGAGCCCTCCAGGATGTGGCAGCGGCTCTGGGTGGTGAGCGTGTGCATGTCGTCACGGCCAATCTGTCGGATGATGCACAGGCCGATGCTCTGGTGGCCCGTGCAGAGGAAGTGGCAGGGCAACCTCTGGATATTCTTGTCAACAATGCGGGGCTGACACGGGATACGTTGGCCGTGCGGATGAAGGATGATGATTGGGCACAGGTGCTCAAAGTCGATCTGGAAAGTCCGTTCCGTCTGGCCCGTGCTGCGCTGAAAGGGATGCAGCGGCGCCGTACCGGGCGTATCATCTCCATTTCTTCCATTGTGGGGACAACGGGCAATCCGGGGCAGGCCAATTATGCAGCTGCAAAGGCCGGTCTGGTGGGCATGAGCAAGTCTCTGGCCCAGGAAGCAGGCCGCCGTGGTGTGACGGTCAATGTTGTGGCACCGGGCTTCGTGGAGACTGCGATGACCGATGTTCTGCCGGAAGCTGTACGGGAGAAGCTGCTGGGTAACATTCCGCTTGGCCGTATGGGGCGCCCGGAGGATGTTGCTGCAGCCGTTGTCTATCTTGCTTCGGACGAGGCCGCATGGGTGACGGGCACGACGCTTCATGTTAATGGTGGGATGGCCATGGTCTGAAAAAGTTGGCGTTTGCAGGAAAACATGCTAAGCGCGGCCTGCTTGGCCTGGCAAAGGCTCAGAGTATGGCTTCATTGCCGGGCATTCCGATGTCCCGAAGCTGACAGGCAGGCAGGTTTTTTTCTTAGAAACACCCGGTAGGGGTAGCAAGGATTTAAGGCAGATGAGCAACGAAATCGCTGACAAGGTGAAGAAGATCGTCGTCGAGCATTTGGGCGTCGAAGAAAGCCAGGTGAAGCCGGATGCTTCCTTCATCGACGATCTGGGCGCTGACAGTCTGGACACGGTCGAGCTGGTCATGGCTTTCGAGGAAGCATTCTCCGTCGAGATTCCGGAAGATGCCGCCGAGAAGATTGCTACTGTGAATGATGCCATCGAGTATATCACCAAGCAGAAAGCTGCCTGATTCCCGGTGTAGGGATTGGATGACGGGACGGGCTGGTCGGGGATCAGTCCGCTCCGTTCTGAAAGAGCGAAGCGGAGCAAGTCCGTTTCGCTTTATGCGTATTTACGAATTGTGAGGTAAGGCGGCGATGAGCGGCTCTGGAACGGACAGAAAACGTGTGGTCGTTACGGGAATAGGCGTAGTCAGCCCGTTGGCTGTTGGTGCAGAACTGACATGGAAGCGCCTTATCAACTCTCAATCCGGCATTGGTCCGATCACACAGTTTGACGCTTCTGATCTTCCGGCGAGAATTGCAGGCGAAGTCCCAGCCGGACCAACGGAAGAGGGTGGACTTACCCTTTCCGACTGGGTGCCTGTCAAGGAACAGAAAAAGATGGACCGGTTCATCCATCTTGGTCTGGCAGCGGGTATCCAGGCTGTGGAAGATTCAGGCTGGAAGCCGGAATCAGAGGAAGATCGTTGTGCAACAGGTGTCATGATCGGTTCTGGCATTGGCGGCCTGAAAACGATCTACGACAACTCGCTGGCTGTGGCAGCAGGCAAGGCACGTCGTCTTTCTCCTTTCTTCATTCCTTCATCGCTGATCAATCTCACGGCGGGGCATTTGTCCATCCGTTATGGTTTCAAGGGGCCGAATCATGCCGTGGTGACCGCTTGTGCGTCCGGTACCCATGCGATCGGTGATGCGTCCCGTCTGATCCAGCATGGCGATGCGAAGGTAATGGTTGCTGGTGGCGCAGAGTCGGCCATCTGTGAGCTCGGTATTGCCGGTTTCTGTTCAGCCCGCGCCCTTTCGACCAGTTTCAATGACAGTCCGACAACAGCATCCCGCCCGTGGGACAGGCAGCGTGACGGGTTTGTCATGGGTGAGGGTGCCGGCGTGGTCGTGCTGGAAGAGTACGAACATGCAAAGCGTCGTGGTGCCAAGATTTATGGCGAAGTCGTTGGGTATGGTCTTTCGGGGGATGCCTATCACATCACCGCTCCAGCGGAGAATCATGAAGGGGCCTTCCGTGCCATGCAGGCTGCCCTGAAGGATGCCCGGGTCAGCCCTGCCGAGATTGGCTATGTCAATGCTCATGGGACCTCCACAATGGCGGATGATCTGGAACTCGGGGCTGTAGAGCGCCTGTTTGGTGATGCAGCTGCTGGTACGAGCATGTCGTCCACAAAGTCGGCGATCGGGCATCTGCTGGGTGCCGCTGGCGCCGTGGAGGCCATTTTCTGCCTTCAGGCCATGCGTGATGGTATCCTGCCTCCTACGCTCAATCTGGATGAACCGTCCAGTGAGAGCGCCATGGACCGTATCCCTCACAAGGCGAAAGAGCAGCAGGTGGATGTTGCTCTTTCCAACAGCTTTGGCTTTGGTGGGACCAACGCCAGCCTTGTTCTGAAGCGGTTCAGGGGCTGATCTGACTGTCTGATGCAGATTTTCGACGCTGGAGACTGAAACGATGGCACAGGAACCTGCATCAGACACTTCCAGAAAACAGGGGCCTGAAGAAGAGAGTGGAAGCAGGGCCAGGAAGCGTTTCCGTCTCCTGACAAAAGGACGGGTCTTTGCTTTGCTGCTGGCCGCTGCTGGTGGAACCGTTTTCGCCGGGTATGGCCATTACACAGACCCGGGGCCTTTACAGACAGAGCGTGTGGTTGTCATCCCAAAGGGTGGCACTGGTCGGGTCATTGAAGCCCTTCAGGAAAATGGGATTCTGGCACGGGGTGGTGTGTCTTCCCTGTTCTTCAAGGTAGCCATGTATGCCACCCGCTCACAGGGAGCGATTCACGCAGCGGAACTGAAGTTTCCAGAGCGGGTGTCCATGGCTCACAGTCTTGAGATTCTCCGTCATGGGCATCCTGTCACGCACAGTTTGACCGTAGCGGAGGGCCTGACAGCAAAGCGCATCAGGACATTACTGATGCAGGCACCTGCGTTGCAAGGAGACCTTCCCACCATAGGGGAGGGGCAGGTGGCACCTCAGACGTTCTTTTATGTCTGGGGCATGGAGCGACAGGCACTTCTGCATCACATGACAGAATTGATGGGTAAGACGCTTCAGGCGATCTGGGAGCAGCGGGATCAAGCAGCCTTGCAGGGTGTCATAACCACACCAGAACAGCTGCTGATTCTGGCTTCGCTTGTGGAAAGGGAGACGTCTTTGGCAGAGGAGAGACCACAGATCGCCCGGGTCTTCCTGAACCGTCTGAAACAGGGAATGAAGCTTCAGACAGATCCGACTGTCATTTATGGGTTGAGCGATGGAGATGGGGTGCTGCCTCGCCCCTTGACGCATGAGGACCTGCAGACAGAAAGCCCCTACAACAGTTATCTTCATCCGGGTCTGCCTCCGGGGCCTATCTGTTCGCCCGGTCGTGAGTCGTTGGAGGCAGCAGCTCATCCCGCTTCGGGTAATGCGCTGTATTTTGTCGCAACAGGACATGGGGGGCATAATTTTGCCCATACCCTTGCCGAACAGACGGATAACGTCCGTGCCTATCGCCGTATGAAAAAAGCGGCAGCCCAGTAATTTTTCCTGTGCAGCGGGATACCTGAAAAGAAGAAGGGGCATTATCCACTTCTGGATAATGCTCCCATCTGTGAGAAGACCGTATGATCTGCCTCAATCTTACTGGTTGAAGGCCTTCATGACGACACGACGCAGCGCATCGGCTGACTTGTTGTTGACCTGCATCCGCACGACGATGTCTTCCGGCCCGACGACCTGATGGTAATAGGAACGGTTCGCCTCACTATCGGGTTTCAGCTTGCTGCTGCCGAGGGACACACCAGCAAAAACCCCCTTCATCTTCTGCATGGCATAGACTTCCTTGGGGGTGTTCTGCGTGCTGCTGCTGTCATTGCCAAAAGCAGCATCGGCACTGGCGTCAAAGCTGAACTCGTGATCCATCAGGTTCAGGAGTGCTTTCTGGGACGTGATGAAGAAGAAAAGCTGGCTGTGCTGATAACCAGCCTGAAGACCAAAGGAGCCTGCGCTCAGGTTATAGAAAGCCGGGTCAGACCAGGAATTGTTGGCACCACGGGCCAGCAGGACGCAACGCCCACCGGTACCACCAACGATGAGAGACATCTTCGTGACGTCGGGACAGATCACGACGGCTTTTGTCTCGCCAAGTACATGGGCCGTCTTTTCCTTGACTTTGGAGTCAAGCAGAGCGGACTGCACGGCGAATGTAGCCTTGTTTACGAGAACCTGCTGTTTGGAAATCTTGGCAGCGGCTGCGTCACCGGCGCAGGCGCTCATGGCGAGCATGCCAACACCCGCAGCAATGGAAACAGTCCGTGAGATGTAGGAAAATGACTTGGACATCGGAAACCTCCTGTAGGCTGAAAACGGATGCACGTTGGAACTATAAACTTAATCTAGTGTAACGCCTAGTGTCTTCGAGAGGGTTGCCGCAACCAGCGGGGCACAGGCGAGGATGGTCGTACGCTGCGTCAGGCCGCCCATTTTCAGGAAAGGTGACACGTGGGCTCCAGCTTCATCAAGAAGGACCAGGGCCGCAGCAACATCCCAGAGGAAGATGACGTATTCGTGATAACCATCCGAGCGACCACAGGCAACGTCAGCCAGAGCGAGGGCGCCAGACCCCAGCGACCGTGGCATGACCCCCTTGTGCAAAAGGGCCTGCATCTTTTCGGGGTACCAGCCTTCGGGGACGTAGGGTGACCAGCCAATTTCCACCATGGCTTCATTCATCTTGTCGGTTGTTGATGCCTTGATGGGGGCTCCATTGAGGAAGGCGCCTTTTCCCTTTCTTGCCGTAAAGCTTTCCCGGATGGCTGGAGCTTCTATGATACCTGCCACCGGGACATTCCGGTGCATGAGGCCTAGAGAAATGCACCAGCGATTACGGCCTCTGGCATAATTGGATGTGCCATCAATAGGGTCTATGACCCATCGGAAGAGTCCGGATGAGCTGCCACCATGCTCTTCTCCCAGAAAGGCATCCTCGGGGAAGAGGGCTCCCAGACGGGCCGTGACAAACTGTTCCACGGTCCTGTCTGCTTCAGTCACGTAGTCCTGATGGCCCTTGAGATCAGCGGCTGGCTTACCGGGGGCAGGCTGCATGTTCAGGGCCAGGGCCGCAGCTTCCTTGATGATGGAACAGGCCGCATGAAAGCGGATGTCGATGGCGGTATCCGTATCGTATGTGATGGGCATTCATGAATCCTTGAATATGGCAGCTGCGACGTGTCCGGGGCAGAAAAGTACAGGAAGATGCTCCGGCTGTCAGCCATTCCAGAGGAACAGTAGCTCTTCCACTGGAGAGGGCAGCTCTGTATGGTGGAAGATGATTTTATGAGCATGTATCCGTAGGATGATAAGAGATGAAGCTGTTTAAAATGGACTATTGGCGTTCGGCCATTCTTCATGCTCCTTTTGAGCAGGTTATCCGGCAGAACAGTCTGGACGACATAGACATGACGTTCCTGCCGTCCTGTGGAAAGGATGGGTTTCTTGCAGATCCTTTTGGTCTGTGGGACGGGGGACGCTTGCATGTTTTTGCTGAGTATTATGATTACAGCCAGGCCAAGGGTGTCATTGAGGTTCTCATTTATGATGAGTCCTTCGCCCTGCAGGAGCGTCGCTGTGTCCTGAGTGAGGATTGGCATCTCTCTTATCCCTATGTGTTCCGGCACGAGGGAGTGACCTACATGCTGCCGGAGGCCTACAAGTCCGGGCGTCTGACACTCTACAAGGCAACATCCTTTCCCTATGAGTGGCAGCGTGTGCCCATGTTCGACTTCCCCATTGGAGCGATTGACGCCACCCCGCTTCATTATGCTGGACGCTGGTGGCTGTTCTGGACACCACCTGCCCCTAAACAGGCACGGCAGAGCACATTGCACATTGCTCTTGCAGAAGAGCTGACAGGCCCATGGTGCGATATGGGGCATTTTCTGATTGACCGCAGCGGTGCCCGTCCGGGAGGGACGCCGTTTGTTGAGGGCGATGAAGTGTTCCTGCCAGTGCAGGATTGTTCGGAGACATATGGCGGTGGCATCCGTCTGCTTCGGATCAGTGGCTTTGGTAAGGGGAGGCCGTCAATTTGCGGGGGAGATTCCGTCCCAGTGCATCTGCCGGAAATCAGGGACTATCCAGACGGCATGCATACTCTTTCTGCCGCTGGAGATGTAACGCTGGCGGATTTCAAGAAAATACGCCGCGGACTGGGACCTCTTCTCTTCAATATCAAGAGACAGATTTTGAAGTAAGATCGTGTTTCTCTTCATGCCGTTGTCAGAATGGGGCGGCATGAAGGGAAATGTCAGGGGTGACTCAGCAACTGCTCTGCGAGAGCTGCGTCAGCGGGTTTGTCAACATCGACAGCAGCTCGGCCGTCAGAGAGAGGGATAAGTCGTATTCTGGCGCCCGTAAGGGCATGTATGCGTTCTTCAAGCCTGTGGGAACTGAGCGTGTGCGTAAGGGTACGCAGAATGGTCGGCAGCCCCAGAATCATGGCCATGCGCAGAGGCTGTTTCCGGTAACGCTGAAGACGCTGCCAGAGCGCAACTACGGCTTTCGCCTGTGGAGTAGCCAGCCAGAAGAGATTGCAGCCTGAAAACTGAATATCTGCCAAGCGGATGTAGGTCCGCCTGGTCTGGGGTACGTCCCGCAGGATTGTCTCCTTCAAGGCGACACCGGCCGTCAGGTCGACATTGGCTGTCCGACTCTTTTCGATGAATTCCCTGACCCACTCCGGGCGGAGCAGAGCATGGTCTGCCGTCGTGACGAGGCAGGGCGTGCCGATGGCGTCGAGTGCCTGGGCAACACTTTCGCTTGGAGAGGGGGCAGACCGCAAAAGAGTGATGCGATCCCCCAAATGGCTCAATAGATCGGGCTGTTCGATACTGACCCATATTGGCCCGATTTCAGGAACCTGTTCAAGCGTATGGAGAACACGCTCAATCATGGGGCTGTTTGCAATGGGTAGCAATGCCTTGTGAGATACCTGCCCCATGCGGGCCAGAGGGTCACGCTCGCCGTCACGCGACCCGGCCAGTATCAGGACTGGAATGTTCATGCGCTCTTGGAAAGTTCTTCGTTCTTGGGAGCACGGGCAGGGTCCGGCCGGTCACGGGGAGGGGCACCTGTCCGCCGCATGACCCAAGGATAACGCTCTGCCTCTTCGACCGTGTAGCCCAGATTGAAGACATACGGGCTGCGGGGGCGTTCCTTGGCGGCCCGGTAAAAGGTACCCATCAGGCGATCTGGCAGATAGTTGGTGATGCCGTAATTGCCATCTTCATCGTGAAAATGGTGCAGGACATGGAGCTGCTTGATGTACACCACCCACTGCCAGCGGGGTTTGTAGGCCAGATGCTGGATGCAGTGGAAAAATTCATAGATGCAGGTCATGACCAGCGCTGTGGAGAGTGCTGAAAAAGCTCCACCCCAGCCGCCAATCAGCCAGCCTATGGGCATGGTGATGACCATCATGGTCGGAACTGTGTTCAGAGGAGAGCCGAACAGGACTTCGAGCAGATGGGGATCCTGGTGGTGGTCAAAATGGATACGCTTCCACATGGAGGCTGTGATGGGGTTCCGGTAGAACCAGCGTCCGTGCAGGATGTAACGGTGGATGATGTACCAGGCTGTCGGATAGACAGCGACAATGACGGGAATGGGGATGAGGACTCCCCACCAGCTGTGACGCAGATACAGGCTAAGTATGGCCGTACCGATAATCAGGGCAAAATAGAGCAGGATTGTCGGATAGGTAAGGTAAGCCGCCCATAACTGCGAAAGATTCATTTTTCCCAGATCATAACTCCTGCCTTTCTGCATGAGAGTCGTGCCCTGGAAAAATTGTTTGAACGTACTCATTTTTCCTCCATCCGCAGTATCCATGCCAGACCAAACAGGGCTGCCACGATCTGGCCCGAACTTATAGCGATTAATATGGGAAGGGAACCTGAATTTCCCAGAGCCGAAATCATGCCCTGTAGAATGACCACTCCCAGACCAGCCGCCATCACGTACACCGGCAACGGGTTCCGCAATCCCGCACGCGGCGGAATGTAGGTGATGGGCAGAGTGATGAGAAGCATCACCGCCATCTGCACCGGCAGCATCAGTGTAGCATATAATGCCATCAGATAATTTGACCTAGGTAAATTGGATGGCACTTTTCCCGAGAAAATTTTCCAGAACTGATGCGGGGTATAATACACGCCCTGCAATGTCATGTTGATGATCTCCTGCGGGGATGCCGTCAGGGTGGGAGGGGGCGGTTCGCTGCTCAGCTGAACCTGTGTCTGTTCGTTGGAAACGGTCAGCTGCCTGGCGATGCCATGGTTGACCCAGTGTCCTCCTTCATGGACCAGATTTTCATAATACTGGGCTGCGGTCAGGTTTCCGTTCTCGGCCTGACGACGGTAGAAGATGACCTTGGAAAGGTTTCTTCCACCATGGCTGATGGTTTCAACATGGATGATGTCTGTTCCGAGGCGGAACCACAGGCTGTGTAGATCGTCAGTGGCATTGGCCTGCGTTGCGCCTTCGTTCCACCAGCGGTTGAGTTCCTGCTCACAGGGGGGAATGACCCATAGTTGCACGGCCATGCAGATGACGCCAAGCAGGAGTGGAATGGGCAGAAGGTAGCGGAACATGTTGAGGGTAGAGAGCCCGGCTGCCCGCAGCACGGCAATCTCGCTGGAGAGTGCCATCTGAAGCAGCGTGAACAGGCCCCCGATCATGACCGAGAGGGGCATGATTTCAACGATGAGTGTTGGCAGGTGCAGGCCTATGTATCGGAACAGGCCACTAATCCCCAGATGCCTGTCCAGAATGGTGGAGGCATCATCCAGCAGGGCAAGAATCTCGAGCAGGGCTGTCAGCACGCCACAGCATAGGAGAATCTTTGTCAGAAGCGGCTTGAGAAAGACCTGAAGCAGGGTGGGATTGGAGGGCAGGACTCTCATGGTGACGTCCTGTTCAGGAGTACCGGTTTTCTGTGACGCCAGGAGACCTGGGAGCGTGCCAGCAGGGCTGCTGTGCAGCCAATGCAGAAGAGGAATTCGGGAACCCAGATCGTCAGCCAGACGGAGGCTTTTCCATTTGTGGCCATGCTGTGCCCAAAAAGGAGAACCTCATTGAAGCCGACCAGAATGATGGCGAGCATGATCTGCCCGACCACGGATCGGCGACGTTTGCGCCCGATGGCGAAAGCGATGGCAAGCAGTGGAATGAACATGATGCTGATGGCCCGTGCCAGACGGAAATCCATTTCGGAGCGGAGCACGATGTAGGAAATGCGTGGGGAGCCGTGGCGGAGGGCCTGGAACAGCTCGGGTGTGGTCATTTCCCGTTCATCATCACCACGGGATCGAAAAGCTTTTCGGCTTTTGCTGCGTTCGATGACACGGGCTATATGTTCAAAATGGGTAACGGTAGCATGGTCGTCAGGCACATCTGGTGTGTTAACGTGAATGACCTGCCCATCCCAGAGGTCGAGCTGGGTGGCCTGGTCCCGCTCAGAAATGGTCAGCAGCCCTCTGGGAGCCGTGATGAGCTCAGCTTTCCCATTATCCTTCAGATTGCGGATGAAGATGTTTTTCAGACGGGCCCCACCATGGTCGACACGGTCTGCTGTCAGCATGGTGGTGGAAGATGTTGAGGCGAACATGCCAGACTGAAGGTGGGGTGCCCAGCCCGTATGTTTGGCGAAATAGAATCCTTCCCGGTAGTCATATCGGGCAATCGGTTGAATGTAGCCGTACAGGAGCAGGCTGAGGGTGGCCAATATGGCCCCGACCTTGATGTAAGGCTGGCTGATGCGCAGCAGGGAAATATGGCCGGCACACAGCACGTCAATCTCGTTGTGATCGCTCATCCGGTTGACGGTCATGAAGATTGCGATGCAGAGGGCAGCCGGTAGCGCCAGTCCCATATAATGGGGCAGGAGATCGCTGAGAAGCGTGATCAGTGTGGCAATGGAGCTGCCGCTGCTGGCCAGATGGTTGAACAGCGTCAGCAGTCGCTCCAGCAGCAGGGCAACAAGCATAGTCCCCAATGCAATCGTGAAGGGGGGAATCAGCTGCTTCAGCAGGTAGCGATCCAGTGTTGGCAGGGTACTTCGTATCAACATGCAGGCTGCCTTGCCGAAATGCTGGAGAAGCATTCCATGTGGGAAAAGGGGTGCCCCGTGTGGTCTCGGCGGATGAGCCTGATCTGCCATCCTTCTTCATGCGGGGTAAAGGTAAGATGGTTCCATGAGGCCCTGCGCTCGGGATTCTGGCTGTTCATGGCCGCAGCGCCGACCCCCAGAAGGGGTATGTCTGTCCCCTCGACGGTGGTTATGGTTGCATCGTGAGAGTGTCCGTGCAGGACCAGTTCTGCTCCATGGCGACGCAGGAGGCTGGACAGGGCTGGCGTGTTGATCAGGGATTTCCTGAAAGGCAGCAGCTTTTTGCGAGGGGGATGATGAAGCATGACAACCCGGCAGTATCCTTCTTCACCCAATTTCGCAAGAAGGCTTGCCAGTTTTTGGCGCTGTTTCCTGTCGATGCGTCCGTAGGCGGTAAAAGGAGGGGTTGGCAGGGCGGAGTTGAGCCCGATGACGGCGACCCTTCCGAAAAAACGGACAAAAGGAAAGGCACTGTCGGACCACGTTTCCCACTGTGCCAGGCTGTTCCTGTAAGAAATGGGTGCCATGAAGTCATGGTTGCCTGGTACGACGACGGGAGTGAGAGGCAAGGTGGACAGCCAGGCAGCCGCCTGACGATATTCTTCCTTCGTGCCGAAATTTGTTATGTCGCCGCTGATGAGCAGGGCAGAAAGTTCCTTGTGGGAGGCGATGTTTTCGAGCAGCTCGGCTGTGACGGATGGTAGCAGGACATGCTTCCGTCTGCTGACCCAGAGAATGCGGCTGAGCAGACGTTTGTTGAGGAAGGCAGACCATGCGATGGTGGGGGGAGGCAGATGCGGGTCTGACATATGGGCCAGACAGACAGAAAGGTCACGCCGGGAAGATGCAGTGGCGGACGGGTCGGAAAGCATTGTTGCACCATATCCATGAAGGGGCGGGTGATCTCTCAGGAGAAAAACTCCTTGCTGGCCCCCTTAGCATAGCCATGTTAAAGGGGTTCGGCCAGCGTATGAAATAGCCTGGCTTTTTTATGTTTCTGGGCGGATGCGTGGTGGATAGATGCAGAAATTGATGAATGTCGTACAATCGGCCCTGATACATAACCCCAACAGCCGCAAAAATGCTCAGGACAAAGGGCAGTTCGTGCGAATGGCACGGCAAAAAATGGGGGATTTCTGCGTATCTGCTCTAAATGACAGCCATCTCCCTGCGCATCTGACTGAACTGAAAAGCCGGGGTGTGGATCTGATTGCCATCAGTGGGGGGGATGGTACGGTCAGTGCCTGTCTGACAGCGATTGCTTCTGTCTATCATGACTGTCCCCTGCCGTCCGTGGCCATTCTGCCTTCCGGCAATACCAATCTCATAGCCGGTGATGTCGGGTTCGGCCTGCATGGCGAGGCCGCCATTGATCGTCTGTTGCGCCCTGAAGGGCTGAAAAGCTGTATTAGGACGCCCATAAGATTGTCCTGGCCGGATGGAGAACGGCCTTCGGTACTGGGCATGTTTGGTGGCTGTACGGGATATGCCAGAGCTGTCCGTATCGCTCATTCGCCGAATGTCCTGAAATTTGCTCCGCATGATCTTGCTGTTTTCTTTACGCTCTTCAGCAGCATGGCGAGCCTTCTTTTCCGTCGCAGCCGCCATTCCTGGATGAATGGGGACAGGCTCTCCTGGTCGGCAGAGGGAACGGGATTGCCTGTGCCAGGCAGGGAGGGGCGCAGCTTCCTTTTCATGACGACAGCGCTGGAAAAACTGTCTCGTGGCATCTGGCCATTCTGGAATGAAGATACCAGTAGGGACGGGTTCCATTTTCTTGATGTCCATGCGTTTCCTGAGGCGTTGCCGAAGGCCTGTTTCAACCTTCTGAGGGGGCGGGCACCGGAATGGCTGCGGGCACACAAGGATTACACGAGCGCTACTGCCCGGGCGATGCAGCTTGAAACAGACAGTGATTTTGTTCTGGATGGTGAGGTCTTTCCAGTTTCTGCCGGTGGCCGCCTGAAACTGGAAGAAGGACCGGCCTTTCGGTTTGTCCATGTCTGACATCATCAGGAAGACGCTCATCAATGAGCTGACAACGCCCGTAGCTGGAGAGCTCGCCCAGTTTGCAGAGGCTGTTGCCAGCCGGCTGCGCAGGCCGCCGCTCGGTGTCCTGTTTTATGGATCGGTTCTCCGCAAGGTTGATCCCGAGGGGATCGTTGATTTCTATGTCATCACAGACCGGCCGGAAAGTCTGGGTGGACATGCCTTGGCCCGTATGGCCAATCGTCTTCTTCCCCCCAATGTCTATTACATGGAACATGAGGTAGAGGGGCGGACCATACGGGCAAAAGTTGCCTTTCTGTCCATAGCGCAGTTTCTCGGGCGCAGTACGCTTTTTACAGTGGATACGACCATATGGGCCCGCTTCTGCCAGCCGGTGCGTCTGGTCTGGGTACGTGATGCTGGAAGTGCTGATCGTCTTTTACAGGCCATCAGCCAATGTGTGGTTACGGCATCCTGCTGGGCGGCCTTGCTGGGACCTGAGCAGGGCAGGGCGGACGTATACTGGCACGATCTGTTTGCCCATACCTACGCTGCCGAGCTGCGTGTGGAAAAGAAGGGACGCAGCCACAACCTTCTGGCAGGAAGAGAAGAGCGATACGAAATCCTGCTGAAAGCAGCCTGGAGGCAGGCCTCCCTGAGCTATGCTGCGCAGGGAGACGTTCTGCTTCCCCAGCTTACGGCTTCAGCGAGAGACAAGGCAACACGGGACTGGGGAAGGGTGAAAGCCTTTGGGAAGCCGTTGAACGTGGCACGTCTCATCAAGGCAGCGTTTACGTTCAGGGATGGGGTGAGCTACCTGCTGTGGAAAATACAGAGGCACACGGGACAGACGATCCACGTATCGGCTTTTGAGAAAAGGCACCCTATTTGGACCCTGCCGCTTTTTCTTTGGCGGGCCCGGCATCTCCGGTCAGGGAGATCATGACAACGGCCTGATGGGGATGCTTATCAAAAGAAAAGCCCCCAAAGCGGAATCATGATCCTGCTTTGGGGGCTTCGGCCTGTCGGGCGGGATCAGACCAGCTTCAGTTCCTTGGCGATGGTGCCGAATGTCTCTACGGCCCGGTCAATTTCGGCAGCAGAATGTGCCGCCATGACAGAGCAGCGCAGCAACGGCCTGTTGTCCGGCGTTGCCGGAGGCAGGGAGAGATTGACATAGACTCCGGCATCAAGGAGTGCGTTCCAGAAGGTAATGGCCTGCGGAATATCTTCCAGCGTGACGGCAATGACCGGGGAGACGAAGTTGCTCGTGTTCAGTCCGACAGACTTGAATCCCTGATGCAGTCGGGCTGCATTATCTTGCAGTTTCTGGCGCAGATCAGGACGGTTCTGGATTTCCTCGAGAGCCGCCAGGGTTGCTGCGATGATTTCAGGTGGCAGCGAGGCTGTGAACATGTAGGGGCGGGAGCAGAGGCGCATGAGATCAATTTCATCATGATCCGTTACGCAATATCCCCCGACCGTCCCGAGAGATTTGGAGAACGTTCCGACGATAAAGTCGATATCGTCCTCACAGCCCTGCATTTCTGCAACGCCACGGCCATGCTCGCCCAGCACACCAAAAGAATGGGCCTCATCTATCATCAGGGGAATGTTGTGGCGCTTCTTGACCTCGACGAACTCCTTGAGGGGAGCGATGTTCCCCGTCATGGAGTAGATGCCTTCAGCGATGATCAGGCGGGCTCCGGTCGTTTTGGCTGTTCTGGCGACACGCTTCTCCAGGTCCGCCGGATCATTGTGCCGGAAGCGGATGACCTGTGCCCCAGAAAGGCGGGCTCCGTCATAGATGGAAGCATGACTGTCAGCATCGAGAAAAAGGATGTCATCCTTGTTCACGAGGGCCGAAATCGTCCCCAGATTGGCCTGGTATCCTGTCGAGAACACCATGGCGTGTTTTTTTCTGAAAACGGACGTTAGAGCCTTTTCCAACTGCTGATGCAGTCCGAACGTACCATTGGCAATGCGGGAGCCTGTAGTGCCCACGCCCATGGTTTTGGCCGTATGGATGGCTGCATCCCGTGCTGCGGTGGATTGGCTGAGACCAAGGTAATTGTTGGTACCGAAGAGAAGGGTTTCCCGCCCCTCGATGATACCGACCGTAGCGGAAAGAGGGCGCTCTATCACGACGCCAAAAGGATTCCTCGGGCTTGCAGCCATGAGGGAGTCGTAATTTCCCTTCAGAGTGGCGTATTTGTCAAAAATGCCAGCGCTCATGCCTGTTCTGCCTTGATGGTATGCAGACAGGAAGCGAGATCTTTGATGGTACGGATGTCTGCAAGCTTGTCGAGAGGGACGGAGACATCAAGCATATCCTCAATCTCCATCACAAAATTCATGACGGCGAGACTGTCGAAGGCCAAGTCTTCCACGATCCGACTGTCTTCGGAAATGTCGCGTGGCACTTTCGGGTTTTCCAGAAGTTTCTGGAGAATCATGTGAGAGATATCAGCAACACTGTCTGTCATGTCTTGTCCCTTTGTGACCAAGCGAAGAAGGAAGACCAGCATGACCTTCCTTCTCATATTTGGGAATGGCCTCTTCAGCTCTCAGGCGAATTCCTTGTTGAGGTACATGGCCCTGGCACGAGCCCGGGTCAACTTTCCCGATGAGGTCTGGGGCAGAGACCGTGGCGGCACCAGCACCACATCCACATCAATACCATGTAGACGGCGGAACAGGGCAACCAGTTCTTCTTTCAGTCTGCTACGGGGTTCTTCTTCCGTGTAGCGACACTGGACCAGCGCCACAACTCGCTCTCCCTGGCCATCTTCAACCGAGAAGACGGCGACATCACGGGAACGGAGAGAGTCGACTTCATGCTCTGCGGCCCATTCCAGGTCCTGTGGCCAGATGTTTCGGGCATTGATGATGATGAGATCCTTGGCACGCCCGGTAATGACGATCTGGTTATCAAGCATGTAGCCGATATCGCCAGTATTCAGCCACCCATCCCCGGAGAAGGCCTTTGCCGTTTCGTCCGGGCGGTTGAAATAGCCTTTCATCAGGCTGGGGCCGCGGACATGGACGGTGCCAACCTGACGTTCCTTCAGTGCCTTGCCGGAACCGTCACGCACTTCGATCTGATGTCCGGGCAGGCAGACGCCACACAGCACGAAGTCACGTGCCGTATCGGTACCTTTCTCAGCCGGCTGCGCATAATCTTCCCGTTCCATGATGGAGAGGTCGACCGTATCTGTACGCAGCCCGGTGTTGAGCGGGGCAAAGCTGATGGCCAGAGTTGTTTCGGCCATGCCATAGCTGGCGACGAAGGCCTTTTCATCAAAGCCACGTTTGGCAAAAGTCTCGGCGAAATTGTGGATGATGTGCGGGCGGATCATATCACCGCCGATACCGGCCACACGCCATGAGGAAAGATCAATATCCTCCCGGGCGCCACGGCGGGCGCAGAGCTCGTAGCCAAAGGAAGGACTGTAGGACATGGTTGCCTTGTTGCGGGCAATCAGCTCCAGCCAGATATGCGGACGGCGTGCAAACTCCCGTGTGGGCAGGAGATCGACAGAAAGCTGGCAGGTCATGGGTGTCAGGAAAAAACCGACAAGCCCCATGTCATGATAAAGCGGCAGCCATGAGACGCAACGGTCATCCCGCTCATCAGAGCTGGGATAGACTTGGAGACCATGACGGGCAATGGCGTGAGCATTGGCCATTCCGGCTTGCTGCGTCACACTGATGCCCATGGGAAAGCGAGTGCTGCCCGATGAAAACTGGAGGTAGGAGAGAGCATCCTCACTGATTTCCGGCAGCGGAATATCCTTTTCCTCACAGGCTGTCAGTTCAGCCGGGGACCCGCCAAAGAGAAGGGAAAAACCAGCGACGATATCGGCTGTCCAGTCACCGATGACCTTGGGGACGACAACGGCTCTGGCATCCGCACTTGTGATCATGCCACGCAGTGTCTCGATGTACCCTTCCTTGCCACCAAAAGCGACAGGGAGGGGCAGGGGGGCGGGGACGAGACCGGCATACTGGCAACCGAAGAAAATGCGGGCGAAATCACCGTCACTTTCCGCAACAATGGCCACCCTGTCTCCCGGCTCCAGTCCAAGGCCGAGCAGGCGGCGGGCCATGGCATGGGCCTGCTGTCGCAGCTTGCTGTAGGGGAGGACTTCCAGCAGGGTTCCCCGTCCAGAATAGATATTGAAGCCACTGGCCCCCTGTGCTGCGTAGTCAAGGGCAGCGGGGAAGCTGGGGAAGTCTCCATAGCGGCGCTCGATGCCGGAGCGGCTCGGGGTAATGGAGAGTGTGGGAGTGGGTTTCTGATTGGCCTCGGTCAAACCTGGACTAGCTCCGTTTGGACCATCGGACTGAACATCCTGAGGCCCCTGCGAAATCAAAAAAACTTGACCCCTGTTCATAGGGTAAAGACCACTCTGCGCCCGCAGAGCAGTAATGCTGTGCCCTGTCTCTAATACAGAACACCCCTCTGCCTCAAGCATATGTCATGATTTTCACCGACAAAATTGCTGCCCTCTGGCGGGAGGCTTTGTCTTCCTTCCTGAAAACTGGGAGAAAAGCCCGGAAAACAGGGAAAAAACGGTATGGGATTTTATCATTAAATAATAATTTCTAAGGAAGATATTTCCTGTAAGATCAGGGCGCCTGATCTTGGACAGCATGAGAATGAGAGGCCAGAGAGATGCATTTCTGCAAGCAGACAAGTGCCCGTCTGACGGTGGATCTTGCCGCTATCAGGAGGAACCATGCGTGGTTGGCGGAGTGCGTACGGGGTGCGGAATGTGCTGCTGTGGTCAAGGCTGATGCTTATGGGCTGGGTGTGCGGGAGATTGCCTCCAGTCTTGCTGACAGGGTCCAGACCTTTTTTGTGGCCCAGCCGGAGGAAGGATGCCAGCTGCGGAGACTGCTGCCGGACAAGAGGATTTTCGTGCTGCATGGCTTCCTGACAGGGCAGCCGGAAACGATGGTGGAGCATGGTCTGATCCCGGTTCTGAACAGTTTGGAGCAGGTAAGGCAGTGGCGGGCTTTCTGTCATGGGGGGGGACAGGATCATCCGGCAGCTCTTCAGTTCGACACGGGCATGTCCCGTTTCGGGGTTTCGAAAGATGACCTTCGCGCCGAGGTTCTGAGAGGGCTGAAGCCGGTTCTCGTCATGAGCCATCTGGCCTGTGCTGACCAGCCGGATGACCCTGCCAACAGGGAGCAGCTTCAGCGTTTTCTGGCCATGAGTGCAGTTTTTCCCGATGTGCCTCGGTCATTGGCGGCTTCTTCCGGCATTTTCCTGGGAGCTGACTATCATTTCGAGATGGTTCGCCCCGGTATTGCGCTTTATGGCATTCCGCCGCATGGGGAGAGCTGCCCACTCGTGCCAGCCATTGGGCTTGAGGCTCAGATATTGCAGGTCAGGACTGTCGAAGCAGGGGGGAGTATCGGGTATGGCCTGACCTATCGTGCAGAGCGGCCCATGCGTGTGGCGACTGTTGGTATTGGCTATGCCGATGGCATCTTCCGTTCTTTTGCCCGGGATGGTGCCTTGTGGTGGGGAGATAGACGTCTGCCTGTTCTCGGGCGGATTTCCATGGATAGTCTTTCCGTTGATGTTACGGAGTTGCCGGATGAGGTTGCCCGGGAGGGTGTATGGCTGACACTCATCGGACCGCAGCAGGATATTGCTATGATGGCCGAATGTGTGGGTACGATCGGTTATGAGGTGCTGACGTCTCTGGGCTACAGGTTTGATCGTTTTTATAATGGTTCGTCCGGTAATTGTCTGTCAGTTTCTGATCTGTTGATGGCCAAGAACAGAACTGGGTAATGGTATGGGCTGGATCAGCCCAATGCACCATATGGTCGCAGCATGGGATGCACATTGCCATGGGGTTCTGTGAGGTCATATGATTGTGGCGTCATGGATGTTTGATACGTTGAATTTGCTGGTATGTATGGCTGGTCGTTAGATTATCTGGTTGGTTTTAACATATATGAGTTTGCATAATCTTTATTATGCGATTTTCTTTTGTGAAGGGAACTCCCACAAGATTTCTGTCGCTGCTATAAGACAACCCATGACTGACAGATTATTTGATATCCTTCCAGCCAGATATAAAAACCCGAAGACTGAATTTCTTGGGCATCCCAAAGGTTTGTGGGTTCTGTTCTGGACGGAAGGCTGGCTCTCCTTTGCCCAATACGGGATGCTTTCCATATTGGTGGTGTATCTGAAGGACATCCTGCAGCACACAGACCGGGCCCGGCATATTCTGGGCCTACCGTCCCTTCTGTCCATCAATGATAGCCTGTACGCTCCCAGTGGTCTGGACGCCACAGCTGGGAGTCTTTCGGGCCTCATCATGGCGGTCATATTTGCAGCTCCATTTGTGGGAAGTTTCATGGCAGATCACGGCCTTGGCCGGACGCGTTCTGCTGTCATTGGCATCAGTCTGCTGACAGTCAGTTTTACCCTCATGATGGCGGAAAGCTGTTTTGTTCTGGCCCTGTGGCTCTTTTTGGCAGGTGTTGCTTTGTCCGGCAGCCTGAAGGCGCAGGTTGGAGCGCTATATACGTTGGAAGACCGTAGACGTTCTGATGCTTATCAGCTTTACAGCCAGAGCATACAGATCATGGCCATCATCTCTCCCCTTCTCTGCGCCTTTCTGGGAACCATTGCCTGGCGTTGGGCTTTCATGGCAACAGCTTGTGCGATGATGATGGGGCTGGCTGGCTATCTCATGGGGTGTCGCTATCTCCCAGAAGAAACGGCCTCCTTTGCTGTTGGCAAGGATATCCGGCCAGTCGGTTGCACGGTGGTGGAAAAGAAACGGATTGTCTTTCTGCTCTGGCTGGTAGGCCTGTTTGCCCTTGGAGTTCTTCCCAATCAGGAAATCATGGATGGTTATCTTCTCTGGGGCAGTGATCATTATCGCCTGACTGTCATGGGCATTACGTGTCCCGTCAGTACGCTGGTTTCATTGGATAGCGTCATCAGCATGATTACGGGATTTCTGGTCCTGTGGTTCTGGCGCTGGTATGATCACCGCCGTGGCCGCCCCGGACATGACATGACAAAGATCATCATTGGTAGCGCCATTGCGACAGCTGGGCCGTTATTCCTGATCGCAGGAGAATATGTCTGCCCCGCCCCTCATCAGATCAGCCTCTGGTGGGGTGTGGCCTTCCATACCGTCAATGACATTGGCTGCGGGATGACTTTTCCTATCGGAATGGCCCTCTTCTCCCGTTATGCACCTGCACGGTACAGTACGACACTGATTTCCTGCTTTACATTGCATATTTTTCTGGGAAACCTGATGGTCGGCAAGCTGGCAGGGATGCTGCACCAGATCCCTGATGCGCTTTTCTGGTCGCTTCATTCAGGCGCTGCTTTCCTGTCTACGCTCGGCCTGATGGCTTCCAGCAGGATTGGCAGCCGCCTGTTTCTGGCAGGTTCTTCCCACGGCTGAAAAGGTCAGCGTTTTTCCACGATAGGCGAAATGATGAAACCGGCTTCATGGGCTGGAGAGATGGTGTTGCCTTCTCTGGTAATGACCACGTTGGCTCCGAGAGAGCCCTTCAGCCTCATGTCATGCCGCTTCATGATCTGACGCTTCACGATGGGAAAGGTTTGCAAAAGCCTGTCAAAATCAGCTTTTGGAATGGCCAGCATGTGGGAAAATTGCAGGGAGCGGACCGTATTATGCGCTCTCTGTCCCTGAATATGGCTGTTGGCGCCAATCAGGTCTCCTGCTCCCAGCATGACTTCCTGGGTTTCCGTGCTGGTGGATGTTTCTACAAGACCTGCCACCTGCGCATAGATCGTGCGGATGCGCTCGCCTTTGCGGATCAGTATCTCCCCTGGCGAGAGGAAACAGATGAAGACCCGGCCCGCCAGTTCATGAAGGGCTGCATCTGGAACCCCGTTGAAGGCAGGGAAAGACCTCAGACGCTGCTCAATGCCACTGCGCAGGTTGAAGCGTAACGGCGTGTCCAGCCGATTCCTCTGTCGTTCGATCGACTTATGAAGCTCCCGATGCAGTTCCTGCGAGATGAGGTTGTCCTTTGCCAGAGTGGCATATTCTTCATCTTCCAGACGGAGGGCTATCTGGCGCAACAGACGTCCCTCCAGCGCTTCTGAATAGCCGGAATAATGCAGCCTCAGTGTTGCTAGGGCATCATCCAGCAGTTTGCGCTGCCGTCCCAGCACTTCAGACACGATTTCCGTAATACGGAGTCCCAGAGTGGGTTCCATGCGTTCCCGGACAAAGCGTATCAGGGATGTGGAAACCAGATGGGAAATGATCAGCGTTTCAAAACGCTCCATCATGCAGGCGGTCAGCGGGCGATCAATATGAAAGCGCCTGTGCAGCATCTGTGCCAGGCGGAGACGCCAGGAAGGCTGAAGACTCTTGCGGCGTGTCTTGACGTAGCCATACCGTCCCTCCAGCTGGGTGGCATCCACGATGGCCTCTGTAGCGCGCAGCAGGGTCTCGATCACCCGACGGCTGGACATTCCCTGAACCCGGAAAAGGTCCAGCAGCAGGGTCCGCTCCTGGTTGGCGATGGTCAGCAGGGCCATGTTGACGCGATCTTTGTCGGTCAGTGCTGTCTCAAAATTGTTGCTGGCTTTTTCCTTTTCGGCACGCTGTTCAAGCCGGCTGATGACCCCGCCCCGTGTCCGGGCACCAAAACTGAGTTCATCAGACACATGGGCCACACGCTGAGCCACATGGCTGAGACCGATACCGATGATCTGGTTTCGCAGGGCTTCATCAATGGGGGACAGCCTGTCGAGCTTCAGGAAAAGAACCAGAGAGCGTAGCGTCGTGCCATTGATGAGAAGTGTGGTCAGTACAAATCCGGTAGCTACGATCCCGACAAAATGGGTGATGGAATCGTTGATGTGCGGGTTTTCATTGACAGCAAGTGCCAGCGCCAGCGTGATGGCGCCACGCAGGCCACCCCAGGCCATGGTGGTCTTGAAGCGTAATGGAACAGGTGGCGACAGTCTGGTGAGGATCAGGAGAGGAAGGAGGCCGAAGATGACGGCTGCTCTGGCGATCAGCCCTGCCAGACTGGCAATGAAGATCAGCAGAAGGTCCCACTTCGTCATGCCGATCATCATACGGGGGACAAGCATGGCCGCTAGCATGAAGACGAGCGTACTGGCCCAGAACTCGATCTGCTCCCACAATTCCCGGAGAAAGCGCCACGTTTGGGGACGGAAGGTGGATGGACCAAAAGCTGAAATGGTCAGACCGGCAGAGGCCGTGGCGACCACACCGGAAAACCCGAGGATATCGTCACAGAGGATGTAAACCCCATAGGGCAGCACGAGGGAGAGTGTGATCTCAGCTGCGGGGAATCCGCTGATGGCAGTAATCATGATGAGGGCCAGTCGGGCGACTGACACACCGATGATGACGGCTCCGGCAAAGTTGGTCAGAAAATCTATGCAGGCTTCACTGAAACTGATCTGGTGATGGGCGGTGATGGCCGATACCAGGATGGTGAAAATGGCAATGGCCGCTGCATCGTTCAGCAGGGCTTCCCCTTCCACAAGGCGGCTTAGGCGGGCCGCTGCGCCGATCTCACGGAAAATGCTGGCCACGGCAGAAGGATCTGTCGTGGCCACGATGGCCCCCAGCAGGAGGCAGGCAACGAGGCTCTGCTGTGCAAAGGGATAGAGGGCAAAGCCAATAGTCGCTGTGGAGACAATGACAGCCACGATGGCCAGCAGCAGCACCGTGGCGATTTCATGGGTCAGACTGCGGACATTGATCCCCATGGCCCCCTGAAAGACCAGGAGTGGCAGGAAGATGAGCAGGAAGCCCTCACTGCTGATGGGGAATGACAGGAGAGCCCCTGCCGGTCCTTCCAGCAGGTCCAGCCCCATGGAATTGTTGACGAGAGAGGACGCTGCCCCCAGCCCTATCCCCAATACGGCAATGATGACCGTTTCAGGCAGGTTGATCTTCTTGGCCAGGGGCGGAATGAAGCTGATGAGAAAAAGGAGGAAAACCAGGGTCAGAAGTACAGCTGCCAGCCCTATTTCCATCTGATATCCCCTTTTTTCACCCTCTGATCACGCTGCCCGGAGAGTAAGCGCAAAACCCCTGTCAGGCAAGCCTTGCAGGGGGTTATTACCTGCTTTCCACCTTTCTGAAGCATTAACGGGGCGCCGTCGTTACTCCACGGTAACAGACTTGGCCAGATTGCGGGGCTGGTCCACGTCCGTACCTTTCAGCAGGGCAACTTCGTAGGCCAGAATCTGTACCGGAATGGTGTAGAGGATGGGCGCCACGAAGGCACTGACATCCGGCAGGATGACCATGTGTTCTGCAATGCCTTTCAGCCGTTCAGCCCCCTTGTCATCGGTAAAGACAAGAATGCGTCCCCCACGGGCCCGGGCTTCCTGAAGGTTGGAAAGTGTCTTGTCAAACAGGATGGTGGAAGGTGCGATCGCCACGACAGGAACACTGGGGTCGATCAGGCTGATGGGACCATGTTTCAACTCTCCAGCGGCATAGGCTTCTGCATGGATGTAGCTGATTTCCTTGAGCTTCAGCGCCCCTTCCTGGGCAACAGGCATGCAGATTCCACGTCCCAGATAGAGGACGTCCCTGGCCTGGGCAATCACCCGTGCCATGGTGCGTATCTGGTCGAACAGGCCCAGAACTTCCATGGCATGGGATGGAAGGTCCAGCAGGTTGTCTGTCAGCTCCCGTTCCCGTTTTTCATCCAGCAGGTTGCGCTGGCGGGCAAAATCGATGGTCAGGGCAGCAAGCACGGCAAGCTGGGCCGTAAATGCCTTGGTGGAGGCAACTGATATTTCTGGTCCGGCTACCATGCCCAGAACCAGATCACTCTCCCGGCCCATGGTGGAATGTTCCACGTTCAGGATGGAGACGATGCTCTGCCCAGCCGTCTTGAGCTCCCTCAGCACCCCGAGTGTATCGGCTGTTTCACCGGACTGGGATATGAGCAGTGCCAGCCCCTTGTCAGGCTGTGGCGGGTTCCGGTAGCGCAGCTCGGAGGCTACATCAATATCAACCGGCAGCCGGGCCAGCTCTTCAAGCCAGTAGCGGCCGACCATGCCAGCATAAAAAGCTGAACCGCAGGCCGTGATCGTAGCACGGGACAGCGTACTGGCATCAAATGGCATATCTGGCAGAGCAATGCGGCGTGTGACAGGGTCGATGATGCGCTGGAGCGTCTGGCCAATGGCTACGGGATGTTCATGGAGTTCCTTCTCCATGAAATGCCGGTACCCATCCTTGCCAATCTGCCCTGTTGTCAGGGAGGCTGTCTGGATCGGCCGCTCAACAGCCCTGCCCTGCCCGTCCAGAATCTCGACATGCTCCCGTGTCAGCACGCACCAGTCCCCATCTTCAAGATAGGATATCTGGCTGGAGAGCGGTGCCAGGGCGAGACTGTCCGACCCGAGGAACATCTCCCCTTCGCCGTAGCCAATAGCCAGAGGAGCGCCATGACGGGCCCCGATGAGGAGATTGTCATGTCCCTCAAAGATCATGGCAATGGCATAAGCACCCTGGAGCTGACGGATGGTTGCAAAAGCAGCTTCCTTGGGAGGCAGACCGTTCTGGATATGCTCATCCAGCAGATGGGCAACGGCTTCTGAATCCGTTTCAGTCTCGAAGGTACGCCCCCCGGCTTCAAGGGTTTTCTTCAGGTCTGAAAAATTCTCGATGATACCGTTATGAACAATCGCCACTTTTCCGACCCTGTGCGGGTGGGCATTGTTGGTGGTTGGTGCTCCGTGGGTTGCCCAACGGGTATGGCCAATACCTGTGGTACCGGAAAGGGGTGTTTCCTCCAGAGCCTTGGCCAGATTATCCAGCTTTCCGGCAGCCCGGCAACGTGCGAGCCGACCATGCTCCACGGTCGCAATGCCGGAAGAATCATAACCGCGATATTCCAGCCGACGGAGCCCTTCAAATACGATCGGAGTAGCAGGACGGTGTCCGACGACGCCACAAATACCACACATCAGCCCTGTTCCTTCTTCTTCCGCAGTGCCTGCTGGAGAGCCTTCCCCTTGCCTGCCTTATTGTCCTGCCGTGTCCGCCCGAATGCAAGGGCCTCGGCGGGAACGTCCTGCGTGATGACACTGCCTGCCGCTGTCATGGCATCATCGCCAATCTGGATGGGGGCCACCATGATGGTATTGGACCCTATGAAGCAGCCTTCCCCAATAACGGTTCCGTGCTTGAAGACGCCATCATAATTGCAGGTTATGCTGCCAGCGCCAACATTGCTCCCCGCACCTATCTGGCTGTCCCCCAGATAGCTGAGATGATTTGCCTTGCTTCCGGCCCCCAGAGTCGTGTTTTTGAGTTCCACGAAATTGCCGACGTGGCTGCCTTCATGGCAGACAGTGCCAGGACGCAGCCGGGCATAAGGGCCAATCACGACGCCCTGCTTCACAACACATCCTTCCAGATGTGAAAAGGCACGGATTACGCAACCTTCTTCGAGAGTGACGCCAGGCCCAATGAACACGTTGGGTTCGATCACCACATCGGCAGAAATGATGGTATCAGGGTCGAAAAAGACGCTGGATGGATCAATTAGGGTGGCGCCCTGTTGCAATGCTTTCTGGCGCAGACGCTGTTGGAGCCGTGCTTCGGCCTCTGCCAGCTCGGCCCGGGAGTTGATGCCGGCCAGCTCGTCCTCCGTCCCCTCGACGCAGCTTACTCGTCCTTGCCGGGCTGCGAGAGCGACGATATCCGTCAGATAATACTCGTTCTGGGCATTTTCGGGGGTGATGCGGCTCAACCAGTCTTTCAGCTGCGCAACCTCAGCACACATCATGCCTGCATTGCAGAGTGTAATGCGCCTTTCGGCGTCGGAAGCATCCTTGAACTCGACGATCCGTTCCACCTGCCCATCGGGGCCTGTCACAATCCGCCCATAATGCCCGGGCACAGCAGGGCGCATTCCCAACAGGGACAGTACGTTCTCCTGTTCTCCCTGGGCATCCAGCAGGCGCTGCATGGTATCGGCTGTCAGAAGTGGGTTATCAGCATAAAGTATGACAGCCCGTCCCTCTTCCAACCCATCCACGCCTGTTTTTGCGGCGTGTCCCGTACCCAGACGTTCATGCTGGATGACAGTTGTGTGGGGAGATACCTGCCGGGCCAGATCATCCATTCCCGGGCCGATGACGACCACAATGCGGTCCACGACCTGCCGGGCTGTTTCGATCAGATGCCAGATCATGGGGCGGTTTCCCAGACGCTGCATGGCCTTGGGATACCGGGACTTCATGCGTGTTCCCATACCGGCAGCCAGAATGATGGCAGTAGTCATGGAACTCATAGATCAGGCCTCCCATGGAATGAAGACAGGTGCATGAGGGGAAGGCTCAGCGGGTCTGGGTGTGTGTGACAGCAGAGACTTTTGGTGCTGCCTGTAGAACGACAAGAATCTGCCCCATCTTGTAGTGATCGAATTCGATGCGTGCTGGAACGAACCCGCCCTGAGGATCATGGACAAACCAGACGGTTCCTTTGTGAGGACTGGACTGGGCGGCCTTGAAGCGTGTGCCGATGGAAAAACCACCAATCTGCCGTCCCGTGAAATCACATTTCAGGGCGTCCCCCCGAAAATAGGACCCATGATCCTTGGGAAGGGTCGTCTGGCTGGGGCCATGAACATCCAGATAGGACAGACGGATACCGTCGAAAACAGGTCTGCTGAAAGTGCAGTCCTGTTTCAGCGTCATCCGGTGTGTCAGCGCAACAAGAAAACTGAGCATGTCGACAGACTGCTTCAGCTCTGCAGCGGGCAATGGCTCCCGCTGTTTGTCTACTGGCAGGAAGACGGCCACATGCGGGCCAGTCAGATCAAAATCAATGTGAGCTTTTTCTTCCTCGCCATGGGCAAATCCACTGTTGCTGAAGGAAACCGGCGCAACATTATCTCCGTTGAAGTGCCCCTGGGCACTGCTCAGCAGATTCAGTGTCAAAAACCAGCTGGCGAGACCAACGGTATAAAGATGCGTCTCCACTCCGTAGCCCCAAGGTTGCAGGACATAATCTGCATCAGCGCCCAAGGCACGATACCCATGAATGAAAACACCGTACCGGAGATGTATGTTCTGTGCGGCAGGCAGGGTGTCGGCTGCGCTTTTCAGTGAGGGTGCCGGTGCAGGCGCGTCTGCCTGCTCTGCCAGAGCCCCCGGGGCCAGCAGACAGGAAGAAGCCAGCGTCAGGCCCGCCAGCAGGCGGCCAGTGATGGAGCGGCGGATTGAAAGCGTGTCAGACGTCAAGATTGGCAACCTTCAGTGCGTTATCCACGATGAACTCACGACGGGGTTCGACAACATCCCCCATGAGGGTGGAGAAAACCTGCCCCGCTTCTTCGACATCGCCAACCTGCACTTGCAGGAGGGTCCGGGTGGCCGGGTCCAGCGTGGTGTGCCAGAGCTGCTCATCATTCATTTCGCCCAGGCCCTTGAAGCGGTTGATGGCCAGACCACGGCGCCCCTGGGCCAGTATCTGTTCCATCATCATGCCCGGGCCAGAAAATTCGAAATTCTTCTGGTCAAGCTGCAATGTCACGGGCCTGCTGAAGAATTCAGCAAGCCACTGGGACTGCGCGAGAAGACGGCGTGCTTCACTGGAGCGAAGCAGTGTGGCTTCAAACGTGTAGCGTTCTCCCACACCACGGAGAAAACGACGGCAGGTGACGCCCTGGCTGTCGGCCTCAACTTCCCAGCCCCGCTCATTTTCGGGAGATGCTGCTTCCAGTCTGGCCAGGAAGCCATCGACTGCTTTCTGTCGGATCGCTGCATCAGGGTTGATGAGCCCGCTGACAGCCGCCTGCTCCATGATCCAGAGCGGGACACGGGCTGAAAGTGCCCGCATGTCCTGTGCCAGTCGGCTGCAACGGTCAATCACGTTACGGAGTTCCGCACCGTCCAGTACGGTTCCGTCATGGCAGGTCAGGGATGCATTGCTCAGGGCCTTGTCCAGCAGGTAGCTGTCCAGTGCAGGTTCATCCTTGAGGTAGCGTTCCTCTTGTCCACGTTTGGCACGGAAGAGCGGCGGTTGGGCAATGTAGAGATGGCCGTTTTCGATGAGTTGGGGCATCTGCCGGAAGAAGAAGGTCAGAAGCAGGGTGCGGATGTGGGAGCCATCCACGTCAGCGTCCGTCATGATGACAATCTTGTGGTAACGGAGCTTGTCAATATTGAAGCCCCCCTGCTCGGCTGGACCATGACCGATCCCCGTGCCCAAGGCTGTGATGAGGGTGCCAATTTCGGCAGAGCCAAGCATCCGGTCGAAGCGGGCACGCTCAATGTTGAGAATTTTGCCACGCAAAGGCAGAATGGCCTGGAAACGGCGGTCCCGTCCCTGTTTTGCTGTTCCGCCGGCAGAATCCCCCTCCACAATGAAGAGTTCTGCCCCTTCCGGGTTGCGTTCCTGGCAGTCGGCCAGTTTGCCCGGCAGGGATGAGACATCCAGAACGCCTTTGCGCCGTGTCAGTTCCCGGGCACGGCGGGCGGCCTCTCTCGCACTGGCGGCATCAGCAATCTTGGCAATGATGATGCGGGCTTCCTTGGGATGCGTCTCGAACCAGTGGCCGATCATGTCGGCGGCGATGGTGTGCACGACAGGCTGAACTTCGGAAGAAACCAGCTTGTCTTTTGTCTGGGATGAGAATTTAGGATCGGGAACCTTGACGGAAAGAACGGCGGAGAGCCCCTCCCGCATATCCTCACCTGTGAGATTGCTGGTTTCTTTCTTGTTGCCCAGCAGAGAGGCATATTTCCCGACGGCCCTCGTCAGGGCCTGCCTGAAACCGGCCAGATGGGTGCCGCCATCACGTTGGGGAATGTTGTTGGTGAAGCACAGCATGGTCTCGTGGAAGCTGTCATTCCAGCAGAGAGCAAATTCCACCTTGATGCCAGATGTTTCATCCTGCAGCTCCCCGGTGATGGGAGGGTCGATCAGTGGCGTCTTGGAGCTGTTGAGCCATTTGACGAACGCTGTCAGTCCCCCTTCATAGTGGAAGACAACCTCCCGTGGCTCACTGTGACGCTCATCACGCAGGATGATCTTCATACCCGAATTCAGGAAGGCCAGCTCACGGACACGGCGCTCCAGGATACTGAATTCGAATTCAGTTTTGGAGAATGTCTCCGCACTCGGCTTGAAGGTGACTTCCGTCCCGTTTTCTTCGTCCGAATCACCGATGACGGCCAAGGGAGCTACACGCTCACCGTGCCGGAAATGAATGGCATGTTCCTTGCCCTGTCGCCAGATGCGTACATCCATGGTCTCGGAGAGAGCATTGACAACCGCAGCCCCCACACCGTGCAGACCGCCGGAAACCTTGTAGGAATTCTGATTGAATTTGCCCCCGGCATGCAGTTTGGTCAGCACGACTTCAGCCGCACTGATCCCCTCTTCCTCGTGCAGGTCTGTCGGGATACCACGCCCGTTATCCCGGACTGTGACAGAGCCGTCCCCATTCAGAGTGAGAATGCAGTAGGAGGCGAAACCTGCCTGTACCTCATCAACGGCATTATCAATGATCTCGAAGACCATGTGATGCAGGCCGGAGCCATCATCCGTATCCCCGATATACATGCCAGGCCGCTTGCGGACAGCATCCAGCCCCCGCAGGACGGAGATGGAAGAGGCGCCATATTCCTCATGATCGGAAGACTGAATTTCCGGCTGGTTATGGGATTCTGACATGCCTGCGCATTACTCCGGTTGGCTGAGAGCTTTGATGAGTGAATATACTGTCAGAAGCCTTTCCTGACCAGTGCTGTCACCGGGGTTATCCCGAAATAACCGTGAGAAAAGGCCATATTCTGGCCGCCTCATGCCGGATGGAGTGCGCCATTCTGAACATGAAAGAAAGCTGCAATGTTTCTGATGGAAGAAAAAGGTTCAGCTTCGGTTCCTGTCAGGATGGTGGTCGTTTTCAGGGCAGAGAGACTGTCCATCAGGATGATCCGCCGCCGTTCATCAAGATGGGTCAAAGGTTCATCCAGAAGGATGACGGGAGCCTGCCCCCAGACCCTGCTGATGGCATGGGCATGGGAGAGGATGACGCTCAGGAACATGATTTTCTTCTGTCCACTGCTGGAGTGTGCTGCCTGACGGCCTGTCATGGCGTCCCGCAGGCTCATGTCAGCCCTGTGTGCTCCGATGGAGGTGCTCTTGCGGGCTTTGTCCTGAAGGCGGGACTGTTGCAGGGCGTGGCGGAGCTTGTCTTCCACTTCCAGAGCCGGGCTGGCTTTCAGCGCTGTGGCGATGGGGCAGTGCAGCTCCAGAAGGGTTTGGGGGAAAGCTTCATTGCCGAAAGGGGTTTCTTCCAATGTTTCGAGGAGATGCAGCCGGGCTGCCGTTATGGCGACTGCGTGGCGGCTTATGGATTCTTCCAGGGAGGTCAGCCAGGCCGTTTCATCAGGCTGTTCCAGCAGGATGCGGTTCCGGCTCATGACGGACCGCTCATGTGCCATGAGCTGCTGCGTATGATCCGGCAGGAGAGCGACGGTCAGCCGGTCCAGAAACCGTCTACGGCTGCCAGCACCTTCAAGAAAGAGACGTTCCATCTGCGGAGTAAGCCAGACGCAGGAATAAAGTCGGGCAATTTCTGCCATGGTCCGTGTTCTTTCTCCGTCCAGGAGAAAGATGCGGCGTCCCCGCCCCTCGGTCAGGCCGGTAGACAGTTGGAACTGTTGTCCTTCCCGCTCCAGATGGGCGGCGACGCCCCATTGGGTTGTTCCGTGGCGGGGCAGCATATGAGCTGGTGAGCCCAGAAGCCCCCGCCCCGGGGCAAGCAGGGAAAGGGCTTCCAGAAAATTGGTTTTGCCGCTGCCATTCTCCCCTGTCAGGACGGACAGGGTGGCGGACGGCTCCCAGACGCACCGTCTGTAATTACGAAAATCCGTTAATGTCAGACGGTGCAGGTTCAAGGAGATCGTTCAGACCCGGATGGGCATGAGAACGTAAAGAGCCGCAGGTTCGGCCGTATCGCGGATCAGTGTCGGAGATGAACTGTCGGCAAGGGCGAACTCGGCTTCAGCGTCGATCTGGTCGGTGATGTCCGTCAGGTAACGGGCCTGGAAGCCGATCTCCATGTCGTCTTTGTCGTAGGTGACGCTGTTTTCATCCAGCTCCTCCTGAGCAATGCCCTGATCGGGGCTGGTTGCGGAGAGGGTCAGATGGTTCTTCGTGATGGTCAGCTTTACCGGGCGGGAACGTTCCTGGCTGATGGCCGCCACACGACCTACGGCTGCCGCAAGATCCTGCTTGGTAACACGCAGGATGCGTGAATTGGACTGGGGAATGACGCGGGTATATTCCGGAAAAGTGCCATCCACCAGCTTGGAGGTCAACAAGATGGAACCGATACGGAACTGGATGCGCGTCTCTGAAAGAGCCACCTCTACGGAGGCTCCATCATTGTCCAGCAGTTTCCGAACTTCGGTTACGGTCTTGCGGGGGATGATGATGCCCGGCATTTCTTTTACGCCGAAAGGCGCTGGAACGTCGACTTTGGCCAGCCGGTGTCCATCTGTCGCCACAGCCCGGAGATGGTTCTTTTTGTCCACCAGTACGATATGGAGATAGATGCCGTTGAGATAATAACGGGTCTCCTCGTTGGACATGGCAAAGCGGGTACGGTCGACCAGCCGACGCAAATCACCTGCCTGAATGGCAAAATGATGAGGCAGATCGCCTGCTACCATGGCCGGAAAGTCATCAACTGGCAGAACGTTCAGGCTCGTCTCGTACCGCCCGGCCTTGAGGTGAAGGGGCCCTTCCGCATCCTTCTGTTCGAACTCGATCAGGGCACCATCGGTCAGTTTGCGGACGATCTCGAAGAGAACGGCAGCCGGAACAGTGACGGACCCGGCATGTGTGGCCTCTGATGGAATTTCCTCAACGACGGCAATCTCCATGTCCGTCGCTGTCAGGCGCAGAACCTCGCCATCATGCTCCATCAGCACATTGGCGAGAATGGGGATGGTGTTCCGTTTTTCAGCGACACCCTGAATGTGAGACAGTGCACGCAGAAGTGGCGCGCGATCAACTGTGAACTTCATGACAACCCCAAAGCCTTATCGGGAAGAGTAATATGTCTCTCTAGCAAAACAAGGACATGCTTGAAAAGCCATCTTCAGCTTTCCAGCATGTGGCGCAGCAGCTCGACGCTTTCAGCCAGACCGGGGTCCTGTTCCATAAGCTCCGAAATGCGGTTCACGGCATGCATGACAGTCGTATGGTCCCGATTGCCGAATTTCCGGCCGATTTCCGGGAGGCTGCGGCTTGTAAGCTGTTTGGCCAGATACATGGCAATCTGCCGGGGGCGGGCCACGGCCCGGGCACGACGGGCTGATGACATGTCGGTCAGACGGATATTGAAATGCTCGGCCACCTTGCGCTGGATTTCATCGATCGTGACACGGCGCTCATGAGCTTTGAGCATGTCTTTGAGGACATCCTGTGTCGATTCCAGCGTGACGGGTCTGCCTACCAGATCAGCATGGGCGATGAGGCGGTTCAGTGCACCTTCCAGCTCCCGCACGTTGGTGGTGATCTTGTGGGCCAGATATTCCAGCACCTTGGGAGGGACAGGCGTGCCAGAGGCCTTGGCCTTGGCTTCCAGAATGGAAATGCGCAGTTCGAAGGTCGTAGCGTGAATATCCGCTACCATACCGCAGCCCAGCCGTGTGCGGAGCCTGTCCTCCAGACCGGAAAGATCAGAGGGGCTCTTGTCAGCACTGACGATGATCTGCCGCCCTGCATCCACCAGCGCATTGAAGGTATGGAAGAATTCTTCCTGCGTGCTGTTCTTCCCGATCAGGAACTGGAGGTCGTCAATCATCAGCACATCAACCGACCGGAGCTGTTCCTTGAACTCCATCTGGGATTTGGACTGCATGGACGCAATGAAACGGTACATGAATTTCTCGGCAGACATATAGGCGACCGAGATGTTCCCGCGGCTGATCAGCTTGAGGCCAATAGCGTGCATGAGATGGGTCTTGCCAAGACCAACGCCACCGTACAGGAAGAGCGGGTTGAAACCGGGGCTGGCGGGATGATCCGCAACACGCCCTGCACAGGCATAGGCGAATTCATTGGGCTTGCCGACCACGAAATTGTCGAACGTGAAGCGTCGGTCCAGCGGGACGGCAAGATCATTCCGCACTTCATTCATCGAGGGCGAAGTGGCTGCAACGGCCTCTTCACGATCCAAGGCCGCTGCATCTTCATTGGCCATGGCGCTGATGGAGAGATTCGCAGCCCCCCCGCCCTCTTCAGCCTGTGGAGCATCATCCCCGGTTTTTGCGGCACGCTGTGCTTTCTTGTCGATCCGTAATTCGACATGCTGGACAGCTGGATTCTCTTCACGCCACAGGGACTGAAGGCGTTGGCCATACTGGGCACGGACCCAGTCTCTCAGAAAACGTTCCGGCAGGTAGAGGGTAATTTCATCATCATCCAGCGGGCCCAACGTAATGCGCTGGATCCACATCCTGTATTCCACATCGCCGACCTCACCTTTCAGGCGATCGCAGATGCGCAGCCAAGATGCCTTGAGAGCAGAATTTTCAGAAGAGGCCATAGCAGCGTCCTGGGACTGAGCTTTTTCCACTTCTGATCTCCGTACTTCATGGTCTTGCAGGCCTTCGGCTAGGGTAGAACCCGCCAGAAGGGGTAATCAAGTGTTTTTGCCGGGGCGTTGGGTGCCTTGTCACACTAGCTTAACCTTCAGGAAAGGGAAAGCCTGCTTGGGCCATGATACGACCCCGCCTTGCGTGAGGGCAAAAAAAGCACGCGCCCAGTGGGCGCGCCCGAAGCCGTTTCATCAGGTCCTGATGAAACGGGCCATTCTGCCTGGATCGGACGATCAGGCAGCGGCGGTAAGAGACTTGATGCGGGCAGAGAGGCGGGAGAGCTTGCGGCTGACCGTGTTGCGGGAAATCACACCCTTGCCAGCTGCACGCTGCATCTCAGGCTGGGCCGCACGAAGTGCTTCTGCCGCTGCATTCTTGTCGCCGGACAGGATGGCCTTCTCAACATTCTTGATGAAGGTACGCATACGGGACAGGCGGGAAGCGTTGCGCAGACGGCGGCGCTCGTTCTGACGGATGCGTTTACGGGCAGATGCGTTGTTTGCCATGGGCTTCAGGTTTCCTGCGGATAGTTCGCTAAAAAATAATGTCTGCCCCTCTACCGCTCCGCTGACATGGCGTCAAGCACTGTCTTCATATCCTGCGGCAATAACGGGTCACTTACGCAACTTTTTCTGGCAGTGTGGACAGAAAAACGTGGACCGACTGCTCTGTGTCATACGCTGTATGGGGATGGAATGCCCTTTTGCCAGGCATGCTGGGCAGGGTTGCCCTTCCCTGCCATAGACAAGATGCAGGGTCTGGAAAGTCCCTGGCTGGCCATCAGTGTGCACATAGTCCCGCAATGTGGAGCCTCCGGCTGCAATAGCCGTCTGGAGTATCTCCACAATGAGGCTGCAGAGACGTTTTGTCTCCGCTTTGCTCAGACTGTCAGCGGCCCGTGCGGGATGGATGCGGGCCCGAAACAGGGCTTCGCAGACATAGATGTTCCCCAGTCCGACAATCCGGCGCTGGTCCAGCAGGGCATTCTTGATAGGCATCCGTGTCGTGACCAGGGTTGCCGCAAGGGTTTCTGCCGTAAACTGGTCAGAAAGAGGTTCCACTCCCAGATGGGCAAGCTGTGGCTGCTGGTGTTCCTGTTCTGTCTGGAAGAGACAGACCATGCCGAAACGTCTGGGATCCACCAGGGCGACACGATGGTCGTTGCTGGTCCACAGGACGAGATGCTCATGCTTGCGGGGTGGCAGATTCTGGCGGGCAGGGTCGATGAACAGCCTGCCGGACATGCCCAGATGTATGAGAAGGGTCCAGCCATGCTGGAAATCCATCAGAATATATTTGGCACGACGTCTCAACTGGATGATCGTTTGATGGAGGAGGATTGTGGAGAGACCTGGCGGAAAAGGCAGACGCAGGTCAGGCCGGTTGACCTCCACGCTGGACAGGCTGTGCCCCTTCAGCGAAGCCTTCATGCTCTGGAGAATGGTTTCAACTTCTGGGAGTTCTGGCATAAATATCCGCAATGAGATAACGGTGGCATATGACTGAACACCATTCTTCCCATACCTCCTCTTCTTCGTCAGCTGATTTTGAGGCTGATACGATTGATTTCGGCTACCGTGATGTGCCACGGGGCGAAAAGAAACCGCTGGTCCGACAGGTTTTTGAAAGCGTTGCTGGCAAATACGACGTCATGAATGACGCCATGTCCCTCGGTATCCATCGGGTCTGGAAGCGCATCTTCGTGACCATGCTGTCCCCGCAGCCGGGATACAGGCTGCTCGACCTTGCTGGCGGTACGGGAGACATCACTTTTGGCTGGTTGCGTCGTGGTGGTGGCCATGCCGTGCTTTCGGACATCAACGAGGCCATGCTGGAAGTTGGCCGTCAGCGGGCCATCAAGGCCGGGCTGATCGGGGAGATGGATGTCTGTGTTGCCGATGCCGAGGCACTGCCTTTTCCCGATGCTTCGATGGACAGGGTCTCCATGGCGTTCGGACTGCGCAACTGTACGGACAAGGATGCTGTCCTGCGGGAGGTCCGTCGTGTGCTGAAGCCGGGCGGGCGTTTTCTCTGCCTTGAATTTTCGAAAGTGGATGTGGCGGCCCTCTCGGCCCTTTATGATCTCTGGTCCTTTCAGGTGCTGCCCCGCATGGGGCAGATGATTGCTGGTGATGCGGAGAGCTATCAGTATCTTGCCGAAAGCATCCGCATGTTCCCGGATCAGGAAACACTGGCAGGCATGATGCGGGCGGCGGGGATGGATCGTGTATCCTATCAGAATCTTTCGGGAGGAATCGTGGCCATTCATTCTGGCTGGCGGCTTTGAGCATGGCCCGCGTCATTCTCATTCTGGGAGGTGGCATTGCTGCCTACAGGGCGCTGGATCTCGCCCGGCAGCTCCGGCATGAGGGCATGGAGGTCGTGCCCGTCATGACGGAAGCGGCGAAGCAGTTCGTGACGCCATTGTCCCTGGAAGTGTTGTGTGGCGCTCCTGTCCATGATGAGCTGTTCCGCCCCGGGCAGGAAAGTGAAATCGGTCATATCGCTCTTGCCAGGTCGGCCGACCTGGTGCTGGTCTGCCCGGCCACGGCCAATCTGATGGCTCGCATGGCACAGGGCATGGCTGATGATCTGGCCACGACCCTTCTCCTGGCAACGGCAGCTCCCATTCTTCTGGCACCGGCCATGAATCCTCACATGTGGTCCCATCCTGCCACACAGGCCAATCTTGCCCTGTTGGAGCAGCGGGGTGTCCGATGCATTGGTCCGGCGCATGGTGCCGTGGCCTGTGGTGAAACCGGCATGGGACGTCTGGCAGAGCTGGACGAGATTCTGGCGGCAGTCCGTTCAACCCTGTCGGGGGGAACAGGCCTGAGGGGGCGCCGTATCATTGTCACGGCCGGCCCGACGGTAGAGCCGATTGACCCTGTCCGCTTCATTTCCAACCATTCATCAGGGCTTCAGGGCTATGCCATTGCAGGCGCTCTGGCGGCCAGAGGTGCCGACGTCCGGCTCGTGAGTGGTCCTGTCTTTCTGCCCACTCCACCGTCTGTCCAGCGGATTGACGTAAGGACGGCAGAAGAGATGAAGGCTGCCTGCCTTGCACAGCTTCCGGCTGATGCAGCCATCTGTGTGGCAGCTGTCAGTGACTGGCGCCCTGAGACTGTCAGCAGCCGGAAGATGAAAAAAACGGCAGAGGCTCCGCCTGTTCTTTCCCTGAGAGAGAATCCTGACATTCTGGCCACGCTGTCCCATGTTGCAAAACGTCCGGCACTGGTTGTCGGGTTTGCGGCGGAGACGGATGATCTTCAGAGTCATGCGGAGCAGAAGCGTCGCCGCAAGGGGTGTGATTGGCTTCTTGCCAATGATGTGAGCCGGCATCCGTTTGGTGGGCAGAAAAATCAGGTATTGTTCCTGACAGAGAATGGAACGGAGAGCTGGCCAGAAATGACCAAACCCGCTCTGGCAGAACAGCTTGCAGAGCGGGTGGTGGCTTTTTTCCAGAAACAGGATTAACAGTCCTCTGGCTTTAGCTGTGAGGGGATCAAGCCATGTCCGATGTCGTGAAAGTCCGTATTCTTCGCCTCCCCCATTCCGAGGGGCTGGAGCTGCCTGCCTATGGAACTGCCGGAGCTGCCGGTGTTGACTTCCAGGCGGCGGTGCAGGAGCCTCTGATACTTCGTCCGGGGGAGCGGAAACTGGTGCCGACAGGGCTGTGTGTTGCCCTGCCTGAGGGGCATGAGCTTCAGATACGTCCCCGCTCCGGGTTGGCCCTGAAGCACGGCATCATGGTGCCCAACAGTCCCGGCACCATTGATGAAGATTATCGGGGAGAAATCCGCATCATCCTCATCAATGCCGGGGCGGAAGATTTTGTCATCGAACGTGGGATGAGGATTGCCCAGGGGGTTCTGGCGCCTGTCGTGAGAATGCAGTGGCAGGAGTGCAGCAGCCTTGATACAACAGACCGAGGGCATGGGGGCTTCGGCAGTACCGGCCATTGACCGGTTTTCCAGTCCCGGCGGCTGATTTTTGAGGGGTCGGTCATGAAGATTCATTCGGCCATGGGCCAGCCATGAGACGGGATACTTGGCCCTTTGCGTACCTTTCCAGACTGGGGGAAAGAAGCAGGCACTGGCTGTTGGCTTATCAGGGAAGTGGTCTCTCCTGCTGTGTCCTGATTCTGGGGGGACTGTATGGGCTTCTGCGGGCATGTGGTCTGGTGCCCTTCCCTGTCTTCCCGTCTCCATGGGATGATATGTTCTGGACCCTGGGCAAGGGAGTGATGGCGCTGCTTCTGGCGGCTGCGGGGCATTGTGTTCTCCTCTCCTTGGCGGCCTGTTCGACTGGCCTGCGTCGGGCGCTGGCTGGTGTGACGGCCATACTGGGAGAAATTCCCTCCCTTTGCCTTGTCGGGCTGTTCTGTATGGTCATGACGCCGTTCTGGGATGTCGTGGCGGTGGGCTGCTTCAGCCTGCTGGTCAGGAGTGTCCACGCCACCCTGAAAGCGGAAACAGGAATCCCGTCCAGTTTTCTGAAAACGGCAAGAGCCTTGCGGCTGGGGCGCTGGCAGGGTTTCTGGCGCCTTCACATCCCGTTTGCCTTCCCTGAACTCGTACGGTCCGTTCTGAGGGACCTGCCCGATTTCTGGCTCCGTATTCTGGGAGGGGAGCTGGTTCTTGCACTGTTTCTTTCCCATACCCCTTCCGGGTTGGGGGGAGCACTTCTCTCGGCCCTGAAAACAGGCGGAGAGTTGTCCGCCTGTGGCGTACTGCTTCTCATGCTGGTGCCTGTGCTGCTGGTTCAGCATGGTCTCATTGGGCCCCTGCGCGGATACGGTCGGCATTATGCCGTCTGTGACCAGATGCAGACACAGAGGCTGGAGGAGCGTTCCGTTTCCTGGAAGAGGCGCTGCCTGCTGGGAGGGGCCGGAACCATGCTGACCATGATCCTTTCCTGGGGGTTCTGGGGCATACCGGGGCCGTTGGGAGCTCTTGTGGTAGCGGTCTGTCTGGTTGGTGGGGTCTGGGGGTGGCTGGGGGGCCTGCTGCTGGGGGCTCCTGTACAGGTGCAGAAGCGGATCCGGAAGGCCTGCCTGGTGGTAGCGCTTTTTCCTGTTTTCATGGTCTGGCTGGGACTGTCCGTACCCGTCCCTCTGAATGTCATGCCGGCTCTGGCGGTCATGGGCATCACTGGCTGGGCGTTTCTTCGGGAAGCCGACGTTGCGGGGCGTCAGTTCATCGTGATGGGGCATCATCTTCGTTTGCCCCTGTGGTCATTCTGGAAGGATGTCCGCCTGCCCCTGCTTTGCCCGCCTCTGCTGCAGGCAGCTGTCGTGGCGCTGCCGTTTTTCTGGGATAATGTCTATCTGGCCGCTCTGCTGGAAAGGAAAACGCTCCATCTGCGTATTCTTCAGGCTCACGCCTACAGTGTACAGGGCATCCTGCTGTGCCTGATGACGCTGATGGCTGTGTCTGTCCGATGGGGTATCTGCATTCCATTGCAGGAGCGCATGGCGCACCGTTATAGGATCTAGCTCATGAGTGCTATCTTACGCTTGGCCGACTGTGCACAGTTTGCACATAAATCCCGCCATCAGGACGTTCCCATTGTTGAACAGGTCAACATGGATGTTCGGGAGGGGGAAATTCTGGGGCTTGTCGGACGTTCAGGCTCGGGCAAATCCAGCCTTCTGAAGATCATGGCTGGCCTGGAACAGCCCCGAAAGGGGAAAGTGTTCTGGCGGGAAGGACGAGCTACTGCCCAGGCGCTCGAAACGGTGTCCATCATCCTTCAGGATGATGTTCTCTTTCCATGGCTGACAGTACGGGAAAATGTTCTTCTTGCTCTGGAGGCCAGACGTCAGCCCCGGGAAGAGCGGGAAAAAATTGCGGATGCCATCATCGAGGTCCTCGATATGGACGGATATGAAGGTGCCTATCCGAGAGAGCTTTCTGATGCTCTGGCAGAACGGGCCTCGCTGATCCGTGCTCTGGCACGGCAGCCTGAAATCCTTCTGCTTGATGAGCCTTTTCTCAATATCGATCATCTGAGTGCCGAAAATCTGCGAACAGACCTGATAGAACTGTGGCAGGAACATCGGCTGGGACCTTTGAAAGCCATGGTGCTGGCCACTCATGCCATTGAAGAAGCCGTGCTGATGTGTGACAGGATTTTACTGTTCTCATCGGGGCCAGGGCGTATCACGCATGAGATTGTTGTGCCCTTCCCCCATCCCCGGAATCGTCAGGACGATGATTTCCGCCATTTTGTGGACCAGATATATACATTGATGACCCTTCGGGCGCCCAGTGTTTCGGAGGCTGACCTTTCCACGCCCGATCAGGGAGAGGTTCATGATGAAAGTGATTCCTTCATCGTGCTGCCCGACATTTCCATTGAACTTCTGGTCGGCCTCATGGAATCGCTGGAACATGCGCCCCTCTCTGGTCGGGCAGACCTGCCGGAGCTGGCCAATCAACTCCAGATGACTCTTGATGACCTTTTCCCGCTGGGTGAAACCCTGCAATTGCTGGATTTTGCAGAGCTGGAGGATGGAGACATCATGCTTACCAGCACGGGCCGTACCTTCGTGGAAGGCGATGCCGATGCGCGCCGGGACATCATGCGGACGGCCCTGCTCCATTCCGTCCCGCTGCTGAAGCTGATCCGCAGCACGCTGGATGAGCGGAGCAACCATGCCATGGATGCTGATATATTCCGTCGCAAGCTGGAAGATACCATGTCCACAACCTATGCCCGGCAGACAATGAATACAGCCATATCATGGGCCCGTTATGCCAATCTGTTTGGCTATGATGAAGAAACGGACCGTGTGCTGCTGGAATATGACGAGTGAAGGAACCTTTTTCCGTTCCTCCACTGTTTTCATGATGGAGAACTGATTATTTCAGCCGGTCCCGGTAGAGCTTGCGGGCCTTGGCAACCTTGGGGGCCACGACAGCGGCGCAATAGGCTGTTTCCGGGTTGCGGGCAAAATAATCATGATGGCTTTCTTCCGCCTCCCAGAAGTGGGCAGGTCCCTCAATGGAGGTGACAAGCGGTGCCTCCCAGATGTTCTGGGCTGCAATGTCGTCCCGGACTGTCCGGGCAACGGCCTGTTGGGCTTCATCACCAAAGATGACGGAGCGGTATTGCGTGCCTACGTCATTGCCCTGCCTGTTCAGCTGGGTCGGGTCATGGGTTGTGAAGAAAACCCGGAGAATATCCTCCAGACCAATTTCAGCAGGATTGAACACCACCCGTACTACCTCGGCATGGCCGGTCCTGCCGGTACAGACAGCCTTGTAGCTGGGATGCTCTACATGACCACCCGCATACCCCGGTTTGGCAGAGATGATGCCCCTGAGACCGTTGAAGATGGCTTCGACACACCAGAAGCACCCGCCCCCAAGGATGATGGATGATGTCTGTGTCATGGTTGCTCCTGTCCGTGTAAAATCGTGAGTGCCCTGCATATGGCCTTCAGCGGCCTGTATCGCTAGGGGGCAATCGCCATGCTTTTCATATCTTTCAATTTTTTTGTTTTATGTTACCGTTTCTTACTATAGAACGCCCTGAAATATTTTTTTTGAAAGAGGTTTCCTGAATGCCTGCCTATCGTTCCCATACAAGCACCCGTGGCCGCAACATGGCAGGGGCCCGTGCGCTCTGGAGAGCGACAGGCATGAAGGATGGGGACTTCAGCAAGCCCATCATTGCCATTGCCAATTCCTATACCCAGTTCGTGCCCGGTCATGTCCATCTCAAGGACATGGGAGCTCTGGTGGCTTCGGCTGTGGAGGAAGCCGGTGGTGTGGCCAGGGAATTCAACACCATTGCCGTGGATGACGGTATCGCCATGGGGCATGGCGGGATGCTCTATTCCCTGCCCTCACGGGAACTGATTGCGGATTCCGTGGAATATATGGTCAATGCCCACTGTGCCGATGCGCTGGTCTGTATCAGCAACTGTGACAAGATTACACCGGGCATGCTCATGGCCTCGCTACGGCTGAACATCCCGACCGTTTTCGTGTCTGGCGGGCCAATGGAAGCTGGCAAGGCAGACATGGACGGCATTGAGCGGGCGGTTGATCTTGTGACCTCCATGGTGGCGGCAGCTGATGAACGTGTCAGTGATGACATCTCCGAACGTGTGGAACGATCCGCCTGTCCGACCTGCGGTTCATGCTCGGGCATGTTCACGGCCAATTCCATGAATTGTCTGACGGAGGCGCTTGGTCTTTCCCTGCCGGGCAATGGCTCTCTTCTGGCGACACATGCCAAACGTAAGGAGCTTTTTCTTGGGGCTGGCCGCCTGAGCGTAGAGCTGGCAAAGCGCTGGTATGAGGAAGGCGATGCAACGGCTCTTCCCCGTGGCATTGCTACGAAGGCGGCTTTCACCAACGCCATGACGCTGGACATTGCCATGGGGGGCTCCACCAACACGGTGCTGCATCTGTTGGCCGCAGCCCGGGAAGCCGGAGTCGATTTCACGATGAGTGATATTGATGCCCTGTCCCGGAAGGTCCCTCACCTCTGCAAGGTGTCGCCCTCCGTTGCCAATGTACATATGGAGGATGTCCACCGGGCTGGCGGGATTCCGGCCATTCTTGGAGAGCTGGATCGTGCCGGCCTGATTGATGCGGGAACGCCGACTGTGCACTCTCCTACGCTGGCGGCGTCCCTGAGGCGTTGGGACATCATGCAGAATCAGGATGAGGCAGAAGAGCTGTTCCGGGCAGCGCCTGGTGGTGTGCGGACGGTTGAGGCTTTTTCCCAGAACAGCCTGTACAGGGAGCTGGACCGGGACCGTCGGACCGGTGTTCTGCGTGACCGGAACCACGCCTTCTCGCAGGATGGCGGGCTGGCTGTTCTTTATGGAAATCTGGCGCTGGATGGCGCCATCGTCAAAACGGCAGGGGTTGCAGAACATATTCTGAAGTTCAAGGGGCGTGCCCGTGTCTTTGACAGTCAGGATGCTGCTGTGAATGCCATTCTGGGCAAGGAGATCATACCGGGTGATGTCGTGGTCATCCGGTATGAAGGGCCCAAAGGCGGACCGGGAATGCAGGAAATGCTCTACCCGACCAGCTATCTTAAATCCATGGGGCTGGGAGAATCCTGCGCACTGATTACTGATGGACGTTTTTCAGGCGGGAGTTCTGGGCTTTCTGTTGGTCACATGTCTCCGGAAGCCGCTGAAGGCGGTCTGATCGGCCTAGTGGAAGAAGGTGATACCATTATCATCGACATTCCTGAAAGGCGTCTGCATCTGGAAGTGTCGGAGACAGAGCTTGAAGCGCGCCGTGCTGCCATGCATGGGAAGGGCTCTGCAGGCTGGCAGCCTCAGCGTGAACGTGTCGTTTCCACGGCTCTGAAGGCTTATGCGGCCATGACGACCAGTGCAGCCCATGGGGCTGTTCGGGATCTGTCCCAGATCATCGTCAAGAAGCTGTAATATCAGGGACGGTTGTCAGTACCGTCCCTCTCGATAAATCCCTTGCAATAAAAAAAGCCTGCCGTTTCAGGGCAGGCTTTTTTTTACTCTGATGGCAACGGGAAATCAGCTTATACGCCCCAGAGCTGTTTTCTGCTTGGCAAGCTCCTGCTGGAACGTCTCCAGCCGGTCACGATTTTCCTGAACAACCTCAGGCTTGGCACGGGCAACAAAGTTCTCATTGCCGAGCTTCTTTTCGACCTTGCCGATTTCCCCCTCAAGCCGTGTGATTTCCTTCTGGAGACGGGCTTTTTCCGCCTCAAGGTCGATCACGCCCTCCAGCGGCAGGAAGATGGTTGCTTCATCCAGAATGAGCTGGGCAGCCATTTTCGGCGGCTCCCCTGCCAGTGGTGAAACTTCGGAGGCACGAGCCATCTGGTCGATGGCAGCCTGCCATTTACGGGCCCGTTCGAGCGTTTTTTCCGAAGCATCACGCAGCAGCAGCGGGGCTTTCTGGGATGGCGGAACATTCATTTCTGCCCGAACAGTCCGCACGTCACTGATCAACCGGATGACCCAGTTGACTTCATCCGCAGCGTCTTCAGCACCGGCAATCTGGGGAATCTCAGGCCAGCTGTCGGTCCCAAACGGTCCAGAATAACCCAGCTTCTCCCAGAGCGTGCTGGTCACGAATGGAATGACGGGGTGCATCATGCGCAGAATAATACCCAGTACATACGCACCAGCTGCCTTCAGCTCTTCTGCCTCCACACCACCGGCCCGGAAGGTCGGTTTGGAGAATTCCACGAACCAGTCACAGAAAATATTCCAGACAAAATTGTAACAGCAGCGTGTGTACTCATCAAAACGGGAGGCTTCCAGTGCCGCATCGGCTTGTGTCACGGCCTTGCGGGCTTCCTCCAGAATCCAGCGGGCCATGGTGGACTGGACAGCAGATGGATTGAAACCGGGATTCGGTTTCACTCCATTCATCTGGAGGAACCGGGAGGCGTTCCAGAGCTTCGTGATGAAGGCTCTATGTTCTTCAACACGGGTACGGCCCAGCTTGATGTCCCGTCCCAGCCCAGCACCCGCAGCAATGGCAAGGCGGGTAGCGTCCGCTCCGTAATCGGCAATCAGATCCAGAGGATCAATACCATTGCCTCGGGACTTGGACATTTTCTGTCCCTTCTCATCCCGAACAAGGCCATGGATCAGTATTTTGCGGAAAGGAACCTTCCCCATGAAGTGAAGCCCCATCATCATCATCCGGGATACCCAGAAAAAGATGATGTCAAAGCCGGTGACCAGGGTGCTGGTTGGATAATAGAACTCCAGCTCTTCCGTCCTGTCCGGCCAGCCCAGTGTCGTGAACGGCCAGAGAGCCGAGCTGAACCATGTGTCCAGCACGTCTTCATCCTGCGTCAGGGTGATGGAAGGGCCAGCCTTCTTCTGGGCTTCTTCTTCCGTCTCTGCAACGTAGGTTTTTCCATCAGACCCATACCAGGCCGGTATCTGGTGACCCCACCAGAGCTGACGGCTGATGCACCACGGCTGAAGGTCCCTCATCCAGGCGAAGAAGGTATTCTCCCATTGTTGGGGTTCAAAGACCATTTCACCGGACTGGACAGCCTCGACGGCGGGCTGTGCCAGTCTGGGCGCATCGCAGTACCATTGCAGCGTCAGTCTCGGCTCCACAATGGCACCGCCACGTTCGGCTGTGGGTACCTGAAGCACATGGGGCTCGATTTTTTCCAGCCAGCCCATCTCTTCCAGCTTTTCAACGATCTTCTTACGGGCCTCATCACGGTGGAGACCTTCCAGAGCCTGGACGAACTCGATGTCGCTTATGCCAGCGTGGTCAGCCAGTTCGGCACGGATCTCATCCAGCCAGATGCAGGCGCTTTCATCCAGAATGGTCGGTGCTGGCAGGTCATGACGCTTTCCGACTTCGAAGTCATTGAAATCATGAGCTGGTGTGATTTTAACAGCCCCTGTTCCCTTTTCCGGGTCTGAATGTCCATCTGCCACGACAGGGATGCGCCGCCCCGTCAGGGGAAGGATGATGGTCTGGCCAACCATGCTGGTATAGCGGTCATCTTCCGGATTGACGGCCACAGCCACGTCGCCCAGCATGGTTTCCGGTCGGGTTGTGGCAATCGTGATGGTTCCACCGTTTTCCAGAGGATAACGGATATGCCACATGGAGCCTTTTGTTTCCCTGTTCTCCACCTCCAGATCAGAAATGGCCGAGCGGAAAACAGGGTCCCAGTTGACAAGACGACGGTCCCGATAGATCAGCCCTTCTTCATGCAGCTGGACGAATACCTTGCGAACGGCGCGTGACAGACCTTCATCCATGGTGAACCGTTCACGGGTCCAGTCTGCCGAGGCACCAAGGCGGCGAAGCTGCTGGATGATGGTCCCGCCATATTCATTCTTCCAGTCCCAGACACGCTCAATGAAGCGGGGCCGACCAAGCTCTTTCCTGTTGATGCCTTCCTTGTCCAGAGCCCGTTCGACAACCATTTGCGTGGCGATACCGGCATGATCTGTACCGGGCTGCCAGAGAACATTGGCCCCTTTCTCCCTTTGCCAGCGGATAAGAATATCCTGGAGAGTGAAGGTCAGGGCGTGCCCGAGATGCAGTGTCCCCGTGACGTTGGGGGGCGGAAACATGATGGAATAAGGTGAGCCACCTTTCCCGGGGTCCGCCCTGAACGTCCCGGCATTTTCCCACAATCTGTAAAGCGTGGTTTCGTAATCGGCGGGGATGAAGGCCTTTTCCAGATCGGAAGGAATCAGAGAAGAGTGTGCATTCTGTTCGGACATGGTTTCCCGGGTCATGATGTAGCGTGTCAGAGGGTGATGTTCATATCACCGGCATGAAAACTTGCCGATAGGCAGAGGCGAAAAACCCCTCCCCCATTTATCGGCCTGGCTGGTTCACCTGATAATCCCCAACGCCCCAGAGGCGGTTTTTAACGGCATGATAATAGGCTTTTTCATCATACAGGGGGACATTCAGTTTCAGGTCCACAGCGGTGAGATGGCCCATGGCACGGGCAATGTCGTAGGAGGAGGTGACCAGGGATGTCACGCTCTGGATGAGTGCACGCTGTGACTGCAACAATGTCGCCTGCTGCTGGAGGACGGACAGGGTTGTTGCCGTACCGACAAGAGCCTGCCTTTCGACACCGGCAAGGGCCGCCATATTGGAGGAAACGGCAATCTGGTGGCTGCGGAGCGTGTCCTTGATGGACATGTAGGTCTGCCAGCTTTCTGATGTCTGCTCCAGGGCAGACCTGCGCTGGACATCCACCTCATTGCGGGCTGCGATGGCCGTCTGGCGGGCCTGCCGGACGGCTGCATATTCACTCCCTCCCTGATAGAGGGGAATCTGGAGGTTGAGCGTGGCGTATTTGTTGTCCTGCAGGGACTGGTCCTGCCCCTGATCTTTTGAACGCTGATAAGCCACTCCGGCAGAAAGTTTGGGCATGATGGCCGACATCTGGAGGGAGATGTTGTCTTTCTGCTGTGCTTCATTGAAGAGTGCGGCGATCACGTTCGGATTGTTCCGCACGGCCTCTGCTACGGCTTCCTGTTCCGTACGGACAGGCAGGGCCAGAGGCTGTGGTGGAACGAGGTCTGGTGGGGCCGGCACACCAACGACCTGGAGATAGCTGGCCTGGGCTGCCTGCACGGCACCTTCTGTCTGATGACGTTCGGCCGTGGCTGTTGCAAGGGCACCCTGCGCCTGCGCCACGTCTGTCCGGCTCAGTTCCCCGAGGCGGAAGCGCCTGTTCGCTGCATCCAGCTGGGCCCGCAGAGCCCTCTCATTATTGATGCTGACCTGGAGGAGCTGAAGATTGGCGACCAGACGGACATAGGCATTCATGGCCCCGTAAAGGACCTCCTGCTCCGTTTCTATCAGCCGAGCTCTCTGGGCAAAAATCTGGTTGCGGGCCATATGGATGCTCGCAACCGTTTTTCCGCCCTGATAGATGGGCTGGGTCAGCGATACGGTCGTGTTGTAACCGCCACTGTTATAATGCTGGATGTTGGGCAGCCTGACAGTCTGGCCATTGATCTCGGTCTGCTGTGTGTAGCGGCTGCTGCCCTTGTAGTAGGTCAGTGACCCATTGGCCGTAATGGTTGGTCGCCACCCCGCCTCTGCTGCGGACATCTGCTCATCAACAGAGCGGAGCTGCGCCCGGGCTTCCCGAAGCTGGGGGTTCGTCAGATAGGTCAGAGCCAAGGCATCTTTCAGGGTATGAGGGACGAACTCCGGGTTGCCATTGGGATTTGTAACCGCTGTCTGGGCATGGCCATGCTGGCACAGGAGCCCGGCTCCAACACATAGGCCCAGCCCCATCTTCATCGATTTTCTAATTTTTGAAAAAAAATGGGGCGGGAGTTTCATGCTCGTTAATCTGCCGGTTTGGTCGTCTGTTTCGGAAAAGATGTGCAAGAGGGACTATAAGGGAGAATCTCACTGAAAATAAGCGAAAAATGCCCTGTATCGTTTTCTCCCTATTGACCTGTGAGTAATAATCCTTATTAAGGACACACACCTGAGGTCTGGTGGCAGAATGGCTATGCATCGGACTGCAAATCCGCGTATGTGGGTTCGATTCCCGCCCAGACCTCCATGGTGTTATCCCGATTCCTCCCGATACGTCCCAGACACCTTGAGAAACAGCCATTCTCGGGGTAGCGACTATTCCGATTAGTCCCGGTGTATCCCACAATTTTGGGGGTATATCAGGGGGTAATATTTCTGGGGAATTTCCCTTTTTGATGACGGTTTTTTGTGTGGTCGCAGGCCACACAGGCGCTTCATGGAATTTCAGATTCTACTTCGTCCAAGCTGTTTCTCCCGAAACATGACGAAAAAGGGTGCGGCTTGGCAAAACATGGAGCGAATGGAACAGGGCCCTCGATCAGACCTGCATTTTTTCAGAAAATCATATCATGATGAAGGAAGGGAGCATCCTCTTTCTGGATGACTCCCCTCCCCTCATTCAGATCAAGTAGTTTCTGCCTGTTTGCTGGCTGTTTGGCTGGCATAAGCAGCGGCAGCACCGTACAGGCCAGGCTGCGGATGTGTGATGATTTTCACCGGCATTTCGCTCATCATGGTTTCGAAACGCCCCTTGGCGATGAACCGCTCAGCAAAGCCGGAATGCGGTAGAATATTTGCCAGGCGCTGGCCCAGCCCACCGGCCACAACAACACCATGAGCCCCATGGGCAAGAGCCAGGTCCCCGGCAACAGCTCCGAGACTCAGGAAGAAGCGCTCCAGTGCTGCGGCGGCCAGATTGTCCGTTCCTTCCATCGCTGTGGTCCACAGGGTGCGGTTGTCCTTGATGGTGATGGGACGATCCTGAAGTTCTGCAATGACTTCATACAGGTTGGTCAGGCCCGGCCCTGAGACGATTCTCTCAACAGAAACACGACGGAAACGTTCACGAAGCGCCTGAAGGATATGATCTTCCACCGCATCCAGCGGCGAGAAGTCCATGTGCCCACCTTCCGTTGCGATCACATGATATCCATCTTCGCCACGCAGAAGGCTTGCAACCCCCAGCCCCGTACCCGGACCAAGAATGGTGATGGTCCCCTCGGAGGGAAGATCAACATCTGGACCACACAGGTGGTTCATGTATTCCGGGCCAACCTGGGCCACAGCATGACCGATCGCTCCGAAGTCGTTCACCAGAACGAAATCATCCAGCTTCAGGCGGCTGCCAAGCTGGGCCGGCTGGATGATCCACGGATTGTTGGTCATCTTGAGGACTTCGCCATTGATCGGACAGGCCACGGCAATGCCCGCTTCCCGGGGAATGGGGCGCCCCAGTGACCGGCCAAAAGCCTCCCATGCCAGCGCCAGGGAAGCGTGCTCGGCACATTTGAGTGTCGTTGCTTCCCCGAGAGACACCACCCGACCATCCTTGATTTCAGCGATGGCAAAGCGGGCATGGGTTCCGCCGATATCAACGGCAACAATTTCTTTCATACGTTTATCCCTTCAATACGCAGAGAGATGTGCTGCCCCATTTTCCCATGCCCCCTTCCTGTCTGCAAGCACCTGACCTGTAAGGTTTTCTTCAATTATTGGTGGGCAGTCTTTTCATGTTCAGGATGCTGCATGACATCCAGCCGCCGCAGGATGCGATGGGCGATAGGACGGGGAAGGACCATCTCCAGCAGACGGGTCATCTGGAACACCCACGGGAATACAAGAACTCCCCTGCCCTGATTGATGCTGCGGGCAATTTTGCGGGCTGCTTTCTCCACCGGAACGAGGAAAGCCTGCTCACCGTCCAGCCGCTGGCTCATGGGGGTATCCACAAAACCGGGGGCGATCAGGCAGACACGGACATTATGAGGTGTCATGGCTGCCTGGAGGGCCGTGCTGAAGCGTCCCAACCCTGCTTTGGAGCCACTATAGACTGTGGCCAGCGGCAGATCATGGAAGGAAGCGACAGACCCCATCAGGGCGATGCGTCCATGACGACGGGCTGCCATGCGGTTTGCCATTTCGGTGGCCATGGCCACAGGGGTGGCAAAATTGACCATGGACATTCTGAGGGCTGTCTCTGCTGATTCAGCAAGGGCGCCATGAGGCCGGATGTCCGCCATCCCGGCTGAGAGGATCAGGATGTCGATCGGCAGCTGGTCATCGGTATAGGCAAGGGCTTTCAGGGCCTCATCGGCCTGTGTCAGGTCGATGCTGAAGATGTCCACGCTGGCACCTTTTGCACGCACTGCGGACGCCGTTTTTCCCAGCCGCTCTTCACTCCGTCCCCACAGTGTCAGATGTACGCCGGGACGGGCATAATACTCCGCCAGAGCCGCCCCGATGCCGCTGGAAGCGCCAGTTATGAGGATGTGATGCCGAGGCATCGTTGAGTTTTTTTCTGGTCTGGACATGAAGCCCCTTTCATTTTTGCCCTCTAGCGGGAAGGCTCGTGTACGAGTATAGCCATTGCTATGCAATGTGAAGCGCCAAACTCTCAATCTGCCAAGGTCGATGTTCGTCCCGTGACCACACGGGGAGATTTACGTCGTTTTATCACACTTCCGCGCCATATCTATAAAGGAATGGACGGCTTCGTCCCCCCGCTGGACATGGAGCAGAGGCACCTGCTCAGCCCCAAGGAATCCCCGGTTTTCCGCCATGCGGAGATACAGTATTTCTTGGCTTGGTGCGATGGTCGCCCCGTTGGACGAATCGCCGCGATTGTCGATCATAAGGCAATTGATCACTGGCAGGAAGTTATTGGGCAGTTTGGTGCGCTTGATGCCATTCCTGAACGGGAGATTGTCTCAGCCCTTCTACAGGCTGTTGAGGATTGGCTGAAAAAACGGCAGATTTCCAAGATCCGCGGCCCAGTCACGCTGAGCGGAAATGCGGAGACCGGGACCATGGTGGAAGGGCAGCGCTCCGCCCCCATGATTGCCATTCCCTGGCACCCGAAAGGTCTGGATGCCCTCATCCGTCAATGTGGATATGAGAAGGCGCAGGACCTGCTGAGCTACCGGCTGGAGTTGGATGGAACGACGGAAGAGCGCTTCAAGGTTCCAGGCAATCTGAGACTCGGTGAAGGGCGGCTCAGCACGATTACGACCCGCAATCTTTCCAAGAAGGAAATCACTACCCAGGGAGAGGTGCTGCGGAAGCTGTATAATGATGCCTGGTCACATAAGTACAATTTTGTGCCCATGCAGGATTACGAAATGACGGCCATGATCGAGCAGATCAAGCCGCTCCTGCGCCCTGAGCATTATGTCCAGATTGATCAGAATGGCGAACCGGTTGCCATGGCCATGGTTCTTCCCAATCTCTACGACATTGCGGGGGATCTGGGAGGAGCACCATCACCTCTTGGGTGGATGCGGCTTGGCTACCGGCTGGCAACGCACCGTTTTCGGTCGGCCCGTGTGATTCTGCTGGGTGTTTCCAGCAAAATGCGCGGAACGATGCTTGGGTCGCTTCTGCCTTCTCTCGCCATTGTGGAACTGATGCGTCGTGGTCATACGCTGCCTTACAAATGGGTTGAACTTGGCTGGGTTCTGGAGAGTGATGTCGGAATGAGGAATCTGGCGGAATCTCTCGTGCCTCATCCACATAAAACACATCGTCTTTACGAAAAAAATCTTTCTGCCTGATGAGGCTGGGTGGAGGAAGTGCCATTCTTCCTCCATCATGGTCTGGCAGTGATCAGAAATGCTGCCAGCCGGTCCGTGAGAAATTGATGGGGGCGTGCTGTCTGTCCAGCATGGTCACGCCTTCGCCTTCTGTCACCATGCCCACTTTGGTGAGGGGCACGCCGTGCTGTCTGCAATGGGCCTGCAAAGCGTCCTCGCTGGCGGCGGGGCAGGTCAGCAGAAGTTCGTAATCATCCCCTCCGAGGAGGATTATCTTCCGGTGAGTCGCCATATGGGCAGCAACCTCAGGGACAAGAGGCAGCTTTTCTTCAAAAAGGGTGATGGCCACACCAGATTCTTCGGCAATATGGCCAGAATCCTGCAACAGACCGTCCGAGATATCCATGGCGGCACTGACGATACCATACAGGGAAAGGCCGGTACGAGGTGTCGGTATACGATAGGCCTCTACAAGAGAAGCGTCCCCTGTCGCCAGTTTGCCCAGTCGGATCTGCAATCCCAACGCAGCCCGTCCGAGACTGCCGGTAATCCAGACACCATCTCCTGCTCTGGCACCATCACGGCGTAAAACCTGTCCCCGCCGGACTGACCCCAGAATGGTGACATTCAGCATCAGCGGGGAAGGACTGCCAGTTGTGTCGCCTCCCAGAAGAGAAATGTCATACTGTTTCTGATCCGCTGCCAGCCCGGCAGCAAATTCCGTAAACCAGGCTTCATCATAATGCCGTCCTGGCGGAACACTGACATTCAGCATGTAATGGCGTGGCCGACTGCCCATGGCAGCCAGGTCTGAGAGATTGCAGCGTAGCAGCTTGCGGGCAATCGTCCCTGCCGGATCATCTGGGAGGAAATGAAGCCCCTCAACCATGGTATCGCTGGAGAGAACAAGTTCTTCCCCTGCTGGGAGAGCCATGGTTGCTCCATCATTGCGAAGCTCCATGGCGCCCGGCCCTGCAAGTGGACGGAAATGCCGGGCTATGAAGTCAAACTCGCCCATCTGTACCGTCCTTTACCGTGCGCCCTGCTCTCCGCCCAGCTGACGGGCAAATCTGTCCAGAATGCCATTGACCATCTTCGGTGCATCCCCACTGAAAAAGCCATGGGCGACATCCAGATACTCATTGATGGCAACCTGGGCTGGCAGCCCTGTCATCATTTCTCCAATAGCCGTGCGCAACAGGGCACGCAGGACAGGGTCAAGACGGTCCATCGGCCAGCTTTCAGGAAGCAGTGCTGTCAGAGTCGTGTCGATGGCATCCTGTTTCAGCACGGCATTGCGGACAAGCTCTTCCAGCAGGTTCAGGTCGGCATCAGGAATATGGCCATCTTCAAAACAGGCCGTAGAGGCAACATGCCGGTGCCGGATGAACTCCATGAGGACACTCTCGGGATTGGCACCTGTCTGTTCGCACTGATACAGGGCCTGCGTGGCTGCCATGCGGGCAATTGTCCGGCTGCGTTTACGTGATGTAGTGGATGACGGTTCGGTCATGGGGTCTCCTGAGAGGGGGGATTGGCGGGGCTGTTCATATCGACAAGAATTTTGGAGAACGCCTCAATCTCCCGAAAATCTTTATAGACACTGGCAAAGCGGACATAGGCAACGCCATCAATCTCACGCAGCGCATCCATGACGAGCTCTCCGATCCTGTAGGATGGGATTTCCTGTTCGCCGGAGGCTTCCAGCTGTCTGACAAGGCCATTCAGCAGGCGCTCCTGCTGTACCTCATCGATAGGCCGTTTCCGCAGGGCAATCCGGATGGACCGGGCCAGTTTGTCACGATCGAAAGGAATGTGGCGACCATCGGCCTTGATGACGGTCAGTTCACGCAGCTGCACGCGTTCAATGGTGGTGAAGCGTTGCGCACAGGCACAGCAGACACGCCGACGGCGGATGGCAGCACCATCTTCTGCCGAGCGGCTATCCTTGACCTGCGTTTCCTGATTTCCGCAAAAAGGGCAGTACATGGCATAATCCGAAAAGCAACCAGAGCAGGGTCTTTCTTGACCCTGCCTGCTGCACAGTTTATCGGAAATGGCAGCATTGAGGAATATGAAAGGGCTTTTTTCTTTATGATTGCCCTGTCTTTTCCCAGGCCATATGGCAGGAGCGAGGATCATGAACAGGACAGGACGCAACTCCCTGACAATAGCAGCCCTGCTGATCGGTCTCGGGCTGGAAAGTGCCGCCGCTACCGACAGCGGTGTAGCCCCCCCGCCTCTTTCCCTGAAGAGCATCATCATCAATGATGCCGCGCTGCACACACGCTACAGGGAAGCTCCGTTTGCTTTTGGGACATTCTCGCTGAGCAATCATGGGGTAACGGACATGCTGCTGCGCGGTATCACATCTCCCGGATGCAATTCCGTCACGTCGAACCGGAACAGCCAGGTTGCGATCCAGTCTCCCCGGCAGACATATGATATTTTCCAGCGCATGGCTGTGCCGCATGAAGGGACGCTCGTTTTTCCGACAAGTGGCTATCATCTGATCTGCCACGGGCTGAAAGTCCCCTATCGGGCTGGCAGCAAACTTGATTTCACGTTTCATTTTCAGGATGTGGGAGACGTGACGGCTTCGTTTGTCATGCAGCCGATTGTGGAAGAAAAACACGTCGGCCCCTGATGCTCCCCTTTTCAGGGAGCTTCCTGCAGAATGGCCAGAACCGCATCGCCGTAACGTTCGATCTTGCTCTGACCAACCCCACGGATATCTCCCAGCTCCTGCCTGTTGGTTGGACGGGCCCGGATGATCTCCCGCAAGGTGGCGTCACGAAAAATGATGTAGGGCGGGATTTCCTGCTGATAGGCTTCTTCCCGCCGCCACATCTTCAGCGCCAGGAAATGGCGATATTCTTCATCGGAAAGCCCTTCATTGGGGTCATTCCGTGGCGTGTCCCTCATGCTGGCCATGTGGCGTGACGTTGCATCTTCCCTCAGGCTGACGGACACCTCTCCCCTGAGAATGGGCCGTGCTGTCTCCCGCTTCAGTCCCAATCCGCCATGATCCCCCACCATGCCAATCGCACCACGGGCTATGAGCTGCCGGATGACCATACGCCACCAGACATCCGTTCTGTCTTTCCCAATCCCGAAGACTGAAAGGTGCTGAAGGGCGTGGCGTTCCACCGCTTCTGTCATTTTGCCCTTGAGAACAGCAATGAGCTGCACGGCTCCAAACCGTTCGCCTGTCCTGTATATGGTGGAGAGAACCTTTTGTGCTGCTTCAGTGGCATCAAAGGTAGAGGGAGGATGCAGACAGTTATCGCAATGGCCGCAGGGTTCATGCAGCGTTTCACCGAAACAGGCCAGAATGGCCTGGGTCCGGCAACCTGTTGTTTCTGTCAGGGAAATCATGCTTTCCAGCCGTCCCTGCATCGCCCGTTTTTCCGCCTCCGGCACCTGGGCTTCTTCCAGCCAGTAGCGGGCTCTGGCGACACCTTCTCCGCTGTAAAGCAGAAGAGTATGCGATGGTTCACCGTCACGTCCAGCACGGCCTATCTGCTGGTAATAGCCCTCTGGTGACGTCGGCATGTCCAGATGGATGACGGTGCGGACATCTGGGCGGTCGATGCCCATGCCAAAAGCTATGGTTGCCGCAACGATCATGGGCTCACCAGAACGGAACCGCAACAGGACATTCTTCTTGTCGGCGGGGGACATGCCAGCATGAAAAGCAAAAGCTGTATGGCCTTTTTCACGCAGCTGCCGGGCCAGTGTTTCCGTCTTCTTGCGGCTACCGCAATAGACGATGGCTGCACCCTGTCCCATATGGCGGTCCAGTGCATCCAGAACCTGACGTGTCTCCGAGTGTTTGGGCTGGGCCTGAAGAAACAGGTTGCTCCTGTGGAAACTGCCCATCAGTATGTGAGCCTGGGGCATGTCCAGAGCCGCCAGCATGTCACTTCGTGTACGAGGGTCTGCCGTGGCTGTCAGCGCAATGCGGGGAACTCTGGGGAACAGCTGCTTCAGATTGGCCAGCTCTCGATATTCCGGCCGGAAATCATGGCCCCAGGCGGAAACGCAATGCGCTTCATCAATAGCAATGAGCGACAGGCTGCATCGCCGCAGCAGGTTGAGGCTGTACGGTGTCAGCAGTCTCTCGGGTGAAATATAGAGGAGGTCGAGCTGATCACAGAGCAGATCCTCCCGGACTGTCTGCTGATCCTGATACTCCATTTCGGAATGAAGGGCTGATGCCCTCACCCCGAGCTGCCTCAACCCGGCAACCTGATCTTCCATCAGGGCGATCAGGGGGGAGATGACGAGCCCAACCCCTTTGCGGCAGAGAGCCGGTACCTGATAGCACAGGCTCTTCCCGCCGCCTGTTGGCATGAGGACGAGAACGTCCTCCCCTTTCATGACGGCCTGAACGGCACTCTCCTGAAGGCCCCGGAAGCTCTCAAAACCAAAAACCCGGTGCAGGACAGCTTCAGGAGTTTCACCAACATGACGGGGAAAGCGATCAATGGGGTTCCCTATTCCTTCGCAGGGTTCCCCGTCATGCTGATCGTGCTCCTGAATCAATGTGCGCCCAGATGGACCGTGACACGACGGAAGGCGACGCGTGAATTCTCGACATCTGTTGGCACGAAGGGTTCCTTGCGGATATCCTCACGCTTGATGCCATCCCGCACCAGCACATCAACCACAGAATCCGCACGGGCATCTGCGAGTTTTTTCAGCACGTCCGCATCCTCATTTTTCCCGGCAGAACCGGAAACCGTGATGTGCGAGATATTCCGTTTGTGGGCGGCATCAACGGCGCTGGCGATGATGGCCTCCCCTGTGGGGCTGAGGGTCACAGACTCCGTATCAAAAAACACGACATAATCATCCCGCGGCGGATGCGATACGCAGCCAGCCAGAAGCCCGGCCACCATGAGGGAGGTCGCCCCCACGGGAGCAAGACGACGCATGAAAGCAGAAACTTTCTTCATGGGAGCATCCTTCTCGTTACCTATGGAAAATGATCATCTTTAACTGCCCGTGCTTTGAGCTCCGGTCAATATGGGTCTGGGCCCTGGGAGTGGTAAAAATGCATCCATGGCTCAAAGAGGCTGGGACTTCAGGCGTCCCTCATGGAGGGTCCAGAGGTGATCCAACTGTTCCACTCCTGTAAGACGATGGGTAATCAGCAGGATGGTACGGGAGCGGTCTAGCTGGTTGAGTGTTGCCAGAAAGGCACGTTCCGTCTCCAGATCGAGCCCGGTACCGGGTTCATCAAGGATCAGTACCGGGGCTTCAGAAAGCAGCACGCGGGCCAGAGCAATGCGGCGCCCCTGCCCGCCGGAAATGTGGGACCCGTTTTCACCAATCCAGCTATCCAGCCCAGCAGGCAGGGAACGCACGAAATCAGCAATCTGCGCCTGTTCCAGAGCAGCCCAGAGGGCTTTGTCAGAAAAGCCCTCCCGTCCCAGAAGCAGATTGGAGCGGATTGTGTCGTCAAAAAGATGGCTTGCCTGAGAGAGCCATGCCACCTGCTCCCGCAGGGCCTCGGTCTGGATGGAAGCCATGTCCTGCCCACCCAGTGTAATGCTTCCTTCCTGAGGCGCCACGACCTTGAGCAGCAGCGCTGCAAGACTGGACTTCCCGGCACCTGATGGTCCGACAAGTGCGGCCCTTTCCCCTGCCCGGAGTCTGAAATTCACATTCTGCAGAACGGGTTTTTCCGGTGTCCAGCCAAAGGTGACGTCCCGCCCTTCAATCTCATGGCCAGCGGGGGCAGGCGCTGTTCCTTCTGCGGGAGTGCCTTCAGGCATGACCGTGGCATCCACCACACGTTCTGCCGCATGGCGGATGCGCCCGAAAAGAAGGCCTGCCCTTGGTAGATCCACGATGCTGTCCAGAGCAGTCATGACAACAAAAAGAATGGTGATGCCCATGACAGCCTGCTCTTCAGGGAAGAAGACTCCCGCACATCCTGCCAGAGCAAGGATGATCCCCAGGCGGGTCAGCAACAGGGAGATGGCATGGATGTGTGCCATGGCCTGTCCCTGTCGACGCTGCACGGTGTAAAAGGCTTCCTCTGCGGCCAGAAACCGCTCTGCAGCGGCATCTTCCTGCCCGAAGATGCGCAATTCACGCATCCCTCCCACGAGATCAAGGGCCTGATTGTTCATGTCAGCCTGCGCCTGTTGCAGCTCTGGCCCCCAGCGATAGGACAGTTTTGCCATGAGTGCCGGCAAGGCAAAGGCGACCAGGCAGAAAATGACACCGATACTGAGTGCCAGGAGCAGGCTTCCCTTCAGACAAACCCAGATGACGATGGGCAGACTGAACAACGCCGTTGCCAGCGGGACCAGAATACGCAGATAGAGACTGTCCAGACTCTGCACATCGGCCACGAGGCGGGAGAGCAGATCACCAGAACGCCGGAAGCCCAGCCCAGCTGCGGCTCCTTTGGCCAGATTTCTGTAAAACCAGAGGCGGATGTCTGCAAGAACCCGAAAGGTGGCGTCATGCGTGGCCAGACGTTCCAAATAGCGGAGAATGATACGGGCGGCGCCAGCAAAGCGGAGGATGCCAAAGGCAACGACCCCACCAATGGCGATCAGCCCGAGGCGGGAGCCGGTCTGCCCCATGAGCAGGAAAGCGGCACAGACGGAAAGTTCGGCCAGAACCAGCCCGATAAGCAGGCGTCCCCCACGGGCTTTCCATACATTCCATAATGGCTGCAATTGCCTCATGCCAGTGTCTCCTGTTCCGTAAGCCGTCCCGTCTCCATGGTAAGACGCACGGTCTCACCAATATTGTGGAACTGGGGCGAATGGGTGGAAATCAGGGCTGTACGACCCTTCAGCAGCCCCCGGAGAGACATGAGGATGTCCTGCTCCGTCATGGGGTCAAGATGGGCGGTAGGTTCATCCATGATGAGCAGCGGGGCATCTTTCAGGAAGGCACGGGCGATGGCGATCCGCTGGGCCTGCCCACCTGAAAGGCCGAACCCTCCTTCACCCAGTCTGGTCTCCAGCCCATCAGGAAGCAGGGGCAGATATCCCGTGATGGAAGATGCTTCCAAAGCCGCCTGAAGCTGCTTTTCAGACGCTTCAGGTGCAGCGAACATGATATTCTCACGCAGCGTACCTGCAAAAATGACCGGCTTCTGACCAATCCAGCTGATCTGTTGCGTGATTTCTGCCGGGCCCAGCGCCTGGAGGTCGACACCGCCAAGACGTATGGAACCTTCGAGGGGCCTGATGAAACCCAGCAGCATTTCAATGAGGGTTGATTTTCCAGCTCCTGATGGGCCCGTCAGCAGGGCCACGTCACCCGCCTTGAGCTGGAATGATACATCGTCAAGCGCCAGTGGCCGATCCTTTACCCACTGATAGGAAACCCCCTGCACATCAAGCTCAATACCCCGAGCCGTCCGCTCGGCACGTGGCTGGTCAGCAGATGTGCCAGCTGCCATTTCTGGCAGGGTCGGCAGTTTCTGTATGGCCTCGCCGCTGCTGGTAATCTGTGCTCTGTCCTGATAGGCCGCTGAGAGTGCACGGAATGGCGCAAAGGCTTCTGGTACCATGAGCACGGCAAACAGGATGCTGGTTGTCTGCGCAACAGACCCGCCATGCATGAGACCGTGGCGCTGGTCGATCACGATCCAGACCAAGGCAACGATCATGGCAACATCAGTGGATGCTGATGTCAGAAAGGCCAGACGCAGCACTTTCATGGTCCGCTGTCGCAGTTCATCAGCAGCCTGCCCCAAGCCTTGGGCATCTTTTTCCGCATTGCCGGAAAGAACGATGGTAGCAATGCCCCTGATCCTGTCCAGAAAACGGACCTGGAGGCGGTTGAGGGCAAGAAGCTGACGGCGTGAGGCAATGGCTGTAGCAATGCCGAACACGGCCTGGAAAAAAGGAAGGGAAAGGCAGCATCCCCCCAGAATGAGCCCTGCCCGGTGATTCTGCCAGAACACAACAAGAACGACAGACCACTGCGCTACCACCCAAAGGGCCGAGGCAGGCAACCAGCGGGCAAAATAGCCCTCCAGCGCTTCGATGCGGTCTGTCAACAGAGACGCCAGTGCAGCACTGTGCTGATGCCGGAGCAGCGCCGGCCCCTGTGCAAAAAAGCGGGACAGCAGCTCGCGCCGCAGGCGTTTGCGGGCCAGCTCACCGCTGGAGACAGCCAAGTGTTCCTGCACATATCCCAGAATGACACGGACGACAGACATGAGGATGAAGATACCCAACCAGCGGGCATCCAGCCTCCCCCCGCCTGCCAGCAGGCCTGCCAGAATGGAGGCTAGGCTCCATACCAGCACCATTCCGGCAAGGACGTTGCACATTCCGATCAGGGCCATACACATGGTGGCTGGGCGATTGGCGCCATTCTGCTGCCGTACCCAGCCTTTGAGCATCTTCTTGTCTGCCTTCATGGGGAGACATATACAGAGGAAGCGGGGAAAAGAAAAACAGACAGAGTAAAAGTTTTCCATCGGAAAAATCTTTCTTTCACCTCTTCATCCGTTCCATATTGCAAATCTGCTTCGGTTTCTTCACATCAGGCCCATGTCTGCACCAATCCTCAATCTACAGAACATTTCATATACTCTGGGTGGCCGTCCGTTGCTGGACGGTGCCACGCTCTCCGTGTTGCCGGGTGAACGGCTCTGCCTTGTCGGGCGAAATGGCTCGGGCAAATCCACCCTGCTCCGCATTGCAGCGGGGGAGCTGGAACAAGATGATGGCGAGCGTTTCCTCCAGCCAGGGCTGAAAGTACATTATCTGCCGCAGGAACCCGACCTTTCTGGGTGGGACACGGTTTTCGATTATGTGACGGCGGATCTGGACGAGACAGCCCATTACCGGGCCCGAGCCATGCTGAGTGAGCTCGGCATGGATGGTCGTGAAAAATGTGCCAGTCTTTCTGGAGGGGAAGCACGCCGAAGCGCCCTTGCCCGGGCTCTGGCAACTGAGCCGGACCTTCTCCTTTTGGATGAACCGACCAACCATCTGGACCTCCCCTGCATCGCCTGGCTGGAGCGGGAGCTTCTGGCCTCGGGAGCGGGGATGATCATCATCAGTCATGACCGCCGCTTTCTGGAAACATTGTGCAAGGCAGTCATTTGGCTGGATCAGGGGGGCACGCAGAGGCTGGACGCCAGCTTCGCCCATTTCGAATCATGGCGGGACGAGCAGATTGAGCTTGCCGAACGGGCAGCGCACAAGCTGGACCGTCAGATTGCCCGTGAGGAAGACTGGATGCGCTATGGCGTCACAGCACGCCGAAAGCGAAATGTCCGTCGTGTTGCTGAACTGGCCGCCCTGAGGGCGGAGCGGCGTGATCTTGCCTCCCGCCAGAGAGGCTCCCTGAAGCTGGAAGCCAGTGAGACGGAGAATACCAGCAAGATTGTCATGGCTGCGGAAGGTGTTGGCTGGGCCTATCCGGAGCGTCCCCTCATCCGTGATCTGACGCTGAAGGTGACCAGAGGCGACCGGTTGGGAATCTGCGGGGCCAATGGGGCCGGGAAAACGACGCTTCTGCGCCTGCTGACCGGTGAGATGACCCCACAGGCCGGTGAAATCAGGCGTAGTCCGTCCATCCAGATGGTGACGCTGGACCAGCAGCGCAGCGCCCTGGATGGCGACCAGAGTGTGGCCAGCTTCCTGACGGACGGACATGGCGAGATGGTACAGGTCGGCACGGAAAAACGGCATGTCATTGGGTACATGAAGGACTTCCTCTTCCGGCCGGAGCAGGCCCGCACGCCAGTCAGCCATCTCTCCGGGGGAGAACGGGGGCGGCTGGCGCTGGCGGCTGCCTTGGCCCGTCCTTCCAATCTGCTCGTGCTGGATGAGCCTACCAACGATCTGGACCTTGAGACGCTGGATCTGTTGCAGGACATGCTGGGCGATTATGCTGGGACGGTTCTGCTCGTCAGTCACGATCGTGATTTTCTGGACAGACTGGCAACCTCAACTCTGGTGGCAGAGGGTGATGGCAGCTGGATTGAATATGCTGGTGGCTATTCAGACATGCTGGCCCAACGCAGGGGACGGTCTCCCGTAGAGAGACGCCAGAAAGACACGGCCCCCTCCTCCAGCGATACAGGTTCTTCCCCTGTACGTACTGTCAAACAGACCGTCAAACTGAGCTACAAGGAACAACGGGAGCTGGACCGGCTGCCTGAGCTTCTTGAAAAACTTGAAAAAGACGCCACGCTTTGCCGGAATGCTCTGGCTGACCCCGGGCTGTACAACCGGGACCCTGTCCGGTTTGAAAAGATTACGGCTGCGCTGGAAGACACCGAGACAAAGCTGCGCCAAGCGGAAGAGCGCTGGGTTGAGCTTGAAAGCAAACGGGAAGAACTGCTGGAAAACTGATCTTCGGCAAAGGTCCTTCCAGCCTGCAATGGCGGGCTGGAAGGACATGCCGTTACAGGCGGTTGATGAGACGTTCCTTGGCCTTGGCGAATTCAGCTTCTGTCAGGGCGCCACGGTCTTTCATCTGGGCGAGCTGCTCCAGCGTTTCAGTTGGCCGGTCAGAAGATGATCCTCCAAAAGATTGGGTCCGATCATGTGCCTGATAGGGGCCCCAGCCCTGTCCATCCTGAAATGCAACCAGTTTTTCTTTTGGCCAGAGTGCCCAGATGAGCAGGCCGATCCAGAAGAACCCTGTCCACCCAGCAAAGACATTCAGACCGATGAGAAGCCATTTCTGGGGATGCTGCCGCATGATGGCAATGATGCTGGGCAGGAAATACAGCGCCAGCATGGAGAGCATGAGGATGGCGAAGATCAGCAGGCTCAGATAAGGATTTATGGCGTTGATCTGCTGCGTGTAGTCAGTCATGTCCATGATGATTGTCCCTTCATGTCGTAAGGAAATGCACTATAGTGTCCTGATCAGTCGATCAGACCTGCATGCCGGATCAACTCCTGCGCAGCCCGTATCTCTTCGCCAACTCTCAGGGCAGCGTCAAGAGCCCTGAGACCGGCCTGTCCATCCACCATCACGGGAGCACCATCCAGACAGGACGCCACAAAAGCATCATGCTCGGCAGCCAGGTTGTCATGGTCATGCCACCGCACACTCTGCCGCCGGAAGCCATTGCTGCCCGGGAGGGGTATTCCTTCATGACGGTTTATGAAAACCAGCTGTCGACTCATGAAATCCGCCGAGAGATAGCCTTCTTGAGAGAAAAGACGCATTTTCCGTTCGGTCTTGAGAGAAATGCGGCTGGCCGTAATGGAGACAACGCAGCCATTGGCAAAACGGACACGTGCATTGGCGATGTCTTCATGAGCACTGGATACGGCGGCGCCCATCGCATCAATATGGAGGATGGGGCTGTCCACAAGGGACAGGATGAAGTCGAGATCATGAATCATCAGGTCCAGCACGACTGATACATCCGTGCCCCGCTCCTTGTAGGGAGCGATCCTTGTGGCCTCGATGTACAGAGGCTGTTTCATGCGGGCTGAAATGGCCTGATGCTCGGCCGAATAACGCAGCAGGTGTCCGACCTGGAGGATGCGTTCCTGCTCTCCAGCACAGCGTACCAGTGCGGCCCCTTCTTCTTTTGTGGCGGCGAGAGGTTTTTCAACCAGCACGTGGCAGCCGGACATCAGGGCCTGTTGTGCCATCTGATAATGTGTTTCGGCAGGGGAAGCGATGATGACAGCCTCACACCGTTCCAGAAGCTCCTCGTAGTTTCTGAAGGCAGAGGTTCCCGTTTCTTCCGCAATGCTTTGGGCACGACCATGATCAGGGTCGTACAGCCCGACCAGCCGCTCCCGGGGGTGTCTGGCAGCCTGGAGGGCATGGTAACGGCCAAAATGCCCGGTACCCGCAATGGCGACATCAAGGAGCTTTTCCGTCTTCATGAAAGGAATCATAGCACCCGGAAATGCTTGTGCAAGGCGCCATGCAGCCATGCATAATGGTTGCAATAAAATACTGGAGAGGGCATGGTCGCACCCATCTGCGAGATTAGTTCTGGCCTCTTCATTTCCACGTTTTTGAGGTTCTCTGACCCCTTATGTTGTATTACAGCCGCCTCAGGATGTTAGGCGTGGTGGGCATCTGTCTGATCAGTGCCCTGCTCTGCCTGCCCAATTTCATGAAATCTCCCTCATCATCCCTGCCCTGGCATCAGGTACATCTGGGGCTTGATCTGAGGGGAGGCTCCTATCTCCTGTTGCAGCTGGATACGAAAACCCTCCAGCATGACCGGCTTCAGTCACTGGAAGGTGAGATCCGTCAGGGGCTGCTTAGTGCCCACCTTGGCTATCGGCTCATCCAGCGGGATGATGCTACGGCCTCCGTGCTGCTCACGCCCCGCTCCGAAAGTGAAAAGGAGAGCGACCGGAAGGTTCTGGAAGAACTGACGCCCTCCATTCCTGGTGAACTGGCCATCAATGAGAAAGATGGCCGCTTCGTCATCAGCCTGACACCGGAATCCATCCGGGCCCGGGCCCGGGAGGCTGTGTCACGCTCCATCGAGATTGTCCGTCGCCGTATCGACAGTACCGGAGCCATCGACCCGAGCATTGCCCGTGAGGGGGAAGACCGCATCGTGCTGGAACTGCCGGGCATCAGCGATCCTCAGCGGATCAAGACCCTGCTGGGCACAACAGCCCGCATGACCTTCCATCTCGTCTCTCCAGACCCGCTCCATGCTGGTCCCGGCACGACCATGCTGCCCCTGCCTGAGGGGCGTGGAGAAATCGCCGTGGAGGACAGGGTCGACGTGGATGGTGCCAACCTGACAGACGCCGCTGCCACAATGAATGAGGGGCAATGGGTTGTCGAACTGAAGTTTGACAATAAAGGTGCAGATGACTTTGCCCGCATTACGACAGAGAATGTCGGCAAGCCGTTCGCCATCGTTCTGGACGGTCATATCCTGACAAGCCCTGTCATCAACGGCCCCATCACGGCGGGGCGCGGGATCATCACCGGGCGCTTCACGGCTCGTTCCGCCTCCGACCTGGCGCTGCTGCTCCGTGCCGGGGCCCTTCCTGCTCCCCTTGCCGTAGTGGAACAGCGCAGCATCGGGCCGAGCCTTGGTGCGGCCTCCATCCATGCTGGTGTGGTCAGTCTTGTGGCTGGCTTTGTGCTGGTCGTACTGTTCATGCTGCTGTTCTATGGCCGGTTCGGCCTGTATGCGGACATTGCGCTGTTTGCCAATCTGGTCATGATCCTGGCCATCCTGTCGCTTTTTGGAGCAACACTGACCCTGCCGGGCATGGCGGGTATCCTGTTGACCCTCGGCATGGCGGTGGATGCCAATATTCTTATCAATGAGCGTATCCGGGAAGAAGTACGGAACGGCCGGAAACCTCTTCAGGCGCTTCAGGCCGGGTTCCAGCGGGCCACGGGGACCATCATCGATAGCAATGCCACGGCCTTCCTCGCCCATGTCATGCTCTTTGTCTTTGGTACGGGGCCGGTCCGCAACTTTGCCCTGACCATCACCATTGGCATCGTCACCACGCTGTTCACGACGCTGGTGCTGTCCCGCATGCTGATTGTCCGTTGGTATGCTCATAAACGTCCACAGGAATTGCCGGTCTGATCGCCATGTTTTCTCGCCCTCTTCTCCGTTTCGTACGTGATGACCGACAGATCCACTTCATGCGTGGCCGTCATGCCGGTCTGATTGTCTCCGCCCTTCTCTCCATCGCCTCTGTGGTGCTGTTCATCACGCCGGGCCTCAATCTGGGGCTTGATTTCCGGGGTGGAATCATCGTGGAAACCCACTCTCCAGCAGCGGAAGATCCCGCCCATATGCGGGAGGTCCTCAAGGCTGGTCACATCAATGCGGCCTCTGTACAGTCTTTCGGGTCTCCGCAGGATGTCCGCATTGCCATCAACCTTCCGCCAGGGGGTGAAGATGAGCATGTTACCCAGAAGCTGGTGGATCAGGTCCGCACGGTCATCGTGCAGGCTGTTCCTGGTGTCCAGATCCAGCGGGCTGATGCTGTCGGCGGGTCCGTGTCGTCCGAACTGTTTCGGGATGGTGTGCTTGCCCTCCTCTTCAGCCTCGGGATGATTCTCATCTATATCTGGTTCCGCTTCGAGCGCGAGTTTGCCCTGAGTGCTGTCATCACACTCGTGCTGGACCTGACAAAAACCATTGGTTTTCTAGTGGTTACACGGTTCGAGTTTGACCTCGTCATGGTTGCGGCACTGCTCACCATCTTGGGTTATTCCACAAATGACAAGGTGGTCGTGTATGACCGTATCCGTGAGAATCTCCGCAAATACAGGACAATGCCTCTGCGGGAATTGCTGGATCTTTCCATCAATGAAACACTGAACCGGACACTGGGTACGTCCATGACGGTGTTCCTTGCCGCTCTGCCTCTGGCACTGTTTGGTGGAAGCACGCTGACCGGCTTTGCTACGGTCATGCTGTTCGGCATTGTCGTGGGGACATCATCATCCATCTTCATTGCCGCACCACTTCTGCTCCTGATGGGGCAGAAGCGACTGCGCAAAGCAGGCTGAGACCAGCCTTTTCACCGGAATATGGTCAGAAAAAAGGGGGCTCTGGAGCCCCCTTTTCTGTATCCTGTCCAGCTCCCGGGAACTATTTCAGAATAAGCCCAAGATAACGGGTCAGTATCTGTTCCGCCTTGAAATCCGACCTGATCGTCTGTGAGTCCAGATTGTGGATCACAGCCTTGCGGGTCACCTCATCCATCTGGATCAGCGTGGGCATATCTTTCTGGTGCAGTTGGCCCAGAAGGAAAGCGCCACGTGCCATTCCATTGATGATGAAATATGAATAAAGGTGCGCATTGGGCGACAGAGGGACCCCGAAAGCTGTACCATCCGCCTTGGCGGAACTGGCAGACAGGACGCCTGCCAGAGCAAGACCCGCCAGGGCGCATCGTGCCGTCAGTTTCATGGGGAAAAAACGGGTCATTTCTCTACTGCGCGTGCCGCCAGGAGGTCACGGATCTCCGTCAGCAGCACTTCTTCTTTGGAGGGAGCCGGCGGGGCGGAGGGCTGCGCTTCTTCCTTGCGGTGCAGCTTGCCGACCAGACGCATTACCCAGAAGATGAAGAAGGCAATGATGAGGAACTGGAGGACCGCATTGAGGAACAGGCCCACATTGATGGTCACGGCTCCGGCCTTCTGTGCCTCTGCCAGTGTATCCTTGACCGGCCCTTTCAGGGTGATGAAGATGTTGCTGAAGTCCACGCCCCCCGTCAGAAGACCCAGGATCGGGGTCAGGAGATCCTTGACGGCGCTGTTGACGATGGAGCTGAAAGCAGCGCCAACCACCACACCGATTGCCAGATCCACGACATTCCCGCGCATGATGAATTTCTGAAAATCAGAAACCCAGCCAGGTGTTTTGATAGGACTCATATAGCCTTTCCTGAAATTTGAAGAATCTAGACCGCACGACAGGCATGATCTGTGCCATGTAGCCGAGCCCTGCCGTAGCATACAGCGTATTATGGCAAAACTGTATGAAGTCTTTAAGAATCGCTTTATCAACAAAAAGAATGATGCCCAACCTTTATTTTCCGAGCCATATCCTTTATGGAGGGCTCCGTCTGCTCCGGTCGGTATCGGAGCTTCTTTCATCAGGTTCAGGAAATATTATGAAACCCGGTATCCACCCCGACTATCATGAAATCACGGTCGTGATGGCTGATGGCAGCGAATATACAACGCGTTCCTGCTACGGCGAGCCCGGCGCGAAGCTGCGTCTGGACGTTGACCCCAAGACCCATCCGGCTTGGACGGGCGTTCAGCGTATTCTGGATACAGGGGGGCAGGTTGCCAAGTTCAACAAGCGCTTCTCCGGTATTGGCAATATCAAGAAGTAAGACAGTGTCCCTTTACGGGATGTCTGGATAGAGAAACCCTCCACCCTTTTCCTCGGGTGGAGGGTTTCTTTTTATTTCTTTCCATCTTGACCTCTCATGGTCTCTGACGCATCTTGGCGGCACTGTCGTGCATTGTCGCAGGCACCGCCCCTCATGCGGGTGGCGGGTGATTCTTTTCCAGAGTGGCCCAGGCCCTGCCAGATGCCGGACCATATTATCGCTCTGCAAAGGACTGCGTTGACATGACCTTGCCGCTAATGCCGAAGGCAACTGCCGTCTGGCTGATTGAGAAAACCGGCCTTACCTTTGACCAGATCGCCACTTTCTGCGGGATGCACCCGCTGGAGATTCAGGCTATTGCTGATGGTGAGGTTGGCGGCGGGATCAACGGCTATGATCCTGTAAAAAACAATCAGCTGACTGAGGCCGAGATCAAGCGCTGTGAGGCCAATCCCGCCGCCCGGCTCAAGCTGACAGCCACTCCCAATCCCGTGGCCCGTCGTGCCAAGGGGGCACGCTACACGCCGGTGGCCAAGCGGCATGATCGCCCCGATGCCATCGCTTTTGTCCTGCGCCAGTTCCCGCAGCTGAACGATACCCAGATTGTCCGCCTGTTGGGCACAACCAAGGATACGATTGCCAAAATCCGCAACCGTGAACATTGGAACAGCCCCAACATCAAGCCTCGTGACCCCGTCATCCTTGGCCTCTGCACCCAGACAGACCTGAATGCTGCCGTTCAGGCCGCCAATGACCGTCTCGTCCGGGAAGGGAAGCCGCTTGAGAATGATCATGAGGCAATCGACCCGGAGAGCCTCTTCCCGTCCCGTGATGAAACCGGCAACAGCTTCTGAGACAAAGAGGGACAGAACACGATGAGTGTCTCACCAACGCCGTCAGTCGGTGTGATCATGGGCAGCCAGTCGGATTGGGAGACCATGAAGCATGGTTGTGAGCAGCTGGACGCTCTGGGCATCCCCTATGAGGCCCGGATCGTTTCCGCCCACCGGACGCCGGACCGGCTGGCTGATTATGCCAGAACGGCTCGTGAACGTGGCCTGAAGGTCATCATTGCCGGAGCGGGTGGCGCAGCCCATCTGCCAGGAATGTGTGCAGCATGGACGACCCTGCCTGTTTTTGGAGTGCCGGTGGAAAGCCGCACGCTCAAAGGGCAGGACAGTCTGCTCTCCATCGTGCAGATGCCTGGCGGGGTGCCTGTCGGCACACTGGCCATCGGCAAGGCTGGAGCCATCAATGCAGCTCTGCTGGCTGCATCTGTCCTTTCCCTCTCCGATGACAGCATAGCCGAAAGGCTTGAAGCCTTCAGGGTACGGCAGACGGCTTCCGTGGCTGAGGTTCCTGCAGGATGAAGACGGAAGCATTACAGCCTGGCGCCTGGATCGGCATTGTTGGGGGGGGACAGCTTGGTCGCATGTCTGCCGTGGCCGCTGCCCGGTTGGGCTATAGGGTCCATATCCTCTCCAATAGTGAGCCAAGCCCGGCAGCGGAAACATCGGCCCGTTTCACGGTTGGTGCTTACGATGATCCGGTGTGTCTGGAGCAGTTCGCCCGTTCCTGTGACGTCATTACGTTTGAATTTGAAAATATCAGCGCAGAGGGTCTGGCCCATCTGGCACGGTTCTGTCCGGTCCATCCATCCGGTCATATTCTGGAAACCAGCCAGGACCGTATCACCGAAAAGACCACTCTGGAATCCTTCGGCCTGCCGGTTGCCCCCTGGAGGGAAATCGGTTCGGCAGAGGAGTTTCATGCTCTCCCATCATTCGGCTTTCCCTGCATCCTGAAAACAACCCGTTTCGGTTATGATGGGAAGGGGCAGTTCCGTCTGGAGAATGAAGCCGCTTTCAACTCTCTGGCAGCAGAGGCAGACACCCTCCCCTATCCGCTGGTTGCGGAGCGGAAAATTGATTTTGCCCGTGAGGTCAGCGTGATGGTTGTCCGCAATGCAGCAGGCACCGTGCGCTGCTTTGATGTTACGGAAAATCATCATCGCCAGGGGATCCTCCGTGTCTCCATCACACCAGCCCCCATCATGCCCGATCTGGCTGAAAAAGCGCAGACCCTGGCCGCAACGTTGGCTGAAAAACTCGGGCTTATCGGTATCATGGGGGTGGAACTGTTTGAGGATCGGGATGGCAGGCTCCTTGTCAATGAGATTGCGCCTCGCCCTCATAATTCCGGCCACTGGACCATGAGTGCCTGTCTGGTAGACCAGTTCGAAATGCATGTCCGGGCTGTGACCGGGCTGCCCCTGCCGCCTGCCCGACGCCATTCTGATGCCTACATGCATAATCTGATTGGCCCGGATGACATGGCGCTCCTGCCAGAGATCGTGGGGGAGGAAAATGCCTCCATCCACCTCTATGGAAAAGAGGAAGCTCGTCCGGGGCGCAAGATGGGCCATATAAACCGCATCTTCCCTCGTGGAGGACTGCCCGGAAGCATGGTTCTTTCCCGCTATCAGCCCCAGCTTGAGGACTGATCAGTCATCATCAAGAAGCCCAAGCTGGCGGAAGCTGGTCTGGGTTTTTCTTGTTATGATGACATGGTCTATCAGACAGACATCAATGACAGCCAATGCCTTCTGAATGGCCTGGGTCATGGTGATGTCTCCCCGGGATGGGTTTACCTGCCCTCCCGGATGATTGTGGACCATGATGATTCCGGCTGCGCCCAACGCCAGACAGCGTTTTGCTATCTCACGTGGATAGACCGAAACATGGTTGATTGTCCCGTGGCTCTGCACTTCATCGCGGATGAGGTGTTTCCTGTCATCCAGAAAAAGCAGCCGGAACTGTTCCACTCTTTCCCTGGCCATCTGGACCATCAGATAGTCCTTCAGCAATTCCGGTTGCTCCAGCAGGTTGCCCTCTGGCAGCAGGGACCGTCCATACCGATGGGCCAGCTCTTTCAGCACAGCACAGAATACGGTCAGAGGCACATCATCCCGGCTTATGGCCTTTCTGTCCGTTGGCTGAGATGAAATGAGTTCAGCCAGTGAAGAATGATGCCGCAGAAGGCGCTCAACCAGTTCCTTGCGGGCATCTTTCCCGGCAACAACAAACGATGCGATTTTGTGAAAGCTCTCCCTGACGGAGGGCAGACGGTCCGTAATGGTCATCCTCCTCATAGAAGCCCGGATTCACTCATGCTGACATACCATCCCTCACCAATCAGGATGCCTTCATGGACGATGACATCCAGAGACCGCAAGGCCTGTCTCAGCCCCCGTACCTCTGGAGCCAGTGCCGTGGCTGGACTGCGTGGACGGTAATAGACGACGATGGCCGCAGTGGCGTGGCAGTTGAGAAGTGTCTGTGCAATTGATCGGTGGAGGGCATGAAGGTTACTGGCTGCTGGCAGCAGCTTTTCCATGATCAGGCCGTTGTTGCTGTCCAGGCAGATCAGACCGATGGCTGGCTCATCTGTCCTTTGCAATGTGCCTTTCAGATAATTCATCAGAGCCTTGGCATTGCCCAGCTGAAGCGGCATGTCTTCATCACTCTCCATGAGGGAGCGTGCTGCCAATACGGGCAGTTCCAGAAGGCTCATGATGCGCTCGCTCAGACCATGCTGCTCCAGTCTGGCAGAAGATGCCTGCAACAGCTTCCCTATCGACCCGAAAGCGGAAAGCAGCGCTTTGGCCTGCGGGTTGGTGTCCCTACGAGGAATGGCGTAGAAAAGCAGAACCTCCAGGAGCTCATAGTCGGCCAAGCTCTCGGCTCCATGGGTGAGGATGCGCTCTCTCATCCGTGCCCTGTGCCCCTGTTTGGATGAAACTGCTTTTTTCACAATCTATGGTTATGTCCTAGCCAGCGGGTATGAGCCGCATTATACCAGATAATTGTGATGGATGATCTTTTTTCCCCCCGTTTTCCGTCTTCCGGTCCTGATTATCTGCACGGGCTGAATGAAGAGCAGCGTCTTGCCGTGGAAACGACGCAAGGCCCCCTGCTGATTCTGGCTGGTGCCGGTACCGGGAAGACCCGGGTTCTGACAACACGGTTCGCTCATATCCTGCTGGAAAAGCTGGCATGGCCCGAGCAGATACTGGCCGTGACCTTTACCAACAAGGCTGCCCGGGAAATGAGGGAGCGCATCAGCGCCATCCTCGGCCGACCAGTGGAAGGCCTCTGGTTGGGAACCTTCCACTCTCTCTGTGCCCGCATGCTTCGGCAGCATGCGCCACATGTCGGGCTGGAGCGCAACTTCACCATTCTCGATACGGACGACCAGCTCCGTCTTCTCAAGCAGGTCATCGAGCCCTGGAAACTGGACCTCAAGCGCTCTCCTCCGGCACAGATCATGCATCAGATCCAGTTATGGAAAGATCAGGCCCTGCTGCCCGATGGCATCACTGCTGCGCAGACACCTGAACTGGCCAATGGCCAGCTCCCGGCCATCTACGCTGCCTATCAGATACGTCTGAAGGAAATGAATGCCTGTGATTTCGGGGATCTCATGCTGCATGTGGTGACCATCCTCCGTCAGCATCCCGATGTACTGGAGCAGTATCAGAAACGCTTCCGCTATATTCTGGTTGACGAATATCAGGATACGAATACCATCCAGTATCTGTGGTTGCGTCTTCTGGCCAGAAGGCAGGATGGACAACCCTCTAACATTGCCTGCGTCGGGGATGACGATCAATCCATCTATTCATGGCGTGGTGCCGACATCGCCAATATCCTCCGTTTCGAGAAAGATTTTCCCGGTGCACGGATCATCCGGCTGGAGCAGAATTATCGTTCCACCCCCCGCATCCTGACCGTGGCTTCGCAGGTCATTGCCCATAATGAGGGACGGTTGGGCAAGGTTCTGCGGCCTGGGCTCGACATCATGGAGGGTGATCCTGTCGAGGTCATCAACATGCCGGACTCGGATGACGAGGCCCGTGTCATTGGCCGCCGGATACAGGAGTTTCACACAAAAGGTCATCCTTACGGTTCCATCGCCATCCTGATGCGGGCTGGTTTCCAGACACGTCCCTTTGAAGATGCCCTGATGAAAATGGGCATCCCCTATCAGATTATTGGCGGTTTGCGTTTTTATGAACGGGCCGAGATACGGGATGCCATCGCCTATATGCGGGCAGTGCTGTATCCCGTTGACGATCTGGCTTTTGAGCGCATCGTCAATCTGCCCAAACGGGGATTTGGCAGTGTTGCCCTGACCCGTCTGCGGAATGCTGCCAGAGAGAGGGGGCTGTCCCTTCAACAGACGCTTCAGCATCAGCTGGAACAGGGGCAGCTGAAGGGCAAGGCGGCCGCCACGCTGTCGGACCTGATGGACAGCCTCTCCAGGGCCAGAGACACTGTCGGCAAGGAAGGCCATGTTGTCGCCACTGACATGGTGCTGGAAGAAAGTGGGTATCTCGCCATGTGGCGGGATGACCCGAAGACCATAGAAGCCGCCGGCAGGCTGGACAACATCCGGGAGCTGATCCGGGCGATTGGTGAGTTTCCAACAATGGATGCGTTTCTGGAACACATCGCCCTTGTGATGGACAGCGACAATGCCGAGGACGACCCGGACAAGGTCAGCCTGATGACGCTCCACGCCGCCAAAGGGCTTGAGTTCCCAACGGTTTTCCTGCCCGGATGGGAGGAAGGCCTTTTCCCGTCCCAGCGTTCTCTGGATGAAGGTGGAAACCAGGCTCTGGAGGAAGAACGGCGCCTCGCTTATGTCGGCCTTACCCGTGCCCGTGAGCGGGTAATCATATCCCATGCAAACAGTCGTCGGCTTTATGCAAACTGGCAGGATTCCATACCAAGCCGCTTTCTGGATGAACTGCCTGAAGAACAGGTTTTACGGAATGTTGCAGAGGCCGGTCACGCCCTGCCCTCAAGGTCATTTTTCAGGCACAGGGCTCAGGTTCTGTCAGGACAGCAGCGGGCCAGACCGTCCGCTATGCAGCCTGCCGTCCCCATCGGAGCGACGGTGCGCCACAACCGTTACGGTGAAGGTGTGGTCATCGGGGTTGAAGGGGATCGTCTGTCCATCAATTTTGAAAATATCGGTCTGAAGCGGATCATGGCCGGTTTTATAGAGGTCGTATCGTGAAGACAAAACAGAGCCCTATTGCCCCCACCCATGTTGGTTCCCGCCATGCCCGGGCGCTGGAGACGCTTTCCATTGTGGTGGAGGAAATACACGTTCCACTTTTCGAGCAGGCCCTGCTTGGGGTCTGTGACACGGTCGGCATGTTCGAAGAGGATGATGAGCAGCGTTACTGGCGGCTGGAAGCCGTCAAGGAAAAAGGGCGGAATGAGGAGGAGCTGGATAACGCCCTGGCGCTTGTCCGTGCCATGACAGGCGTGGACGCACCCCTGTACCGGCAGAACACCGAGGCCGAGGGCTGGCTGGCCCGTACGCAGGAAGCCTTCCCTCCCCAATATGTCGGACGGCGGTTCTGTATCCGGGGGACACATCTGAAGGAGACGTCACCTTCCAATCGGCTGGACATCATACTGGATGCCGGGATCGCTTTCGGGTCCGGTGAACATGGTTCCACCCGCGGGTGCCTGCGTGCCTTGGAACAGATTGCCCATCGGCGCCCCCGTCATATTCTGGACATGGGATGTGGGTCCGGTATTCTGGCCATGGCAGCGGCTCGCCTGCTGCATCGCCCTGTTCTGGCCGTGGATATCGAGCCATGGTCTGTCCGTGTTGCAGCTTCCAATGCCCGGCTGAACAGGCTCGGCCCCCTGCTGGACTGCCGCTTCGGCAATGGCTGGCATACGGAAGCTGTTCGCCGCAATGCTCCCTATGATCTTGTTTTTGCCAATATTCTGGCTCGTCCTCTCTGCCGCATGGCCAAGGATCTTGCCCGCAACCTTCAGGCAGGGGGAACAGCCATCCTGGCCGGACTGCTCAATACCCAGGCCCGCATGGTGCTGGTTGCCCACCAGAGGCAGGGCCTGATCCTTGAAAAGCAGCTCAGGGAAGGTCCCTGGAGTACCTTGATCCTTCGGAAACCAATCTGACTGTTCTCTCCCGTTTTTCCATGGTGGCGTCTGTGTCTCTTTCATCCATTCCTTTGCAGGACCGTCCTGCTCTCGTCCGCCAGCAATTCGACAGACTTGGCATTTCCGGTGTCATCGTCACCCGGGGTGATGAATATCTGGGGGAATATGTTGCGCCCCATTCTGAAAGACTGGCCTGGCTGACCGGTTTTACGGGCAGTGCTGGCCTTGCCATCCTGCTGGCAGAAACCGGCTGTGTTTTTTCCGATGGCCGCTACACCGTACAGATGGCCGAGCAGGCTCCGGCGGCATTGTGGGAAACCCGTCATGGCGGCCAGCATCCTCCCCGGCAGTGGCTGGCTGAGAAAGCGCAAGGGCTGCGCATCGGGTATGACCCCCGGCTGACCAGCCAGAGAGACCTCTCATCATGGGAGACGGATGGTATTCAGCTCGTACCCCTGTCTGACAATCCAATAGATATGTCATGGCATGATCAGCCTCCCTCACCAGCCAATCTGATCCATCACCAACCATTCGAATTTACAGGGGAAACAAGCCGGAGCAAGCGGGATCGTCTGGCCCGGCAGCTGCATGAAGCGGGGCAGGATGCCATGATCCTTGCGGACTGCCCGTCCCTCGCCTGGCTGTTGAACATCAGGGGAAGTGACATTGCCATGACCCCTGTCGCCCATGCGTACGGTCTGCTTTATGCTGATGGTTCGGCCGACATTTTTGCTGATGTGACCCGTTTCCATGATGCCCCGGAAGATTCAGGCATACGTCCATTCCCTCCTTCCGAACTGTCGAAGGCCTTGCAGGCCCTGGCCGGAAAAACCGTACGGCTGGACCCTGCCACGACGCCAGTCTGGTTCAGCATGGTCCTGAAGGACGCCGGAGCTCACATCGCTGATGGGCCGGACCTGTGCACTCTTCCCAAAGCCATCAAAACAACCGTGGAACAGGATGGCAACCGTCGGGCGCATGAACTGGACAGCATTGCTCTGGCCCGGTTCCTGCACTGGCTGGAAGAACATGGCCCCGGCCATCGTGAAACAGAATTGGCCGATCGCCTTGAGGCGTTCCGGGCCATGTCCCCTGATTATCGGGGCCCCAGTTTTGAGACAATTTCTGCGGCTGGTCCCAACGGCGCTTACCCTCATTACCGGGCCGAAGCCGGGCATGACAGCATCCTTCAGAAAAACAGCGTCTATCTGGTTGATAGTGGGGCGCAATATCCTTTCGGCACCACGGACATCACACGGACTATCTGGACTGGCCCGGATGAAGCACCTGCCGCCATCCAGAAAGCTTTCACGGCAGTTCTGAAGGGGCATATTGCCCTGAGCCGCCAGCGTTTCCCCATGGGACTGCCAGGTTACAGGCTGGATACTCTTGCCCGGGCGGCTCTCTGGAATCAGGGACTGGATTTTGATCATGGTACCGGCCATGGCATTGGCAGTTATCTTTCCGTCCATGAGGGGCCTCAATCCATCTCCGTAGCGCCACGGCCGACCGGCCTTGTACCAGGGATGATCCTTTCCAACGAACCGGGCTATTACGAGGTTGGCGCTTACGGCATCCGTATCGAGAACCTGCTGCTCGTTCGGGAAAGTTCCCTGCCCGGAACCGTACGGCCCTCCCTGGAGTTCGAGGTGTTGACCCACACCCCCATAGATCGCCGTCTCATCGCCATGGGACTTCTGACAGCAGAAGAACGGCACTGGCTGGACCAGTACCATGCCACGGTTCTGGAAAAGCTCCTGCCACTGCTGGAAGATGAGCTGCACCCGTGGCTCCGTCAGAGCTGTGCACCTCTGCTTTGAAAGCAGTACCTGCATATGAAAAAACCTCTCACCATCAAGGATGAGAGGTTTCCTGCTGTACCGGTAAGACCGCTACAGGTCAGGCAGGAGGGAGGTCTTCTTCCAGCACTGTCATGTTGACGGCATAGGAGACCTCGCCCTCATCCTCATCGCGATACACAGTCCCCACGACTGCACCAGCCACTGCGATTTCCACACTCATGCCCTTGCGTGGCGGGACCTGAACTGTCAGCTCTGGAGAGCCCAGCAGACGGCGCAGTGCCTTTTGCAGGCGGGGAACCTCAGCAGCGGAAATATCGGCCATAAAGCAAACTCCAAAAAGGGAAACGGCTCCTCCTTCTCTAACCGATTGCACTGGAGACTAAAACCCATCTTTCAGACAGAAAGAAAAACATGATAAAGCAGTCCCCCCATTGCCTGCCTTTCTACTCTGATGGAGAGAGAATGACATTTCAGAAAATCCTGTTCCGGCTTACCTGTATGCTGCCGCTCGGCCTCTCTGCCTGCGGTTATTGGGATGCCCATGAGGCTCACAAAGCTCAATATGAAATGATCGGCATGACAAGCTATGATCTGCAGGCTTGTGCGGGAGCTCCCAATTCGACCAAATCACTGAATGACAGTACGGCGATCTGGGAATACGACATTTCCCGTTCGATCGCCCCTCTCCCCAGCTCTGGCCTTCTTCCAGTAAGTTCAGCTATCAGCGCCTATCAGTCTATTTTTGGTGGAGCTGGCTCAAGCTGCCGGATGCTTGTCCGTATGGATCATGATCGGGTTGCCGAGATCCATTATGCGGGCGACGATGACGAATATATTGGCGAAGATGGTATCTGCTCCATGCTGACACGCGGCTGTGCACGACAGCCTGAAGGAACAATGCGTGATGCTCCGGGCGTCTGGCCCATGGGGCCGATTTCGGCATTTCATTCCATGCCCACGGAAGAGCAGCGGCCAGAGGCCACCTATTCCGACAAATCAAGTAAATTTGTTCCGAATTACGATCATAAGCCGAACGAACCTCTTATCCAGCCAGCTCCTAAAGACGGGAGCATCCCTAAGGTCCGTCGTAACAATGGGCTATTCAGTATCCAGCAGGGCAATAATGGATTGCCCATCTTCAACACACAGCCCAACTGAATCCTGAGAGAGGTCCCAGTGACGGGACCTCTCCATGACGGTTGATGAAGTCTTCAGGAAAGCAGATCTTTCATCCGCCGCACGGAAGCTCCCAGCCCGACAAAGACGGCTTCGCTGATCAGGAAATGGCCGATATTGAGTTCTTTCAGCCCAGGCAGTTCCGTGATGGGAGAGACATTCTCATAGGTCAGACCATGACCGGCATGAAGTTCAATCCCGCATTCAGCTGTCATATGGGCAGCCCTGTGGAGACGTTCCAGCTCGCCTTCTTTCCCCAGAGCGTAGGCTCCCGTATGCAGTTCAACTACTGGAGCTCCCAGAGCAGCCGCCGTGCGAATGGCTTCCGGCTCTGGATCGATGAACAGCGAAACACGGATGCCAGCTTCCAGAAGGCGGCTGACATGCGGGGCCAGACTTTCTCGTAATCCTACGACATCAAGCCCACCTTCTGTTGTCAATTCCTCCCGTCTTTCGGGCACAAGGCAGCAGGCGTGGGGCTTCAGTGCGCAGGCCATGGTCACCATTTCGTCCGTGACAGCCATTTCAAAATTGAGTGGAGCCGAAAGCGCCCGGAGGCGACGGATATCCTCATCCCGAATGTGGCGGCGGTCCTCACGCAGATGGGCCGTAATACCATCAGCCCCATTCTCCAGAGCCAGCTCAGCAGCACGGACAGGGTCGGGGTAGCGCTCACCCCGTGCGTTCCGCAATGTTGCAACATGATCAACATTGATACCAAGACGGATCATGGGCTGTTCCTTTCCCTCTTCATGGAGTCTGCGCATCACTCATGACACGCTGGCTTGCCATATCATGGGCCATGGCAAGCGCTGATGAAAGGCTTGAAATGCTTGCCTTTCCTGTCTCACCCGGACCGACGGCAATATCAAAGGCTGTTCCATGATCTGGCGATGTGCGGATGATGGGCAGACCCAGTGTGACGTTGACACCTCCAGCCATGTCCAACGCCTTGACCGGGATGAGGCCTTGATCGTGATACAGGCAGATTGCCGCATCGTACCGGGGACGGACAGCGGCACTGAACATGGTATCTGGTGGCATGGGGCCACTTACCTCCAGCCCTTCCCGCTGCAAGGCCTCTATAGCGGGTTTGATGATGCGGCTTTCCTCATCCCCCATCATGCCATTTTCACCTGCGTGAGGGTTCAGCCCTGCAATGGCAAGCCGAGGCTGGACCAGACCGAAATCACGTTGCAGGGCAGATGCCGTTACCCGGCTCACAGCCATGATGCGGTCTGCCGAAAGCGTCTCGATGGCCTGTCTCAACGATACATGAATGCTTGTCAAAGCAACCTTGAGCTGCGGGCAGGCCAGCATCATGACTTCCCTGCCACTGGCACCACACAGAGCTGCCAGAAACTCTGTATGCCCCGGATGGGGAAAACCGGAAGCTGCAAGCACATGCTTGGCAATAGGGTTGGTCACGACAGCTCCGGCTGCCCCTGACAGAGCGTAATGAACAGCTTTTCTGATGCTCTCGATCACCGCTACGGCATTGCCTGTTGAGGGATGCCCGGGTTTGACTGGTTCCGGGCAGGAAAGCGCCAGTACGGGCAGGGCTTCTGCAAAACAGGCGGCTGCCTCGGACGGATGGCATATCTCCCGGTAGGGTGTGTTGCCTCCCAGCAGCACCGGGTCCCCTATCCAGAAAAAAGGTCGCCCAGCCGTTCTGAGACACTCCCAGACACGGCGTGTCAGCTCCGGCCCCACGCCAGCCGGGTCTCCCATGGTCAGGGCAACAGGTTGCGCCATGCCTGGTCTTATACGATTCATCGGGCCAGGGCAGCCAGGATGCGGACCCATGAGCGTATCCCGTGGAAGAATGAATCAAGACCATACTGCTCGTTGGGAGAGTGTATCCGATCATCAGCCTGAGCAAATCCCACCATGAGTGCATCCATGCCCAAGGCTTCACGGATTTCCTCTGCTACCGGGATCGAGCCTCCACAACCAGTCATGACGGCCGGTTTGCCCCATTCCTTACCCAGAGCGTCCAATGTTGCCAGAAGAAAGGGACTGTCCTGATTCACGGCAAAACCGGATGAAGCTCCATGCCCCGTAAAGACAACCTCGACATCTTCCGGCAGGGCTGCACGGACATAAGCCCGGAAGGAGTCCCGAATCCTGAGTGGGTCCTGCCCCGGTACCAGACGGAATGATACCTTCGCCGAAGCCCGGGCCGGAATGACCGTCTTGAAGCCATCCGCCTGATACCCGCCAGCAAGGCCATTGACCTCAAAACTCGGACGGCACCATGTCTGCTCAATGGCACTGAAGCCCCGCTCACCAGCAGCATGGGACAGGCCGACATCTTCCAGCAGGGCTGCATCATCAGGATAGAGTGTCTGCCACTGCTGGCGGGTATGCTCATCAGGCACGGTCACACCGTCATAAAAACCGGGCAGTGTGACCCGCCCCTGCTCATCACGCAGGCCACTGATGATCTGGCAGAGCAGAAAAGCCGGATTGGCCGCAGCATTGCCATACATGCCGGAATGAAGGTCCTGGCTGGCAGCGACGAGCTCGATTTCCTCGGCAACCGTGCCACGCAGAGAGGTCGTGATGGCCGGGGTCTCCCTGTCCGGCATGGCGGTATCACAGATCAGGGCAATATCAGCTTTCAGCTCTTCCTGATTCTCCCTGAGAAAGGGAAGCAGATTCTCACCACCGGATTCTTCTTCACCTTCCAGAAGAAAACTGACAGCCACGGGGAGATCCCCATGAACAGCTTTCCATGCCCGACAGGCCTCGATGAAGGTCATCACCTGCCCTTTGTCATCACTCGCTCCCCGGGCCACGAGGACCTTCCGGCCATCGCCGGTTTTCTTCAGGCAGGGTTCGAACGGATCCGTTAACCAGAGGGCTTCGGGGTCTGTCGGCTGAACATCGTAATGACCATAGAAGAGAACGTGGGTCTGCCCGTTCCGTACCTTCTCTGCATTGGCATCATCATGCCCGACAACCATTGGATGCCCCGGTTCTGCCCATGAAACATTCCGCAAAGACGTCGTAAAGCCAAGCCCCTGCAATTCTTCCGCCAACCAGCGTGCGGCTTTCCGGCAATCATCCCTGTGCTGCTTCTGTGTGGAAATGCTGGGAATCCGCAACAGTTCACAAAGCCGCTCCAGTGCCGTCTCCTTGGTGGTCTCCACATGCTGGAGGACTGCGGCCATACGTTCAGTCATTGTCAGCCTGTTCCTTCTGATTCTGGTCTTCTTCAGGCAATGTCACACCCAGATGAGTGGGAAGCGGCATGAATTCATCCTCCAGCCCGTCTTCCGACTCTTCATCTTTATCTTCGGCGGCAGGGGGGTCTCCAGCCGGTTTCAACACGATGCGCAGAGGGGCTGGCGCAAAGGAGCGATGTAGCGACACCCTTTCCTTCCCGGCAGGGGGGGCTACCGTAGCGGGCCCATTCAGTAATGCCTCGATGAACCGCCCAAAAGCTTCATGCAGGCGACCATGGCCGTGCCTCTCCCTGACCGTTTCATGCGCTTTGCGCCGTATCCGGTCCCAGAGAGCCGGATCTTCATACAGACGGATGATCTGCTGGGCGAAATGCTGCGGATCGTTGAAACCACCATCCAGAGCTTCTTCTTCATCCTTCCAGCCCAGACGTTCCATCTGAACCTTGTTCAGCACGGCCGGGATACCCTGACCGGCGGCTTCCAGTATCTCGGTAGCCTGTGTGGCCGGGACCCGCGAAGGGTCCATGAGAATACGGCATCGCTGCATCATCCTGGGCAGCGTATCCATTTGGGCCAAGCCATCCAGTGGTGCCAGGCGCTCATAAAATCCCAGATCGACCAAAGGATGATGATACCCTCCGATCCCGATGGAAGGTGGCAGACTGAAATGACGTTGCAAGTGGGGCATCACGGCAAGGCAGAACCAGTCAAATCCGTCATGTCCGGAATCCCCTGCCCGGTAGATGGAAAGAGGGAACAAAATACCCTGCCGCCGTTCAAATTCGTCCTGTTTGCCCAGCTGCCGGCACGAAACAGCATAAGGCAGAGCTGTGACATTGCCGTAGCCCAGCCTGTGCAGCAGTGCGGTTGTCTGCTCATCACCCGTCACGATGCCTTGGCAGAGCCATGCATAATCCAGTTCTTTTCTGGCTTCTCTCATGAGACGTGCCGGCTCATCCACAATGCCAACGAGACGTCGCAGATGCTCTTCCACAGCTCTGAGGGCCGTGCCGTCCTGATTGACAGTATCAAGAACGATCAGCTTGTCCTGAAGGGAAATGTCCCCTGTGGCAAGAACCGGCCCCAGACGGGACAGAACATGCGTTCCACCAATCCAGAGCAGTTTCATGTCGGTCAAGCGGTCCCGCAGGAAGGATGAAAAATCATCCACACCCCGCCAGCATTCCACATCAGCTGGATAATCATGAGGAATGACGAGCCTGTCTTCTTCTTTCCGGTCCAGACCGACAACCAGCACCTGCCAGCCCAGCCAACGGAAAGCATCAATCTGCTGCATGACCCGCCGTGCTGCACCACCTTCAATCAGGCGTGGAAGATGGGGGAAAACCATCATGACAAGAGGGCGATAGCTCTTGCCCATGCGGGCGTCCCCTCGTGCCACGGCATGTCTGGGCAGAAAAACGGGGAATAGACGCCGCAAGGCATCCTTTCCCATGGTTCGCCTCGCATAACTTTCCGGCGTGGCATTCAGCAGTCTGGCCTGTACGGTTGGCCAATAAGACAGGGTCCGCCCCGTGGCCCGCAACGCCATGGAAAAACAGGTAAAGAAAGGCTCCACCCTGTGCCCTTCCAGGTAGTGTAGTGCCTGTTCCATCGCTGTGCGATGGCAGAACAGCAGCCCCCCCTGAATGGCTTCCACCATCTTCTGGAAACTGACAGACTGGGCCTGTCCTTTTTCTCCCTGACCATGGCACGTGATGCTGCCATCACGCCATACAGCGCTACCTGCTTCCAGTACGGTATTGATGCTTGTAAGAAGTTTGCCGCCCCCCTCACTTTCTTCAGCCATCATGGAAGCCATGGCAAAGGACAGGGCCATGGGCAACAGCTGCACGCCGGATTCCAGAAGCAGGATGCGCTCACCGGCAAGGAAAGGCAGACTCTCCCGCAACTGCTGCGCCAGGGGCTGGAGCTTGTCGCTGACAACGTGCCGCAACCCCTCTACTGCCTGATCCAGCCGTTGCCGGGAAAGGGTGTTGCCCGTACTGGCCACGACGACCTGCATGTCGGGAATACCCTGCGCATGCAGGGAAGCAAGCGTTGCAATATCGAGCAGATAATTGCCCTGTGAAAACAGAACGACACTCAGCTGGGGAGACGCCTGATTCACGAATCTCAAAGGCTTCCTGAACAGGGAGGGCAGACTGGCTTCGACCTTGCATAACGCCAGCCTGTTGGCGGCAGTAATGGAAATCCCGGGAATTTCGGCACCTGTCCGCCCTTCCTGCTGTAAAATCCAGAGCAGAAAGGGATTGTCCACGTGTGCCTTGTTGAGTGACTGGGGCATATCCAGCGTGGCCACAAACGCCCTGAAATCCAGATCAGCCGATGGATTGCGCAGCTCACTGATCCCTGCCCGGATGAAATGGGCATAACCATTGCGGAACATTCCGCTTTTCACGGCATCAGCTACGTCAGGGTTCTGAGCCAGATAATAGGATTCATCAAAATAAGGGTTCGGATCATAAGCGCTGGGATTGTCACATCCCATGTAATGGTGAAGTGGCCCTGTAAATACGCCATCCTCTATCAGCTTGAGAACATCGGGATATTTTTCAAGATACCAGACAGGATCGAAGTACCAGGACGTCCTGACTGTTTTCATGTCAGGATATTCGAGGGCCAGATATTGGCTGAAGGCCCCCTGGGAGGGATCAAACGGAATGTTTTTCCCCAGACATTCACGAATGAAGAGTTCGGCATCGAAAAGGAAATGAGGCGACCGGAAACCATAATCCCCGACACGGAGAAAATGGTCATAGGCATTGACATGCCCTGCCTCACGCATGGCCCGGAGACTGTAGTCCGAATTCACCTTGAAGTAGTATTCTGCCGAGAAAAGCCAGTGTCCAGAGCAGCTCTGGCAGCCTACATCCACATAATGCTGGAACCCGCTCTGAAAGATACCTTTCTCCTGCACGCCACGCCGGACATCAGGATAGGCATTCAGGTACCATTCTTCATCAAAATACCTGTTGGGTGAAGTTCCTTCCTGTCCCTCACCGCTCTGCCATCGCTCGGCAAGCTGTCCGTCCGTCCAGACCGTCCCCGCCTCTGCCAGCTGCCGGGCATAACGGCGACGGTACCAGGCGGCATCAAATTCACTCCAGACAGGAGCCCTTGCCCGATCATTCGCTACCGCCTCGAAAAAGGTCCCATCCGTGTCCATCTTGCTTCTACCAGCCTTTCCAGCATTGAGACGACGCCTGAGCGCCTAATACCAGAGTTTCCCCTTTTTAGGGAGGATAACTACACCTCCTTTCATCAAGATCATGTAAAGGCAAAACAGATGGATGACAGAATGGGCGAGTTCTTCTAGAGTCCGCCAACAACATTCACCAGCATTCTTCATGACCCTCTTGGTCCATCTTGTTTACTGCCACAAGGCAGGGTAGGAGCAATCCGCATGATTCGCCTTCTGATCATCGTTCTTTTTCTGGCCTTTACGGCCATTTTCGCCATGAGCAATCTTGATGATGCCACCGTCTGGCTGGCCTCATTCGGCTTCTCCATCAAAATGGGAAAACTCATCACCCTGCTTGCCGTGCCGTCCCTCGTGCTGGGGCTGCTGCTTGGCCTGACAGGCGAACTGCGCCAGCGTCGCCGCGCCCGCAAGGCCGAATCACAGCTGCGTACATCCCAGAAACAGCTGATCGAGCTGCATCAGCGGCTCGACCAGCTCAAGGCGGGCAGTGTTGCTCCCACTTCTGATGCGATCCAGCCTTCTTCACAGAAATAAGACCATTTCCTCATGTCTATTCGTCGTACCCGCCTCATTGCCGCATTGGATACCGCCTCCCACGACCAGGCCCAGCACTGGGCAGCAGCGCTGGAAGGCAAGGTTGATGCCATCAAGCTTGGTCTGGAATTCACCTATGCCTGCGGGCTGGATGCCGTAAAAAGTCTGGCCGCCCGGCAAGAGCTTTTTCTGGATCTGAAGCTGCATGACATTCCCAACACGGTTGCCTCTGGCCTCCGGGCTCTGGCTCCCATCCAGCCGAGCCTGATGACCATTCACGCACTTGGTGGTGCCGAGATGATCAGCCGCTCCCGTGCAGTTCTGGAAGAGGCTTTCGATGACGGGCGGAAGCGCCCCAAGCTCCTTGCTGTGACTGTACTGACCAGCATGAATGAGGAAAGCCTTGCGGAGATAGGCATCAACACCACACCGCTAAAGGAAGTGGTACGGCTGGGCCGGATGGCTGTCCGGGCCGGAGCTGATGGTCTGGTCTGTTCAGCTCATGAAATTACGGCGCTGCGTGATGCTCTGGGTGACGGACCAGCACTTGTCGTTCCGGGCATTCGTCCCGCAGGCAGCAGCACGGATGACCAGAAGCGCATCATGACACCAGCACAGGCAGCACGGGCTGGTGCCGACTGGATCGTGGTTGGCCGTCCCATCACCCGGGCGAATGATCCCGCCGCCGCCGCACAGGCCATTCAGGATGAATTGCAGGCTGCGACCTTGTGAAGGTTGACGTCAAAATCTGTGGTCTGACACGGGCAGAAGATATGGAAGCCTGTGCCGTATCGGGTGTGCGCTGGGTTGGTCTTGTGTTCCATTCCACCTCCCCCCGTTTTGTCCGACCAGAACAGGCAGCCCGGCTGCATGAGGCCATAGCGTCTCCCTCTGCGGGGGGGCCTCTTCGTGTCGGGCTTTTTGTGCGGCCAACCCATGAGCAGATTGCTGCCGTTCTGGAGCGTATCCCTCTGGATATTCTGCAACTCTATACAGATGAAGCCACTGCTTTCACCCTGAAAGAGCAGACAGGTCGGCCCGTCTGGTTGGCCCGTGGCGTCGCCCAGCAGCACGATCTGCCTGTCTCGAAAGCCATGGATGGGTATGTCATCGAAGCACCTGCCCAGAAAGGAGATACCCGCCCCGGTGGGCTGGGGCGTGTGTTTGACTGGACGCTGACACGCCAGTGGCAGGCTCCTGCTCCGTGGCTTCTTGCCGGTGGACTGACCCCTGACAATGTGAGCGAGGCTGTACGGGTCAGCCGCGCCCAAGCCGTTGATGTCTCATCCGGAGTGGAAGAAGCTCCTGGAATCAAGTCTGCGCTTCTTATTGAAAAATTTGTGAAAAATTCTCAGAAAAAGGCTTGCACTCGCAAAGAATAATGGTATTGTCCCCCCATCGCTCGCGGAGAGATGGCCGAGCGGCTTAAGGCGCACGCTTGGAAAGCGTGTGTACGTTAATAGCGTACCGAGGGTTCGAATCCCTCTCTCTCCGCCACTTCCCCTTGAAAATCTGCTTTCCGTTCAGCGCTCCGAGTGCATGCCTGTAGACCCCACCGGAAGATCGTAATCCCCCGGTGAAGCCTTGTGTTGCTCAGGCCTTCGAAAAGATGCTCTCAGGTGCCAGGCGGGATTTCGGGCATGTCGCATTGGCATCTTTGTCAGAATGATAGCCAAGCGCAACAATGACCAGAGGTGTCAGCCCTTTTTCTTTCAGGCCGAATTCTTCTGAAATGACATCCGGCAGGAAGCCCTCAATTGGTGTTGCATCAACACCCAACAGCCCCGCGGAAAGCAGCAGAAAGCCCTGTGCCAGATAAACCTGTTTCTGGTTCCAGTGGGCGACATCGCCAGCATCCAGATGCTGCTGGACATACCCGGCACGGGCTGTATCCAAACGCTCACGGGCCGCAGCATCAGCGTAGCGTCCGTCCTGCTCTTCTTTGTCGAGCACTGTCTCAAGATAAGATTCCGGCAGCTCATTGCGGGCGCAGAGAACCACTACATGAGAGGCCTGCGTGATCTTGGGCCGATTATAAAACAGGGACCCGGAAGCTGGTGTTGCCTTGGCCAGACGCTGCTTGCCTGCATCATCATCGGCAATGATGAAATGCCAAGGCTGGGCATTGACCGAAGACGGGCTGTACCGCAGGGCTGCCAGCAGCTGCTGCACTGTCTCCTCCGGGATACGGCGAGCCGCATCGTAGGCCTTGGTCGTGTACCGTGTTTTCAGAACGTGGAGAAGATCCATGACATCCATCCTTCAGTTATGTGGGAATATGTTCTATTTATATCAAACAATAAGGATTTAGCAAACGATTCCATCCTGTTCCCAGTATCAAGATGGGGGGTGTGGGCATCAGGAGCAATGAAAAGAAAAACTTATGGGATAAACAGGATTTTTAAATATATATCGAAATGACAAGAAAAACCATGAAATACTCACCGTGCGATTTTGATAATCTTTCTTATAAAGTCTCTTTGATAATGATTATCAAGTACGAATACACCGTAATTTAATTTTTATATTGCAATCCGTAAAGTTGAAGACTATACCGACCTTCGTTGGAGATAATCCTACAGTTCATACTTCATGCGATGGAGAGAAAAATGGCCGCAAAAGACCCGAAAGTAATTGAATATCTCAATGCTCAGCTTGCCAATGAGCTGACAGCCATCAACCAGTACTTCCTTCATTCCCGCACCCTGAACCATTGGGGCGTCACCAAGCTGGGCAAGAAGGAATATGAAGAGTCCATTGAAGAAATGCGTCATGCCGACTGGCTGATCGAGCGCATCCTCTTCCTGGGTGGACTGCCGAACCTGCAGCATCTGAACCCGCTGCACATTGGCGAGAATGTCAAAGAGATCCTGGAATGTGATCTGAAGGTCGAGGCTCTGGCTCTGGAGAAAATCCGCGAGGGCATCGCCTATTGCGAAAGCGTCCGTGACTTCGTGTCCCGCGACCTGCTCTTCCGCATCCTCGCTGACGAAGAAGCCCATGAAGACTTCATCGACACCCAGCTGGACCTCATCAAGCAGATCGGCCTGGAACGCTACATTACGCTGAACTCTGAAAGCGCCGACCAGAATAGCGGCCACTGATCACTGTCAGAAGCCAGACTGATGAAAGAAGCCTCTCTTAAAGGGAGGCTTCTTTTTTTTGTATCGGGTCATCACCATTGGCTATCTGTGCAGCCATCCCCTGCTCTATTGCCATAGTTGTCGGGCAGGGACAGGTTTTCCGCTTTGCTTCTTTCAGAAGGCAGGCGACTCCCTTTACACAGTTGCCGCATTTCACCTGACACTTACGGGCAGAGTAAACCTCGGAGACTTTCACAACTCCGGCCTGAATGGCCGCCTGCACGTCCCTGTCAGACAATCCGTTGCATGAGCATATAATCATCTGGAGCCCGCCTTCCATTCTGCTGCACTCCTGTGACGCTAATGATAATGACATTCTTTCGCAACTTAATTCTCTCCTTTCTTTTTCGAAGGATTTTCAGAATGATAACGAAATGGGTATGAAAAAATTCAGGTTTCACCGAAAACAGAAAGTGATTCATGACACGACCATGGAATATCTCTACCATTCGCCAGATATCCCGGGCGATAAGGGAGAACTGGTCGCTGAATATACAAAATTGAAAAAAAATCATCTTTATGATATCAGAAGCGTACTTCTGCGTCTGGACAGGCATACTGAATTCCTATTTCAGGGCTCCAATAAAACGCTTCCTGTACGGACGCTAATTCAAGGGCCTGAGCACTCTCGTAAGGCCAGTCAATCATCTATTGAGGAATGAAGCGCCACGGACTGGCTTTTTTCATCCCTCCCCAACCAATGGAGAGATTTCATGGCAGGCACGCCAGACAAGAAACCACACTTTGTTGAAAAAATAGGCATACCGGCCGCCCTGTTCTGGGCCTTTGTCGGACAGCTTCTCTTCATGGTCGGCGATGGTGTCGAGGCGGGATACCTGGATACGTTCATGCTGCACACCGGCCACCCCCAGAGTTTCGTCAACGAGCTTTTCACTTTTTACGGCATCACCGTGATGATTGCCGCCTGGTTTGCCGGGCCACTATCCGATCTCATGGGACCTAAAAAGGTCATGTGGAGCGGTCTGGTCCTATGGGCTGTCCTGGAGGTCTGCTTCCTTGTTTTTGGGCTTACCCCCAACAACAGTACATGGATATTGACGTTCTATGCTCTCCGCGGGTTTGCCTACCCGCTGTTCGCCTATGGTTTCTTGGTCTGGATTGCTGCAGCGACACCAACATCCATGCTTGGAGCGGCAGCCGGCTGGTTCTGGTTCTCTTTCTCTGCCGGCCTGCCTACTCTCGGCTCCCAGTTTGCCCGTTTTGCGATTCCTGCCATCGGTGAAATCAACACCTTCTGGTGCTCTCTGGGGCTGGTTGTTCTCGGCGGACTGATCGCCCTGCTTTTCACAAGGGAGCCAACCGGCAATCGCCGTCTTCTACCTGCCGATGTTCCTGCCCGACAGATCTTTCTGGGCTCCATCAGCATCATCTGGCGTGAGCCCAAAACTCTCATTGCCGGTATTGTCCGCACGGTTGATACATCATCGGAATATGCCTTTCTGGCCATCATGCCCGGCTTTTTTGTCGATCATCTGGGGTTCACGCTCGGGCAGTGGCTCAACCTGCTGTCACTCATCTTTTTGAGCAACATCATCGTCAATCTGATTTCAGGCATGGTGGCGGACAAAATGGGCTACCGCTTCGTCGTGGCTGTTTTTGGAGGTATCGGTGGCTTCATCACCATTCCCCTCTTCTATTATGTTCCCCTCTGGTATCCGGGCAATTTCGCAGCGGCTGCGGTTGTGGGCATACTTTATGGAGCCTCCATCGCTGCCTTCGTTCCTCTCTCCGGTCTTATGCCCCAGATCTGCCCACGGGAGAAAGCCGCTGCGCTGTCCATACTCGGGCTGGGCGCTGGAGCGTCGACATGGGTAGGGCCTGCCATTGTTTCCCTCTGCGAAATGATTTTCGGCGTCGGCATGGCCTACGTCATCTGGACATTTGCCATCATCTATCTGCTGACCGCCGGTCTGACCATGACACTGACCGTTTCATCAGAGGCTCGCCGTTTTACCGAAGAGCAGGAAAAGAAGCAGGGAACCCCCTGATCATCCCTTCCATGCCCGATCAGAACAAAGGCCATCCCCTGCGGGTGGCCTTTTTCTCTCCGTCCCTGTCATGCCTCATAACGGCTATGCTCTGACAGACGGCATGAAGTGAGGCTGAGCCCTTGCAGTTCAGGCTGTAGTGGCGCAATCTCCCAGTGTTGCTAAAACCTTATACATTAAGGAGATCATCATGGCCGTAACAAAGCTTGTTCTGGTTCGTCATGGGGAAAGCCAGTGGAACCAGGAAAACCGCTTCACTGGCTGGTATGACGTCGACCTGTCAGAGAAAGGGCGCAGCGAAGCCAAAGCTGCCGGCCAGTTGCTGCACAAGGAAGGCTATTCCTTCGATTACGCTTATACCTCCGTGTTGAAGCGTGCCATCCATACACTCTGGAACATTCTGGACGGTGTGGATCAGGCATGGCTGCCCGTTGAGAAGAACTGGCGTCTGAATGAACGTCATTATGGTGCTCTCCAGGGCCTCAACAAGGCTGAAACAGCCAAGAAATATGGCGATGAGCAGGTCAAGCAGTGGCGCCGTGGTTTTGCTGTCACGCCGCCTGCTCTGGAGCGTTCCGATGAGCGTTTCCCCGGTCATGATCCGCGTTATGCCCATCTGAGTGCTGATGAGCTGCCCGTCACGGAAAGTCTGGCCCTGACCATTGAGCGTGTGATTCCCTACTGGGAGAAGACCATCCTGCCGCGCATCAAGAAGGGCGAGAAGGTCATCATCGCTGCTCACGGCAATTCCCTTCGTGCTCTGGTGAAATATCTGGACAACATGACGGAAGATGAAATCCTGAACCTGAACATTCCTACAGGTGTGCCGCTGGTTTATGAGTTCGATGAGAACTTCAAGCCGGTCAAGCACTACTATCTGGGTGATGCCGAGGAAATTGCTGCCAAGGCAGCAGCTGTCGCCAACCAGGGGAAAGCCAAGTAATCCTCTCTGGCGTATGAAAAGAAGAAGGGCGCCTCTTCATCAGGCGCCCTTTTTTTATAGCGTATCTTTTCAGGAGCTGACGTGATGAAGAATGCTCCGATGGAGCTCGGCAGGTGTTACATCTACAGGCTCAGATGATACGCGACTTCCCTCTGGCCCATTGGGCCGCAGTATGACATAGGGTGTCCCCCTCTCCAGTCCTTCAACAGCGGGCAATGCTTCCAGCGCCGGACGATGGTCCCCAAAGAATACCAGCATGATGTCCCGCCCGCTCCCTTTGATCTCTGCAAGCAGTTCCCGCAACATGGCATCACCATTCTGCACGTGCTGATGCCACGCTTCTGCACCACTCGATTGCTCCAACCGCCCTTTCTTCCAGGGACCATGATTTTCGATTGTCACACAGTAGGCCAGAAAATGATCGTTTTTCTGGAGATATGTCAGCAGCCGTGCTGTTAGCGCAGCATCACCTACATACGGGCCAACCCTGTCCTGCTCGGAAAAACATTCCCGCCCGATGACGTCATTGAACCCCCATAAGGGCAGCAGACGATTCCGACCATAAAAACGCAGATCATAGGGATGCAGGAAAAGAGCCGTTTCATAAAAATGTTTCAGACGATTCGGCAGGGCATGGGACGGAGACTGATCCGCTGTCAGGAATGGATCAAACCGGCGATATGAGAGCATCTCCTCATCATCGCCACACAGAACCCCATATTCACTACGCATCGTATAGGCACCTAATCCGCTAGGCAGGAGCCTTCCCCATTGTACCGCTTCCTGCCGACATCGGACGAGCTCTGGCAGAGGCGACCACTCATTCTTCAGCTCCGCAGGATCGGCAAATGATTCACACTGGATGACGATGACAGACTCTGGTGCGGCAGCCGTCCGCAACAAGGCAGGCCTGACGGGTAGCGGTGCCAGCTCATGGCAGCGCCAGGCATAAAGCAGCAGTGTTGGCAGCAGCCCTCCCTCACGCACATCCCGCCACACGTCCGGCCCTGTTTCATCGGAACGACTTCCCCGTGCCAAGAGCCACCAGAGGCATAGTCCCACGGCGACTGCCTCGATACAGCCCATCAGCCGTAACCCGACAGACAGTGATGAAGCCCATGCAAGCAGGTAGAGCACCCCTGCACCACCAGCTACGACAACACACCGCACAGCAGGCGGAATGCCCTGAAGATAAAAACGTGGATGCTTCATGAACGCATCGATCAGGGCAAAGTCCGTGAAAACCAAAGGTTCATTCAACAGGCGCAGCTTCAGGTTGGATGCCGTTACCAGAAGCCCCATCAGGATGGCACTCAGCAGCAGGGAAAGCCAGATGACACCTGTCAGGCAAAGAAAAATACCGGTTGCCATCATGACTGGAAAACAGCGTAAAAGGACCAGGGAGGGCTTTCTTACAATACGGACAGGGTGAACAAAAAGGTCGATACCTTCTCCAATGACAAGGCTCCCTACAATCATCAAACATAATTCTATAATGTAATATGACATTGAAGATACTGGAACTCCGAAAGAAATGACAGAATAAACGGATTCATGAAGTTTTCCCCTGGACATTTCAGGGATGGATTGATCAATGAAATGGAAATTTTGCCAATAAACTCCACTTATCGGTCGAATTATTATTCAATCGTGGAAATTAAATTATATTCACCACCCCTCTCTTCCCAAAAAAAAGACTTCCTGATAACAAGCTAGTGTTTCTACCACCTGTCCGGTATGGAAAAGGCCCCATTTCACCATGTCATGCCATGTCCCTGCGTCTGGAGCCAGAGCCATCAGGCCTGTCGTAGCCTGCCATGGAATAGCATGGTGGAAACAGCGCCGCATTCGTTCTTTTCTTGAAGGAAGAGACCCCATCCGGTTTTTCTGGTCGTCCCGTCGGGCTCTGGCCTATGCCCGGAAAAAGAATGCTGGACTGGCTATTTGGGCAAACCGCATCACACCAGCCCTGCAGGCACAGGCTTATGCCATGCGGGTGCCCCTCTTCTTCGTGGAAGATGGCTTCATCCGGTCCATGGGACTGGGAAGCGGGTTTCTGCCTCCATGCTCCATTATCCTGGACAGCCAGGGCGCTTATGTTGATCCCTCCCATCCCAGTGATCTGGAGGACATGCTGAGAGATACCGAGGTTGCACCAGCCCTCCGTAGAAGAGCCGATACTCTCATGGAGCGCCTCAAAACGCTTCATGTTTCCAAATATGCCGCTACGCCTGATTCATCTCCCGCCAAAATAGAGCATCCTGAGGGCGTGCCGGTCATTCTGGTTCCGGGGCAGGTTGCTGGAGATCTGTCTGTCGTAAGAGGCGGAGGCAAGATTACGGATAATCTCGCCCTACTGCGTGAGGTTCGCCGCAGGAATCCTAGAGCATGGATCATCTATCGGCCCCACCCTGATGTGGAGGCCGGCCATCGTTCCGGTCATCTTTCCGAAGCAACCATTCTTGCCTACGCCAACAGCATTGACCGCAGTGGCAGCATGAGCCAGCTCCTTACACATGTTGACGAGGTACACACCCTCACATCCCTGACAGGTTTTGAGGCGCTGATACGTGGCAAAAAGGTTACAACATACGGTGCCCCCTTTTACGCTGGCTGGGGACTGACAACACATCTGGGACCATCTCTTCCCCGCCGGGGGCGTCAACTGGATGTAACAGACCTTGCTGCAATCGCCCTTATTCTGTATCCGCTCTATATCAATCCAGAGACAGAACAGCGATGTGACGTGGAGGAGCTGATTGACTGTTTTGGCAAGACTGAGCTCTGGAAGCTAACATACGCCATGAAATTACGGCAGAGGCAGGGCCAGCTACGCCGTTGTTTCACACATTTCATTTCATCATGCCGGGCCCCTCATGCTTGACAATACCCAGACAACATATTCTGGCCACCCTCCCGAAGAGACGGAACACGCCGAATATCCATCCAATTTTTTTGAAGATCCGAGCCTGACAGAAACCAGCACGCTTGTGCCCATGTCGCTCCAGATCCCCCCAAAAACAAAACGCAATTTCCTGCTGCTCCAGGGGCTCATGGGGCCTTTTTTCCAATCTGTTGGCCGTGCCCTGAAAAAACGGGGGCATAATGTGTGGAAAATCAACTTCAATGGAGGGGATGAGCTTTTCTGGCGTCTGGGAGGTGGTATTGCCTTCCGCAGCAATTATGGGACATGGCCCGCCTTTCTGGGGCATATCCTGCAAAAACATCACATCACGGACGTGCTGCTGTTTGGTGACTGCCGGGAACTCCATCGGCAGGCCATCCTCATCTGCCGTGAAATGAATATTGCCGTCCATGTTTTTGAGGAAGGCTATATCCGGCCAGACTGGGTCACCCTGGAACTTGGTGGCGTTAACGGTAATTCCACGCTACCCAAAGACCCTGACTGGTACTATCAGCGTGCCAGCCAGCTGCCTCCTGCCGCCCCACATGAGCCTGTCCCCTCCTCCTTCCCACGTCGTGCACTGGAAGGCGTGGCCTATAATGCGGCCACCATTCTTCTGAAGTGGCGTTTCCCGCATTGGACAGATTATCGTCCCTGGCCGCCCCTGGTGGAAGGCGTTGGGTGGTTGCGACGCCTCTGTCGCCGTAAAAAGGCTAAAAAACGCAGTCACGAACTGACTGAATGGCTGGTTGAAGGGCCCAAGCCTTACATGCTGTTCCCTCTGCAACTGGATGCCGATGCCCAGTTACGCCTGCATTCTTCCTATTCAGGCATGGCGGAAGTCATCACCGAAGTTCTTGTATCCTTTGCCAAGAATGCCCCACTGGAGATGCGTCTTGTCATCAAAGAACATCCGCTCGACAATGGTGTGCAGGACTGGAAGAAACTTGTCCAGCGACTTGCTGCTGCGCATGGTGTCAGCAATCGTGTGGATTACATGGAGCTTGGAGATATAGCCAGGCTTGTGCGTCATGCCCGTGGGGTCGTAACCGTTAACAGCACGACTGGTACCCTAGCTCTGGCTCATAATGTCCCTGTCATTACCTTGGGTCACGCCATTTACGACATGCCGGGACTGACTGCGCAATCGACATTGAAAGCTTTCTGGCGGGCACCCCAGCGACCTGACCCACTCATCTTTGCGGCTTTTCGTCGTGTACTGATTGATCAATGCCTTATCCCTGGAGGTTTCTTCTCTGAAGAAGGGCTTGAAAAGCTGACGTTAAGTACCATTTCCCGTTTGGAAAATTATTCCACATGCAGAAGGGTACAATAAAATGACAGTACCATCAATTTCATTTATTCTTGACATATCACGCTTGCTCTCAAGAGCAGGATCTGCAGTTCCTACGGGGATTGATCGAGTTGAACTCGCTTATGCTGAATACCTTTTAACACATCATCAAGATCAAACCTATTTTGTCGCCCTTTCTTTAACTGGACGCCTTGGAAGACTTCCACGCAGTACTGTTACCACGTTTATCTCAAATTTACTTAATGGATGGAATTTAGGTCACAAAGAGAAAATAGCGGAAGCAAAGAATATTGCAAAAAAACTAAAAATATATTTGTTTTTTCCTAACGCTTTGCCTGATATTAATGGTATAAAATTCTATTTTCTAGTATCTCACCATCATTTAATGCATAAAAAAATAATAAGAAATTTTCTTTCTAAGACAGGATCCTACTTCATACCCATGGTACATGATCTTATTCCTATTGAATATCCAGAGTACTCACGACCTCGCGAAAAAATACGTCACAAAGCCCGTATGGATAGCGTCATAGAACTGGCTCGAGCTGTAATTGTACCAACTGACTCTGTGAGAGAATCATTAAAGCCATTTTTCTCCCAAGCAAACCGCCATGGCATCCCTATTTGGAAAACACCACATGGGGTCCATAAGCAGGCCATCTATCATACTAATCAAGAGTGCAAAAATTATAAATATAAAAAGCCATATTTCGTGTATATCAGTACAATCGAACCGCGTAAAAACCATCTTTTGTTGCTCCATTTGTGGCGTTACCTTGTCCAGCAACGTGGGGAAGAGGCCGTCCCCTATCTTATTCTTATTGGTAAGCGTGGATGGGAAAATGAAAATATTCTAGACCTATTAGAAAGGTCACCAGCTTTGCAGAATCTTGTTATAGAGGAAAGTGGTCTTTCTGATGAATGTGTTGCCTCCTTATTAAGATATTCTAACGGTCTTCTTTTCCCAAGCTTTACAGAGGGTTATGGTTTACCGCTCACAGAAGCTATGAGTCTGGGAGTGCCCAGTATTTGCTCCAACATTCCTGCATTACGTGAGATAGGCCAAAATATTCCATCCTATGTGTCTCCACTTGATGCAACAGAGTGGGAAAAAATAATAGACGACTTTTCACAATACGGCCCTCTATGGCAGGCTCAAAAAGAGCGCCTTAAAAAATGGTCTCCCTTTTCATGGTCTCAGAGCGTAGCTCTTACTCTCTCTCACTGTCTCACACTAACCCAAAACGACTAATAAAAATAATGGATAATTCTTTTCTTTCATCCCACAGAAGCCACTCGACAATATGGTTTGATGGACGCAATATTGGACGTAGAAATGGGACTGGCGTTCAGTATTACGCAATCAATCATAGTAATGTAACTAGAGAACTTGGTTATAGTACAGCGTGGCTATTAGAAAGCATGGAGGGATATTCTAGCCTATCGATTGTATCTCGCATAATCGCTGCTCTACTTTCCCGTGCTCCTACAATAAGCAATATGTTTCAATCCGTCTGGGGAGATGCTTTCCTAGCAAACGACCTCTATCGTGTAGCACATCTTCATTATCGATATCATAAGCGACTTTTAAGACTAACCCCTCTTTCTCCACCAGACATAATGCACTGGACATATCCGCTTCCTCTTTTTATGGAAGGATGTCAAAATGTAGTCACAATTCATGATATAATTCCGCTTACACATCCTTCCTTAACAGGTATTGATCCTACTCGGTTTCGTAGAATTTTATCTTCTTTAATAGAAAGTCCTGTCCATTTTGTCGCCGTTTCAGAAACAGTTCGAAATCAAATAATTAATTTACTTTCTGTGCATCCAGATCGTATAACGACTCTATATCAACCCGTTGAATTTAGTAAACAAGTAAGAAATTCTATATCGAATGCTCCCCGAATTGCTCCAGCTGATTCATTTGTATTTTATGGTCGCATTGAACATCGAAAAAATATTGAAAGATTATTGGAGGCCCATGCTCTTAGTGGAACAAAAACCCCACTTATTTTAATTGGTCCTGATGGAGATGATAGACCGAATTATAAGCCGTATGGTTCAAGTAGCCAAGTAATTCGGTTACCATGGAGCAATCGTTTCTCTCTGTTACGGACTCTTCAAGAGTCTAAAGCCCTTCTTTTTCCAAGCCTTGCAGAAGGATTTGGACTTCCAATTATTGAAGCCATGTCATTAGGTGTTCCAGTTCTTACTAGCCGTGGAGGTGTTACAGAAGAAATTTCCGGTGATGCAGCCATGCTATGCGATGCTACTAATATAGTAGAGATGGCAAATTGCATAAATATACTCGATCAGCTAAGTGAGAACGACAAAAAAAGAATGATTAAGGCAGGATTAGAGAGAGCAAAATTCTTCTCTTCCAACCTGTATAAAAGAAATATTTCTTCTTTTTATGAAAAGATCAAAATCTATCCTTCTAATACTATACTATAAAATTCCAACAACCTCTTTTTATAATTCTCTTCATCAAAATAAACTGCACGCTCCTTACCCTTATCTTTTAATGAGTTGCAAAGAAAATCATCTTTATCTAATCGTTCGATTCCGGCTTTTATCGCATTAACATCATATGGATCAACCAATAGAGCTGCATCAGAAGCAACTTCTTTCAAGGCTCCAGTATTAGAGGTGAGAACAGCTGTTTTTAAATTAAAGGCTTCCAAAATAGGTAGACCAAAACCTTCAAATATGGAGGGAAATAACACAGCACGTGCATGTTGTATTAAAGACCTTAGTAATTTAACGGGAACATATGGAATATGAATAATCACCCCCATAGCAATTCCCTGCTCAAGAAATCTCAATTCCTCTTCTTCTTTCCACCCATTAGATCCTACCAATACTAAAGGACGATTAGTTTCAGATAATAAGAAGGCTTCTAATAAACGACCGATATTTTTTTTAGGCTCAAGCTGGCCAAAATATATAAAGTACCCCCCATCAGAAATACCAAATAGTTTATTTATTTCTCGCTCTGTCCGTTCATAAGAGATATCAGAAAGAGTAAATGGTGTCGATTGATATGTATTGAAAATCTTATTTCGAAACTTTGGAAAGAAATCAACAATAGTATCCTTAGAATATTCAGAAACCGTACAGATATAATCAGCCTCATTAGCTAATGAATTCATTAAATTATAATAATAAATCTTATTATCTAAAGTTGTATAAGGCATCTTCATTGGAACTATATCATGAATAGTATAAATATTTTTTGCTCCAATAACCTTAATAGGCAAAGGATACGTCCAATGCACTATATCTTGATTCATTGTATTTTTTATTTTTAAAAAGCATCCAGTTTTCTTAAAAAAACCAGCTGCCATCTGGAAAATAAAAGGAATATTAAAAATACAATCAAACGTAGGCATGTGCTCCTCAAAGGATCGTGCCTCCACGCAATTATTAAATCTAATCAACTCAGCTTTATGCCCCAAAAAATTGAAAGCCGTTTGTCGCCACCACCCAGGAGAATACAGCCGAGGCCTCCTGTATCGCATATCTGCAGCTAATTGATTAAAAAACATAACTTCCTGTAAATTCTCATTCAACCTCCTAGGGATATTTAGTCCATATAGTACGTTTACCTTAAATCCCATACTACTTAATGTCCTAGAAAGAACGCGACCGTAAGTAGCAACCCCCGTCCCTTTAGGAAGAGCTAAATTGAATCCATCAACTAGTACTCTAGGCGCAATTTTCATAAAACATCCCCTTTTCTAATCTGAAAACCTAAATAGATTCGTCCTAAATTTTAAGAAAGAAAACTTACTATTTTTTTCATATTTCTCCTCTGGGGCGGCCTTTACCTTTTCAAGAGAGAGTTGAGAAATTCCACCTTGAAAATCCCCGTCAACATACAACACGAACTCAACAAATTCTTTCCTCTTAGATAGAAAAAAATCATACGTCTCGTTAGAACGTTCCGCCTCAGTGGGATACCTGGTTTCAAAATTTTCGATTGTTTCCTGAGCAAAGGCAGCAGTTACTGCAATCTTTAGATTTTTAAAAACTGTTCCCTCAATGAATTTAATATTAAGTCGATAAAATCCTGCTTCCAAATCAACATGAGGGCCATACAAAATCTTACCAAGATCTTTTTTGGTAACAAGAATAGAATTCTCATCCTTCTTACCTCCATCAGCCAGACGTAGAGTAGGATGCCTAGCATCCCAAACATAATTGGAATTATCTTCAATAACTATACCCGTTACCCCTCCAAAAAAATCTCCAAAAGCACTCATCCTAAATTCAACGGATTTCTTATTAGAATCAAAATTAAAGAAAAAAACTTCTTTATCGTGCTCACTTACAAAGCCATAGTCAAAATCATATTCTCTATATATCGTATTTTCGGTTGCAATATCTAAAAAAATACGCCCATACTTGGTATTCGGCAAGAAGTTAAGAGTTATCTTATAGCTACCCGCAGGCAAATCAACATACGGACCAAAAAAAACTCTTCCTCGAGCATGGGAAACATAAATCACCCCATTTTCCTTTTTTATTTTTTTATTCCCTATAGGAATAATATGCTGATCACTAGCAAGCCACTCATAATTCTTTTCTCCAAATACTTTTTTTTGCTTCCAAAGAAGGCAGTAACTATTAGCTCCCTTAACACCCAATTCTGATATATTGCCCGCTACGCTCTTGTTTCTCAATGCGACAACCCTTCTATCAGGGCTTACAAAAGTGACATTCTGCACAAACCTTTCAGGCGTTATGTATCTAACTTCTCCAATATATTGATCGTCGATATCCAACATATTAGAATTCTCACTAATAACAGTAGCAAAGCTACGTCCCAAAAGAGGTGAGCCTGTAACATAATGATCATGTGGACCATAATATCTATTACGACAATTATTTACAATTTTTTCAATAAGTACCTTCCACTCCTTGCGTTTAGGTAAAGACCATAAAAGGCTATTTTGCAAACTAGCCCAACATTCCATTCCATCATATGTTTCATAAAAAGCGGCTACACCACACTGTCTCGGAATCTGCCATCTATTTAGCATGTACATAGAAAGATCAAAATATAACCCACCGTAAATATACATTAAACAATATCTAGCCAAATCACTTTTATAGGCATAAGGCGTCAAGGTATCAAAAGCTTTCAAAACATCTTTTGAAAAATGACGTTTAATAAATTCTCTTATTTCATTGCCAGACCACATTTTATATGCGGCTTGAGGATATAATGAACGAGCCACATCAATATGATGCTGAATAGTAGGAGAAAAACTACGGGGCAAGACAAAGTCATCAACAATAAATATTTGATGAAGATATTTTATTTCATGAAACTCATTTGACATTTCAAATTCCTCTCACAAATTTTAAAAAACCACCTAAAAGTCCAGAGGATACCCCCCTTTCTCCTGGAAGGGGAGGAAAAGACCTCTCTTGATTCTCTATTAGAATTTTCTTTATCCCCCCCAAAAAACCATTTGGCGTATAAATTTTAAATTCCACCTTCCGCCACAGTTCCTCGACATCAAACGTGTAGGAAAAAACATTGGAGACAAGCTCATCACAGGAAAAAACAATAGAATGGTGATCTATTTCAGAATAATTAGACACTATAGATAACTTTATTTCATCAAAAAAACTTTCCTCCTCGAAGACAATAGAGAATCTATATTTCCCTTTTGGGAGAGAAACGTATGGCCCATACGTCATACCCTCCTTCCTATCTAAGGAAATAATCTGCCCGCTTTCCGTTTTACTCAATCCACCTTTTACAAATATAAGAGGATCATCTGAATTCCATATCATAGGATTTTCAGCATAAACCTGCCGTGTATGCCAAAACTCATTATAATTATTAGAATTTTTGAGACCTATCTCCTTCAAATCTCCACCTGTTTTCTTATTCCGAATCGCTACAACAATACCCTCTCTTGATACGTACGTCATATTAATAATATCAGCCTCCGCAGTAACGCAACGTGTCTGACTTACATACTGACTATCTGCTTCTAGAGTATCCTTTCTAGAAGCCATAACAGACAAAAAGACCTTTCCCAACAAAACCGGACCTGTCGGATACAACGGATTGAAGCCGTAATATTTTTTACGACAGTTTTCCACTATGAGATCAATTGCCAAACGGAATTCTTCCCGTCGAGGCAACGCCCACAAAAGGCCAGTTTGAATTGCCGACCAACTCGGAGAAATAAAAGAAGGCTCCTTAAAGGCCGCAACATCCTTAGAGAAAGGTATATTCCAAGGCTTTAACAACAAGACACCAATATCAACACACAACCCTCCATAAACATACAACAAAGCATATTTAACAAGATCTGCTTTATAAGCATATGGACATAACGTCTCATAGGCCTCAAAGACAGAAGTAGGAAAATTTTTCTTCAAAAATTTTCTAATCGTCCTATCATTCCACAGCCTATATTTTGCCTTCGGATATATCTTTTTGATCGCTTGTCTATTATTTTTCACGAAATCAGGAAGTTTCCCACTTTCCTTGTCAAGAATCAAAATTTGATGAACAGCTTCTATTTTATGTGCTTTCATTAACGCTCACCTCAGCAAGTTTTCATAAGCTGTAATATTTTTCAATTCCCTCGTCAACAGAAGAAGAGAGAAATACCTTCTTGTCATGAATCAAAGCGGCCCTATTGCAGGTATGCTTAATAAAATCAGTATTATGCGAAACAATTAAGAGTGTCCTATCCGCACGTTTTGCAAAAAGCTCATCTTCACACCTTTGCGCAAAACGTGCATCTCCAACCATAATTACTTCATCAATCAAATAACAGTCAAATTCTATCGCCAGAGAAAGCGAAAAAGCCAATCGCGCATGCATACCTGATGAATATGTTTTTACAGGATCATAAAACTGTCTACCTAACTGGGCAAAGCCTTGCACATAATCCAAGGTCTCTTCATAATCTAAATGATAAACACGACAAATAAAACGCAGGTTATCATGCCCAGAAAGACTACCTTGGAAAGCCCCTCCAAAAGCCAACGGCCATGAAACCGTCATCCCATAATGAATTGTTCCACTAGTCGGCTTTTCAATTCCACCAATCATCTTAATTAAAGTAGATTTTCCTGCTCCATTTCGTCCCAATATTCCCAGCCTATCTCCATAATTAACCTCTAAATTTACACGATCTAAGATGAGTCTTCTTTTTTTTCCAACATGATAAGCTTTCGAAAGATCTTGACATATCAACCTACTCATCAACTTCGCCTCCATATTACGATAACTCTATATGAGGTCTAACTCTTAAACAAAGATACACCCCAACCATAAACGTAAGTAAAGACGTATAAGTCATAAAGCATATAGAATAATGTGGAACAACTTTAGAACCAAAAAATCCAGACCTCATCATTTCAATTCCATTGGCTATAGGAGAGGTATATTCAAGAACCCACCTATATTTTGGAGGGATCCAATCAATCATCACAAAAGCCCCAGTCCACGGCAGGGCAAGATATGTCAAAACACTAACCGTTTTCTCCAACAAATCAGAACGTTCAGTCAAATAGGAAAATATAAACGAAATACCATAAGTAAAAAAAACAACAAATCCAAACCCAGAAAGTGTTAAAGCCCAATCCTCTGGGAGTTCCATGTACCCCAATGAAACAGCACCGCAGAGAACAAGGATAGCAGCCATCATGACACCTATCACTTCCAAAGTAATACGTGCAGTAATGATATCTAGAGGAGTTACCAACCTATGATAAAGCAAGCTTGAATTAACAGCATAAGCTTTCGTTGATCTAACAACAGCATGCCGAAAAAGTACCAAAGGAACATATCCCGTAACAACCATAGCAGTCATCCGGAGACCATGCTCATGCGAAGGACGAACAAGTGTCCACATAATTGTCACCCCTCCGCAAAAAAGAATAGGTTCTCCCACCACCCAAAGAAATCCTATATTCTCACGACCATACCTTGTTAACGTTTCTCGCATAATTAACGCATAAATCACACGCAACTGCGTTAAAATGGACTGAGACAATGTCAAATTGACATGTTTTTTAGCGCTTCGTACCTTCTTGTTAACCATTTTTTCTCTCACTGAAGAGTATGCTCTTTCGCACCTGAGACAAGAAGAGACCCAATAACATAAAAAATCAGCATCGTTATGAAGGTCAACACAATAAACACAGCAGTTCGTGGATAAGCAGCATAATCTGGCAGACTGGGTTGAGCTACAACCGTGACATACAACATTTGACGATCCGCTTGAGCCTTCGCCATTTCCAAGGCCGTCGTCTCTGCTGCCAATTTTTTCTCAATTATCGTTTTTTTGACTGCCAGTTCATCATAACCAAGCAATTTAGGTACCAACGACCCAGAATTCATCTCATGACCAGTTATATGAGCCTGGGCATTTTTCATTTGCGTCTGAATTGATGCAATCCGCTGGGCATATACCTTCCTCAAAGGGCTATGCGGCGCCGTAAGATCCAGTTGTTTTTTTTCGGCTTCCATCATGGAAAGCGTTGCTTCTAAGGAAAGAGCTGTTCCCATCATAGGAACAGCCTGCTTCATTGGATCAATTGTTTCATTGCTATACCGATAAGCCGCCAACTGCATCTCCGTCTCGTGCAGTTCCTTCAAGGTTACGTCAAGCTCCGACTGTACAGCGTGTAAAGTATTATAGCGCTGCCGATCGTTCATCTCATTGACAAGTTTTTCACCAGCATCCAAGAGAGCTTGCGCCACCTTTTGCGAGTCTTCAGCTGAGAACGTGCGAACCTTTAAATGTGAAATCCCAGTCTCCTCATCAATTTGGGCTTTCACATGTGTTAAATAAAAAGAGTAGAAGCTCTCAAAATCATTGCGGGTAACTATAGAAGGAAATTTAGCCAAAAAATCCGCATATGACCGGGAAAAAACAGCCCTTAGATCAACCTTCTGAATCAGCATACGCAGCGCATCACGCGACATCATATAATCTTGAACAGCATACGTGTCCTGCGTACCTCCATGATTAGCCTCCAAAAGACCAACCATTCCACCAAATCCTGAACTATTTAATGATTTTCCACGTACCAAAAAATGTGTTTCTGAAACATACTGGGGGGAGGCAAAAAACCACAAATAAGAAGCAACCAGCAAGGTTGGGAACAAAACAACGACAGAAAACATCCATTGCTTACGGAACCACCTTGGCACCTTCATGATGAGCCCATTTACCACATACTCACCTAAGTATCGGATTGTTGATTTTGCAGATCCAGATGAAAGCTCAATGTTTCTCTCCTGAGAAGAAATCATCCGTCCCTCACTTTCAACCTCTGAGGCCGTATCACCCAATCTCCTGCCCTCCCCAATCATCCGCACAGAACTCATCCCGACGGTAGCCAGCACGCTCTTACCAATGCCAATCTTTACTCGTCAAGCTTCCTACAAAAATACCACTCTTAATATGGTCTTCCCTATATGCCGACGATACATGCTGGGCTTGCATCGTTTATAAAAAATGGATAAGAACGGGGCATCTTTTCAGAATTATCATCATCAGGACGATAAAATGATCCGGTTTTCCTCGTGTAGAAAAGCGTTCGCTCATAACGTAAGAGCATCTGCGTTGCTTTTCAGAGGTACAACTGGTTTGGCAGCTTTGCTTTTGGCCAGCTGCACCTGGGTTCCACGCTCCAGCCCAACACAAAAACAGGTCCACCAGTATACTAAATCTTCTGCCAATACGACGGCCCTTCATTATAGATTGTTTCCCGTAACACCCGAAATCGCCGACATACTCGCCTCCCAGGTGCGTCCACTAATCTCGACATTAGATAAAAGCAATCTTAGAGTTTCTCTTAATGACCACATCGGCGCAGGAGACATTTTGGGGATTACTATATTCGAACTAGGAAATGGTCTCTTTTCTTCATCCGACAGAAGTGTAAGCGGCACCAGCTCCAATGGTGAGAGTGTAATTGGCGCAGCACCTCGTATTTCATCGCAAAATCTCCCTCCCACTCAAGTGGAAGGAGATGGTACAATAATGGTACCATATGTTGGGAGAATGAATGTTTTGGGGAAAACTCCAAGCCAAGTGGCAATGATTATCCAAAATCATCTAAAAGACAAATCTCAAGATCCACAGGTTATGGTCCGTATTCAGAATGATATAGGGAATACTGTAATAGTTTCGGGAGAGATATTGCGACCAGGTCGTGTCGTTCTTTCTCTAGCGAATGAACATTTGTCAGATGTGATCGCTATCGCTGGAGGGGCCAAGTACCCACCAAAAGATTCACAGGTGGAATTGGTTCGACAAGGCAAGATTGGCGCAACTGATTTAGCAACTCTTGAGGATCATCCTGAGGAAGATATTAGAGCTGATCCTGGTGACCGCATCCGTGTTATCTATCAACCACGTACCTTCACTGCTTTTGGAGCTGTTGGACAAACCCAGCAAAGGAACGAAGTACAGTTTGGAACAGCTAATCTAAGCTTAGCGGGAGCCATTGCTCGAATTGGCGGACCAGCCGATAATAGAGCGGATGGAAATGCCGTCTATTTAATCCGCTACGAAGATGCAGAAATTTGTCGTCGTCTCGGGGTACCCATCAAGGAAGGTGAGCACTCAGCTCCAGTCATTTATGAAATTGATATGCTGAACCCTACGCAATATTTCTTGGCTCAGAAAATTCCTATGAAGGATCATGATGCTATTTTGATTGCTGATGCTGCTACGGATGCAATTTACAAGATAGATATGTTGATAGGCACATTCATGGGACAGGCCGCCACTATTGGTCTATATGGTGTTCGTTAAGAATCTGAAATATGGTATTGAAGGTCACTCTGGGTAGTACGCAGGGTTGGATTAGTCTGTTTTCCTATGACGGGATTCTCGCAAAGAGCGTAAGCTTTCGATCCTAAAAGTAGCTAATAATCGTCGATGTTGCCGGTTTGGAGCAGTGTAGTCATGTCAGAATCTTCTTCCAGACTTATTAGAACAGCCGATCCAACACAGCCTTCGATTCCACATCATAAGCTTTCAAAAAAAGCTCCTCCCGTTCGAATTTTTCGTCAGGATTGGATGGAGTCTTTGACATTTATCTCCTTTCGGACCTTCCTGTGTTGTTGTTTTGTATTTGAAAGCATAGTGTTAACTATAACAGTAGAATACAATGTGCACTTTTGGCATACCATACTATATATAGTCTATGGTTTGTTTATCTGGCTTTTGACAGAATATACACTCCATCGTTTTATCTTTCACTTTTCAAGTGAAAGAAAGATGATACAACGTCTTGTTTATATTTTCCATGGCAATCATCACATTCAGCCCAATCACCCTTATCGTACTTTGATGCCTGTCATAGTAACCCTTCCCGTTGGTTTGATCATTTGGGCCCTTTTTGTCTTTTTATTGAAAATTGGTTTAGGGAGTGCTCTCTTTTTAGGTTTTTATCTTGGTTATATTTTTTATGATTCTGTACATTTTGCAACACATAACTTTCAAATGAAACGTTTTCCTTTTTCTCTTTGGAAAAGACACCATTTACTTCATCATTATCGAACTGAAGAGCATAACTATGCTATTAGCGTACCTTGGCTCGATAAGGTATTTCGTACACACTTTAAGTTGTAGCTTATTTATTTAATAAATTTTACTCTTTTGTTGAGATTCTCATTTATAAAATTTAGACTACACATAGTATCAGTATACCGTCTTTCAAACTTGAGATACTTGCTCCATCAACTTTCTCTTTCAAAGGACAGGACACCGGTGAGCCGACCAACGCCGTGACGGACCGTGACGTGGAGGATGCCGCCTCCATCAGCCTGTCCGGCTGGTATCAGATTGAGGATGAAGACTGATGAAAAAGACACTGACCGCCACGGCCCTGCTGCTGGGCATGGCCGGGTCCGCCCATGCCGGTATCCTGAGCGGCACCCTCATCAGGAGGGTGATTGATGACCGGGCCTTCTATCAGCCCGGAGACAGGGCCACCATCAGCATCGAGATGACCAACACCACGGGAGCCGATTTCAACGGCAAGCTCAACCTCACAACATGCTCCCGTGGCCATCTGCTGGCCATCGACGCCCACAATGTCAGCATCCCGGACGGGGCCAGCCAGACCAGCAGCTTCACCATCACTGTGCCATCCCTCGTGGCCAACGGTTACCAGCTCTCCATCAATGCCCTCCAGGCTTCCGACAGCGGGTACGCCATGTGCACAGGGACGGGGAGCTCTTCCTCAGACCCGGTCGATGTCGCAAGCGGGGCCATCAACGTGGCCAACCATGCCCAGGATGACCCCATCGAGGGCTTCGTCGATCCGCAGGCCATGCAGTCCGTCACCGATTACGAAGCCGTCGCCCGCAACATGGCGCAGTATCACATCAACATCGTCCAGTTCTATGACTGGGGATCCCGCCATGACGCCCCCTAC
>NZ_JAGJTM010000002.1:2500-87748 GCF_018221685.1 Bombella apis | reverse complement strand
GCGGCACCGCCGCAGGCACGCCGACCGGCCGCGTCGAGAACGCCAATGCCGCCGCCCGCGTCGAACCGCGCCGCGAAGGCTACTACAACGCCATCCAGATATATCCGTGGTCGGAAGGCGCGCTCTATCAGGTCTATGCTGCAGTCGGGCAGATCACGACCATTGCGCTGGAGCCGGGCGAGAGCCTGACAGGCGCGGGGCCGATCGCGGCGGGCGACACCGCCCGCTGGATCATCGGCGACACCGAGAGCGGCAGCGGCACAAATCGCCGTGTCCATATCCTCGTGAAGCCGACGCGGCCGGACATTTCGACGAACCTTGTCGTCACCACCGACCGGCGCACTTACATGCTCGAGCTGCGCGCGCGGGAATCGCTCTACATGCCTTCCGTTGCATGGTCCTATCCCGCGACGCCCGGCCAGCGCCGGGCTGTTCCGGCTGCGCCTATCATCCCTGCCGAGGCGGCGCGGAACTATCGCTACGCCTTGCAGGTGCAGGGCGACAGCCCGCCGTGGCGGCCGGTTTCCGTCTTCGACGATGGACGCCGCGTCTATGTCGTCTTCCCGGCCGGGATCGTGCAGGGCGAGATGCCGCCGATCTTCGTGCTTGGATCGAACGGCGAGCCGCAGATCGTCAATTCCCGCATCCACCAGAACGTCCTGATCGTGGACCGCCTGTTCGGCGCGGCCGAGCTGCGCCTTGGCAGCGGCAACCGCCAGCAGGTCGTCAGGATCGTCCGTATCAACCCGACGCAGGCCGCCGCCGCGCAGCCCGCCAGCGCGACCGGAGACACCCCGTCATGAGCGACAACACCATCACCGACACCATCGCGCCCATGCGCCTGCGCGCCGAGCCGCCCCGCGTCACCCGTCTGTCCCGCAAGCTGCTGGCAGGCGTCGGTGCGGTTGCGCTTCTCGGCATCGGTGGCGCGCTGATCTACGCGCTCCAGTCCCGCGACGGAGGACCGGGCGGCGACGAACTCTATTCGACCGAGAACCGCCCCACGGCGGACGGCCTCGCCGGTCTGCCAAGCGACTACAGCGGGCCGGTGCTCGGCCCCGCGTTGCCCGGAGATTTAGGCCGCCCGATCCTAGACGCGCAAAATCGGGGACAACCCATTGTAACGCCGGCCATCACGACACCCGCCGTCGATCCAGAGGAAGAACGCCGCCGCGCCGAGGAAGAAGCCGCACGCTTGAGCAACGTCTTTTTCCAGTCCGGCCCACGCACGGGAGCGCCGGCAGGAACGGCCATGCCCGGCTTTGCCGGGCTTGGCCTTGGCGGGCAGCCCGCCACACAGGATCGCCACGCGGCGTTTCTCAACGGGCCGGTGGATCGGCAGACCGTCGCCCCGGATCGCGTTGCGCCGCCGGCATCGCCCTATATCCTTCAGGCGGGGGCCGTGATCCCCGCCGCGCTCATCACCGGCATCCGTTCCGACCTTCCGGGCCAGATCACGGCGCAAGTCACCGAGAACGTCTATGACAGCCCAACCGGATCGCTGCTCCTGATCCCGCAGGGCACGCGCATCATCGGCCAATATGACGACGGCGTGACCTTCGGCCAGCGCCGCGTGTTGCTGGTGTGGAATCGCCTGATCCTACCGGGCGGCCGTTCCATCGTTCTGGAGCGCCTGCCGGGCGCAGACGCCAGCGGCTATGCCGGCCTTGAAGACGGGATCGACTACCATTGGTGGGATCTAATGAAAGCGGCTGGCCTCTCCACGCTGCTTGGCATGGGCGCGGAGCTGGCGACTAGCGACGAGGACCGGCTGATCCGGGCCATCCGCGACGGCGCGCAGGACACCGTAAATCAGGCGGGCCAGCAGATCGTGCAGCGCCAGTTGCAGGTCGCGCCGACGCTCACCATCCGGCCCGGCTTCCCGGTCAGGATCATCGTCACCCGCGACCTTGTATTCGAGCAGGCAGGAGGTTGACCATGACCAAGCTGAAACTCGGCCCGCTGCCCGACGATAAGCCCGTGAAGGTGACGGTGGAGCTGCCCGCGCCGCTTCACCGCGATCTGACCGCCTACGCCGAGGTGCTGGCCCGTGAAACCGGCCAGCCCGTCGCCGATCCCGTCAGGCTGATCGTGCCAATGCTGGAGCGGTTCATCGCCACGGATCGCGGTTTCGCCAAGGCACGGCGAGCCGCCAGCTAAACCCCATTCCGGCAGGGGTGCCGCCAGCGCATAGGCGCAAATGCGGCACGCTACAGGCCGCCGACCGCCCTCCATGGTTCGCCTAATTCCGGGGCCTATAGCGCCCCGGAACCCACCAGAACCAAGGAGGATTCCATGTGCGCAGAGCGCCACCGCGCCCGCAAAGGGCGACCGCGACACCCGGTCCCCGAAGCACTTCCCGACGATCTTTTCGACTACGCCGCCGAACCCACGCCAGACGGCCGGGAACGCCGCAGCTCGCCGCTTCGCATCGTCGATGTTGAGACGCTGCCGGTCTTCGACAACTGGCCCGAGAAGGTGCCGATCACCGAGGAAGAACTGCAAATTTTCGAGCGGTATTTCGGCCATGTGCTCGACCGCCTGTTTTGCCCCATCGACCCCGATTCCGACAATCAGGGCTTGTCATCGTTATCTCTAGATGATAACAGTAAGCCATGAGCGAGGATCGTGACCCGAGCCTCGACACGCTTCTGGACCTCGACGGTCAGGTGCTTGTCGTCGATCCCGAGGGCGGCCATTGGGTGAAGTTCATCGTCACCCGCGTTCCGGTATCCCCGGAGAAGCCGCACGGCCTCGATTATTCGCTCACGCTTCACGGGCCTTCGGGCGAACGGCTGGTTGGTTTCGACAATGCCCACCCGGTCGGCCGGGGCAGACGTGGCGAGCCGATGGACCATCGGCACCGCCTCCAGACCGTGAAGCCCTATGCCTACGCGGATGCGGCCACGCTGCTGGCCGACTTCTGGCAGGCGGTGGACGCGGTGTTGAAGGAGCGAGGCGTAACATGACGACCCTGAAAGTCGGGATTGCCGGCTACGAAGAAATGAAGGCCCGCACCATGCGGATCGCCAAGGGCGAGGAAAAGCCGGCGGCGGACGATCCGAAGGTGTGGTTCACATCCATGGAATCCTTCGCACAAATCCTGTCCAGCGGGAACCGCGAGCTGCTCCGCGTCATCGACGAGCAGTCACCCGGCTCGCTGGAGGAACTGTCGCGGATTACCGGGCGAGCAAAGCCCAACCTGTCCCGAACCCTCAAGAAGATGGCGAGCTACGGCCTTGTCCGCATGGACCCCGGCGAAGGCCAGAAGCTCGTGCCCAAGGTGCTGCATGATCGTGTCGAGCTGGCCTTGCCCTTGCTCGAACGCGGCGCGGCGAAAGGAGGCGCGCTATGAACATTCATTCCCCGCACGTCGCCCTGCGCGCCGCGCTCTATCTGCGCGTCTCGACCGCCCGGCAGGCCGAGCATGACGTGTCGATCCCCGACCAGAAGCGGCAGGGCGAAGCCTATTGCAAGTCTCGCGGCTATCAGCTTGTGGAAACCTTCGTCGAGCCGGGCGCATCGGCGACCAACGACCGCCGCCCCGAGTTCCAGCGCATGATCGAAGCCGGCACGTCGAAGCCGCCAGCGTTCGACGTGGTGGTGGTGCATAGCTTCTCGCGTTTCTTCCGCGACGAATTTGAAATGGAATACTACTACCGGAAGCTGGCGAAGAACGGCGTCAAGCTCGTATCCATGACGCAGGAACTTGGTGACGATCCGATCCACCAGATGATGCGGCGGATCATGTCACTGTTCGACGAATACCAGTCGAAGGAGAACGCCAAGCACGTCCTGCGCGCCTTGAAGGAAAATGCCCGGCAAGGCTTCTGGAACGGTTCGCTGCCGCCCATCGGCTACCGCGTCGTCGATGCCGAGCAGCGCGGCACGAAGATGAAGAAGAAGCTGGAAATCGACCCGCTGCACGCCGACACCGTGCGGCTCATCTTCCGCCTAGCATCGGAAGGCGACGGCACGTCCGGCCCCATGGGCGTCAAGAACATCGTCAGCTACCTCAACAGGAACCGCATGTTCACTCGCAGCGGTGGGCGTTGGGGCATCGGCCAGCTTCACCGTGTCCTGACTCGCCGCACTTACATCGGCGAACATCGGTTCAACCGCCGGTCCAAGAAAGGCGAGGTGAAGCCCGAGGAAGAAGTCGTCACCGTTGCGGTGCCGCCGCTGATCGACCTTGAGATATTCGAGGCGGTGCAGAGGCGGTTGCAGGTCAACAATCCGAAGGTGACGCCGCCGCGCGTCGTCAGCGGCCCGAACCTGCTGACCGGCATTTGCTATTGCGGCAATTGCGGCGGGGCCATGACGCTTCGCACCGGCAAGAACGGCCGCTACCGCTATTATGCCTGCTCGATCCGGGCACGGCAGGGCGAAACCGGCTGCAAGGGCCGCGCGATCCCGATGGACAAGCTCGACCGCATGGTGGTCAGCCACATCGAGGAAAGGCTGCTGGACCCCGAGCGGATCGAAGATGTGCTCGCCTCGCTGCTGGATCGCCGGCAGGAGAGCGTCGAGCGGCGCAGCCAGCACATTGCGGAATTGAACCAGCGCGCGGCCGAGGCCGACATGCGCCTCAAGCGGCTCTACGAGGCTATCGAGGCCGGTTCCCTCGACCCGGCCGAATCCGCCCTCGGCGAACGCATCGCGGGCCTTACGGCGATACGGGATCAGGCACGGGCCGACGCGGTGAGGACCGAGGCCATGCTGAAAAACTCGGCCCATAAGGGCCTCACAGGGGCAGCCGTGCGGGAACTGGCGAGCGAGGCGCGCACTGGGCTTCGGCTCGAAAAGGGCGGCTATCGGCGGGATCACGTCCGGGCTTTCGCTCAGCATGTCGAGGTCGCGGACGATGCGATCTACATCAACGGCAGCAAAAACACGCTGTTGAGGACGCTGATAGCCACTAAGGGAGGGAAATCGGCGGGAATCGGCGTTCCCGATTTTATACCAAGGTGGCGGAGAGAGAGGGATTCGAACCCTCGGAACGCTTGCACGCTCAACGGTTTTCGAGACCGCCCCAATCGACCACTCTGGCACCTCTCCGGGGAACTGGGATGGAACAGGGGCAGCGCCCACCATCACCAGCTGATGGCCGGTGTTATGGCGGGATTTTACAGAATTGGCAAGAGGCAGCCCTCTTCCATCCCGCCTTCCCGCCACAAATCCTGCTTTTTTATTGACGGTACAGGAGAAAAGCAGTACAGAACCCCTCTGTTCCTACGGTTTTCCGCTGCTGGCGGGGCACTGTCTGAACCAATGACAAAAAGCGAGCAGGCCATCCTCCTTTCGCAGAAAGGAGGGAATACGGCCAGAGGCTTCGGTAACATAAAGAGAGTTTTGCATGTTTGCAGTCATCCGCACGGGCGGGAAACAGTACCGCGTCGCCAAGGACGCCATCCTGAAGGTTGAGAAGCTGGATGCCGAGGCTGGCAGCACAGTCACCTTCTCCGACGTTCTGATGGTCGGTGGTGAGGCTGGCACGAAGATCGGTGCCCCTCTGGTCGAGGGTGCCAGCGTGACCGCCGAGGTCGTCGCACAGGACCGTCTGCCGACCGTCATCATCTTCAAGAAGCGCCGCCGTCAGAACAGCCGTCGCAAGAACGGCCATCGTCAGCCGGTCACCGTTCTGCGCATTACCGCAATCAACGCTGCGTAATTTCGCCCGTTCCTAAGGAGACACAGTCATGGCACAAAAAAAAGCAGGTGGTTCCAGCCGTAACGGACGCGACAGTGCGGGCCGCCGTCTTGGTGTGAAGAAGTTCGGTGGCCAGAGCGTCATCGCCGGCAACATCATCATCCGTCAGCGTGGCACCAAGGTGCACCCGGGTGAGAACGTTGGCATGGGGCGTGACCACACCCTCTTCTCACTGGTTGATGGCCGCGTACGCTTCCAGCGTCGTGCTGGTGGCAAGGTACACGTTTCCGTTGCCCTGGCAGAAGCTGCCGAATAACGCACTCTGCCTGCCCTGACGGGCACAGAGCATGAAGAAGGGTCGGCTCCATCAGTGGTGCCGGCCTTTTTTCTTCCTGTCCCTTTCCCCTCCCCCTTGCTGTGGCGGCCTTCCCATGAAGTTTCTTGACCAAGCCAAAATCTATGTCCGCTCCGGTGATGGAGGAGATGGCGTTGTCGCCTTCCGCCGGGAAAAATACATCGAATTCGGTGGGCCGGATGGCGGTGACGGTGGCCGGGGTGGCCACATCTATTTCCGTGCCGTGCCGAGCCTCAACACGCTGATCGACTTCCGCTATACACAGCACTTCCGTGCCCGCAAGGGTGGCAACGGGGCTGGCTCCAACAGGACCGGGGCGGGAGCGGATGATGTCATCATTGATGTTCCCATCGGCACGCAGATCTTCGATGAAGACCGTGAGACCCTGCTGGCGGACCTTGATGAGGAAAACAAGACCGTCCTGCTCTGTCAGGGTGGCGATGGTGGCCTGGGCAACGCCCATTACAAGAGCAGCACCAACCGTGCCCCACGCCGGGCCGACAAGGGCTTCCCCGGGGAGGAACGCTGGGTCTGGCTCCGGCTGAAGCTGATTGCTGATGTCGGGCTTGTCGGCCTGCCCAATGCGGGCAAGTCCACCCTGCTCTCGGTGGCCTCCCGTGCCCGCCCCAAGATTGCGGACTATCCCTTCACGACCCTGCATCCACAGCTTGGCGTCGTGCGCCTCAATGCCGTGGAAGAATTCGTCATTGCCGACATTCCCGGCCTCATTGAAGGTGCCAGCGAAGGAACGGGTCTGGGTGACCGCTTCCTCGGCCATGTGGAACGCTGTGCCGTCCTGATCCATCTGGTTGATGGGACGGATGAAAACTGCGTCCAGAACTGGAAGCTCATCCGCAAGGAGCTGAAAGCCTATGATGAGGGGCTGGCAGCCAAGCCGGAGGTTCTCGTCCTGAACAAATGTGACGCCCTGCTGCCGGAAGAAATCGAGGAGCGAAAGGCTGCTCTAGAAGCTGCTTCTGGTGCAGAAGTTCACCTACTTTCAGGCGTCAGCCGGGACGGCCTGCCGGAACTGCTGCGCCATCTTCAGGACCGTGTAACGGCCTCCCGCAACGAAGGTCTCTAAGTCCCCCCAATAAAAAGGGCCGTGCGACATAGTATCGCACGGCCTTTTCTGTATCCTGTTCCCGGAAGCCGTCAGGCCCAGATGACAGACAGGCTCCTCACACCCTGCGCCCCACGGATCAGGACGCCCTGAATGTCCGCCGTGGCGGAAGGGCCACTCATCAACACTCCATACCCTGCCGTCCGAAACTCGGAACGTTGCTGATAGGCATTGTGCATGTTGCCCACCAGCTCATCCTTCGAGAGCAGGACGATCAGATGCTGCGCCAGGTGGACATCGGCCAGATGGTCTTTCAGCTCCACCTCGCTCAGGAAGACGCCACCCGTTTCCGCCACACCAAAAGCAGCCCGCACGACCATGACATCAACCTTGTCGGCCTGTTCGTGCGTTTCCAGGTCTTCAATCCGCAGCGTCCCTTCCACCTCTGGCACGGCAGTGCAGAGGTTGCGCAGTTCCGGGAAAGCCCGCTTGATCGCCTGCTCAATCCCTTCTCCATCCTGCAAAGGCAGCATCCTGCCGCCCATCAGGGCCAGACTGGCCTCGAACCGTTCCGGGCTGGCATCCTGATCCCCCAATGTCACGACAGGCGGCAAAGGATACGCCCCTTCCTGCGGAGACTTCTTTTCCTTCAGACGCTGCATGATGACATCACGGGCACTCATCGTCTCGTCACTCATGCCTGTGTCTCCTCATGCTGTGCCTTGGTCCTGTTCAGACGGTTTTTCTTGTACCAGCTGTGGAATGTCTCCTTCACCGGATGAGGCAGCTCCCGATGTTTGCCCCACGGATTCAGATAATTGTACAGCACGAAACGGGGCATGGTCTTCAGGGCAACCTCCGTCCCGCTGATGGCCAGACGGTACATGGTCGGCTGGGCCAGCAGCCGCCCCGCCATCTTCATGATCTCCCGTTTGACGAACGGAATTTCATGCCGTTCTGCCAGAACACGCCGCCATTTATAGAGCTGCTCGTGGATGTCGATCTTGACCGGACAGACATTGGTACAGCTTCCATTCATCGTGGAGGCGAAGGGCAGCGTGCTGAATTTTCTGGCGTTGAAGGTCGGGTCAATGATCGCCCCGATCGGCCCGGAATAGACGGACCCGTAAGACTGCCCACCAGACCGGCGATAGACCGGGCAGGTATTCATGCAGGCCCCACAGCGGATGCACTTCAGAGAGGTCCAGAAATCATCCATCCCCAGCCGTTCGGACCGGCCATTATCCACGAGGATGACATGCATCTCCCCGCCCTTCTTCGGCCTGCGGAAATGGGTCGTGTACTGGGTGATCGGTGAACCGAGCGCACTGCGGGACAGAAGGCGGATGAACACGCCAAGGTCCGCCATGCGGGGGACCAGACGTTCAATCCCCAGCGTGGCAATATGCAGGTTGGGCAGATTGGCACTGAGGTCCGCATTCCCCTCATTGGTGCAGACGACAAAGCTACCCGTCTCCGCCACAAGGAAGTTGCCCCCCGTCATGCCCGTATCGCCACTCAGCAGGACCGGACGGGCCGCATTGCGCTGCGCCTCCGCCAGAGCGTGCGGGTCATCAATGTTCGGGTCGGTATTGTAATATTTGGCGAAGGTCTTCGCCACATCCGTTGTCAGCTTCTGGACAGCCGGAACAACCACATGGCTGGGCAGCTGGTTGTCCAGCTGCTGGATGCGTTCGCCAAGGTCCGTCTCCGTCACGCTGACGCCCTTTGGCTCCAGATACTCCCGCATCTCGCACTCATCGGTAATCATCGACTTGCTCTTGATGATGGATGAGTGGCCGTGATCCTTGAGAATCTTCTCCACGATGCGATTATGTTCCGCACCATCCCTGGCCCAGTGGACATGGATGCCATTGCGGCGGGCATTCTCCTCAAACTGCTCCAGATACTGGGGCAGATGGGCCAGCGTATGTTCCTTCAGCCGGGATGCCTGCTCGCGCAGCTCCTGCCATTCCGGCATGATGTGCATCTGCTCGTCACGCTTCTGGCGCATGTCCCACAAGCGTTCATCATGAAAATGACGATGCGGCTCATCCTCCAGAAACTCCGCCGCCAGTTTGGCGTGAGGGACCGGTCTGTTGCTCATGCCCTCGCTCCATTCAGAATTTCAGCAATATGGATGAAGCGGATGGGCACGCCATTGCGCTCGGCGCAGCCCTGCTGGTGCATCATGCAGGACGTGTCGGCAGAGACGATATACTCCGCACCGGCATCATGATGATCCGTCACCTTGTCCAACCCCATGCGGGCAGAGACGGCCTCTTCCGTCACGGAATAGGTGCCACCGAAGCCACAACATTCATCCGGGCGTCGTGGTGCAGCAAAGGAAATGCCCTTCACGGCGGAAAGAAGGGTCTTGGGTTTGGAGAAAAACGGCTCGCCCAGCTCGGACATGCTGGCCGTCCGCAGGGACCGCAATGTGGCGCAGCTGTTATGCAGCCCGACCTTGTGAGGGAACTCCGCCCACGGGAATTCACGCACCTTCAGAACATCATGAATGAACTCGACAAGCTCATATGTGTTCTTGCGCACATGCCGGACCTCATCCGTCTGCTCAATGGCATCAAAATTGTCCCGGATATGATGCACGCAACTCCCTGAGGGGGAGACAATCACATCATATTTCGAGAAATTGCGGATAAAGAGAGCTTCCGTCTCTTTGGCATCACGGTTGCACCCGGAATTCGCCATGGGCTGACCACAACAGGTCTGGTCCATGGGATACTCAACTTCCTGCCCCAGCTTTTCCAGCAATTCCAGCGTGGCAATACCCGTCTGGGGATAGAAGGCATCCATGTAACAGGGAATAAATAAACCTATCTTCATAATGGGCGCTTATAAAAAAATATCACCTACTCAACAATAAAACAAAACGTGACTGACAATCTCTACTGCAAAAAATCTCATTTAAATAGAAGAAATACAATTTTTTAAAATGATACTTATTATCAATTAATTGGATACCCCTCAGAAAAAAGGGGCGTCCATGACGCCCCTCTCCTCATCCACCCTTCTGCTTCAGCAGAAGTGCGAGCTATCTTATTTGCTCAGCTCCGGCAGAGGGTTCATCAGGGCCGGGTTGTCGGCATAATCAACCGGCACGGCGATGACCACCGGTCCCTGCGTTTCCATTCCTTCACGCAGGGCAGCCTTCAGGCTGTCCACACTATTGACGTTGATGCCCTTGGCGCCAAAAGAACGGGCAAAAGCAGCAAAATCGATCGGGCCAAAGGCCACGGCAGCATCACGCCCGTACTTCTTCTCTTCCTGAATACGGACCATGTTGAAGTGCTGGTCCACCCAGATGATGTGGATCAGGTTGCTCTTCAGGCGAACGGCGGTCTCAAGGTCCATGGAGGACATCATGAAGCTGCCGTCACCGGAGACGGAAATGACCTTCTGGGCCGGGTTCACGATGCTGGCAGACATGGCCCATGGGAGAGCCACGCCCATCGTCTGCTGGCCATTGCTGATCAGCATCTGGCGGGCACGGAAGACCTCAAGGAAACGGGCATGCCAGATGTGGAAGGACCCCATGTCCAGACAGATCGTGATGTCCTGCGCCACGAAATCTTCCATCACCTTGATGATCTCAAGCGGATGGAGCATCCCCTGCTGAGTGCTCTTGGCCTTGGCAAAGGCAGATTTCTGGGAGGCACGATAAACCTCCAGAATCTTGTCCAGCGCAGCGCCGGATGTCAGGGCGCCTGTCTCCCTGGTCAGGTGCTGCACGCTCAAGGCGATGGAGCCGATCAGCTCGATCTCGGGATTGAAAGCATTGTCCAGCTGGGCCGGAACAACATCGATATTGATGATCGGACGGGCTGATTTCTTGTTCCACAGGCACGGATCATATTCGATCGGGTTGTAACCGATGGCCACGACCAGATCAGCCTCATCCAGCAGGTAATCACCATACTGGTTGTGGAAGAGACCGACACGGCCACCGAAACGGGAGACCAGATCCTTGGAAACAGCACCAGCAGCCTGATAGGTACCAACAACCGGAAGGTTCGTCTGCTTGACGAAAGCACGGATGGCCTCGGCATTCTCCGGCTTGCTGGCCTTCATGCCCAGCAGGACGACCGGCTTCTTGGCCTTCTTCAGGGCAGCGGCAGCCTCCTTGATGACGTCTTCCGGTGCAGGACCGGCCTTGACGGCATTACGGTTGCCCATCACCGGATAATCTTCCGTGATCTCGGAATTCAGGACATCCATCGGTACGCTGACGAACACGCCACCCTGACGGGGGCTCTCAGCCGCACGGAACGCATTGCCGATGACCTCCGACGTGGCCGCTGGAGCACCGATCTCGGCGCTGTACTTCGTCACCGGGCGCAGCATGCTGACCGTATCCATGCTCTGATGGGTCAGCTTCAGCAGGTCGGCACGGCCGACAGCTCCACCGATCGTCAGTACCGGGTCACCTTCGGACGTTGCCGTGGCCAGACCCGTTGCCAGATTGGACACACCCGGGCCTGATGTGGCAATGGCCACACCAGCCCGCCCCGTGATACGGCCGATACCTCCGGCCATGAAGACGGCATTCTGCTCATGCCGGGCAACGATCGTACGAATGGGAGAGTCTTCCAGCGCCTCGAAAAGACGGTCGATCTTGGCACCCGGGATGCCAACAATGTGATCAACGCCATGAGCCTCAAGATTGCGGACGATCAGATCGGCGGCTGTCTGTGCTGCCTTGTGAGATTTTTTCTGTGTCATGATGTTTTTTCCTGATCATGCCCGCCCTGAAAATACCAGACGGGCCGTGTAATCATAATGTGACCGAAGAGAGCGACCGGCCCCTCAGCCACCCTCTGCCGTGCGGATGGCCTCATGCAGGCCAGCGGGCTGAAGGTCTGCCTTGGCAAATTCTTCCGTCTTCGGCAGAGAAATCTCCAGATCGGACATGCGGGCAACTTCCAGCTTGCCGGATTTCACACGATAATTCGTCACATGGCCGCCATGCTTGCGGTCATCGCTGAGAACATGGAGGTGATACCCTGCCACATTGATCCCCTGCATGTAGGGCGGCGTACGGAAACCCAGCATCACCCCGCTAATCTCTCCCATGCTGAAGGTAGGCTGCTTGGCCACCACTTCCAGCATCCCCGGATAGGGCTTGTGCTGGCAGAAAACGGTCCGGGTATCGACCTTCTCGAACTCACCCGTAAAACGGACAGCCCCGAAAAGATTGGGATTGTCGATCAGCCCGTCGACAAGCTCCTCGAACTCCTCTTTACCCATCGGCCGGTCGATGGTGACCGTCTTTTCCGGCTCGAAATAGGTCACACAGGCGAAAGGCGTTTTCATGTCCGCTGTCGTACCGGAGGCAATCCCCTCGGAGCGGAACTGGCGGACCTCACCTTCCGTCACAATCATTTCGCCATCCAGGGCATCGAACGTCCCCAGGCCGAAATCACCATGCTGGACCAGCTCACCCAACGTCATTTCACCATCGTAAACAGCGTCCAGCAGAGCTGCCATCGTGGATGTCTGGAAAAGACGGTTTGGCTTTACACCTGAAGGTCGAGTCATATTGCCCCCTGTGTTGTGAATGGTCCTTTCTGTAAGGCAGGAGATGAATTCAGACAAATATATAGTTCCCATTGTCTCCATACATTTTATATATGGGTCATGGATATCCGACATTTCCGCTATTTCGTCACCATCGCCGAAACCGGCAACATCACCAAAGCGGCTGAAAAACTGGGCATGGAACAGCCACCACTCAGCCAGCAGATCCGTCGCCTGGAGAGCTCTCTGGGCGTGTCACTCTTTCGCCGCCAGCCTCGTGGGGTAAGCCTGACAGAAGCCGGGCTGACCCTCCTGCCCCATGCACGGCTGATCCTCGACCTGCGCCGCCAGTTCATTGAAGATGCCCACGGGCTGGCCCAGGGCAAGAAAGGCCACCTCCGCATCGGGCTGGCCGGAGCCGTACCGCTGCTGCCCAGCATCCCCTTTGCCATCCGGCAGTTCAGCACAATTGCACCAGGCGTGACCCTGTCCCTGGAAGAAAGCAATACTCCCGCCCTCTGCGAAGCCCTGCTCTCCTACCGCATGGACATCACGATCCTGCGCCCTCCCGTGCCAGATCAGGCCAACGTGAAGGTCATCCCCCTGCTGGATGAGCCGACATTGATCGCCCTGCCCAAAGGCCACCCCTTCACCAGCCTGCCGGAAATACATCTCAGCCGCCTGGCGGCGGAACCACTCATCATCTTCCCCCGTGAGCTGGGGCCAGGCTTCTTTGATGCCATTCTGGCGGCCTACCGGGACGCCGGTGTTACCCCATCCCTCGGGCAACAGGCCCCCCAGATTGCCGGGACCATCCCACTTGTGGCTGCCGGGCTGGGGGTCTCCATCGTTCCCCAGTCGCTCCACCAGCTCCATACAGGCGGCGTGACCTTCCACAGGATCGCCCGCCCCGCCCCTCATGCCACGCTGGCCATCGGCATACGGACGGGGGAGCAGCCACCGCTCATCCATCACTTCATCACCGTCCTCCAGCAGGCCTGCAAAACCCATCTGACGCTCCCCGACTGACCATCAGACACGCAAAAAAGCCTTCCCCCTCTGGCCCCAGGAACCAGAAGGGAAAGGCTCTCTTTTCTCCATAAGTCAGAGACGTGATCTGCTTACATGCCCAGCGCACGGCGGTAGATGTCCAGCAGGGTCTCCTGCTCCTCCACCTCGGCAGGCTCCTGCTTGCGCAGCTTGATCAGCTGTTTGATGACCTTGACATCAAACCCGGCCGATTTTGCCTCCGTGAACACATCGCGGATGTCAGACCCAAGTGCCTTGCGCTCTTCTTCCAGACGTTCGACACGGTCAATAATGGACCGCAGACGATCAACCGCAATGCCGCCTGTCACGGCACCTTCATCACCATTTCCCATATCCATACACCATACTCCTCAAATCTGCCCGGATGCCGGTTCTTCTGGGCGGCTTATCGCTCCCTCATGGCCGTGGTCAATACCATCCAGCGGAAAGGCACTTCCCCTTCCCGCCCATATGAATGACAGACAGCCCATACTCACTGCCAGAAAAGCCACAAAGACGGAAAAACGCAAATGTGAACATGCCATTACATAAGGCCCAATCCTCTGCCGTCACGTCCTTCCGCAGCATCCTGCCACCTGCCGCCCTGCCTGCATGACCTGAAGCACGCCCCCGCTCCCGGCCGCTCTTCCATCCATCCTGTTATGGCTTGAACGGGACATCGGACAGGCTCTAAAAGGAGGTCAGAAACAAGACCGGAGGCAGACTGATGCCTCACCCGAGTTTCCAGACAGAAAAGGTACGCCTCACCATGGCCCACTCTCAGCAGACCGCACCGTTTGACTACGTCATCTTCGGCGCCACGGGCGATCTGACGATGCGCAAACTGCTTCCAGCTCTCTACAACCAGCTCCGCATCGGACATGTTCCAGAAGAAGCCCGCATCATCGGGACTGCCCGCTCCTCACTGTCCCGCGAGGACTACATCACCCGTGCCCGTGAGGCTCTGGAAACCTTCCTCCCCGCCCAGCACAGGGATGAGGCGCTGATCGAGCGTTTCCTCAAGAAAATTCATTACGTCACGCTGGACGGCACGAAGAGCGACCATAACTGGGATGAGCTGAAGGCCGTTCTGGACCAGTCACCGGCCGACCGCATCCGTGTCTTCTATTATTCCACAGCCCCGCAGCTCTTCGAGGCCATCAGCGAAAACCTCCACCGTTTCGGTTTCATCACCCCGCACTCCCGTGTCGTGCTGGAAAAACCAATCGGTACAGACAGTGCCTCCGCCAGAGCCATCAATGACGGTGTGAGCCGCTTCTTCGAAGAAGGGCAGATTTTCCGCATCGACCATTATCTGGGCAAGGAAACCGTGCAGGACATCATCGCCCTGCGCTTTGCCAATCCGCTCTTCAGCGCCGTCTGGTCTGCCGAGCACATCCAGAGCATCCAGATCACCGCCGCCGAAACCGTGGGCGTGGAAGGCCGTGCTGCCTATTACGACACATCCGGGGCCCTGCGGGACATGATCCAGAACCATCTGCTCCAGGTCCTCAGCCTCTGCGCCATGGAAGCCCCGGCTGACCTTGAGGCAGATACTGTCCGTGATGCCAAGGTGAACGTTCTGAAGGCCCTGCGTCCCATCCCGGAGGACAAGGTGGCCAGCGAGACGGTCCGTGCCCAGTACGTCAAAGGGGACATGAACGGCAAACCCGTTCCGGGCTATCTGGAAGAGCTGGGCGAAGACAGCCACACCGAGACCTACGCCGTCATGCGGGCCTATGTCGATACACCACGCTGGAAAGATGTTCCTTTCTACATCCGCACAGCCAAGCGTTCGACCAAAAAGGTGAGCGAAGTCGTGGTGACGTTCCGGAAGTCTGCTTCCGCCCTGTTTGGCACCTCTGCCGCCACCAACCGCCTGGTCATCCGCCTCCAGCCGGATGAAGGTTTCGGGCTGGCCCTGAACATCAAGAACCCTTCTGCCGCCGGGTTTGAGCTTCAGCACGGCACCATGTCCGGCAAATTCGCTCCGGCCGACGGCTCCCTCATTCCGGATTCCTACGAGCGCCTCATGCTGGATGCCGTCCGTGGCTATCCGGCCCTCTTCATCCGTCGTGATGAAGTGGAAGCCGCATGGGCATGGGTCGAACCGACACTGAAAACATGGGCCGCCAACAAGGTTCCGATGGCCCATTACGCCGCCGGGTCCTACGGGCCGGAAGAAGCACGCCGCTTCATCGCCACGACGGGCGATGCCTGGCACGAGGACATGGCAGACTGATCCTCCCCGGATCAGGACCGGCCTATCCGCATACGGCTTTACAGACCGCCCTGCCCCTGCCGGCAGGGCGGTTTTGCCTGTTCAGGCATCGCAGTCTCCACCATGACCACGGGGCAGACCCATCATGACCGAACCAACCACCCCTCCCCGTCTCGGCCGCCGCCGCCCGAGGCCACCCCGCTCCCTGAAGCAGCACATCATCCGACGGCTTGTCGTGCTGGTCCCGACCTTCCTGCTCATGTTCCTGTTCGTCAGGACTGGTGTGCTGGACAACCTCTATGACCAGTTCACCTTCAGCAAGCTGAGCTGGTTCGATAATACCGCCCTTGTCGAACATCTGCGGACCATCATCACCCGCAAGGGGCTGACCCCTCTGCCCCGGCGCTGCCTTGTCATGGTCGTCAATGGTGATGGCAGTGTGAACACCCCCACGATCGACGTCCTGGGACGGCATGGGAATGGCTGCCCCGGCGACACGCCATCAGCAGAGCTTCTCTTCCATGTCCGGGTAGACCGTGCTGGCCAGAGCATCATGACCGACGCCGGTTCACCTGACATGTATCATCCCCTCACCCCCTGAACGGCCCTCCCTGCCACCGCCGCTTGACCCGCCACACGGCAAGCGGCATAACGCCCCCAGCCAGATGGTCGGGCGATCGCTGTGTCCCCTGCGGGACATGGAGGAAAGTCCGGGCTCCACAGGAAGACGGTGCCGGCTAACGGCCGGCGGGGGTGACCCCAGGGACAGTGCCACAGAAACAGTACCGTCCGCCGGTTTTCTCCCCGTCATGGTGGGAAAATGCGGACAAGGGTGAAACGGTGCGGTAAGAGCGCACCGCGCGGCTGGCAACAGCGGCGGTCATGGTAAACCCCACCGGGAGCAAGACCGAATAGGAATGACGGGCCACATCCGTGGCTGAGGGGTCCTGCCCTGTCATTCGGGTTGGTTGCGTGAGGTGTGTTGCAAAACACATCCCAGAGGAATGATCGCCCCGCCTCACCATGTATGAGGCAGGACAGAACCCGGCTTACAGACCATCTGGCCCCTTCATTACTGCAAGCCCCCCCAGAAAACGGCATCTGGATACTGCAACCAGAGCCTTCATGACGCTCCGACACACATGGCTGACGTACAGGGCCAGGCCTCTTCACTGCCATCCTCTTCCAGCCATTCTGCCCACCTACCCCGCTTCCATGATGGCAATGAAGAATATACCAATTATTTACTTTATTAACAAAAAGACACCCCTGCCCATATCTACACAATAAAACCGCATCCCTGTGCCATTTTTTATAATAAAACTTTGACGTCCCATAAAATCCCATGATACCCCATGAAATCCCACTATGAAGGTGCGGACATGTGTCCACCATGGCAGGCAGGGAAGGAGGGACATTGCAGACCATGACCATGTTTCTCGGTACCCATGCCAGCCGTGTTGATGCCAAAGGACGCATTTCCATTCCCTCACCATTCCGGAATGCCCTGCGGGAACAGGCCCGCCCCGGAGAGGCCCTGATGATCATCAGGCCATCCCACCTTCATGACTGCCTGGAATGCTGGTCCGCCTCTGCCTTTTTCGCTTTTTCCGGCGCTCTTGATGAGTATGACCCCTTCTCGGCCGACCATGATGACCTGGCGACCAGCCTCTATGCCGATGCCTACCCGCTGGACTGCGACAGGGAAGGCCGTGTCAGCCTCCCCCGCTCCCTGAAAGACCATGCCGGACTGGAAGATGATGTCAGCTTCATGGGGCTGGGGCGTGTGTTCCAGATATGGAATCCCAGCCTTGCCGAAGAACGCCGCAGGCAGGCTCGCAGCCGCACACGGGAACTCGGCCAGCGTAAACGCTCCGAAAACAGGGAGAAGACCGCACCGTGACCCACGCCCATCAGATTGCTGAGGACATGCAGCGGGAGGGACACTTCCCTGTCATGCTGCCAGAAGTGCTGGACACACTGGCCCCGCAGGATGGAGGCGTGTATCTGGATGGCACCTTCGGCGGGGGTGGCTACAGCCGGGCCCTGCTCCGCTCGGCCTCCTGCACTGTCCATGCGATTGACCGTGACCCCGATGCCATAAAACGCGGGCAGCCTCTCGTGGCAGCCTCGGAGGGGCGGCTGCATCTCCACCAGGGAACCTTCAGCGCCATGAAAGAGCTGGCCGGTCATCATGGTCCCTTCAATGGGATCGTGCTGGATCTCGGCGTGTCCTCCTTCCAGCTGGATCAGGAAGAGCGGGGATTTTCCTTCCGTCATGATGGCCCGCTGGACATGCGCATGAGCACCGATGGCCTGAGTGCGGCGGATATCGTCAATGGTGAGAAAGAGCAGGCTCTCGCCGACATCCTCTACCATTATGGAGAAGAACGCCGCTCCCGCCGTGTCGCCCGGGCCATCATCGAGTCCCGCCAGAGCGGCCCGATCCAGACGACGGGGCAGCTGGCCGACATCATCCGCAAAGCCGTCCCGAAAGAACGTCCCAATTTCGACCCTGCTACCCGCAGTTTCCAGGCGATCCGCATTGCCGTGAATGATGAGCTGGGCGAACTGGAACGTACGCTGGAAACCGCACCGGGCCTCCTCGCACCGGGCGGGATCTTCTGCATCGTGACCTTCCATTCGCTGGAGGACCGCATGACGAAACGGGCCCTCGCCCGGCTGGCTGGCCGCATGGCTGGTCCATCCCGTCATACCCCTCTTGCCATGCAGCAGACAGAAGCCCCGTCTTTTGAACTCCTGCATACACGGCCCCGTACACCGTCCGATCAGGAACTGAATCTCAACCCCCGCTCCCGCAGCGCACGCCTGCGTGCCCTGCGACGCCTTCCCGCTCATGGAGCTTCCGCATGATCCGTTTTGTCACCCTGCTCTGTGCCGTCATGGCGGCTGGTTCCGGCCTCTTCCTCTACACGAAGAAGCATGAAACCCTCGTACTAAACCAGGATATCAGGAAAACCATTGAGGATACCCGCCGCATCCAGCAGCAGACAGCCATTCTGCGCACCCAGTGGGCCCTGCTGAACCAGCCGGACCGGCTCAGCGCCCTGGCGCAGCGGGTTCTGCCGGAGATGAACCAGGTCGACCCCACGCAGTTCGTGCAGCTGGCAGACCTGCGGAAGCGTCTTCCCGCCATTGATCATCGCATCATCCCCATGGCCCCGGGGCGGGGACAGGCCCAGAGAGAGCTGGCATCCCTCACGGCCCCGGCACATCAGGCCACGGCGGCGCCTGCCACAACGCCCCGGCCAGTACGTGATGTCGTGGCCAGTACCGACCACGCAGAACGCAGACCCTCCCATCCTCGCATCCACAAGGATGACACGGGTGAAGCAGACCGCCAGCTTGAGCGAAGCCTGGCACTCCTGAGCGGGTCGGATGGAGACGCCATGCCCCGGCATCGTCTCCATGCCCCGACGGATAGTGCGACGGGCCAGACCCGCAGGAAGGCCCATGCCGTGCCCGACCATTCCCGCAGCGAACCCACGGAGGATGTGGCCTGGCACCCTGTCCACCAGTCTGCCAAGCACGGCCACATGGGCGGAATCCACACAGTTTCGGCCCCGGCAGACGAGCCTGCCCCCCTTCCGCCCCCTGTTCCTCTGACAGACTGACCCTCTGGCGGCTTCCGCCTGTGTTCCTTCCTTTCCTATGCCGAGCCCGCGCCCCATGGCCTCCAGACCGTCCCGCAAGACCAACCAGCCTGGATCAGACCATAAGGACGGGCCACCCGGAAAGCCGTCCCTGTTGAGACGTCTGTGGGCCCGGTGGGACGAACGCAGACGAAACCCCATGAGCTGGCTGGAAAAAAGCCGCAACAGGCTGGTCTATCTCGGCATGGGTTTCCTGTTCCTTTATGGTGGCGTGGCCATAAAGGCGCTGTTTGCAACCATTCTGGCCCCCATGGCCCCTCTGCCCAACCAGGTCGGCAGCACCATACCGGACATCCCCCATCCGGACCCCAAAGCCATGGCAGGCAATGGGTTCGTCCTGCCCAACATCAGACGGGCCAGCATCGTGGATCGGAATGGGCAGCCTCTGGCACTGTCGCTGCCTGTCGTGCAGGTCTATGCCAATCCCATGGAAATCATCGAGCCTGAAGATGTTGCCCGAAGCCTCCATACAATCCTGCCCAACCTCAACATGGCAGAGACCATCCGCCGCCTGAAACAGAAAAAACAGTTCGTCTACCTCGCCCGCAACATCGCCCCGACAGACGAGCTGGCCATCAACAATCTTGGCATCCCCGGCATCTATTTCGAAAATGGCGAGCAGCGCCATTATCCTCTGGGGAACGTGGCAGCGCAGATCCTTGGTAGCGTTGACATTGACAATCATGGCATTGCCGGGGTGGAGAAATTCTTCAACCAGCGCCTTCTGGGAGACCATGCACCGCTCCGTCTTTCCATCGATGCCCGCGTGCAGGCTGCCGTGCGGGACGAGCTGAATGACGCCAAGCTGCGTTTCCGGGCCATAGGGGCTTCCGCCATCCTGATGGACGTCCATACCGGGGAAATCCTGGCCATGGTCAGTCTCCCCGATTATGACGCCAACGATTTTGCCCATGCGGCAGACGATGCCCGATTCAACCGGGCCGTTACCGGCATGTATGAACCAGGGTCCACCTTCAAACTTCAGACAGCCGCCATGGCGTTGGAGCTTGGCGTGGCCCACCCCTGGGACCAGTTCTCCACCATTCCCATCCATGTCGGCCGCTTCAAGATTTCCGACCTCAAGACGGACCACTTCGCCCCGTGGCTGGCGCTGCCCTCTGTCATGGCCTATTCCTCCAACCCGGCCTCAGCCCATATCGCCCTGGATGTCGGGCGGGACCGCCAGCATGAATGGCTGAAAAACATGGGATTTCTGGACCGTGTTCCCGTTGAGCTGCCCGAGGCAGGACGCCCGCTGGTCCCGTCCCTCAAGAATTGGGGCGAAACCACGGTCATGACGGTCGGCTTTGGCCATGGCGTGGCAGAATCGCCGCTGGCCATTGTCCGCGGGACCGCCTGTACCGGCAACGGGGGGTATCTTGTCACACCCACCCTGCTGGCCCGTGAGCATCTCAATGATGATGTCGTCATGGCGGAAGAGCAGAAGGGGCCGCATCTGATCTCCACCAAGAATTCAGAGCTGCTCCGCCGAATCCTGCGCCTCGTCGTTACCAAGGGCATCGGGAAAAAAGCGGAAAGCCCCGGCTACATCGTTGGTGGAAAGACCGGGACGGCAGAAAAGATCGGCGCCCACGGGGGGTATCTGAAACATGTCAACATCACGGCCTTTACAGGCATGTTCCCTATGAATGATCCCAAATATGCCCTTTATGTCATGCTGGATGCCCCACAAGGGACGGCAGAAACACATGGCTGGACGACTGCTGGCTGGATTGCTGCTCCGACATTTTCCAGAATCGTGACACGCACCGCCCCCATGCTGGGCCTCTTCCCGCTGGAGCCAACCAAAGCCCAGCAGGTTGACGACCAGCTCGCCCTGTCTCTCTCTCCGCCCGTCCCCCCCGGTGTCCGCCATCCACTCGGCCCGGGCAATGACCCCGGGGCTGTCACCGTCAACCGACTGGCCACCAAACACGGGGCCCATCACAGCCACTGAACCCTCACCGCCCCTTCTCAAAGGTCTCCGTCATGAAACTGTCCTCCCTGCTCCGCCATCATGGTCTTGCCAGAGACCTCACCAGAGACCCGGACATTTCCAGCATCACCGCCGATAGCCGGGAAGCTCGCCCCGGCTGCCTCTTCGTGGCGCTGAAGGGCACGAAACAGGACGGACGGACCTTCATTCCTCTGGCCATCGCAGAAGGGGCAGCCGCAATCGTCCTCGCCGCTTCCCCAGGCCAGCATCATCTGCCAGAGCAGACGGAAAACGGCCACACGGCCCTCATCATCACCCTGCCCGACCCGGCCCGTTTCCTGGCCCGGTCTGCTGCACTGCTGGCAGGGGCCCAGCCTGACCATATTGCCGCCATCACGGGAACAAACGGCAAAAGCAGCACGGCAGATTTCTTCCGTCAGCTCTGCCAGCTGCGTCACCAGAAGGCTGCAAGCCTCGGTACTCTGGGGCTCATCAGTGACGTGGCATTGCCATCACTCCCCCCCCTGACCACACCGGATGCCGTCACCCTTGCCAACACTCTGGCAGCCCTGCAGGTGCATGGCATCACCCATGTAGCGCTGGAGGCCTCATCCCATGGCCTCCAGCAGCACCGGCTGGACGGCGTTGCCATCACGGCCGCCGCTTTTTCCAACCTGACCCGAGACCATCTGGACTATCACCACACGCTGGAAGCCTACCGGCAGGCCAAGCTGCATCTCTTTGAAACGCTGCTGCCCGAAGGGGGCCGGGCCGTCATCAACAGCGAAATGGATGCCGAAAGCAGAGAGGCCCTCCGTGACATTGCCACCCGCCGGAAACTGGACCTCCGCACGATTGGCACAACAGGCGAGACCATCCGAATTCTTGAGGCCACACCCACCCCGCAGGGCATGGACCTGACACTCCAGCTGCATGGCCGTACCCTGCCAGCACTCCACTTTCCACTCCCGGGACGTTTTCAGGCAGAAAATGCCCTGCTGGCTGCCGCCCTCTGCTGGGAACGGGATGAAGAAGCTGAATCCATCATTGCCCTCCTGCCGCACCTGAAGGGCGTGCCCGGCCGTTGTGAGCCGGTCGCCCACCTGCCAAATGGAGCCTGCGCCTACGTGGATTATGCTCACACGCCGGATGCGCTGGAGCACGTCCTGCTCAGCCTGCGTCCCCACACCAGCGGGCGGCTGGTCGTGGTCTTCGGTGCGGGCGGGGACCGTGACAGGGGCAAGCGCCCTCTCATGGGACAGATCGCCGCCCATCTGGCCGATGAAGTCATCATCACGGATGACAACCCCCGCAGCGAGGACCCGGCCACCATCCGGGCCGAAATTCTCGCCACAGCCCCGCAGGCACAAGAAATTGGCGACCGTCGGCAGGCCATCCGTACCGCTCTGGAAGGTCTGAAGAAAGGCGATGTCCTGCTCATCGCCGGGAAAGGGCATGAAACAGGCCAGATCATCAAGGGGGAAATACATCCGTTCGATGACCGTACCATCACGGCCGCACTCGCCAGGGAGCTTGCCTGATGCCCGATACAACCATCCTCTGGACCCGCAAGGACCTTCAGGCCGCCACGGGAGGACAGCTTGCCGGTAACGTGAAGGTCCACGGCGTCTGCATCGATACCCGCACCCTGAAACACGGTGACCTCTTCATCGCCCTGATCGGCCATAATTCAGACGGACACCGCTATCTGAGGCAGGCCCTGGAGGCTGGAGCCAGCTGCGTGATGGCCCATGATGAGGCCGCCATCAGCACGGCCGGTCTGACGGATGATCCCCGCCTGTTGAAGGTCGATGACACCATGCAAGGGCTGGAGGCTCTGGGCCGCTACAGGCGGGCACAGTTCAGCGGCAGGGTCATCGCCGTTACAGGCAGCGTGGGAAAAACAACCACCAAGAACATGCTGGCCACGGCTCTTGCACCTTACGGGCAGGTCCATGCTTCCGTGGCGTCCTTCAACAACCACTGGGGCGTGCCTCTGACACTCGCCCGCCTGCCAGAAGAAGCCGCCTTCTGCATCAGCGAGGTGGGCATGAACCACCCCGGCGAGATCGCCCCGCTCGCCGCCCAGATACGCCCGGATATTGGCCTCATAACCACCATTGGCAGCGCCCATCTGGGGCATATGGGCAGCATCGACGCCATTGCGGACGAAAAGGCGGCCCTTTTTGCCGCCCTTCCGTCATCCGGCACGGCCCTCTGCCCGGAGGCCTCACAGGGGCTTGCCCGCCTGAAGCAGGCCCTGCCGACAGGTGTTTCGCTCTGGCAGGCAGGCGTGACACCCAGCGCCACCATCCGGATAACAGACCTCACCTGCACGGCAGACGGCAGCCAGTTCCATCTGACCACACCACGGGGCGACACCGACGTGAGGCTGGCGGCCCCCGGCCCCCATCTGGCCCGCAATGCCGCATTGGCTCTTGGGGCCATCGCTGCGCTGGGGCTGGACCCGAAAGCCGGAGCCGAGGCCCTGCGCCATTTCCAGCCGGAAGCCGGACGGGGCCAGCAGCGCCTGTTGCCCGGCGGCATCACCCTGCTGGATGAGAGCTACAATGCCTCCGGCCCCAGTGTCCGTGCAGCCCTGGACACGCTCGCCCTCATGCCCGCCAGACGCCATCTGGCCGCCCTGGGCGACATCAGGGAGCTGGGCCAGTTTGCCGAAGCCGAACACCGGGCTCTGGCTGAACCATTAATGAAGCATGACATTCTGACATTCTGTTGCGGCCCGCACATGAAATCCCTTTACGAGGCCCTTCCTCCTTCCCTACAGGGAGGATATGCTGAAAATTCAGTCCAGCTTGCCTCCCTGCTGCACCCTGCCCTGCAAAAAGGGGATGTGCTGCTCGTGAAGGGAAGCCTGGGCAGTAACATGCGTGCCCTCATTGCGCTGCTGGAGCAGCCCATGTCCACCACCACACACGCCCCAGAGTCCGCCTGATGCTCTTCAACCTTCTTGCTGCACCTTCTTCCTCCCATGGCGGCCTTCTCAACCTGCTGCATTACATGACCTTCCGGGCCGGATGCGCCTGCCTGACGGCACTGGTGATCTCCCTGCTGCTCGGCAAGCCCTTCATTGCCCAGCTCAAACGCATCCAGCGGCAAGGGCAGCCCATACGGACCCTCGGGCCGGAACGGCATATACTGGAGAAAGCCGGTACCCCCACCATGGGCGGTGGTCTCATCCTGTTTTCCCTGACCTGCTCCACCCTGCTCTGGGCGGACCTGTTTGACGGGTTTGTCTGGGCTGTTCTCCTCACGACCCTGGGGTTTGGCGCCATAGGCTTTGCGGATGACTATCTCAAACTGGCCAAGGGCAACAGCAAAGGGGTCTCCAAAAAAATACGGCTGGGCGGGGAATTCCTGATCTCATGCCTTGCCGGGATTGCCATGGAAGCCCTGACACCACCGGACCTGCGCAATGCTGTGGCCTTTCCTTTCGCCAAGACCTTCGTACTGCATCTGGGCTACATTTTCCCGCTCTTCGCCATGGTGACGATCACGGGTTTCGGCAATGCCGTGAACCTGACGGACGGGCTGGACGGGCTGGCCACGGTGCCCTCCATCATCGCCGCCCTCGTCTTCGCCCTGATCGCCTATCTGGTCGGCAACCATGTCTTTGCCGACTATCTCCAGCTCCATCATGTTCCCGGCACGGGGGAGCTGAGCATCTTCTGCGCCGCCCTGATCGGAGCCGGACTGGGTTTTCTCTGGTTCAATGCTCCACCGGCAGAGGTCTTCATGGGAGATACCGGGTCTCTGGCACTGGGCGGTGCCCTGGGGGCCGTGGCCGTGGCTGTGAAGCATGAGCTGGTGCTCTGCCTCGTGGGGGGCCTGTTCGTGGTGGAAACGATCTCCGTCATCATCCAGGTCTTCTGGTTCCGCCGCACGGGGAAGCGCATCTTCCTCATGGCACCGCTGCACCATCATTTTGAGAAGAAAGGCTGGCAGGAGCCGAAAATTGTCGTCCGTTTCTGGATCATTGCCATCATTCTGGGGCTGTGTGGTCTGGCCACACTGAAGCTGCGCTGATGACTGTCCTGCCCTTTCCTCCCCCCCAGAAATGGCCTGCAACGCTCCTGACCGGGCAGCATCATGCTGTCTGCGGGCTGGGCCGCAACGGTGCTGCCGTCGTGCAGGCCCTGCTGGACATGGGAGCAACCGTACAGGCCTGGGATGACAGCAGGCCGGAGCTCCCAGCTCCCCTGTCCTCACATCCCCGCCTGACACTGGCGCCCCTGACTGACCTCACCGGCATGGATGCCCTGATCCTCTCGCCGGGCATCCCGCACCATCTGCCCCGGCCACACCCTGCTGCCCTGCTGGCACGGGAGCAGCATGTGCCGATCCTCTCCGATGCAGAACTGCTCTGGCAGGTGGCTCGCAAGGCAGGATCACGCGCGCGGTTCGTCTCCATCACGGGTACAAATGGCAAATCCACGACCACGGCCCTGCTGACCCACATTCTCACACAGGCCGGCATCCCGGCCTGCTGTGGCGGCAATTTTGGCACGGCCTCTCTCGCCCTGCCCGCTCTGGGGGATGACGGCGTCTATGTCATTGAAATGTCGTCCTACATGCTGGAACGGCTGAAGGACTATCACGCCTGTGCCGCTGCCCTGCTCAACCTGACACCGGACCATCTGGACAGGCACGGCTCCATGCAGGGCTATCTGGATGCCAAGGCGCATGTCTTTGACAACATGACCGCAGGCGATCTTGCCATTCTGGGCGAAAAGGCCTCCTGGGCGGACGGACTGCACCAGCGGCTTGAGCGGCAGGGCGTGACGGTACGGACACTCTCGATCACCCAGCCTGTTCCAGAAACAGACGCCCCCTTTCTGCCTGGACAGCACAATGCCCAGAACATAGAGACCTGCCGGGCCATCGCCCACCATCTTGGCCTCTCCGAGGAACAGATTGCCGAGGGCATCAGAAGCTTCACCGGGCTGGACCACCGCCTCCAGCTCGTGGCGCAGGCTGATGGAATCAGCTTCATCAACGACAGCAAGGCCACAAATGCGGAAGCCAGCTACCATGCACTAAAAGCCTTCCCCGAAAGCCTCTGGATTGCCGGAGGCATGGCCAAAGAAGGAGGAATCGAGAGTCTGGCACCACTGTTCGGCCATGTGCGCCGTGCCTTCCTCATCGGGCAGGATGCCCCATTGCTGGCCAGAACCCTGACAGCCCATGATGTTCCTTTCGAGATCAGCGGAACGCTGGAGCAGGCAACACGGGCCGCCTGGGACCATGCCCGGACACACGAGGCCATGCCCATACTCCTGTCCCCGGCCTGTGCCAGTTTTGACCAGTTCCGCAATTTCGAGGAACGGGGAACGGCCTTTGCCACACTGGCCCGCAGCCTCTGCGGGGAGGACTGAAACATCATGGCACTCTCCGACAGGTCAGACAGCTCCCGGAAGGCCCAGTGGTGGCGTAGCCTTGATCATGTCAGCCTGAGCTGCGTCGGAATACTGGTCGCCCTGGGGTACATCCTCATGCTGGCTGCCAGTCCCGCCGTGGCTCACCGCATCGGGGCCTCCCGGAACATGTTCATCCTCAAGCAGGTGGTCTTTCTGGCCCTTGCCAGTGCCGTCGTCGTCGTGACATCCCGGCTGACCCCCCGCACGATCGGGCGGATTGCCGTCATGGGGGGGATCGTGGCACTGGGCGCCACATTCATGACGCTTGTTCACGGCATGGAGATCAAGGGGGCCAGACGCTGGATCGCCCTGCCCCTCATGTCCGTCCAGCCTTCTGAATTCCTGAAACCCTGCTTTGCCGTCGTGACCGGCCTGCTGCTGAGCCTCCGTCATACGCTGAGACTTTCCAATGGCTGGCGGTTCCCGGGGCGACTGGTGGCATGCGGGGTCTATCTCGTCATTGCAGCCCTGCTTCAGGCCCAGCCGGATATCGGGATGCTCTCGGTCATCAGCATGGTCTTCATCACCCAGCTCTTCATCGACGGCCTGCCCATCATCGTATTCGGCATGCTGGTCTCGGCAGCGCTTGGAGCGTTCGGGATAGCCTATATGGTGTTCGAGCACGTCCATTCCCGCGTGCAGCGCTTCCTGCATCCTGATGTGGGGGACCATTACCAGATCGATACCTCCATGCGGGCTTTTGGCAATGGGGGACTGCTGGGCCGGGGACCGGGTGAAGGCCGGGTGAAGGACCTGCTGCCCGATGCCCATGCCGACTTCGTCTTCTCCGTTGCCGGAGAGGAATATGGCTTCGTGATGTGCCTGTTCATCATTGCCGTTTTCACCATGCTGGTTTTCTCCACTCTCAACCGCCTGCTGGAAGAAAAGAAACCCTACATCATTCTCTCTGCCAGCGGCCTGATCACCGGCTTCGGCCTTCAGGCCTTCGTCAACATGGGCTCCTCCCTGCATCTGATCCCCACAAAGGGCATGACACTGCCTTTCATCTCCTACGGGGGCAGCTCGGCCCTTTCCGTTGCCCTGACCATCGGCATGGCCCTGGCACTGACCCGCCACCGTGTAGAGGAAGGCCCCTTTACGCCGCCGCCATCCCCTGCTGAAACAGCCCCACGTCTGACCATGTCATCCCGGAAGGATCACATCTGATGAAACAAGCACCAATTCTCATTGCCGCCGGCGGTACCGGGGGGCACTTCTTCCCGGCTGAGGCACTGGGGGCAGAACTCCAGCGCCGTGGTCACCAGACCATCCTCGTAACGGATGCCCGCAACAGCAGGGCCGGACTGAGCGTATTTGCGGACAGCCCCCGCCATGTCCTCAAAAGCAGTGGCGTGGCTGGTAAAAAGCCCATCGACAAACTCAGGGGGATCGGCCAGCTTCTCTGGAGCTGCCTTGGCGGGCGCCAGATTGTTGCCAGATACCGGCCCGCCGCCGTAGTCGGCTTTGGCGGCTATCCTTCCATTCCTCCCCTTCTCGGCAGTCGCCTGCGTCTGGGTAAACGCCCTGCCCTCATCATCCATGAAGGCAATGCCATCCTCGGACAGGCCAATGCCCTCCTCGCCCGGTTCAGCGATGCCATTGCCACATCCTACCCCCGGGTGGCCCGTCTGCCCGCAGGCCGGAAGGTCATGCAGACAGGGATGCCAGTCCGCCCTGCCATCGAAGCTCTGGCTGATGAACCCTATGTCAGCCCAAGCCTGTTCAGCGAGGAGCCGATCCATCTGCTTGTCTGGGGTGGATCACTGGGGGCACAGATTTTCAGCTCCATCGTGCCGCAGGCCCTGTGCAACCTGCCCCCTGGGCTGCGGACCCGGCTGCATGTGACCCAGCAGGCCCATGAGGAGATGGTCCCTGCCCTGTCCGGCATCTATGCGCAAGTCGGCATAAAGGCCACGGTCACGCCTTTCATCGAGGATGTGGCAGCTGAACTGAAGAAAGCCCATCTCGTCATCGGGCGGGCCGGTGGGTCATCCATTGCGGAGCTGGCCATGGCAGGCCGCCCTTCCATCCTTGTCCCGCTGCCCATTGCCGCCTCTGATGAGCAGGGTGTCAACGCACAGGCAATGGAACGGGCCGGTGGTGGCTGGATGGTCCGGCAGCGTGACTTCTCCTCATCAGCACTCTGCACGCACCTGACCCACCTCTTCAGCCATCCTGACGAGCTGGCACGGGCTGCGGAAGGCGCCCGCAATCTCCAGCAGCGCCGTGCTGCCGAAAAACTGGCTGATCTGGTTGAAACGACCATCAAAGCCTGATTATCTGCCCTCCCTTCATCCCCCCCCCCCCGGAGTTCCCCTGATGCGTGCATTACCTCTCAACCTTGGTCTGATCCACTTCGTTGGCATTGGCGGCATCGGCATGTCCGGCATTGCCGAGGTGCTGCACATGCTCGGCTACAAGGTTCAGGGGTCCGACATTGCCGAGAATGCCAACGTGAAGCGTCTGCGGAAATCAGGCATCCACGTTCATATCGGCCATGATGAGGCCAATCTGGGGGAAGCACGGGTCGTCGTCATCTCCACCGCCGTAAAACGGGACAATCCGGAGGTCATGGCCGCCCGTGCCCGGCTCATCCCCGTCGTCCGGCGGGCGGAGATGCTGGCAGAGCTGATGCGCCTGCGCTGGGCCGTGGCCATCGGGGGGACACACGGCAAGACCACCACGACCAGCCTCGTGGCCTGCGTGCTGGAACAGGCCAAGCTGGACCCGACCGTCATCAATGGTGGCATCATCGAGGCCTACGGCACGAATACCCGCATGGGGTCCGGCGACTGGATGGTCGTGGAAGCGGATGAAAGCGATGGCTCCTTCCTCCGTCTCCCTGCCATCATTGCCGTTGTCACCAACATGGACCCCGAGCATCTGGATCACTGGGGCTCCGATGAGGCGATGGAGGCCGGATACCGGCAGTTCGTCTCCAACATCCCCTTCTACGGCTTCGCCGTCCTTTGCGTGGATCATCCCCGGGTGCAGCAGATGATCCCCCAGCTCTCCGATCACCGCGTCGTCACCTATGGTTTCAGCCCGCAGGCGGATGTCCGGGCGGAAATCACCGGCACGGACAGCCAGGGCGTGACCTTCAACGTCACCATCACGGACCGGACAACCAGCAGCCAGCGTCTGGCCGGACCGTTCCATCTGCCCATGTTCGGGCACCACAATGTCCTCAATGCCGTGGCGGCCATCGCCGTGGCGCAGGAAATGGAAATCCCCGATCATGTCATCGCCGATGCGCTTGGCGGCTTCCGGGGCGTGCAGCGTCGCTTCACCCTGACCGGCACATGGAATGACGTGAAGATCATTGATGATTACGGCCATCATCCCGTCGAGATCGCTGCCGTGCTGAAAGCGGCCCGGCAGGCCGGTGCCGGGCATGTCATTGCCGTCATCCAGCCGCACCGTTATTCCCGCCTCAGTGCGCTGTTCAATGATTTCTGCACCTGCATGAATGATGCGGACACCGTCATCGTGGCGGACGTTTATGCCGCCGGGGAAAACCCGATCAAGGGCATCGGACGGGATCAGCTCGTCGAAGGGCTGCGGGACCGTGGGCACCGCCATGTCCTGTCCCTCGCCTCGCCGGATGATCTGGCCAGCGTCATCGCCGACGTGGCCGTGCCGGGTGACTATGTCCTCTGTCTGGGGGCGGGGTCCATCACCCACTGGGCACAGGCTCTCCCCGAGCAGCTGGACAGCCTCAGAAAGGACGCACCATGACCACGGCTGCACCTTTCCAGCAGGCACGGGGACGGCTGAAGGAACAGGCCCCGCTGGCCGCCCGCAGCTGGTTCCGCACGGGCGGGGCCGCCGACTGGCTCTTCGTGCCGCAGGATGCCGAAGACCTCGCCACGGCCCTGCGCCAGTGCCCGTCCGACCTGCCCGTGACGGTCCTTGGAGCCTGCTCAAACGTCATCATCCGTGATGGAGGGCTGCCCGGGCTGACCATCCGTCTGGCCGGTGGCTTTGCCAACATTGAAACGGATGGAGACGGGCTGATCGCCGGAGCCGCCGCACTGGACAGCAGCGTGGCAGAAACGGCGGCGCAGGCAGGCATGGCCGGTTTCGCCTTCCTCTCCACCATTCCCGGCTCCATTGGTGGAGCCGTCTGCATGAATGCCGGAGCCTATGGGGGTGACCTCTCCACCCTGCTCGACTGGGTGGAAATCCTCACCCGTGAGGGCACCATCCAGCGTCTGCCCGCCCCGGCACTGGAGATGCGGTACCGTCACAGCTCCCTGCCGGAAGGCAGCATCGTGCTGCGTGCCCGCCTGAAAGCCCACGGTGCGGAAAACCCCGCCACCATCCAGCAGACAATGCAGGAAATGCGGGCCAGCCGTGAAGCCAGCCAGCCCCTGCGGGCCCGGACAGGCGGCTCCACCTTCCGCAACCCCGAAGGACACAGGGCCTGGGAGCTGATCGATGCCGCCGGATGCCGGGGGCTGCGGCACGGTGGCGCACAGATCAGCGAGAAGCACTGCAATTTCATGCTCAATACGGGCGACGCCACCAGCACGGAGCTGGAAGAGCTGGGCGAGATGGTCCGTGCCCGTGTGCTGGACAGCAGCGGCATCACCCTGCACTGGGAGATCAGACGGCTGGGCCGTTCCCTTTCTCCCGCCTCCCCTTCCTGACAAGGAAACATCCGGGCATGACAGACAAGACCATTCTTCCCACACCCACACCTCTTTCCATCGCCGTTCTGATGGGAGGAACCTCCAGCGAGCGCAGCGTCAGCCTGTCCAGCGGCAGGGCCGTCATGGAGGCCCTGAAGCAGGCCGGGCACCATGTCCATGCCATTGATGCCGGGCCGGACATCACCGCCACCATCGAGGCCCTGAAAGCCTGCAAACCGGATGCCGTCTTCAATGCCCTGCACGGTCCTGGCGGGGAAGACGGGGCCATTCAGGGCGTTCTGGAATGGCTGGGCCTGCCCTATACCCATTCCGGGATTCTGGCTTCTGCCATCGCCATGAACAAGGCCAGCACCCGCATGGCCCTTCAGGCCGCCGGTCTCCCCGTTGCAGAAGGCTGCCTCATCACGCCAGACGAACTGAAGGAACGGGCCCCCCTGCCGGCCCCCTACGTTCTGAAGCCCGTGGCGGAAGGCTCATCCGTCGGTGTCCATATTCTCCATGAAGATGATGCCGCAAAACGCCATGCCATTGCCGGATCATGGACCTTCGGCCCCCAGATTCTGGCCGAGCGTTTCATCCCCGGGCGTGAGCTGACCGTTGCGGTACTGGGCGACGAGGCCCTCGCCGTTACGGAAATCCTCACGCCAGAGAGCGGTGGTTTCTACGATTTTGCGGCCAAATATCAGGCCAATGGCTCCCGCCATGTCATCCCCGCTCCCCTGCCAGCAGACATCACGGACCAGGCCCTCACACTGGCCCGGAGGGCCCATCAGGCACTGGGATGCCGGGGCGCCAGCCGGACCGACTACCGCTATGATGGTGATAAGGGCGAACTCGTCATTCTGGAGGTCAACACCCAGCCGGGCATGACGGCCACATCCCTGCTGCCAGAACAGGCCGCCGCCCGTGGCGTAAGCTATCCCCTGCTCTGCCACTGGCTGGTGATGGATGCCCTGGGGCGGGCGGAGCCCCTCTCCCTCCATCCAGTGCCCCAGCCTGAGCCCGCTGACGGCCCATGATGTCCTTCTTCAGGAAACGCCCCCAGGCCCCCGTGGACCCTTACGGGGACCGCCCCTCCAGCATGTCCCTCTTCTGGCAGCGGCAGAAGGCCATCCTGCGGCGGCTCAGCATTCTGGGGCTCGTCTGTTTCCTGATGGCTGGAGCTGGCTGGCTGGCCTGGAGCAGCCAGGGGGGACACAGACTGGCAGACAGCCTGCGCACCCGCCTGTCTGCGCTGGACCCGCTGAAGATCCAGCACATCGTCATCACGGGGCGGCGCCTGACGGATGAGAGCGACATCATGGAGGCGCTGGGGACAGGCCTGAACCACTCGCTTTTCAGCTTCTCCGTGGAGGCGGCACGCCAGCGCATTGATGAGCTGCCTTTCATCGAGCATTCCACGGTCGAGCGCCACCTGCCGGACACGATCAACATCACCGTGGAGGAAAAAAATCCCATCGCCATCTGGCAGATGGAAGGCCATTTCGTCCTTATCAACCAGAAAGGAGACACTGTCTCACGTCAGGAACTGACAGCCAAAAACAGTTCGGTCTTCCGCAAGCTTCCCCTTGTTGTCGGCGCAGGTGCCAACCTGGAGGCAAATACCATCATCACCCTGCTCGACCAGTTTCCCGATATCAACAGCCATACGCTGGCCCTCATCCGCATCGGGCAGCGGCGCTGGAACATCCTCATGCAGAACGGTACGACCCTCATGCTCCCGGAGGGAGCAGAAAGCGCCGCTCTCTCCCGTCTGCATGATTACCAGAACGATTACCAGCTCCTGGACCGCCCCCTGAAAACCATTGACATGCGGCTATCCGACCGTATGGTCATTCACCCTGCCACGCCTCAGGGAGCCGATCAGGAGGCTCCGCCTGCAACGCCGCCATCTGAAAACTGATCCCTATGTCCCGTTCCGTTTCACCGTCCCGGCATTATCCGCCCGCTCCCCAGCAGAAGCGGGCCGTTCTTCCCATTCTCCCGTCAGAAGAACAGCAGGGCTTTGTCTGGACGCCGGGGCTCAAGGCCGTTCTGGACATTGGCTCCACCAAAACCACCTGCCTGATTGGCCAGGGACTGAAAAATGGTGGTCTGCGTGTCCTGAGCTGGGGCTGGCGACGCTCCGAAGGAGTGAATTCCGGGGCCATCGTGGACACCATCCAGCTGGAGCGTGTCATCCGGGCGACAGTGGGCGATGCCGAACGGAAAATCAGCCGCCGCATCAGGGATGTGACCGTCAATCTCGCCTGCGGAACCCCCCGCAGCTATCACGTGGATACCTTTCTGGCCTCCAACGGGCGTGAGGTGACCGAGGACGACATTCTCCACCTCTATGGGCAGGCCCGCCACGAGGCAACCGAGCATGACCGCAGGATCGTCCAGGCCATGCCGCTGGGTTTCAATATCGATGAGACCCTCACTGTCCTCAACCCCTGCGGGCAGCGCTGCGAGAGACTGGTGGGCAAGTTCCACATCGTGGATGCCCAGACGAGTGCCCTCCACACGCTGGATGCTGTCCTGCGCAAGGCCGAGCTGCGGGCCGTGGACCTGCTGTCCAACCCCATTGCCTCCGGCCTTGCTGTGCTGGACCATGATGAGCGTGACCTCGGGGTGACCGTCGTCGACATGGGAGCGGGCACGACGACCCTTGCCGTCTTCGCCCGTGGGCGGGTGCTCTATACACGGCATATCAGGGTCGGCGGCGATCACATCACCCGGGACATTGCTCAATCCCTGTCCATCCAGCTTGAAACAGCAGAACGGCTCAAAACCCTTTACGGGGTCGCCTATGCCTCGGCTGATGACACATCCATTCCCATCGCCCTGCCTGTCTCACATCGCAACATTGTCCGGCAGATCACCCGGGCCGATCTGGTCCGGGCCATCGCCCCCCGTGTCGAGGAAACGCTGGAAATGCTCCGCTACGAGCTGGACGGTGCCGGCCTCGGGCGCCCGGCGGAAGGACGTGTCATCCTGACGGGCGGCGGCGCCCTGCTGAACGGCATTGATGCCGTGGCTGCCGAGATCCTGAACCGGCCTGTGCAGGTCCGGTCTCCAGCCACCATACGGGGACTGCCGGAATCGGATCATCCCTCCATATGGGCGGGATTCTCCACCGCCGCCGGTCTTCTCGCCTGGGCAGCCGGGGCCAGAGACCGCTTCTGCCTTGCGGAACATGAAGCAGCCCCACGAGGCATTGCCTGGCGCTTTGCCAATTTCCTGCGCCGGAAGTCATAAACAGGCACAATACCCGATATTTAGCATTACATATTTCTCTCCAGATGCTACCCTGCCCGTAAATCTGTCTTCCCAAGACCAATCTATAATGTCCACCCTGGCCGAAGCGAGACCGTTATGTCACTGAACCTGACCCCAACGACCCCTGGTGTTAGTGCTGTCAGTCCCCCGCGCATCACTGTCATCGGGGTTGGTGGTGGCGGGGTCAACGCCGTCAACAACATGATCGACGGCAAGCTGCGTGGTGTGACTTTCATCGCCGCCAACACCGATGCCCAGCAGCTGGCTCTCTCCAAGGCTGAAACGCGCCTCCAGCTCGGCCCGACCCTCACGCGTGGTCTGGGGGCCGGAGCCAAGCCGGAAGTCGGCCGCCAGTCAGCCGAAGAAGTAGAAGATGAAATCCGCCAGCATCTGGAAGGGGTTGATCTCGTATTCGTCACGGCCGGAATGGGTGGCGGCACCGGCACGGGGGCAGCCCCCGTCGTGGCACGGATCGCCCATGAAGTCGGTGCCCTGACAATCGGCGTCGTCTCCAAACCCTTCGATTTTGAAGGCTCCCGCCGTAGCCGGGCTGCCGCAGCCGGTATTGCCGAGCTGGAAAAATACGTGGACACGCTGCTGGTCATCCCCAACCAGAACCTCTTCGGCAGCGCCTCGCTGACAACCTCGCTGGTCGAAGCCTTCGCCATGGCGGATGACGTCCTGTACAGTGGTGTCCGCAGCGTGACGGACCTGATGGTGGAAGCCGGGTATCAGAATCTTGACTTTGCCGATGTCCGTACCGTCATGAGTGGCATGGGCAAGGCCATGATGGGCATTGGCATGGCATCGGCCGAGGAAGATGGTGAAGACTGGGCCATCACCGCCGCCGAGCGGGCCATTTCCAACCCGCTGCTGGAGGAAACCACCATTGCCGGGGCACGGGCGCTTCTTGTCAACGTCACGCTCGGTCCGGACATGAGCCTGCTGGCCTATAACCAGATCATGAATCTCATCCGTGAGACGGCAAACTGCGAAGACGAAGAAATCAACAGCGGTTTCGTCGTCAATGAGAACATGAAAGGCAAGGTGCAGGTTTCCGTGATCGCCACGGGGCTGAATGGCCGGAGACGCCATGAAGCCTCCGAGGAGGAACCGGTCGAAGTCCAGCCTCATGCCCCCGCTGAAACCGTGGCTCACACACCGGACACGGGCCAGGCAACGGAGAATCCAGCCGCCTCCGCGGGAGACACCGGGCAGAACGAAGAAGCCCCGGAACACGACCCTGCCCCCGAAGGAGCAGGCCAGCCAGCCAAGGAGGCATCGCCTCTTCCCAATTACGACCCTCATCTCGGCCCGAACCAGCAGGCTTCTGCCCCCACGGTATCGGGGCCGATCCGCCCACGGGAGGAGACCGGGCAAACGGGCGGTGGGCTGTTCAGCCGCTTCTTCCGTACCCGTCCTTCGCCAGAACAGGAGCGCCGGGATACACACGCTGCGACTGATGAGCGGAAACCGCAGCATGACAGCGTCACCCCACCTGCCGAGGATGACGAGCTGAGCATTCCCACCTATCTGCGCCGTGGCCCGAAGTAACCGGGTCTGATTAAAGCCCCCGGTTCCTCTGCGGGCAGGGGGCTTCATCCACCTCCCCCATGGGGGAAAGCGTCCTGCCTCACCGGGTAAGGTCGCCCATGCCCGAGCACCTGCCCTCATGCCAGAGACCACATGCTGTCGGCCTCATCAGCCGCCCCTCCAGAATACAGCCCACCTACAGCAGGCACAGACCACACTGGAGCAGGCCGTCCATTGCCAGGGGTGGGGCCTCCACAGTGGCAGGCCTGCCACGGTCCGCCTTGTCCCGGCAGCGCCGGATACAGGCATCAGGCTCCAGCGGCTGGATATGGCAGACACCCCCGCCTTCCGCCTGACGCATGACTGCATCATTTCCAGCCCTCTGGCCACGGTGGCTGCTTCTCCCCTTACACCGGGGCTGACAGTCGCTACCATAGAGCATCTCATGGCTGCTCTTCATGCCTGCGAAGTGGACAACCTTCTGATCCAGCTGGATGGGCCGGAACTACCCATTCTGGATGGATGCTCCAGAAGATTCATGTCTCTTCTTGAGGAAGCTGGCCGCAGTGGCCAGGCGCCCCCCCGCCGCAGCATTGAAGTGCTTCGCCCAGTTCATGTGGAAGGGCGACACGGTGCTCATGCCAGCCTTCTCCCCGCCCATCAGCCCGACACACTCGACCTCTCCGTCAACATCGACTTCCCCGCCCCTGCCATCGGGCAGCAGTCGTTCCAGATGGTCTTGTCCCAAGAGACATTCGCCCAAGAAATCGCCCCCTGCCGGACCTTCGTAAACCATCAGGATATTGACGCCCTCCAGGCGCAGGGACTGGCATTAGGCGGATCACTCGACAATGCGCTGGTCATCCAGCATGATCGTGTCCTGAACCCCGACGGACTACGGTTCGATAATGAATGTGTCCGCCACAAGATGCTGGATACGGTAGGCGACCTGTACTGTACCGGGTTCCGGCTTTCAGCCCGTTTTGAGGGACACAGGACAGGCCATGCGCTGAACAACCAGCTTCTGCATGCTCTTTTTGCGTCCACCGAAAACTGGCGGTTCTCCGATGGCAGCCCGCCTGTCATGCCCTCTCCCGGCTGAGAATATCAGACCAGAGAGCAAGAACCCCCTTTCCCCTGAACACTCCCATGCTATAAGAAAATCATGGTCAGCAGCATCCTGAAATTCCACATGATCCCATCCCGTTTCCGTCTCCCTGCCCTTGGGGCCCCGGCATTGCTCGGACTTGCCCTTCTTTCGGGCTGCTCCAGCTCCGACGCCGACATACAGGCAAAGCTGCCACGCACGGCGGATGCCGAGACCCTCTACAACTACGGGATCGACGCTCTTCATGGCGGGCATTACAAGCTGGCCAGCAGTGAATTCGAGCTTCTCCAGCAGAATTTCCCCTATTCCGGCTATACGGGCAGTGCCGAACTGATGGAAGGCTACGCTTACTACCTTCAGGGTGAGTATGCGCTGTCCGTCCAGCAGCTGGAGCGCTATCTCCAGCTCCACCCCACAAGTCCGGATGCTGCCTACGCCTACTATCTGCGGGGCCTGTGCTATTATGAGCAGATCGGTGATGTGTCCCGTGACCAGCTCGGCACGCTGGAAGCCATGGATGCTCTTCAGGAAGTCATCACCCGCTTCCCCCAGACCTCTTACGCCCGGGATGCCCAGCTGAAGATCGACCTCTGCCGTGACCATCTGGCCGGCAAGGAGATGTATGTGGGCCGTTACTATCAGCGGGAAAAAGACTATCAGGCAGCTTATGGCCGTTACCAGCGGGTCATCCAGGACTTCCAGACCACCAACCATGTGCCGGAAGCGCTGGAACGTCTGGTTGAGGTCAATCTGGCCCTGGGATTGCCTGATGAAGCCCGTCAGGCAGCAGCTGTCCTCGGCTATAATGCGCCTGACAGCCGCTGGTACCGCCTCGCCTACAACAAGCTGAAATACAACCATCAGCTCACGCCGCAGCTGCCCAAGCCGTCCCATGCCCAGAAAAAGCATGAGAGGCGCTCAAGAAAACACCGTGACGGTGCGGCACCGCCTGTGCAGGCCAAGGCACCTGTCTCCCCGGATTCCGTCATCGTGCAGCCTGTGTCCACAACACAGTCGGCGCCGGTGGCCTCCGTCGAGATTCCCCCGGTACCATCAACGGCAGCCCCAGGCGCCAACCAGCAGGCTGGCGGAAAGAAAACACGGTAGCTCCCTCTGGGATATTGTGACCTGCATGCCGTAACCATTACTGAAAAGCAGCATGTGGAGCCGGAATCTTCCGACTTCACATCGTTTGCCCTTGTCCGGCCCGTGCAGCCTCTTGCACTGGGCCTGTTTCTTTCTGACTATCGGACACCGCATTTTCTGCAAACCACAACAGAAGCCCAATCCGACTGCTTCTGCCGGTTCTGGAGGCTGCACCCATGCTGACACATCTCTCCATCCGTGATGTCGTTCTGATAGAAAAACTGGACCTCCCCTTCCATGGTGGTCTGACAGCCCTGACGGGAGAAACCGGGGCTGGCAAGTCCATCCTGCTGGACAGTCTCGGCCTCGCCCTGGGGGAGCGGACCAGCAGCCGCATCATCCGTGCTGGAGCGACCCAGAGCAGCGTGACGGCCGTTTTCGAGCTGCACAAGGGGCATCCCGTCTATGGCCTGCTTCACAACAAGGACATCGCCTCCATCGAAGAAGGCGAACCTCTGGTATTGCGGCGGATCGTCACGAAAGAGGGGCGCTCCCGTGCCTATATCTGCGACCAGCCCATCGGCATCAGTGTCCTGCGGGAAGTGGCCTCGCTGCTCGTGGAGATACAGGGCCAGCATGAGCAGATGGGACTGGCAAACCAGAGTGCCCACCAGACCCTTCTGGATGCTTTTGGTGTGCCACAGCAGCTCCGCCAGCAGGTCGCCCGCTGCTGGGATGACTGGCAGAACGCCCTGCGCAGCCTGAACAAGGCCCGGAAGGATGTTGAAGAGGCCAGCAAGGAAGAAGACTGGCTGCGGCAGATCACGGAAGACCTTACTGCCCTTGCTCCCCGAGAAGGCGAGGAGGACGAGCTTGCCGCCCTGCGGGTCCGGCTCCAGCAGGATGAACGCCGGGGCGAGGCAGTTGCTGCCGCCCTTGCCGAACTGACCCCCCGGGACCGCCGGACGTCCACACCGGCCAATGCCCTCCGTTCGGCCAACCGTGCCCTTTCCCGGCTGCTTCCCTCCCCACTGGACCGGGCACAGAGCGAGGAGCAGGAAACACCCTCCGCCCAGCAGGAACAGGCACAGGAAGCCCTTACGGCCCTGGAAAAGGCCGAGGAATATCTGGCCGAGGCCGAAACCCTGCTCTCCCGTCTGGCCGTCGATACCACGGTAGATTTCCGCCTGCTGGAAGAGACGGAAGAACGGCTTTTCACCCTGAGGGCCGAAGCCCGCAAGCACAAGATCAGCGTCAGTGAACTGCCCTCCTTCCTCGAGACGCTGAACCAGCGGCTGGCCAGCATTGATTCCAGCGCAGAGGCCCTGGCCCGGCTGGAAGATCAGGTCCGTGAGAGCCGGGCCGCCTATGAAGCCGCTGCGCAGGAGCTGGGTGCGGCCCGCAGCAAGGCCGCCCGTCAGATCGAGAAACGGGTCATGGCCGAGCTGGTCCCCCTCAAGCTGGAGCGGGCACGTTTCATCGTCGAGCTGGCCCCTCTGCCTGCCGAGCAGTGGAACCGCCATGGCATGGAACAAGTGGCCTTCCTCATCGCCGCCAATCCCGGCCAGCCACCGGGACCGCTCGGCAAGGTGGCATCCGGCGGGGAACTCTCCCGCCTCATGCTGGCCCTCAAGGTCGTGCTGGCGGGCCGCTCCTCCCTCACGACGCTGGTCTTCGACGAAGTGGATTCCGGTGTCGGCGGAGCCACGGCCTCGGCCATTGGCGAACGCCTGAACCGTGTGGCACGGGATGTCCAGGTGCTGGCCATCACCCACAGCCCGCAGGTGGCGGCCTATGGAGACCATCAGCTCCGCATTGCCAAGCAGGTCGTCAACAACCAGACACAGACCAGTGCCACTCCGCTGACAGATGAGGAACGCCGTGAGGAGCTGGCCCGCATGCTCGCTGGCGACACCGTAACCGATGCCGCCCGTGCTGCGGCAGACAGCCTTCTTGGACCTGCAGAAAAATGACCGGAACCCCCACCCCCGCCCAGCGTCATGCCGAACTGGAAGAAAAGATCGCCCGCTGGAACGAGGCCTATCATGGACAGGACAACCCCGAAGTCTCCGATGCCGAGTATGACAATGCCCGGCTGGAGCTGGTCATGCTGGAGGCCCGCCATCCGGAACTGAAGCGCAGGGATGGTGTCTCCTCACAGGTCGGAGCTGCTCCCAATCCGGCCTTTGGCAAAGTGAAGCACCGTGCCCCCATGCTCTCGCTGGACAACGTCTTCAGCGAGGAGGAGTTCACCCAGTTCGTCAGCCGGATCGGCCGGTTTCTCGGGCTTGACGAGACCCAGACGGACGGGCTGAAATTTGTGGCCGAACCCAAGATTGACGGCCTTTCCATCAGCCTGACCTACGAAAAAGGCCAGCTGACGGTTGCCACGACCCGGGGCGATGGCACGACGGGTGAGGATGTCACCGCCAACGTGCGGACCATCAGCTCCATTCCCCAGACCCTGCCCGCTCCTTTCCCTGACCTGCTGGAAATCCGGGGCGAAATCTTCATGAGCCGGGCCGACTTCCTGGCTCTCAACAGACAGCAGGAAGAGCGGGGCGAAAAGCCCTTTGCCAATCCACGCAATGCCGCAGCCGGGTCGCTCCGCCAGCTGGACGCCTCTGTCACAGCCCGCCGCCCTCTGGGGCTGTTCGCCTACGGGCTGGGTTACAATACCGGCATAACCGTCAAGACCCATTCGGACTGGCTGGACCAGCTGAAAACTTGGGGATTCACTGTCAATCCACTCTCCCGGGCCATAAACCATGCCAGTGACGTGCCTGCCTATGTGGAGACCCTGGCCAGGGAACGGCCTGACCTTGATTATGACATTGATGGCATCGTCTTCAAGATTGACGCCATAGACCTTCAGACACGCCTTGGTTTTGTAGGCCGTGCCCCTCGTTGGGCCATTGCATGGAAGTTCCCGGCGGAACAGGCCATCACCCGACTGAATGAAATTGAAATTCAGGTGGGGCGGACTGGTGCCCTCACCCCCGTGGCGCATCTGGAACCCATCAATGTCGGCGGTGTCATCGTATCCCGGGCCACCCTGCATAATGAAGATGAAATCCGCCGTCTGGATGTCCGCCCCGGCGACCTCGTGCGCATCCAGCGGGCCGGGGATGTCATCCCGCAGGTACTGGGCGTCGTGGATGCAGACCGGCAGGACCGGGCCGCCCCCTTCCATTTTCCCGATCACTGCCCCGTCTGCCACGCCCATGCCGAACGCATCGGCGATGAAGCGGTCCGCCGCTGCTCCGGGGGCCTGACCTGCCCGGCCCAGACGGTCGAAAGGCTCATCCATTTCGTCTCCCGCAAAGCGTTTGACATTGACGGGCTGGGAGAGCGCAGCATCCGCAGTTTTCATGACCTCGGGCTGGTCCAGCGGCCGGGAGACATTTTCCGCCTGCATGAGCATCGGGACCGCCTCCAGAAACTGGAAGGCTGGGGGGCACAGTCGGTCGACAACCTGCTTCAGGCCATTGAAGACCGCCGGACCATCAGCCTCCCCCGCTTCATCTACGCGCTCGGCATCCGGCGCATTGGCGAGCGCAATGCCCAGCTTCTGGCCCGCCACTACCAGAGCTTTCCCGTCTGGCATACGGCGATGCTGGCAGCCATCAGGCCCGAAAGCGAAGAACGGACCGCCCTGAGTGCCATCATGGGCATCGGCCCTGCCATTGCTGAAGAAGTTGCCGCCTTCTTCGATGAGGAACATAACCGGGCTGCGCTGGATGATCTCACCCCCTCCCTGACCATCAGCGAGGAGACCGGTCCTGATGCTGATAACGAGGGTCCAGCGCCTCTGGCTGGTCAGGTCATGGTGTTCACGGGGTCTCTCACCACCATGTCCCGAGCCGAAGCCAAGGCCATTGCCGAACGTCTGGGCGCACAGGTGACAGACAGCGTCTCCCGTCGCACGACACTGGTCGTACTGGGAGAAAAAGCTGGCTCCAAAGCCAAAAAAGCCCACGAGCTGAACATTCGCACGCTTGATGAAATGGGGTGGCGCGGCATGGTCGGGCTGGCCGAGACAGACTGAAGCAGACATCAAGTGGCAGGCTTGCAAAGTACAATAAAAATAAAGCCTGCCACAATGGTGGAATATGAAGTGAAAAAAGTTAAAATTTTTATTAAACTATTAATTATTTTATTATAAATCTATTTCATTTTCATCAAATTGCGAAAAATGCCTTACATGACAATTTCTTGTATTTTATTTACTCAAGAAAAAGTTATTTTCTTATTTATGATTTATGCCTAATACTTATTTAAAATAACATCAAATGGATAGACTTTCCTACAGGTCCCTTCTATACGGAATTTCGCCAAGAGTTTCCGGAGGTTAACACAGTGGGTGAAAAAAGGTATTTTCTAACATGGGATTTCCAGATCGTTCGACAGGATGCCACAAGTAAAGCCCTTTATTGCTCCAAACTGGAGGACCACTTCCCTACCGACGCTTTCGCTCTTGAACTTCACGAAGATGATGTCGGCGCAAATTATACATTCATCCCACAGGGCGAAGAGATTGCCCCCTATCATGTCGATGATATCGAAATAACCTTCAATTCTGACGTCCGTGTCTGGAACCTGCGGGACAAGAACGGGCTTTTCCTGTGCTTTGACTGTCATACACTTTCTTTTTCCAGGGAACATCCCTCCTTCTGGGAAGGCTTCCTGCTGCTTTCGCAGAGAGAAATTGACATACTGAGGCACCTCCTCACCAACAGGTGGGTCATTCCCAAAACACAGACAATCATTGATGGGAAAGACATCGAAGCCGTTGACGTCTTCAAACTGAAGATCAACCATTTTGATGTCGACATGCGGTATCAGCTTTTCAGATACTGGAACAAATACAACATCACGCTCTATTTTGACGGATGGAAGCGTGAAACGCTCTATTTCTACAATCCTGCCGTCTATATCACGGCTTACAATAAAGAATCCGTCATGCAGCAATGCAAGATGTGCGTTGTCTCACTGCGGAAAATGGGGAAATTCACCGGGCCGATCATCCTCATGACAGACAAGGACCAAGCCTACATAGACAATCTTTTTAAAGGGAAAAAAGAATATACGGATAACCTCATCATTCACAACCTGTACCCACAGGACTTCCTTTCCTTTGTCTGCTCCAAATACGAAATAACGGACAAGGAAACTTTTGCAGGTTATCAGCCGCTCCTGTATCTGGACCCGGACATCATCATAGACAATCCTCTGGAACCCCTGCTGATCCGTGGTCTTTCAAGCGGCAAGATATGTTCGCCGGCTGAAGAATTCCATCCGATACAATCCCACATTCCAGTGGGATCCTCCCTGTTCTCGATGGATGATATTCCGGGGCGCTTCACACCAGGCATCAACGGGGGAACAATCCTTTTCCCCAATACGGAAAGTGATACAATCCGCCGTTTCATCAATGAGATCCGCCATCTGGTTACCAATCTGGTCTTCAAATTCGGGCGCTCATTCAATGGCTGGGCCGACCAGGAGGCCTATAACTATCTGGCCATCAAGACGAACGGAGTCAATTCCAATGCCCTGACGTCATTCACCGCCTATCAGGGCCCTGCACATAACAGGCGTCTGGGCCTCGTTCATTTCTGGGGCTTCTCTTCAGAAGAGAAAGTAGAACGGATGAAAGAATACATGGATACGCTAGGCTGCCAGCCCTGAATAAAACCGTGTCCCGCCCCCCCCTGAGGGGCGGGACACTGACAGATACCTGCGGACCGGACCGCCCCAATTTTCCCCTTCACATAAGCCCCGGATTCATCCGTCAGGCTCTGTCAACCCTGTTCCACATGACGCCACAGATGGTCCTGGGCAAGATATTCCTGATTTCATCCTTCACCGCCGCCACCAGGGCACGATATTCCAGCCTGTATTTATCAGTCGTGTCAGGAGCCGGATGATCCCAGGGCTTGGTATCAGCGACATAATGGATAATTGACGCATCCTCCTGCGCCTTCTTCACCTGCTCCTGCATACTATATTCAAACTCAAGATAATTTGTATGAAGATATTCTGCATAAAGGTTCCAGCTCTGGCTGAAATGATGAAGAGAATCTTTAAAGACATGATTGAGTATTGACTCATCATAAAAAAGCCATTTCTTCTTGATGCACTCTATGCAGTAGGCTGCATCTGCATCTGTTATGGCGTCCATATTGAAGAGAATGAGACCGCTATTCACATAAAAATAAGGGTTGTTTATTCCCAGCATGTTACGGCTGAATTTATTGAAATCTCCAAAATCTTCATATTTTCTATGATTACGGATCAGACAGCGAACCCCTCCCAATTTTTTATTCTGAGGGATCTCGTTGATGATTTTCAACACATCATCCCGCACCAGCATGTCAACATCAATGCTCAGAACCTTCTCATATCCCTTGAAAATCGTCGGGATGAATAAAGGAACATAAGTCTCCAGTGGCCGATTTTCATTATTGGCAAAATTCAGGCTTTCCATGAAAGACGAACAGTCAATGAATGATATGACGCTTCCAAAAGAGGCAACAACCTGTTCTGTGAGCCGTATGAGTGTCGTATCGAGATTCCGATATAAAACAAAAAACTCGATCCTGCTGGTATCTGAGCAATGGTCAAGTATGGACTTGATTGTGACAAGAGCCGGTATCAAATATTTTTTGTCAAATGAAACAACTATTGGAAAGGTACTCATCACAACCTCATTGAATCAAACCTTCGATCTTATAAAGGGTTTCGTAATAATTTCCAAGATGCTTCCTCAAAATGGTCTGCCCCCTGCAGAAGAGACAGGATTTTTGAACGTTACTAACCCGGCATGATAAATTTATTTTCCATCCTCCTCACACAAAGCAATTGAAACCTGCCCCAACTGCATTATCATGCCGCCGATAATTGCCGCCTTGGCCCTGGCGGGGTGGCCATAGAGAGAACGCATGCCCACCACATCATCCAGTCATCATCCCTTCATCATGCTGATTGTCGGCCTCCTCGTTACGGTCGTACTCATCGGTGTCTCCATTCTCATCTCCCTGTCTGAAATCTCATTCGCCGCAGCACGGGAAACCCGCATGCGTGCCCTGGCTGAAGAAGGCGACAAAAGGGCCCGTGCTTTTCTGCGCCTCCGACGCAATAGCGGGCAGGTCATGACAGCCATACAGATCTGCCTCAATGCCGTCGGTATTCTGGGCGGTGTGGTGGGAGATGCCCTGCTGAGTGAACCTTTCGCCGAGGGCCTGCACCATCTGGGCCTGTCGGCACCTCTGGCAGACAAGGTCGGCTCTTTCAGCTCCTTCATCCTTGTCACCGGGCTGTTCGTTCTCTTTGCTGACCTTCTGCCAAAGCGCACGGCCATGAACGCACCGGACAGGATTGCTCTGGCCGTAGGCTGGTTCCCTGCCCTCATCCTCAAGCTCCTCTATCCAGCCGTATGGCTTTTCTCCCATATTGCCGACCTGATCCTGAGGTTGCTGCGCATCCCGGCCACGGCCACGGTAGAGGCCGTCACGCCAGAAGATCTCCGGGCCATTCTTGCCGCAGGCACGGCCTCCGGCGTTCTTCTGGAGCAGGAACATCAGATGATCCAGAATGTCATGGCCCTGCAAAACCGTTCCGTGACATCTGCCATGACACCTCGGGACGAAATCGTTTATCTGGATGTCAATGAAAGTCTGGAGAGCCAGCGCGACAAGGTGCGGGTCCGCCCCTATTCCCGTTACCCGTTCTGCGATGGATCGCTGGACAGGGTTGTCGGCTCCATCCGTGCGGAAGATGTGTTGGTCGCTGTTGTTGATGAACCCACCACACTGACCGACCCGCAGAAGGCCCCTCCCAAACAGATATTCAACATGCGCCGGGATGTCCTCTCCCTGCCCGATACGCTGAACCTGTGGGAGACACTGGCCCAATTTGATACGCATGGCGCCGGTTTTGCACTCATCTTCAATGAATATGGGCTGGTTGTCGGACTGATCACGTACAAAGACATCATGGGTGCCCTGATGGATGGACTGGCCAATCCTTTTGAAGAGCAGGCCATCGTCCGCCGTGATGCTGATTCATGGCTCATCGACGGAGCCGCTCCCATTCTGGATGTTATCCGGGAGCTGGATATCCCCCTCTTCCATGACAATTCCGAGTTTGACACCATTGCCGGTTTCATCACCCATCGTCTGCGCCGTATGGCCCGCAAGGCAGACCGTGTCGAGGTGGCCGGTTTCCGTTTTGAGGTGGTGGATGTCGAACGTTTCCGCATCAACCAGCTTCTGGTCACCCGTATGAAACCCTCTGGCAAAGCATGAACAGCCACATCCTGCTGCCTCATGGCATAAGCGCCCAAGATGCACTGCTGATCATCGACATGCAGAATGACTTCATGCCCGGCGGCGCCCTCCCCGTTCCCGGCGGGCATGACCTTCTGCACGCCATCAATGGCCTCAGCCATCTGAATTTCAGGGCCGTCGTCGCTTCCCAGGATTGGCACCCCATGGGCCATTGTTCCTTCAAAGAGCAGAACGGCCCATGGCCTGCCCATTGCATTGCCGGGACAGACGGCGCTGCTCTGGTAGGGGGGTTGGACCAGCGACGCATTACCCATATCATCCGCAAAGGAACAGCAACCGATGCGGACTCAAACTCTGCTTTTCATGACGATAGCGGACGCAGCACTGGCCTGACAGACCTGCTGAACGGCCTTGGCGTCACACGGGTTTTTCTGTGCGGCGTAGCGCTGGATGTCTGCGTTCTGGCCTCAGCCCGTCATGCTGTACGGGCTGGATTTGAAACCTTCATCATACAGCAGGCCTCAGCAGGGATCAGGCCACCATCAGCCTCCTCCCTGCTGGAAGAGTCCATAAAACTCGTCTGACAGGGCAGACTAACGTTTTTCAAATCCTGCCTGCTGAAGCCCCCTTTGCAGGAACGGGTTCTTCTTCATGACATTCCAGACCAGCCCGCTACGAAGGTTTTCGGTCATCAGCAGGATGGGCCCCTGGTCAATCCCGAGCTGCTGGCCATCAACCCAGAAACCGTCCTTCCCATCAGAAAAACTGGGATTGAATGCATCAAGAAAACCGTACTGGTTATAAACCCGACTACCGTATCGGGCCTTCATGGCCTGAAGTGCCGGCAAGGCAATTTCTGGCGCAAAAGCTACAGACCCACCTGCTGCCGTAGGCGCAATCGTGCCGTCATCCAACACATAATCCCGTCCGGCCCCACGGGCGCTGTACGCCAGAAAATGACGCCGCTGACCATCAACATCCCTGTAGGCATCCCCCGGTCCATCCGAAGCCGTCAACCCCCAGATGTCTGAACCATAATCCTTCCAATGTCCCGGATTCTGGCGGGCATACTCCCGCTGTGCGTAGACCGCTCTCTGGCTGTTCTGGAAGTAGTTATAACCACGCTGCCGACTTGCCTTATCCAGAATATCGCGGAAATCTACCCAACATTCACTATACTGATGCCCAAACAGGGGAGCAAAATTGAGCAGGTCACGCCCATAAAAACTCCCCTGCTGCCCCTTGTGAGTTTCCGTCCAGCGATCCCATGTTTCAGCAGGCAGGGCATGTGTCGGAGACCCAAGAGCCAGCAGGTACAGCATCAGCCCTTCATTATATCCTGTCCACTGTGAAGACAGGAAATGACCCGGCGGCATCCACCCCATGCTCAGCCAAGGGCTTTTGCCACCGGTCATCCACTGCCAGTCCACCCGACCGTATAATGTCTCGGCCAGTGTCCGGATTTCAGCTTCCTGCCTGTCGGACCTGTCATAATAGGACTGTGCAAACAGAACACCGCCCATCAGCAGTGCCGTATCTATGCTGGATAGCTCCGACCAGTCTGCCACCCGCAGCCCCGTCTCCGGGTCCAGAAAATGATAGAAGAAGCCGTGGGTTCCTGCCGTACCGCTGGCCTCATCACCCTGTGGCAACGCCGCCAGAAACCGCAAGGTCAGGAGGGTCCGCTCCACGGCCTGCTGCCGTGTGATATAACCCCGCTCCACCCCGATACCATAAGCTGTCAGACCAAATCCTACACTGGCAATACTGGCAGCCCCATGTGGCAGGGGAGCACGGTCCGGCACCAGACCATTCCTGGGATTGGCCGTCTCCCAGAACCAGTTGAAGGTTCGATGCTCCAGATCACTCAAGAAAATGCTGTCCTGAGATGACAGGGAGTAATCATCGGCTCTGGCGCCCGTCACGCCACCGCAAAATGAAAGAGAAAGGCCAATCCCGGCCAGCAGCATCCGCAGGCCTCTGGAAATACGGCGCACAGGTTGAATCATCGTCACGGGCACCATCTCCTCTACATCACATCGTCACACAGGGATCAGATCAGCATCTCGGAGTTGATGATGTTCGACTCCCTCCGGCTGTAATGCGTATCCTTCCCCACATGTTCATGATGGGCCATGTTATCATCAAAGATGGTATATTCGATCCCGTTGGAGAAACTGTGAATCTGCCTCACAATATCTTCATACCGGTCACGGTATTCATGCACGATCATTGAATAAAGCAGAGGCCCTGTAACCCGCAGGATGCCATAAGCCCCTGTCCCATGAATGGGACGTTTGTAGAGGGCAATACTGCACAGGACCTGCTGTATGATACGGCGCATCAGCGGATGACCCGCGGCACAGATGATGTAATACTGTTCGTACTCGCCATACGGGATGTGCTCGATTTCCGTATGCGGACGGGCACCATGGCACCAGAATGACAGCAGAAACCGGTCTTCCGGCCTCACGACCAAGTCCAAAGGATATGACATGGCGGTTTTTAGATCGAGATACACGCCACCGATGGCGTACAGGCACAGGTAGCGGAAAAAGTCAGCTCTGGCAGCCAGATAATCAGGACTTATCGCCCTGTAATATTTCAGTATTTCCTCACCATAGTGCTTCTGTATGAATTCCTCGATGTCATAATAGCCACCTTCCGACCAGAAATAGAATGTATAATTCTGATTCAGGGCGACAATGTTATTTCTGTTCTCTATGAATGCTTCCGGATAGACGCCCGGTTCTTTGGGGAAAATGCCGATCTGGTGGATTTTGTGAGCAATGTGGGCTTCTTCTGGCATTTCCGGCACAGGAGGTGGCAGGATTGAAGGATCAATCAGGCGAAACGTCTCACGATCCTGCATGACATTGCTGTACCCGTTGGACAGATCCGGTCTGGCAGAAAGGTAGCCCTGCCCCTTCCTGTAAAATCCAACGCGCGTAACAACCTGCCGATGAACCTCAAACCCCGCAGCCTCAATATCGTCTTCTGTTGCAGCCGGTGGGGCATCATCCTCGTAATAGGTGCATAAAAATTTCTGTACGATCTCACGATCGATAACGGCCAGATAAGTATTGTAGCGGGAAACAAACATGATGCCCCTCAGAACGCTATCTCTTTAAGGCGCGTGATGCGCATGATGTACTCTTTCCCGGATATAAATCCCCTGAAAAGAAACTTTGCAGTCTCTCCCTTTTTCAGGCGACCTATTCTCGCAAATGTAGAAAGGTTCTCCAGAAAACCAATGCGTTTTCTATCAAAACTGGCAACAAACGGCTTATTGTCACCCGGCCCCAGAAAATAAAGCCCCGAAACCTCCCGTTCGTCATTTTCACAGAAAATCTCGGCCATGCCGGGGTCCGTAACAACGAGCAGCCCCACATAAACATCATACCGAAGAGGGCAGAACAGCTCCCAGTCGGCGATAACCGGAGAAAAAGCGGTCTTGTTGTTCGACGGATTTATGCTGAGGTAATGACCTGTCTTTTCATTATGTAAGGCTACCAGCCCCCCATCCTGTGGGCATATCCTGAACGGAGGCAACTCAACCAGGCTGTTAAAAATATTACGCCACTGCGGTATGAAATTATTAGGAAAAGGACAGGGACCTGCCACGAACCCACTCAGAAAAGAACCCTGTAACGGAACCCGCGCCAGCACCTTACGATACGGCGCATAGCACAAAACGTGCCCGAAACAGTCCATGAACCAGACTTTATCAAATGAGTAAGGCAAAACGTCCCCGGACATCACTCATTTCCCCAAAAACAGCATCAAATCCACTTGAAATTTCTTCGCCTGAAACTCTCTGGCTCGCAAATGACAGTTCTGTCTAACGTAAAAAATCCCATCCCTCGCAGGAGGGATGGGACGAAATTTCTTACAGTTCTTTCTCTGAACGAACAATGGACAGCTTGGCAATATCACCATGCGGGCTGACCAGGGTCACATCCACAGATTTACCCGGCGCAGTCGCACCAATCTTGGCCAGATTCTCCAGATTGCGCGTGATGGAGAAGGCAAACCCACCCAGCCAGGCGAAATTGCCGATATTCTCAGCAACGGAAGGCCATACCAGAGCAGGAACCGGATGCCCGCTCATCTGCACCTCACCATAAGAACGATCCTGGAGGACGGCAAAGCCATCCAGCATCTCCTTGGTCAGAAGGATGAAGCGCTCCCAGTCATAAACAGCCGGAGAATTCCAGTGTGTATCGTTATTGCGCGGATTGATCGAGAAGAACGTGCCGGAATCCTGGTCTTCAAGAGCGACCAGATTCTCACCTGCAGCCACGAACTGGGCATCCGGCAGGTTCTGGGCAACGCTCGACGTATGGCGGAACATGACACGGGCCGGCGTTTTCAGCGGCCAGGAAGACAATACAAACGTGTCCGGATAAGCCCCCGGAGAAAGATAATCGCGGATCAGTGGACCACCCTCTGAAGGCTGATCGATCACATGACCGAACCAGTCCATGACCCAAAGACGCTGCAAACGATTCTCACTCATGGTAACACCTCATTACATCAGGTTATGAAGCAAGTTATAACAGGGCAGAAAAAATGTAAACATCCCCTTTCATGAAAGAAATTTGTTAACAAAAAACAGTAAAGAATAATGTACTAAATAAAAAAAACATAATGATAATAGACCACCACGTCCCTGCTTCAACCTTCCTTCGCACCTCCATCTCTTATCCAGATAACAATATGCTTACGCACCATCACGTCCCGCTTCCTCTTCAGGGCAGCCAGAAGCACATTATGGACAGATTTTACTATGTAACGCACATCCACCACCCGCACCTGCATGCAGGCGACAGGCCAGAACTACATGAGCCCAACGGATATTTTATAGGGAGACTACTCTGCAACGGAGCGACACTACAAGGCGGCATAATGGTGCGCCCTGCTGGATTCGAACCAGCGACCCACAGCTTAGAAGGCTGTTGCTCTATCCAGCTGAGCTAAGGGCGCTCCTGCCTTGCTGCATGACGTGGTCGGGGCGCCCGGACTCGAACCGGGGGCCTCCTGTACCCAAAACAGGCGCGCTACCAGGCTGCGCCACGCCCCGACGACGTGATGCCTTCTTAAAGGGACTTCACCGTACAGGCAAGGGACTTTCTTGTATGAAAAAAGTGTTTTTTCAAAAAATTACGCCTTGTGACTGCGGTTCAGCGGCGCAACAAACTGCGGCGCCATGTCCCATGGGAAGAGAACCCACGTATCCTGCGGCACTTCTGTCACGAAATGATCGGTACAGGGCCGCCCATCCGGCTTGGCATACAAACAGGCAAAAACAGCTTTAGGTAGCATCTCCCGCACATAACGGGCCGTCACCCCCGAATCCACAAGATCATCCACGATCAGAAACCCTTCCCCATCACCTGCGGCTTCCGGGGCTTTCAGCAGCTTTGGTTCCTGCTGGGTTCCTTCCTCACCTGCATAACTGACGACAGACACGCTCTCGATCAGACGGCATCCCAGCTCCCGCCCCAGAATGGCCGCTGGAATCAGCCCTCCCCTCGTGATGGCCACAATGCCACGAAACGGACGATATTTGCGCATCAGCTCCGTGGCCAGAAGGCGGGCATCCCGATGCAGCTGGTCCCACGTCACCGTCGCATAATTGATGCTCTGCGAACCCTGCGTCTGTACGGTGCCTGTCATGCTCTGTTCGTGCCCTTCAATCATGCATTATTCCACACCCTTATCATACGATAAGACAGAAACTGGCAGAACCACAACATGCTGTTTTATTTTATGGGAAGCATGAAAAAGGCCCGCAGCCATACGGCCCGGACCTGAATGAAAGGCTGGCTCCCGAAGTAGGACTCGAACCTACGACCCAGCGATTAACAGTCGCTTGCTCTACCAACTGAGCTATTCGGGATCAGCTGGAGCCTATCTAGCCAATCTCCTCCGGCAGGTAAAGCCCCTTTTTTCAGCAAATTAGAAAATAATTTCACCCGTATCCGCTCCGGATACAGAAAAGGCCCGCAGCCATATGGCCCGGACCTGAATGAAAGGCTGGCTCCCGAAGTAGGACTCGAACCTACGACCCAGCGATTAACAGTCGCTTGCTCTACCAACTGAGCTATTCGGGATCAGCTGGAGCCTATCTAGCCAATCTCCTCCGGCAGGTAAAGCCCCTTTTTTCAGCAAATTAGAAAATAATTTCACCCGTATCCGCTCCGGATACAGAAAAGGCCCGCAGCCATATGGCCCGGACCTGAATGAAAGGCTGGCTCCCGAAGTAGGACTCGAACCTACGACCCAGCGATTAACAGTCGCTTGCTCTACCAACTGAGCTATTCGGGATCAGCTGGAGCCTGTCTAGCCAATCTCCCCCGACAGGTAAAGCCCCAGAAAAGATTTCTCGGCAAGAATCTTCCAAATACCGTCAATCCCCGGCAGCAGAACCGGCTTCCAGCTCTTCCCGCCCTTCAGTCGCCAGCTGATCGACCAGATCATTTTCTGCATGCCCGGAATGACCTTTTACCCAGTGCCAGTCCACCTGATGCCGCTTGGCTGCCTCCAGGATACGCCGCCACAAATCCATGTTGGCCACAGGGTCTCCCGATGCATTGCGCCAGTTGCGCCGTACCCAGCCCGTATGCCACCGGGTGATGCCATTCCGCAGATACTCACTGTCCGTGTAAAGATTGACCACACAGGGGCGTGTCAGCGTTTCCAGAGCAACGGCAGCCGCCGTAAGCTCCATGCGGTTGTTGGTCGTTTCCGCCGCCCCGCCTTTCATGGTGCGCTCATGACCCTGACAACGGAACAGGATACCCCAGCCACCTGGCCCAGGATTGGGCTTGCAGCCTCCATCCGTCCAGATATCCACCTGCGTGCTGGGAGCTGCGTCCCCTTTCTCCGCCCTGTCAGACATGGCCTGCCTTCCGGAAATGATGCAGCCGTCTCTGATAGGCCCAAGGGTCTTTTTTGGTTACCAAAGCCCCCTCTGGCGTATGCACCCAATCATACAGACGTGTAAGCAGAAACCGCATGGCCGCTCCCTGGCACAGAATCGGCAGGGCCTGATGTTCGGCAGCATTCAGCGGGCGAACCTGTTCATACCCGCGCAAAAGTGCCTCAGCCCTGTCCTCCCGGTAATGACGTTCGTCCTCAAAACACCAGGCATTCAGACAGATGGCCAGGTCATAAGCAAGAAAGTCCGTACAGGCGAAATAGAAATCAATGATGCCAGAGAGATGACCATTCTGGAAAAAGACATTATCCATGAACAGGTCAGCATGAATCTGCCCACGAGGCAGAGACCCGGCCTCCGGCCACGCTGCCACAAGCGCTGAAAGAGCTGTGCGGACCTCCGCCATCAGGGCTTTCACCGCCTCATCACCACCATCCGTACACCGGGAGAACAGCTCAACCCAACCTTCCGGTGCCAGAGCATTGGCCCTCTCGGCCCTGTAACCCAGCCCGGCTTCATGCAGACGTGCCAGACTCCGCCCGACCTGCTCACAGGCCTGCGGGGTTACCACCTCCAGAGACTGCCCCTCCAGAAAACTGACCAGAATGGCAGGCCGACCTGCCAGCTGGCGCAGAGCCACCCCGTCTTTCGCCACGACAGGCTGCGGACAGGCTATCCCCTCTCCCGCCAGGTGCGCCATCAGCCCAAGAAACCACGGGAGCTCCTCCGGTTTCATGCGTTTTTCAAACAGCGTCAGGATGAAGCGCCCCTGAGTGGTTTTCACCAGAAAATTGCTGTTCTCTATTCCTTCCGCAATCCCGGTGAAAGAGCGAAGCTCCCCTATGTCATAAAGTGACAGGAAGCCCCGCAAATCCCCTTCCTGGAGGTCCGTATAAACCGCCATGAGCGATCAGACCGCATCCGAAAGCGGATGGGGAAGGCGGAAATTGATGTTTTCCTCCTTCACGATACGCTCCTCGATTGTCACGTCATAACGGGCAGAAAGCTGCTCTATCATTTCCTGCACAAGGCTCTCCGGAGCGGACGCACCGGCACTCATGCCCAGCGTCCTGACACCCTCCAGCTCATTCCAGTCCATGTCGGAAACCTTTGGCACCAGCAGGGCCCGCTTGGCCAGAGACCGCTCGGCCACCTCCCGCAGACGCTGTGAGTTGGAAGAATTCGGTGAGCCGATGACGATGACCAGATCACACTCCGCAGCCAGTTCCTTCACGGCCATCTGACGGTTTGTCGTGGCGTAGCAGATGTCCTCCCGGCGGGGCCCCACGATGTTGGGAAAACGGGACCGCAGGATGTCCACGATTTCTGCCGTGTCATCGACGGACAGGGTCGTCTGCGTGATGAAGGCCAGACGGTCCACGTCCTTCGGCTGGACCTCGGCCGCTTCTTTCGCATCATTGATCAGCGTAACAGCCCCTGGCGGCAGCTGCCCCATGGTGCCGACCACCTCAGGATGCCCGGCATGACCGATCATCAGGATATGGCGCTGCTCCGGGCCACCCCCGGCGAAATGACGCTCAGCCTCACGATGCACTTTGGAGACAAGCGGGCATGTCGCATCCAAGTACAGCAGATTGCGGCGCTGCGCCTCTGCCGGAACGGATTTGGGCACGCCGTGGGCTGAAAACACGACGTGACCATCCTCTGGCACCTCATCCAGCTCCTCGACAAAGATGGCACCTTTGGCTTCCAGCCCTTCCACGACAGTGCGATTATGCACGATCTCATGGCGGACATAGACGGGTGCCCCATAACGGCGCAGAGCCTCCTCGACCACCCGAATGGCACGATCCACCCCGGCACAGAAACCGCGTGGTCCAGCCAGCAGAATCTTCAGTGGCGGCTTGCCAGTGGCCGAATCTGCTCCGGGGACGGCAGAGTTGGAGGTTACAGGCGTCGTCTGTTCTGACATAATCTTCCCCAGGCAGGCGATGAACGATACGATATTGAACGGTCCGGTGGTGCTCCATGCAAGGTCATGGGCTATCCTGCACCACCATTCTGGGCCTCTATATCGTCCGTATTGCCGTCTGCTGCAATGTCCTGCGCCATTTTCTTGTGGAGTTTTCTGAGTCCGATGCCTGCATTCTCCCCCTCATCCCGCATCTTTCCCCGCCTTGCAGCGGGCCTCGGCTCCCTCATGCTGGCTGGTTTTCTCAGCGGGTGCGAGGAGGCGGATACCACCCATACCTTCGCTCCGGCCTGCCCCAGGTTCGATGTTCCCGGCCAGGTGGCGGACCGCATCACTTATGATGGAAAAGGGCTTGATGCCGCCCACCGCCTGACCTCCACCCACATTCTGGGTGTTCAGGGAGACTGCCGTACTGGCCCGCAGGATGCACAGAAACGGCCCATGACCCGTGTTCGTGTCAGCCTGAACCTCCAGCTGGAACGTGGCCCTGCCACCAGCAGCGACAGTGTGACGGTTCCCTATTTCGTGGCCATCCTTCAGGATGGGGCCATCGTGGACAAAAAAGTCTTTACCGAAACAGTGAAGCTGCCTCCAACCGTCTCTGTCAGCCACAGCAGCACGCCACTGCGGTTCATTGATGTGCCGACAGGCAACAATCCGCAGATCAGCCCCTACTCCATGGAGATCGGCCTTCAGCTGAATCACAGCGAACTGGACTATAACCGCAGCCACCTGCGTGCAGCGCAATTCCACGAACATGTGCAGTAACTGGCACCAGACAGGCAGCCACCTGCACGCCCCATGAACAAAGGGCCCTCCAAGTCCTGGAGGGCCCTTCCCTGTTACACCTGATGCAGCGGAATGCTGCCAAGCCGCTCCTCCACCAGAGGATCAAGGACATAACGCCACTCCTCCTTCAGGCGGGAGGCCACGTCAGCTTCCTCCACCATGTCCAGCAGGGCTAGGAGCCGCTCCTGCCAGGTTTCGCGCACGATGTTCTCGGCCTGTGCAATGGCGGTGATGCTCCGCAGCTTCACCATTTCTTCCAGCAGTCCATCAGCACGGTTGAGGACATTTTCATTCTGCCCCTCATGCGGGTCATTCATCTGGCAGATGAAGGCATTGGCCCAATAGTCGGCGTACCGCTCCACACCGAAGGACATGGCACCGTCCAGCCCGCTGTTCCGGGCATATTTCCAGACCCATTCAATGATCGACTTGTAGTAGTAATGGGAGATGTAAATATCTTCGTAATGACCGCCGTCAGCAAAAGCAGGGTCCGCTCCGATGCCGGGGGGCGGATTGCGGTAACTGTGAATGGACCCATCTGACAGCCTGTATGTGAATCTGTCTGCCTGCAGCCAGACCGGATGATGCGGCCGGGACTGTATGGCCCGACCGGGCCGCACGGCAGATTTGACCAGCCGCCAGCCCTCACCGATCCCACCACGGGAGACAATGTCACGATTCCGCTGTGTCAACGGCCGGACCAGGTCCGCCAGCCCATCCCGGTTGACCTCGGAAGCCACGAACTTCCAGTTCAGGGCGATGGCATCACTCTCCCAGCGGGAGAAGCCCTGAAGATACTCACCCACCGTCCGGTAGGATGGTGCCAGCGTGATGAACTCATCTCCATCCAGAATGAAGCACCACTCATAATCCAGAATGTTCGGCAGCACGTTCAACCCGTGCCCGTAAGCCTTCGTCTGGGCGGACATCCCTGGCTGGACGGGATTCTCGATGAAGGTGATGACCCCCTCATCATGCAGGGCCTTCAGAAGCAGGTCCGAGCGATCATTGTTGTCGTTGCTGTAAACGAAGAAATGCTCGACCCCTATGCTCCGATGATAGGCGATCCATTCCAGAACATAGATACCTTCATTACGGATCGTGGACATCATGCAGACCCGCTTGCGTGGCTTCACGCTGGCCCGGGCCGCATGCAGGGTCGCATGGATGAAGCCAGCCGGTGCGTCCGCCTGCCCCCATGTCAGCACGTCATCCCCCAGCGGGCAGCCCCGTTCGGCTGCAGGATAACTCTCCCTGTCCTCAAGCCAACGGGCAAGACACTGCCAACCATCCCTCCACGGACTGCTCCCCGCCTGACGGAGCAGGGCCTCACGCAGGGAAGGCCGCTCCAGCAGCCTCTGCCCCACCTCACGGACAGCAGACCAGGCCGCCACCGGCATCATGGCATCCAGCAGCCAGACCAGATGGCTCCCCTCATATGTGTCTATCAGCTGCTCCAGATCATCCGCTGAAGGGAACATCCTGAAATGGGCAGCCATGTCCTCGCCCAGGCGTTGCAGTTCCTCTGTTGCCGCAACCTCATGCAGCTGGAACTGCTCCCAGCCCATCAGATGGCTGCAGTCCCCAAGAAACTCATTGACACCTCCCTGACTGTTCCAGGGCTGGGCTGTACAGCACAGGCTGGACCGCAGGAGGTTCCGCAGTCCTATGCGCCCCTCATGCCCCACGATATCGACACGGCGGAAGGGCAGCACGGCCCCCCTGTAAGAGAAATGCCTGATCCAGAGGAGCGGAGGCTCCCCACCTTCCGGGCCCATGACAAGAAAGACGTAATCTGGCTGGTCGGAGAGCGTCATCGCCAGCAGGGGAACATAAAGAGGTTCACCATCCTCATCCCGGCGTGTCATCTCGTCGGAACGGACATGGCAGATTCCATGATCCTTGCGCCGGACAGCCAGCCAACCCTGATGTGCTGTCTCCAGATAATGAAAAGCCACCTTTACCACCCCATGCCCTTCCAGCATCATGTTGCCTACCCTTCAGGATGCTCCTATTATCTACAGGAGTCTGTTAAATAATCTGGCCTGTTTATGCAAACCGTTCTTCCACCACCTGCAGAATTCATTCCTGTCGCTTTGCCTCTGACAGAGCACAGTGCACCCAATGCGTATGCTACCATCCTCTCCGGGATCAACAACCTTCTGCCAGGAGTGAGGCTTGCCCTCTACATGCTGCATGAGGGCCTGCCGGAGGAAACCATGACAGCAGGCCGGCGTCTTTTTGATGGCAGACGCTCCCAGATCCACTTCGTGGATGTCTCCGAATGGATGCAGACATACAACCCGGCCTATCTCGACACGACAGACCGCACGACATTCTACAGCCTTGCTGTGCCAACCCTGTTCGCCAACTTTTCCCGCATTGTCTATCTGAGCGATGACATACTGCTGCGGGCCTGCCCCAGCCTGCTTTATTACAGCATCCCCGCCACGGCGCAGATCGGTGCAACGCGGGACCTGCTCCTCATCCCGGCCCAGACCAACGGTTTCCGCCTGCCGCAGGCCATTGCTGGGGGCCCCCCGCTGGTGGACTATCACTGCGGGGCCCTTGGTGTGCTGGACTCGAACAATTACTTCCAGAATGGCGTTCTTGTCTTCAACATTGCCGAGATCAGCCAGGCGCAGGCGGAAGAATGTGGCCACCTGTGCAGCACTCTGTTCTGGATGAGCGACCAGGACATCCTCAACCGCATCTTCTATGGCAAGGTCCATTTCATCCACCAGAACTGGAATGTCTGCTGGGGGCCAGGCTGTGTCGAGGCCAGTGAGACCCTCCCGGCAGAGTGGAAGAAAATTTACGATGACGGGCTGGCCAATCCCTTTGCCGTGCATTTCTCCGGCTTCCCCAAGCCATGGACAGGATGGGATGGCCCATACGCAGAAGATTTCCGGCGGCTGCTCGGGGATGTGCTGAGGGCCTTTCCCTAGGGCCCCGGTACAGCAGGTTTCATCTTCCCTTTCACTCAATGACAGACTGGCGAGGCATTTCATGGCCGGGAAACTGGGCATCGGCATCATTACCTATAACCGCAAGGACATCCTGAAGGAGGTCATCGCCAGCATCCGCCGTCATACCCGCACGACATTCGAATTTGTCGTTGCGGATGATGGCTCCACCGATGGTACGCCCGACATGCTGAAGGAGCTGAATGTTCCCTGTGTCACCGGGCGCAACAAGGGCATCTCGTGGAACCGCAACCGTGTCCTCTGGTACCTCAAGGAAGAAAAACGGTGCGACTGGATCCTTATCCTGGAGGATGACTGCTTCCCTACCGTCTTCGGCTGGGAGCTGCCCTGGATTGAGGCCATCGAACGCTATGGCCACATCAATTTCATGCCGGAAATCACCATAGAGATCGACAATGACATTTCCTCCGGCAGCGGCACGCCAGAGGATCCTTTCATTGCCCCCATGCATCAGGCCTTCTGCGTTGGCTATCACGCAAAGGCCCTGTCCCACGTTGGGTATCTGGATGTCCGGTTCGAGAAATACGGGGAAGAGCATGTTGAACACACCCAGCGTTTTCTCCGGGCAGGCTATGGCGGCCTGGCACAGCACCTCAGCCCGGAACGTGGCCAGCTCTTCTATCTGAGAGGCGGGTTGAACACCCTTCCCTCCCACAGCCACGGTAATCATGAGCTGGCCATGAGGAACCAGGCCATCCATGATGCCATCCGCTATGAACCGCTCTACCGCCACCCTTGGCGGACCGACGAGCAGATGTTCGAGTTCCGTGAAGAAATCGCCGCAGCCCTTTCACGCCCCTCTCCCGAACCGGGCGGAGAAAGCCTGCAGTTTGACAGCATCATCTCTCTGGGTGGGGATGAGACAGTCAATCAGGCCCTCAACAGATACTTCGGCCGCCCTGGCCCTGGTCTTTTCGACCAGTTTCTTGTGCCATTCCACACTCTGGTCTCACTCTTCCAGAACAGTTTTGCCGGGCTGCTTTCCACCAACTGCCTCTATGGCCATCACAAGGCCCTGCGCTGCCGGGATACGCTGATCACCTACCACAACTGTTTGGACAAGCCGGAAGAAGAACCGGCCAGCGTAGAAAAATTCCATGAGCAGCTGCCTCTTTTACGGCACCGTTTCCATGGCATGATCCAGGAAATTGACGCGCTCTGCCGGCAGTCCCGGCGTGTGCTGTTCATCCGCAGCTGGCGGGATGGTCATCTTTATGGCGGACAGCATCGTCCTGCCCATACAGCCACTGCCAATTTCACAGCTCTGGTAGAGGCCTTGGCTGCCCGCTATCCTGCGCTGGACTTCAAGGTCATGTTCGTCAATTTCGGTGATGCTGCCACCGCCGATCAGCGCATGATCTTCGCCAACACAAAAACACCGGACACCTGCTCAAAAGAAGAAGAGCTGGCCGGATGGACGACCCTGTTCTCCGATTTCAGGATCACACAAAGTTCCTGAAACCGGAATCCTCTCCCTCACAGGTTGGTCAAATGACGCCACGCATGGGCTTCTTCCGGCAGGGTGCCCAGCGTCTGGCCGATGATATAATCGGCCACGGCGCACTCATTGAAAAGAGCATGATAGCGCTGCCATCCCGCCCGGGCGGCATCCTTACGAAGGGTCGGCGCCTTGTGGTACTGGCTGACAAGCTCCACCAGTTCATCAAGACTGCTGAAGAAGGCCATCTCCTGATCAGAGAAGATACGGTCGAAGCCTGTCTGCCGCTCCATGAAGACAAGCTGGCCGTTGCCGATCATCTGTGCAAGACGGTCTGAACTGTAGAGATAATAATCTGCCCTGCGGCTGATATTCAGCCCCATCGCTGTCTGCTCCAGCAAAAGGGAATAAGCAGCTCCACTGACATAAGGCTGCCGACGGACCCCCGCATAGGCAAAACGCACCGATGGAGGCAGACGCTCCTCCAGCGTCTCGCAAAATTCCTCCATATTCCAGTCCCGTCCACAAATGGTCCGCAACCGGGCTGGATTCCCGCAGGAATAGAAAACATCCGCTTCCGGATATGACAGCGCAAAAGCCTGTCCCCGTTCGACACTGCGATCCACCGGGTTGGGAAGATACCCAACATGCCCCTTCTCCCCTACCACCTGCCGGACAACCGGCCCCGCCGTGGAGATGAAACTGGCATCCACCACCTGATGCCGGGCCGCAAAGTCTTTGGCATTGCTCTCCACGAACAGGGCATCAACATTCCACTGCACCACTGTCATGCCGGGCTGCTGCTGACGCAGCTCCTCAATGACGAAAGGGGGAATCATGTACCCATGCCCCAGCAGAAGAATGTCAGGCGCACTGAACGCCACGAATTCCTTCAGCGCCCGGAAAAGATGATGGCGGCCCATCTTGCGGCTGCCAAACCAGCCACCGGAGCGTGCAACATCCCTGTAAGGAAAATTGATGACGTGATGGCCATTCCGTATCAGGCCATTGGAGAGTTTCCCCCCCACACTGAACTGGGTCGGCGCCTTTTTCTTCAGGCTGAAAAAAAAGTCCCCAACATGAACGATCTTGAGGGGATGTGCCGTCTGCCATTCCCCCCCGTGCCATATCCTGTCGACCATCGCTGCCCCCATCCCGGCTGCCGGAAACCCAGCCATGGCAGAAGAACGTGCAGTCATCATGGCATGGTTGATCAGTCCACCCACCATTGCACAGGTTTCTGGCCCTCGTCATCCACCTCCGCAGGGGCGGCTGGCTTTGCCCTGGTCGGGCTGGCAGCACGACGTGCCTGATGCTCCCGGGCCTGATGCAGCTCGGCCCGCAGGCGCAGGATGCTCTCATCACGCTGCTGGAGAGCCTTCCTGCCTTCCTCCACCTGGAGGCGCAGATGTGTCATCTGGGTATTCACGGCCTGAATCCGCTTGTTCAACGTAGCAAGCTCAGCCTCTACATCATGAACCCGACGCCTTTCCCTTTGCAGGCTCTGCTTCAGCCTTTCCTGCTCCTGCCCGGCCTCTGAGGCAGCCATCACACGATTCGCAGCCCTCTTCTGCGTAGGGCGCCCCAGTGACTGATGCTCCACAACAACCGTATCATCCCCGGAAAAACGACGGCGGCGCCCCACCTGCTGAGCAGATCGGCCACGGGGCGCAGAATGGCCCCTGTAACCATGGCCCGGTGCCCCATCTCCGGCCTCTACGGCAGCTGGCCCGCCCCCCATTTTTTCCAGAGCCTTGCGAAGAGAATTCTCAGTCAAAGGCGAATCGTTCTGCATGTCCTGGTTCGTCGATCCTGATGATATGTCACAACAGAAAAACCTCTTCCTTTTTCCTGTACATCAGGAGCATCACCTGCTCTCAGGAAGACAAGAACCGGTACGGCATTTGTACAGAAAGATATCAGGATAGGTCTTCTACTCTCAATACTAGCCCTTTAACACACCATCAATAAAACGTCAAAAATATGACAAATTTCTGCCATATTACAGGAGGTCGCATCAGCCCCCATGACGCCAAAGTGCGTCACCGGCGAATCAGACCCAGGCCCTGTTCCTGGCTGCGGTTTAGAAGGTCCAGCGCTGTTCCTGCCAGACTTTTCATGTCTGCCGTGCTGCCACTTTTTTTAGCCTGTGCCAGCGCAGCCCTCTCCCGTGCCGTGGAAGCATGGGTCAACGCATAAAGCAGAGCCCTGTCAAAAGGCCGCCCGTATGACCGGCCCAGCGTGGCCAGACGCTTCTGCTGTATGCCAGACTGCGTCTCGACCAATAAAAGCGTATGGGCTGTTGCCACCTTCTGGGCATCAGCATGCAGTTTGTCGTAATCCTTGGACTGTTGGGCCGCAAACCCCTTGATGAGCTCATCACCACTATGCAACGCAGCCAGATCGGTCGCAGCCTTCATATAGGCAGCACGCAGGTTGATCTGCTGCAACAGCACGGCATCATCGGCAGCCAGCTTCGGTACGGGCGTGACAGGCCCCTTTGGCAAAGGCGGAACCCGCGGAGCTGAAGGCGGCGTGAGACCACACCCCCCCAGAGACAGCAGCCCTGCACAAACCACAAAACGAAATTTCATACGACGTTCCCCCTTCTCATCCTCTCGGGCAGCTGAGACAATGCCCGCATCTCCTTTTCAGCCGGGTTATAATCAATATGCAGAATCATGACAGGGCAATTTCTTCCCGAACTGCCTTCCTGCTGAGAGGCCTGTTCAGTCTCGGAGCCCTCTATGCCAGTCTGGCCGTTGCCTGTCAGGCTGCGGCCACGCATCTGCCAGATACGGTCTTTCCTGTCCCCAATGGCAGAAGCATGATGCACATGGCTGCTGATATTGCCCTCTGGCACGGCATCGCCCTCTGTGCCCTGACACCGGCCAGCCGCTACCTCCACCCGCAACGCCTCGCCTTCGGCTGCACGGGTCTGGCACTGGGGACCAGCCTGTTCAGCATCCCTGTCACGCTGCATGGCTTCGGGATCCTGTTCCCGGCACGGCTGGCTCCGACAGGGGGGACGCTACTTATCCTCTCGTGGCTCTGCGTCGCTTCGGCCGCCTTCATCCGTTCCCCACTGAAAGGCTCCTAACGACGGCGGACCCGATTCATGAGCCACAGGGCCAGAAGCTGTATCAGCAGGGCAAGCAGGAAACAGGAAAGGACGATTCCGATCAGGATCAGCTGCTCACGCCCCAAGGCCGTTTCGACATGAAACAGACCATAAAGCCGCTGCCACAATGCCGTGCTGACAGCATGTTGCATGAGACGGGTTGCAGGCTGGTAGAACCTGACCACCAGCAGCAGGCCACAGGTAAGCCCAAGCAGAACGACCATCCGCCCCAATGTCGAAAGGACTGAAACCTCCTTGCGGGAAGCAGTATAAAAAATTGGCCGTTTCCGTCTCACCACAAGCACACCATCGCCTTATCAAACCCAAGATTCTACCCTAATTCATGACCTCATGGCTTATCAAGAAAAGCTCGGCGTCCACCGCCTGTTTAACGTCCTGTTGTTACCTTGCCGCTAACAATAGGGAACGAATTCTTCACAAACCCACTGTCTCAGGAGAGATCATGCGTTTTTACCACTCCGCCCTGGCTCTTGCCGGTATGGGCCTTCTCCTCTCCTCCGGTGTCGCGCAGGGTGCCAGCCCAGCCCCAACAGCACCCGCTCCCCTGCCAGACATCAGCAGAATGACCACCATCACTCCCGCCCATGAGCCTTACCCGCCAGCTGACCTGGCCGCCAGACAGGTTCATGAAGCCTTCCTGACCGCCGCCAGAACCAACCGGCGTGTCCTTCTGGATTTCGGAGGGAACTGGTGCCCGGACTGCCGCATTCTTGCAGGCATCTTCGCCGTTCCCTCCGTCAGCCAGTGGCTGGACGAGCACTTCGTGATCGTCCCCGTCAATGTCGGGCATCTTGATACCAACATGGAGCTGGCCCAGCAGTATGGCGTGACCATCAAGGCCGTCCCGACGGTCCTGATCCTCACACCCCAGGGCCGCCTGCTGAACCCTGATGGCACCCTCGCCCTCGGTTCGGCCCGCCAGATGGCTCCGCAATCCGTCATCACCCTGCTGAATGAGTGGAACCAGCGTCCCTGAAAACGGAGGGGGGGCCATTCTTTGCCAGCAGCAGACATGGCCCCCGTCTCTGTCAGTCCGTGATTCCCTGCACGAAGCCTGCCAACCGCCGGCAGGCTTCTTCCAGTTCCTCGTCAGACGCCGCAAAGGACAGGCGCAGATGCGGCCCATAGCCGAAGGCTGAACCCGGCACGGTTGCCACGTGAGCCTCCTCCAGCAGGGCCTCCGCAAAGGCCACGTCATCACTCAGCAGACGCCCCCCGGCAGATTTCCGCCCGATCAGGGCAGACAGCCCCGGATAGGCATAAAAAGCACCCTGCGGCAGGGCACAGCTCAGCCCCTCGATTCGCCGCAAGGCATCAACCACAAGCCCACGCCGCCGTTCGTAGGTCTCACGCATGGCCTGAACCCCGGCAATATCCTCTTTCAGGGCTGCCACGGAACCACCCTGCGCCAGCGTGCAGATGCCTGATGTCGTATTGCCCTGCACCTTGATCATCGCCCTGATGAGAGGCACCGGGCCGCAGGCAAACCCGACCCGCCAGCCTGTCATGGCATAAGCCTTGCTCATGCCATTGATGATGAGGATACGGTCGGCAAGGTCCGGAGCGACATTGAGCAGGGAGAGATGATGCCTGCCATCAAAGGTCAGGTGCTCATAAATCTCGTCGCTCATTACCATGACATGCGGAGCTTCCCGCAGGACGGCGGCAATGGCCTCCAGATCGTCCCGCTCCAGAATGGCACCGGTCGGATTGTTGGGGAAATTCAGCACGAGCCAGCGGGTCCGAGGCGTGATGGCCTTGCGGATGGCCTCGGCCTGGGGCCGGAAACCGTCTTCCTCCCGGCAGGCAATCTCCACCGGCACGCCACCGAACATCCGGGCAATGAGCGGATAGCTGACCCAGTATGGTGCTGGAACGATGACCTCATCCCCATCATCAAGCGAGGCCATGAACGCATTGAAAATGGCCTGCTTGCCACCATTACAGACCATGAGCTGGTCCAGCGAGACGTCCAGCCCGTTATCCCGCCGGAACTTCCCGGCAACGGCCTCCAGCAGCGGCTTCTGCCCCGGAATGGGCGGATAGCCGGTATGGCCAGCCTTCACTTCCGCCACGGCTCCATCAAGAGCTGCCGCAGGAGATGGAAAATCAGGCTGCCCCAGAGCCAGAGAAATGACCGGTTTGCCCTGCGCTTTCAGTTCACGGGCACGGGCCGCCATGGCGATCGTCGCTGGCGTGGGCAATGTGGCGAGACGCCGGGACGGTCTGAACATCAGGCCAGCCCTCCACAGAAACGGGCAATGCGGCGGCAGGCTTCTTCCAGAAGCTCCGTGCTGGTGGCGTAGGACACCCGGAAATAACCCGGCAGCAGGAAGGCCGTGCCATGAACGGCGGCCACCCCGACCTCCTCCAGCATGGCCTTGACGAAATCTTCGTCACTTTCCAGCACATGCCCGCCTGCCGTGCGCCTGCCCAGAAGCTGCTGTACGGACACGAACACATAAAAAGCCCCTTCCGGCCGGGCACAGGAGAGACCCGGAACCGCAGAAAGGGCATCCACCACGAGATCACGCCGCTTCTGATAAACAGCCACCATCTCGCCAATGAAATCCTGCGGACCGGACACGGCAGCCAGAGCGGCGGCCTGGGCGATGGAGCAGGCATTGCTTGTACTCTGCCCCTGCAGCTTGATCAGCTCCTTTGTCAGGGATACGGGGGCGGCAGAAAAGCCGATGCGCCAGCCCGTCATGGCATAGGCCTTGCTGACGCCATTCATCGTCAGGGTCCGTTCCCGCAGGCGGGGTTCCACCTGCACGACCGTGCAGGCTTCCCGCCCCTCATAGGTCAGCTTCGCATAAATGTCGTCCGTCAGAATCCAGACCTGCGGATGCTCCAGCAGGACATCCGTCAGGGCCTTCAGCTCATCCCGGGAATAGGCACTGCCTGTCGGATTGCAGGGAGAATTCAGCACCAGCCAGCGGGTCCGGGGCGTGATGGCCCTGCGGAGCTGTTCGGCTGTCAGGCGGAAGCCCGTCTCGGGCGTGGTCGGCACGATGACCGGCTTGCCATCCGCCAGCTGCACGATGTCCGGGTAGGACACCCAGGCCGGAGCGGGGATGACAACCTCGTCCCCCGCATTCAGCGTTGCCACCATCGCATTATAGATGACCTGCTTGCCCCCCGTGGACACGCAGATTTCCTCCGGCCGGTAATCCAGACCGAAATCAGCATTCAGCCGTTCTGCCACGGCCTTGCGGAGAGCCGGCGTGCCGGCAACGTCGGTATATTTCGTCTCGCCACGCTGGATGGCCTCGATCGCTGCCTTCTTGATGAAATCAGGCGTATCAAAATCCGGCTCACCAGCAGACAGGCTGATGACATCCCGCCCTTCCGCTTTCAGGGCTCTGGCCTTCTGCGTGATGGCGATGGTCTGGCTTGGCAGGATACGCCCCATCCGTTCGGCAGCGAGTGACATGTCGTTCCTCTTATCATCTCAAAAAAACGCCCGCCCGTGAGACACAGGCGGGCGCATGGCAGTTCATAGCACAATCACCCGGAGATCAGGCGAGTTTCTGAAGTTCCTTCAGCACGGCTTCTCCCATCTCCGCCGTGCTAACACGGCTCTCACCAGCAGCAGCGATGTCCGCCGTCCGCAGCCCGGAAGCCAGAACGTTGGAAACGGCCTGCTCGATCAGCTCGGAATCCGCACCACGATCCAGCGAGTAACGCAGCATCATGGCCAGAGACAGGATCTGCGCCAGCGGATTGGCAATGCCCTTCCCGGCAATATCTGGCGCACTGCCATGAATCGGCTCATACAGGGCGGCCTGCCTGTCCGACCCTTCCGGCGTGCCCAGCGTGGCAGAAGGCAGCATCCCCAGAGACCCGGTCAGCATGGAGGCGAGGTCTGACAGAAGATCGCCAAAGAGGTTGCCCGTGACCATCACGTCAAACTGGCGAGGATCACGCACGAGCTGCATGGCGCAGTTATCCGCCAGCATGTGCGTCAGCGTCACATCGGAATACTCACGCTTGTGCAGGTCCGTGACCACCTCACGCCAGAGCAGGCCGCTCTCCATGACGTTGCCTTTCTCCACGGAGCAGACACGGCCACTGCGCAGACGGGCGAGGTCGAAAGCCACACGGGCCACACGTTCGATCTCGGCGGTCGTATAGACTTCCGTATTCACGCCACGCTTCGTGCCATCCGGCAGGGTCTCGATTCCACGAGGCTCCCCGAAATAGACGCCACCGACCGTCTCCCGCACGATCATCAGGTCCAGCCCACGCACAACGTCCGGCTTCAGCGCAGAGGCGGAAAGCAGCGGGTCGAACAGCTTGGCCGGACGCAGGTTGGCGTACAGGTTCAGCTCCTTGCGGAGGCGCAGGATGGCCACCTCCGGCCGACGGTCAAACGGCACGTCCTTCCACGCAGGATCACCGACAGAGCCGAACAGTACGGCATCAGCAGCCTTGGCCTTGGCGATCACCTCATCCCGGATGGGCACATCATGCTTCGCCAATGAGGCCCCACCGACGAGGTCTTCCGACAGGTCAACATCGAGGCCACGTTCGGCCTTCAACCAGTCGATGATCCTGACGGCCTGCTCCATGATCTCCGGGCCGATGCCATCACCCGGCAGCAGCAGGATTTTCTGTCTTGCGCTCATGCCTGCTCTCCCTTGCTACCAATGACACTCTGCGGGCGACCCGGCTGTTTCGTGGACGGCACCCAGGCACGGGATGGACGGGCCTCGAACTCACGGATGGCCTGCTCATGGTTCTTCAGTGTCTGGGCCACATCATCCAGCCCTTCCAGAAGAACCTGGCGACGGAACGGGTCCATCTCGAAAGACACGACCTCACCATCCGGGCGATGGATTTCCTGCTTTTCCAGATCAACCGTCAGGCGGGCATTCTCGCCGTGGCTGGCATCCTCCATCAGGGCAAGACACTGCTCACGGGGAAGACGGATCGGGAGGATGCCGTTCTTGAAACAGTTGTTGTAAAAAATGTCCGCAAAGCTGGGAGCGATCACGCAGCGTATGCCGAAATCCAGCAAGGCCCAAGGGGCGTGCTCACGGGATGACCCGCAGCCAAGATTATCCAGCGTGATCAGGATGCCGGCCTTGCGATAGGCCGGCTTGTTGAGCACGAAGTCCGGATTTTCCCGGCCATCAGCATCGTAACGCTGGCCTGCAAAAAGATGCTCGCCCAGGCCTGTTCGGCGGATGGTCTTGAGGAAACGGGCCGGGATGATCTGGTCCGTATCCACGTTCTCCTGTGGCAGGGCGGCAGCAACGCTTGTCAGACGGGTGAATTTTTCCATGATCAGGCGGCTCCTTCTGCCATTGTCGGCTCCAGCAGGTCCCGTGCATCGCACAGTGTCCCCGTCACGGCAGCCGCAGCAGCCATTGTCGGAGAACAGAGATGGGTGCGGCCATCAGGCCCCTGACGCCCCTCAAAATTACGGTTGGAAGTGGAAGCAGAACGCTGCCCGGCACTCAACCTGTCGGGATTCATGCCCAGACACATGGAGCAGCCCGCCTCACGCCATTCAAAACCGGCATCACGGAAAATCCTGTCCAGCCCTTCCTGCTCCGCCGCATGACGGACCAGACCGGAACCCGGCACGACCATGGCCCGTACGCCGTCTGCCACCTTGCGGCCTTTCAGCACGGCCGCAGCAGCCCGGAGGTCCTCAATGCGGCTGTTCGTGCAGGACCCGATGAAAACGACATCCACCGGCGTACCGGCAATCTTCTGACCCGCTTCCAGCCCCATATAGGCCAGTGTGCGGCGGATGCGCTCGGCCTTGGCCGGATCGGCAAAATCTTCGGGACGAGGCACGGTGCCGGTAATGGGCAGGACATCCTCGGGGCTGGTGCCCCATGTGACGGACGGGCTGATCTCGGCAGCATCCAGCACCACTTCCTCATCAAAGTGGGCACCTTCATCCGTGGCGAGGGTCTTCCAGTACGCCACGGCCTGCTCGAAAGCCTCACCCTGCGGCGCAAAAGGACGCCCCCTGACATACTCAAACGTCGTCTCATCCGGGGCCACCATACCGGCACGGGCACCAGCCTCGATGGACATGTTGCAGAGCGTCATGCGTCCGGCCATGTCCAGCTTGCGAATGGCCGAGCCGGCAAACTCGATCACATGACCGGTGCCGCCTGCCGTACCGATACGGCCGATGATGCTGAGCATGATGTCCTTGGCTGTCACGCCGGGAGCAATCTCACCCTCGACTCGCACGCGCATGTTCTTGCTGCGCTTCTGGAGCAGGGTCTGGGTGGCCAGGACATGTTCCACCTCGGACGTGCCAATGCCGAACGCCAGCGAGCCAAAGGCCCCATGCGTGGAAGTATGACTGTCTCCACAGACGATCGTCATGCCCGGCAGGGAGACGCCCTGCTCCGGTCCGACAACATGCACGATGCCCTGCTGGCGGGACCGCAATGGGAAATAGGGAACGCCGAACTCCTTGACGTTCGCTTCCAGCGTTTCGATCTGGAGGCGGCTCTGCGGGTCTTCCACCGGCTGGGAGCGGTCGGAGGTCGGGACGTTGTGGTCTGCCACGGCCATCGTGGCATCAGGACGCCGCACCGGGCGCCCTGCGGCCCGCAGACTCTCGAAGGCCTGCGGGCTGGTCACCTCATGGAGGAGGTGGCGGTCGATGTAGAGAAGGCTCGTTCCGTCCTCAAGGGCTTTCACCACATGATCGTCCCAGATCTTGTCATACAAAGTTCTAGGGGTAACCGGATTCTGCATTCTCTCTCATCTCCTTATGAGAGCTGAAAATCAGCCCTCCTTTTTGACATCACGCGGACGCTCGGCAATACGGGCGGACTTACCGGAGCGGCCACGGAGGTAGTATAGCTTCGCACGACGGACCTTACCACGGCGAACAACCGTAATATCAGCAATCGTCGGGGAGAAAAGCGGGAAAACACGCTCCACACCCTCACCGTTGGAGACCTTGCGCACCGTGAAGCTGCTGCCCAGACCACGGTTTGAGCGGGCAATCACCACACCCTCGAAGACCTGTACACGTTCGCGTGTACCTTCAACAACGCGCACGCCAACACGCACGGTATCACCGGCGGCGAATTCAGGAACGCTGCGAATGGCGGAAAGACGCTCCATTTCGCGCGCCTCGTACTGCTGAATGATGTTCATGCTTCAAACTCCCGAAAAAAACTCAACTCTGTTGCTGCTGTTCGTACATGGCCCAGAGGTCCGGGCGACGTGTACGGGTCACAGCGATGGATTTCTCATCTCGCCAGCGGGCGATCTCCCCATGATTGCCAGAAAGCAGGACGGGCGGGACATCCCTCCCCTCCCATGTGGCAGGCCGCGTGTACTGGGGGTATTCCAGCAGTCCGGCAGAGAAGCTTTCCTCCTCCCCGCTCAGGGCTGACCCCATCACACCCGGCAGAAGTCTCACACAGCCATCAAGGAGTGCCAGTGCCGGTATTTCTCCCCCGGAGAGGACAAAATCCCCCATGCAGACCTGTTCGACCGCATGTTTCTCCAGCACCCGCTCATCAACCCCCTCAAACCGTCCACAGAGAATGACGACGCCCTCTCCCTGAACGTACCGTGCAATGTCCTTCTGTCCCAGACGATGGCCCCGTGGTGTCGGATAGATCACCGAGCGGCCATCATCTGTCTGCCTCACGCTGGTCAGGGCGTCATCCAGCACGTCCGGCCGCATGACCATCCCTGCGCCCCCGCCAAATGGCGCATCATCCAGGGCCTTGTGCACACCCCGCCCGAACGGACGGAGGTCATGCGTTCTACAGGCCCACAGGTTCCGCTCCAGGGCACGCCCTGCAAGGGAGCAGCCCAGCGGACCGGGGAACATCTCCGGGAAGAGGGTCAGGATGTCAGCCTGCCATGTCATGAGCGGACTTCCACCTCACCAGCCAGATCCCCTTCCACTTCCACGGCTTCCGGCGGGACGACCACGAGGCGTTTCGCCTTCATGTCCACCTCCGGCACGCAGGCCATGGTGAAAGGAATCAGCTGCCCCGCTTCCAGCTCCAGACTGGTGCCAGCCCCATAGTCATGGACACTGACAACACGCCCCACGGTCTCCCCGGAAGCAAGAACGGCTTCCATACCGATCAGGTCGATATGATAGAACTCGTCCTCTTCCACCTCCGGCAGAGCCTCACGGGCAACATAGAGCTTACGGTTCACCAGCTTTTCTGCCGCCGTCCGGTCCGGCAGGGGCTGTCCGTCCTGTCCCAGGACGGCAGCAATGCCCGGTGCCTTCCAGCGTATCTGCCACACGCTGCCCGTCTCATCATGAAGAGGCCCGAGTTCCTCGAGCGTCTCGGGATGCTCCGTTGCCGGGTGCAGGCGCACGAGCCCCCGCACGCCATGCGGACGCCCTATCGTGGCGACCAGAACATCCTGATGTGAAGGACGGTGTGACAAGAAGAAATCTCCCGCTCAGGCCTGATCAGGCCTCGGCTGCCTTGGCGGCTTCAGCAGCCTTGGCAGCACGCTCCTGGGCCTTCTTCTTCGGAGCGGACTTCTTGGGCTGCTCACGGAAGGCCGGCTTCGGTGCCAGACCGGCATGGCCGAGGAAACGGGCCACACGGTCGGTTGCCTGGGCACCCTGCTCCAGCCAGTGCTTGATGCGCTCGTCATTCAGGCGCACGCGGTCGGCGTGGTCGGACGGCAGCATCGGGTTGTAGGCACCCACCTTCTCAACAAAACGGCCATCGCGCGGGCTGCGGCTGTCGGCAACCACGATGTGGTAATACGGACGCTTCTTCGCACCTGCGCGGGACAGACGGATCTTCAGGCTCATAACAACTCCTGCATCATCAGAACATTACAAAAAGACAGACAGCCAAGAGGACACTCAGCCAAAAGGTGGACGGCCTCCCGGACCTCCCATCCCCTTGAACATATCGCCCAGACCACCGGCCCCCCCCATGCCACGCATCAGACCAGACAGGCCGCCCATCTTGTTGAGCCGCTTCATCATGGTGGACATCTCACTGAACTGCTTGAGCAGCCGGTTGACCTCCGGAACGCTCGTGCCAGACCCAAGGGCGATACGCTTCTTGCGTGACGCCTTGATGATCTCCGGTGCGCTGCGCTCCTGCGCTGTCATGGAGGAAATGATCGCCTTGTGACGGTTGAAGATGGACGTGTCCAGATCCTTCCCCGCCAGCTTATCCTTCAGCTTGCCCATGCCCGGCAGCATACCAAGAATGCCGGAAATGGAGCCAAGGCGATTGATCTGATTGATCTGCGAGACATAGTCATTCAGATCAAACTTGCCGGCGAGCATCCGCTTGGCAACACGCTCACCTTCTTCCTGATCGAGCTGCTCGGACGCCTTTTCCACCAGCCCGGCGACATCGCCCAGCCCCAGAATGCGCCCGGCAACACGCTCGGGATGAAACTCTTCGAGAGCCTCCATCTTCTCACCGGACCCGGTGAACTTGATGGGCTCTCCTGTCACGGCCTTCATGGAGAGGGCGGCACCACCACGGGCATCACCATCCATGCGGCTCATGATGACACCGGTCAGGCCGATCTGGTCCTTGAAGGACTGTGCGGTATTGACGGCGTCCTGCCCGGTCATGGCATCGACGACCAGCAGCGTCTCCACAGGCTTCGCCACGTCACGGACCTGACGGACCTCATCCATCAGGGCCTCGTCAATGGCCAGACGCCCTGCGGTGTCGAGAATGACGATGTCGAAGCCTTCACGGCGCCCTGCATCCAGCGCACGGCGGGCGATCTCGACAGGCCCCTGCCCCTGTTCGATCGGCAGGGAGGTGACCAGCCCATCCGTGCGTCCGCCCACCTGCTCGGCGATCTGCTGGAGCTGGAGCTGGGCCGCCGGACGCTGCACGTCCAGACTGGCGAGCAGCACCTTCTTCCGCTCACGGCTGGCGAGACGGAGGGCCAGCTTGCCGGCAGTCGTGGTCTTGCCCGCCCCCTGAAGGCCGACCAGAAGATAAGGAATTGGAGCCGGAGCCGACAGGTTCAACGGCACCGCACCAGCACCACCCAGAGCCTCGATCAGCGCATCATTGACGATCTTCGCCACGGCCTGACCGGGCGAGACGCCATCCAGCACCTCACCGCCGACAGCACGTTCCTTCACCTTGCTGACGAAGCTACGCACCACCGGCAGGGCCACGTCGGCCTCCAGCATGGCCAGACGGACCTCGCGCATGGCCTCGGTGACGTCACCCTCCGAAAGCCTCTCCCCGCGGGAAAGACCTTCGAAAACTTTCGACATTCTGCCAGAGAGCTGCTCGAACACGGGCTATCCTTAATTCCATGACAAACGCGCCACTGCGCGAACCCTCGCGGAGTGACGTGTCCGTAAACTTCCTACGCCTTTACGGCCTCTCTGGAGTTCCGTCAAGCTTTTCCCGTCTCGGCAGAAGGCAGGATAACTGCCCTCAGCTCACTTTTTTACCCCGCCGTTTCCACCTGCCTCCTTTTATCCATAAAATAACAAGATAGCTGATCAATTTATAAAGAATCTCTTGTCATCCAGCAAAATTAGATTACAAACAATCCAATCCTCGCCCTTGCGGGGATGAACCGATAGCCGATCACCTTATTGGTTCCATTAAAAATGTGTTCCCCGCCCTTGCGGGGATCAAGCAAGGCCACTCCGTAATGAGCCGGCCTGCTTCCCTTCTCTCCAACTATCAGAAAACTGTCTCCCAACTACCTTCCACAATCCTGAAAGAGTTTCCATCATGGCCACACACGACATCACCTGCCCCCACTGCCATAAATCATTTTCACTCGACAATGCAGGCTATGCCGACATCGTCAAACAGGTACGGGACAAGGAGTTTGCCCGGCAGGTACAGGAAAAACTGGAAGCGGCGGCACGGGAAGAGCAGCTTGCCGCAGAACGGGCAAAATTTGCCCATGAGCAGGAAATGCATCAGGCCCTCCATGCCCGTGACGCTGAAATACAGGCCCTGAAAAGTCAGGTCGAGCGGCACGAGGCGGACCGGCAGGCCGCCGCCCGCCTCGCCGACGCTGAAAGGAAAGCCCAGCTACAGGAAGCCATGCAGGCCAAGGAGACGGAGATCCATCAGCTTCAGGCCCGGCTGGCGGCCGGTACGGCGGAAAAGGAACTGGCCGTCACCAAAGCGGTTGAGGCTGTCCAGAAGGAGCGGGACACCCTGCAAAACACGCTGAAAGAGGCGGAGCTGAAAAATACTCTCGCCACCTCCCGGCTGAAGGAGCATTACGAACTTCAGCTGAAGGACCGTAATGAGCACATCGAACGGCTGAAAGACATGAAGGCCCGCCTCTCCACCAAGATGGTTGGTGAAACACTGGAGCAGCATTGCGAGGTGGAGTTCAACCGGGCACGGGCGATGGCTTTCCCGCGGGCCTATTTCGAGAAGGACAATGACGCCCGCTCCGGCAGCAAGGGGGACTACATCTTCCGGGATGCGGATGAAGGCGGAACGGAAATCATCTCCATCATGTTCGAGATGAAGAACGAGGCTGACAGCACCGCCACCAAAAAGAAGAATGAAGACTTCCTGAAAGAACTGGACAAGGACCGCACGGAGAAGAAATGCGAATATGCCGTGCTTGTCTCCCTGCTGGAACCCGAGAGCGAACTGTACAATACGGGCATCGTGGACGTGTCCCACCGCTACCCGAAGATGTACGTCATCCGCCCGCAGTTCTTCCTTCAGATCATCTCCCTGCTCCGCAATGCCTCCACCAATGCGCTGACCTACAAGCGGGAGCTGGAACTGACACGCCAGCAGAATATCGACGTGACCAACTTTGAGGAGAAGCTGGAGACGTTCAAGACCGGCTTCGCCCGCAACTATGACCTCGCACACAAACAGTTCAACACAGCCGTTGAAGAGATAGACAAATCCATCTCCCATCTTCAGAAGATCAAGGACAATCTCCTGAAGTCAGACAACAACCTGCGTCTGGCCAACGACAAGGCGCAGGACGTCACGATCAAGCGGCTCACACGGGGGAATGCGACCATGAAAGCGAAATTCGCAACACTGAGAGAAGATGGAGAGTAATGTCTGGCCCCATCCTTTTGAAACGGGCGCAGCTTCACAGCTTGACGCCCAACGGGTGAATCAGTATCAGGGGCCGTGCCTGCCTTCTCCATGGGAAGGCAGAACGGATGGGTGTCCGAGCGGTTTAAGGAACTGGTCTTGAAAACCAGCGTGCGTGGAAGCGTACCGTGGGTTCGAATCCCACCCCATCCGCCATAAGGCAGACTTCTCACAAGATCATCTTTCAACGCCTGATGGAAACCGGTCCGTTGGGGCGTGTCTTTCGTGCTGACCTCCTCTTTGAGGCCGGTCAGGCAGGCACTACGGGGGCTCAGCCGGGGGCCTCGACTGCCCCTTGAAAGCATCAAAAAAAGCCTGCCCTCCCTCAGGGAATGGCAGGCCCGTGACAGTCTTCACGTATGGAACCAGTCAGCCCCGGTGATCGTGTTCGGCCCGTCTGCCCAGAGCCGTGATGTGGGAGGCTTCCAGCCCTTCGGGATTGTGGTGAGCCTTCCGGGCGATGTCACGTTCTGCGTCCGTGGCGTGCTCACCACTCTTCAGAACATGATCTGCCAGTCGGATGATCTCATCCTTTGTCAGCAGCTTCGGTGTATGGATGGCCTTGCGGGCCAGCTCATGCAGAGAGCTGCTGGCATGAGGTGCCTTGTGCTCATGAGATGCTGTTGTCGGCATGTTTCCAGCCTTTCATTATGAAGACCCTGCCGGGACAGGGTCTGTTATCCCCTGTTGGAGAGGGGCGTCACCGCCCCGTCTTCACGGTGAAAGTTTGCCAACCGGACAACAAGTGCACTTCATGCAGGGCTGGCCTGCTGATGGTGTGACACGGCTTACCGGGGCAGACGGTGCAGCAGGATCAGAGCACCCGTCGTCCGGTCTTCCCTGGAGAGCTGTTCCCCCAGACGATCCTTATCAATACTGCCAACGGACGAACCATTACGGTCACGCAGGGTACCGTCCCTGTCGATACTCCCCACGTAAGACCCGTTCCGGTCCCGCACGGTTCCATCATCATCCAGACTGCCGACAGACGAGCCGTTCCGGTCCCGCACGGTTCCATCATCATCCAGACTGCCGAAAGACGCACCGTTCCGGTCACGGATGAGGCCATCCTGCTCAAGGCTGCCAATGGAAGAACCATTACGGTCCCGCAGTGTACCGTCCCCGTCGATGCTCCCCACGTAAGACCCGTTCCGGTCCCGCACATCACTGATCTGCTGCACATGGCCGGAAAACATCTGCGCCCCGGCAGAACTCACCGGGCCAACAACCCCCAGCCATCCCATGACCAGCAAAATACCCACACGTTTCATTCCATGTCTCCCTGAACAGATCACCCGTTCCCCGTCATTACACTACGCCGCATGTGGCCCATGTTGCTGCCCCATGAAGACTGCGTAATGACCATACAGCCTCCGGCAGCCCCATCTCACTTCAGAAGGGCCACCCATTCCTCGACGGACTGCCCGCTCTGAAAACGGTCATCCACCTTTCCATCCAGCATGACAGTTGGTGAAACATGAATGCCGTGCTGCCGTGCGTAGCGGGCATGGGCTTTCATGGCATCCGTCACGCCGGGAAGGCGAAAAGGCGCCGCCAGATTGAGACGGGTATGACCCTCAAGCCGGCTGATCAGATCGTCGGGCGTGGTCTGCATGTTCGGCCCTTCACAATGATGGGAAAACTCGAACTCTTCCCTGTGATCACCGATCGTCCGCACTGTCTGCCAGGCCGTATCCCGGCCATCAGGCAGGGTCGCCGCAGCAAGAATGCACCGGACCAGAATACCCGAAAACAGATGCCACGGCTGGGAATGAAGATGCACCTGAAGCGTCAGCCTGTCCTCCCCCACATGCTCCAGAAGCGGCATGAGCTTTCTGGAAGCACGCACACAGAAAGGACAGGTTGGTTCCAGAAAGACCTCAATCTTCCGGGCTCCATGGCCCCAGACCAGATCAACCGGCTTTCCTGTTTTTTCAACCATCATGACGTCTCCTTCTGCCGGACTGACGAATCTGCCCTGCACTTTATCCTGCACTCCATACAGAAACAGCCCCGCATGACACGGGGCTGTTTCTCATCTGGAACATGACTGACAGAAGAATCAGGAGGAACGCCGCCTTCTGGCTCCGGGGGCTGCCCGCCCACCAGCAGCAGGGCGGGAGGACGTCTGCGGCCGTGAGGAACGACCACGTCCACCGCCGCTACCGCCACGCCCTCCCCGGCCGCCACGTCCACCACCCAGCACAGGCGGTGGCAGGGTCGAGTTCTGGGCCTCTGTGGAATGGTATGGGTGATCCGTAATCACCGGCACGTTCTTGCCGATACGCTTCTCAATATCCCGCAACCAGGCACGCTGTTCGGCATCACAAAGGGACACGGCCCAGCCATCCCGACCAGCACGGGCCGTCCGACCGATACGGTGGACGTAGGCTTCCGGCACATTTGGCAGGTCATAATTGAAGACGTGAGAGACCTCATCCACATCAATGCCACGGGCGGCAATGTCCGTAGCGACCAGCACGCGGACACTGCCATCGCGGAAGCCCTGCATGGCACGCTCCCGGGCCCCCTGCGACTTGTTCCCATGAATGGCGGCTGCCGGGATCCCATTCTTGCTGAGATATTCCGCCACCTTGTTGGCTTCATGCTTCATCAGCGTAAAAACAACGGCCCGCACGACACGGTCATTATTGACCAGCATCATCAAGGCTTCTTTCTTCGCTGTGGAATCCACGAACAGGACAGCCTGCCGGATGCGATCCACCGTACTGGATTCCGGCGTGACCTGAACAGTTTCAGGGTCATTCAGCAGGGAATGGGCCAGCTCACGGATGGATGGCGGCATGGTCGCCGAGAACAGCAATGTCTGTCGCTTCTCCGGGAGACGGGCCACAATGCGACGGATGTCATGAACAAACCCCATGTCCAGCATGCGGTCTGCCTCATCCAGCACGACAATCTCCAGCGTGGAAAGATCGATATGCCCCTGCCCGACGAGGTCCAGCAGACGGCCGGGGGCCGCCACCATGACATCAACGCCACGCTTCATGGCTTCCACCTGCCGGTTCTGCCCCACGCCACCGAAGATCACCGCATGGGAGAATTTCATGTGCCGGGCATAGGCGGCAAAATTGTCGGCAATCTGCGCCACAAGCTCCCGCGTCGGGGCCAGCACCAGAACACGCGCACTACGGGGGGCCGCCTTGTGGGGATGTTCCAGAAGATAATGGAGGATGGGCAGAGCAAATGCAGCTGTTTTGCCCGTTCCTGTCTGCGCCAGACCGAGAAGATCCCGTCCCTCCATGAGATGGGGAATTGCCCCAGCCTGAATGGGGGTTGGCGTGGTGTAGCCCTCTCCGTCCAGCGCCTGCAAAATCGGGGCCGCCAGACCGAGCGCTTTGAAACTGCTCATGATTCTTCCTCAAAACCGGCGTTACTCCAGCACTCTGATCTGGCAACACCGCATAAAATAAACGCCTGAACCCCTCTTTCCTGAGGTGTTCCGCTCGTCTCGCCCAAAAATAGGACTCTATTTGTCTTATAACAAGAGGAAAAAGACGATGTCTTTTTATGACCTTATTTCGCAAAAAAGGCAGGCCACCTCTGTTTCCATAAAAAACAATGAAAACAGATCGTTATGGCCTGCCAACTGCCTTATAACGTCTCCGTGAATTCTATTTCTGTCCACTCTTGCGGCGAAGAAGAAACAGTCCCTGCTCCCCGAACAGATTGGCCAGATGGGGCGAACACCCTGCCAGACGGGACTGACGGTTTCCGTTCACGACCATCCACTGACAGACCTCGTACCCGTCTTCCTCACACAATGCAAAGAAATCATAAATCGTACAGGGATGGATATTCGGCGTTTCATACCAAGGGGTAGGCCAGACGGATGTCATCGGCATCCGTCCCGTCCGCAACAGATGCCAGCGCAGCCGCCAATGTCCAAAATTGGGAAAAGAGACCAGCGCCAGCCGACCTATCCTCAGCATGTGCCTCAGGACATCCCGTGGACAGTCCACTGCCTGAAGCGTCCTTTGCAGAACGACGTAATCAAACGTTCCATCAGGATAATCAGCCAGCACCACATCGGCATCACCATGCATGACGGGCAGACCATGGGCTACCGACTGCGTGACCGCTTTCATGTCCAGCTCCAGCCCTTGGGCGTCGCAATTCTTCTCCCTGGACAGGTGGCCAATCAGGCTTCCGTCGCCACACCCGATATCCAGCACCCGGCTATGGGGGGCCACCATGGCGGCAATCAACTCCTGATCAAAGCGCATGATGATGGTCTCCCTCAGCCAGACCGGCCTGACGGGCCATTCCATTTAGAAACCCACGAACCGTTCTGTCAAAATCCGGCTCTTCCAGAAGAAACGCATCATGCCCCCGGTCACTGTCTATTTCTACGAAAGACACATGCCCTCCTGCCTGGGTGATGGCCCGAACCAGTGTCCGGGAACGGGATGTCGGAAACAGCCAGTCAGAACTGAAAGACACAACACAGAAACGGGTTTTCACGCCTCGGAACGCCTCCGAAAGACTGCCTCCATGCTCGCTGCCCAGATCGAAAAAATCCATGGCCCTCGAAATACTCAGATACGAATGAGCATCAAAGCGGCGCGTAAAGTTGGACCCTTGGTAGCGCAGGTAACTTTCCACCTGGAACATGCCCCCAAAAGGGAGGGCAGCCAGTGGATCATGGGGGGCCGGCATGGTGCCGGGACGGATTTCCCGCCCGAACTTCCTGGTCAGGGCTTCTTCCGAAAGATAGGTGATATGGCCAACCATTCTGGCCACGGCCAGACCACGGGCCGGGATGACGCCATGGGCCTGATAATCCCCCTCGTGCCAGTCCGGATCACCATAAATGGCCTGACGACTGACCTCGTTGAACGCAATGTTCTGGGCTGACTGAAACGGCGATGTTGCAATCGGCATGGCAGCAAAGACACGATCTGGATAATCCGTGGCCCATGTCAATGTCTGCATCCCACCCATGGAGCCACCAATGACAGCAAAAAGCCTGTCAATGCCAAAATGGTCCACCAGCTTTACCTGAGCGGCCACAATATCGTGCATGGTGATTGGAGGAAAATCCTTCCCCCATGGCCGCTCTGTCCCGGCCCGTACCGTTGTGGGGCCGGTGGTCCCCATACAGCCACCCAGCACGTTGGCACAGATGACAAAGAAACGGTCCGTATCGATAGGCAAACCGGGACCGACCATACGGGACCACCAGCCCGGCTTCCCCGTAACGGGATGCGGGCTGGCCACATACTGGTCGCCGGTAAAAGCATGACATATGACGATGGCATTATCCCTTGTGGGAGAAAGCTCACCATATGTCTGATAGGCAATATCCAGCGGAGCGATCTTCTCCCCACACTGAAGGGTCATCCCCTCAGGGAAAGTGATAGACTGTACTTCCAACATCGGCTCCGGCTGTCTGTAACGAGAAACCCGTATAAAAACACTGCCATACTCATGGTTTCAAGACAGAATAAGCACGGAGCCCACGGCATCGTTCCGAAAACTGCTTATTCCGCTGCTTCCAGCATTTCCGGATAGTTATCCTGAGCCAAGGCCGGCATTGGCATCCTCTCGGCCACAGACTGCATCCTCTTGCGCACGGGGAGCCAGTACCCATAAGCAGCCAGAGCCTGCCCAAGATGCATCAGCGCTTCGCCCAGCTCAGAATGTAGAGTCTGCTCCTCCGGGGCATTCTGCATATCTGACAGAATGTTCAGAAGATGTTCCTCCGTGGCCGAATATTCCAAGGCTGCGGTTGCACAGACAGCATGAAGAAAAAGCGCCTTGAACCGCTCCTGAAGGCGCTCTGCCTCCTGCCCCAGGAGCCCAGACAGAGACATGGAGCGCCGCCAGCAGCTCGGCCCCAGCAGATACCGCAGGGCCCACAGGGCCGTCTGCTCCTCCCGCGCCAGTGTCTTCATGGAAGCGTCATGGATGGTGTCACGCCGTTCGGCAATCTGAATGATGTTCATGAGGCCTCTCCCTCTCTCTGCGAGTTGCTTCATGAATAACGTTAGATGAGAACTCTTCTCACTTTCAACAGAAAGATGCGACCTGAATCCCCTCTCTCCCGGCAAAAATACGTAAAGAGCTACAAAAACAGCCAGTTATTGACGTTATTAAAGTTTTCTATAAGCCAGAGAATCAGGTTTCAGAAACACAAGATGCTGTGGTTCTTTGCATTCACAGCACACAAGATATCGATTCTCACATGAGGATGGTCATATCCCCTCGTGGAGTCTGTTCCCTTTATTCGTGACAGATGGTTGGGGAACGTGTGGACCCACGGGAGGACCATGGCTATCTGGTTATTTCTGATTTTGTGGGTATGGATGCGGGGGTAGGATTTGAACCTACGACCTTCAGGTTATGAGCCTGACGAGCTACCGGGCTGCTCCACCCCGCGTTGGTGGGTGGTTTTTATGGGGGTGGGTGAGCGAGGGGACCTGGCGGCGACCGACTTTTCCGCTCCTTAAGGAGCAGTATCATAGGCGCTGGAGGCTTTAACGGCCGAGTTCGGGATGGGATCGGGTATGGATCCTCCGCCATGGCCACCAGGTCTTCCCGCTCACCCATGTGGGTGTTTGGGGGTGTTTTGGTTGGTGTTTTCTGGAGTGTGACTGACTACTGTGCATGTGTTCTGGTGTGTGAGAGATATGGGCGATTAGGATCAGTCAGCTACACATGTTGCCATGCTTTCACACCTGACCTATCGACGTCCTGGTCTTGGACGGCCCTGTGAGACCTAGTTTTGAGGCTGGTTTCCCGCTTAGATGCTTTCAGCGGTTATCCATTCCGAACTTAGCTACCCGGCTGTGCCGCTGGCGCGACAACCGGTGCACCAGAGGTTCGTTCATCCCGGTCCTCTCGTACTAGGGACAAATCCTCTCAAGTCTCTTACACCCACGGCAGATAGGGACCGAACTGTCTCACGACGTTCTAAACCCAGCTCACGTACCACTTTAATCGGCGAACAGCCGAACCCTTGGGACCTGCTCCAGCCCCAGGATGTGATGAGCCGACATCGAGGTGCCAAACCTCCCCGTCGATGTGGACTCTTGGGGGAGATCAGCCTGTTATCCCTAGAGTACCTTTTATCCGTTGAGCGATGGCCCATCCACGCGGGACCACCGGATCACTATGGCCGACTTTCGTCTCTGCTCGAGCTGTCACTCTCGCAGTCAGGCGGGCTTATGCCATTGCACTCGACAGCCGGTTTCCGACCGGCCTGAGCCCACCATCGCGCGCCTCCGTTATTCTTTGGGAGGCGACCGCCCCAGTCAAACTGCCCACCATACAGGGTCCCGGACCAGGCTGACTGGTCTCGGTTAGATATCAGAAAAGTTCAGGGTGGTATTTCAAGGATGGCTCCACCTGAGCTGGCGCCCTGGTTTCAAAGCCTCCCACCTATCCTACACAAAACTTTCCTGATACCACTGTAAAGCTGCAGTAAAGGTTCATAGGGTCTTTCCGTCTGACCGCGGGTACCCCGCATCTTCACGGGGAGTTCAATTTCGCTGAGCCGATGCTGGAGACAGCGGGGAAGTCGTTACGCCATTCGTGCAGGTCGGAACTTACCCGACAAGGAATTTCGCTACCTTAGGACCGTTATAGTTACGGCCGCCGTTTACCGGGGCTTCGATTCGACGCTTGCACATCTCCTCTTAACCTTCCGGCACCGGGCAGGCGTCAGACCCTATACGTCATCTTTCGATTTCGCAGAGTCCTGTGTTTTTACTAAACAGTCGCTACCCCCTGGTCTGTGCCACCCGCCGATGGTTGCCCACCAACGGGTCTCGTTTCTTCCGAAGTTACACGAGCAATTTGCCTAGTTCCTTCAGCATCGTTCTCTCAAGCGCCTTGGTATACTCTACCAGTCCACCTGTGTCGGTTTCGGGTACGGTCTATATGCCAGAGCTATTTCCTGGAACGGTCCAAAAGCCAGCTCAATCCGATAAGAGCTGACAACATATCTCGTTCGTCACTTCTGGCAGGCTCAGGACTATTAACCTGATTCCCATCGACTACGGCTTTCGCCCTCGCCTTAGGGGCCGGCTCACCCTGCGTGGATTAACCTTGCGCAGGAACCCTTGGACTTTCGGCGACAGTGTTTCTCGCACTGTTTGTCGCTACTCATGTCAGCATTCGCACTTCTGATACCTCCAGAGAGGGTCACCCCGTCTCCTTCGCAGGCTTACAGAACGCTCCGCTACCGCGCATAGTAAACTATGCACCCACAGCTTCGGCACGTGGCTTGAGCCCCGTTACATTTTCGGCGCAGGGTTTCTATTAGACCAGTGAGCTATTACGCTTTCTTTAAAGGATGGCTGCTTCTAAGCCAACCTCCTGGTTGTTTTGGAATCCCCACATCCTTTCCCACTTAGCCACGATTTAGGGGCCTTAGCTGGTGGTCTGGGCTGTTTCCCTCTCGACAATGGACCTTAGCACCCACTGTCTGTCTGCCGTGCTCATACTCCTCGGTATTCGGAGTTTGGTTAGGTGTGGTAAGGCTTTGGGCCCCCCTAGCCCATCCAGTGCTCTACCCCCGAGGGCAATACACGACGATCTACCTCAATAGATTTCGCGGAGAACCAGCTATCTCCGAGTTTGATTGGCCTTTCACCCCTAGCCACAGCTCATCCCCGACTTTTTCAACAGGCGTGGGTTCGGCCCTCCAGTGCGTGTTACCGCACCTTCAGCCTGGCCATGGCTAGATCACTCGGTTTCGGGTCTTCTACCAGTAACTCAGTCGCCCTGTTCAGACTCGCTTTCGCTACGCCTACACCTACCGGCTTAAGCTTGCTACGGACAGAAACTCGCTGACCCATTATACAAAAGGTACGCCGTCACCCCATAAGAGGCTCCGACTGCTTGTAGGCACCTGGTTTCAGGTCTCTTTCACTCCCCTTATCGGGGTGCTTTTCACCTTTCCCTCACGGTACTGGTTCACTATCGGTCACCAGAGAGTATTTAGGCTTGGAAGGTGGTCCTCCCATGTTCAGACAGGGTTTCACGTGCCCCGCCCTACTCAAGGCCTTCAGGAGACATTACGCATAAGGGACTATCACCCACTATGGTCAGACTTTCCAGACTGTTCTGCTTGTTCTCTCGAA
>NZ_JAGJTM010000001.1:287500-289751 GCF_018221685.1 Bombella apis | reverse complement strand
GCCTCCCCACAATATAGCTCTGCTATTGACAAGCAGTATGCCGATGGTTCCGTATCAACTTATTTCTGATTTTGTGGGTATGGATGCGGGGGTAGGATTTGAACCTACGACCTTCAGGTTATGAGCCTGACGAGCTACCGGGCTGCTCCACCCCGCGTTGGTGGGTGGTTTTTATGGGGGTGGGTGAGCGAGGGGACCTGGCGGCGACCGACTTTTCCGCTCCTTAAGGAGCAGTATCATAGGCGCTGGAGGCTTTAACGGCCGAGTTCGGGATGGGATCGGGTATGGATCCTCCGCCATGGCCACCAGGTCTTCCCGCTCACCCATGTGGGTGTTTGGGGGTGTTTTGGTTGGTGTTTTCTGGAGTGTGACTGACTACTGTGCATGTGTTCTGGTGTGTGAGAGATATGGGCGATTAGGATCAGTCAGCTACACATGTTGCCATGCTTTCACACCTGACCTATCGACGTCCTGGTCTTGGACGGCCCTGTGAGACCTAGTTTTGAGGCTGGTTTCCCGCTTAGATGCTTTCAGCGGTTATCCATTCCGAACTTAGCTACCCGGCTGTGCCGCTGGCGCGACAACCGGTGCACCAGAGGTTCGTTCATCCCGGTCCTCTCGTACTAGGGACAAATCCTCTCAAGTCTCTTACACCCACGGCAGATAGGGACCGAACTGTCTCACGACGTTCTAAACCCAGCTCACGTACCACTTTAATCGGCGAACAGCCGAACCCTTGGGACCTGCTCCAGCCCCAGGATGTGATGAGCCGACATCGAGGTGCCAAACCTCCCCGTCGATGTGGACTCTTGGGGGAGATCAGCCTGTTATCCCTAGAGTACCTTTTATCCGTTGAGCGATGGCCCATCCACGCGGGACCACCGGATCACTATGGCCGACTTTCGTCTCTGCTCGAGCTGTCACTCTCGCAGTCAGGCGGGCTTATGCCATTGCACTCGACAGCCGGTTTCCGACCGGCCTGAGCCCACCATCGCGCGCCTCCGTTATTCTTTGGGAGGCGACCGCCCCAGTCAAACTGCCCACCATACAGGGTCCCGGACCAGGCTGACTGGTCTCGGTTAGATATCAGAAAAGTTCAGGGTGGTATTTCAAGGATGGCTCCACCTGAGCTGGCGCCCTGGTTTCAAAGCCTCCCACCTATCCTACACAAAACTTTCCTGATACCACTGTAAAGCTGCAGTAAAGGTTCATAGGGTCTTTCCGTCTGACCGCGGGTACCCCGCATCTTCACGGGGAGTTCAATTTCGCTGAGCCGATGCTGGAGACAGCGGGGAAGTCGTTACGCCATTCGTGCAGGTCGGAACTTACCCGACAAGGAATTTCGCTACCTTAGGACCGTTATAGTTACGGCCGCCGTTTACCGGGGCTTCGATTCGACGCTTGCACATCTCCTCTTAACCTTCCGGCACCGGGCAGGCGTCAGACCCTATACGTCATCTTTCGATTTCGCAGAGTCCTGTGTTTTTACTAAACAGTCGCTACCCCCTGGTCTGTGCCACCCGCCGATGGTTGCCCACCAACGGGTCTCGTTTCTTCCGAAGTTACACGAGCAATTTGCCTAGTTCCTTCAGCATCGTTCTCTCAAGCGCCTTGGTATACTCTACCAGTCCACCTGTGTCGGTTTCGGGTACGGTCTATATGCCAGAGCTATTTCCTGGAACGGTCCAAAAGCCAGCTCAATCCGATAAGAGCTGACAACATATCTCGTTCGTCACTTCTGGCAGGCTCAGGACTATTAACCTGATTCCCATCGACTACGGCTTTCGCCCTCGCCTTAGGGGCCGGCTCACCCTGCGTGGATTAACCTTGCGCAGGAACCCTTGGACTTTCGGCGACAGTGTTTCTCGCACTGTTTGTCGCTACTCATGTCAGCATTCGCACTTCTGATACCTCCAGAGAGGGTCACCCCGTCTCCTTCGCAGGCTTACAGAACGCTCCGCTACCGCGCATAGTAAACTATGCACCCACAGCTTCGGCACGTGGCTTGAGCCCCGTTACATTTTCGGCGCAGGGTTTCTATTAGACCAGTGAGCTATTACGCTTTCTTTAAAGGATGGCTGCTTCTAAGCCAACCTCCTGGTTGTTTTGGAATCCCCACATCCTTTCCCACTTAGCCACGATTTAGGGGCCTTAGCTGGTGGTCTGGGCTGTTTCCCTCTCGACAATGGACCTTAGCACCCACTGTCTGTCTGCCGTGCTCATACTCCTCGGTATTCGGAGTTTGGTTAGG
>NZ_JAGJTM010000001.1:0-282500 GCF_018221685.1 Bombella apis | reverse complement strand
ACCTCAATGTCATGCCCAAGAAAGAACAGTATATCCCCGTCGCTGGAAAAACGGTCCGGTGTGACGCTTTTCATGCCATCCAGCCCGAAAGCAGCCGCCTGCTGCTCGATTCTCGACAGCAGAAACAGGTCCTCCCGCAACGGCCCGATGACAGGCACGTCACCCCCCTGCCGGTCCGTCAGCAGTTTCTTGAGGTCGGCAGCACCTCCGGCATGATCAAGATGACCATGTGTCAGCAGGATGGCCTCGACATGCAGCCCCTCGGCTTCCCGGGCCAGCCGCACACTTTCTCCGCCAGGGTCGACAACAATCGCCCGCCCCATCTGATCCGACAGAATCGTGCAGTTCTGACGAATCGGTGTCACGGTCACTTTCCGCAAGGTTAATTTCATGACGGGCTTCCATTTCCGGGCATCAAACAAGAAATGATCTACAACGTCATACCCCTACCCGACAAGAAACCACCACTTCCCCACACTCCACACCCATGAAATAAAATACTGCAGAAAGAAAAGCAGAGTAGACGAATAGAAGATTCGGATCTAAATACAGTTTCTGGAGCCATTTCTCCTTTACATTTCCGGAGGGCCATGCCTCTTGCGGGCTTTGCCTTGCCAAATGAGTATGATCAGCCTGAAACATATTTCTAATTGGTATATATTTCCTAATGTTAAATCTTATTCAGGTTTCTCTGCCCATTTCATGCCATTATTTGTCTTGTCATTCACAGGCTTCTTCTGATAGTTTCCCGGAACTACTGAAAGAGTGAGGTCCACTTCGGTCAAACAGAACGGGAAGATGTATCATGCGCCGTGCCGGGAAACGGTTATTTTTATCATGTCTGGTATTATCTGCGGCAGCATTCTGCGCTCCCAAGGCCGAAGCGAGGCACCATGTCCGCCATTCAAGCCGTTTGATCAAAAGCAGCCACTTCCTGCACAGGCATTACCGCCACTATGGTCATGCCCATGTCATCCAGTGCGTTGCCTATGTGCACCAGAGCACGGACTTCCACATCCGTGGCAATGCACGGGACTGGTGGCGCAATGCTGAAGGCATGTACGCCCGTGGCCAGCAGCCCGAGCCCGGTGCTGTCCTCAGCTTCCGTCCCACACGCCGTATGCCACTTGGGCATGTTGCCGTTGTCCGTCGGCAGATCGACAGCCGGACCATCATGATCGACCAGGCACACTGGGCCTCCAACGGCATCAGCCACAACACAAAAGTGGTGGACGTGTCTCCTGAGAATGACTGGACGGCTGTCCGTGTGGCTCTCCCGGGCAATGGGGAACGTCTCGGCAGCATCTATCCGACGCATGGCTTCATCTACAACCGTCAGGACGGTTCTGCCCCTGTTTCCATACAGTACCGCAATGTCATTGCCAAAGGAACGGCCAGTGACATGGAAACAGCCTCCGTTCCGGCTGATGCCAGCTTCTTCGGAGACGAGGCTCCCAGCCGGTCTCTCCAGTAAGAACTGGACCTCACGACCGTAATCCCACAAAGCCGGACCGTTCCCTCAGGGACGTCCGGCTTTGTGGTATGGATGACCTGTCTGGATGGACTGTGCCCGGAAGAGCTGCTCCGCCAGCATGACCCGCACCAGCATGTGTGGCCATGTCAGCTTCCCCAGCGAAAAAACAGCATCCGCCCGCTGAAGAATGGCGGCATCAAACCCTTCGGCTCCCCCAATCATGAAACAGACAGGGCGGCCACTCTCCTGCCACGTCTGCAATCGGGACGAAAAGGCCGGGCTATCCAGCAGACGGCCCCCTTCATCCATCGCCACAAGAAACGCATTGTCAGGACAGGCAGCCAGAAGGGAATCGGCCTCCCGCCGTTTCAGTTCGGCAGGAGCACCCCGGCCCTGGGCCACTTCCACAATCTCCAGCTTCGGACGCAACCGGGCGCAGTACCGGTCGAGCAGCTCCCGTTCCGGGCCGGCCTTCAGCTTTCCTACGGCGATGAGCTTCATCAGAAAACCCTCTCGCCAGCCACCACCTCATTCAACGGCAATTTCTTCCGCAGCCGCATCAAAGTCACCACCCCACATGCGTTCCAGCGCATAAAGCTCACGGCTTTCCGGCATGAAGAGATGGACAACCACATCTCCTGCATCCATCAGAACCCAGTCACTGCCCTGGTCCCCTTCAATCTGCGGGCGGGCAAGATTTTCTTCCTTCAGGCGACGTTCCAGATGCTGGGCCATGGCAGAAATCTGACGCTCGGAAAGACCGGAAGCAATGACCATGCGCTCAGCGAATCCGGCACGACCTGTCAGGTCCAGCACGACAATGTTCTCAGCCTTGTCTTCATCCAGACTGTCCGTAATGACAGACAGAAGACGGGCCAGCCCTTCCTCATCACTATGAGGGGCGGAAGCGGGGGTTTCAGTCGCGTTGATGATGGTTCTCACTCCTGATCGACAGACGGGCAGAACAGCCCCTTTTGACGCAAAGTGGTCGAAGATATGTCATTCTGAGGTGCCGAAAGGAATGTCCAGCCCGGCCCACTCCCTTTTTCTAGCAGAAGAGACGCCGCCCTTCCATCACGACGATGATGCCGCAGGACGGAACTGGCCCGCCCCTTGAGGGCCGGTATGATGCTTCCGGGACGAGGCAGGACAGCAATCGGCACCATCTGCGCCAGCCGCCACCATGACCGCCAGCGGGAAAACTGGGCCAGCCCGTCTGCCCCCATGAGCCAAACAAAACGGCACTGTGGGAAACGCTGCCGGAGCATGGCCACGGTCCGGACCGTGTAACGCTGCCCCAGCTTCTGCTCTATGTCCGTGGCGATGATGCGCCGTCCATCTGCCAGAGCCTGTGCCGTTGCCAGCCGCCGGGAGAACGGCGCCATTCCCTTGCGGGGCTTGAGGGGATTCCCCGGAGACACCATCAGCCAGACCTGATCCAGCTTCAGACTTGCCAGAGCCTTGCGGGCCAGCTGGATGTGCCCCTCATGCGCCGGATTGAACGACCCTCCCAGCAGGCCGATGCGCATCCGGCGGCCATCCCCGAAACGGGATGCAGCAGCCCCCAGCGGAGTCGCCGGGAGCCTTTCGGGACGAGGCCCCTTCATGAGGCTGTCTTACACGTTGAAGCGGAACAGCAGGACATCACCATCCTGCACGACGTAATTCTTGCCCTCGACACGCAGCTTGCCGGCCTCACGGGCACCCGCCTCGCCCTTGTAGGTGACGTAATCATCATAGGCGATGGTTTCGCAGGCGATGAAGCCACGCTCAAAGTCATTATGAATGACGGCTGCCGCCTGCGGGGCCTTCGTACCTGCCGTGATCGTCCAGGCCCGGGTCTCCTTCGGCCCTACCGTGAAGTAAGTCTGAAGGCCCAGAAGGCGATAACCAGCAGCAATCACACGGTCCAGACCGCTGTCCTTCAGGCCGAGGCCATCCAGAAACTCGGTCCGTTCCTCAGCCTCAAGCTGGCTGACCTCCGCCTCGATGGCCGCAGAGACAATGACAGCCCCGGCACCTTCCGCCTCGGCCCTCTTCCGCACCTGCTCGGAATAGGCATTGCCGGTCGAAGCCGCCGATTCTTCCACATTGCAGACATAAAGGACGGGCTTGGTCGTCATCAGCTGGAGGCGGGCAGCCTCTACTTCTTTCCCCTCAGGAACGGCCGTACGGGCCGGTTTGCCCTCACGCAGGGCGGCCAGCAGCGGCTCCATGAGTTCCAGCTGTTCCTTGGCCTCACGGTCATTGCCACGGGCACGCTTTTCCAGCCCGACCTTGCGGCGCTCCAGACTGTCCAGATCGGCCAGCATCAGTTCCGTCTCGATGATGTCCGCATCCCGCACGGGGTCCACGCCGCCCTCGACATGGGTGATGTCATCATCATCAAAGCAGCGCAGGACGTGGATGATGGCATCCACCTCACGGATGTTGGCGAGAAACTGGTTGCCCAGCCCTTCCCCCTTGGAAGCCCCACGGACCAGCCCGGCAATATCCACAAACTCGAGGCTCGTTGGCACAATGCGCTGGGAATTGCCAGCCTTGGCCAGAACCTCCAGCCGTTCATCCGGCACGGCCACCCGCCCCGTGTTCGGCTCGATGGTGCAGAACGGATAATTGGCAGACTGTGCCGACGCTGTCTGTGTCAACGCATTGAACAGGGTGGATTTGCCGACATTGGGGAGGCCGACGATCCCGCAGTTGAACCCCATTCGCTCTCTCCCCTTTCTGTGCCCTGCCGGTCTGGCTCATCTCTCGCCACCGCAGGCCTGTTAGATTCTCTGTTTTCAGTTCCGCCGCAAGGCTGTTTTCGTCATGAAGGCCTCATGCTCACCCTGCGCCAGAAGTGGCGTGGCATCGGCCATGTCATCCAGCCACAGCTCCAGCTCAGACCGTTCCGTGCTGGAGAAATCCCCCAGTACATGGCCATGCACCTTTTCCCGGCTGCCCGGATGGCCGATCCCCAGCCGCACACGCCAGTAATCAGGGCCGGGCAGGGCCTTGTCCATGGAGCGCAGGCCATTATGCCCGGCCGCTCCCCCGCCCCGTTTGACCCGCATCTTTCCGAAGGCCAGGTCCAGCTCATCGTGAAAGACGGTAATCTCATCCTGTGGGATTTTATAGAAACGTGCTGCCTGCTGCACGCTGTCACCAGACAGGTTCATGTAGGTCAGCGGCTTGAGCAGAAGAACCTTCTGCCGCCCGACCATGCCTTCCGCCGTTTCCCCACGGAAGCGCTTGCGCCACGGGCCGAACCCATGGCGCGCGGCGATCGCATCGACCGCCATGAAGCCGATATTGTGCCGGTTGCGGCTCATTGATGCGCCCGGATTACCGAGTCCGACCCAGAGCTTCACAACCGCAATACCCCTTACTTGGCTTCAGCTGCTTCCTCAGAAGCCTCTTCCGGCTCCTCGTCAACCGTCGGCGGAGCGATGGAGGCAATCACGAAGTTGGGGATATGCAGGGTCGGTGTGGAGTGCTCCGTCCCCTGGAGGTCGTCCCAACGCACGTTGTCGTTGATGTCCAGCTTGCTGAGATCAACCGTGAAGTGCTCAGGGATGTTCTCGACCGGAACTTCCACGTCAACGGAGTGACGGGCAATGTTCAGCACGCCGCCACGCTTGATGCCCGGAGCCTCATCTTCACCCGTGAAGGTGATGCCCACCTGAACATGCACGCTCTGGCCAGGAACCAGACGCAGGAAGTCGATATGGATCGGCGCATCGGACACCGGATGGAACTGGATGTCACGGATCAGGGCATGGACCTGCTCACCACCGATGCTGAACTGGTACAGGCGGGACTGCCAGGCACCACGGTGCAGCTCTTTCATGATGATGCGGGGGTCGATGGAGACCAGAGCCGGCTCCTTCTTGCCACCGTACACCACGCCCGGGACCATGCCCTCACGACGTGTTGCGCGCGCTGCCCCCTTACCTGCTTTGGCGCGCTGGGAGATCTCCAGTGTCGTTACTTTCGCCACGTTATACGCTCCTGCGTTCTGAAATTGTCATGCCCAACCGGCCTCCAGGGGTGCCGGATGGTTGCCCCGCCCTAGCGGAAAAAAGCGAAAAAGACAATTTTTTTATCAGTCCAGCCCCGCACGGATGACAGCAATCTGGCGGCCCGTCCGCCCGTCACCATGCACTGTTGCCCGGCGATGGCTGAAAAAACGCTCCTCCGCCAGCGTATCATGGCCTGTCCATTCTGCCTGCACGCCCTCTTCTGCCAGACGGAACAGGCAGAAAGCGGGCAGATCAAACTGATAATGCCCAGCTCTTGCTGCCTGGCTGAAAAACCGCTCGCCCTCCGGGTGCCGTTCCAGAACGGCCCGGCGCATGTCCTCACCCACTTCATAGGAGACAGGGCCGATGCAGGGCCCCACCACGGCACGGAGTCCCTCCGCCCCCAACAGGCGCATCTGCCGGACTGTCTCTTCCAGCACACCTCCCACAGCTCCACGCCAACCTGCATGGGCTGCACCAACAATCCGCCCATCGTCCGACGACAGCAGCACAGGGGCACAATCCGCCGTGGCTACGCCCAGAGCAAGCTCCGGGCAGTCCGTCACCAGCGCATCACCCGCCGGAAGGGCCTCGTGGCCCTGCGTATGAGACCAGACCTCATCAACCTGGCGCAGCACATGCACATCCGCTCCGTGAACCTGCCGGAGCGCAGCAAACCGCTCCAGCTCCACACCCACGGCAGCCGCCATCCGCCGCCTGTTCTCCTGCACGTTGTCCAGCCGGTCCTGCGTCCCCAACCCGCCATTGAGGGTATCATGGGGAGCCACAGACACGCCCCCCTCCCGGGTAAAGAAGCCATGCCGGACAGGCAGAAGCGGCGACCGTAAGAAGACAGGCTGTGTCATTCTGCAATCCAGTCCGTCTGCCGGGCGGGACGGCTGAAGGCATGAGCCATCAGGCCAATCCCGGCCAGTGCCATGGGCAGGCACAGGAGCTGCCCCATCGTGATTCCACCAGCCAGAAAGCCGATATTGTCATCCGGCTGGCGGAACAGCTCACAGAAGGCCCGGGCACAGGCATAGCCAAACAGGAACAGCCCGGACAGGAACCCGGCCCGTGCCCGCAAGGCTGGGCGGCTGACAGCCAGCAGCATCACGACCAGCAGCAGGACACCCTCCGTCAGGGCTTCATAAAGTTCGGACGGATGCCGTGGCTCCGGCCCGACAGCGGGAAAGATCATGGCCCACGGCACGGCACTCGCCACTGGCCGTCCCCAGAGTTCCCCGTTGATGAAATTGGCACACCGCCCCAGAGCCAGCCCGATGGGCACCACCACGACGATCCGGTCTGCAAAGGCCAGAAAGTTCAGGCCCCGCCGCCATGTGAACAGGGCCAGTGCAATGATGACCCCTGCCGCTCCCCCATGAAAGGACATGCCGCCCTTCCATGTGGCGAAGATTTCCAGAGGATGGGACAGAAAGAAAAGCGGCCGGTAGAACAGGACATAACCCAGCCGCCCCCCCAGCAGCACACCCAGCACCGCATAGGCGAGGAAATCATCCACGGCTACCTTCGTTGCCACCTTCGGCCCAAGCTGGACCAGCCTGCGGGCCAGGGGCAGGGCAATGATGAAAGCCAGAATATAAGCCAGAGCATACCAGCGCACCACCAGCGGCCCGATCTGGAAAGCAACGGGGTCCAGCCCCGGGAAGATAAGCGGATGTGTCACAGATACGGCCTTCCTGATGCCAGATACCCCTTGATGTAATGGCTGATCCCGTCCTCCGGTGTTGTGAAAGGAGCCGTATATCCAGCCGCCCGCAGTGCCCTCATGTCAGCCTGCGTGAAGGACTGGTACTGCCCCCTCAGGCTCTCTGGCATCGGAACATAATCGATCTCTGCTGCCCGTCCCGCCGCAGCACAGACAGCCCGGGCCAGAGCCTCGTATGTACAGGCCTGTCCTGTCCCGCAATTGAACAGCCCGCTGACGGCAGGGTGTTCCAGCAGCCAGAGCAGGACATTCACCACGTCCCCGATCCAGATGAAATCACGCTTCTGCTGCCCATCCGCAATATCAGTCCGGTCGGACTGGAACAGACGGATGGGATTACCGGCCATCAACTCATCATATTTTACCTTGATGACCGAAATCATCCGCCCCTTGTGATACTCATTAGGGCCATAAACATTGAAGAACTTCAGACCGGCCCATTGTGGTGGGGTCGGTTCCCCAGCCTCTACCGTCCGCTTCACCCAGAGGTCGAACGCCTGTTTGGACCAGCCATAAAGATTGAGCGGCTGCAATCCATCGATGCTGTCCAACCCGTCTGCAAACAGCTCTGGCCGGTCTGCCGCCCCATAGGTTGCTGCCGAAGAAGCATAAAGGAACGGCACCTCATGCTCCACACACCACCGCCAGAGCTGCTGGGACAGGGTGACATTGCTCTGCCAGACCAGGTCTCCATCCCGGGCCGTCGTTTCACTGATGGCCCCCAGGTGGATGACGGCCTCCACCCCTCTCACCGTTGCCAGAAAAGCGGAAAGTTCATGGGGGGGAATGATCTGGTGGGGAGGATGGCTGGCAAGATTGTGCCACTTCCCCTGATCATGCAGATAATCCACAATGACAGTCCGCCGCCCCTGCCGGAACAGGGCCTGCTGCACGCATGAACCAATAAATCCGGCTCCGCCGGTGACGATAATCATTCTTCCTGTATAGTCTGGCCAGATGCGGCTTCCAACAGAAAGAACGCAGAAACAGGGATGACGGTTGACAGACCGGCTTCCTGTTCTGAAAGAGTCGTGGCGGAAAAGACGGTCCGTTTTCAATGCTGAATGTCCAGGAGTAGCACCATGGTCTCTCGCCCCCGTTTTCTCGATGATCTGACCGGCCTTGCCGGAACGGCGTTTTCTGCCGCATCCGGCCTGCGGGAGGAGGTCCATACGCTGATCCGCAGCCAGATCAACGAGATGCTGTTCTCCCTCAACCTTGTCCGCCGGGACGAATTCGAGGCCGTGCAGGAAATGGCCAGCCGCACCCGGGCCGAGCAGGAACGGACCGAACAGCGCCTCAGGGAGCTCGAAGCACGACTGGACGAGCTGGAACAGGCCCTGACAGCCCCACCCTCACAGCACTGATTTTTCACAGGACATGAACGGAGACTTCCCATCATGACAGCTCCCACCCTTCTTCTCGTCGGTTGCGGCAAAATGGGCGGCGCCCTCATGCGGGGCTGGGTCAACAGCCCGAACCCGCCACGCCTCTTCATCCTGGACAGGAAGCTCCAGGACGCCCCGGCAGGCAGCACCGTCTTCCGTACACCGGAAGAAATCACTACGGACGTGACACCGGACATCATCGTCCTGGCTGTCAAACCAGCCGGTGCGGAAACCGTGCTCAAAGCCCTGCGACAGAGCCTCGGTGCCCGCATGGACAAGGCCGCCCTGCTGTCCGTCATGGCAGGCAAGAACTGTGAAAAACTGGCTGAATGGTGTGGCCGGGCGGACATGCCCATCATCCGCACCATGCCCAACACACCTTCCAGCGTTGGAGCAGGCAGCACGGGGCTATACGCCTCACCGCATGTCAGCAGGGAACAGAAAGAGCTGGCCATCCGCCTGATGGAGCAGGTTGGTACGGTCGTCCCCGTTCCACATGAGGAAGACCTGCGGTCTGTCATCGCCATTGCCGGCTCTGCTCCCGCCTATGTCTTCCTGCTGGCCGAACTGCTGGAAAAAGCAGGGCAGGACCTGGGGCTGGAACAACAGGCCGCCCGTACGCTGGTCCGCAGCATGATCTACGGTGTGGGCAAGATGCTGCATGAACTGCCGGACGATGCCGAAACCCTGCGCAGGAACGTCACCAGCCCCAACGGGACAACGGCCGCAGCCCTGAATGTCTTCATGGCTGAAGAAAACTGGCCCCGCCTGATCCCGCTGGCAGCCGAAGCCGCCATCAAACGGTCCCGTGAGCTGGATGACTGACATCGGATGCAGGCAGACACCACTCTGCCTACATCACCATAGCCGCACGGACAGGGAAAACCATCATGACTCTTGACCATCACGACCCGCTTTTCGACAGGACCATGATTGAGGCCACCCTCCAGCTCGCCCAGAGCCATGGCTGGCAGCGTGTCTCTCTTGTTGATGCTTCACGTGAAGCGGGGCTGCCCCTCCAGCAGGTCCGGCAGCGTTTCCCGTTCAAGTCCATGATTCTGATCCGGCTGAACAGCCAGATTGATGATGCCGCACTCTGCGGGGAAAGTTACGGTGCGACTGTTCGTGAACGGCTGTTTGATCTGCTCATGCGGCGTTTTGATGCCATGCAGGATTACCGCTCCGGCATCTGCGCCATCATGTACACCCTCCCCCGAGACCCTGCCCTGGCAGCGCTTCTCGCCGGAACCACGATGGAAAGCCTGCGCTGGATCGCTGATGCCGCAGCACTGGACCGTCACGGCCTTGGTGGCATGATCCGCCTCAACAGCCTGCTGGCCATATGGTCCAGAACGCTGGCACGCTGGGAGAAAGACTCAACCCCAGACCTTGCCGATACGATGCAGGTGTTGGACAGCACGCTCGCCCGTGCCGAACGGATGGGCCTGTTGAAGGAATCTTCCGCCTCTGGGCAGGCTGACATGGTTACAGAAGAGGGTGGACTGCCCGACCATGTTGCCCCTGAGGAAAACAGTAATAACAACGTGTTGGACTGATCCCTCCTACAAAAAATGGCGGCCCTCTCTTTACCCTTCTGGCCGTTCGGGATAAGAGAAGAGTCTGCGTTGGGGCGTAGCCAAGCGGTAAGGCAGCGGATTTTGATTCCGCCATGCGGAGGTTCGAATCCTCCCGCCCCAGCCAGTATTTCATCCCTGAAAATCAGAGCATAAAAAAACGCCGCTCCCTCTTCGGAAACGGCGTTTCATCCGTAGCTGCACTCAGATGCTGTCTGCCCTCCCTGACGAAAGGACAGACACCCCATCAGAACTTCTGGAAGTCCTTCGGGTGAAGCTGGTTCTGATCAAGGAAGGTGATCTGGCCCTGATCATTCGGCAGCTCGATGGTCGTGTTGCCACCCTTGACGGTCTGATGCTCAAGCATCTGGCCGATCTGCTCGTCCGTCGCCTTGAGGCCAACCTTGTTGCCCGCAGCCTTGCCAAAGTCGGTAATCGTGTAATGACCGCCCTTGTTGTTCAGGAACTGGAAGAGATTGGCAGACCCGCTGCCACCACTCAACGTAGCACCGGCATCAGTGCCACCACTGACCGTATTGTGCACGGTGATCGTGTCGGACGCCGTACCACCCTTGATGGTATCACCAATTCCGGCAAAAGCCTGAAGAGACTGATGGGACTTGGATGCATCAAACAGGATGTTGTCCGGATGCAGGGCATCACTCTGATGATCCGTCTTGAAGACGCTCTGACCAGCACTTCCCTGGCGGGCATAGTGATAGACACTATTGGCCGTCCCGAAGATGGTCGCATTGTTACCAACAGAGTGGGTACCGGACCCCACACCACCAAGGAAGCTCAGCGTTCCACCAAGGGAAAGCCGCGTCCCATCCCCGGCAGCGGAGATAGTATCCTGACCACCCAGCACAGTTGCCTGCGGCAGACTGGTCGCATCATTCCCCATGCGGAAATCAATTGAGCCATTACCCACGACATCAGACGGGGCCAGCGGCGTGCCATCACCAGAGCCTGAAGAAGACACCAGAGATGCAAAGGAGGTTGAAAACAGTCTGTTCAGGTCCTCTGCCCCCTGCGTGGGGATGCTTACAGGATACTGATGCTGCTGCCCTCCCGGGACGGTTACAATAGCCACGAAACTTCACCTCAATGCAGCGTTGTCACACTCAACTGGGCCAACAGGCAGAACTGCCGCCACAAACGGAACGACCGGCCCTTCTCACCCCTCCCTTGAGCTGTGAGGGTCAACATTTTTCATGGCCTCCTCGGGTCCAAATTAAGGAATATCTGTGACACCCCCTCAAAACCCTACGCTTCAGCACAAATTAAGGAACGGCATGACAAGGACTCTCTTTTCACTCATGAGTAGTAAACATATGGCTTCAAAATTACAACATGTTTATTTATTTTTGATTAAACAAATCGCCCATCAGGTGCAAACCGCATGACGCCTTCCATGAGAATCGCATGGAAGGCGTCTATCGACTGCCGAGACTACGAATCTGGATTTGCGGAACAGCCCGCCTTACTGCAACCGGGACTCGAGCCGCTCCAGAGCAGCCAGCCAGAGCGTGGCTGTCCCATCAGATGGCGCCCGCCAGTCCCCACGGGGGGAAAGACTTCCCCCAGCCACCACTTTCGGCCCATTGGGCATGGCCGACCTCTTGAACTGGCTGGTTGCAAAAAAACGCCGCATGAACAGGCGCATCCAGTGAATGATGGCCGGCAGGTCATAGGCGACCCGGTCCTGCTGCGGATAGTTCAGGGGCCAATCGCCCCTTCCCGCATCCCGCCATGCATGAAACTGGAGAAACGCTATCTTTTCAGGCGGGAAGCCATACCGCAGCACATGATAGAGAGTGAAATCCTGCAAGGGATACGGACCTATCATCTGTTGGGTACTCTGCACCCCCTGCCCCTGATCGGGCACCAGCTCCGGTGAAATCTCTGCCGAGACAATCTTCTCCAGAACAGTACGGACCGATGCCGAGAAGCTCCCATCATGCCCCACGGCCCAGCGTATGACATGCTGGATGAGTGTCTTTGGCAACCCGGCATTGACATTGTAATGCGCCATCTGGTCCCCGACGCCATAGGTGCACCAGCCCAGCGCCAGCTCGGACATGTCTCCCGTACCGATCACCAGCCCCTGATGATGGTTGGCCAGACGGAAAAGGAAATCCGTCCGCAAACCTGCCTGCACATTCTCAAAGGTCACATCATGGACAGGCTCCCCACGCCCATAGGGATGGTCGATGGCCACCAGCATGGCTTTCGCCGTGGGGCGGATGTCCAGCTCCCCGGCGCTGACACCAAGGCTCTCCATCAACCCATGGGCCATGGCAAGGGATGCACTGCCCGTCGCAAAGCCCGGCATGGTTCTGGCCAGAATGCGGCTCCGCTCCCAGCCAAGGCAATCCGCCGCCTTGACCGCCACCAGAAGGGCCAAAGCACTGTCCAGTCCGCCCGACACGCCAATGACCATGGTCCGGGCATGAGCTGCCTTCAGCCGCTGGCACAGCGCCTGAACCTGAATGTTCCACGCTTCCCGGCAATCCTGCTCGCACTGCTCCGGGCGGGAGGGCACGAAAGGAAAACGGGGCACATCCCTCATCAGCCCACGGTCCTTCACCTCCAGTGCCAGAGTGAAACGGACATGACGGAGTCCATCATCATCGGCCGGGACGAAATAGCCCATCTGAAGCCGTTCCTGCCGCAACCTGTCGAGATCGATATCCGCCATGATCATGGCACCCTGCTGGAGGAAACGCTCCGACCGGGCCAGGCAGTCCCCGGCCTCATGGATGAGAAGCTGACCATCCCAGGCCAGATCAGTCGTGGATTCGCCCTCGCTGGCTGCTGCATAAAGATAGGCGCTGACGGTCCGCATGGACTGTGCCCGGCAGAGCAGGGTTCTGTGCTCTGCCCGTCCAACCGTCACCGGCGAGGCTGAAAGATTGGCCAGCACCGTGGCCCCGGCCACAGCCAGGGCTCCGCTGGGAGGCTGGGGAGCCCAGAGGTCCTCACATATTTCCACCCCCAGCACCAGACCGGAAACATCCTCTGCTTCAAACAGGATGTCCGTCCCAAATGGCACGGCACGCCCTCCCAGCATGATGGTTCCGGAGCAGCCCTGACCACTGGTGAAATGCCGGGGTTCATAAAACTCCCGGTACCGGGGCAGCATCGTTTTGGGGACAATGCCGAGAATCCGTCCCCGGTGGAAAATGGCCGCACAGTTGTACAGGGCATCTCCCCGCCGAACGGGCAGACCAACGATGCCAACCGTCATGCATCCTGCCGTCGCCTCAACCAGAGCCAGCAGAGCTTCCAGCGCCCCATCCAGCACCACCTGCTGGAAGAAAAGGTCCTCCAGCGTGTAGCCTGTCAGCCCCAGCTCCGGGAAAACCGCCACGGCAACACCCTGCTCATGGCAGCGCTCCAGCCACTCCTGCACAATCCTCCCATTCTGCCGGGGGTCGCCCAGAGTGATGGGCGTGGTACAGGCCGCAACACGGGCAAAGCCCTGCCGGTAAAGACACAGAAAATCAGCCATGGTCATGGCGGCTTCCTCCCGTTGGAGACTCCTCTCAGCCTGACGGCTCACACATCCAGCCGACCATTCCGCACAAAACGGAACAGACGGTGCGTCTCCATGACAGCCAGACCAAAGACCAGCACGGCATACAGGGCGGAAAGCGTTGTCATGGAAACAGGCAGACCGAAAGGATAATCTGGCAGGTCACAGGGTTTCGTGGGCCGTGCAGGAAGATGGGCCATCCAGTCCGCAAAATCATGCCCTTCCACAAGGCCAACGTGACATTCCGCCGCAGGGCTCGGCCACAACCCATGCTCCACCCCGACATGAAGAACCCCCAGACCGACGCTGACCGCCAGGCAGACCAGCCCGGCCACGGCCGCCCAGCGGGCATAACGGGGGGACAGGACCAGAGCCAGCACACCCAGCCCCAGCAGCACGCGCCAAGGTCCCCGCTCCCAAAGGCACAGCTCACACGGCACCATGTGCAGGAATGTTTCCGCCACGAAAACGATCAGGAACACAAACAGGGCGGCCAGGACATACAGCCCACCAATATGCCAGACGGCCCTGATCTGCCGCTTGTCGGTAAACAGCATTCCCCTCATCCTCCCAGTCTCATCCATCCAGCCTCAATGCTGGGTGCCCACACCCTGCGCCGGTTGCGGCGGTGGCAACAGGGATGTCGGCCCGGATGGGGCGGCTCCCTGCCCACCACTACCACCAGAAGAAGGCGGTGCCAGCACGGTCGGCCCCCGTCCTTCATCCGCCTCCACATGCGGGGCAATGGCCATGGGCAGCTGCGGCTGCACAGGCGCTGGCAACGGCCCAACCATGGGGTCTACCCTGTCCCCATCACAGGACACGACCTGCACATCATACAGGGCACCTGCATACGCCCCCAGGGCCGGATCGTCCGTGAACATCCATCCCTCGAAGGGCGGACTGCCGGATTCCTGTTTCTCTTCAATCTTCAGCAGGATGGCCGTCTGCGCCGGAAGACCATCCGGCCTCTGAAGGCACCGCTCCAGCCGGAGGGACAGAGGCCCATAAACAGCATCATCCCCCACATGCAGCGGCACGAGTTCCACATGGGAATCCAGGCGCCGCATGATCCGCAGCACGGCTCCATTGCGCCCCTGCCACGCCGTGGCCGGATAAACAGCCGGAGCGGCCACGCCCCGGACTCCTTCCGCCCGCAGGTTCTCCGGCACCGTGGCCAGCAGCCCCGCCAGACAGGACAGGGCCAGAACTGTCTTCCTGATCCTCACTCCGCACCTTCCTTTTCCACCACCTCGACGACACCACTTTCCACCATCACATCGGCCAGAAGCCGCTCCATGCGGTACCGCAGAAAGACAGGCCCGACCTCCATGAGCAAAGCATCGGCGCAGGCATCGCGCAGCACCTGCCTCAGTTCCACTTCATTGTCCCGCAGGACACGCAGCTTTCCCGTGCAGCTTATGGGCTGCCCCTCCCTGTCCAGCCAGGTCTGCTCATCAGAGGCGTGGCTCACGGTGATGTCTGCCCTGCACCAGGCGCCGGCTCCGGAACGGTCGCAGAAGCGGCGGCCGGCTGCGCTGCCGGAGCAGCCTTCTTCTGAAGGGAGTCCGTGACCGAAAAAATGAACTTGCTCAGCAGCTGCTCAAGGCTGATGGCCCCCTGCGTTTCACCAATGGTCCCGTCAGGCGCCAGCATGGCCGTATCGCCACCCGGCGTCAGCGCCACATATTTCCCGCCAAGAAGGGAATCCGACGTGATGATGGCCCCGCTATCCACTGGCAGGTGTATGTCAGAAGCAACGGAAAAAACGACATTGGCCTGGAAGGTGTGTGGGTCCACCTGCATGCTCCGCACATGCCCGACAGTTACGCCTGCCAGCCGGACATCCGAGCCCACACTCAGCCCGTCAACATGGCCAAAGGCCGCATGAAGGGGATAGCCACTGTCCTGCGGATGCTGCCGCCCGACAAGAGCCAGCACGACAAGCACCACCAGTGCAGCAGCCGCCACCAGCCCGACCAGCAATTCCATCCGCTCCCGGCCAGCCCGCCTTGCTGCGATATATCCGGCATTGTCCGAAGCCATGAACACATCCTCATTCAAGCATTGTTGACCCATCATGCAGTCACGCCGTACCGCTCTAGCGGACTCAGCCCTTCACGTCCAACATCCTGCATGATGGACGCCATTTTTTCTTTTTCCTCCCAAGGCTGGCAGTTATCCCCCATATCCCCATTTTTCTGCCCGCTTATGCCCGTTTTCCCCCTGCGGTCATGGTTTCATCATTCCCCCTTCAGTACTAGACTCGTCAGCATGAAAGCGCATCTTCACTGGAATGGCGTTCACATGAGAACGCTTCAGACGAGCATCGACCCCGACAGCACAGCCCTGCGTGCGGTCACCCTTCCTTCTGTCTGGAGTGATGACGCCGCCCAGGCGCTTGTCCAGCTGGCCCCGGCAGAAGGTGGGCCTGTCCGCCTTGCCAGTGAATCCGCCCGCTGGGTGGAGATGATCGACACCACCCCCCACCTGCCACACAGCCCACAGGATGCTCCGCCGGTCGGCCGTGGCCTGTCCTGCCTGCTTCTGATGCAGCAGATGGCACCCAACGCAGCTCTGTGGCGCAATGAGCCGGACGGGCAGCCCGGCTTCATCATCCGGCTTTCCGGTTTCGTGCAGGATGGCATTTTCGCCACGGAACATTTCGCAGCCTGCCTGAAGCTGGCCTGCGACAGCCTGCGTCGGCTGGATGCCGCACGGCGCCCCTACCGCAGCGGCGACCTTCCGCTTTTTGATGACCCTGCCCCCCGTGGCGACAGTGACGGTCCCGCCGGCATTGTCCTGCTGACAGACCTGGACGCCTGCCTGGCGGGCCTCGGGCTGGATTATGACAGTGACGAAGGCCGGGCCATTGCCACAGCCATCACCCGTTTCACACGGCTTGTTGCCCACGCCGGTACTGCAACGCCGGAAAAAGCCTTCTCCTGCCCGCAGGCACCAGACCTGGAGCAGGCCAGCATTGCCATCAGCGCCGCCACACAGTCCCTGTCCGGCCTTGCCACGATCGAGACCGGGTTCTCCTCCCCCGGGCCGGTCGATGCCCTGCTGGATGTGGAATCCTGCGGGCTAGGCCCAATTTTCTCGCTGGTCAACAGTCAGGGGGGGCTGCGTCCTTCCACTCTGGAGCGTCTGGCCCACAAGGGCCTCTCACCGGAAGCCGCCCTCGCCCTGACACTGGACGGACAAACACCCCTCCAGCCAGCTGGTGCCAAGGCACACGCCCTGATGCATGACGCTGTCCTGCCCTTCTGCGACCATCTGCCGGCCCTGCCCGAGCCGGAAACGGACGACCTCAAGGAGAAGCTGGGCCGTGGCGTCCGTCGTCCCCTGCCCATGCGTCAGGGGGGCTTCAGCCAGCGGACCTCCATTGGCGGGCACCGTCTCTTCATGCGGACCGGTGAATTTGAAGATGGCAGTCTGGCATCCCTGTCCCTCACCCCTCCTCGGGAAAGCCCCATGGCCCGTGGGCTGATGGAATGTTTCAGCCAGGCCATCAGCATCGGCCTCCAGTTCGGCGTGCCGCTGGAGGTGTTTGTCGAGCAGTTCGCCTATTCCCGCTTCGGAGCCTGCGGCACGGTGGAAGGGGACGAAATGGCCAGCTATGCGACATCCATGCTGGATTATGCCTTCCGCGCCCTTTCGGAGGCCTATCTGGGCCAGCGCATGCCTGATGCCCCTGCCGAGTCCGGCGAAAAACAGCATGAAGCCCCCATGCTGCCCTTCGGGCCGGAGCAGGACGGTCCATCCTCCCGCCCCCGGAACAGGAAGCTGCGCCTCGTCGGCTGAGGCGCCATGCCAGAAATGCAGGGCGGGAAATCATTGACAGTGACTGAACAGCCTGTCTAGCTAGACCTGTCCAGCACGGGCTTCCTTTCCGATGGCGCTACGCCACGAAAGGAACGGAGCGCTGCCCCGCCAGATACGGCGGGGAGTTATGGGGGATCGCGCATGATCGATCACGATACAGCCAGACGTGAGCCGTTCGATGACCGTCTCGCCCGGCTGGAGCAGAAGGTGGCTCCCCGGACCGGGAAAGCGAAGCCGTCAGCCCTCTCAGAACAGTCCTCCCTCGGCATGGCCTTCCGCATCGCCAGTGACATGATTGCCGGTATTGCTGTTGGTCTGGGCATTGGCTATGAGCTTGACCGATGGACAGGATACAGGCCTGTGTTTATAATTGTGTTCGCCATGCTTGGCATGGGAGCCGGCCTGCGGAATGTCTGGCGTGTTGTGAATGTGATGGATGTCCCCGAAAGTGGGACGCAGAAAAACGGGAGAAGCCAGCGTGGCCAGCGGATCGACGATTGACGCGCTCGGGCAGTTTGAGCTGCATCCGATTTTTGGTTCTTTTGGTGAGGCCCTGTGCCTCTCCCAGGCCCCGCTGTACATGGTCATCAGTGTGGCTGTCGTGCTGGCGTTCCTCTATCTCGGCATGAAGCCGAAGGCTGTTGTGCCCGGTCGTCTCCAGGCTGCGGCGGAGGTCAGTTACGAGTTCGTGCACGGCCTGGCTGTCGATACCATCGGTGAGAAGGGCACGGCCTTCTTTCCCTTCGTCTTTGCCCTGTTTTTCTTCATCCTGGCCGGCAACTATATCGGTCTGCTGCCATTCTCCTATACATTCACCAGCCACATCGCCGTGACCTTCGCCCTGGCGATCACGGTATTCATTCTCTGCATCCTGACCTCGCTGCGGTTCCAGGGCATCGCCTTCCTGAAACATTTCATGCCGGAGGGGGCTCCGGTGGCCCTGTGCCCCATCCTGATCCCCATCGAGATTCTTTCCTACATCTCCCGCCCCATCAGCCTGTCCATCCGTCTGTTTGCCAACATGGTGGCCGGGCATGTGCTGCTGGAAGTCTTCGCAAGTTTCACGATCATGCTTGCCGGTCTCGGAGTTGTCGGCGATGTGCTGGCTGTCACTCCGCTTGTGCTCAACATCGCACTGACGGCACTTGAGCTGCTGGTAGGGCTGCTACAGGCCTATGTCTTTGCCATCCTTACCTGCATTTACCTGCGTGAGGCTGTCGATCACTGAGTGACCGATACCTCCACGTGTTTTCCTTCGCCCTGTCTTAAAGGAACCTGAACCATGGATCTTCTTCATCCCGCCCGTGAGATTGGTGCTGGTCTTGCCGTGATTGCTCTCGCCGGTGTCGGTGCTGGTATCGGCAACATCTTTGCCGCCTTGGTGAACTCCATCGCCCGCAACCCGGCTTCCCGCCCGCATGTGTTCGGTCTGGGCATGCTTGGCTTCGCCCTGACGGAGGCCATTGCCCTCTTCGCCCTGCTGATTGCCTTCCTTATTCTCTTCGTCTGAGGGCAGGACCCATGCGCCTTACGCCTCGTTTCCTCCTGTCTGCCGCCGCCCCCCTTGCGGCCTTACCGGGCCGGGCCGTGGCGGAAGGCATGCCCCAGCTCCACTTCAAGGATCCCCTGTTGCAGGGGCAGGTGGTCTGGGGTGCCATCATCTTCATCGTCTTCTACCTGCTTCTGAGCCGTTCCGCCCTGCCTAAGGTGGCGGATGTCATCAAGGCCCGTGAAGTCCGCGTCCGGAACGATCTGGACGTTGCCCGCCGCGCCCGCAAGGATGCCGACCAGGCCCAGAAGGAACTCTGCGAGGCCCGCGAGAAAGCCATGGAAGAGGCCCGCGCCACCATCCAGGGCATCCGCGATACGGCCAAGGAGAAAATCCGGGTTCAGGCAGAAGAAACAGCAGCCCGCCTGGAAGCAGAGATCAAGAAGGCTGAAGCGCAGATTGCTCTGTCCCGCAGCAATGCGCTGGGCAGCATCAATGAGATCGCATCCAGCACTGCTACGGTTCTGACAGAGCGCCTTGTTGGCACAGCCGACCAGCAGGCCATTGCCGCTGCTGTTGAACACGCCCATGCTGCGAGGAGCTAAGCATGTTTCATGAACCCCGCTTCTGGACAGCACTTGCTTTTGTCCTGTTCTTCGTCATCTTCGGTCGCAAGATATGGGCTATTGTCACATCCAAGCTGGATGACCGGGCTGATGAGGTCCGCAAAAATCTGGATGAGGCCACACGTCTCCGCCGTGAGGCCGAGCAGATGCTCGAAGATTCCAGACGTGACCACAAACAGGCTCAGGAAGAGGCTCAGGCACTGATTGCCAAGTCCAATGCTGAGGCCCAGCAGCTGCGTGCCCAGGCCGAAAGTGATGCGGCAGAGATTGTTGCCCGCCACGAAAAAATGGCCCGTGAGCGTATTGAAGCTGCCGAAAAAATCGCCCTGCGCGACATCCGCCGTGAGGCGGCCGCCCTGGCCCTGGCAGCTACAAAGGACATTCTTGGTAAAAAGCTGGCTGAAGACCCCGACCTTGCCAACAGGCTCATCAATGATGGTCTGAAAGCACTCCCGCAAGCCTTTGGTGACAAAGCTGCGTAAGACATCATGACAGCCAGTGAGATGACCAGTCCCTTGCTGGCTGTCGTGATTACCGTCCTCAATGAGGGCGAGAATATCCTTCCCGTCTGTGCAGAAATCCGCACGGCTCTTGAGAGCCTGCCACCGGCAGAGATCATCTTCGTGGATGATGGCAGTACGGACGACACCCTCCAGAAATTGCAGGAAGCCCGCAGCACTATCCTGCCCGGGTTGCGTATTCTGTCCCATCCCTCCTGTCTGGGTAAATCTACGGCCCTGCGCACGGCCATCAGGGCCGCCCGTGCCCCATGGATCGCCACAATGGATGGAGACGGACAGGACGACCCTGCCTTCATCAAAACAATGGTCGAAGCCGCATGGAACCATGGTGAAGGGGCGGTCGGCCCTCTGGTTGTTGGCGTCCGCCGCAAGCGTCAGGACAGGCTCTCCCGCAGGTTTGCCACCCGTTTCGCCAATGGTCTGCGCCAGCATCTGCTCAAGGATGACTGCCCTGATACGGGCGGGCCGCTCAAGCTCTTCCCACGCGACCTGTTCCTCTCCCTGCCCCAGTTTGAAGGGCTGCACCGTTTCATCCCCGCCTTGATGAAAAGCTACGGCGCCCCCCTCATCTGCATCGAGACACGACACAGGGCCAGGCTTCATGGCCATTCCAAATATACCAATCTGCACCGGGCTCTCGTGGGGGTGCGTGACATGCTGGGGGTTCTCTGGCTACAGAACCGCACCCGTCGGCCACCACCACTGAACGAACTGTAAGACAGCAGCCTCTCTCCCCGCCCGGCACCGGACGACCCTTCTGACGATCCGGGCATCATGCCCGTTCATCCAGTGCGAACCGGAGTTTTCATGCCTCCAAAATTCCGTCATTACGCTCTGCTTGCCGTTCTGGCGTTTCTGGCTGCCTTGCCGGGGCGCATGAGCCTGCCCCCGCTGGACAGGGATGAACCACGCTACATGCAGGCCACAGCCCAGATGCTCTCTTCCGGCAATTTCCTGGACATACGCTTCCAGGACCAACCCCGCTATCTGCAACCAGCAGGCATCTACTGGCTGGAAGCCGGAGCAGTAAAGGCCTCCGAAATCATCACACAGGATGAAACGCTACGCCATGAAAGCTGGCCCTACCGTATCCCCAGCCTTCTGGCATCAGTCTGCAGCATCCTCCTGACAGCCTGGATCGGAACCCGTCTGTTCGGATTTTCTACAGGCCTACTGGCGGCAGGCCTGCTCATGGTGGCACCGCTATTTGCCGCAGAGAGCCGGATGGCCACCATCGACAGCACCCTGCTGCTGGATATTCTGTGCCTTCAGGCCCTGCTGCTCTGCCATTTCACCGACATGCAGAAGGGCAGAACGACACCATGCCGTTCCAGCATCCTCTACTGGAGCGCTCTCGGGGTAGGGATGATGCTGAAAGGCCCCATTGTTCTCATCCCCGCCCTGGGCACCCTGATCTCACTCTCCATCTGTCTGCGCAGTACGGCACTCATCCGACAGTTGCGGGCCGGGTGGGGCTGGCTGCTCAGCGTACTCACCGTCCTTCCCTGGTGTCTTGGCATTGCTCTGGTCAGTCATGGTGAGTTCTTCCGCCGTGCCGTAGGCCACAATCTGCTTGGCAAAATTGCCCACCCGCAGGAAACACACGGCTTCCCCCCCGGCTATTATCTCCTCCTGTTCCTGCTCGCTTTCTGGCCAGGGGCTCTGGCAGCCATACGCTCTCTCCCAGCCCTCTGGCAGCGACGTGCCAAACCAGAGACCCTGTTTCTTCTCTGCTGGATCATCCCACACTGGCTCATCTTTGAGTGTCTGGCCACCAAGCTCCCTCATTATGTCCTGCCAACCTACCCGGCCATTGCCATTCTGGTGGCTGCCAGCCTGACGGTCTGGCCCCTCGTACCGCTACGTTCTCTCTGGACGAAACTGGGGGTGTCCCTCTACGCCCTCACCTGGGGATTGGCCGGACTCCTCTTCTGCCTGGCCGGGCCAGTCCTGCTCTACAGGATGGAAGGCCACCTCTTTGCGGATGCGCTCATACCTGCCCTGGGCAGCCTGCCACTCCTTCTGGCAGGCCTCCGGCTCATCTGGAAACAGAACTGGTCCGGCGGGGCACTCTGCGCCATGGGTGCCGCCCTGCTGACCGAAACGGGCATCTTCCTCTGCGTCATTCCCCATTTGACCAGCATCCAGCTTGCTCCCCGCATTGCCGAGAGCTTCCGGGAGCTCCGCCCCTGTCCCGACAGCGCCCTGATTTCCCCCTCCTACAGGGAACCCAGCCTTGTCTTCCTTACCGGGGGCCGGGCCAGACTGCTGCCACCATCGCAAGCAGCCCATGAACTGCATGACCACGCACGCTGCGATCTGGCTCTCCTAGACAGGAAGGATGACCCAGCCTTCCAGCAGGAACTGGCCCGCCTTGGCACGGAGAGCATTCTGTATGACCAGTTTGACGGACTGAATTACTCCAACGGTCACAGGCTTCATCTGCGGCTCTATGCCAGCAGTGAAAAACCCACCCGCTGAAAAGGAAACTCATGCCTTGACCTGATGGCAGCCCTGAAGAGAAGCGGCTCGCTTTCATTAAAAAACTGACATAGAATGAATGGACAGAACATTTTGTGGGCAGGGCCATGTTGCAGAATTTCACTTCCCCCGTGCCTGTGGCAGGGCATACCGTCTCCTCATGACACAACAGGCTGTTCCCTCCCCCACCAAAGACAGCACCCCGCCTTCATGGTCCATTGACGATACGGCCAACGGGCTGTCCCTGACCATCCGGGGGGACTGGAAGGCCCTGCAGGATGATGTGGTGCAGTTCCCGGCAACTGCTCTCACCTCCTCCCACCCAGGGAGCGGGAAGACATTGTCCATCAACCCGGACGGACTGGGCAGCTGGGATTCCTGCTTCATCATGTTCCTGTGGACCGTCAAGCAGGCCGCCTGCCAGGCCTCCCTGACATTTGATGATCACGCCCTGCCGTCTTCCGCCCAGCGCCTTCTGGCTCTTCTGCCAGAAAAAGTGGAACAACCCGCCCCCCACCAGCAGGACCGGGAAAGCTTCTTTGCCCGTGTTGGCGGAAAGACGCTGGACATCCTGCATGAGACAGCCACATCCAGCGCCCTGCTTCTGGAAGTCATGCGGGGAGCTGTCGGGACGTTGCGTGGCAAAAACTCCATGCGTCTCAAGGACCTGCTTGTGGATGTCTGGAATGCTGGCCCCTCGGCACTGCTCATCGTCAGCATTGTCAATTTTCTGATCGGGGCCATCCTGGCCTTCGTGGGGCTGCTGGAATTACGCAAATTCGCAGCTGAAATCTATGTGACCAATCTGGTGGGCATTGCCTCCGCCCGTGAAATCTCCGCCATCATGACAGCCATCATCATGGCCGGACGTACGGGCGGAGCCTATGCAGCCCGCATCTCCACCATGCAGGGCAATGAAGAGATTGACGCTCTTCAGGTGACTGGCATCTCCGTGGCGGGCTATATCCTGCTCCCCTCCATTCTCTCGCTGATCCTCATGATGCCGCTGCTGTATCTCTATGGCACGCTGGTCTCGATTTTCGGCGGTTTTGTCGTCTCCATGACCATGATGGACATTTCTCCCACCGGATACTGGCTCTCCACCTTCAACGGCGTGGAACTGAGCCAGTTTGCCTTCGGGTTCATCAAGGCACTCTTTTTTGCTGGCTTCATCGCTCTGGCTGCCTGCCGGATCGGCCTGAAAGCCGGCCGCAGTGCTGCGGATGTCGGCATTGCCGCCACACGGGCTGTCGTCATCGGGATTGTCGGGGTTATCGCTCTGGATGCCGTTTTTGCCGTCCTCGCCAACGCCGCTGGAATCTGATGATGTCTGATAGAGAAACTCTCATTTCCGTCCGTGATCTGCAACTCTCTTTCGGGCCCAAGATCATCCAGCAGAATGTGTCATTCGACCTGAAAAAAGGCTCCATCTTTGCTGTCATGGGGGGCTCCGGCTGCGGCAAAAGCACCCTGCTGAGAAGCATGATCGGCCTTCTGCGCCCCACGGCAGGGCACATCATGGTGGGTGGGGAGAATTACTGGGAGCAGGATGACGCCCACCGCACGGCCATCAACCGCCGTTATGGCGTTCTCTTCCAGAGTGGTGCGCTGTGGAGCTCCATGACCGTGGGCGAGAATGTCGCCCTGCCGCTGGAGATGTTCACGGACCTCAAGCCTGATGCCATAGACCATCTCGTCCGCCTGAAACTGGGGCTGGTGGGGATGGAGCATGCCATCGATCTCTTCCCCTACGAGATTTCCGGCGGCATGAAAAAACGGGCTGGACTGGCCCGGGCCATTGCGCTGGAGCCGGACATCCTCTTTTTTGACGAACCCTCCGCCGGGCTGGACCCGATCACCTCCGCCCGGCTGGATGACCTCATCCTCACCCTGCGTGACGGACTTGGGGCTACGATCGTCATTGTCAGCCACGAACTGCCCAGCCTTTTCACCATTGCTGATGATGGCATCTTTCTGGATGCTGTCACGCACAGGCCCATTGCCAGTGGCTCACCCCGTGCCCTGCATGACAGCTGTACCCTCCCGGAGGTGACGGCCTTCATGCACCGCTCTGCTTCCATCCCTTCCCAGACAGAACAGAAGGCCGAACAGCATGTCTGAAACCACCAACAGAAAAACCCAGATCGGCATCTTTGTCGTCCTTGGGGGCGTGCTGCTACTGTTCATCATCATGACATTCGGGCATCTCCGCCTCTTCTCCAAAACACGGGACGTTGCCGTGGTGTTCCAGAACTCCATTGCTGGCCTGTCTGTCGGGGCCCCGGTCAATTTCCGTGGTGTGAAGGTCGGATCCGTCCAGAGCATCACCCTGCATTTCGACCCACAGGACCACAAAGCCTATATCCCGGTCATCATTACTCTGGAGACCGGGCAGATGCATGTTGTCCAGGACGATGCGGGGGGCAAGCAGGTCAATTTCCAGACAATGATTGACAATGGCCTGCGCGCCGGGCTGAACCTGCAGAGCCTCGTGACGGGACAATCCAACATCGAACTGGACTTCGACAAATCCGTTCCCGCCACGCTGCATCCCCGCATCACAAAACTGCCGGAGATTCCTGTCCGGCTCTCCACCATGGAGAAGCTGAAAAACACACTGGAGCAGATTCCCATCAAGGATATCAGCCAGCATGCTGATTCCGCCCTGCTATCCGTCACGGAGCTGAGCGAGGGCCTGCGCCAGGACCTGCCCGGCCTCATTGCCAGCCTGAAGAGAACATCCGACCAGTCGCAGGAAACCATGCAGGTTGCCACTGCCACCATCAGGGACCTGCATACCCAGCTGGATGGGTCACTGGCAAAACTGGACCGACTGTTTGATACAGGTACCAACCAGCTTGAAATGCGTGGCAAGGATATCCACAGGACACTCCTCTCCGCCACAGCCACGCTGGAGGCCCTGCAGGACATTCTCTCCGCCCGTTCCGTGGACCGAGCCAATCTGGATGCTGCGCTGCGGGATATTGCCGCAACGGCTTCCTCTCTCCGTGGGTTCGCCAACGATGTGGAACGCAATCCGCAACTTCTGCTTATGGGACGCCACCCATGATGTTTCCATCACGCCGTACTGTTCTTGCCCTTCTGGGAAGCTGCACCCTGCTTGCAGGCTGTGCATCTCCCCAGCTGCACATCTATACGCTCGGCATTCCTGTCCATACCGATACGAAATCCCTCCAGGTGTCTCCGCAAACAACCATCGTGCAGATCAGCCGGATCATCATGCCGGACTATCTGGACAGCCAGGAGATCATCACCCGTCAGGGGGAGGAAATCCGCCGCAGCCCCAACTCCCGCTGGGCATCCCGCCTGTCCCTTGGCATTACGGACCTGATCACCAACGAAGTGGCTGCCTTCCAGCATGACATCCTGGTGACGGACCAGCCCCTGGCCCAGGCAGCCGACATGCAGATCATGGTTGCCATTTCCGAATTCGATGTGGATGTGAGCGGTCATGCCATACTGAACGCCCATTGGGCCATTGTTCCGCATGATCGCCACAAACCGATGGTCCGCAACATTGCGCATCTCGCTGCCAACGGGCCTGTCAGGACAGATGCCGATACGGCCGCACTGATGCGGAAACTCGTAATACAGCTGGCGGAGCATATCTCCAGATCCATCCCAGCAACACCGTAAAGCAAGACGGCCCCCGGGACTGAAACAGTGAACCAGTCCCAGCCCTCTTCCCCGATGCCATCCCAAACTGTTTTTCAGGAAAATCGTGGTGGAGCTAAGGGGAGTCGAACCCCTGGCCTCCTCATTGCGAACGAGGCGCTCTCCCAACTGAGCTATAGCCCCACAATCTGCCGTTCAAGACACCATGCACGCCATGAACTGTCAAGTCGTGACTGCCCAGCAATTGGTCTCGCCAGCCATGCAGAAGATTGTTACATGTGTGGGTCTGCATCTCCTCACGCCATCAGGAAGGATATCCGCCTGTGCATGCTGCCATCATCTATCTCCAGGTCATCAATCTCCTCATGGTGGTGCTGGATGTTTATACATGGATCATCCTTGCCTACTGCCTTGCCTCCATGGCCATCGGTTTTGGCGTCATAAACCCTCAGACCAACCGCTTCGTGAGTAGCCTTCTTGAGATACTGGCAAGGCTTGTGGAGCCCGTTCTGCAACCCATCCGCAATATTCTACCAGACACAGGCATGATGGACTTCTCCCCCCTCATCCTGCTCCTGGCCATTCAGTATGGCATTCCCTTCATCCTGAAGAGCATTTTCAGAATCTTCTTCCTCCCACAGGGCTGAAACGAAAAAAACCCCCGCCTGAAAATCAGGTGGGGGTTTTTCCTGTCCGATGAAGAGCTGATCAGAACACGGCAAACACAGCGGCTTCCGGTGAGATGGACCGGGACGTATTGTGCCCGGCCACCGGCAGGATCACACCGACAATCCCACCAACACTCGACGTCCAGTTATATTCAATCCCAGGCCCGACATTGAAGGCACCGGACCAACCCGTCCGAGAGTTGATGTATTTCTTTGAATAAACATTGTACCCATTGACCGAACTGGATGTAGCCCAGGTATGGTACAGGTCCAGCGCAAACACCCACTTCTTGGTGATACCCAGCTCGACTGAACCACCCTCATTCCCATAGGGACCGGCATGACCACGCCCGGTGAAACCTTTCTCTGTCCCATAACTGGTGATGTTGCGCAGTTTCGTACTGGCCACCGGATGGCGGACCTGCGCCCAAAGACGCACACGCATTGCATGGTCAAAAAACGGCAGGGCAAACTGGCTGTGCACACCATAGCGAAGTGCCCAGACACCCTGGCCAACCCCCTCTGACGCATTGGAAAGGTTCTTGTAATCACCTGTCGGGGTATTCACACCAAAATAAAGCGTGATGGACGGCGTATAATGCGGTGTCAGACGGTACTGGAACTCCACCGGCAGATCATTAAACTTCAGGCCGGAATGTTTGGTATGATTCCCCCAGCTATAGCTGTATGTCGGCAGCAGATAGATGGACAGATGGTCCGTAATACCATATTTCGCCAGCGAAAACTGGGAAATGGAATGCTGCCCCCCGGCTCCCTTCCGGGTATTGAGATGCCCGTTGGAATCAAACGCACCGGCAGGCAGGCCAGCCGCTACATAAGGCTCCACAGCAATCATGCCCGGGACAGGCAGAGCTGGTGAGGGAGAATAGAGGGACCCCGTATACCACTGCTCCGGCAATGGCTTGGAGGCTGGTTTCTCCGCAATGGACACGACCGGCTTCTGGGCAGCAGCCTCATGGGAGGAAGCCGCAACAGTCGTCCCCGCAGCTGCGCTGGCTGGCTGGGTGGCTTTGCCCGTTTTCTGGGCCGAACTGTCACCTGCTCCGTTACCGTTACTGGCCGCCACAGCCGTCTCCGCAGCATGCACATCTGCACAGGCACCGAAAGTACCTGCAAAAAGACTGGACAGAAGGGCTGCGTAACGCACGGACGTCTTCATCACGATAAACCATCATCCCATTGTTGTGATGAGAAAACATTACGACAGCAAAAAGATAGTTTGCAATAGAGAAATGAAAACTTATTTATATCTGAAACATATTCCATTTGTTTTATCTATCCGGGACAGCCCCGGGGAAAACCAGACCAATGGTCTGTTTCCAGATAGTCATCAGGACGCTGTCCCTCCAACTGTCAGGCCACTCACCTTCAGCATGGGCTGCCCCACACCAACAGGCACACCCTGCCCGGCCTTGCCACATGTCCCTATGCCCGGGTCCAGCTCCATGGCGGGGCCGATCATGCTGATCTGCTCCATCACCGCTGCTCCACTGCCAATCAGCGTCGCCCCACGCACTGGTGCCGTAACCCGGCCATCTTCAATCAGATAGGCTTCCGAAGCAGCAAACACGAATTTGCCAGAGGTGATATCAACCTGCCCGCCACCAAAATTGCGGGCATACAGGCCCTTCTTCGTGGAGCGGATCATTTCCTCCTCCGAGGCCTGTCCCCCCGCCATGATGGTATTGGTCATGCGCGGCATCGGCGCATGGGCATAGGACTGACGGCGGCCATTCCCTGTTGGCGTTACTGATGTCAGGCGGGCATTCAGCCGGTCCTGCATGTATCCCTGCAATATCCCGTCTTCAATCAGCACGGTCCGGCTGGTGGGAGTTCCCTCATCATCCATGTTCAGGGAGCCACGCCGCTCCGGCAAGGTGCCGTCATCCAGAACAGTCACCCCCGGGGCAGCAATACGCTGGCCCACGCACCCGGAAAAAACAGACGTACCCTTGCGGTTGAAATCACCCTCAAGCCCGTGCCCGACAGCCTCATGCAACAGAATCCCGGGCCAGCCGGCCCCCAGCACAACCGGCATGTCCCCTGCCGGAGCCGCCACGGCCTCCAGCGTCACCAGGGCCTGCCGCAGGGCCTCTTGTGTCATGGCCTGCCAGCAGGACGGCTCCATAAGGCGGGACAGAGCATACCGCCCTCCCTGTCCAGCACGGCCACTCTCCCGCCGTCCGCCCTGCTCCACCACCACGGAAACATCGAGCCGGACCAGCGGACGGACATCCACCAGCGGCCCTGCATGCCCCTCCTGAAGAAACGCAGGACGCATGATCCGCACGACCTGCCACTGCGTGTTGAGGGTCACATTCACCTGCACGACACGGTGGTCCAACCCTCGCCCATAGGCCTCAATCTCTCCCAGCAACGCCGCACGCTGTGAGAAATCCCCCCCCTCAAGCGGATGTGCTGCACCATAAAGAAAGGCCCGTCCATCTGCCGCCGCAGCCTCCTGCAGGCGGGAAGGGGCCCGCTGGTCCGGTCGGAGAGCCATGCGCTCTACACTGCCCAGCCCCTCGGCGGCACGCCGCAACGCCCCCATCCCCAGAAGATCCGAGTGGGCAAAGATGGTCTGGCTGCCCGTGACACCCCGCAGGCCAAACCCTGAAGAGCGGTTGAAACCAGCCGTCCGCAGCAGGCCATTTTCCAGCCCCAGCGTCTCTTCTTCCCGGTATTCCAGAAACAGCTCCCCGTCATCCATGCCAGCAAGACTGCTGGCAAGCTGACGGTTCACGTCATCAGGTGTCCATGGCAGGGTCTCATGAAAAAAAAGGGCGTCGGATATTTTTACAGGGGAAGGCGCAGACATGACCACCAGATGGATTTTCCATACGGCACAGATGCCGGGGATTATAAAAAACTGAGGCAGCACTGTCTCATAAAATGAAGTTTATGAGCAAGCACTCGACAGATGACCAATTGTCCCCTAATCGTTTTGGTATCAGTCCAAAAATTGCGAGGCACGCAGCCATGGCGAAAAAAGCAGTTTCCTCTCCTTCCGCACAACGCCCTTCCCCTCAGAAAGCCGCCATCCAGCGCGTTTTTGAGCTGATCGAAGAGCACGGCATCGAGTTCGTTGATCTCCGCTTCACCGACACGAAGGGCAAATGGCAGCACACCACGCAGACGGTCCGCACCATTGAAGAGGACACCTTCACGGAAGGCTTCATGTTTGACGGCTCCTCCATCCAGGGGTGGAAGGCCATCAACGAGTCCGACATGGTCCTGCTGCCGGACCCGGAAACAGCCGTGGTCGACCCCTTCTCCGCCCGCCCGCAGCTCATCCTGATCTGCGACATCATCGACCCCAGAACGGGCGGCTATTACAATCGTGACCCCCGTGCGACAGCCAAACAGGCCGAAGCCTACCTGAAGAAGAGTGGCCTGGGTGATACGGCGTTCTTCGGCCCGGAAGCCGAGTTCTTCATTTTCGACAGTGTCCGCTTCGGCACGGGTGAGAATTACGGCACCTACCACCTCGACAGCATCGAAGGGCCGGAAGCTGCCCTGAAGGACTACCCGGAAGGCAACATGGGCCATCGCCCGGCCCGCAAGGGTGGGTATTTCCCTGTTCCGCCGGTGGACAGCGAACATGACCTGCGCGCCGAGATGCTGGCTACCATGGGCGAGATGGGTCTGCCGATCGAGAAGCATCACCATGAAGTGGCCCGCAGCCAGCACGAGCTGGGCACGGCCTTCGCCACACTGGTGAAGTCAGCCGACTTCATGCAGATCTACAAATACTGCGTGCACAATGTCGCCCATTCCTACGGCAAGACGGCCACCTTCATGCCGAAGCCCATCTATGGCGACAACGGCACCGGCATGCATGTGCATCAGTCCGTCTGGAAGGACGGCAAGCCGCTCTTTGCTGGCAAGCGCTATGCTGACCTTTCCGATGAGGCCCTGTATTACATTGGCGGGATCATCAAACACGCCAAGGCACTGAATGCCTTCACCAATCCCTCCACCAACTCCTACAAGCGGCTGATTCCGGGGTTTGAAGCCCCTGTGCTGCTGGCTTATTCCTCCGCCAACCGCTCTGCATCCTGTCGTATCCCCTACGCTACAAGCCCGAAGGCAAAGCGTGTCGAGGTCCGCTTCCCCGACCCGACAGCCAACCCCTACCTTGCCTTCAGTGCCATGCTGATGGCTGGTCTGGACGGCATCCGCAACAAGATCCACCCGGGCGAAGCCATGGACAAGGACCTGTACGAGCTGCCGCAGGAAGAGCTGAACATGATTCCGACTGTCTGCGGCTCCCTGCGTGAAGCTCTGGAGGCCCTGAAGACCGATCATGCCTTCCTTCTGGAAGGTGATGTCTTCACCAAGGACCAGATCGAAAGCTACATCACGCTGAAGATGCAGGACGTATACCGCTTTGAGCACACACCGCATCCGGTTGAGTTTGAGATGTACTACTCCGTCTGAGCTACCCCGTTCTTCCTGCTCCTAGCCGGGGCAGGAAGGGCTGGCCAGCGCACCATCGGAACAGACCGTCTGCCTTTCCATGAGGGGCAGGCGGTTTTTTTTCATGATGGCCGCCCCATGAAAAAAGGGCCTGCCCCCTGAGGGAGCAGGCCCTTGCCTCATGCTGCTGGCAATGCCGGATCAGGCATTTTTCTTGGAAATGCCATTTTCGGCTACATCCCACAGCCAGGCAGCCCCACGCACACCAGAGCTGTCACCATGACGGTTCTGCACGATTGGTGTCGTGCAAGGCGATGTAATTACATAACGGGGCAGCAGCTTGGGCACACGCTCGTAGATGCTGGGAAGATTGGACACGCCACCACCCAGCACGATCACATCAGGATCGAGGAAATTGACAGCCTGCGCACAGGCCCGGGCGAAACGGTCCATGTAGAGGTCCAGCGCACGGATGGCGGCTTCATCCCCATTACGGGCCGCCTCTTCAATTCCGTTCGGGGAGCGGTTGCCTTCACCCTTCCATTCCGCAGCCAGTGCCGGGCCACAGAGATAGCGCTCCTGACAGCCCTCATTGCCACAGAAACACTTCCGCATGGGCATGTCTTCCGGCTTTGCCCACGGCAGAGGGATATGACCCCATTCACCGGCGATGTGATGATGACCGGAGAGCACCCGAGCATTGGCCACGATGCCACCGCCCATGCCTGTCCCGATGATCACGCCCAAAACGACGGAATAACCGGCACCAGCGCCATCAGCAGCTTCGGACAAAGCGAAGCAGTTGGCATCATTTTCAACACGCACGGGACGGCCAAGACTCTCCTCCACATCACGCTTGAAGGCATTGTTGTTCAGCCATGTAGCGTTGGAGTTGCGGACCAGGCCTGTCTCGGGGGACAGGGACCCGGGGATGCCGATGCCCAGAGTGGATGTCAGCTGAGTCCCCGTGATGCGATGGGCAGGCACACAGCCGATCTGGTCCTCAGCCTTCAGCACCAGGTCCCGGATGGCCTCGATGGCCTTGTCATAAACCCCGGGGTTGGGAATACGCTCGCGCAGCACTTCCTTGCCACTGCGGTCCAGAGCAAGAATTTCGATTTTCGTGCCGCCAAAATCAATTCCAAGACGATAATCAGCCATGTGATGATTCTCCCTTAATCCAGCTTACGATGCGGGATGCAGAGGCTGCTGTCGGATGACCTCCAGCTCGGCTCCATGCTCCTTGATGAAACCGGCCAGAGCGCCAAAATGCTTGCTGGCAAGGTGGGTTTCGAACCCGTCCTTGCTGGCCCAGATCTCGCTGACCATGAAACGCCCCTTCTTCTCAGCATCACGGGAAATTTCGTAACGCTGGCAGGCTTCTTCCTTCAGCGAATGACCAGCACAGACCTGCACGGCTTTCTCAAGCTGGGCGGCTTTCTCTTCAGCAATGGTGACCAGTGCCAGAATATGGATGCTCTCGCTCATTTCGACTCTCCCTGAGTTGCCCCGCCCAGCTGCCGATGGAACCACGCTGAGCAAAAAAAATGGCCGGAGGCAACACACATTCCTGTCAGTCCTCTCCCACTGTGGGAGAAGGCGGACAAGGCCTGCCTCAAGCCCTGCATGAATGCGAGCCTCACCAAAAAACAGGGCCGTGTAAAGCCCTGTTCACAAACTTTCACTCAGGTGTCTTCTGCTCAGCGGGCCGTCTGCGGGACGAAGGGCAAAGCCGTGACAGAAACCTTGTGGAGCTGCCCGTCCGCATCGGCGGCGTAAAGCACCGTACCCTCTGCTGCATGGGATGGTGTGACATACGCCATGGCAATCATGGCCCGCAGGGTCGGACTGAAACAGCCAGACGTAATGCGCCCGACCCGGTCTGTCCTTCCTTCATCCGAGAAGAGTTCCACACCGCCACCCAGCAGCACGTCCCCTTCCGGACGCAGACCAACGCGCTGGCGGTATACGCCATGTTCCATCTGCCCTTCGATCGTCCCGGCACCAGGGTACCCCCCCGCCCGTGCTCCGCCGGCCCGGCGACAGGCAGCTATGCTGCTGACCAGAGCGGCCTCCACCGGAGATGTGGTTTTGTCGATGTCCGCCCCATACAGACACAGCCCGGCTTCCATCCGCAGGCTGTTCCGTGTCTCCAGCCCGGCCGGAGCCACATCGGGATCGTCCAGCAGACGGCGGGCAAAGGCTTCAGCCTGACTGGCCTCCAGAGAAAGATCGAACCCTTCCATACCCGTATAACCGAAACGGGATACAATGAGGCTGCCACCCTCCCACTGCATGGCCAGACTGTCCCGATACCGCATCCCCATGATGGTCGTCTGGTCCAGCACACGGGCCAGAACCTCGGCCGACAGAGGGCCCTGAAGGGACAGCATGGCCCGGTCAAATTCCCGGATCAGCCTGCAATCATTGCCAATGGCATTTTCGAGATAATCAGCATTGTCTTCCCTGTTCTGGCCATTGAGTGTCAGGATGAACTCTTCTTCCTGACGGGAAATGGCCAGATCATCCCGGATACCGCCCTGATCAGTCGTCAACAGGCCATAACGGACCCGGTTCTTCTCAAGCCCCATGATGTCCAGAGGCATCAGAGCTTCGAGCGCCTCAGCAACAACAGCGGCATTATCCTCTTTTGCACGGATACGGACCTGCCCCAGAAAGGAGATGTCAAACAGCCCCGCCTGCTTGCGGGTATGAAGATGCTCCACCTCCATGCCGAGAGGGTAATGCTCGGGCAGGGCATAGCCTGCATAGCATCCCATCGTGGCCTTCAGCTCTTCATGCAGCGCCTGAAGGGGGCTGGACTTCAATGTTTCATCCGTCATTCTGTTTTATCCTGTAAATACAGGGGAAGTTCACCACTCTGCCTGCTTCATCCCCGTCTGACAATCCGGGCCCGGGCAAGGCTTCACCACGTTCCCCACCTGGGGGAGCTGGTCATTCCCCCGCCTTCAGGCTGGCCAGTACATCCGACTTCATGCTCACGCTCTGTGCCTGTGTCGGGAAAGAGCCTTCCTCAACCTGCCGGACATAATGGGACAAGGCTCCAACCATCTGCTCTCCGATTTCAGCAAACCGATGGGCATGACGAGGGGATTTGCCTTCGAAAAGACCCAGCACGTCATGCCAGACCTGGACCTGCCCATCACAACCCGGCCCGGCTCCGATCCCGATGGTCGGAATGGTCAGGGTTCTGGAAACCAGCTCGGCCAGCTCGGCGGGAATGACCTCCAGCACAATACCGAAAGCTCCGGCCTCCTCCAGCGCACGGGCATCGTCCAGAAGTTTACGGGCGGCCTCGACCTGCTTTGCCTGCGCCCGCAGGCCGATCTGATGCTGGGACTGCGGTGTCAGACCCAGATGCCCCATGACGGGCACACCCATTTCCGTCAGCCGACGCACGACCGGGGCAATCTCCCGGCCGCCTTCCAGCTTCAGGGCCTGTCCACCACCCTCCTGCATCACACGGCGGGCCGCATCCACGGCATCCTGCTCGGTAGCATAGGAAAGGAAGGGCAGGTCGACCACAATAAGGGCTTTATGGCTGCCCTGGCGGACCATCCGTGCATGATAGATCATGTCCTCCACACGCACGGGCAGGGTCGTATCCCGCCCCTGCATGACCATGCCCAGAGAATCCCCCACCAGAATGACCGGCACGCCCGCCTGCTCGGCAATCAGGGCCGAAGCGTAATCATAGACCGTGAGCATGGCGATCCGCCGACCCTCATCCTTCATGGTCTGGAAGTCTGCGATTGTAGTCCGGCGCATGGTGGGGATCCTTCTCTATGGCCTCATGAACGAGGGAGGTTCTGGGCGATATAGGGGGGCAGGCTGAAAGAGGCAACATGCACCTCTGGCGTCCAGTACTGGCAGCCTTCCGCAATGCCCTGTGCACGACGGGCCAGCTCGACCACGTCCGGACGGTGCGGCGGAGCCCCCTTCTTGGCTATGCCCAGTGTCATGAACCCACCAACATAGGTTGGCACGGCAGCCAGATAGGCCGTGACATGCGGGAAGAATTTCGCACGACGGGCCGTTGTCTCCCGCAGCTCATCTGCCTGCTGGAACGGCACGCCACACTGATTGACGATGATCCCTTCATCCGAAAGGATGCGGGCGCAGTTCTCATAGAAATCATCTGTGAAAAGCACATCACCCACGCCGATCGGGTCCGTGCTGTCCACGATGATGACATCAAAGGCTGCATCACCAGATTTCTTGACGTAATCGATCCCGTCCCCAACGATGACCTCAGCCCTCGGGTCATTCCACGCATCCTTGCCAAACATCGGCAGGTGTTGCTTGGAGAGTTCGATCACGTCACCATCAATTTCCACCATGACGGCTTTCTCGACCGTCCTGTGCTGGAGAACACGACGCAGCACACCACCATCACCGGCCCCGATGATGAGAACACGTTTTGGGTTCGGATGCATGAAGAGCGGCACATGAGCCAGCATCTCCTGATAGATGAACTCATCCCGCTCCGTGATCTGCACGATACCGTCCAGCACCAGCACACGGCCATGGCTGCTGCTCTCGAAAATGCGGATGTCCTGAAACGGGGACTTCCTGTAGGCCAGTTCTTTCACAACCCTGAAACGCTGGCCCCAATCGGGATAGAGGGCCTCGTTGAACCAGGCCCCGGAAGACGTGCCAGATGTCATGGCGGCATCCTTTCTTCAATCAACGACGCCTGCCGCCCTCCATCACGGGGAGGCCGGCACAGACGCCGCTCCTTACCCCTGCTCCCCCTCCAGCATGGACGCTGGCCAGCGAACAGGAACACTCCATGGAATCCATTGGAAATTGAGGGAAAAACCCCTTGGCCTTTCCCTATCCGGCTTACCGGCCCGTATGCCGTGTCGAGCTGACACGTCCACGCCTGAAAGCATCAATCTCCACACGTCCTGCCTGAAACAGCTCCTGCATGACAGGGACGGACATGTTGGGATCGCACACACCGCACATGAAAATGTCGACAGCGGCGAAATGACGCTCGGGCCATGTATGGATGGAAATATGGCTTTCGGCCAGTACCAGCACACCAGATACACCGCCATTGGGTGTGAAATGGTGGAAATGACCATGCAGAATGGTCGCCCCGGCTGCCTCGGCAGCACGCCTCAGAGTGGCGTCGATCTGATCGGGGTCATCCAGATTTCTGGCATTCCAGAAATCGATGAGGAGATGGTTCCCTGCGTAGGTGATCCCATCACGCTTGATGAAAAAGTCCTTACAATCAGCGATTGTATCGATTGCCTCAGTATTCTGGATATCTCTCGGAAGGTCCGATTCCATCCCCAGTCGAGCAAGTGCGTCCATAACGTACCCCTGAACCAGCAGATTGCCGCATCCTCCCCCAATGAAGGAGCGGAAGGGTTGACCTCTAGGGGAATATAACCCTCAACGCAACTCTATTCTTTCTTTCTGAACAGAAAATGCCCAAATGAAGCCACAATAAAAAATGGGGAGGAAAATCCTCCCCATTCGTAAAGACCGGTCATCGAACCTCAGTTGCGGGTCTTGTCAACCAGCTTGTTCTTGGCGATCCACGGCATCATCTCACGCAGTTTTGCGCCAACCTGCTCAATCTGATGCTGTTCATCACGGGCACGGGACGCCTTGAAGCCCACATTACCGGACTGGTTCTCCAGAATGAAGTTGCGCACGAAGGTTCCATTCTGGATGTCCTTCAGCACCTCACGCATGGCCTCCTTGGCGGCCGGGGTCACAACGCGCGGCCCGCTGACATACTCACCATACTCCGCCGTATTGGAGATGGAGTAGTTGACGTTGGAAATGCCGCCCTCATACAGCAGGTCCACGATCAGCTTCATCTCATGCAGACACTCGAAATAGGCCATCTCCGGTGCGTAGCCTGCTTCCACCAGTGTCTCAAACCCGGCCTTGATCAGCTCGATCGTACCACCACACAGCACAGCCTGCTCACCAAACAGGTCTGTTTCCACTTCCTCACGGAAGCTGGTCTCAATCACGCCAGCACGGCCGCCGCCAACAGCGGAAGCGTAAGCCAGAGCTACATCCTTGGCCTGGCCGGAAGCATCCTGATGCACGGCCACCAGGCAGGGCACACCACCGCCACGCTGGTATTCAGAACGCACAGTGTGGCCAGGGCCCTTCGGAGCGATCAGGAACACGTCCATCTCGGGGCTCGGCTCGATCAGACGGAAATGGATGGCCAGACCATGAGCAAACACCAGAGCCGTGCCGGGCTTCAGGTTCGGGGCCAGCTGTTCCTTGTACAGGGCGGCCTGGCCTTCATCCGGTGTCAGGATCATCACGACATCAGCCCAGGCTGCGGCTTCGGCCGGGGTAACGACACGGAAACCCGCTGCCTCCGCCTTGGCCTTTGCCTTGGATTCCGGGCGCAGCGCCACAACGATATCCTTCACACCGCTGTCACGCAGGTTGTTGGCATGGGCATGACCCTGGCTGCCATACCCGATGATGGCGACCTTCTTTTCACAGATCAGATTGATGTCTGCATCACGATCATAATAAACACGCATGACTTTTTCCTTCCTCACAACGGGTGCAGGCCCCTCAATCATCCTGCCCCAGATGGGGAGACACTCCCCGGACATGAAACACTCCATCCAGCCTTCCCGCCCCGGAACAGGAGCAGGATGACCGGCAAAACTTCATTCAGACGAGGCGTTTGCCTTCTTCTGTCAGCTCGGCCCCACCGAAAACACGCCCCGGCCCCAGAAGCATCTGGTCATGGCTGGCCCCGGACGGGATCATCGGGAAGCAGCATTCTTCCTGCTCCACATGCACATCCACCAGCACCGGTCCCTCATGGGTCAGCATGGTCTCGATGGCCTCATCCAGCCCGCCCAGCGTCTCGACCCGCAGACCACGGATGCCGAACGATTCCGCCAGCTTCACGAAATCCGGCAGGGCTGCACTGTAGGACTGGGAATAACGGGAATCATGCACCAGCTCCTGCCACTGCCGCACCATGCCCATATACTGGTTGTTCAGGATGAAGATCTTCACCGGCAAGCGGTACTGGGCAATGGTTCCCAGCTCCTGAATATTCATCAGGGTGGATGCCTCGCCGGCAATATCAATCACCAGCCCGTCAGGGTGGGCGATCTGTGCCCCCACGGCAGCAGGCAGACCGTAACCCATCGTGCCCAGACCACCGGATGTCAGCCAGTGATTGGGCTCATCAAACCCGAAATGCTGGGCGGCCCACATCTGATGCTGCCCCACCTCGGTGGAAACGAAGCAGTCCCGCCCGCTGGCCTTCACCTGCTCATACAGGCGGCTGATGGCATATTGCGGCTTGATGGTGGCCGTGGCGGCCCCGTCCTGCTCGAACCCGAAACCGTCAACAGCCCGCCACTGGTCGATCTCCTGCCACCAGCCGGACAGGTCCGGGGCTGCACTGTCTCCCCAGCCTTCCAGAAGAGCGTGCAGCGTGGCCTTCAGGTCCCCCTTCAGAGCCACATCAACCTTGATGATCTTGCCGAATTCCCGGGGATCAATGTCCGCCTGTATCTTGAAGGAATGGGGAGAGAACCCGTCAACACGGCCCGTCACCCGGTCATCAAACCGGGCACCCAGGGCGACCAGCACGTCGCAGTCATGGGCCGCCATGTTGGCTTCCACGGCACCATGCATGCCCAGCATCCCCAGAAAATGATCACTGGAAGACGGATAGGCACCCAACCCCATCAGGGTGGATGTCACGGGGAAACCGGTCTTCTCTGCCAGCTGGCGCAGCAGCTTTGCCGCCTCCGGCCCGGCATTGATGACACCACCACCAACATAAAGCAGAGGCTTGCGGGCCTTCTTCATGGCCTCGACGGCCTGGCTGACCGCCTGAGCATCCAGAGCCGGAGTCGCCTTTTCCTCTGCTGCTTCCACCGGACGGGACGGCAGGGGAGCCTCGGACACCGTGATGTTCTTGGGCAGATCCACAAGAACCGGACCGGGACGGCCGGAACGGGCCAGAGCAAAAGCCTCCCGGATTGTTGGGGCCAGAGCCTCGGCCTCCCGCACCTGAACACTCTTCTTGGTCGCAGGCCGGGTGATGCCCACCATGTCCGCTTCCTGAAACGCATCCTTGCCGATCAGCGGCACGGGCACCTGTCCGGCCAGACAGACCAGCGGGATGGAATCCATCTTCGCATCCATCAGGCCGGTCACGGCATTGGTCGCACCAGGGCCGGATGTCACCAGCACCACACCGACCTTGCCGGTGGAACGGGCATAGGCCTCGGCCGCATGGGTTGCCGCCTGCTCGTGCCGGACCAGAATGTGCCGGATCTTCTTCTGTTTGAAGAGAGCATCGTAAATGGGAAGGACCGCACCGCCGGGATAACCGAAAATGACATCCACGCCTTCTTCTTCAAGAACACGCAGAATGACTTCAGCACCTGTTGCCATCATGGGAGCTGTCTCGCTGGCAGGCATGGCGTCTGTCCTTTCGCCGTTTAACGCAACGCTTCTGCTCTATCGTTCCGGAGCGGGTCCGTCAATTCTGGATGATATAAAATATTCAATTTCGCGCATTTTTTTACTCGAAAAGAACTCTCTTCCACTGGTTCTTTGAAATATTATTTCGCCATCTCCCTCCCGACTCAGCCTATGGTGCCGAAACCATGTAGCCTGCCGACGGGTATAGCGGCCAATGGCACGGGTAGCAGCCAGCCGGGCGTCCTCCAGGCTGCACTGCCCCTCCAGCACCTGTCCCAGCTCCGGCACACCATGGGCACGCATGGCGGGCAGGCTGGCGGGCAGATTCTGCTCCCGCAAGGCCGCCACCTCATCCAGCGCACCAGCGGCCACCATGTCATCAAAACGCCGGACAATGGAAGCCCGCAGCTCGTCCCGGGGGGGATCAAGCTGAAGTGAGATGAAACGGCAGGGTGCCGCTGGCAGTGCCCTATCCTCCTGCCATGAGGCCAGCCCTCGCCCGGTTCCTGCCAGAACCTCCCAGGCCCGGCTGATACGCTGGGAATCCTGTGGATGAAGACGGGAGGCCGTCTGCGGATCAGCCTGCATCAACTTTTCGTGCAGGGCCTCCGGGCCAATCGCCTCCAGCAGGGTCCGGGCCTCCTGCCGGGCTGCTTCTCCGGGGTCGGGGACCTCCACGAGGCCATCCGTCAGGGCACGGAGATACATGCCCGTGCCACCACAGAGGATGGGCAGCCGCCCGGCGCTACGGCAGGCGGCGATTTCTGCCAGAGCCTGCTCCCGCCACCAGGCCACACTGCCGGGTGTGGCTGCGGGCAATACCCCATAAAGACGATGGGGAATGGCTGCTTCCTCCTCTTCCCCGGGGCGGGCAGTGAGGATGCGCAGCTCCCTGTAAACCTGCATGGAATCTGCATTGATGACCGTACCACAATACAGGTCTGCCAAATGAAAGGCCAAAGCTGACTTGCCCGAACAGGTCGGTCCCGCCACAATGAGGGCGTTTTCAGAAGAGTTCATACACCTATCCTGCCATATCTTCTGATCTTTTAGCGAGAGATGTCATGTCCCTTCCCTGTGTTCTGACTCTTGTTGCCAATCGCCGCCATGGGACCCTTCCCAAAGAGGCGATCGACATTGCCCGCAATCTTGTCAAAGGTGAGCCGCCGGTCGTTCTGTCCGAAGGCGAGGCCGTTGACATTTTCTGCCCGACACCCGGGCCCGGCGATGCCACGCCTGCAACAATCCGTGCCGCCCTGGCTCCCTACAAGGTTGATGCCATTCTCACCAAGACCCGTGGCCGCCGCAAAGCCGTGCTGGTGTCCGACATGGACAGCACCATCTTCGATGGCGAAACGCTGGATGATCTGGCCAAGGCAACCGGCACGGGCGACTATGTAGCCGAAATCACCAAGCGTGCCATGAATGGCGAGATGGAGTTTGATGAATCCCTCCGCAAGCGCACCATCGGCCTGAAGGGCCATCCTGAATCCCTGCTGAAGGATGTTCTGGAACATCTGCCTTTCACTGATGGTATCAGGGAGCTGGTGCAGACCATGAAGGCCAATGGCGCACGCACGGCCCTCATCTCCGGTGGGTTCGACTGGTTCACCGAGCGGGCTGCCAGGAAGCTCGGCTTTGATGAACATTACGGCAACCAGCTTGAGATCAGGGACGGCATCATCACCGGCCAGCTGATCGGCAAAATCCTCGGCCCGGATGCCAAGAAAGAACATCTGGAGACCATCTGTGCCGAGCGGGGCGTCAAGCTCTCTGCCAGCCTGACAACAGGTGATGGTGCCAACGACATCCCCATGCTCAAGGCAGCAGGTCTTGGCATTGCCTATCACGCCAAGCCGAATGTCCGGCAGGTGATTGAACAGCAGGTCAACTTTACCGGGATGCGGACGCACCTCTTTGCGCAGGGCTACACGGCTGCCGATATCGTGACCGACTGACATATCCTCCCATTGTCCCCGTGTCTTCGGCCTCGGGCCAATGACACAGGCATGGCCTGCCGCCCTCAAAAGCGGCGGGCTTTTTTTGTCCCCTGTTTTTTGGCCCGGATATGCCCACCAAGACGCTCCAGCGTTTCTTTCAACCCGGCATCCTCGATACCATTTACGGGAACTGGCGCCGCATCCTTCCATTTCTTCTGGGGCCTGTGGGACGGCTTACGCTGGACAGGCCGATCCTGTAACAGCTTGATCTGTTTCAGCGCTTCATCTCCATAAAGACCACAGGCTGTATTGATGTTGGCCAGAAGACGGGGCGCTGCGTACTGCATCTCCACCGCTGCCGGACCACAGCAGCGTATGGTCAACACGCCGGGCCGCAGGCGGCAGGGTTCGCTCACCTCCGCCAGCGCTGGACCGACCAGCGTCTCCCACTCCATGAGCAGACGCACGAACAGCGGTGATTTCTTGTGGAAAATGGGTTTTGTCAGGGAGGGCAGCAGGGCCCCGATCATCCGGCCCTTGCCTCGGCGGTAATCGCTCCAGCCCTTGCCATCCGCTTTCCAGTCCTGCCCCGATGCTGATGAACGGGCAGTTTTTTTCATTCCTGTTTCATCTGCCATCCGACCCATCCCAATATGCTGCGTACGGACTCTCCATACCATCATCACGGGAGCAGACGGAAACGTTTCAGCAAGGCCAGCCCTTGCCCCGATGCTGTTTCTTCGTCATAGACACCGGCGTGACACCTGATGCTTCCCTCCTTCTCCATTGGTATGACCATCATCGCCGTACCCTGCCCTGGCGTGCCGCACCCGGCCAGCAGGCAGACCCGTACCATGTCTGGCTGAGCGAGATCATGCTCCAGCAGACAGTCGTGCAGACGGTCATTCCCTATTACCAGCGGTTTCTGGCCCGCTTTCCGACAGTTGATGCTCTGGCGGAAGCGCCGCAGGAAGAGGTGCTCCAGCTCTGGGCCGGGCTGGGCTATTACGCACGGGCACGAAATCTTCATGCCTGTGCTCAGGCCGTTCATAAGCTGAGAGCCTTTCCCCGTACGGTCGAAGGATTGCAGACACTCCCCGGAATCGGGGCCTATACATCCCGGGCCATTGCCGCCATTGCCTTCAATATTCCGACCGTTCCGGTTGATGGCAATGTGGAGCGCATCACGGCCCGCCTCAATGCCGTGGAAGACCCGCTACCCGCTGCCCGCCCCCTGCTGGCCCGTCTTGCCAGCCATCTGAATGACGATCCGGCAGCACAAGCCCGCCCTTCCGATTTTGCTCAGGCCCTGTTCGACCTTGGGGCGAGCCTCTGCTCGCCCCGCTCACCCTCCTGTCTGACGTGCCCATGGCGGGACGGTTGCCTCGCCCGAGCCCGCAACATGGCTGAAGCTCTCCCTGCCCGACAGAAGAAGAAAGCCCGCCCGACCCGTCATGCCATTCTTTTCCGTGTCATCGATCCGGAAGGCCGTGTCCTGCTCCGCTCACGACCGCCGGAAGGCCTGCTGGGAGGAACGGACGACCTTCCCGGCACACCATGGTCCGAAAGCCAAAGCACGCCTTCGCCTGCCCGGCTGGCCGAAACGGCCTTTACCCGCTACGCCCCCTTGCAGGCACAGTGGGAAGATTGTGGAGAGGTCAAACACATCTTCAGCCATTTTACGCTGCTTGTCCGCATCTATGGCTGCACGATACCAGCACAGAGCAATTATCCGATTCCTCCGAAGCATGGCCGGTTCCGCTTCCTGAAGGAGGCGGTTCTCTCCAGCGTGATGAAGAAATGCCTGCTGGTTGGCGACCGGCACAGGCCTGTCCCGGGCTGATCATGTTTCACATGAAACACTGAAAACAGACATGGGGGCCGCAACCCGGCCCCCATGTCCGTCTCTTCTGTGCGTGAATAAAGGCTTTCGGAAAAACTCAGGACAGCTTCCTGACCAGTCCGGCCACATGCCTGCCAAGGAAACGGGCCCCCTCCAGGTCTGTCTCGCTCGGCTGGCGGGAACCGTCACCATTGGCGATGGTTGTGGCCCCATAAGGAGCGCCACCTACGATCTCGTCACTACGCATCTGCCCCTGGAAACTGTAGGGCAGACCGCTGATGACCATGCCATGATGCAGCAGGTTGGACATCAGGGAATAGAGTGTCGTTTCCTGCCCACCATGCTGGGTTGCCGTGGAGGTGAAGACAGCCCCCACCTTGCCGATCAGCTCCCCTTTGGCCCAGAGACCACCGGTCTGATCCCAGAAATTGGCCATCTGTGCCGGCAGACGCCCGAAACGGGTCGGAGCCCCGATGATGATACCATCATACTCGACCAGCTCAGCCGGCGTTGCAACAGGTGCGTCCTGTTCCAGCTTGAAGTGATTCGCTCTGGCAGCCTCCTCCGGCACCAGCTCTGGCACACGCTTCACAACGGCCTCTACGCCCGTTGCACGTACACCTTCGGCAATGCTGTGGGCCATGGTCTCCACGTGACCGTAAGATGAATAATAAAGCACGAGCACTTTTGACATGACGATACATCCTTGATCTGTCGGTCTTTCCCGCTACCGGGAACACTGAAACCTTCACAAGAGGTAACGCCACCTTTCCAGACTGGATATAGAAAATCGGGAAAGGATGCTTTTCGGATTTCATCAGTCCGCTTTCAGTCGGACAGCCGCCATGGCGGTGTGCTGAACTGGCGGATGAGATGCTCCATGAGCAGGCTCACCCTCTGAGGCCGCAGCTTTGTGGCGGATGTGACGAGATAAAGGGCAATGTCGTCCGCCTTCCAGCCCGGCATCATTTCCTGCAACCGGCCCTCCTGCATGGCTTCACTCACCATGAAATCCGGCATCAGTCCGAAGCCAAGCCCGGCCTCCAGCGCTGGCAGGAATCCTTCCGCATTGTCGGACTGGAGTCGTGCCGTCTGGGACAATGTATGGACTGCCCCTGTCGCTTTTTCCATCAGCCGGATGGCCCCGCATGATGACCCGTTGACATAGACAAAGCTCTTCCTCCCCTCCAGTTCCCGCGGATGGGTAGGCTCACCCTGCTGGGCCAGATAATCCGGGGAGGCCACAAGCAGGCGTCGTACCGTACATACCCTGCGGGCCCTGAGCGCCGAATCCTCCAGAGCCGCAATGCGGATCGCCACATCATAACCTTCTGAAACGAGGTCCACGAAACTGTCCGTAAACGTGATGGCAATATCAATCTCCGGGTAGGCCCTCAGGAAAGATGGCAGAGCTGCGGAAACATACCGAAGCCCGAAGGTAGTTGGAGCCGTCATCCGGATCAGACCGGAAGGACGGATACGGCCACCCCGCACCTCATTCTCTGCCGCTTCCGCCTCCATGAACATGCGATTGGCCCGCTCCAGCGCAAGCTGCCCTGTCTGTGTAAGGGACATATGCCGGGAATTGCGGCTGAACAGGGCGACACCAAGAGACTGCTCCAACCGACTGATCGCTTTTGAGACAGTGGGGGGTGAAAGATGAAGTTCCCTGGCAGCCTGCGAGAAAGACCCATGCTCGGCCACCCTGGCAAAAATGGCCCACGCCTCGAAATCCGGCAATTTCATAATTCCGTCCCCTCCTGCCAGCCTCTGGCTGCTGACAGGTCATGATGCAAAATATGGAAAGAATGTCTTTCTTTCATGCCTGTGTGATCCGCTCTCTTCACGCCTTACATGGTGGGTGAGCTGAACCAGCAAGGAATGACACCATGATTGATATTCGCCCCTTTGACCAGCTCGGCCATGCCTCACATGGGTGGCTGGATGCCCGGCACCATTTCTCTTTCGCCCATTATCTGGATCATGACCGCATGGGCTGGGGGCGCCTGCGTGTCTGGAATGATGATACCATCGCCCCCGGCACCGGGTTTGACACCCATCCCCACCGGGACATGGAGATCATCACCTATGTCCGCCAGGGCGCCATCACGCACCGGGACAGTCTCGGCAACACGGGGCGGACCGAGGCTGGAGATGTGCAGGTCATGTCCGCTGGAACGGGCATTTTCCACAGCGAATACAACAATGAACCCATCCCCACACAGATATTCCAGATATGGATCATCCCGACAGACAAAGGGCACGGACCATCCTGGGCGACACGGCGTTTCCCCAAAGGAGAGCAGACAGGCCAGTTCACCGTTCTGGCGTCTGGTCATGCCGATGACAAAGATGCCCTGCCCATCCATACTGATGCCCGTGTTCTGGGGCTTTCCCTCCAGAAAGGACAGCAGGCCAGTTACGCCTTCATACCTGGCCGACTGGGTTATCTTGTTCCTGCAAAAGGCACCCTGCTGCTGAATGGGCAGACCATCACGGCACGCAGTGGGGCGGCCATTGCAGGGGAAGACACCATCACGCTTGAAGCGCTGGAAGATTCGGAAATAATTCTGGTAGATACGACATCATGATCTGACAGCTCCCTGCCCGGAAAGAAGGATGTTCCATCTGGCATGTTTCCCGTGAAACATATAAGCCTGTAGGGAATCCGGGCAGGGAGCCACATTGCATGAACACTGATCACACGGACCAGACCACCTCTCCGCCCCTGTGGCTGCTGGATGCAACAGGGCAGATGCTGGGCCATGATACCCTCAATGACAGGATCATCCGGCAGCTTTTTGATACCCGGGCCGTGCCAGGATTGAGCCTCCATCTACAGTCCCCCCTGACACGGCGCAATTATGCTTCCTCCCCCATCCGGGCCCGTTTCAGGAAACAGGCGTCCCTGCCCTTTCCCCTGCCGGAAATTGACGTTTTCTCCACATTGCAGGACAGCATCGCCCTGCGTTGCGTAGATGGCAACCAGGGTTGGATCAGCATTGGCACCGATCTCCATGAGATTCATTTCGATGCACCGAAAATGACCCCACTGGGGTATTTCCTGCCTCTGACAGGTGAGGCCCTGCTCGGACTTGCCATGCTCTTTGACCGGGGCCTGGCCAGCGTCCGGACAGCTGATGGCACGATGATCGGCCCGGCCTCCTTCCTTTCGGAAAAACCTCACGGGCTGGCACTCGGCCCCATCACGACATGTCTGGCTGACCATCTGGAGACGCTCATCCAGCTTGGCAGGCTTCCGCCGGGGCAGGAACTCTCCCATTCCTTCGGGCAGGACCATCTCACCTTCCGCCGGGCAGACTGATCCGACATGAAAAAAGGCTCTCCGGCATGATATCCGGAGAGCCTTTTAACTGTTCCCCTTCCGGTCATACCGGAAGAGGAAGCGAAAAGCGGTTTCAGCCCTTCAGTGCCTTGCGGACACCTTCAGCATAGGCCGGGTCAACCTTTTCGAAGAGACCCAGCTGACGCTCGACGATGTTCTGCGGCACGCCAGCCATGGCACCGGCAATGTTGTTGTACAGGCGCTGTTTCTGGGCATCATCGAAGAGATGATACAGAGCACGCGGCTGTGCAAAGTCATCACCATCGCTACGGTGATCGTAGTAGGTGGCGTCCCCGCTCACGCGCAGCGGCGGCTCCATCGCAGCCTTGTCTTCAACCGGACCACCGAAGGAGTTCGGCTCGTAGAAGTCGCCATCGCCACGCTTCGGCTCATCAAAGCGCATGGCACCATCAAGATGATAGTTCTTCACCTTGAACTTCGGACGGTTGATCGGCAGGGACTCGTAATGTGTGCCGACACGGTAGCGATGAGCATCCGCATAGGCGAAGATACGGCCCTGAAGCATCTTGTCCGGAGAGAAACCGATGCCCGGCACGATGTTGGACGGGGAGAAGGAAGCCTGCTCAACCTCGGAGAAATAATCATCCGGGTTGCGGTTCAGCTCCAGCTCACCGACTTCGATCAGCGGATAGTCCTTGTGGGACCAGACCTTGGTCACGTCAAACGGGTTGAAGTTGATGCGCTCGGCCTCTTCCTCTTCCATCACCTGGATGTAGAACGTCCATTTGGGGAAGTTCCCCTTCTCGATGTTCTCGTACAGGTCTTCCTGGGTGGACTCACGGGTCTTGGCCACGACCTCAGCAGCTTCCTCGGTCGTATAGAACTCATGGCCCTGCTGGGTCTTGAAGTGGAACTTCACCCAGAAGCGCTCACCCTTGGCATTCCACAGTGAATAGGTGTGGCTGCCATACCCGTTCATGTTGCGGATGCCCTTGGGGATGCCACGATCGGACATCAGGATCGTCACCTGATGCAGGCTCTCCGGGCTGAGGGACCAGAAGTCCCAGGCTGCCGTTGCGGAACGCAGGTTTGTGCGGGGATGACGCTTCTGCGTATGGATGAAGTCCGGGAACTTGATGGGATCACGGATGAAGAAGACCGGGGTGTTGTTGCCCACCAGGTCCCAGTTGCCGTCATCCGTGTAGAACTTCAGGGCCCAGCCACGCACGTCACGCTCGGCATCAGCAGCACCACGCTCACCGGCCACGGTGGATGCACGCAGGAACATGTCCGTCTTCTTGCCGACCTCGGAGAAGATGGATGCGCAGCTGTACTTCGTGATGTCCTTGGTGATGGTCAGCGTTCCATGAGCACCAACGCCCTTGGCGTGCACGGTACGCTCTGGGATGCGCTCACGGTTCTGATGAGCGAGCTTCTCTATCAGCTGATAGTTTTCCAGCAGAAGCGGTCCGCGAGGACCGGCAGACTTGCTGTCCTGGTTGCTGACCCAAGGGGCACCAGCGGTCGTGCGAATGATATTCTTATCAGACATTCAAGGACTCCTACCTTTTATCTGACCATGGAAAATAGGTAACATCCGGAGGAAAAGGAAAATGATTGATCCTGTTTCACTAATAAACAGTCCTGATCCAGTCCGATATCAACCCTCGATTAGGGAAAGTAGGCAGGTTTTCGGACAGTGTCCATCCCCTCTTTCTTCAAAAATAATGTGAAGTTCTATTTGATCAATGTCATTGAACAGAGACATCACCTCAGTTTATGAGAATGATATGCAATAACGTATTCCTGTTTATTTCAGTTATCAGCAGGACCAGTCAGCTTCCTCAGAACAGTCGGGCCATTTTCATGAAAATGAAGGTCACGGCCATGGCAGCCACACACAGCCCACCAGCAAAAATGGTCCCCAACCCACCAGAGGCCAGAAACATGCCCCCCGTATTCATGCCGAAGAACCCCGTGACCAACGTGGCCGGCAGCATGAGGGTCGTCACGATGGACACGATGCACAGACGGCGGTTTGTTTCTTCCGCCTGGCTGGAAGCCAGCTCATCCTGTAGGGAACGGGCCCGATCCTGCAAGGCAATGAGATCGTCAAGGGCTGCGTGAATCTGCCGTTCAGCCCGGTCCCGCAGGTCATCCTCGGCCCATTCCGGCAGCTCGAGGTCTTCATCCCGCAGGACACGGTCGATCGGCATGACAACACGCCGCAGCTCTGTCGAACGGCGCCTCACCTTACCCACGATACCACCAAGATGCCCAAGATCGGACCCGTGGACAATGGCCAGCAGAACATCTTCCGCCCTGTCCAGCTCGTCATCAAGCTGGGCCAGCTGGCGGCGGACCGTCCCGGTAAAATCCCGCAGGACACGGTCTATCACCCCAGCCGGATTGCGGGGTACCCCCTGTGTCTGGAGAGACCGGTAGGCCGACCCCAGTACGGGAATGGGCGTGCGCCGTGTCGTGATCAGGATATTCTGCCGCATGGCAAAGCGCCAGGCACAAATCTCCCGGTCTTCCTCCGCCAGGGCATCGTCAAAGGCGGGCAGGGCCCCCCAGACCGTATCATCGGCAGCTTCAAGGGCAATGCCGTAATCCGTTTCCGCCAGCATGGTCCCCACATCTTCCGGCATCCCCGGCAGCCGCCCCACATGGGTACGGGCAGAACTGTGAACCGTATCGAAATGCAGCCAGCACCAGCCATTCTCTCCGGACGCCGCCTCATAGCCTTCTTCCCCGGGAGACTGGAGGATACGCTGCACGTCCTCGGCATCCAGCGGCATGATCCCCTGCCCCGGCACGGCACGGACAGCCCAGACAAGCCCCTTGATCCGGGCCATGGGGTGGGCCTCCTTCAGGGACGGGTCAAGCACTGTAAAAGGAAAATTCGGAACAGTATTGTCGGGCACAGCCACCCCCCATTACAGTTTTCCTGCCCGGACTGAAGGCGGCAGGACATCCCTTTGCACCGGGAAGAGCCAAGGCTCCAGACACATGAATACCGCCCGTTCTCTGACACGTTGCCCGATGGGACGCAATATGGATGACACCATTTTGTAACGGAAAACTGTTGGTCCGTTCTTCTTTCCAGCCTTACGGCAAGGCTCTATAGTTTCCCGGTGCAGGAACCGCATGGAGGCCTCGCCTGCCTGCTGTTCCATCCATGATCATCAACTGCCAAAAACCAAGGAAACACATATGGCTACGCAGGACTACAAGGTTCGTGACATGTCCCTGGCCGACTGGGGCCGCAAGGAAATCTCCATTGCCGAGGGCGAAATGCCGGGCCTGATGGCCCTCCGCGAGGAATATGGCGCCAGCCAGCCGCTGAAGGGTGCCCGGATTGCCGGCTGCCTGCACATGACCATCCAGACCGCCGTGCTGATCGAGACGCTGATCGCCCTCGGTGCCACAGTCCGCTGGTCCTCCTGCAACGTATTCTCCACCCAGGACCAGGCAGCTGCCGCCATTGCCGCCGCCAACATTCCCGTTTTCGCCTGGAAGGGCATGAACGAGGAAGAATTCATCTGGTGCATCGAGCAGACCATCAAGGGGCCGGATGGCTGGACCCCCAACATGATCCTTGATGATGGTGGTGACCTGACAACCCTCATGCATGAGAAATACCCCGAGCTCCTCAAGGAGGTCCGTGGCATTTCCGAGGAAACCACGACGGGCGTGCATCGCCTCTGGGACATGGAGCGCAAGGGGCTGCTCAAGGTTCCGGCCATCAATGTCAATGACAGCGTGACCAAGTCCAAGTTCGACAACCTCTATGGCTGCCGTGAGAGCCTCGTGGATGCCATCCGCCGTGGCACCGATGTCATGATGGCCGGCAAGGTGGCTGTTGTGGCCGGTTATGGTGACGTGGGCAAAGGCTCTGCCGCTTCCCTCCGCAGCGCAGGCTGCCGCGTGCTGGTGACGGAAGTTGACCCGATCTGCGCCCTTCAGGCTGCCATGGAAGGTTATGAGGTCGTCACGATGGAAAATGCCGCTCCCCGTGGCGACATCTTCGTGACCTGTACCGGCAACGAGGACATCATCACCATCGAACATATGCGTGAGATGAAGGACCGGGCCATCGTCTGCAATATCGGGCATTTTGACAGCGAGATTCAGGTCTCCGCCCTGCGCAACCACAAATGGACCAACATCAAGCCGCAGGTTGATGAGATCGAGCTGGCCCCGAACCGCCGCCTCATCCTTCTCTCCGAAGGCCGTCTGGTCAATCTGGGCAACGCCACAGGCCATCCGTCCTTCGTGATGTCCGCCTCCTTCACCAACCAGACGCTGGCACAGATCGAACTCTGGAATGCAAAACCGGGCCAGTATGAGGCAGGAAAAGTTTATACTCTGCCAAAAATCCTTGATGAAAAGGTTGCCGCTCTCCATCTTGCAAAGGTGGGCGCCACGCTCTCCAGAATGACACAGGCTCAGGCGGATTATATCGGGGTGTCCCCCAACGGGCCGTTCAAGCACGACCTGTACCGTTACTGATCCTTTCTGTCACTGTTCCCTGCCATCATTTCCGATGGCAGGGTCATAACCGACCAGTCATTCCTGCTTTCAGGGAAGGAACATATCATGGGTCTTTTCAACGACATCGTTTCCAAGGTTTCCAGCTTCGCCACGAGCCTGTTCGGCTCTTCTGCCAAGGCGGCGGATACGGCACAGCCAGCTGCCGGTGCTGCGGCTCCGTCCATCGCACAGGTGGATGTGGATGCCGTTCTGAAGGAACTGGCCGCCAAGGCTGGCCAGCCTCTGAACTACAAGGAATCCATCGTCGATCTGCTCAAGCTCCTGGGCCTCGACAGCTCCCTGCAGGCCCGTCAGAGTCTTGCTGACGATCTGCACTATACCGGGGACAAGAACGACACGGCCACGATGAATGTCTGGCTCATCAAGCAGGTCTATACCGAGCTTGCCAACAATGGCGGCAAGATCCCTGCTGGCTGGGGCCACTGAGTCCATATCTGGTCGGTATCCCTGTAACTGACCAGATGAAAAACCCCTCCGTCCAAATCATGGGCGGAGGGGTTTTTTCGTACCTGATACCTGTCAGATATCCAGCAGCAGGCGACGGGGGTCCTCGATCAGCTCCTTGAGCCTCACAAGAAAACTGACCGCTTCCCGTCCATCCACCAGACGATGATCATAGGACAGGGCCACATACATCATGGGCCGGATGACAACCTGCCCCTCCCGGGCCACGGGCCGGTCCTGGATGGCGTGCATCCCCAGCACACCGGACTGCGGTGCATTGAGAATGGGCGTGGACAGCAGGGACCCGAAAATCCCGCCATTGGTGATGGTAAAGCTGCCACCTTCCAGTTCTTTCAGGGCAAGGCCACCCTTACGAGCCCGTTTGCCATAATCGGCAATGCGGCGCTCCAGCTCGGCAAAACCAAGTGTCTCGGCCTTCCGCAGCACGGGCACGACCAGCCCCCGTTCCGTCCCCACGGCAATGCCCAGATTGACATGATCCTGATAAACGATCTCATGTCCTTCAATCCGGGCATTCAGCACCGGAAAATCCTTCAGGGCCCCTACGACAGCACGGGCAAAGAACGACATGAACCCCAGACGGGCCCCCTCATGCTTCTTCTCGAACAGCTCCCGATACTGGCTCCGCAGCGCCTTGACGGCACTCATGTCAATTTCATTGAACGTTGTCAGAATGGCGGCACTGTTCTGGGCTGCCTTGAGATTCCGGGCAATGGTCTGACGCAGGCGGCTCATCGGCACACGCCGCTCCCCCGTTCCCCTGTCTTCGGGAAGGGAGGCCACCGGTTCAGCCACAGCAGGAGCCGGATGAGTGACAGCTCCTCCCGTCACCACGGGCTGCTCTCCCTCTGCTGAAGCAGCTGGACCATGGTCCGTCACATCCTGCACCACGTCCTGGCTGTCCTGCTGCCTGTTTTCCTCAACCGCAGGGGCTGCTGCCTGATCATCCACGAATGCAATGACCTGCCCGACCTCAACATCCGTTCCTTCCGGCAGATCATGGCTCAGTGCCCCGGCTGCCGGAGCCGGCACATCTAGCGTGACCTTGTCCGTTTCCAGCTCAAGAACCGTCTCACCAGCCTTCACGTAATCGCCAGACTGTCTGAGCCAACGCATCACGGTTGCCTGTTTCAGGCTTTCACCAAGCACAGGGACTTTAATCTCAACCGTCATCGTGACTCCTGTCCTTCCAGAACTTGAAACATGGTCCCGGCCTCCCACCTCCCGGAAGAGACCCGGCCTCTCATTAGCCTTATATCTCCCTATGAGGCTATAGGGTAAAGCCTTCTCTTTGTCTTTTCACTTTTCCAGCAGGAAACCTTTCATGACCAGAACCCTGCCCGCTTTTCTTCAGTCAGACCACATATCCTCTCGGACACGCACTGCCCTGCTCGAAAGAATGGAACAGGAACAGGGCCAGAGGAAACATCTTTCCCCAGAGGCTTTTCAGCTTCTTGAGCTGGTCTGTGATGACATTCTGCCACAGGCACCACTTCTGGGTGAGCTGCATCTCAATCTGGCAGTCATGATCGATCAGGCTCTCGCCGGGCCTGGAGATGGATGGCGTTTTGCCGATCTGCCGACAGATATGGCCGCCTGGGAAGATGGTCTTGCCTCTCTGGAACTGTATGCCCGGGGCCTTTTTGGACAGGATTATGCCTCTCTTGACACGGATCAGCGTGGTACGCTGCTGGACAGGGCTTTTGATGGCTCCCTGCCGGTCAATGCTCAGGCGCCTTTTTCAGCCTCACAGATGAAGTTGTGGAGTGGTGATCTCCGCAACCAGATCGTTGCAGCGTTTCTGGCGCATCCGATTGCACAGGAACGGCTTGGAATTTCCTCCAGCCTGACTGGTGGAGACAAGGAAATTCAAGGGTTTTCTACTGAATCACTGACCAAAAAAGAGGCTTTTGAGCCGGAAAATGAGCGCCGTTTTTCAAAAATGGGATGAAGGAGAATTTCAGGGCTTTTCCGCCTCTGGAAGAAACAGAAAAAAGGGATCGTAGGGACATGAACTAAGGTCTTTCTTCATGGCGACAAGCCAGTCTGGAGCTGGAATGGAAGAAAGGACAGCCAGACAACACAACATATGAATTTACAAATCTTAGATTTAGATGTTGTTGAAAGACCTTGTGGAAACCGGGGTACCCGGCTTTCGGAAAATGTACCCCAGGTTACTCACAGTGTGTACAACCTCTGAAGGTAGGCTAGAACAAGGGGTGCAGAACGTTATCCCTCTTTTTCCACAATGAGGCTGTGTACAATCCCCGTTTCATAAGGGGGTACAGTACCGTCCCCGGTACTCGGTACCTCTCCCGCTTCGGGCCGTACTGTCCCCATGTACCCCAGTACGAACATCTTTGATCCATAAGTGATGGAAACAGTTGCATGATGCAGAAAACGCATAATGATTTTTCACAGGAAACTGCCGATGTTGTCGTCATCGGGACGGGCGCCGGCGGCGCACCGCTCATTGCGCGGCTTGCCATGGCAGGGCGGAAGGTCGTGGCGCTGGAAGCCGGCCCTCCTTTCAAGGCCAGGTCCCACACGCCGGATGAGCCGACAGCACAGGAACTGTACTGGCTGCATGAGCGTCTGTCTGGTGGGGGAACACCGCAGGCCTTTGGGGGTAATAACAGTGGAACAGGGATTGGGGGGTCCCTGCTTCATTACGGGGCTTTCCTGCCGCGCATGGATCCCCGGGATTACCGCCTGTACAGTGAGAGCGGGAAAGGGGTGGACTGGCCTTTCGGAGCCGAAGAGCTTCAGCCTTACGTGGAAGAAGTAGAGCGCTTCATAGGTGTGAGTGGCCCAGCATCTTATCCCTGGGATGAGAGCCGCCATTATGCCTATCCGCCCGCAGCACCCAACAATGCCGCCCTGAAGATGCGTCAGGCCTGTGACAATGTAGGGCTGCGTCATGCAGATGGTCCTCTGGCTGTCATCACGAAAGCTCATGACCAGCCTCATTTTGGCCGACGGGAAGCCTGCGTGAATTGCGGTGCCTGTCATCAGGGCTGCCGGAACGGGGCGAAATCGGGCGTGGACAACACCTATCTGCCACTGGCCTGTGCCCATGGGGCTGAACTGCGTCCTGGCTGCATGGCGACGGGATTTGAGCGGGACAGCCAGGGGCGGATCACGGCGGTCATCTATGTCCGTGACGGACGGGAGGAACGGCAGAAATGCCGGGCTGTTGTCCTGTCTGCCGGAGCGGTGGAAACGGCCCGCCTGCTGCTGAACAACGGTCTGGCGAACAGTTCCGGGCAGGTGGGACGCAATTACATGACGCATGTATCCACGCAGGTCTGGGGTGTGTTTGATGAAGAAACCCGGCCCAACAAGGGTTACCCATCCCTGACCATTTCCGAAGACATGCTGAGGCCAAAGGATGCCGACTTTGCGGGAGGGTATCTGCTCCAGTCCCTGGGCATGATGCCGCTCACATGGGCTGCCAATCTGGTCCGGGCGGATGGGCGCCGTGGTGAGGCCCTCAGCCGCACGCTGGCAGCCTACAATTACAGTGCGGGTATCGGGATGCACGGGGAAAGCCTGCCACGGGATGAAAACCGTGTGACCCTGTCTGATGAAAAAGACGCTTTCGGTCTGCCCAAACCACGGATCGACCATACATACGGCCCCAATGAGGACGCCATGCACCGCCATGCATCCCGCCTGATGGTGAAGATGTGGGAGTCCATCGGGGCGAAGGACATCCGTGTCATCAGCCGGGCCGCACACATGATCGGCACCTGCCGGATGGGAACCGATGCAGGAGCGGCCGTGGTCAATCCATATGGGCGCAGTTTCGACATCGACAATCTGTGGATCAGCGACCACTCCACCTTCCCGAGTTCCGGTGCGGCCAATCCGGCCCTGACAATCATGGCCCTTGCCCTGCGCACGGCGGATGCCATGCTGAAAGTGGTCTGAAAGGCTGCCCTGCCCCGCAAGGAGGGCCCGCTTGACAGTGCGGCCCTCTTTCACCTAGGAAGAAAGCCGACCTGATGGTGGCGGCGTCCTGCTTTGCCTTCCGGGTCATCTCCTTCGCACCGGAAGGCAGTTTTGCCAGTTCCCTGTGGGGCGGCAGCCCTGACTGTCCCTGAGGCCCGGCATGCCCCGTGGCGCATGGTCCTGCCGTGCGGGTACCCGGCCTGTATTCTGGTTTTTCGTCTATTCCGATTAGTTACCCCACCGGGGCATATCAAGGCGCATCATTTCATGCATCTCGCCGAACTGAAGAAGAAATCCCCTGCTGATCTGCTGGCTTTTGCTGAAGAGCTGGAGGTCGAAAATGCATCATCCCTGCGCAAGCAGGACATGATGTTTGCCATCCTCAAGACTCTCGCCGAGCGTGAGCAGGCCATTTATGGCGAAGGAACGCTCGAGATCCTGCCGGATGGTTTCGGCTTTCTGCGCAGCCCGGAAGCCAATTATCTGCCCGGCCCGGATGATATCTATGTGTCTCCGGCCCAGGTGCGCCGCTTTGCCCTGCGGCCTGGTGATACGGTGGAGGGTGAGATCCGGGCGCCCCGGGATGGAGAGCGCTATTTTGCCCTCCAGAAGGTCAATACCATCAATTTTGAGGCACCAGAGCAGGTCCGTGCCCGTATCAATTTCGACAACCTGACCCCCCTCTTCCCCGAGCGCCGTCTCCGCATGGAAACCGAGCCGACAGGGGAAGCTTGCGCTGCTCCGGCTCCTGCCAAGGGCAAGGGGCGTGATCGCAAGGACCAGAAGGATTACACCTCCCGTGTGATTGATCTGGTCTCTCCCATCGGCATGGGGCAGCGTGCCCTGATCGTTGCACCGCCGAGAACGGGTAAGACGGTGATGCTTCAGAGCATTGCTGCTTCCATTTCTGCCAATCACCCGGATGTGTTCCTTATCGTTCTGCTGATTGATGAACGACCTGAGGAAGTGACGGACATGGCCCGGTCCGTTCGTGGTGAGGTCGTTTCCTCCACCTTTGATGAACCGGCCCACCGCCATGTGCAGGTGACGGAAATGGTGCTGGAAAAGGCGAAACGCCTTGTCGAGCACAAGCGTGATGTGGTCATCCTGCTGGATTCCATTACCCGTCTGGCCCGGGCCTATAACACGGTCGTGCCCTCATCCGGCAAGGTGCTGACCGGTGGTGTGGATGCCAACGCCCTCCAGCGGCCGAAGCGTTTCTTCGGTGCGGCCCGTAACATCGAGGAAGGTGGCTCGCTGACCATCATTGCCACGGCCCTGATTGATACAGGTTCCCGCATGGATGAGGTCATCTTTGAAGAGTTCAAGGGCACGGGCAACTCCGAGCTGATGCTGGACCGCAAGCTGGCAGACAAGCGCACCTTCCCGGCCATCGACATCACCAAGTCCGGCACCCGCAAGGAAGAGCTGCTGGTGGACCGGGCTTCCCTCTCCAAGATGTGGGTCCTGCGCCGTATCCTTGCCCCGATGGGCACGATGGATGCCATGGACTTCCTGCTGGACAAGCTGCGTTACAGCAAGACCAATCAGGACTTCTTCGATGCGATGAACAACTGATTAACAGCCTGGTCTGTTGTCCATGAAAGAAAAGGCAGGGCCATGCATATGGCCCTGCCTTTTCTTTAGGTGAAGTCCATGTCAGACCATCAGCCATGGGGGATCAGAAGGTGAAGGAAGCTTGCCATCAAGATGATGGCAAGAGTGCCCATTCCCCAGAGGGCCAAGAACCACGCTAGACGTTTGGAGAAGGAGGCTGGCACCTTCTTCTTATCGTATGTGGTGAACTTAGTGATATCCATCGGCTTTTGTGACCTTTCCACGGAAAAGATAGTAGGAATAGATCGAATATCCCGTGATGATGGGGAGTAGGATGACGGTCCCGACGAGCTGGAAAAGCTGGCTGGGAACTGGAGATGCTACATCCCACAGGGTCAGGGTTGGTGGTACAGCGTAGGGCCAGATGGTAATGGCCAGGCCAACCAGGCTGAGCAGGAACCATCCAATGGCGCACAGGAAAGGCGTGATGGCGTGTTCCTTGTCTAGGGTCCGCCACATCAGGAAACCGGCCAGTGCCACCAGTAGAGGAACAGGCAGGCCGAACAGAATGTTCGGAAAGGCAATCCAGTGATGGAGATAGGGCGCATGGAGAAACGGCGTCCAGCAGCTAACGGCAATGATGCAGAGAATCATCAGAATGGATAATCTTTTGGACCAGCGGCGGCATCGTGCTTCCAGTTCATCGGATGTGCGCCAAACGAGCCAGGTCGTACCAAGAAGAGCATAACCTGTAACAACGGACAGGCCACAAAGAACGCTGAACGGTGTCAGCCAGTCCATGGCTCCTCCGGCAAAGGCACCGTGGCTTGTATGCACCCCCTGAACGTACCCGCCAAGAATGCAGCCCTGACAGAAAGCGGCAAGTGTGGACCCTGCCATGAAGCCCGTATTCCAGAAGGCCCGATGGTTGGGTGAGTGCGCCATGATGCGGAACTCGAATGCAACACCACGGAAGATCAAAGCCCCCAGCATGATGATGATGGGGATATAGAAGGCAGGCAGCAGCGTGCTGTAAGCACCGGGGAAAACACCGAACAGGGTTGCTCCACCCAGAACCATCCATGTTTCATTACCATCCCAGACGGGGGCAATCGTGTTGATCATGATGTCACGATGCTCCGGTTTTTTCTCGAAAGCAAAGAGCATGCCAATTCCCAGGTCAAAGCCATCAAGGATGACGTAGACCGAAATGGCCAGAATGACGATGAACGCCCAGATGAAGGGAAGATAGAATGCAAGGCCGGACATGTTATGACGCATCCTTGTTCTGAGAGATCGTATGATGATGGCTACCTAGGATCATGATGTCATCGCTGGTGTTGTCAGCAGCTTCTGGGGTGGCCCGTAGCAGGCGGATGAGCATCAGGAGGCCTGAGCCGAAAACAAAGAGATAGACCGCAACAAAAAACAGCATGGAGAAAGACAGGCTGGAGAGTGCCAGCGGTGAGGCGCTGTCTTTCGTGCGAAGCAGGCCATAGACCGTCCATGGTTGCCGCCCGACTTCTGTCGTAACCCAGCCACAGAGCAGAGCCAGAAACCCAGCTGGTGCCATGGTGAGTATCACCCGCAGGAAAAGAGGATGGTCGAACAAACGCTGTCGGCGCCGCAGCCAGAGTGACCAGAGGCCGCAGAGCAGCATAAGCCCCCCTAGGGCAATCATGATGCGGAAAGAAAAGAACACGATTGGTGCCGGGGCCCGCTGGTCTGCCGGATAATCTTTCAGGCCGGGCACCTTGCCGTTGATATCATGGGTCAGGATGAAGGAGCCCAGTAGCGGAATCCCTATGGCGTAATCCGTACGTTCTGTCTTCATGTTCGGGATGCCGAACAACAGTTCAGGGGCTCGTGTTTCGCTTGTCCAGTCGCCTTCCATGGCGGCAATCTTGGCGGGCTGATATTTCAGGGTGTTCAGCCCATGCATGTCGCCCGCTATGATCTGGAGAGGGGCTGTGATGACAATCATCCAGAGGGACAGGGAGAACATGAGGCGGATCGTACTGTCTGCCTGTGTACCTCCCTTTTTGGCCTTGAGCAGATGCCATGCACCTGCGGCAGCTACCGTGAAGGCCACTGAAAGCATGGCAGCCAGCCCCATATGGGTGATCCGGTAGGGAAAGGATGGATTGAAGATGATGGCCAGCCAGTCATGGGGCAGGAAATGGCCTGTCTTTTGGTCAATGACATAGCCTTGTGGGGTTTGCATCCATGAGTTGGATGCAAGGATCCATGTCATGGAGATCAGCGTTCCTGTAGTGACGGCACAGGTTGCAAAGAAATGCATTCTGCGGCCGACACGGTTCAGCCCGAACAGCATGACACCAAGGAAACCAGCCTCCATAAAGAAGGCCGTCATGACTTCGTAAGAGAGAAGCACGCCTGTGATGGGCCCTGCCTTGGCAGAGAAGCCTGCCCAGTTGGTACCGAACTCGTAGGCCATCACGATGCCAGAGACGACCCCCATACCGAAGACGATGGAGAAGATTTTCAACCAGTATTTAAAGAGATTCAAATAACGGTTATCATTCGTTTTTAACCACATGCCTTCAAGAAAGGTGAGGAATACAGATAGACCGATCGAAAATGCTGGGAATATTATATGTACGCCAACGGTAAAGGCGAATTGTATTCGTGCGATTGTGAGAGGTAACTCATGGTCATTAACCATATATAATCATTCCTTTTCGTTGGAATGGGAGGAATTTGACATTTTTTCATTATTGATTTTGGCGAGTTTTCAACAATTGATTTTATTTTTCTTCTTATAAATATTTTTTAAATAAAAAATTCCCGTCATTTTTTGCGGGGTCAGGCCGATGGCAGGTGATGAAAATTTGCCATCATATTTTTGTAAGATCATGTGATGATCAGCTTTGGCAATAAGGTAAGGCTGGATGATCCCGTGTTTCAGGAACTGGATGCTTCTTGTTCCAACCCCAGCAGGAAGGCCTTGCTCTCTGCGCCTTCAAACCCGCTATAGTCACCATGGCCCCTGCCGTGGGAGGGCAGGACACGGTGGCAGGGGATGAGAATGAGCAGCGGGTTGCGGGCCACGGCCTGACCGATGGACTGCGGGCTTCCACCGACAGTTTTGGCCAGGTCGCCATAGGTCCGGGTCTGCCCGTGCGGAATGGCACGCAGGGCCGCCCAGACACGTTTCTGATAGGCCGTGCCATCAAGCATCAGTGGAATGGACTGGAAATCCACCGGCTCTCCATCAAAATAATCCTGCATCATGTCCCGCACTTTCAGCAGGAGGGGCGTCTCACTCTGGTCCCGGCCCCAGCCTTCATCAAGGGAGACGATCTGCCCCTCTTCTTCGCTGAGGGTCAGGGCACCGAGGGGAGAATGGAAAGAAAGCTGTGGCATGGCTGTCAGGCTGCCCCTTTTGCGGGAGAGCGTCAATTCTTTCTTTGGCCCGCTGCTTTTCGGGCATGAGTGCTGTATGAAAGGCGGCATGACATCATCCAGCATTTCCACCAAGACGGTTTTTGCGTTGGCGACAGGCCCGGTGCAGGGGGCGATTGCGGTCATGCGGGTCAGCGGGCCGGAGAGTGCGGCCCTGCTGGCGGCTCTCTGTGATGCCCTGCCAGCTCCCCGTCATGCCAGCCTGCGGGCTTTGCGGCATGAAGGTGACGTGCTGGATCACGCTCTCGTCCTCTGGCTGCCGGGGCCTCGGTCCTATACGGGGGAAGACAGCTTCGAGCTGCATCTTCATGCCGGTCCGGCCATCGTGGAGGCAGTGGCGCAGGCCCTTGTTTCCCTTGGTGCCCGCCCTGCCGAACCGGGAGAGTTCACCCGTCGGGCCGTGCAGGCAGGACGGATGGACCTGTTGCAGGCCGAGGCCATAGCCGATCTGATCGAAGCCGATACGCAGGCCCAGCGGCATCAGGCCCTGAAACAGGCTGATGGTGCCCTGAGCCAGCTTTACACGGAATGGGCGTCCCGCCTGCGGCAGGTTCTGGCCCAGCAGGAAGCCCTGATCGATTTCCCGGATGAGGAACTCCCCCCGGAGGTGGAAGACGCCCTGCTGGGTGACTGCCGGACCCTGGCGGAAGAGATGCAGGCCCATCTGGCCGATGAACGGGGCGAGATCGTCCGTGATGGTCTGAAGATCGTTCTGGCGGGGGCACCGAATGTGGGAAAATCCAGCCTGCTGAATGCGTTGAGTGGTCAGGATGCTGCCATCGTCACGCAGAAGGCGGGTACGACACGGGATGCCATCGCCGTGGACTGGATGATAGAGGGCATCCGTGTCCGGCTGATTGATACGGCAGGCGTGCGGGAGACGGAGGATGAGATCGAGGCGGAAGGCATCCGCCGGACCATGCGGCACGTGAAAGAGGCCGATCTGCTCTTTCATCTTGTCGGGCCGGGGGATGAGACGCCCCTGCTGGCGGATCACGCCATAAGGCTGCGGACGAAGACGGACCTCGCCCCGGCACGGGAGGATGAGCTTGGCATCCATACGAAGGATGAAGCCGGTCTGGCCCCTCTGAAGGCATGGCTGAAAGCCCATCTGTCCCGTCTCATGGCTCAGCGTGGCACCCCGCCCCTGACCCGTGCCCGCCATCGGGCAGGGCTGAAGGAGGCACAGGAACATATGACCCGTGCGCTGGAAGCCCCATGGCCGGAGGTGCGAGGAGAGGAGCTGCGTCTGGCCATGCAGGCCCTTGGCCGACTGACGGGCCATGTGGATGTGGAAGCCCTGCTTGATACGATTTTTGGCCAGTTCTGTATAGGAAAGTGACGTTACCTCAATGAGCACATCACCTGCGCAAACCTATGATGTCATCGTGGTGGGGGGCGGTCATGCCGGGACGGAAGCCGCCGCTGCCGCTGCCCGCTTCGGGGCCCGGACATTGCTGCTGACGCACAGGCTGGACACCGTAGGCAGCATGTCCTGCAATCCGGCCATCGGAGGCATCGGCAAGGGCCATCTCGTGCGGGAGATTGATGCCTTTGATGGTCTCATGGGCAAGGCGGCAGACCGGGCGGGAATTCATTTCAAGTTGCTGAACCGTTCCAAAGGGCCAGCGGTACATGGGCCACGGGCGCAGGCGGACCGCTCGCTTTACCGGGCCGCCATACAGGACCTTCTGGCGGCCACACCAAACCTGACCATGCTGGTCGGGGCCGTGGGCGACCTGATTGTCGAGAAGGGCCATGTCCGGGGTGTGATCTGCGAGGATGGCCGCCGTTTTTCCGCCGGGGCGGTCGTGCTGACAAGCGGCACCTTCCTGCGGGGCGTGATCCATACGGGGCGGGTCAGCCAGCCAGCCGGACGCATTGGCGATGCGCCCGCCACGCAGCTTGGGGAGCGGCTGGAAGCCCTGGGGCTGAAAATGGGCCGCCTGAAAACAGGCACCCCGCCCCGTCTGGCCCGTGACAGCATCGACTGGGAGGCCCTGCCTGCCGATGAGGGCGATGCCGAGCCGGAGGCCTTCAGTACGCTGACAGCCTCCCTGCCCAATAGACAGATCGTCTGCCGCATCACGCAGACAACCCCACAGACACACAGGATCATTGAGGACAACCTGCATCTTTCGGCCATGTATGGCGGTGAGATCACCGGGCGGGGTCCCCGCTACTGCCCGTCCATCGAGGACAAGATCGTCCGTTTCGCAGGGCGGGACAGTCATCAGGTGTTTCTGGAGCCGGAGGCCCTGCCGGGCAATCCGGGTGGGGAGCTGGTCTACCCCAACGGCATCAGCACCTCTCTGCCTGCCGAGGTGCAGGCGCAGATGATTGCTTCCATGCCGGGGCTGGAGACGGCCCGCATTGTCACCCCCGGTTATGCCGTTGAGTATGATTATGTTGACCCACGGGAGCTGCGTCCGTCTCTGGAGCTGCGGGCCTTGCCCGGCCTGTATCTCGCCGGGCAGATCAATGGCACGACAGGGTATGAGGAAGCGGGCGCACAGGGTCTTCTGGCCGGTCTGAACGCTGCCCGGGCCGTGGCAGGCAGGGAGCCCCTGACGCTGGGACGGGAGGAATCCTACCTTGGCGTGCTGATTGATGACCTGACTCTGCATGGTATCAGCGAACCTTATCGCATGTTCACCTCACGGGCGGAATATCGCCTTCTTCTGCGGGCGGACAATGCGGACCTGCGCCTGACACCAAAGGCCATCGAGGCCGGATGTGTTGGCACAGAACGTGAGGCGGCCTTCCGTGAGACGGTGCGCCAGATTGATGAAGCGATGGAGGAAGCCCGGAAACCGGCCTTCCTGCCCCAGCACCTGCGGGAGCATGGCATCGAGGTCTCGCAGGATGGACGGCGGCGCAGCCTGCTGGACGTACTGGCGACACAGGCCGATGAGACACGGATTGCCAGTCTCTCTCCATGGTTTGCCGCTCTGCCGGTCCGTATCGGGCGGCATGTACAGACAGAGGCCCGCTATGGTGGCTATCTGCGCAGGCAGGAGCGGGAAATCCAGCAGCTGAAGAGTGAGGCGGCCTTGCGCCTGCCGGATGATCTGGATTACGGGGCGATCGGGGGGCTGAGCCAGGAAATGCAGGAGCGGCTGGGGGCTGCCCGTCCGGCCGATTTCGCCGCTGCGGGGCGTGTCCGGGGTGTGACGCCCGCTGCCCTCATTGCCCTGCTTGCCCATGTCAGGAGCCGTACATGATGACGCATGTTTCACATGAAACAGAAAAGAAGCTCGCCCATTTTGCCAGCCTGCTGACCCGCTGGAATGAGAAGATCAATCTTGTCAGCCCGAAGGATATCGCCCACCTCCGCCAGCGTCACATTGAGGACAGTCTCCAGCTCGTCCCGCATGTTGCGGCTGGTGTGCGGATAACGGACCTTGGTTCTGGCGGTGGTTTCCCCGGGCTGATCGTGGCGATTGCAACAGGAAACCCGGTCACGCTGATTGAGTCCGACCAGCGGAAGTGCGCCTTCCTGCGGGAAGCAGCACGGGAATGTGGTACCCGTGTCACCGTGCTAGCAAAACGGATCGAGCAGGCAGAGGTGGAACCGGCGGACATTGTGACAGCCCGTGCGCTGGCCCCCCTGCCCCAGCTGCTCGACTGGGCACGGCCCCTGCTGAAGGAGGAAGGTTACTGTCTTTTCCTCAAGGGAAGAAAAGCGTCAGATGAGTTGACCAGTGCCCGTTCTGACTGGCACATGAGATATGAAAGTTTCCCAAGCCGAACAGACCCAGACGGGGTCCTTCTCAGGATCAGTGATTTCAGACGTGTCTAAAGCTGCTTCACATACACCGCACATCATCGCCATTGCCAACCAGAAGGGGGGTGTCGGCAAAACGACGACCAGCCTGAATCTGGCGGCAGCTCTGGCGCAGCGCAAGCGTGTCCTGCTGGTGGACCTTGACCCGCAGGGCAATGCGTCAACAGGCCTCGGGCTGGATTATGATGAGCGTGGCCGTGGCACCTATGGCGCCTTGCTGGAGGATGCCCCGGCGGAGACGCTTCTCCGTTCCAGCGTGGTGCCGAAGCTGGATGTCATGCCTGCCAATGGCGACCTGGCCGGAGCCGAGCTGGAGATGATCGACCAGGACCGGCGGGAATACCGGCTGCGGGATGCCCTGAAACCATTGCTTAACCGGTATGACATCATTCTGATCGACTGCCCGCCCAGCCTGGGGCTGTTGACCCTCAATGCGCTTGTCGTGGCCCAGAGCGTTCTGGTGCCGTTGCAGTGCGAGTTCTTCGCTCTGGAGGGGATCAGCCAGCTGGTCCGTTCCATCGAGCGGGTGCGTCTTGCCTTCAATGCGGACCTGCATCTGGAAGGGATCGTGCTGACAATGTTCGATACCCGCAACAATCTCTCTGCTCTGGTGGCGGAGGATGCCCGTGGCTTCTTTGGTGATCAGGTCTTCAAAACGATGATTCCCCGTAATATCCGTATTTCCGAAGCACAGAGTCATGGGCGGCCTGTCATGGATTATGCCCGCAGTTCCACCGGGGCACTGGCCTATGAGGCTCTGGGGGCCGAGCTGCTGAAACGGCTGAAGAAGAAAGGCTGAGCACCATGGCAAAGAAGGCATCCCCCTCCTCCCGCAAACTTGGCCGGGGTCTGGCCGCTCTTCTGGGGGATCAGGCGCCCAATCTGGCCCGTGTTGGGGCCCCGCAGGGTGAGGTTCAGGCTCCGTCCCAGCCAGGAAGTCTGGGGGTGGATCTGCTCGCTCCCAGTCCGTTCCAGCCGCGTCGGGACATGAATGAAGACCGGCTGGCCGAGCTTGCTGATTCCATCCGCTCCCGCGGGGTGATCCAGCCCATTCTTGTGAGACCGGACCCCGAGCAGAAGGGGCGGTATCAGATCATTGCTGGTGAACGCCGCTGGCGGGCTTCGCAGAAGGCGGGCCTGCATGAGGTGCCCGTCTATATCCGTCAGCTTGATGATACGGATGCCATGGCGGCGGCCATGGTCGAGAATCTCCAGCGGTCGGATCTCAACCCTGTTGAGGAAGCAATGGGGCTGCAACGGCTGCTGCAGGATTATAGCCTGACGCAGGAGGAACTGGCCGGGGCGATTGGCAAGTCCCGCTCTCACATCACCAATACCATGCGCCTGCTGAACCTGCCGGAGGCTGTTCTGGTCCAGCTGCGGGATGGTGGGTTGAGTGCCGGTCACGCCCGTGCCCTGCTGGGCCATCCCGACCCGGTGGCCGGTATGGCTGAGGTGCTGGCAAAGGGGCTGAATGTTCGCCAGACGGAAGACCTTGTGGCCCGGCTGAACAAGGCGGCCAGTGAGGAGAAGACCACGGCTGCCCCGGCTCCGGAGATCACCCGGCTGGAGGAAGACCTCTCAGCCCGTTTCGGGCTGAAGACGCAGATACGCTTCAATGGGAAAAGTGGATCGCTGAAGATCAACTATTCCTCTCTGGAGCAGTTTGAGGCCCTCATGGCCCGTCTGACCGGACAGAGCTGATTTTTTTGAGAAAATATTTAAAATCCCCTTGTCAGCCTTCATGAAGGCTGATAGATAACCATCCATCGGTTACCGATTGTGGGCACATAGCTCAGTTGGTAGAGCAGCTGACTCTTAATCAGCGGGTCCTAGGTTCGAGCCCTAGTGTGCCCACCACAATCGGCCGGTTCCCCTGAAAAGATGTCGAAAACTTTCCGGATGCCAGCGGCAGGACACCCGCTCTGCGTTTTCTGCTGGAAAGAAGATGATCCCCTTTCTCCTAAAAACCGCTCTGTCCGCCGTGCTCGTGGCCTCCATTGCCACGGTGGCCCGTCGCCTTCCTGCCTTGGGTGCGCTCATTGCGTCCCTGCCGCTTGTGTCTGTTCTGGGGATGATTTTTCTCTGGGCTGAGAAACCGGACCGTGAGCTGATGGCCACTCATAGTGAGGCGACTTTCTGGTACGTTCTGCCATCCCTGCCCATGTTTCTGCTCATTCCCGCCCTCCTGCGGCGAGGCTGGCCTTTCTGGGGCAGTCTGGCGGTTGGCTGTGTATTGACGGTTCTGCTTTATCTTGTCGTGGTCTGGTGCGCCCGACGTTATGGCATGGTCCTGTAAATGGTCAGACAGGACATGCTCATGATTATTCTGCGTCTTGACTGACGTTACCCTGCGTTGACTTTTCATTTATTTTTTTGAAAAATTACTCTTTCTTTCTGGAGGATGAAACGTGAAGAGTGCCAGTCCGTTCGGCTATTTCATAAAAGGTATAAAAAATTAGGTGACATTCAGCGGACGGGCAACTTGTCCTGAATACTGGTATTTTAGGCTTTTTGAATGTATTTTTTATTTTGTTATTGAAATAATTTATTATATATTTGTTAGTATATTTCCATGGATTGTTTTTTCTATTTTAATGTTTTTACCGGGTATAGTTGTTGGGATGCGACGGTTACATGATACTGGTCGGTCCGGTTGGTGGGTATGGCTGCCGTCAGCATCCTTCTCAGTGATCGTTTACTATGTTGCGTTCCTGTATAAATTAAATCCGTCAGGGGGACATCTGTCCCCACTCGTTTTCCTTCCCATTATCCCATTCCTGCTTTGCCCGATCGCTACTCTCATTTTTTTGTGTCAGCCGGGGACGCCGGGGAACAACAGGTTTGGTCCTCCGCCTGGTAACGGCAGAGGCTGAGAGTAAAATCTGTTTCATGTCCTGAGAAAGGCATAAGCGATATTCAGCAAGTTTCGATGGCTGGCATCCTCATGGAGGTTGCCAGCCATTTTTTATGGGCAGACCGTTTCATGATGATGACGTGTTTCCTCATGTTAAGGATATATGGCTGGATCAGGGCACTTTATGCGGGCAGGCCGGCCATAAGTCTGTTATGGACAGGCAGGACAGGATAGGATGGCAGCGTCAGAGAAGATGAGAGTGCTATGCGTGTAAGCGATTTCAAGCCTCGGCCAGTCGCAGGGCGGCATCAGCCGGTGATAGCCCTGGTCGGGTGTGATGGAAGTGGGAAGTCCACCGTGGGGACGGCCCTGCTGGCGCTGTTGCAGGCCGAGCGGCCGACGGCTTTCTGCCATCTCGGCAAGCAGGCAGGTAATCTGGAGCGTACGCTTGCCCCCCTGCCCTTCATTGGCCCGTATGTGACAGGCAAGGCCAGGAAAGAAAACAGCCGGATACAGACCGGCAAAAAAGCAGGCGTGCTGGCGGCCGTGTCGGGTTTCGTTCTGTCCATGCGGCGTGTGTTTCGTTTCGCACTCATGCGGTGCAAACATGAACGGGGCATGGCCGTGCTGACGGATCGTTATCCGCAGAATAGTGTGCCCGGCCCCATGGATGGCCCCACTCTGGCCAATCTGAACCGGGATGGCGTCCTGCTGCGGATTTTCAGCCGGGTGGAGCGGGCGCTTTATGCACGGATGGCCCGTTTCCGGCCAGATGTTGTCATACGGCTGAATGTTGACCTGGAGACAGCCCTGCAACGCAAGCCGGACCATGTTTCTTTCAAGCTGGCCCGCAAGATTGAAGACCTTGCCCGGCTGGATTTTTCTGGTGCTCCCATCGTTGATATCGATGCCACCGAGCCGCTGGCGCAGGTGCTGGCACAGGCAGAAGAAACAGTCCGCAAGGTGCTGGCACTCTATCCCCGTTCCGGCCAGGGATTGGCTGCGCAGCCCCGGGCAGGCTGTCTGGTTTCGCTGGTTGGGTGTGATGGGTCTGGCAAGTCCAGTATCAGCCAGTCTCTGGTCCAGCATTTTTCTGAAACACGTCCAACCGTTTATGGGTATCTTGGTCTTGGTTCGGGTGATCTTGGGCGGCGGATCGGGGCTCTGCCCCTTATTGGTCCAGCGTTGGAGAAGAAGCTGAACGGCAAGGCCAAGAAGGCCCGGACCAAGGGTGAAAAAATGCCGGGCCTGATGACGGGTCTTGTTCTGTTTGTCTTTTCTCTGGTGCGGCTGAAGCGCTTTCTACGGGTCAGGCGGGCGGTCGAGAAGGGATTTCTGGTGGTGACGGACCGTTACCCGCAAATGGAAATTCCTGGCCAGTGTGATGGTCCTGGTCTTTCAGCGGCTTATAGCAGCAATCCGCTGATCCGGTTTCTGGCCTGGCTGGAACGTGGCATCTATCGCCGGATCGTGGCCTTCCGGCCTGATCTGGTCATCCGGCTGAATGTGGATGCGGAAACAGCCCATGGCCGCAAACCGGACCATGACCTCGAGGCCCTGCGGATCAAGGCGGAGCTGATGCCGCAGCTGAATTTCAATCATGCTCCGCTGGTTGAGGTCGATGCCCGCCAGTCTTACGAAGCTGTGCGGCAGGACGTGCTGGATATTCTGGTACGGCACGGGCTTGTCTGAAGCAGGAAGGCCCATCCGTTTTTCTGGATGGGCCTTGCCGCAAGGGGCGGGCGTTCAGTGTGGGCTGCGTTCCAGGAAGGCCCGGATGCGCTGGGGAATTCCCTCCGGGGATTGGAAGCGGTCCCGCCGGTAATCCTGCGTTCCCTCCAGTTTTTTCTCGATCAGCCCGTCATGGAAATCGCCCATCATGCCGTTGATCGTGGCGAGATATTCTGAAAGCTGGTCCAGCGCTCTGGAGGGGCGGATCGTGCGCAGTGTGTCATTGAAGGCCACCCGGCGGCTGATGATCTTGCGCATGACATGGAATTCATGGCCGGTTGTGGCATCCAGCGTGCGTATCAGTTTTGCCAGTCTGGCATTTTCTTTCTTCTGGTAAGCGATGATGCCTGCCGTACTGTCTTCTTTCCAGAGAGCGATGGGGGCGGCGATCAGCCAGTAATAGACCGGTGAGAGCACGACCCAGAGGATGAGGCCGTTGATCAGCGTAGCCCGCCGCTGGTGGTTTTTGAAGGCATCCTGCATGTTGCCCATGATGATGGTGACAACATGCAGCAGGAGCGGATAACGGTGCTGCCTGGTGAAATTGGCACAGGCAAAGCGCATGTGCTTGAATTTGGCCCGTGCGTATTTGAAGGCCAGCTGTTCGTCCTTGCTGGCTGTGCCAGAGAGGGCAATCTTCAGGATCAGGCGACGGAAGGCCTTGCGGTCCACGCCATGTTCGAGAAGCTGCCAGCAGAGATTGTAGCCATCCCGGATTTCAGTCTTCTCACAGGCGGGCAGGACATCCTCGGGCAGGGGGGTGTCAGGGTGGGGAACGTCATCAAGGAGAACATGCTCAAAGACGGTATCCAGCATCTTCTGAGGGAAAGCCGGTGTGCTGCGGCGGCTGGCAGAAGGGCGGAAAGGGAAAATGGGCATGGCTGGGCTGGCATCTCCTGGCAAGGTATCAGCTGCCGGGCGAGGCGGGCAGGCTGTCGGTCTGGCGGATCTCCCTTTCATGAGGGAGGATGATCCTGTTGCGGCGCAGATAGGTTATACCCATTATGGCGAACGTGGTCATGGTAGCAAAGAACATGCCCAGGGCATAGGCAAGCCCGGCGCCGTTCAGGCCGTAGTGATGGCCCATGTAGACAAGCAGCGGGACGTAAAGAATCACGGAAACGAGCTGGGCCAGCATGATGTAATGGGAGCGTCCCGCCGTGTAGAGCACGCCTTCCATTGGCAGCCCGGCGGTGAAGAAGACCAGAGCCGGAGACATCCACATCATCAGGGTTGCGGCATCGCCAAAGCGGTGACCGAACATGCTGATGACGGGTTTCCCCCCGATATAGACAACCAGCATGGCCAGCATGCCCAGTGCGCCGGAAAGGACGCTGGTCCGCAGGGCCAGCTTCCATGGGGCGGAGGTCCGTGGATCCATGAGAACGACTTCGGGGTAGTAGCTTTTCTCCAGCAGTTTTGCAGGCCGCTGGACAGCATCCAGAAACTCCATGGCGAGGGAATAGAGGCCGGCTGCCGATGTGCTGACGATCTTGCCGACCAGCAGTTTGCTGATCGGCTCCCAGACCGTTTCCAGCAGGGTGGTGATGTTGGCGGTCCAGACGAAGCCCCACATGCCCTTTGGCATCTGCCGGGCTGCCTTCAGGATGCTGGGGCGCAGCCCTTTCAGCAGGTCATGGCGTTTCAGTTCCAGCAGGGCCGTGGCCCAGAGATATATCTGGCCAGCCAGAAGAGCCAGGTACCAGGCGATGACGAAACCGGCCAGCTTCATGCCACTGCCCCATGCCAGCAGGCAGCAGACAGCCCGGACAGCTGGCGTGATGAGCTGCTGCCGGGAGACGAGGTCTATGCGGTCGAAAAGGCGGAGGATGCCGTAGGCGGCCGTGCTGCCTATGCCGGGGATCAGCGTGCAGTAGAGCAGGATCAGCAGGGTTGGCTTGTCATGGACACCCAGCACTTTGCCCAGACAGAGGAAGGCCACCATGCCGAACACCATGGAGAGAAGCCCCGCACAGATATCCAGCCCCATGGCCAGGCTGATACTGGTCTGAACAGTCTTGCGCTCTCCCTTCTGCCAGGGAACAGCAGCATAGTGCAGGACAATCTGCCAGCTCTGGAACTGGCCGATGGCGGCAATCGTCTCGATGTAGGAGGCTATCAGTGTCAGCACGCCGAAATCATGCGGGCGCAGTGTTCGCCCGGTCACGACCAGTGCGACGAGGCCCATGACAGCCCCGATGAGTTTGGTCGATCCCAGCTTTCCCGCATTTTTCAGAACAACGCGGAAAAGATCATCCTTGAACCACCCTTTCATTCTGCGGGCTCGTGGAAGGCAGGAAGTTCATTGATGGCAACAACCCGCCAATACCCGGCAATATGTTCGATGATGCTCAGGGAAAGATTCTGGATGCAGAAGCGCAGGGCCGTTTCCACGGGGATGTCCAGACAGTGGGCAAGAGCCATGCGAATGGCGCCGCCATGGCTAAGAATGACCATGTCTTTTCCGGCATTCTGTCGGGCATGGCTTTCCAGCGCCAGGCCGATGCGCTGGCGGACATCCACCATGCTTTCACCCTCTGGTGGACGTTCATCTGCTGCGATGGACCAGAAAGGGGGAGCCGGTTTTCTGAGCAGGGATGGAAACGTGTCGTGGGGGGTACCGTTCCATTGCCCGATGGACTGTTCAATGAAGGCGGGGTCAATCCTCATGGGAGTGGAGAAATTGCCGGCTTTCTGAATGGTCAGGCCGGTGTCGCGGGCCCGCTGGAGGGGGGAGGAAAACCATGTCGCCTTGCGGGGCAGGCGCCGGGCCAAGGCCTCGTAGGCGGGCTTCTGGCTGCGGAGATGCTGGGGACAGAGGGGCACGTCCAGCGTGCCGTACATGGTCTGTCGTGCTGCTTCTTCCACGATGGCATGACGCACCAGCCAGAAACGTGTCACACCGGCGGGGAGGTCCGGTCCATCCAGAAAATGCTCCTGAGGGTCTGGCATGGCGGGCTGCGTCACAAAAAAACCTCTCGAATGGGTCAGACAGCTGTGTCGGTTTGCCGGGGGAGGGCTGACAGGCTGATCACAGATTCATGATAAGGCGCATAGCGGGGAAAGAAACAGCTCTCAAGGAGAAGTTTCATAATTTGTGAAAACTGTTGCGGTCCTGGATGCGGTTTTTCATTCCGTTCTGACGCCGGGACAGCTATCTGATAGGCATGGCCCCGTCAGGTGGGGAACAGGCCAGAAAGCCACGAAGGAGAGAGACGGACATGAAACTTTCAGCAGGGCCGGTCATGGCTCCGGGTTTCTGGGTCAGGCTGTTCCGCACGGTCTGGCCGAAGAGCGACAATGAAGTATTCGTGCTGGATGGCAAATGGGTGATCCTGTTTCATGTCGTCATTGTTGCCATCCTTATCGGCGTCCATCTGATTCTGATGAACCTCAAGGATTTCTGACAGGACGCAAGGCTTTCCGGGTCATGACGGTTCCAGCCAGCAGGTAGAGGCCGACACCGCCCAGACTGATCCAGAATGGCAGGGGAATGTCGCTGTACCAGGCGAGGAGCAGCCCGCCCCATGAGAGCAGAAGCGCCCCCAGAACGGAGCAGACCATGCCCCGGAAGGGAGGGAGCTCCAGCTTCAGGGCAGCGGCAGCGGGGCCGACCATCAGGCTGAAACAGAGCAGTGCTCCGGCGATTTCCGCACAGGCCGCCGCAGCGAGGGCGGCAAGCAGGAGGAAGAGCTGGCCCAGCCGGGTTGGCGAGAGGCCCTGTGCCTCTGCCAGGCTGGGGCAAAGGCTGCTGAAAAGCAGGGGGCGCCAGAGGATGGCCACCCCTCCAAGACAGACAGAGACCAGCCCTGCCAGCATGCCAAGGGTTGGGCCATCCAGCCCCAGGACATCGCCAAAAAGCAGGGTCGTTGTCTGGGAAGACGCTTCATTCGCTTCATGAAGACACCAGACACCAATCCCCAGGCTGGCGGCCAGAATGAGGCCGGTCATCGTGTCCCGCTGGGTGGGATGCTGTCTGCCCCGCTGTTCCTGCCCCATGAAGAGACCGCCCACCATGCTGGCGGCCATCATGCCTGCCAGTGGGGGGAGATGCAGCCACACGGCCGCTGCTGCCCCACTGAAGCCGATATGCGGCAGGGCATGGGCTGCAAAAGCCTGTCGCCGCAGCAGCATGAGCCAGCCCAGCGTGCCAGCCAGCAGCGAAACGAGAAAACAGCCCAGAAAGGCATGCTGCATGAAGGGGAAAGAAAAGGGATTGGTCTCAGACATGCAGCGCTCCCTTTGACAGAGTGATCTCTCTCATGGGCAGGTCAAGGCCAGTGGTCTGTAGCGGCCCATGAACCGTGATGAACAGACTGACCTTTTTCTGCTGGTGAAGCTGGCTGAAAAGCTGTAGCAGCGCTTCATGGCTGGCACGATCCAGGGCGGCAAAGGGTTCGTCAAGAATGAGCAGCCTCGGGGAGCCGGCAAGGGCCTGTGCAAGGGCAACACGTTGTCTTTCGCCGCCAGAAAGCGCTCCGAGCGGGCGTGAGGCCAGAGGCAGGGCCCCGACTTCAGCCAGAAGGGCCCTGGCTTTCCTGCGGGTTTTGCGAGGGGCAGGAAAGCCCCAGTGCGTGCCATCCAGACAGGCCATGACATGGCTGATGACTGGCAGCATGGGCGCCGTGTCGTCAGCCTTCTGCGGCATGTACCCACAATGGCGGCGGGCTCTGGCGGGTGGGTGGCCATTGATGAGAAGCTCTCCCCCCTGTAGGGGAAGCAGCCCCATGAGGGCTCGGAGAAAACAGGTTTTTCCGGCTCCATTCTGTCCACGCAGGATGGTCAGGCCCTCCAGGGGAACATCAAGAGTGGCATGATGCAGGACAGGATGGCCCCCTACCTGGAGGCTGACATCCCGGCAGGTAAGGCGGGCTTCCTTCATGGATGGGGGGGTAGCGGGGTGTTGCGGGGCGCTGTCTGGTACAGGGCCTGTTCGAGCGATGTGAGGATGCCGTTCAGCCAGTCCTGCCAGTGTTGCCCGGTGGGCAGGCTTTCCCCGATGGCAAGGACTGGAATGCCGGACTGACGGGCCATGTCCTCCATTCTGCTCGCCTGTGGGGCGCTGATGGCCGGATTGCTGACCAGAAAGCGGATGGTCTTCTCGTGCAGGGCTGTTTCCAGCATGGCGGTGTCACGGGGAGACAGACCGGATTCGTTCATCAGGGCACGGGCCCAGCTCTGGTCTGTCATGACCAGCCCAGCCGCCAGCAGGAGACGTTCCCCGGCTGGTTCGGTCATGGCGAAGGGGGCGCCATGGTCTCTCTGCTGGATGGCCTGCTGGCGGGTGGCGATCTGGTCGATCTGCTGTTCGAACAGGGCGAGGCGCCTGTCAATGTCCTGCTGGGCCTGGGGGCGAAGCCCGGCAACCCAGACGGCGATCTGTCGGGCCGTATTCCGGACCGTAGGGAGATCAAAAAAGAGATGCGGGTCTTCTCCGGTCTGCCAGTCCCCCTGACTGGCAGCAAGGAAGAGCTTCACAGAGGCGGGAAGCAGCTTCATGGCCCAGTCATCATAGGTGGCTCCATTGAGCAGCACGGCATCACTGGCTGCCAGCTGGCGGGCCATGAGGGGTGAAGGCTGGAGATGGTGCGGGTCCAGCCCCTCGCTGGTGATGAGCGAGCGTGTCCGTAGCGCTGGGCCACCAATCTGCTGGGCGATATCGCACCAGACGGGTTCCACGCAGCTCAGCAGGGGGGCTGGTCGGTCCGGTCCCGTTTCCGTGCTGGCCCGGGAAGGAAGGGGCAGCAGGCCTGTCAGCAATGTCAGAAAAAGCGGCAGGCAGGGGAGAAAACGCACCGTGAACATGGAAGCCTTTCAGGGCCATCAGCAGACGTGGATGTTATATAATAACATTTCGTTTGTCTGAAAAGGCACGGTCCTCCCCTCCCCTTCTCTCATTTGTGCCCGAACAGATGGCGGAGATCGTCACTGAGATGCTGGAAGGCATCCTCGTTGCTGCGCCGCCGCCTGTTCCCTTTCTCGGAAATGGCTGTAACGGTGACGGTCATGCCGGCAGCGAGGTTGAGGTCCTGCGGGATGGAATCCAGGCTGATGCGGACGGGAATACGCTGGGCCAGCCGCACCCATGTATAAACAGGGTCCACGGTGGGCAGGCCGAGGGCATTGGTCAGGGCGTTCCTGCTCGCAATGCCACGGGTGATGCTGTGGACATGCCCATAAAGCGGGGTGTGATAGCCCATCAGATCCATGCGGACAGGGTCTCCCACGCTGAGATCATGGACCTTCACTTCCTCGAAATACCCATCCACCCAGAATGAATTCGTGTCGATGACATGAATGTTCACCTGCCCGGCGGAGGCATAGTCCCCCGGCCTCATGGTCAGGTTTGTGATGATGCCGTCTATGGAGCTGCGGACGGTCGTGCGGTCCAGATTGATCTGGGCCTGTCTGCGCTGGGCAAGGGCTGTGCTGTAGATGGCCCGGGCCTGCTGTGCCAGAGCCTCATACTGCGTCTTTTCTTCCTGCGAGACGGCCGCTCCCGGGATGGCATGGCGCCACCGGGCCTGATTCAGGCGGAACTCCAGGTCTGCCTTGGCCTTGTTCACATCGGCATCGGCTTTTTCGAGGGCGACCTGATAGTCGAACGGGTCGATGACATACAGCACGTCTCCAGCATGGACCTGTTGGTTGTCATGGACAGGAACGGTGATGATCTGCCCGGAGACACGGGGAGCAATATTGGCCACCTGTACACGCACCTGCCCGTTACGGGTCCACGGGGCGGCGGTGTAATAGTCCCAGAGGACAACAGCCACGAACCCGGCCACGCAGAGGATGGAAGCCGTGACAGCAAAACGGATGAGGCGGTAGGCACGGGTAAACACTGGCAGCCTTATAGCAGGATGGTGAACAGGCCGAGCAGGCAGATCATGATGGCAAACTGTGCCAGAGGCGGGTTGGCGAAGAAACGCCAGAGCCTCATCCACTGGAGCATGAGGCGGAGCAGGAAGGTCCCCAGCAGGGCCAGGGCCAGGTCGATGATGAAGGAGGACACGAACAGCCCATCCAGATTGATGACAAGGTGGCGTGTTACCATCGCCTGCGCCCTATTCCGTAATGGCGGAGCGCGGATCCGTTCTGCTGGAGGAGGAAGCGGACTTCCTCCAGCCCTGCAGCACATAGAACCGCTGCAACATGGGCAGGCCCGCTGGAGGCTGGCGCCCGGGAGAGCATCTTCTCTGCCATGAGGGGCAGATGGTCTGCCAGTGAAAAGAGCTTCATGCGGGTCAGGCTCCTCTGCATGGTGTCCGCCAGTGGTGCCAGTTCCGTGTACTGGCGGGCCGTCTTGAGGTCCAGCTCCAGCCGGGCCAGGGCTGTGGTGAGGTCTGCCAGACTGATGAAACGCTGGCAGACCCTCCAGGCTGCCTTGCCTTTCTTCTCCTGGCTGATGGTCTGGCTCAGCATGTAGAGCTGGTGGAGCCGGTCATATTTGCGGCTCAGCAGGGCTGGTGTGAAGGATGGTGACCGGGCGGCAAACTGGCGTTCCAGCTCCCTAGCGATGGAGAGAGTGATGCGGAAGCGGGTCCGCCGTGGCCGTGGCGGCAGGAACAGGATGAGGAAGAAGGCGGTGATGCCAGCCGCACAGAGATAGAAGGTGTTGCGGTCCACAAAGGCAAGAAGGTTGTAGTCATGGTGATTGTTCAGCCCCAGAAAGACGAAGAAAAAGGCGCCGTAATGTGAGCCTGCGGCCGCCGTTGCGGGATTGATGATGAGCAGGCAGCTGAACATGACCTGGAAGAGCATGACAATGGCCATGCCCATCATGGTGTTGACATGCGGCAGGATGAAGAACGAAGTCAGCCCCGCCGTCAGGATGCCCAGCGGTGTTCCGATCAGGATACCCCGGCCGAAAGCGGCACTGTTGGGCTGGGTGATGCCCAGGCAGAGCAGCATGGCGCATTGAGAGAGTGCCGTGGCGGCATTGGGCAGGCCGCTGCCGATGAAGAGGGCCGCTGCCGCACTGAAACAGAGCAGCACCCTGATGGCATTGACGAGAGCTGCGATCCTGTCCGGGTGGAAGGCGAACCGGCTCATGGTTTTTACCTGGCCCAGTGGGGCTGCCTTCAGCAGCGTGTTGAGACCTTTGCGGCTGATGTGGCGGCTGGCAATCAGGCTGGCCGTGCGCTCCAGGCGCCAGGCATCGGCCAGGGTCAGCCGGGGGGCCTCTGGCGGCAGGCGGCCGAGCAGGTCTGCCAGGATGGTTTCTCTGTCCGTGCCAGAAGGGGCGTGTATGTCGAAGCGTGTCAGGGCCAGCACGGCGGGGGCGATGGTGGCCTGGCGCATGAGAGCCAGCAGGCTGCGGCAGCAGGACAGGGCCGTCACCATGCCAATGAGACAGACCTGTGCCCCTTTTGCGCGCAGCCGACCTCGGGTCAGTTCGGTGCGTGTATCATGCACCTGGTGGGTCAGGGCAAAGACCGTGCTGGAAAGCGCTATGGTTTCCAGTGGGGAAAGGGTTGGCACGGTGTCATCAAGGGCGAGACGGGTTTCATGGCGTACTTCGGCTGCCGTTTTCTGCAGACTGCGCACGAGTCTTTGCCAGACATGCGGTGTACCGGAAAGCAGGGCGACCGTGGCAATGGCGGCAACGCCGATCATCACGGTGGAGACACGGGCCACCGTGACATCAAAGGCATTCTGGGGGGCATCAATGTGGGAAATGGCGATCAGGGCCACGACATAGCCTGAAAGGACGGCCCCATAGGCCCGGAATCCTCGGCGCAACGTGCCAGCATAGGCGCATATGGCCATCCAGACAGCACAACCACCCAGCAGAAGCTGGCGTTCCTGCCCGAACATGGAGACAAGGCAGAGGGCCACGACACCACCAACCAGAGTGCCGACCACCCGGTAGAAGGCTTTGCTCAGGGCCTGCCCCCGCAGGGGTTGTGCCAGCAGCATGACGGTCACGGCAGCACTGGCGGGAGAATCAATCTGCGCCCAGAAGGCAACCAGCAGGGCCAGCACGAGCGCTGCCCAGATGCGCAGGGTGAAGCCCCACCAGCCTGGTGGAAAGATGCTGCCTGCGGCCACCCGGAGACGGGACATCATGGCAAGGGGTGCCTGCATCAGGAAAAACGCACGACCGGGCATGAAACAGCAGAGCAGCCAAGGCCGGGACAGGCACTGTCATCAGGCAGGTAAGCCGGCTGATGTTTCACATGGGACAATTTGTAAGAGGATATCTGGTGGAGCCAATCGGGATCGAACCGACGACCTCTTGAATGCCATTCAAGCGCTCTCCCAACTGAGCTATGGCCCCACTTTTGCAGTGTGTCGATGACGCACCGTGTGGGGAGCATATATCCCCACATGGGAGGAAAAGGCAAGGGGGAAGATGCAATTTTTTCCATAAATTATTGCACGGGCTTCCTGCTGCCTGTCAGCCAGGCAGGATACCATGCTGTCGCAGGGCAGCCAGCAGCGGGATGAGCGGCAGCCCGGCAATGGCATCACTGCTCCCGGTTACAGTGTCAAAAAGCTGGATGCCCAGCCCTTCGATCCGGTAGCACCCTACGCAGGAGAGCAGAACGTTCCCTTCCTTCTGGAGATAATCGTCCAGAAACACCTCCGAAAAGGAGCGCATGGTCAGGGTCGGGCTGCTGATGTGGGACCAGAGGGGCTGACCGTCCCTCCAGAGGGTCACGGCGGCATGGAGGGCATGGGTCCGGCCCCGCAGGGCCAGAAGATGGGTGCGGGCTTCGGTCAGGTCAGCCGGTTTGGCGAAGGCCCGGCCTTCCAGCTCCAGAATCTGGTCCGCAGCGATGATGAACCGTCCGGGGTGCTGGCCGGAGGCTGCTTCTGCCTTGGCCTGGGCCAGGGCAAGGGCCGTGTCCCGCAGGGAGAGACCTTGCGCTTCGGCCTGCCGACGCAGGGCGTCTTCATCCACATCAACCGGGCTGGCCGTGACAGGGACTCCGGCGGCATGAAGAAGCTGAAGCCGGATGGCAGAACCGCTGGCAAGAACAGGCATGGGGACCCTCCGTGTAAATGATCGGGCAGCCGCTATCATATCATGCCATCGCATGACAGAGCTTCATTCCATAGTTGACGCCTTCCGCCCCAGCGGGGCAAGGATAGCCGTATGGATGCCATCATGGCTATGGCCGTGGGAGGGGGGTATCTTCCCTCCCCTTTTTTCGGGATGTTGGACAAGGCGCAGGCATGACACAGCAGGACAGAGCAGTTCCTTCAGGGATGGACAAACAGGGCAAGCCGCTTCTGCGGGCCTTGCGGGGCGAGGCCGTCTGGCCGCCGCCTGTCTGGCTGATGCGACAGGCAGGGCGTTACCTGCCGGAGTTCCGGGCCATGCGGGAGCAGGCGGACTTCATCACACGCTGCATGACGCCCGATATCGCTGTGGAGCTGACCCTGCAACCCATCCGTCGCTATGGCATGGATGGAGCGATCCTGTTTTCGGACATCCTCATCCTCCCCTGGGCCATGGGGCAGGACCTGCGCTTTGAGGAAGGGCGTGGCCCGGTGATGACGCCCATCCGCAGCGAGTCTGACCTTGCCCGGCTGGATGAAGGCCGGATGATGGAAGCGGTGGCCCCCGTGCGGGAGGCCCTGCGCCGCCTGCGTGTGGAACTGCCGGAGGAGACGACCCTGCTCGGCTTTGCGGGCAGCCCCTTTACGGTGGCCTGCTACATGGTCGAAGGAGGCAGCTCCCGTGATTTCGCCCATATCCGGGCGATGATGCAGAAGAACCCGGCCCTGTTTGACAGGCTGATGGAGAGTCTGACCCGCAATACGGCAGAGATGCTGTGCGGCCAGATCGAGGCCGGAGCGGAAGCAGTCATGCTGTTCGATTCCTGGGGGGGTATCCTGCCGCCGGAGGCTTTCCGCCGTCATGTGATCGAGCCGACACGGCAGATCGTCGCCCATATCCGTGCCCGCCATCCTGACGTGCCGCTGATCGGCTTCCCCCGTCTGGGCGGTGTCATGGTGGCGGAATATGCCGGGAAGACCGGCATCAATGCCCTGGCCCTCGATACGGTGGCGGACATGGCCAAGGTGGCTGAAATGGTGCCCGAGACAGTGACCCTCCAGGGCAATCTCGACCCGATGATCCTGCTGAATGGTGGCGAGGCCCTGAAGGCAGAAGCCCGCCGTATCCGGGACAGCCTCAGGGGGCGGCCACATGTGTTCAATCTGGGACATGGTGTCATCAAGACCACGCCGCCGGAACATGTGGCCACGCTGGTTGAGACGATCAGGGACATCCAGTCATGAAAAACGCATTACGGCCAGGGCTGAAGCTGGTCATTTTTGATTGTGATGGCGTGCTGATTGACAGTGAAGGGCCATCCTGCCGGGCGACGGCGGGGTTTGCCCGCTCGCTGGGCCTGAACATTTCCGATGAGGAAGGGCTGGCCCGCTTTGCGGGCAAGGCCCTGCCGCAGGTAGTGAAGGAGCTGGAGGCGGAGTTGGGCCATCCCCTGCCCCCGGGCACCCACACGAAAATGCGGGACAATCTTGTCAGGCTCATGAAGGAAGGTACGGAACCCGTGGCTGGGGCCGTTCCCCTGCTGGAGGCTCTGGCGGCACGGCATGTTCCTGTCCGTGTCGGCTCCAACTCATCCATGGCGGAGATGGAGGCAAAATTCGGTTTTACCGGGATGGATCGCCTCCTGCCGGAGGCCCGCATCCATTCGGCTGCCGATATGGGGCATCCCAAACCGGACCCGGCCGTCTATCTGCATGGGGCCGAGGTGGAAGGTGTCCGGCCGGAGGAAACGGTGGTGATCGAGGACAGTGACACGGGGGCGGAAGCAGCCCGCCGGGCCGGCATGTCCTGCATCCTGCTGCGTCCGGCATCCCATCCCCTGCCGGGCTTCTGGCCCGTGGAGGGATTCGTGCGGGTGGAGCATCTCGATGAGGTCATGCCCCTTCTTGAGGCGGCTCTGGCCCGGAAATGACATGACAGCCGGAGAGGCTGTCTGATGTGCGGGAAGACCGCCCCATGATGGAGGCGGGAAGAACGGAAGGTAACGGGATTATGGCACTGTTTCTGCTGAAGCATCTGAACTGGTTTGTCTCACTGCACATCATGGCTTTCGTGTCATGGATGGCAGGACTGTTCTATCTGCCCCGGCTGTTCGTCTATCATACGCAGATAAAAGCAGGCTCTGAGGAAAGTACCCGTTTCAGCCTGATGGAGCGTCGCCTTCAGAAGCAGATCATGGCACCGGCCATGATTGTGACCTTTTTTACCGGTGCTCTGATGGCCTCTCTCCCGGGGGTGGTGAGCTGGTCCTCCGGCTGGTGGTGGGTCAAGGTTTTCTGCCTGTTGGGCATGTTCATGTTCCACGGGGCCTGCTCTGTCTGGCGCCGTGATTTTGCTGCCGGGCGTAACCGGCATGGTGAGCGTTTCTATCGCATTGCCAATGAGATTCCGACCATCCTGATGGTCCTCATCGTCATCATGATCGTGGTGCGCCCATAAAGGGAGGGGGATTCCCCTCCCTCAGGCTTCAGTGGGAATGAGGGCAGAAGCCGTATCTGTTCTCTTCCGGCTGGCTCTTCAGGCAGAAGACAGTGCAAAGCGGCAGGAGACCCACGATGGTCACGGGCAGGAAACGTCTCCTGCCCGATCAGTGCTGATGCGCCCGTTTCTTTCTGGCCTCACGCCGTTTCTCATCGGCAAGGGCTTTCCTGATGAGGGCATGTTCGTGGTGGCGGAGAAAAAGGAACGACCCGCCCAGCACTGCCAGCATGACAACGGCAAGCCCGATGCCGAGAGGCCCCGTAAAGCTGTCGATCTGGCTGCCCAGTTCGTAGGGGACGAGAACATAGCATGTTCCCCAGAGCAGCCCGCCAAGGGCATTGTAAATTGAGAAGGGCAGCCAGGGCATCCGGGAGGCCCCGGCGAGGAGGGCGATGAGAATGCGCAGGAAAGCGATGAAACGGCCCAGCAGCACGCCCGCTCCGCCAAACCGGCGGAAGAGATAGCGGCCAAGGGTGAGGCGGTCCTTGTGCAGGCCGATTTTGCGCCCGTGTTTTTCCAGCAGATGATAACCGAGCTGATGGCCGATGAGGTATCCGACATTGTCCCCGATGATGGCCCCGCTGACAGCGGCGATGATCAGCCCCTCCGGTGTGAAGTGGTGCGTGTGGGAGGCATAGAGGGAGGCGAAGATGAGCAGGCTCTCGGCTGGCAGGGGAATCCCCGTGCTTTCCAGCAGAATGATAAACCCTAGTGTCAGATAGGCATAAAGCGGGGGGAGATGCTCAAGAAAGGCGGAGAGATGCTGTATCAGGGGATGGGCTTCCTCTAGAAAGGGGGCACTGCGCCGCACCAAGTCCAGTCAGAAGAAACCCGGTCCAGCAACGGCCTGCCAGTGCTTTCTCCTGTCAGAATACTGGGGTAGGCAGAAATAAGGCAAGAACGTTTTTTGCAGGAGAGACATCATGACAGCAGCCCCTTCCCTGCCCTGGGTCACGCCGGAGCTGATGACACGCCGGACACGCAGCCTGTCGGAGATCAGGGCCGTGGCGGGATGGGTGCTCTGGCTGGAGCGGCGGCCGGATGAACAGGGCCGCAGTGTCGTGGTCGGGCGTGCGCCGGATGGCACCCTGCACGATCTCACCCCACCAGAGGCCCAGGTGGGTACGGACATGCATGTCTATGGTGGTGGGGCCTGGGCTGCGGAACGTCATGGGTCGGACATGGTCGTGCTGTTCAGCGACAGCAGGCAGGGTGGCCTCTGGCGGAGCCGCAACGGTCAGGCCGCCCAACCGCTCTGCCCGGCTGCCGGTGATGATGGCGTGACATGCCGTTATGCGGACCTGTCCCTTCAGGACGGACGGCTCGTCTGCGTGCGGGAAGTGGAAACGCCCTCCGGGGAGGAAAAGGCCGACCTTGTGGAGGTTGATGCACAGGGGCGGCTCCACTCCCTCCAGAGTGGGGCGGATTTTTACATGTCGCCCCGGCTTTCACCTGATGGGCGGTTTTTGGCCTTCATCGCATGGCAGAATCCGCATATGCCGTGGACGGAAACGGGCCTGTATGTGACGGACCTGTCCGGTGCGGGCGGGACGGTCTGCCTGACTGGTGGAACGGGGCAGGACTGTAGCGTCATGGGGCCGTTCTGGGATGGGCGGCGGCTTCATGCGCTGTCCGATGCTGCTCCGGCTGGTGCCTTGCCTGAGTCTGACCGGCACTGGACGCCGGTTGCTTTCGAGCCGGAAGACATCACCGGGGGCGGCACGGCATGGCGGGCCTGTCCCCTGCCCCCGGCTCCGGCCGAGGTGGGGCTGCCTGCCTGGGTGTTCGGGCAGTCCTGCTGTGCGGCCCTGCCGGGGGGGCGGCTGCTGGCCCGTGGTGTGCGGCAGGGCGTGCCGGTAACCCTGCTGCATGAACCGGCTTCAGGCTGGCGGGACGTGCTGGCAGGGGCCGTGCCGGATGATGTTCCCGTGCCGCTGGAGGGAGGCTCACGCTTTGTATGGCTGAACAGCCCGCCGGATGGTCCCCCTGCCCTGATGCTCGGCACGCTGGACGGAGCTGCGGAAGACCGGGAGATCATCCGCAGGGCCTGGGAGATGCCGCCTCATGTGGTCGCGGCGGACATCGCCCTGCCGGAGACGCTGTCCTTTCCCGTGGAGAACGGGCCGGGGCCGCTCCATGCCCAGTTCTACCCTCCCGCCCGGGGGCCGCACTGTGAAAAGGTGGCGGGAAAGCCCCCTCTTGTGGTGATCGTTCATGGAGGGCCGACCGGGCAGGCCCGGACGGACCTGTCCTTCAAGGTCCAGTGGTGGACATCCCGGGGCTTTGCGGTGCTGGATGTCAATTATCGTGGGTCCACCGGTTTTGGCCGGGCCTATCGGGCGGCACTGGATGGCCAGTGGGGCGTGCTGGACGTGCAGGACTGCTGCCGGGCCGTTCAGGGGGTGATCGAGCAGGGGCTGGTGGACCCGCAACGCTGTGTCATCCGGGGCAGCAGTGCCGGGGGGCTGACGGTCCTTTCCGCTCTGGCCCGGTCCGACCTGTTCGTGGCGGGCACATCGCTCTATGGCGTGACGGACCTTCGGGCACTGGCCGAGGAGACGCACCGTTTCGAGGCCCGGTATCTGGATGGTCTCGTGGCGCCGTGGCCGGAGGAGGAGGCCGTGTATCTGGCCCGGTCTCCCCTGTCATGGCCGGAGAAGATCACGGCTCCCGTCCTGTTCCTTCATGGGGATGCAGACCGTGTCGTGCCGCTGTCTCAGGGGCAGGCTTTGCAGAAGCAGCTTCCGGCCTCGTCGCTGCATGTCTATCCGGGTGAAGGGCACGGCTTCCGGGATGCCGGGGTGATTGCGGATTCCCTTGCCCGGGAGCTGGCTTTCTACCGGGACGTGTTCGCTGGCAGGAGAGGCTAGCGCATTTTCCCCTTCCGCTGGGGCAGCGTCTGGCCGAGGCGGTGGATGACGGTGAGGGCAGCGACAAGGGCCAGTGAGCCGATAAGCGTGACGCCCAGGGCCTGACCGATCATCACCCCTTTGGGCCCGTAATGGATGCCGATGGCTATGAAGGGAATGGTCCCCACTGTGGCCCTGCTCCAGTTGAAAGCTGTGGAGTAGAGGGGGTGCCCCAGATTGTTGAAAGCCGTGTTGGAGACGAAGAGCAGCCCGACAAACATGTAGCTGGCCACGGCCCAGTGGCAGAAGAGCCGTACCAGCTCCACCCCCGTGCCCTGGACATGGAATATCTGGAGGATCAGCGGCTCGCCAAGGGCAAAGACCAGCCAGTCCAGCCCGACACAGAGGGCCGTGAGCTTGAGGGCGCAGAGAAAGGTCTCTTTCACCCGGTCCGGCTGCCGTGCTCCCAGATTCTGGGCCATGATGGGGCCGACGGAGCCTGTCAGGGCAAAGACGAAGGCAAAGGCGACCGGCACCATGCGGTCCACCACGGCCTGCCCGGAGACGGCCTCCAGCCCGAAACGGGACATGGCGTGCGTGACGATGAGATTTCCGATAGGGGTGGCCATGTTGGTGCCGATGGCGGGCAGGGCAATGGCCCCTATGGCCCGGCTGGCATTGGGGATCGTCCTCAGGCGGGGACGCTCCAGCATGTCATGCCCCCGGAGATTGAGGAACCCGCTGAGAGAGATGACACAGCGGGACAGGACCGTGCTGATGGCCGCCCCTTCCAGCCCCAGATGCAGGCCAAAGATCAGGATGGGGTCCACGATGACCGTGCAGGCGGCCCCTGTCAGGGTGACCCGCATGGCACTTCTGGCATCCCCCACGGCCCGCAGCAGGGAGGAGAGAGCCATGCCGAGGCAGACCAGCGGCAGGGCGGGGGAGGTGATGTAGAGAAAATGCGTGGCGTGTTCCAGCGCTGCACCATGGGCGCCGAGCAGGGCCAGCAGGGGGCGGGCCAGAAAGGCCGTGATCAATCCCAGCGTGCTGGTGACAGCGAGCATGAGCACCAGAAAGGCGGAAGCCTGCCGTCTGGCCCGGAAATGGCGGCAGGCCCCGATAAGCCGGCCGGTGCTGGCTCCCAGCCCGATGGACATGCCCAGAGAGACGGCCACCTGCACGAACCCCAGAGAGGTGGCGAAGGCGATGGCCGCTGTCAGCGTCGGGTCATGCAGGTGTGAGATGTAGAAGAAATTGAGCAGGTCCACGAAAAAGACGGCCATCAGCCCGATGGCGCCTGTCCCGGCCATGGTGACGACATGGCGCATGATGCTGCCATGTACGAATCTGGCCCGTCTGGCTCTCTGCCGGGCGCAGGGGGACTCCTTGCCCCCGGCAGGAGTGACGGGGGAAGAAACCGGGGTGAGGGTAGGATCAGGCTTCGGCTGCATGGCTCTTCATTCTGCCCTGTTTGCCGGGGCAGGGCCAGTGCAGAATGAAAGGAAAGCAGCGTGTCTGCCATGTCCGGGGGAGGAGACTTACTCCATTCCGATGAGTTTCCATTTCACCTGATGGTAATGGGCGCGCGGGTCATACAGGGAGACGTGCAGGTTGAGCTCTTTGGCTGTCAGATGACCTGTCGCAGCGGCCAGATGGTAGGAATCCTCAATCAGGTTGGCTGCATTCTGGACGAGGGTTTTCTGCTGGTCGAAGAGCAGTTCCTGCTGCTGGAGAACTTCAAAGGTGGTCCGTACGCCCAGCAGTTCCTGCTGCTGGATGGCATGGAGGGCCTCCACACCGGTGGCGACGGCTTTCTGGTTGCGGGCGAGCTGGTCGCTGTCGGCTGTCAGTTTCTGCCAGGCGCTCATGGCATTTTCGCGGGCCTCACGCCGCTGTTCGGCCAGATTGTGGAGAGCTGCATCAACGGCCTGCTTGGCGGCACGGATGCGGGCATATTCCGCACCGCCCTGATAGAGCGGAAGAGAGGCCTGAAGCATCACGGCTGTGGCGTCTTCCGAGAATTTGCCGTTCCCCTGGTTCACCTGCCTCTGGTAGGAGGCCTGGGCGGATATCTGGGGCAGCAGGTCGGCGATGGCCAGCCGGACATCATGTTTTGCTGATTCCAGCTGGTACTGGGCCTGCATGACCTGGGGAAGGTCATTGATGGCCAGCTGGTTTATTTGCGCCTCCGAAACGAAAGGGGACGGAAGCCGCTCCGCTGGAGACAGTTTCTCTGGCGGAATGATACCTATGACACGCTGGAACGTTGCCTCTGCCACGCGGACCTGTCCCTCGGCCTGACGGGTGGAGGCCTGTGCTGCCTCAAACTGTGATTCCGCCTGGAGGGCATCGGTGCGGGTGGCCTGGTTCAGGGCAAGCTGTCGTGTAGTCAGCTGGACCTGCCCTTCCAGCGTGTGTTCATTTTCCCGTGTCAGGGTCAGCAGGGCCCGGGCCTGTGTGACGGCAACATAGGCGGAAACAACATTGACGAAGAGCTGCTGCTCGATGTCCACAAGGTGTGCCCGTTCCCCGAGGATGGAGCTGCGGGCCTTGTGCATGGAAGCCCATGTCTTGCCTCCGCGGAAGATGGGCTCGGTGATGGTCACGCCCGCTGCATAGCCGGGGGCCCTGAATTTCTGATTGTACCGGAAGCTCCCGCCATACGGGAAGGTGACGTAGTTGGACTCGTTGTAGTTGGCGGTCGCACTTCCGCTCACGGTGGGCCGCCATCCGGACAGGGCCTCCGGCATGGATTCATCAGTCTGCCGCAATATGGCCTGCTCACGGAGTATCTGCGGGTTGGAGCGATAGGCAATGGCCATGGCTTCCGGCAGGGAGAGATGCGTGACGGGCGCAGGAGCAGGGTCCGGGTCTGCCGCCATGGCAGGAAGCGGCGAAAAGAGCCCGATGGACGCTATCAGACGAAAGGCGTGTCTTTTCTCTGGCAAGCAAAAGAAAAGATACATAAGTCATTAACCCTAAATTAATAAAGCATTAGCCATTTAACGACTTGCTTGTTTTGTGGACCACTATAGTATTATTCCTGAAAATTATTAATATTTCCTTATCGTTTTGTTTAACTGTACTGTGTGGTGTATGGCGGAAGACTCAGCAAGCCCGCTTTTCAGGGGGGAGGCCCTGAAATGGCGGCAGGAGGCGTGGATCGGCTCCGTCCAGTTGATCGAGCCTCTCTCGGGTAAAATTGCAGCGCTCTGTACGGTGGCGCTCGTTATCTGTGTGGGGATTTACGTTTTTTTCGGGTCTTATACGCGGCGCATCCATGCTAATGGTGTCATGCTGCCACCAGAGGGGCTGGTCGTTGCGGAGGCAGATCAGGGTGGTGTCGTTGCGGCCATCCACATTCATGAGGGCGATCATGTTGCGGCGGGGGAACGGCTCTTCAGCGTGGATGTTTCCAGCTGGTCGGAGGATGGGGCCACCGGGCAGCAGCTTGTCGAAGGGCTGCGCCGACAGAAGGACCTGCTGGAACATCGCCAGAATCTGCTCGCTGCTGATGCGCCCGTGGAGCTCTCCTCCCTGAAGGATGAGCTGGAGTCCCTGCGTCAGCAGTATGGCATGTTGCAGGAGCAGTCAGGACGGGACAAGAAGTCCCTGCCGTTGATCGAGCGGGCCATGAATGAGATGCGGACAGCCATGGACCGCCACCTCGTGACGGAAACGCAGTTTCAGAGTCAGCTGTTCAGCTATGTGCAGTTCATGGACACGCAGTCCCAGACATTGCGGACGCTGGTTGAGATGAACGGGCATATGGCGGATCTTCAGTACCGGATCAACCGGCACCAGTACAAGGTGGCCGAGGACATGAATGATCTCGCTGTCCGCCTTTCGGACGTGCAGAGGCAGCTCATCCAGGCGCATGGGCAGAGCATGGGGGTCATCAATGCCCGTGTGAGCGGTACGGTTGATGGTATCCGCACGGTTGTAGGCCAGCGTGTCAATCCGGGGCAGTCCCTGCTGAGCATCCTGCCCGACAGGGCGACCCTGCAGGCAGAACTTTACGTGAACAGCCAGGCCATAGGGTTTGTTCGGCCCGGGCAGCATGTTCTGCTGAAATATGCTGCCTATCCGTACCAGCGTTTTGGTCTTTATGAGGGCGAAGTGGTGGAGGTTACCAAGGCGCCTCTGCCGGAGCGGAGCAACTACGCTGCCCGGACAGGGCAGCAGGGCGGCAGTGCTTCTGCGCCCCAGCCGGGGGCGGATGTGTACCGTATCCGTGTCCGTCCGAACCAGGAATTCGTCATTGCTTATGGCAAGCATGAAAAACTGAAGCCCGGCATGGCCGTGGATGCCGAAATCGCCATCGACCAGCGCAAACTCTACCAGTGGCTGCTCGACCCGGTCGTATCCATGGTGGATACGGTCCGCTCCATATCGGGTGGTGGTGCACCGGCACGGTCCCTGGCCGATAGCGCCGCCCAGCCGGATACGCCCTCACCTGCTCCATCCAGACAGAATGACACGAAGGGGACGCCGTGAATCTCCATACTATCCATACTGGTTTCCGGCGTAAGGTTCCCGTCATCCTTCAGACAGAAATTGCAGAGTGCGGACTGGCCTGTCTGGCCATGGTGCTGTGCCATTATGGGCGGCTGGTTGACCTTGTTTCCATCAGGCGGGAGACGTCTGTCTCCGGTACGGGGCTCAACCTGCGGGCCCTGATGACAATTGCCGGACGTTACGGGCTGCACTGCCGGCCTGTCCGGCTGGAGCTGGACGACCTTGGCAAGCTGGCCCGTCCCTGCATTCTGCACTGGGACTTCAATCATTTCGTTGTCATGACGAAGGTGACGGATACCGGTATCGTCATCAATGACCCGGCCCGTGGTGAACGGAAGATATCCCTTGAGGAAGTGTCCCGCCACTTTACGGGTGTGGCGCTGGAGCTGACGCCTGAGACGAAGTTCGAGAAGAAGGATGACCGCCGTCTGTTGAAGGTGGGGGACATGTTCCGCCACATCGTGGGGCTGAAGACGGTCCTCTGGACCCTTGGAGGGCTGTCCCTGGGGCTGGAAGTCCTGGCCCTGATCAACCCCATGCTGGGGCAGGTCGTCATTGATGAAGTGCTGACAACGGGGGACAAGTCCCTTCTCTGGACCATCGCTGCCGGGATGCTCATTCTCGTCATCGTGCAGGGTGTGATCTCTACCTTCCGTACATGGCTGGTGATGATTTTCTCCACCCGCATTTCCCTGCAGTGGAATGTCAGCCTGTTCACCCACCTGCTCAGCCTTCCGCAGGACTTTTTTGCCAAGCGTGGGGCCGGTGACATCATGTCCCGCTTTGGCAGTCTCGGGGCCATCCAGCATACCTTCACGACGGATCTGGTGCAGAGCATTCTGGATGGCATCATGGCTATCGGTATGCTGGTGATGATCATCATGTACGGCAAATGGCTGGCAGCGCTGGTGACCATCACCGTGCTGGTGGATCTGGTCGTGCGGTTCATCCAGTATGGTCCGTACAAGGAAATGACCGAGGAATCGCTGGTTCATTCGGCTGCACAGCAGGGGCATTTCATCGAAACCCTGCGGGGTATCCGCAGCATCAAGCTGATGGGGTTGCAGCGGCGCCGGACGGTTGTCTGGACCAACCGGATGATTGACAACATCAATGCCGGGCTGCGTATCCAGCGGTATGATCTCATTTTTGCCCGTGCACAGGAATTCCTGGTCGCTCTGGACAAGGTGGCAACCCTTGTGCTGGGGGCCAGGATGGTGATGTCCGGTGCCATGTCCATCGGTATGCTCATGGCCTTCATGAGCTATCGTGACCAGTTCTGTGGCCGGGTGGGCAATCTGATCAGCGTCGTGTTCAAGATCAAGAACCTCAAGGTCCAGTGTGACCGTCTGTCCGACATTGCTCTGGCCGAGGCTGAAGGAACCGAGGCAGACAGTCCGCTGGGCGAAACGGCGGGTGTTTCCGATGATGACGGCATGGAGAATCCGGAAATTCCCATGCTGGAATGTCGCAATCTTGGCTACCGGTATGGCAAGGAAGATGCGTGGGTTTTCCGCAACCTGAATCTCAAGGTCCATCCCGGAGAGAGCCTGGCGATCATCGGTCCGTCCGGCTGTGGCAAATCCACCCTCCTGGGGCTGCTGATGGGGCTCATCCAGCCGGAAGAGGGCCAGATATTCTGGAAAGGCATGGAGCTGAAGGCCGCCAACAGGGACGCTTACCGCGCCCGGATTGCCGGTGTTCTGCAGGATGACATTCTTTTCTCTGGCAGCATTGCGGAAAATATTTCCGGCTTTGACGATGAGATGGATATGGAATGGGTGGCCGACTGTGCAAGGAATGCACAGATATATGAGGACATCCAGCGAATGCCGATGACCTTTGAAACCATTGTGGGCGAGATGGGCAGCACGCTTTCTGGTGGGCAGAGGCAGCGCCTGATTCTGGCTCGGGCGCTGTATCAGGCCCCTCGCATCCTTTTCCTTGATGAAGCGACCAGCAACCTTGATCCTGCTTCCGAGCAGGCTGTGGAAGCGGTTCTGAATGAACTGCCCATCACGAGGGTGATCGTGACGCATCGCCCTGGTACGGCAGAGAGGGCAGACAGGATTTTTGCCATGGGGTTGCCGCAGGAGATCGTGGACACTCTGGCGAAAGAAACGTCGGCCATCGTGACCGGTCTGCCAAGCCCCAGCCCGGACTGATGCTGGTTCCGGGGGAAGCAGGAGGGGGGGATGGATGATTGGACATGATCACATGTCGGCAGGTGCTTTTTATTATTGCGGATAAAGTTATTTGTGTTTTTGGTCTTTGGTGAGGGGAGGTACGATCAATTGCAAAATATGGCCGCGTTCTTTTAGGAATCTGCATCCGGAGTGTCTGCAGATCATCAGAACGATCTAATAAGAACCTTGGATATGGAGAGAGGAGTGTGAGTTACTTTTGCAGACATAATGTGGTGGGCGTCATAAAAAACACCCGCCAGGCCCGGGAGGCTTGACGGGTGTTCCTCAGACTTCAAGGATACATTGATGAAGACTTGGTATCAGATCCGGATTGCTGCTGCATTCGGACCCTGGCCAATTGTACCATTGGCCGTGCCCTGGATAAGCTGGTTGATCCATGTCTGGCCATTGCTGAAGCCATAGATCGCACCAAGGATACCACCGTTGATAGCCCCCATGAGCGTCGGAATGACCAGACCAACAGCCTGACCGATAGATCCAATGCCCAGAACGCCACCGCCGTCACCACCATGGATACCGCCGATGATCATACCGCTGTTTGCGCCAATGGCAGCCCCGGCAATAGCACCGATGATGGAGTCACCGAGACCGGAAGATGTACCGCGACCAGCTGCCTGATTGGCAGCCTGATTGTTGCCAAAACCAAGAAGGTTACCCAGGAAGCCGCCACCGGAAACGGAATCCAGTTCCGCAACGCTCAATTCACGCATTGTGTACCTCAAAAAGAAAGAATGTGGTTCATTATGATATGAACCGGGAGTATTTTTGTACTATTTTTTTAAAAAAAACGTGAACAAAGAAGAAAAATAGTATGAAAAGCGGTAAAATTGTATAAAAAAAAATTATTACAGTGTTATAACATAATTATAACATAATTTAATTGCTTTTAAGTATCACTCGCATCTGCTGTTGGGTGCGGGTTATTTCGATAAGGTTCTGGATGATGCGTGAACTTTCTTTTAACGAGCTTGGCGCGGTATCTGGTGGTGGTCTTTTCGGCTACCGCGACGGGACGGCTTCTTCAGGAAGCAGCAATAGCAGCACTGGTCTTTTTCCTGTGCGCGCTTCGCTTGGTTTTGCGGACAGCCTCGTTGGCGGCGTCGTGGATGGTATCGTCGGTGCAGCCGTTGGTGGTCTCACGGGTGGTGCCAATGGTGGTGCCAACGGTACGGGCGGTGTCATCGGTGTCGGCGTGATCGCCGAGGCTGTCGGCGTGATCCTGGGACTGACGGTTGGTGGCCTGACGGGCGCAATGCTGGGTCTGTCCGGTGGTTATGTCGGGACGCAGGGCTACCGCGACGGTGCGGTGCAGGCCTTCCTGACAGGCAGCCTGTTGCCCAAGGGCGGCGGACTTTTCTGATCCGCCATGACATGACCGCCTGTCCAGGGCGGTGACATGGATATTGAAGAACCACCGGAGGGCCATGGACCCCGGTGGTTTTTTCTTCAGACCGTCCCGAAACCGGCCTTCTGGATGAGGAGCGCACAGTCTTCCCTGGAGAGGGCGGGGCCAGTGAAAATGATGTGTGCCTGTGGCGGGTCGAGCGTGACGGTGGCCGTCTCGATGGCCGGAGAGGCTTCAAGGGCACGGGTCAGAGAGCGGACACAGCCATCACATTTCAGGCCGGTGAGAGGGAGGACGAGGGTTTCGCTCATAAAAAATCCCGTTTCATGATAAGGGATGGCAGGGGACTGTCTTCCCACAGGGGAGGAACCTTCCTGATCTGGTGTCCGTTCCGGAGCGAGAAAAGGCATTTCATGTCTGTTGGGCGGTTTTTTTGCATGATGATGGGAGTGGTGCTGTACCTGATGATGCAGCTGCCGTCTTTTGTCATGCCCATGGCCATGGTGGACGGCATGATGATGTCCGCGCCTGCGCATCAGCTTCTGCCTGCCCGTGACATCGCTTCTCCTGATGCCGTGATGGTTCCGCCGGGGGGGGGCATGGTGATGGAGGCGGCTGTTTCTTCCCGGCCGGATGCGGAAGAGGATATTGCTCCCTGCTGCCAGAGTCACCATGCTGTCTGTGAAGCCGGCCTGTTGCCGGAGGGGCAGAGGCTGGAACCGGCCGGTCTCTGGCAGAGGGCGGTCCCGTTTCACGATGTCAGGCTGCTGCTGCGTTCTGCTGTCGTGCTTCCCTGGCGCCCTCCAGCAATCCTGCCTGTCTGACCTGTCTCTGTGCTGCCTGTTTCCGGGCGGCATTTCTGTGTCACGTTTTTCAGGTAGTTTGTCATGTCACGTCATGTTTTGCTGCGCCGCCAGTTTCTGGGCGGGCTGGGCGCAGCTGGTCCGCTCATGGCTCTTCCAAGGCTGGGCCGGGCTGCGGCCGCCACGGCCGGGGCAGTGCCCCCGCTGGAGATGGACCTGCACATCACCCGCCGCAATGTCCGTATCGCAGGCCGCACCGGGGTAGGATATTGCGTCAATGGCCAGATGCCCGGCCCGGTTCTGCGTTGGCAGGAAGGGCGGGATGTCCGCATCCACGTTCATAATCACATGGATGAGCCAACATCCCTGCACTGGCATGGTGTCCGCCTGCCAAGTGATCAGGATGGTGTTCCGGGGTTGAGTTTTGCCGGGATTCCGGCAGGCGGACGGTTCACCTATTCCTTTCCGGTCCTTCAGAGTGGGACATACTGGTATCACAGCCATATGGGGCACCAGGAATCATCCGGTCTCTATGGTGCCCTGATTATCGAGCCAGCTGGTGCTTCGCTGCTGCCGAGGGCGGACAGGGATCATACGGTCCTGCTGTCGGACTGGTCGGATGTGTCTGCCAGCCAGATCATCAACAATCTCAAGATGCAGGATGATTACTACAATTTCCGGCAGCGCAGCCTTGCGTCCCTGCCGGAGGAAAGCCGCCGGGCTGGAGGGCTGATACCCGCTCTGAAGAGTCGCCTGCAATGGTCCCGCATGAGGATGAGTGCAACGGACATCTCGGATGTCAGCGGTGCCATCTATACCTATCTCATGAATGGTGAGGCCCCGGCACAGGGATGGAGCGGCCTGTTCCGCCCCGGTGAGCGTGTGTGCCTGCGGGTCATCAATGCCGCGGCCATGACGCTGTTTGATGTCCGCATCCCGGGGCTGGAGATGCAGGTTGTGGAGGCGGACGGGAATCCTGTCGTGTCCGTGCCGGTGGATGAGTTCCGCATTGCTCCAGGGGAAACATATGTCGTGATGGTGACGCCGTTGCAGGCACAGCCTTACACGATCTTTGCCCAGAGCGAGGACCGCACCGGCCATGCCCGTGGCACGCTGACACCTCGCCCTGGCCTGTTGGGGCCTGTCCCTCCCATGGACCCCCGGCCCGTGCGGGGGATGGTGGACATGGGCATGGCCATGCCCATGATGAAGGGCATGAAGGCGATGGGGGACATGCCCATGTCCCCTCCCGTGGAGCGGACTCCGGCGGATGAAATTGATGATCCCGGCCCGCCCCCCCTGAATGTGGAAAACCAGAACATCGCCACCCATCCGGTGGAGCGTGTCGGCAGTCCGGGAGATGGGCTGGAGGGAACGGGCCGCCGGGTTCTGGCCTACAGTGATCTGGTGGCGTTGCGTCCGCCGCCAGACCAGCGACCGCCTTCACGAGAAATCATCCTGCACCTCACAGGCAACATGGAACGGTACATATGGGGGTTCAATGGCCGGAAATATTCCGAATCCGGGCCGATCCATCTGGCCCGTGGTGAGCGGGTCCGGTTCACGGTCATCAATGACACGATGATGGAACATCCCCTTCACCTTCATGGCCTGTGGAGTGAGCTGGAAAATGGGGCGGATGACCAGCACCGTCCCCTGAAACATACCGTCATTTCACAGCCGGGGTCCCGCATGAGTGTTCTGGTCACGGCGGATGCGCCGGGTGTGTGGGCTTATCACTGCCATCTCATGTATCACATGCAGACAGGCATGTTCCGGGAGGTGGTCATCTCATGATGGGAAAAGACATGCTGCCCCTGGGGCTTGTCGCCTGCTTTCTGGCCCTGCCAGCCCAGGCCATGGATGATATGGCTGGATCGGCCCGACCGGGCCAGACGATGGCTCATGACATGTCCGGAATGGCCATGGATGATATGGATATGTCGGACATGGCAGACATGGAGATGCCGACCACGGCGCCTCCGGCTGTGCAGAAAGCCCCGCCAGCGCCTTACCAGGTGCGGAAGAAAACACCGCATGTCGTTCACAGGGCTGTTGATGCCCCCGGCCCTGTCGTGGATATTGGCCATCATATGCAGGCCATGGACATGGGCCGCTGGTTCCATGGTGTGCTGGATGAGTTTGAGGGGCGCTACCAGGCGGGTGGCCGGTCTTCACTCCGTTGGGATGGGGAGGCCTGGTATGGTGGCGACTACAACCGCCTCTGGCTGAAGAGTGAAGGCACCATGACGAAAGGCAGGGTCCGTGACGGAGACCAGGAACTGCTCTACAGCCGGGCCATATCCACCTATTTCAACCTTCAGGGGGGCCTCCGGCTGGACCTGGACAGTGGTCCGACCCGTGCCTGGGGAGCGGTTGGTGTGGAGGGACTGGCCCTGTACCAGTTTGAGGTGCAGGCGACCGGTTATTTCAGTGACCGTGGCGTGGCGGGACGGTTTGAAGGGTCTTACGACATCCTGCTGACCAACAGGCTGATTCTCCAGCCACAGGTGGAGCTGAATCTGTATAGCCGGGCCGATCCCCGGCGACAGGTCGGATCAGGCCTGTCGGACATCGATACCGGGTTGCGCCTGCGGTATGAGGTCTGGCGCAAGATGGCTCCCTATGTGGCTGTTACATATGATTCCCCCCTCACCCAGGGACGCCACATGGCCCGGAAGCGAGGCGAGCGGGCAAGTGAGGCCCGTTTCACGTTCGGAATCAGGAGCTGGTTCTGAAATAATGGTAACAGCCTGCCCTGCCGGCTCTGGCTTGGCCGGCGGGCTGTTCCCTCCCCTTTTTTAAAGAAAAACAGGTTACTGTGACAGATTCTTTCCCAGATTAAGTTCTTTCTGGGGTGTTTCAGGAAAAGGTTGCTGTAAATATTCCTTTAATATGAGAACGGAAAATGGTTTATTTCAACATTATTTGATCAACAGGAGCTTACCTGTAATCTTTTTTTAACCCCTGTTGCCTTAAGGCGGCCCTGTCATCGAACATGATGAAGGTCAGGTTATCTTATGGCAACGGCGTTGGTCAGGGTGTCAGCCGGAACGGCTACCGTTTACAGCAGCGGGTCTCTTTCCAGCCTGGTGGGCTTGGGGGCCATTTCTTCCATTGTCGTAACCCGAACAGATCAGACACCGCCCAATGATCCGGTGAAGGTGGATCTGTCGTCGATCCTGGGTCAGTTGCGGGGAGACTGTACCATTACCGTTCAGGGCGGGGCCACGGCCTATGTCGGGGGTGGCCTGGTCAATGTCGGGGTGGTGAACGGGCTGACCCTGAATGGGGGGCGGCTGGTTATCCAGTCCACCCTGCTCAGTGCTTCGCTGGGCTCGACCATCACGGTAGGCCCCAATGCTGGCGAGCTGCGGATAGAGTCACAGGGCTTTGGCGTGAGTGTCGATTTCCCCGTGAAATTCGTGGATGCGCAGGGCAATCCCACAACCAGAATTCCGCCCAATTTTGTCATGGATTTCCCCAACACCCAGTCGGTGGGAGCTGTCTATAAGCCTTCGACGAACCAGACCGTGATTGGTGATGGCGTGAGCGCACTGGGCCTCATCAACGTCGGACGGACGACCACGCTGGAAGGGGACCCGTTCAATCTGAGGGTCAATGGCAAACCGCAGACGGATTTTTTGGGTGGGCTCACGGGGTATGGCTATACGTTCAGCCGCAACAACGGTCATGATGATGGCAGGAATGGTGTCATCACCTGCTATCTGGCTGGCAGCCTGATCCGGACCGAGACGGGTGACGTGCCCGTGGAGGTGCTGACGGTGGGGGATGCCGTGGCCGTTTTTGCACCGGATGGCCAGCCGCAGGGCTTCAGGCGGGTAAAGTGGGTAGGCCAGGGCCGTGTGACTGTTCAGCCAGCTCTGCCAGATGATGAAGCTGGCTGGCCAGTGCGCATCCGTCGTGGCGCCCTGGGGGCCAATATCCCCCACAAGGACATGCTGGTGACGTCGGAGCACTGCCTCCTGCTGGAAGGGCACTTCGTGCCGGTCCGCATGTTGGTCAACGGCAGTTCCATTGTCTATGACCGGAGCCTTGAGGAGTACGAGTACTGGCATTTCGCCGTAGAGCCGCACGCCATTGTCGAGGCGGATGGAGCCCTGACAGAAAGTTACCTGGATACGGGCAACCGGCAGGGATTTGTCTCCCAGGCGGGGCAGTGGGCGGAAGGGGCCCGGGGCTGTTGGGAGACGGATGCCGCCGCTCCGCTGGGGGTCAGCCGGACATTTGTGGAGCCCCTGCATGAGGCGATCCGGCGGAGGTCTGGAGGCCGGATGGAGAAGCCGGGCGAGCTGGTGGATGAGCCGGATCTGATCGCCCTGACTCCTTCCGGTCAGACCCTGCCGCTGGTGCGGCAGGCGGGGCAGCGTTACCTGTTCCGCCTTTCCGAAGGATGCAACGAGATATTGCTTGTCTCCCGTGTCAGTCGCCCCTGTGATGTCATCGGTCCGTTTGTGGATGACAGACGCTGGCTCGGGGTGCTTGTCAGCCAGATACAGCTCTTCTGGGAGGATGGAGAACGGAAAAATGTGACGGAATTCCTCTCTGCACCCCGGCAGGATGGCTGGGATGTACAGGAGGCTGCCCCCTGCCGCTGGACAAACGGGGCGGCCCGCCTCGTGCTACCGGTGCATCCGGGCAGGAAACAGCCGCTGTTCGTGTCGGTCGAGGTCCTGGCAGGAGGGCCGTATCTTGCCAAAGCCCGTCCGACCGAAGGAATCCGTCTGGGGGGAGGGATGTTCTGACAGGACCGGCTCCGGGGCGGCATGGTGGACAAGCCATGCCGACCTGCCCATTATCTGGGTGCGATGGCCATTCAGGGCCATGCGTGATGAGATATAGGGGAGGAGCTGGATCATGGCACAGGGCAGAACCGTACTGGTAACCGGGGGAACGTCCGGTATCGGGCTAGCAAGTGCAGAGACGTTCGCCCGGGCGGGGGACAGCCTCATCCTGCTGGGCAGCAGCCCGGAGCGTGACTACACCAAGGCCGTGCAGGCGGTGCAGGCTGCCGGGCGTGAGGCCGGGCACGACGTGCAGGTCTGTGCTCATGGGGTGAACATCACGGATTTTGATGCCGTGAAGGCCCTGCTGAAGACCATCAGCGACAGGGTAGGCCTGCTGGACGTGCTGGTCCATTCCGCAGGTGTTTTCTTCAACACGCCCATCACGGATGAAACACCCGATGCGTTCGACAGGGTGATGCGCATCAACGTCAATGGCATGTGGCACATCGTGCAGGCCGCCCTGCCTTTCATCCGGCAGAAAGAGGGTGACGTGCCGGGCGGGAAGGTCGTGGCCATTTCGTCCATCTGCGGATTTTACAGTTTTGCCGGCTATGCGGGCTATGCCGCCAGCAAGGCGGCGGCCACGGCTCTGGTCCGCAGTCTGGCCCTCGAGCTCGGCCCGCTGGGCATCAACATCAATGCCGTGGAACCGGGCCGCGTGAAGACCTCCATGCATGATGCGCTGATCAACGATCCCTCACAGGTGGATGCCCTCAGGGCCGTGGCGGAGGCCAATCCCAGCAAGCGGACCTTCTCCTCGCCGGAGGACATCGCTGCCGTGGTGCAGTTCCTTGCCAGCCCGGGGGCGGTGGCCCTGCACGGCTCGGCCATCGTGGTGGATGAAGGAACATCGCTCGGTCTCGTCTAGGCCATACATCCCGTCATCATGATGCTGGAGCTTGAGGTCTCCCCCGGTGCGGGGATGCTTGAAAGCCGGGGAGGCCTCTCCCATATCTGCTCCATCTTTCAGCGGCGGGGCAGGCTGGCCGCCGAAGATGGAGCACATACGGAGCCTGCCATTTTGGAGGAGAGCAACGCATCATGAGTGATGGCAAAAACGCAGCGGAGATGCAGCAGCACAGTTTCAGTGCCGAGGTCGGGCAGCTGCTCGATCTGGTTGTCCATTCCCTTTATTCCGATCGGGAAATCTTTCTGCGTGAGCTGGTCGCCAATGCGGCTGATGCCATGGACAAGCGGCGGTTCGAGGCCCTGACCAACCCGGCCCTGTCCCTGCCGGAGGTCCCGTCCATCCATATTTCCACCGACAAGGACGCAAAGACCATCACGCTGTCCGATGACGGACTGGGGATGAGTCCGGAAGAGCTGACCCAGAATCTTGGCACCATTGCCCGTTCCGGCACCAAGGCGTTTGGTGAGAAGCTGAGCAATGCCAAGCCGGAGGAGCGTCCGAACCTGATCGGTCAGTTCGGTGTGGGTTTCTATTCCGCCTTCATGGTGGCGGACAAGGTGGATGTTGTCTCCCGCCGTGCCGGTGAGGATGTGGCCGCCCGCTGGGTGTCCGAAGGCAAGGGCTCCTACAGCCTTGGCCCTGCCGAGCGTGACCGCCCGGGCACGGACATCGTCCTGCACATGAAGGATGATGCTGAGGAATTCATCGATCCGTGGCGCCTGCGCAGCATCATCCGCAAATGGGCCGATCACATCGCCTGGCCAGTCGTGCTGCACGAGCCGGACGAGGATGGCAAGGAGAAGGAAGAGACCATCAACGAGGGCAAGGCCCTCTGGCTGCGTCCGAAATCCGAGATCACGTCCGAGGAATATACCGAGTTCTACCGCCATGTGGCCCGTGCGTTTGATGAGCCGTACGCCACGCTGCACTGGAAGGCCGAAGGCACGGTCGAGTTCGCTTCCCTGCTGTTCCTTCCCGGTGCCCGTCCGTTCGACTTCATGGAGCAGAGCAGCCGTGAAAGCCGCCTGCACCTGCATGTGAAGCGCATGTTCATCACGGATGAAGCCAGTCTGGTGCCGAACTGGCTGCGTTTCGTGCAGGGTGTGGTCGATACGGATGACCTGCCGCTGAACGTCTCCCGCGAGATGCTCCAGTCCACGCCGGTTCTGGCCCGCATCCGCAAGGCCGTGACCAAGCGTGTCATCAGCGAGATCAAGAAACGGGCGCAGGAAGGTGGCGAGTCCTTCACCGGTTTCTGGAACAATTTCGGCCTCGTCATCAAGGAAGGGCTGTGGGAAGATTCCGAACACCGGCAGGAAATTGCCGAGTTCTCCCGCTTCCACTCCACACATGATGATGAGCTGACGACGCTGGACGACTATATCAGCCGCATGAAGCCGGAGCAGGAGACCATCTATTATCTGGTCGGGGACAATCTGAAGGCCCTCAGGGCCTCCGCCCAGCTGGAAGGGTTCCGTGCCCGTGGGCTGGAAGTCCTGCTGCTGTCTGATGCCGTGGACAGCTTCTGGCCGGACCGTCTCCATTCCTACAAGGACAAGACCTTCCGTTCCGTGGCCCAGGCGCATGGTGATCTCGAGAAGTTCGCACCGGAAGCCGAGGAGCAGGGCGAAGCAGCCAATGTCGAGAAGCTGACCCCCGCCCTGAAGGACGCTCTTGGCGAAGCGGTGAAGGATGTCCGCAGCACCGTACGTCTGACAGGCAGTGCCGTGGTGATGACGAGCGAGGGGGGGCCGGACCTGGCCATGCAGCGTCTCATGCGCCGTTCCGGTCAGGAGATGCCTGCCCTGCCGCCGGTGCTGGAGATCAACCCCCGCCATCCGCTCATCCGTGCGCTGGCCGAACGTGTGGAGAAGGGCGAGAGCGTCGCAGAACATGCCCGCATCCTTCTGGACCTTGCCCGTGTTCAGGAAGGCGAGGCCCTGCCCGACCCCAGCGGCTTTGCCCGCACGCTCGCAGGCCTGCTTGCCGGGACTGTCGAAAAGTAATCTCAGGCAGATCGTCTGATGAAAAGGAAGGGGCTGCACGCCGGGTCGTGCAGCCCCTTTTCTGTTGAGCCTCAGTCTTCGTCCGTCAGCAGCGCAGGCAGGACTTCCTTGAGGCTGCGGGACGCATTCCGGCTGTTCTGGCGCAGCTCCGTGAGGATGGCGGCATCCTCTGTCAGGGAGAGTTTTTCTGCCAGCAGCAGGAGCAGGGCAAGGGAGGTACGCAGCCGGGCGATGCAGCCCGCAATGTCCAGCATCACGCCCAGAAGATGGACAGGCACATCCCCCGAGGGAAAGCAGGTCACCACCGTGTCCAGCAGGCCAGAGAGCGTGTCGGAGTCGTTGCGGGGTTTTTCCCCATGCGTGCGGAGGAGGTGGGCGACCTGCCGCTCCTGCTCCCGGTTCTGGTCCAGGATGGTGGTGATCCAGTGCTGGAGAGGGGGGGGAGCGGCCGGACGGCTGAGCAGTTCCAGCAGGCTCTCCCGCAACGTGCCCGTCAGGACCAGATGGGCATGGAGGCGGTCACGGTAAGTACGGCGTATGGAGGGCTGTTCGGCAGGATGACGTGGCACGTCTGTCTCCATGACGAAAAGGGGAAGGAAACCTTCATGGGTGCCCTGTCCTTCGGCGGAAGGCAAGCCCGTTCCAGTGGAGCTGGTCAGGTTTCGGGCGGCTGCTGGGGACGCTGTGCATAATGGCGGGCGATGACGGTGCAGACAAAGAGCTGGAGCTGGTGGAAGATCATCAGCGGCAGGACGATGATTCCGGCCGAACCGGGAAAGATGACGCTGGCCATGGTCACGCCGGATGTCAGGGCCTTCTTGGAGCCGCAGAACTGTAACGTGATGTCATCCTCGATGCTCTGGCCCATCATCCGGCCCAGCAGATAGGTGAGCCCGAGGGCCAGGGCGAGCAGCAGGGCATCCGCCACCCCGACACCGGCCAGCAGGATGAGCGGAATGCGATGCCACAGCCCCTGAAGCACCGCTGCACTGAAGGCGGAATAGACCAGCACGATGATTGAGCCACGGTCACTGCATGAGATGAGAAACTTGTGGCGGTGGACAACCGGCCCCAGCCAGCGTTGCACGCACTGGCCCAGAATGAAGGGCAGGAGCAGTTCTTCTGCCACGTTCAGGATGGTCTGAAGACCAGACCCGCCACTGCTGCCGTGATCAAAGAAAAGGCCACAGAGCAGGGGGGTGATGAGGATGCCCAGAATGTTCGAGACCGTGGCCGCACAGATGGCGGCCGGGACGTTGCCCCGGGCCATGGAGGTCAGGGCAATGGAGGACTGTATGGTGGAGGGCAGGCAGCAGAGGAACAGCATCCCGGCCCAGAGGTCCGGCCCCAGAAAACCGGTGGAGGACAGCCGGTGGGCGAGCCAGGACATGCCTGCCCCGAGCAGGGGGAACACGGCAAAGGTGATGAGCAGCGTGCAGCCCTGCAACCGCCAGTTTTTCACGCTGTCGAGCAATGCACGGCGTTTCAGCTTTGCTCCCTGGAAGAAGAACATCAGCATGATGAGCAGTGATGTCAGGCGGGAGAGCCAGGGCTGCCACACAACAGGGCAGGGCAGGAAGGAGGCCAGCAGAACAGCGCCGATCAGGCACATCAGGAAAGGATCAAGGCGTTTCATCGGGCGGTGTCCCTGCAAGGCTGTGGCATCATGGTGGCGAAAGCGTGCCCTGTATGGGGCCGCTGGTACAGGGGGACGGTAAAACAGAAGGTCCGGGCTGCCAATGCGTGGCACCAGGGAAAGATGTCCGTTCCGTGTCACGGTCAAGGAATGGCTTGCCAGAGAGGGCTGGAAAGAGGCATTTTCCCGGCAGGCCTTCGGACAGGGCCATCTCCATCAGATCGTAGAGAGGGGGGTCAGAGGATGACCGTCAATCGACGTATGGTTCTGGGATCATTTCTGGCGGCAGGTGCCCTTCTGGGCAATGGCAGAGCCCGTGCAGCCGTTGGGGGTGGAGGCAGCGCCGCACCGGCACAGCCCAACAATGCCCATGCCGAGCCGGGCAATGCGGCGGCGGCGGCTCCGCAGCCCGTGCATGAGACACTGGCCGACAAGCAGTACCGCCCCCGCATCCATTTTTCACCCTCCACCGGGTTCATGAATGATCCGAACGGGCTGATCTTTGATGGACGCTATTACCATCTCTATTACCAGTACAATCCGTTTGGGCCTTATGCAGGCCATGTGCACTGGGGCCATGCCGTCAGCACGGACCTCTATACATGGCAGGATCTGCCGATTGCGATTCGGGAGACGGAAGCCGGAGAGGCCTACAGCGGCTGTGCCGTGCTGGACAGGGACAACCGTTCTGGTCTGTTTCCGCCCCGCACGCAGGACAAGCCTCAGCCGGGGTCGGTCGAGACAGCTGCCCAGAAGGCCGCCCAGCTTTTTCCGTCATTGCCGGAGGATGAGCAGGCACGGCGCCTTGTGGACAGGCAGTCGCACGATCTTCTGAAAGGGGCGAATTCCTCCCCCAGCCTGCTGAAGGAGCTGGGGGATGATCCTGTCTCCCGCGAGCAGTCACCCGTCCCCATGTCTCCGGCCCTGCCGCCAATGGCGGGCGGCCTGGTCGCCATCTATACACGGGCAACGCCGCAGCGGCAGACGCAGTATATCGCCTGGAGCCCTGACGGAGGGCAGACGCTGAAGGATTATGAAGGGAACCCGGTGCTGGATATCGGGCACAATTCCTTCCGTGACCCCAAGGTGTTCTGGCATGCCCCGACTGAAAAATGGGTCATGGTCGTGGTGCGCTCCCGGGAGCACAAGGTGTCCTTTTATGGGTCATTCGACCTGAAACACTGGATGCATCTGAGCGATTTTGGCCCATCTGGCATTACTGGCGTGGATTATGAATGTCCGGGGCTGGCCGAGGTAGAGGTGGAAGGCGAGACGCCCGGTGAAAAACGCTGGGTCCTGTTCGTGTCCATCAATCCCGGTGGACCGCAGGGGGGCAGCATCACGCAGTATTTTGTCGGCCAGTTCGATGGTGAGCGCTTCACGCCGGATGATACGATCGTGGATCTGACAGATTTCGGCAAGGACAGCTACGCCCTCCAGACTTACGAGAACATGCCGGGCAACCAGACGGTCTATGTCGCCTGGCTGGACAACTGGCAATATTGTGAGGAGCTGCCCAACAAAAGCTGGCGTGGCGTCATGACCATTCCTCGCAAGGTTGTGCTGCGGCGTGACACATCAGGCTGGCTGCGTATCGCCCAGACTCCTTATGCTCTGGAGGCCCTGCGGCGTCCTGCCATCCCATTCACCCTGTCCCGTCTGGAGCCCCAGAGCAGTCGGCAGGTGTCTCTGCCTACCGGCGAGGCCGTGGAGCTGCTGCTGGATGTCTCTCTGGAAGACCGGGGCAGTACCCTGCCAGATGGAGACCATGGGCGTGCCGGACGTTTTGTCGTGGCCTTCTCCAACCATCAGGGAGAGAGCCTGAGCATCGGTTTTGATGGTTTCTCCTGCCAGCTCTGGCTGGACAGGAGCAACCTGCATGGCTTTACCCATCCCTTCTTCACGGGCACCTTCTCTTCTGCCCTTGTCCCGGGCAGCCGCCGTTTCAACCTGCGGATCGTGCTGGATGCCTGTACGCTGGAGGTCTTCGCCAATGAGGGCATGTCCGTCGGCACGGCCCTGATCTATCCGGCCAACCCTCTGGAGACGCTGAGTTTCCAGGTCACCAATGCGGCAGCTGTCATTCATCAGATGGCTCTGTATCCCCTGCGGCAGACGATGGACCGCATGGAACAGGGGTAACGGCCCTTTGTTCTGGCGCCCCTCTCTGCCCCGAAGGTGGGAGGGGCGCCGTTTCTGTCAGATGACAGCCAGCGTTTCCTTGCCATCAGGTGGCGGGAAGGCTGCATCAAGGGCCGCCAGATCGTCATGGGAGAGCCGGATTTCCTGAGCGGCGATGTTGAGGGCCTGATGATGGGGCGTGCCGGCTTTGGGAATGGCGATCATGTTCCTGCGACGCAGCACCCATGCCAAGGCGATCTGCGCCGGTGTGGCGCGGCCGAGGCTGGTTTCATGCTGGTGGGCAATGGCCCGCAGGGCAGGGTGATGCAGCAGCTCGCCCCCTTGGCCGATCGGGCAATAGGCCATGCTGGTGATGTGCGCCTGTTCGTCCCGTGGCAGCAGGTCATACTCCGTGCCACGATATTCCAGGCTGTAGAGAATCTGGTTGACGAGAGGATAGGCTCCCAGCTCAGCCAGATCGTTCATGTCGGCCGTATCGAAATTGGAAACCCCCCAGTCCCGGATCAGCCCCCGTTCCTTCAGTGTTTCAAAGGCGTAGAGCGTTTCGGTGAAGGGAGTGGAACCGGGCCAGTGCAGGAGATAAAGGTCCAGATGGTCCGTGTTGAGATGTCTCAGCGAGCGTTCGCAGGCCTCTATCGTTCCTCTGGAGGTGGCATTGCCCGGCAGGACCTTGCTGATGAGAAATGCCTGATCCCTTCGCCCCCGCAGGGCTTCGCCGACCACCTCTTCTGAGCGGCCATGGCCGTACATTTCTGCCGTATCGATGATTCTGAGGCCAGAATCCAGCCCGCTCTGCAGGCTGTGGACTTCGTGGGCCCGCAGGGCTGCATCATCGCCCATACGCCATGTGCCCATGCCGAGCGCTGGAAGCGTGATGCCGTTTCTGAGTGTGACAGTAGGATAGGGAGTCGTGGTCATATGATATCCTTCCCTTGGGCACGGACGAGCGGACTCGCCCCCGTGTGCATAGGGTAAGCCTGTGCCGGACGGAGGAAAAGGCATTTCGCACGGAGGTTCTGCCACGCCATGGGAGAAGAGGCGCTTTGTGGCGGACGTCAGCCAGTTTTTCAGGGAAATAAAAATGGTGCCCAAGGGCGGGATCGAACCACCGACACTGCGATTTTCAGTCGCATGCTCTACCAACTGAGCTACTTGGGCACCGGGCCATGGCAGCAGGGCCACCCGGCTATGGAGAGGGGTTTACCCTATGCAGGGCGGGTTATCAACCCTCTTTGCAGAAGAAAATGCACGGATCAGCGGGCTGATTCAGCGGGTTATGACCCCCGGGATCAGGGCCTGTGGCGGGAGGTTTCCTCCGCCAGCCGTGCGGCCTCGGCCTCCAGTTCTTCCGGGTCGTTGTCCTGCCGCAGGGACGGCACACGGTAATCCCCCTTGAACCAACGGCCAAGGTCCACATCAGCGCAGTGCTGGGAGCAGAACGGGCGGAAGGCGGGCATGGTGGGTTTCTGGCAGATCGGGCAGCTCATGAGAGACTCCAGCAGGATGATGGAGGCACGGGATGACTGAGGAGGGTAAGGCGATGGCCTGTGAGATGGAAGAGGTCTTCCAGCGCCCCGGAATCGGCTTCAAGTGCCTGGATGATGGCTGGTGGTGCGTGGAGCCGGTCGCCCTTCAGCCCCTCACTGGCGATGTGCTGGAGGATGGCCAGCCCTTGCCCGTGGGGTGAGGCGTACAGCTCATGCAGCGGGGCCCGATGGCGGGGGCGGGTCATTTCCAGCAGGCCGCCGGGCGTGATGCCGGTGATGCGGGGCTGGAGCGGGTCCTGCTCCCTGTCCGCTGCCTTGCGGAGGAACGGGACAAGGGCGGGCCGTTTGCTGCTGCGGACACCTGCCGGGTCGATCAGGATGGTACCGGAGAGATTGCGTAGCCGGATTTCCCGCAGGAGTGGGCCGAAACAGGCCAGATTGGCGGCAAAGTCCGGGGTCTGATGGGCGTCCAGATCAATGGCGGTGAGGGCATGGGTGGGCGTGATATGGGCTGTCAGCGGTCCGACCTGGGCATCCGGGCTGGTCAGGGCGGCCCAATCGGCCTCCAGAACCTCATCAAAGCTGCGGCTCACCCGGTGCAGGCGGGCATGAAGACGGGGCGGCAACCGGGCCGCCAGGGCGGCACTGTCGGTCAGGATGGGGCAGTCTGATGGGGCCAGCCCCAGAATCTCATCCAGTGGCGTGGGACCGGATGTGAGACGGCGGGGGGCGGTTCCGGCCTCCATGTCCTCCGGCCATGGGAGGGCACGCAGGCGCAGGCCCTTGCCATTCTGTGCCGAACGGGTCACCTGGGCACGGACGAGACTGCCTTCGGGAGGGAGTTTGCGCCCTTTCATGAAGCCCGTACAGGCTGGACTGGCCAGCTCGACGAAAGCCCCGCCCAGGGCTGGCGCATGGGCGGTGATGCGGACGATATGGACATCCCCCCAGCCATCCGGCGCACCGGGCCGCCAGAGGGCAGCATCCAGCAGCGCATCGTCCTTCAGCAGGGCGATGCGGATTTCTCCGGGCGCACTGGCAAGACGGATTTCCATGCCGTGTCAGCGCAGCCAGTGCTGTCCGGCGGGCAGGGGCTGACCCCGGAGCAGCTGGGCGGTCTCGAACAGGGGCAGGCCGATCACGCCGGAGGGGCTTCCCCCGACCTGTCGGATGAAGGCGGCCGCCTGCCCCTGAAGGCCATAGCCACCAGCCTTGCCGTGCCAGTCTCCCCCTTCGATGAGGGCGTCAATCTGCCGGGGTGTCAGGCGATTGAAGATGACGTGGCTTTCCACCACACGCTCGCAGTAGCGGCCTTCGGCCCAGTCTGCTGTCGGCTGGCAGACCACGGCGGTGAAAACCTTGTGGCGGCGGCCGGAGAGAAGGGTGAGGCAGCGGCGGGCTGTCTCGGCATCTTCTGCTTTGGGCAGGATGCGCCGCCCGGCCGCCACGACCGTGTCAGCCCCGATGATGAGGGCGGGACCATCATGGCGGGCGGCGACATGGGCCGCCTTGGCCCGGGCCAGCCGCAGCGCATGGGGACGGGGAAGTTCGTCCTTCTGCGGGGTTTCATCCAGGTCTGCCGGGCAGACAGCATCCGGCTCCACCCCGATCTGGCGGAGCAGGGCGATGCGGCGGGGCGAGGCAGAGGCCAGGATGAGGGCGGGCCGGGAGGAATCAGCCATGAGGGAAGAGATGGTCCTGTCTTCCGCTGTCTTACTTGAAGCGGAAGGTGATGCGACCCTTGCTGAGGTCGTAAGGGGTCATCTCGACATTGACCCGGTCACCGGCCAGCACGCGGATGCGATTCTTGCGCATCTTGCCGCTCGTATGGGCGAGAATGGTGTGCTCATTGTCCAGCGTGACGCGGAACATGGCATTGGGCAGAAGCTCAGTCACCGTGCCGGTAAATTCGATCAGGTCTTCTTTAGGCATGAATATCCCTTGCAGGAAGTGGGTAGAAACTGTGTGGGCCACGGGCCAGCTCTGGAGAGGCCTGGCCTGCAGCCCCGTCATGACGGCGCATTATGTGCGGGCACGGAGGTGGGACGTCAAGGTTTTTTGCTGGGTGGAGCGGGATCAGGCAGGCGGGCTTTGGCCTGCCAGCAGTACCATGCCAGTGTGGAGCGATGGGGACTGAAGCCCATCGTGGCGTCCCGCAGCTGGCGGGGTGTGGGGCGGACAGGCAGTTTTTTCAGCCTCTTCCATCCTTCCTGAACGCCAAGATCGCCCGCTGGCAGGATATCCGGCCTGTTGAGATGGAAGATGAGCAGCATTTCGACTGTCCATTGTCCCACGCCACGCAGGGCTGTCAGCTGTTTTATCAGTGTGGCGTCATCCAGCTGGCGGGCTTCAGCGAGGCTGGGCACCAGCCCGTCCAGCCGTCCCCGGGCGATGGCCCGCAGGCTGGCGGCCTTGGTGGCGGAAAGGCCGCAGCGGCGCAGGGTGGCATCATCAAGGGCCAGAAGTTCCTGTGGTGCAGGGGGCGGCCCGTTTTCGTCATGGTCGGCCCCAAGGGCGCAGAGACGCCTGAAGATGGTCCTGGCCGCAGCATTGTGGAGCTGCTGGCCCGTCACAGCCTTGATGAGTGAGGCATAGGGATCGATTGTCTGCGGGTCTGGCGCAGCCTGTTCGTGCAGGCGGCAGGGGCCGACGGTGGCGATGAAGGCTGCCAGATCGGCATCCCGGGCAAGGCAGGCAGGTGGATGCATGGAACGGACTTTCTTCATGGGGCTGATGGTGGTGGAAGGGGGTTACACAAAAGTAGCGGTGGGGCACTTTTCCGGTGATGACAATATGGCCCTTTTTGAGGCACAAGGGAGGGGTCATGATCCTTATCAGTCTGCGCCCCTCTTTTTGCCAGCGGGTTTTCCGCCCGTGACGATGCAGGACGCCCCTTTGCAGAGGCGCCGGGAGCGGCTGGGAGATCATGCCGAACCCGTGGCCGGGTTGCGGACTGAAGCGCGCACCCCCATGCGGCGGACGCAGGTTCTGGTCGATCCACCACTGTTCGGGCCGCTGTTTCTGGCGGCCAGTGTCCATGGCATTGCCCTCTGGCTGATGATGCAGACCAGCGCTGCCGTGCATGGTACGCCAAATGGTGCACAGCAGCCGCAGGTGGAGATGGTGTTTGATGCCCCTCCGGCAAAGCACAGCATGAAGGGGGAGCCGACACATGAGGTTGGTGGTGCGGCCAGCGCTCCGGCGCCGACCACGCCGGAGGAGGCAACCCCAGCCCCGATGGAGCCGACGCCTCACACGCCGTCTTCCCCGCCGACGGCCCCCTCACCTACCGGGGAGCTGACCCGTGCGGAGATGTCGGAAAAGCCGCTCTCCAGGGCTGCTCCCCGTCGCCCCCGCCGGAGCCGGGCAACCCCGACGCATCAGCGTATGACCCGGCAGAGCGAGACGAACCCTTTCGCTCACCCGATGGATCTGTCCTTTGATGGTGAGCCAGCCTTGCATCCTCACAAGCGGGGGCGCCATGGGGGGACACGGGGGCCGGTCGATTTCTCTCTCGGGCCGCTCAGCCTGAATGGGCAGATCAATGCGCCGTACAAGACGAGCAGCAGTGTCCGGGGTGTCAGCTCCGATTATGGGAGCGAGATTGACCGTTGGGTGCGGAACCACATGTTCTACCCTGATGAGGCTGTGCAGAACGGGGAGGAGGGGCCATCCTCCGTCCATGTAGTGATTGACAGGAGCGGGAAGGTCATCCGTGTGCGGCTGACGGATTCATCAAACTCTTATGCGCTGGATGCCGCCACGACAGGCATGTTCCAGGGGGCGCAGCTCCCTCCCGTTCCGCCGGACATGCAGGGTGACCATTTTGATCTGGATGTGACGATCCATTACATGCTGATCCGCCATTAGGGGCTCTGGCCAGCGCTCCCCCTGTGGTCAGGAGAGGGAAAGGGCGTTAAGTTGCGGGGCCTGCCGGTCGGGTCCGGTCGGCTCTTGTCCAGAAATATTGCAGGGAAAGTGGGCTGTTCATGCGCTTCTGTCGTAAGCTGCTGCTATCAGGGCTGTGTGTGCCTCTTCTCGGACTGGGGGGGTGCCTGCAGGTGTACAAGCCATTTGCCCATAATCCGGGCAATCAGGCCCAGCATCTTGTCAGGGACAACATTCCGCCTGCCCGGCTGGCCGTGCCTGTTCCCGTGCCAGAGAAAGCGCCATGGCGGGCGCCTACGGCCATGTGGGCACGGGATGTCGTGATCGCCCTGGTGGGGCAATCCATTCCTGCCGTGGCGAAGGTGCCGGAGCCGGGGGACTGGTGGGTCAGGCTGGGGGCTGTCCGGGCGGAGAATGGGGGTATCCGCCCCCGCTATGCGATTGTCGGGCCGGATGGCAAGGTGAAGGCCCGTGGCTTTGGTGCCGTGATTGATGAGGAAGGCTGGCGCAGCGCCGACCCGGCGGCCCTGAACACGGTGGCCCTCCAGATGGCCCCGGAAATCGCCCGTGAGCTGACAGAGATACAGACCCGCATGATGATGGATGACCCGCAGAGTCTCATGCACCGTTCGGCCCGCATCTGTTTCGAGGGGGTACAGGGCGCCCCGGGTGATGGCAACAAGTCTCTGGCCGAGGCGTTCTACATGATGCTGCCGGACAGCCACAACAGTGTGCAGACCACACGCACTGGGGCGGATTACATCGTGAAAACCGTGGTCAGCATCAAGCCTTCACCGGATGCTCCTCCGCCGGGAGAGGGGCCGAAACAGCAGGTTACCATCGTCTGGCACGTGACAACCCCACAGGGCGTGGAGGCCGGGGCAGCCACTCAGGTTCATGATGTTCCCGCACATTCTCTGGATGGCCCATGGGCTGATGTGGCCGGCGCTGCGGCGCAGGAGGCTGCCGAAGCGGTGAAGACCATCGTTACCAACTATTCAGGCCGGTCTCGCAAGGCGGCGACGGCTCCGTCCGATATTGGCGGGGATGCGTCCCGTGAGAAGGATGGCATGAAAAAATTCGTTGCAGGGCCGGAGCCGGAGGGCAGTGCCTCCAGATGATGGCAGCCCAGCCTTTCTGGGAACAGACGGAACGGGGACATTTCCTGCCGCAGGGAGTGTCCCCGTTTCTCTGAAATCCCGCACAGGATAGACGTCTCCTCGAATGGACAGGGTGTATCAACCAACTTATACAGGTTGCAGATTGATATTTGCTGGCCTGTCATGCGTTCCATTTTTCTGAAATGTCTACTGGTTTCATGGGCCGTTGTGCATTGTCAGCCTGTATTGGCCGACGTTTATCATCCTGACTTTGACTGTAGCCGGATGGACAGGAACGAACCGGGACAGGTTCTTCTCTGTTCGGATTCTGATTCAGCCAGAAGTGAATTGGTTCTGGATCAGGCCTATTATGCCCTGCGCCATCAGAGTGCGGCCTACAGTCTTCCCCAGCTGAAGGCGGAGCTGATCCATGATCTTGCACCGTTGCAGGCGTGTTTTTCACCGGCGGGTGTGCAGGGAGAGAGCCAGGCCCAATGCTACCAGCGGGTTGTGGCGCAGGTTGCGGACAGATACCGCTCCCGCCTGACAGGTCGTGCGCATGAGGAAGCGACCCGTCCGATTGATGCCCATATTGCCCTGCAAAGAAAACTGCAGGCGCTCGGCTTTCTGCCGGCTGCCGTCGTGCTGGATGGCGTATATGGCGAGGCGACCCGGCGGGCCATCCTGCGCTGGCAGGAGCAGGCCGGGCAGCCCAGCCGGGACGGATTTCTGGGAGATGATGATGCCAGGGTGCTGATGCCGGACCTGGCTGTTGCTCCGGCCCCATCTGAGGCTTCTCCGTCCCCACCTGAACGTGCTGCACCCCGTCAGGCAGAGGCAGGCACAGTCGGCGGGGATGGACCGGTTGCGTCCATCCTGCGGCAGAGTGGAACAGCCGGTGCGGCCGGGCCTCAGCCATCCCCGCCGTCTCCAGACAGTACGGCTTCCCAGCAGGAGGCTGCATCTCCCCAGACAGAGGATCATGAAACGGCAGGGGGACTTTTTTCCCTGCTGTCCGTGCCGTTCTGGTTGCTGGGGGCTGTCATTCATATGTGCGGGGCCGTTCTGGCGGGCGTCTGGCACGTGTTGATCTTCATCCTTCTTTTGCCCGTAAGGCTCGTCCGGTTGATCTGGAGCTTCATCACCTGGCTGTTCAGCTGGAAGGGGCTGCTTCTTTTGATTGTCGGTCTGATTGTGAATGGCCTCCGCTCTGCAGAAAAGAAGGATGATTCCGCCCAGTCGTCAGAGTTTCCGTCCAGGGAGGAAGAGGAGGCCTATCAGCAGTCCGGACTGTTGTGGAGCAGCTTTTATGAGGGGACAGGGGTTCGCCCTATAAAGGATCTCATCGAACTTCTTCTGGAGAAGCGCAGGGATGACGCTTTCGATTTTCTGAAGGCTCTGCTGGAAAGGGAGGCAGGGTCTTTGCCTGCCACCCTGCGGGTCCTGTTCTTTCAGGCCCGGCAGGAAAAGAGCTGGAAAGGCTTCCAGCGTTTTTCCATAGAGGTTCTGGCGTTTCTGCGGGAGCATTTTCAGGCAGGCAGTGAAGAGGCGGCGCAGGAGCAGCAGGAGCGGGAACAGGCCTATCGCCGGGCCAGACAGTCCGGCTCCGCCCCACCGGAGGATGAGCCCTGGCATATCGTGCTGGAGGTTTCTGCAACGGCCTCTGCCGAGGAGATCACGGCCTCATACAGGCGGTTGATGAAGCAGCATCACCCGGACTGCTTTGCGCAGGAGGGAGGTGCTGCCTACGAGGCAGCCGTGGTAAAAAGCAAGAAGATTACCGAAGCCTACCGCTATGCCAAAACACTGAAACAGTTCTCGGAAAAGACAGGCCGGACGTCCCGGCAGAAACCGGAACCTGAGACGGATCCGCCACCTTCCGGCTTCGCCTCCAGCAGGGAGCAGGAAGCGTATCAGGCGGTCGGGATGATGTGGGCTGGCTGGATCAGCGAGCTGGCTCTTGCTGATGGTCAGCTTCTGCTGGACCATCTCGTGGCCCGGCGCCTGCGGGAGGCGTTCCGGTTTCTGTCTGCGCTGGTGCAGCCGATGGGTGGCGAGACCGCCCGGAACGTGCTGGAGGAGCTGGAGGCTGGCCGTTCATGGCAGGATTTCCGGCGTTGTTCGGTGCATGTGCACGGTCTGCTGCTTCAGGTGAACAGGGCAGAGACGGCCAGAAAGCGGCGGCGGCAGGAACAGCAGAGAGCCTGGGAGAGGGAAGAGGCAGAGCGGCGGCGTGAACAAGCCCGGCGGGACTGGCAGCGGGCCAGAAATGCGCCCCCCGCGGACAGGGCCTGGCATGTTGTGCTGGAGGTCTCCGAGGGGGCTTCCAATGAGGAGATCACCAGTGCCTACAGGCGGCTTGTCAAGCAGCACCATCCAGACCGTTTTGCCCATGTTGGTGGGGACGTCTATCAGGAGGCTGTCCGCCGGACGGCGGAAATCACACAGGCCTATCGTTATGTGCGGCAGTACCGGCGGTTCTGACCTGTGGGCGTGGACGGGAGAGCATACGGCATTTCATGGTAAACAGGTGGTAAATTAATCGTTCCGAAATAGGTCTGCTGGAAAATCATGACATTGATCGGGCGGGCTGATAGAAGGAGCTGAACCGCATCTTACCGTCCTTCTATGAAAAGTACCCGTCATGAAGATCGTTGCCTGCAACAGTAACCTGCCTCTGGCCCAGGCTGTGGCTGATGAGCTTGAAATCCCTTTGTGCAAGACATCCATTCGCCGCTTTGCGGATGGTGAGGTGTTTGTCGAGATTCAGGAAAACGTGCGTGGGGAGGACATGTTTGTCCTTCAGAGCACCTGCATGCCAACCAATGATCATCTGATGGAACTTCTCGTCGTGCTGGATGCCCTGCGGCGCGGCTCTGCACGCCGTGTCACGGCGGTGATGCCTTATTTTGGCTATGCCCGGCAGGACCGCAAGTCCGGTCCCCGCACGCCCATCAGTGCCAAGCTTGTCGCCAATCTGCTGACAGAAGCGGGTGCCAACCGCATCCTGACGATGGACCTGCATGCCATGCAGATTCAGGGTTTTTTCGATATTCCCACGGACAACCTCTACGCAGCACCGCTCTTTGTGCGGGACCTGATTTCCCGTCACCCGGACCCGGGAAAACTGATGATCGTTTCGCCGGATGTGGGTGGGGTGGTGCGGGCCCGTCAGCTGGCCCGCAGGCTGAATGTGGACCTGGCCATCATCGACAAGCGTCGTGAGCGCGCTGGTGTGTCTGAAGTGATGAATGTGATTGGCGATGTGTCCGGCCGTTTCTGCGTACTGGTGGATGACATCATTGATAGCGGCGGGTCTCTCTGCAATGCTGCTGAAGCCCTGATGAAGCACGGTGCTGCCGGGGTGGAGGCCTATGTGACGCATGGTGTGCTGACAGGCAATGCCTGCAAGCGGGTGCAGAGCAGCCCGCTTTCCATGCTGACCCTGACAGACAGCATCCCTGCGACGGATGAGCTGAAGGCAACGTCCAACATCCGGCAGATTCCTACGGCCAATCTGCTGGGCCGTGCCATCCGGGCCGTGGCGGATGAAAGCTCGGTCTCCACTCTTTTTGACTGAGATCTTTTTGATTGAGAGGTGCTTTGCGTGGCCAGGGGCATGAGACAGGTCCCGCCACGCTCTGACGGGATTTTGGGGAGGGTCAGGAAATGACACAGCTTCGGGCAGAACCGTACTGGTTTCTCCGTCATGGTGAAACGGACTGGAATGCACGCCATCTCTCCCAGGGGCGGACGGATATTCCCCTGAATGAGACCGGCCTAACACAGGCCCGCCTGGCAGGCCGCCAGCTGGCAGACCTGTTCGAGGCGGGGATGCGGCCCTTCACGCATATCGTAAGCTCTCCGCTCAAGCGGGCTTTCGTCACAGCCGAGCATGTGCGGGATGCGATCCGGGATCGGACGGGCCTTGATCTGCCGCTGATAAAGGATGCAGACCTTCAGGAGGTCAGCTTTGGTGTGCAGGAAGGCCAGCCGATGGGAGATTGGTACAATACATGGATCAACGGCACGTTTGTCCCGGAAAAGGGTGAGGATTTCCTCACGCTGAAGACCCGTGGTGTCCAGGCGCTCAACAGGGCGCAGGAGGCTGGAGAGGGAGCCCCCCTGATCGTGGCGCATGGGGCATTGTTCCGTGGGCTGCGGGCAGCCATGGGGCTGGAGATCAATGTACGTCTGCCCAATGCCGTACCGCTGAAGGCCATGCCGGAGGAAGAAGGCTGGGTGCTGAAACTGCTTTCGGCCTGAGATTTTCCCCGCTGAAGAAAAGGCCGCTTCCGTCTCTGTCAGGAAGCGGCCTTTTTCATGTCTGGATGGTTTGGCGGCCGTCAGCTTACCACGGCACAAGCGTGGTGGAGAGGCGTTTGGCATCCTTCGGGCTGACACCGAGGTCATTGCGGTTCCACCATCCCCCGCCGAGAGCCTGGAACAGGCCGACCGTATCGGAAAGGCGGGTGACCTTGTCCTGTGCGACGGAAATCTGGTCCTGCGCCACGGCCATGCGGGCCTGTGCCACGTCAATCTGGCTGTTGTCCCCCAGCCTGTGCTGGGCTTCTGCAATGTGCAGGGCCTGTGTGGCGGCGTCCAGCCCATTCTGGTCGGCCAGAAGTGTGCTGCCATCCAGCTCTACGGCATGGAGGCTGTCTGCCACATCGCTGACGGCAGACATGATGGCAGCCTTGTAATATTCCTTGGCCTGTTCGTAATTGGCTTTGGCTTCCCGCTGGGCATGAAGCAGTGACCCTCCCTGGAAAATGGGTTGGGTGACCGTGGCAGCCAGCATCCAGTTGCCCATCCCGGGTTTGAACATCTTGCTCATGCTGTCCACAGCCTCGCCAGGCAGGGCACTCAGCTGCACATTGGGGAGGCGGTTGGCAATGGCAATGCCGAGCTGCGCCCCGGCAGAGCGGATCTGCGCCTGTGCAGAGGCGATGTCAGGCCGTTGCAGGAGGAGCTGGGCCGGCAGGCTGACGGGCAGCTGATGCGGCAGGGTGAAGTCTTTCAGCTCGAAGATGGGCAGGTCCGCATTGGGGCTGAGGCCCACCAGAGTGGCCAGCTGGTCCCGGGTCTGGGCAAGCTGTGTCCGGAGAGGAGGTAGATCCGCCTGAAGTTGCGCCAGCGAATCCCGCAGCAGGAGCTGGCTCTGGCGGGACTGGTCCCCCAGGCCGACCTGATTCTGATTGATGCGAACCATGGCTGCCTGCTGGGCGATCAGAACTTCCTTGGCACGGATCTGCTCACGGAGACCCGCCTCGGTGATGGCCGTGTTGACGATGTTGGAGATCATCGTCAGCGTCGTGGCCTCCAGCTGGAAGCGCTGGATATCCGCCTGGGCTTTGGCGTTGCGAATGGCAAGGCGGGAGCCACCCCAGAGATCGGGCACATAGCCGATGTTCAGCTGGGCCGTGTGCAGGTTATAGAGCCATTCATTATTGTTCGGCACGGGCGAGAGTGCCTTGGAGGTCTTGTTGCGTGTCGGAATGAACTGGGCAGAAATGCTCGGATAGAGTGACGCCCCCTCAACACGGCGCTGCTCCCATGCTGCCCGCAGGCCAGCCTGCATGGCTTTCAATGTCTGGTTGTTGGTCAGGGCCAGCTCCACCATCTGGTTCAGACGGGGATTCTGGAAGGCCTCCCACCATCTGCCGGGAACATCTGCCCCGGAGATGAACTGCTGGCGGTGGAGGAGGCTGTCGCTGCTTCTGTCCCGTCCAGCTTCAGACTGGGTGATGTTCTTCTGGCTGTATCCTGTCCTCTCTGGCAGGGGGGGAATGTCCTTGGAGGAAGGGCCGACAATGCAGCCCCCCAACCCGGCAGCCATGCCGCCAAGAAGAACACTGGCCAGCAATCGGGAGGAACGGCCCCTCATGCAGGGGGTGGAATGCTGTTTCATGTCAGGCCTCCTGCTCTTTCTGGCTGGTCCTGCGGCTGACCCATTCTTCCAGACGGCAGAAGCAGACTGGCAGGATGAAAAGGGTCAGCAGGGTGGCAATGCCCAGTCCACCGACAACGACCGTCGCCAGGCCACGCTGCACATCGGTTCCCACACCTGTGGCCAGAGCGGCGGGCAGCATTCCGACACTGGCCACGGTTGCTGTCATCAGCACGGGGCGGAAGCGTTCGGTTGCTCCCAGCCGGGTGGCCTCCCGTATGTTGCCACCAGCACCAAGATGACGGTTGATGTTGGATACCATGATGATCCCGTTCTGGATGGCCACACCAAACAGGGCGATGAAGCCGACCGCCGTGGCAATGTTCAGTGTTTCGGCCCGTAGATGCAGGGCGATCAGCCCGCCCAGGGCGGCAAGTGGCACAATGCCGATGATGAGCAGCGCATGGCGGAACTTCTGGAACTCCGCATAGAGCAGCCCCAGCATGACGGCGAACATGACGCCCAGGGCTGCCACGAGGCGGACCTGGGCGTGCTGGGCCTCCTGGAAGGTTCCGGCCCATTCCAGACGGAACTTCTGGTGGTCGTAATGGACGTTCTGGTCGATGAGCTTCTGGGCATCGTCAAGGTAGAGGGACATGGGCCGGTTGCCATTATCCACCTGAAGGGTGATCTGCCGCTCGCCCATCTCATGGGCGATGCTGCTTTCACCCATCTGGAGACGGATATGGGCAATTTCAGCCAGAGGGATGGCACTGCCATCACCCGTAATCATGGGAATCTGGCCCAGCAGCTGGAGGTTGGAACGCTGCGTGTTGTCGATGCGCAGGGTTGCATTGTAGAAGCGGTCGCCCTCAATCACGCTGGTCAGCGGGGCATCGCCGATGGCGCTGTTGATGACATCCGTTACATCATTGATGCTGATGCCATAACGGGCGGCTTTCAGCCGGTCTGGTGTGATTGCAATCTGTGGAATCTTGGGTTCCTGGAAGATGTCGGCCTGCACGGTGCCGGGTACCTGCCAGAGCTGCTGGACGACCTGCTTGCCAAGGGTACGCAGGCCCGAGAGGTCGTCCCCATAGATGCGCATGACCAGCGGGCTGTGCGCTCCGCCAAGCTGATCGCTGAGATTGTCCTCGATCGGCTGGCTGATGGAGAAGGAAATGCCAGCGATCTTGTTCAGGCGGGCCCGGAGTTTCGTGATGAACTCGGCTTTGGTCTCGCCGTGGGCCCACTGGTTGTAGGGCGTCAGGCCAACGGGCATTTCGATGTGGGAGGGCGTCCATGGGTCCGTACCATCATCCGAGCGACCAAGCTGCGTTATGGCATAGGATGTCTCCGGGAACTCCCGTACCGCACGACGGATTTCCGAAGCCTTTTCCTGCCCTTTTTCCAGTGAGATGCCCGTTGGCATCTGCACCTGGAGCCACAGCGCCCCTTCATCAAGGTCAGGCAGGAACTCCCGGCCCGTCGTGACCCCAAGGGCAATGACGGTCACCAGTGCCAGTCCGGCACTGACGAAGGGGATGACAGGGTGGTCAATCAGATGGCGGAGCAGGGCGTCATAATATTTGTGCAGCCAGTCCAGTGGCCTGTTGTGCCAGATGGGCCGTGGCTTGCGCAGGGCCAGGAAGGACATGGTGGGTGTCAGGGCCAGGGCGCAGAGCAGCGCTCCCAGCAGGGCGAAGCTGACTGTCCAGGCCATGGGGCGGAAGATTTTGGCCTCGCTGCCTTCAAAGGCGAAGAGGGGACTGTAGGCCACCACGATGATGATGGTGGAGGCGAAGATGGCCCGGCCCGCACGGCGGGTGATGGCAAGAATGTCCGGCTGGTTCAGCGGGAGGTTGGGGTGCTCCTCCCTGTGGCGGAGGATGACCTCGGTGATGACGATGGCTCCATCGACGATCACGCCAAAATCCACGGCTCCGAGGGAGAAAAGGTTGGCCGCCATGCCGCAGGCCCGCATGAGGATGAAGGCGAATGACAGCGCAAAGGGAATGGTCACCGCCGTGATGGCGGCACTGCGGGGCGAGCCCAGGAAGAAGGTCAGGATGACCAGCACGAGGCCGATCCCCTCAAGAATCGTTTCGCTGACCTTGTCCGTTGTGGATTTTACGAGGTTGTCACGGTCCAGATACGGAACAATGCGGATATGTTTGGGTTTGAGCTGTGTCTGGAGCTTGGCGACGGCAGAGTGCAGGTCATCCAGCACCTGTGAGGGATTGGCGCCCCGCAGCATGGTCACGACCCCTTCGATCGTATCCGGATTGCCGTTTTTCCCAAGCATCCCTTCCCGGACCTGATGGCCGAATTCGATCCGCCCCAGCTCGGAGAGGAAAATGGGAACACCATCATGATGGCCGATGACGGTGTTGCGCATGTCCTCCAGAGAGTGGATCTGCCCCACGCCACGGATAATGTAGGACTGCTCACCACGGGTGACGCGGCCACCACCAGCATTGGCATTGCTGTTGCGGATGGCGTTCATCACATCGCTGATGCTGATGCCAAAGCGGATGAGGGCGTTGGGGTCGAGGATCAGCTGATATTCCCGGGTGAAACCGCCGAAATTGTCGATGTTCACCACGCCGGGCACCCGCTGGAGGGCGGGAATGATCTCCCACCGCTGCACGTCGGAGATGGTCATGAGGTCCTGATCGTCGGACTCGACCGTATAGCGGTAGATTTCTCCGCTGGCCCCGCTGATGGGGCCAAGGGAGGGCTGGGCACCGCCTGTCAGCTGGAGGCCGTCAAGCTGGCTCTGCACCAGCTGGCGGGCACGGTAGATGTCCTCTCCATCCTTGAAGATGAGCGTGATGAGCGAGAGGCCGAATGTCGTGCTGGAGCGGCTCTCCACAACACCGGGGACGGCTGCCAGTTCACGCTCGACAGGCGTGGTGACCTGATGTTCCATCTCCTCGGCAGCAAGACCGTTGACCTGCGTGGTGACCAGAACACTGGCCGGGCCGAGGTCCGGGTAGGCTTCCACGGGCAGCTGTTTCCACGCCAGCATTCCGGTGACGAACAGAGCTGCGGTAAGAAAAGCGACGGCCTTGCGGTGACCAAAGCACCATGTGATGAATTTCTCGATGAACATGACTGCTCAGCGGTCCTCAGTAATCATTGAGCAGGATGGCCCCATGCGTGATGATACGCTCACCAGCTTTCAGGCCGGAGAGAATGCGTACGGACTCTCCTTCCTCGTAGCTGATGGTGATGAAGCGGCGGCGGTAGGTGTTGGGGGCTGTCTCCACAAAGACGGAAACCTGGTCATTGTCCATCAGCAGGGCTGTTTTGGGCAGGAGGGGCTGGGCCTGCTGGGTGATGTTCAGCGTGGCGGTGGTGAACTGTCCGGGGCGCAGCGCCCCCTGGGTGTTGTTGCAGCGCAGATAGAGATTCAGGCGGCGGGTATCAGTATGGACGGTGCCGTCCAGCGAGGTGACGGGTCCATGGCATGTCTGGCCGGGGAAGGAGGCTTCCAGCGTCATGCTTGCACCGAGCATGGGCAGGAGGGATTCCGGCAGGCTGGCCTGGATCCAGACAGTGTCCAGATTGGCGACGTTCATCAGGGTTGCTGTCATGTCTGTCACATTCTGGCCGATGCCGGTGGATATGGCGGTGACGATGCCGGAGACAGGCGCTACCAGTGGTTGGTAGCCGGCATTGCCGTCTGTGCCGAGAGCCTGAAGGCGCAGATGGGCACGGGTGGCTTCGGCCTGGGCCTGTTCCAGATCATTTCTGGCAGACTGCATGTCTTTTACCGCATTGCCTCCCGCATTCAGCACGCCAACAGCACGGCGATAGGCCAGCCGGGTAAGGGTGAGGGTTGCCTGTGCTTTGCGGTCATCTGACCATGCCTGTGCCAGGTCACCGGAATACAGGATGGCAAGAACATCGCCTTTCTGTACATGCTGGCCTGTCTGCACATACAGGTTGGCCACCCGCCCGACGACCGGGGAATGGATGTCCACGCTCTGGCCGGGGGAGGCGATGATCTGTGCTGGAAGCTCTACCTGATGGGGGGAGAGGGTTTCCGCGACGGGCTCGACAGTCAGCTGGCCATCCAGCGGCCCTCCGGGCCTGATGCGCAGCAGGTCGCCGTTGTGAGTAACAGCGGGCGGTGGGGCAGTCTCTATGACCCGGTGGGGGACGAGAGACCACACACCCCAGAGAAGCAGAAGAACGACCAGGACGATGCCAGTAATAATCATGTTACGTGAGACACGCATTATTGGGATGTTCTCCGTTCTTCTGACTGCCAGGGCAAAATTCGTTCCCTTCTGACACATGCGCAGTGATTTGTCACGGTATTGTATCTGTACCGTAATATTCGAACTTTATGGATGAAGGCTGTCGTGATGAGTAATTGCTGTCCAGTATTGCGACTATATGAAAAAGGGGCCGCAATTACTCTGCGGCCCCTTTCCCGAATGATCTGATGTTGTTGTGGAAAGATCAGAAGCGGTATTCGATACCGGCACCAACAACAGTCGGATGCACGTCATCATGAACACGGACCCGACCACCAGTAATGGGGTTGCCGCGCTGGCTCAGATGAACGCTCTGATTGAACAGAAGGATCTGTTTGATATCGAAGTTGAAGAACCAGTTGCCGACCAGCTGGTAATCAAACCCGAGGTTGAAGCTCGGCCCGACGTTGGTTTTCATGTGCATGGCATCAAACACGGCCCCGTTGAAGGCCCCACCCAGATTGGTGGCCTGATGCATGTTGTGGAAGATGGCCACCGTGATGCCAAGACCGGCATAGGGGTTGAAGCGCTTGTGCGGGCGGAAGTGGTAGGCGGCTGTCAGTGTCGGGGGGAGAATCCAGAAGCTGCCAGCATCCAGCTTGCCCAGGTTGCCGACATGGGCAGCGGCTTCATGACGGGTGGAAGAAGCAATGAGGTCCAGGGAGAGGTGGTCCGTCAGGAAATATTCAAGCGTCAGTTCCGGCATGACCTGGTTGGTCACGCTTACATTGTGGCGGAAGATGCTGCCACCAGCCAGAGCTGCCGCAGGTGAGCTGGCATTCAGCTTGACGCGGGAGCCGGTGTTGTTGGTGATTACGCCGAGAGCGGAGAGGCGGACAACGAAGTCCCCTTTGCCAAGGCCGATCTTGGTATTGGCACAGGTCTGGAAAATGCCGCAGCGATGGTCATCCGGAGCATGAAGATGCACGGAGGCATCCGGAGCGGCCTGCATGGTGCTGGATGCGGATACGGAGGTGCGGGCTCCTGGCGCTGTTGTCTGGGCAACGGCGAAGGAGACAGACCCAAGAGCAAACAGCGCAGCTGTGGCCATCCGGGTGAAGGTGCGGCTCATTTTTCCTAGAATCCTCGATGAGTTACAACGGCGTGGCGAAAATGGACAAAATGTAATTGTTCCTTCCCCGCCTATAAGAATGATCTGCCTCGAAAACAAGAAAAAATTTATAACTGTAATAGGGCATTAACTGAAAATATTCTAGAAATTGATCTATATCAAAAAATGGGGCTTTTCTTATCACTGTCATAAGGAAGGTTTCTTTTCCAAGGGGGGGGATAACCCGCTAACTCTGACACCGGCTATAGTGAGACAGGAAAGATAATGGTGGAAACAGGTCGCAGCCTCATGGAGGCCGTTCGGGAACGGTGTGGTCGCTGCCCTGGCCGTTCGGTCAGTATCTGCAACGTCATTGAGGACCAGGACCTTCCTGCCCTTGTGGCGGAATCTTCCCGGGTGGTTGTTCAGGCGGGGCGCTGTTTCATACAGGAAGGCGCACCGGCGCACGATTTTTATGTGCTGACAGGCGGCCGGGCCAAGCTGTTCAGTCTCATGCCTGATGGGCGTCGGCAGATTGTCGGTTTTGCAGAAGTGGGAGATTTTCTGGGGCTGGCCTCCTCAGAGAGTTATGCCTTCACTGCAGAAGCTCTGGGAGAGGTGACACTCTGCCGGTTCCCCCATTCTGCCATCGACCGTCTCGTGGAGCGCTTCCCCCGTCTGCATGGCCGCCTCCAGCAGGAGGCTTCCAGCGAGCTGGTCAAGATGCAGGCGCGGCTCATGCTTCTGGGGCGCAAGACAGCCCGTGAGCGTCTGGCCAGTTTCCTTGTCGAACAGGCCAGCCCCTGCTGTGCCCATGCGCTGAAGGATGAGCACGGCCCGCTGACACTGTCCCTGCCCATGTCCCGGACAGACATTGCCGATTATCTGGGGTTGACGATCGAAACGGTGAGCCGGACGTTCAGCCTGTTCAGGAAAGAGGGGCTGATCAGCATCAGGGGGGCCAGTTCCGTCACGCTTCTGTCACCGGGGCTGCTGAGCGACATGGCTGGTGGCATAAAGCGGAGCTGAGCCTTCAGGAGTGTGGCATGGCCTTTTTTTAACTTTGGGGATGTAACCTCGTGGTGTAGTGGATGGACGCATCCGGTACTCATTCTAGGAGCTGCTTCATGAAGATCCGTACTCTGTTTACAGTTTCACTGCTTGCCTCGTCCTTTGCCCTGCTGCCGCAGGCTCATGCTTATGATCCGAATGATCCGCTGGCCATCCAGAGCAGCATGGACAGCGTGACGAAGTCCATCCAGAACGAAAACGCCAAGCTGCAGGCCCTGCAGGAGAAGTATGCTGGCGCTCCGGAGCGTGCTCGTGCCCGCATCCAGAAGCGCATGGATGCCCTCCAGTCCGACGTGAAGCAGCGTCAGGAGCGTCTGCAGAACCTTCAGGACAAGTACAAGAACCTTGCCGCCGACAAGAAGGCCGAGATCCAGAAGAACATTGATGATCGCAAGCAGCAGATCAAGGATGTGCGCGACAGGTACAGGAATGCGCCGGCTGAGGAGAAGCAGCGCCTCAAGGACCAGCTTGATGCCCAGAAGTCTCAGCTTGACGCTCAGAAGAAGAGCCTGAAGGAGATGCACGACAGCACGGTGCAGTCCGGCAAGGACTTCGTCCATTCCCTGAAGGGCGGTTTCTGATCTTCTACAGGATCAGTCCTGACAGGACAGGGTGATGAGAGAGGCCGCTCCCATTGGGGCGGCCTCTTGCTCTTTGGGGGGAGTACCTCCATATAGGGCGTGATTGAGATAGACGTTCTCGGGGCAGGGTGGAATTCCCTACCGGCGGTGTTGGTGGCTTTGGCTGCCTCAGCCCGCGAGCGCCCTGCATCCGTGCAGGGGACAAGCAGACCCGGTGTGAATCCGGGGCCGACGGTCAGAGTCCGGATGAGAGAGAACGTTCTTCCTGTCCATCGCGGGAGGGGGGATGCCGCCTTTCCGTGAGGGGGGAAGGCGTGACGTCGCCGCGAACGTCCCTGAGACGATTGGGGACTGATGATGACAGATGTGTCGAGTGGGACACGAAGAACGGACAGCCCGCCCCCGCCGCTGGAGAGCGTGCGGGCCGGTTTCCGGGAGGCCGTGAAGGCGGCCGTGCAGAAGATGGGGGCGACCGCTCCCAATCCGGCGGTGGGCTGCGCCCTGCTGGATGGTGAAGGGCACCTGCTCGCCGTGGGAGTACATCCCGCTGCGGGCCAGCCTCATGCCGAGGTCATGGCGCTGGAGCAGGCCCGGGAGAAAGGCGTGCTGGAGCAGGTCCGCACTGCCCTGGTGACGCTGGAACCCTGCAACCATCATGGCCGGACTCCTCCCTGTAGCGACCGGCTGAAGAACAGTCCCGTGCAGACCGTGTGGATCGGTGCCCGGGACCCCAATCCGCAGGCCAGAGGGGGAGCGGACCATCTGGCTGGGGGCCTCTCTCCGAAACAGGTGCATTTTCTGGCCGATGAACCCGGGCTGCGCTCTCTGGCGCAGGACTGTGCCGCACTGCTCGCACCGTTTGCCTGCCGTGTGACGCAGGGCCGCCCGTGGCTGAGCGTGAAGCAGGCTCTGGACGGGCACGGCAGCATGATTCCTCCGGAAGGGCAGAAGACCTTCACCTCGTCCGCATCCCTGCGGCTGGCCCATCAGCTCCGGCGGGCCTGTGACGCCGTGGTGACGGGGATCGGGACCGTTCTGGCTGATGACCCGTCCTTTACCGTGCGGCATGTGTCCGATCATGCCGGGCGGGCACCCCGGCCCCTGATCGTGCTGGACCGGCAGGGCCGTCTTCCAGCCGCCTGGCGTCAGGCCCGGGAGGCGGACGGGTTCCATGTGGAACAGTGCCGTGACCTGTCATCCCTGCCTGCCCTTCTGGGGCAGATGGACATCAACTGGGCCCTGATCGAGGCCGGACCTGCCCTGCTGGCCGGCGTGCGGGAGGCGGGCCTGTGGGATGACTGGCTGACCATCCGTCATGAGGGGGCCGACAGGGACGACCAGCTTTCCATTACCCTGCGTGAAGAGAGTGCGGACAAGCGGAGCCCGATCCAGCTTCTGCGCCAATATGGGGACTAAGACCATGTTTTCAGGAATCATCGAACGTGTTGGCGACGTGCAGTCCGTGTCCCTGCGGGACAGGGCCATGGATGTACGGATCGCCACCCATTTTACCGATCTGACGGAAGGTGAAAGCATCGCCACCAATGGCGTGTGCCTGACCGTGACCCGTTTCACGCCCGAGGGTGTGGCGGATTTCCATCTGAGTGGTGAGACGCTGGCCCGGACGGCTCTGGGTGACCTCGTGGAGGGGGCCCGTGTGAATCTGGAACGGGCCGTCAGCCTCAATACACGGCTTTCCGGCCATATCGTGCAGGGGCATGTCGATGCGGTAGGCAGGCTGACCCATGTTGCCGAAGCTGGGGAATCACATCATCTGCGGATTTTCATGCCTGCTTCCCTGCGCCGCTATGTCATCGAGAAAGGGTCCATCACCATCAATGGCATCAGCCTGACGGTGAATGAGGTGCATGATGATGTGCGCCATGACGGGCAGGAAGGCTTTGAGATCAGCCTGATGATCATTCCCCATACATGGACCCATACGGACCTTTCCACGCTGGCCATCGGGGCGAAGGTGAATCTGGAAGTGGACATGATGGCCAAATATGTGGAGACGCTCCTGCGCCACACGCCGGAAGAGGAACTGCGTTACAGGGGAGATGCCCGGTGAGCAGCCTGTCTTCAAACCTGAAGGCCGCCATCGCCGCCGTGCGGGCTGGCCGCATGGTCGTGATGGTGGATGATGAGGATCGGGAGAATGAAGGTGATCTCATTCTGCCAGCCCAGTTTGCCACGCAGGAGACCATCAATTTCATGGCCCGTCAGGCCTGCGGGCTGATCTGCCTGTCCCTTGAGGCTGACCAGATAGACCGGCTTGGCCTGTCTCCCATGGTGGCGAAGAATCAGGACCCGCGGGGCACGGCCTTCACCGTGTCCATCGAGGCCGCCCACGGCGTGACGACGGGCATTTCCGCTGCCGAGCGTGCCCATACGATTCAGGTGGCATCTGCGCCGGATGCGACACCGGCGGACATCATCTCCCCCGGTCACATGTTCCCCCTGCGGGCCAACCCTGATGGCGTGATGGCCCGGGAGGGGCATACGGAAGGAGCTGTTGACCTCATGCGGCTGGCAGGTCTGCGGCCGGCTGGTGTGATCTGTGAGATCATGGCCGAGGATGGCACGATGATGCGCCTGTCGGAGCTGCGTCACTATGCCCGTCGGCACGGTCTGCCGCTCATCAGCATTGCCGAAATGCGCCGCTGGATTGCTGAACATGGGCGGGGTGATGTCGGAGTTCTGGACATGGCAGAAGCGCCATTGTCGGAGGAAGCCCAGCTTGCCGTGGCCGACCTGCCGACCGTGTGTGGTGGAGAGGATCTGCGTGTCCATGCCTTCCGTGGAGCTGATGGTGTGGAACATCTGGCCCTTGTGAAAGGGAAGCCTGACCAGACCGTGCCACTGGTCCGCCTTCATTCGGAATGTGTGACGGGGGATGCGCTGGGGTCGCTGCGCTGCGACTGTGGCCCACAGCTGCGGGAAGCCCTGAAGCGGATTGCGGCGGCGGAATCAGGCGTGCTGCTCTATCTGCGGGGGCATGAGGGCCGGGGGATCGGTCTGGCCAACAAGATACGGGCCTATGAGCTTCAGGATCAGGGCATGGACACGGTTGATGCCAATGAGGCGCTTGGTCTGCCCGCTGATGCCCGCCGCTGGGATATGGCGGCCCATATGTTGGCCAGTCTCGGCGTGACCCGCCTGCGCCTGCTGACGAACAACCCGGAAAAAGAGCGTGGCCTGACGGAGGCCGGACTGGTGGTGGAAGCCGTGGAACGGCTTGTCGTGCCATCCAATCCGTTCAACCGCCATTATCTGGAAACGAAACGCACCCGTATGGGGCATATGCTGCAGGAGAGCTGAACCATGAGCAAACATATCGCTACGGCCCCGGAAGGCCTGAAACTCAATCCAGCGCCAAGACTGGCCCTGCTGGTCAGCCGCTTCAACCCTGATGTGACGGGCGGTCTGCGTGATGGTGCGCTGGAGTGGCTGAAGGAACGTGGCATTGATGAGACGGTGGATGTCTATGAGGCCCCCGGTGCGTTCGAGCTGCCCATCATGGCCCAGCACCTTGCCCGTAAGGGTATCTATGAGGGGGTGATCTGCCTCGGCTGTGTCATCAAGGGGGATACGGCTCATTTCGAGTTCATTTCCATGGGGGCCACTGTTGGCATCATGCAGGCCCAGCTGGCGAATGATGTGCCGATTTCTTTCGGTATTCTGACAACCTATACGGACGAACAGGCCATCGTGCGCTCCCGGGGGGATGAGCACAACAAGGGCCGTGAGGCCGCTGCGGCCTGCTTTGAGACGGTGGCCTTCCTGCGGAAGTGATCTGGCCCTCCTGTATGGCAAGAAACATTCCTGCCCTGTGGAGACAGGTCAGGAATGTTGCCGCCAGGTCATTGGGTGACGTGCTTCATGGGCCCGGAGGTGGCCTGATATTTGATGGAGAACGGCGAGGTATTTAACAATCGTGCAATAGAAGTCCCCATATAATGCTTCTGGCAGGATTGTTGCGTTTCTGTGCCCGACATCATAGACAGAGTGACTGATACCTGTATGGAATTTTATTGTCCTGAAATGTTCGGAAAGAGGTTTGCGTGGATTTTGAGACCATAAAGGTGGCCGTCCTCATCCCCTGTTACAATGAAGAAATGACAGTGGGGCATGTTGTGGAGAAATTCACGAGGCACATGCCGGGGGCGGAGATTTATGTCTATGACAACAATTCCACCGACCGGACAGTGGACGTTGCACGGGCCGCAGGGGCAATTGTCCGGACAGAGCGGATGCAGGGGAAAGGGTACGTCGTCCGGCGGATGTTCTCCGACATTGATGCAGATTTCTACATCCTGATTGATGGTGATGAGACCTACGAGGCCGAGGCGGCCCCCAGGCTGCTGGAGCATGCGTATGAGCATGGTCTGGACATGGTCAATGGGGCTCGTGTCACGGACCGTCCGGCGGCGTATCGCATGGGTCATGTATTGGGCAACCGGCTGCTGACGGGGCTGGTGACCATGATTTTCGGGCGCCGCCTTACGGACATGCTGTCCGGCTATCGGGTTTTCTCAAAGCGGTTCGTCAAGTCATTCCCGGCCTTGTCCCAGGGGTTCGAGACGGAAACCGAGTTTACCATTCATGCGCTGGAGCTGGGGTTGCCTGTCGGTGAGCTGAAGACGGCTTATGTCGAGCGGCCACCGGGCAGCGTGTCCAAACTGAGCACTTACAAGGACGGTATCAGGATACTCTGCACGATCGTCCAGATCGTGAAGCTGGAAAAGCCGTTTCTGCTGTTTTCCTCCATTGCGGCTGTCCTGTTTGTCCTGGGGCTTGGGTTGGGGATTCCTGTCGTTTCCTTCTATCTCCGGCAGGGTGTCGTCCCCCGCCTGCCAACAGCCCTGCTGGCCACGGCCCTGGTGCTGCTCTCTTTCCTGAGTTTTGTCTGTGGGTTGATCCTCGACACGATTGCCATTGCCCGGAAAGAGCAGAAGAGGCTGACCTATCTTTCCTATCCTGCCGTCTTTCCAGACAGGCGCTGAGCTGCCGGGAGCGCTGTGATGTTCTGCAAGAAAAACGTGACCACGGTCATATGGTGTGCCGCCATCGTGTGGAGCATCATGGGTATTCTGTCATGGTCCCATCTGCCGATAGAATACCGGCCCGGTGGGCTGCGGCTGACTTTCAACAGCATGATCGACCACATGCTGCATGGCCATTTTGATGTGGACCCGAAGACCGTGGAAGAGGAGGGCTTCCTCCGGAATGGGAAAGTGTATGCCTACTGGGGCATTTTCCCTTCCCTGCTGAGGTTGCCAGTCCTGCTGTTCCCCAATGGGCTGCATTGGGACATCACCCGCCTTTCATCCATCATGGCCCTGCTGATGGTCCTGTTTTTCAATTACAGGACATGGCGTTTCGTGTCTGAGCGTTACCTTGGAGGTACGTCCTGGGTTTCGCTCTGTCTGGCCATTGCCCTTGCTTTTTCGGGTGAACAGGTCTGTTTTTTTGAACACAGCCTGTATCAGGAGGTCTGCTTCTGGGCTCTGGCCTTCGCTTCATGGTTTGTGTACTGCGCCATCCGTGTCCTCTGCGAGAAGGAGTACTGGCGATATGGTGGGGTCTGCATGGCCGTTGCGGCGGGCTGTGCGCTGTTGACCCGTGTTTCGATGGGGATCGGGCTGTATGTGGCGCTGCTCTGTTTTCTCATCATCCATTTTTACAGATGGTGCCGCAGCTTCAGGACGAAGGATGAGGGCGTCACGCTGCTGTCTCTCGTTGTGCCGACAGTCATCTCCGTTCTGGCCATCATCGTGACGGCATATGTGAATTACAGACGATGGGGCAATCCGCTTACCTTCGCCAATTACGACCTGTACCTCTACAATGTGGAGTTTCCCAGCCGCATCATGCGGACCAAAACTTATGGGCTGTTCAATCTTCAGAGATTCTATCTGGGGATTGTCTATTTCTTTGTACCGGTGTGGATTTTCCAGAAGGCTGACGGGCATTACGTTCTTCAGGATAGTTTCACGCGGCTGATTGATGCGAATGAGCTGCCACCCAGCAGCTTCTTTCTGACAGATGGTTTCATGCTGCTCTGTGGTGCGCTGCTGATTGTCGGGCTGCTCCGCAGGGGCCGTGTGTTCCCCATCAATCGGGCAGCGCTTGCTTCTGTCGCCGTATCCTTGGCAATACCGGCTTTCCTGATGATGATTGCCATCAGCATGAATTACCGGTACCGGGCGGAATTCTACCCGGATATCGTTTTCCTCGGGACGCTTGGCTGTGTCTATCTGTACAATAACCTGAAGGATGTACGGGCTCTGAAAAAGATTCTGGTTGCCCTGCTGGTTGTCAGCGTTGTCTCATCCAATCTCAATATTTTCCTGTATGGGGAAAGTGAGCTCGGCCCTGCCTATCTCTACATCAAGGACGGTATCTTTTCTTATTACTACCATCGGGTTTTCTGAAAAAGCAGGAAGTTCTCCTGCCTGAAGATCAAAAAAAGGCGGCTTCTCCGGGAGAGGGAGAAGCCGCCTTTTGCAATCATGGCGCCTGCGGGAGGGTCAACGGATCCGCCTGTAGATTATGAACCCGCTGAAGGCATAGCGTGGGGGATGTTCGTAGATCATCTCATAATGCTGTTTGAGCTCTCTTGTGAGAACAGCATAGGTATCCCGGTTGATGGACATGTCATGCTCGGTATCGTCGGCAGAGAGGAGAATGTAGAGGGGTTTCTGGGCCAGTATGGCTTCGGTCTCCTGCACAGGGTCGATGCCCAGAGCGTTCCGTTCCGTATCGGTGCTGAGATGGGCCGAAAAGGGGAAGCGTGTCAGATGGCAATAAGGGACACTGTCCAGCAGAATATCAGGCGTGTCGTAATTGAAGACACAGCCGACAGGGGATGAAAGACGGGAGACGGCCTGCCGCAGGGTGGAAAGATCGCTGGCACGGTTGATCTTCTTTTCCGTGTCGTAGGTGCGGATGCCCCCCCATACCAGCAGCAGCACGAGCCAGAGACGGCTGAAAGGGGAGGCCCAGAGTGGTGCTGCGGTTATGAAAAAGGCCGGATAAAGGGGCAGGGAATAGTGTTTGGTAAAGGTGTTGAAGAGGGCAAAACCGGCAAAGGCTGTCCACGCCCACCCGCCAAGGAAAAGGGAGAGAGGCTGGCAGTGGGCGGTCTGTTTTTTGAAGAGAAAGCGCAGGACTGTCGTGCCGAGCAGGATGCCCAGCATGACAAGGCACCAGTATACATTATGCAACCACTGGTGCAGAGAGGCAGCCGGGATGGGTTTTTTCAGGAAGATGGAGACGGTGTTGGCAAACCACCATTCCTGGAAGTGGCCGTCCAGCGCATAGAACAGCATGACAGCCAGTGTTGGCACGAGGGCAAGCCCACACCAGATGATGGCATGGCCCATGACCTGCTTCAGGGTACCGCCCTGCCGGTAGGTCAGTCCCATCAGGAACAGCCCGACATAGATGCCTTCAAAAACGACAGATGTTTTCAGCTGGAGAGCGATGCCAAACAGCAGCATGACTCCCGCTCCCGTCTGGAACAGGGTGAGGCGGGCCTGCCCGGCCATGAACCGTGCGACCAGCAGGATGGCCCAGACGACCAGCAGATTATAGAAGATGGGCGTCTGGCCGCCGCAGCCCTGTGAGTTGGCAATCCAGACCAGATAGAGACAGCCAGCACAGAGGGCCCCTCCGACCGGGGCGATGAGGCGGGCGACCTTCATGCACAGGATGGACGTCGCCCAGGCACTCAGCAGGGCAATGGCCTGATAGGCCCAGATGCGGTAAGGACCGAAAAGGTGGAAAAGTTCATAGAGCAGAAAGATGCCGATGGGTTTTCTGTCCCATATGTCGACATAGGGCAGTTCGCCATGCAGCATTCTGCCACCGACAAGCATATAGAATTCTTCATCAGCGAAGATGAAGGGATTCCCGAACACCATGAAACGGGTCAGGATTGCCATGACAAACAGTAGAGAGTACGCTACGTACTTGCTGTCCAGTGACCGGGCAAGGCGGTCCCGGAATGAATTATATGACATGCAGGCAGCCAGTTAAGTATAAGGACGATTTTCTTTAGAAGAAAACGAGAGCGCATTCTATACGCAGGACGCATGGGGTCAAATATATTTGGCTGTTTCAGGCAGTAAATCGTTATATTTTTTGTGGTACAGGGCCCTTTGTAAAGGAAGTGTTAGGAATAAGACGATGTTTTTTTCAGGGGTTGGATCCGTTCATGTCTAAAAAAGAGGACAGTTTTGTATGGCCCTGGTGTCTGGCCTGGGCAGTTCTGTTTCTTCTGACATGTCTCCGGACTGTACTTGTCATGTTCCATCATGTCCCGCTGGACGTCAATGAGGGGTGGAATGCCCAGCTGGCCAGCTGGACAGCCGGTGGAGATCACCAGCTTTATTCATCGGACCGGGGTTTTGTTTTCAATAATTACCCGCCTCTTTCTTTTGTATTGATGGGCGGGCTGGTCCGGCTCGGGTTCGATGCCATCATTACAGGCCGCATCCTGTCATGTCTGTCCGTTCTTGCATCGGCCGTGTTGATCGTCCGCATCATCCAGGTCGTGACAGGCAGACTTCCGGTGGCCCTGGCCACGGCCTCCCTGTTCCTTGTTACGGCGAATACAGCCTTCCAGGGTTACTTCGGGATGAATGACCCACAATGGCTGGCCCAGGCCCTGATGTTGGGGGGGCTGTACGTGGCGGTCAGCCGGAATGTGGCTGACCTGACATGGCGGCGCCTGTTTCTCTGTGCTGTCCTGATCGTGCTGGGGGGCTTTACCAAGCATAATCTCGTGGCCTTGCCGCTGGCCCTGTCTGTCTGGCTGCTCTGCATCGACCTGAAAAAAGCCGTCCTCTGGGGCATGATGGCGGCCGGGCTGCTGCTGGTCGGGTTTGCCAGCTGCTACGAGGTTTACGGGGTCAGTTTTTTCCGGGATGTTTTTCTCCATCAGCGGGTCATCCGGTTGGGGCGGGTCATTCATGGCCTGCGGCAGCTGCCCCTCATGGGGGGGATGTTTCTGGTCGGGCTTGGGCTCTTCTTCCGGCAATGGCGCTCCCTGAAATGGCAGGACCCGGCCTGTCTGGTGGGGTTGTTTCTGGCGTTCGGCTGTCTGTTCGGCTGTCTTGAATCGCTGGGCGAAGGTGTTGATTGTAATTGCATGTTTGATGCCTTTGTGGCGGCGACCCTGTTGTGCGGGATCGGGCTGGCCCGTCTTCCAGAGGGGCCGGAGCAGAAGCGGCGCTTTGTCCGTGCCTGCTGCGTGATGAGCCTGCCCCTGCTGTTCCTGCTGCCGCTGTGGGGGGTGACTTCTTACAGGCAGGTCCAGACGGTCAGTCTGAAAGACCGTGAGTGGCAGACCTACATACAGGCGCTGAAGATGCACAGCACATCCCTGCTCTGTACGGATATGGCCCTGTGCTACTGGGCGAATAGCCGTGATGCCATTGATGGGTTCAATCTTTCACAGGCGCTGAAGAAAAATCAGGATATTGTGGCCCTGCGGAACGTGATCGCCCAGCACCGGTTTTCCCTTGTGCAGCTTTACGGTACCTCGGCCCATTACAGCAGCGGCAATCTCACCGTGGATAGCTGGCTGGCGAAGGCTGGCTATCGGCCAGTCATGGATAATGGTGAGCTGATTCTTCTCGGATACGTCCACTGAGGCAGGGAAGCTGCCAGAATTGTGACGGTAGCATGGCGGTGCTCTATCCGGTAGCCTCATGAACATGGTATCGTGATGGCTCACATGATTTTTATGACCAGAGGCTGGATGACAGCCTGTGCTGGAAAGGTGTGCGATGATTGTTCCTGTTGTTCTCTCCGGTGGGTCCGGAACACGACTTTGGCCGGTCTCTCGCAAGAGCTATCCCAAGCAGTTCTGTGCTCTGCTGAGCGGGGACACGCCGTTTCAGGAAACTGTGCAGCGGACACGGGCGCTTGGGCTGGAGGCCGCCCCCATTGTGGTGGGGAATCGTGAGCATCGCTTCATCATGGCTGAGCAGCTGCGGCAGACAGGCATCGAGGCAGCGAGTATCATTCTTGAACCGGTTGCCCGCAATTCTGCTGCTGCCATGGCTGCCGCCGCTTTCTGGCAGGCCCGGCAGGACGAGGAGGCCATTCTCTGGTTCATGCCAGCCGATGCTGCCATAGAGGGGCAGGAAGCGCTGAAGCAGGCGCTGGAGCAGGCCTGTGAGGCCGCCCGGCAGGATTATATCGTGACCTTTGGCATCCGGCCGAACCGGGCAGAAACGGGCTATGGATACATCCAGCAGGGCCCCCTGCTGGATGGGCAGGAGAATGCCTATCACATTGCCCGTTTTCTGGAGAAGCCGGATGCCGAAAGGGCCAAGGTCCTTGCCAGTGATGGGCAGCATCTCTGGAACTCGGGAATGTTTGTGGCCCGTGCCCGTGTCTTCCTTGAGGAACTGAAAAAATATGAACCGGCCATTCATGAGGCCGTGTCCCGTGCAGTGCAGGAAACCAGCTGCGACCTTGGCTTTGTTCAGCTGGCCGGAGAAACTTTCTCCCGTGCCCCATCCATTTCCGTGGATTATGCCGTGGCGGAGCGGACGGATCGTGCCGCAGTCGTGCCGTCCAGTTTCTCCTGGATGGATGTCGGCAGCTGGGATGCCGTCTGGGAGCTGACCCCCAAAGATGAAAACGGTAATGCCGTACAGGGCAACGTGTTTCTGGACCGTGCCCGGAACTGTTACGTCAAGTCCGATGGCATCGTGGCGACCGTGACCGGTGTGGATGATCTCATCATCATCGTGACGGGGGATGCCGTCATGGTGTCACATCGGGAGCGGGCGCAGGACATCAAGCACATGGTGTCACGCCTGCGGGATGAGGGCCATACGGAGGCGGAACAGCATGTCCGCATGTACCGCCCATGGGGATTCTATGAGAGTCTCATCCAGGGGGACCGTTTCCAGGTGAAGAGGATCCATGTCAGTCCCGGGGAGAAATTGTCCCTCCAGAAGCACTTCCACCGTTCGGAGCACTGGGTTGTCGTGGCGGGTACGGCCCTCGTGACACGGGATGACGAGCAGATCACGGTGCGGGAGAATGAGAGCATCTATCTGCCGCTTGGCTGCGTACACAGGCTGGAGAATCCGGGTCGCATCCCTGTCACGCTGATCGAGGTGCAGTCCGGCCCTTATCTGGGAGAGGATGACATCGTCCGTCTGGATGACGTGTATCAGCGGTAGGTGTCATCATCGTTACTATTACTGGCAGGAGCCCGGACATGTGGCCCATGTATCGGGTGGACTTTCAGGAATGGAAACCGTTTTTTTGCCTGATATGTTTATTATGAACAGAGGGTAGCGGGAATATTGTCGGCAGTGGGGGGCTTTTGGGTAAAGTTCCCCCGACAGATTGATGGATGAGGAGGCATGATGAGGGTTGCGGTAACAGGTGGATGCGGCTTCATAGGGTCCGCTGTCGTGCGGCACCTCATGGAGGGGACCAGCCATCAGGTTCTCAATGTGGACTGCATGACCTATGCAGCCTCCGAGGAGACGGTGGCTGCCGTGGCGTCCGATCCACGCTACCGTCATGTGCGTATTTCCATCAATGACCAGCCAGCCGTGGAGAAGGCTCTGGCAGAGTTCCAGCCGGATGCCATCATGCATCTGGCAGCAGAGAGCCATGTTGACCGCTCCATCGAGGGGCCGGGTGCCTTCATTCAGACCAACATCGTGGGGACGTACTGTCTGCTGGATGTAGCCCGCCGGTACTGGATGGGGCTGGATGGGGCGAAGAAGGCTGGATTCCGGTTTCTTCACATCTCGACGGACGAGGTTTTCGGTCATCTGTCACCGGAGGATCCTCCTTTTACGGAGGAGACGGCCTACGACCCCCGCAGCCCGTATTCGGCCAGCAAGGCGGCTTCCGACCATCTGGTGCGGGCCTGGTACCATACCTATGGTTTTCCGGCCTTCGTGACGAACACGACCAACAATTACGGGCCTTGGCATTTCCCGGAAAAACTGATCCCGCTCATGATCATCAATGCGCTGGAGGGCAAGCCCCTGCCTGTTTACGGCAAGGGCGAGAATCTGCGGGACTGGCTCTTTGTGGAGGATCACGCCAGGGCACTGGTCCGGGCTGTGGAGCATGGCAGACCGGGTGAGACTTACGCCATCGGGGCCAGGCAGCCCCGTAGCAATCTGGAGGTTGTGCGCAGGATATGCGCCCTGCTGGATGAGCTGGAGCCGGACCCGGCCGGCCCGAGGGAGCGGCTGATCACTTTTGTCAGTGACAGGCCGGGGCATGACTTCCGGTATGAGATTGATCCCAGCCATGCCGAGCGCTGTCTCGACTGGGAGGCGGAGCACGATTTCGAGACAGGCCTGCGCAGGACTGTCCAGTGGTATCTGGATAACAGGGCATGGTGGCAGCGCCTGCGCCGCCAGCGGTACGATGGCCGGAGACTGGGAGCTGAGGCATGACGGGTATGCTGAAAGAAACGACTGACCAACCGCCAACAAAGGGTATCCTGCTGTCTGGTGGGTCCGGGACGCGCCTGTACCCGATGACGCTGGCTGTCTCCAAGCAGCTTCTGCCTGTCTATGACAAGCCGATGATCTATTATCCGCTGACGACCCTGATCCTGGCAGGGATACGGGATATCATGATCATCACCACGCCGGATGATCAGGCGCAGTTCCAGCGTCTGCTGGGCACGGGTGAGCAGTTTGGCGTGACTTTCACCTATCGTGTCCAGCCGAAGCCGGAGGGGATTGCACAGGCTTTTCATATTGCCGAAGACTGGATCAATGGTGCGCCTTGTGCCCTGATTCTGGGGGACAACCTCATTTTTGCTGATGGGCTGCGACATATGTTGCGGGATGCCACACAGCGGTCTCATGGTGCGACGGTATTCGCCTATCAGGTGCGGGACCCGGAGCGTTATGGCGTTGTGGCATTCGATGAGGCTGGGCGGGCGCTTGATATTATTGAAAAACCGGTCACACCTCCCTCCCAGTGGGCGGTGACAGGGCTGTATTTCTATGATGGGCGGGTGTGCGACTTTGCCCGTCGGGTGCGTCCCAGTGATCGTGGTGAACTGGAGATCACGGATCTGAACCGCATCTATCTGGAGGAAGGAACGCTGGAGGTGGACCGGCTGGCCCGTGGGTGTGCGTGGCTGGATGCTGGAACACCGGACAGCCTGATGCAGGCCGGTACGTTCGTGCAGGCCATCCAGTCCCGGCAGGGGCTGCTGGTTGGTTCACCAACGGAGGCAGCCTATCGCATGGGATTCATCTCCCATGCGCAGCTTCTGGAGACAGGCACCAGGATGAAGAAAACGCCGCTTGGGCAGATGCTGCTTTATGTGGCAGCAGAGAGTGGGCCGGTAGTGGTGTGAGGCTGCCTGCCCCGGTTCTGCCCGTCCGGGAGGCTCCTGTATCGGGCCATGAAACAGAGAGATGAGGAGATGACGAGATGAAGGTTGAGGCACTGTCCCTGCCCGGCATCGTGAAGGTGACGCCGGCCCGTTTTGGGGATAATCGAGGGTTCTTCTCCGAGACATACAATCAGAAGAGCATGGCTGCGGCTGGCATTCCTGATACGTTCGTGCAGGACAACCAGAGTCTGTCCCGTCAGAAGGGTGTGGTGCGTGGGCTGCACTGCCAGCTGGCCCCTCATGGGCAAGGCAAGCTGGTGCGGGTGACACGGGGGGCCATCTGGGACGTGGCGGTAGATGCACGCACTGGCTCACCGACTTACGGCCAGTGGGTCGGTGTTGAACTGTCGGCTGAAAACTGGTCCCAGCTCTGGCTGCCTGTCGGGTTCCTGCATGGTTTTGTCACGTTGGAGGAAAATACCGAGGTGCAGTACAAATGCACCGGTTTTTATGACAAGGCATCCGAGCGGTCCGTGCGCTGGGATTGCAGCCAGATCGGGATCGACTGGCCGGTGGCCCCGGGGGAGGCTGTTCTCTCGGAGAAAGACCTGGAAGCCCCTTCCTTCGAGGCTGCCAAGGGGTGGTTCGAGTACCGGTGAGTCCCGTGCGGGCTACGTGTTTTCTGGCATGAAAGGGTCTTCATCATGACGAAGCCTTCCATTCTTGTGATCGGCCGGACAGGCCAGCTTGCCACATCCTTGAGAGATCAGGGCGGGAAGCATGTCGTGACCGTTGGCCGCCCGGAGGTGGATTTTGCAGCCCCGGAGACATTGGCTGCGGCCATTGAGACGTACCAGCCTGATATTATTGTCAATGCGGCGGCCTGGACGGCTGTCGATCTGGCTGAAACGGAACAGGAAGGGGCCCGGCAGGGCAACCATGCTGGCCCGGCCCGTCTGGCTGAGGAGGCTGCCCGCCGGGGGATTCCGTTCATTCACGTCTCGACGGATTATGTCTTTGATGGCCGGAAGGGAACGCCCTATCTGGAGAGTGATCCGATCAATCCTGTCACGGTTTATGGGCGGACCAAGGCTGATGGGGAGACGGCTGTTCTGAAGGCGCAGCCCCAGAGCATCATCCTGCGGACGGCATGGGTCTACTCCGCTCATGGCAAGAATTTCGTCAAGACGATGCTGAATGCGGGGGCAAAGAATCCCCACCTGCGTGTGGTGGGGGATCAGCGGGGAAACCCGACCTCGTCCGATGATCTGGCCGCTGTGATTCTGGGCATCATCGGGACGATCAGACAGACAGGCTGGCAGGATTCCTATGCTGGTATTTACCATGCCACGGGCGCTGGTGAGGCCACATGGCATGAGCTTGCCTGCCACGCTCTGGAGGAAGCCGCCCGTCATGGCCAGCCCATGCCGAAGGTAGAGGCCATCACTACGGCAGACTGGCCCACACCGGCGGCCCGCCCGGCGGATTCCCGCTTGGACAATGGCAGGCTGGAGCGTGTTTTCGGGCAGAAAATGCCAGACTGGCGTGACAGTGTGGCCCGGACAGTCAGAACCCTGCTGAAGCCTGAGGCCTGAAGAGGCCCTGCCGAAGGGGATGAAAAAAGGCCGTTCCCAATGGGGCGGCCTTTTTTCATATCAGCGGTGGCGCTGTGAATCAGGCTGATCGTTTGCGGGACAGCAGGCGCCATCCAGCCCAGAAGAGCCCGGCACCCGCAAGAGCTGTCGTGCCATAGGTCAGCCGGGGGCGACGGCGGAAGCTGTGTTTGGTCAGCATCCGTGCAAAGGAGAGCATGACGCCAGAATCCAGCTTGCTTTCCCCATGGGCCCTGTCCCGGAAATTCATGGGAATTTCCTGAACCCGCAGAGGTTCAGGCCGGGCGATCATGATGTCCAGAAGGATTTTGAAGCCCGTGCCATCCAGCCGGGGGGCACGGTCCATGAAGACGGAACGCCGCATGGCAAAAAAGCCGCTCATCGGGTCTGTCAGGGGGACATTGAGAAGCTGGCGGGCTGTCCAGATGCCGGTATTGGAGAGAAAGCGGCGCCAGACGCTGGAAAGCCCCTCATTGCTGCCACCCGTGATGTGCCGGCTGGCAACGGCGATATCTGCCCGACCATCCCGCAGGGCGGCAATCATGTGGGGCAGACAGCCTTCATCATGCTGGAGATCGCCGTCCATGACAGCAATCAGGGGAGCAGACACGCTGAGGGCCCCTTCAATCACGGCGGAGGACAGCCCTCGCCGACCAATACGCAGCAGCCCCCGCACGTAGGGTTTCTTCTGGGCCAGCTGGCGGACAGCTTCCATCGTGCCATCGGGGGAGTTGTCATCCACGAAGACAACCTCCCATGTCATGCCACTCAGGACGGTCTCCAGAGCATCTACGACGGGGACAACGTTCTCGACCTCATTGTAGCATGGGATGATGATGCTGATCTCAGGGGCGGTCATAGCAGATTCCATGTGAGGGGGATGTCCACTAATAAGGGGGATGACAGGTGAGCGCAAGGTAATGACCCTGCCCGTGCGGGATGCCATAATATCTTGTTAATGGAACTGCTTCCCATTATTTCAGATGTGTAAATGAAGTTCTGGTGCTTCTGGAGACAGGGGGCTGTTCAGAAAGTCTTTTGGCCCATACGACGATAGATGAACGCCTGTTCGTCAGTCTGTTCTGCTTCTGCAATGGCGTCATCAATCAGGTGGCGATGGGGAGAGAGGGAGCAGACAGGGTCGGTCTGGGAGGCATCTCCGAGCAGGGCCAGTGCCTGGCAGCGGCATCCGCCCCAGTCAATTTCCTTGCGGGCGCAGGAGGCACAGGGCTCCGGCATCCAGTCAGTTCCCCGGAAGAGGGTGAAAGCCTGTGAGTGGTACCAGATATGGCTGAGTGAATGATCCCGCACATTGTCGAAGTGCAGGGAGGGGATTGTTTCCGCTGCATGGCAGGGCAGGACATGGCCGGAGGGTGAGACGTTGAGAAAGCGTTGCCCCCAGCCCCCCATGCAGGGTTTGGGGCGTTCGGCATAATAATCTGGCGTGACATAATCAATGGCCAGCCCGCCTTTTGCCATTTCGGCCTCGACATGGCGGCCCGCCTCTTCCAGCTGTGTGCGGGATGGTAGCAGGGCTGCCCGGTTTTTCAGGGCCCAGCCATAATACTGGGTATGGGCCATCTCGACACGCTGGGCATCAAGCTGGCGGGCGAGAGCAAACATGGCGGGAATGCGGGAAATGTTGGCCTTCTGCAGTACGAAGTTCAGCGTCAGGGGGATGCCGGCCTGCGTGATGAGGCGGGCTGCCTCCAGCTTGCGGGGCTGGACGCTTTTAAAATCGCTCAGCCGGTCCGCTTCTGGTCCATCGGTATCCTGAAAGGAGAGCTGCACATGGTCCAGCCCGCTTTCATCAAGCCGTTTCATGGTCTCAGGTGTGATGAGAACACCAGACGTGATCAGGTTGGTATAGAGGTTCAGCCTGTGGGCATGGGAGATGAGGGTGTAGAGGTCCGGGCGGGCCATGGGCTCCCCGCCAGAGAAATGGACCTGAAGGACGCCCATTCCGGCTGCCTCCTCCAGCACACGCAGCCAGTCTTCCGTGCCAAGTTCCTGTGCCTTGCGCTCCAGCTCCACAGGGTTGGAACAGTAGGGGCAGGAGAGCGGGCAGCGGTGTGTCAGCTCGGCCAGCAGGCTCATGGGAGCCGGGGGAGGCGTGGAGGTTCCGTCTGTCATGGGGCTGTCTGGTGTCCCGCTCACAGTCGGAGAATCCTCTTCTCCGTCAGCTCGGAGAGCAGGGCGAGCACATCCGTGGCAATCTGTTCCCTGGGGGCCTCGTAGCGTGCTGCCAGCCGGTCGATGACCGTACCGAGACGGGTCTGTCCATCCAGCTCCTGGAGGATGGCAACAGCAATGGGGTCTGCCAGCAGGGCCCGCTCGGGGGCCTGGATCACCCATTGCTCCCGCACCCTGTCATGCTGGAGGCGGTAACCCCGGCTGAAACCGGGACAGTCATCTTCAGTCACTTTGACAGGTGGCGTGGGCAATGGGGAGGACATGGACAGCTTTCAGACGGGCAGGAGAGGAATCAGGGTGTTTCAGGGACGAATGCACCGGGCGGAACATGGCCTTCCACATAGGCATGGTCCAGAGCATCAAGCAGCTGCCAGAGGATGGCGCATTTGAACTCCAGTGCACCGAGGACCTCCCGCTGCTGCTCCGGCGTGCGGGCATGTTCCTTGACGTAATTCAGCGCAAAGGTGGAATCCTGCGGGGCCTGTGTCAGGCGGGGTTTGAAGTAGGCCAGCGTATCTTCTGAGATGTAGGGATAGTTGCGGAGCATCCCCTCCATGCGTTCCCCGATGATGGTCGGTGAGAAGAGTTCTGTCAGGGAGGAGGCAATGGCCGCCAGGATGGAGCGGTCCCGCACGAAGGCCACGTAGGCATCCACGGCAAACCGCGTGGCAGGCAGCAGGCCCTTCAGGCTCGTCACATAGTCATCATCAAGCCCCAGGCCGTTGGTCAGCTTCAGCCAGCGGGCAATGCCGCCGGGGCTTTCGGCCGTACCGTCATGGTCTTCAATCCGGCGGCGCCATTCACGGCGCAGCTCTGTCGTGGGCAGGCGGGCGAGCAGGGTGGCATCCTTCCGGGGGATCTGGGCCTGATAATAATAGCGGTTCAGGGCCCATGCCTGTAGCTGACCCTTGGTCAGCCTGCCTTCATACATGGCTTTGTGAAGCGGGTGCTGGCGGTGATAGCGCTCCGCCCCGATAGCACGGAGGCGGGCTTCCAGCTCGTCAGGAGAAAGGAGAGTGTTCATGACGGTCCCTCGGTCTTGAGTCTCATCCCGTCTTCACCAATGACCCAGCCCGCCTGCTCGGCTGCCTGACGCTGGGGGCTGTCTTCCAGGAGGACAGGATTGGAATTGTTGATATGGACGAAGAATTTCTTCGGCCTTGTACAGGCAGCAAACTGTCGGAGCGGGCCGTCTGTTTCATTCATGGAGACATGCCCCATGCGGTGCCCGCTCTTGGGGCTGAGGCCCGTGCGGATCATCTCGTCATCCTGCCAGAGCGTCCCGTCAAAAAAGAGCAGGTCAGCCCGGCTGGCACGGTCCTTCAGGGCCTGCGTGATCTCGGCACAGCCGGGGACGAAGAGCATGGTCTTTTGTCCATCGGAGATGGAGAGACCCAGCGTGTCGTCAGGCTTTGTGCCTTCCGCCTCGGCATAAAGGGGCGCCTTGCCGGGAACGGTGAAAACTTCCAGCACAAGGCCAGATGGGGCTCCGTTCTTCAGGAGAAGTGGCACCGTCGTGCCTTCCGAAAGGGCGATGCGGGGAATGATGCTGCGGTCCAGCGCCTCAAAAATGGGATTGCGGTCCAGCTGGGCTAGGGTAGACGGGCTGCCCATCAGAGTGAAGGGTTCTCGTTCCCGCAGGGTCAGCAGGCCGGTAATCGCATCAATTTCCGCCCCTGCAAGAATGACCCCCTGGATCGGCGTCCCACGGGTACTGCCATGCTGCTGGAGGGCCGGGGTGGCGAGAATCTGCTGGCGCAGGTCCGGTGAGGCATTGAGCAGGAACCAGTGAACCCCATCACCGCTGACGGCCAGAGAGGCCTGCGTGCGAGGCTTGGCTTTTCTGCCCTCACGGGCTTGAAGGCAGCCCGGTGCAGCGGAGTTCCATTGCGGGAAACCGCCACCGGCACCGGCGCCCAGAATAATGACATCAAGCACGACAGAGACCACCTTTCCCCAGCAGTGCAGCAGCTGGTTGTGTCCGTATTATGCACCTGCGACGCTCTCAGGCTACGGACCTGCCCCGCCGATCCATCAGGTGCGGAAACAGGGAGGTCAGGCATGTCTGCCAACACCTCCCTGTCACGCATATGCCCGTGCGGAGATTACTTCTTCTCGCCGCAGACATAGGAGTTGATTTCGCCGCCCAGAGGGATCTCGGTTACTTTCGGTGTGTTCCATGCCATGATGGGACTCCTTTTTATGGTCAATACAGGCCGTGTCCCGGACAGGAAACGAACCTGCCAAGGCAGGATAGAGCAGAAACAGCCGGAAATGCCAGAAGAAACATGAGAGGCAGCCCGGGCCTGACGGTATTCCGGCCATGCGGTGGGGTGACAGCGGGCCTCTGCTGGCAAAGGAGGTGTTTTTCTGGCAGGAACGGAGGCCGTGGATGGGCAGGCCATCCAGACGGCAGAACAGGGAAGCAGATGAGGCAGGGTATGGTTGAGCAGTCACGACGGGGCGTGTGTCTGGTAATTTCGGCACCATCAGGGGCGGGCAAATCCACCATAGCGCAGGCTCTCCGCAAGGCTGACCCGACCATCTTCACGTCCGTGTCCGTCACGACCCGCTCCCCCCGCCCCGGTGAGGAAGAGGGCGTTCATTATTACTTCCGTGATCTGGAAACATTCCGCCACATGGCGGCCAATGGTGAGCTGCTGGAGTGGGCAGAGGTATTCGGCCGTGGGTACGGCACTCCCCGTGCGCCGCTGGAGGAAGCTCTTGCCGCCGGGCGTGACGTGATTCTGGACATTGACTGGCAGGGCTGCCGCCTGATGCGCCGGGCCATGCCGGATGATGTGGTGGGGCTGTTCGTCCTGCCTCCCTCGCTGGAAGAGCTGGAGTCCCGCCTGCGTGGGCGGAACTCGGACAGTGAGGAGGAAATCGCCTCCCGCATGAAGGCCGCCATGAGCGAGATTTCGCACTGGCCGGAGTTTGATTACGTTCTGGTCAATGATGATCTGGACCGGGCTGTGGAAGAGGCACGGGCCGTGCTGTCGGCCAGCCGTCTGGCCCGTGCCCGCCGCCGGGATGTTGCCGCCCTCTGGCCAGTAGCGGGCTGAAAGCGGCTCTGATAAGCTGGCCCCGTATGTTGCAAGCAGGAGCTTACTGATGACTGATATGCAGGCGAAGACGCCGCTTATTCTGGCCCTCCCCAAGGGGCGGATCCTCAAGGCCCTACGTCCTGTCCTGCATCATACGGGGTTTGAACCGGCGCAGGACTGTCTCGATGAGAGCAGCCGCCGCCTCCGTTTTCCCACGTCCGAGCCGGGGCTGGATGTCGTGCGGGTCCGGTCCTTCGATGTGGCAACCTTCGTGGCCTATGGTGGGGCTGATATTGGTGTCTGCGGGGCGGATGTCCTGATGGAGTTCGATTATCCCGATCTCTATGCACCGCTGGACCTTGGCATTGGCGGGTGCCGCATCGCCGTGGCCCGCCCGAAGGGAAGCGGGGATGAAGAGCCGCCGGAAGGACGGTCCCGGCTGCGGGTGGCGACCAAATATCCGGCCATTGCCCGCCGCCATTTCGCTTCCCGCGCCATCAATGCCGAGATCGTGCATCTGCATGGGGCGATGGAGCTGGCCCCGGCGCTGGATATGGCCGACGTGATCGTGGACCTTGTGGATACAGGCTCCACCCTGCGGGCCAACGGGCTGGAAGAGGTGGAAACCATCGCCCATGTGACCAGCCGCCTGATCGTGAACCGCATCGCCCTGAAAACCCGCCCCGAGGAAGTCGGCAGCCTGATCGAACGGTTCCGGTCTGCCGTTGCCCAGTCTGCCCGGAAGGGAGAGTCCATCTGATGAAACGCCTGAATACGACATCCCCGCAGTTCGCAACGGAGCTGAAGGCCGTTCTGGCCCGCCGTGGTGAGCAGAGCGGCTCCGTGGCGGAGCCGGTACGGGCCATTCTGGCCGACGTGCAGAAACGGGGCGATGAAGCTCTCTGTGACTATACGGAGCGGTTCGACCGGCTGGCCCTGACCCCCGACCAGCTGCGCATCAGTGAGGCGGAGATCAGGGAGACGGCAGACCGTGTTGCCCCGGAGACGAAGGAGGCCCTTGCCCTGGCGGCAGAGCGCATCCGGGCGTTTCATGAGGCCCAGCTGCCCAGGGACCTCGATTATACGGATGATGCCGGGCTGCGGCTGGGGATGCGCTGGACGGCACTGGATGCCGCCGGCCTCTACGTGCCCGGTGGCAAGGCGGCCTATCCGTCCTCCGTGCTGATGAACGCCCTTCCGGCTCATGTGGCTGGTGTCAGACGGCTGGCCATGTGCGTGCCGACACCGGATGGCGTGCTGAATCCGCTGGTCATGGAGGCGGCCCGGCTTTGTGGCGTGACGGAGATTTACCGCATTGGCGGGGCGCAGGCCGTGGGTGCCCTGGCCTATGGCACGCAGAGCATCGCCCCGGTGGACCGCATCGTGGGGCCGGGCAACGCCTTCGTGGCGGAAGCCAAGCGGCAGGTGTTCGGCCATGTGGGAATCGACAGCATTGCTGGTCCGTCCGAGGTCGTGGTGGTGGCGGATGGCAGCAATGATCCCCGTCTGGTAGCGATTGATCTTCTGGCACAGGCAGAACATGACGAGCAGGCGCAGTCCGTCCTGATCACGCAGGATGAAGCCTTTGCCGACAGGGTCATTGCGGCAGTGGAAGAAGAACTGAAAACACTCCCCCGGGCGAAGATCGCCCGCAGGAGCTGGGAGGATTGTGGGGCAGTCGTGATTGTCCGGTCGGAAGATGAGGCGGCCGAGGTGGTAAACGAATTTGCCCCTGAACATCTGGAGGTCCTGCTGGATGACCCGAGAGCCTTCAGCAGGAAGGTCCGTCACGCTGGGGCGATCTTCATGGGGCGGTTCTGCCCGGAGGCGGTCGGGGATTATGTCGGTGGTCCCAACCATGTCCTGCCGACCAGCCGCACAGCCCGTTTTGCCTCCGGTCTTTCCGTCTATGACTTCCTGAAGCGGACGACATCCATCGAGACGGATATGGAGGGGCTGAAGAAGGTCGGCCCCGCCGGTGTGATTCTTGCCCGGGAGGAAGGGCTGGACGCCCATGCCATGAGCCTGTCGGAACGTCTGAAGCAGGGGTGAGGCAGGAGACCCTGTCATGAAGAAAGGGCCGCCCCGGCATGGGAGCGGCCCTTCTTCGTTCCGGACTGTAGGGAGGTTGTGCTCAGCCCCGCAGAAACTCCAGCATCAGGCTGTTGAAGCTGGTCGGGTCTTCCACATGCAGCCAGTGCCCGGTGTTGGGAATGGTCTTGATGTCCGCCTGGGGGAAGTAACTCCGGATGACATCATGATGCTGCGGCTTGATGTAGGGAGAGTTTCCGCCCCGGATGAACAGGGCCGGACCGTCCCACGTCTTGCCCTTGAAGACATCCGGCCAGGACTGGATGACGGGGAAGCTCGCGACGATGTCCGTCACGCCGATGTTCCACCGGGCCGGGTTGCCGGGCGTGATGTGCTGGGCGATCAGCTCGCCAACGGAAGGGTCTTCTGTCAGGTCATGAAGGAACTTGCGGATTTCGGCATGGCTGTTCAGGGCCGGGAGCGGCGTGTGGTACAGCTGCTGCGCCAGATCGTGCTGACCGTGGATCATGATGTCCGGGGCAATGTCCGCTACCAGAAGTTTCCTGAAGCGCTCCGGTGCCGTCAGCGCAGTGGCCATGGCCGTCTTGCCGCCCATGGAGTGTCCCACGATGTAGGCTTCCCTGATCCCCAGCGCATCCATGCTCTCCAGCACGTCCTTGGCCATTTCCGGGTAGGAGATGGGGGCGTGGGGGCTGTCCCCGTGGCAGCGGAGGTCGAACGCCACCGTGTTGAAATAGGGACTCAAGGCTCTCTGGAGAATGCCGAGGTTGCGGGCCCGCCCAAAAACCCCATGAAGCATGACAACTGTCGGTGCATTGTCCACACCCGTCTCATTGCGAACAAGGGAAGCAAGTTGCATGACTGTAACTCTTTAACGGACTGAAAAAACAGGAAGAAGCGCTGCTTATAGAGTCATTCTGGATAAAATCAATCCTATATTACCTATGAGAGCTATTGCAGTTTCTTCATTTCTGTAAAGAAATGGTTCTGGCAGGAGCTGCGGCAGAGAAGGCATGGAGCGCGGTGCTGGACGGACGGGGGCATTCTCGGGCACGGTGGAGCCGATGTCATGATGCACGCAAGGAGACGCTCCAATGGTCCGGAAGATACAGCACCCTGAAACACTGGCCCTTCATGCAGGCTGGCGGGCAGACCCGGTAACGGGATCGGTCGTGCCACCCATCCATCAGACAACATCCTATCAGTTCGAGAGCAGCCAGCAGGCTGCGGACCGTTTTGCGCTGAAGGATGTGGGCATGATCTATTCCCGCCTGACCAATCCGACCGTGGATGTGTTTGAAAAACGCATGGCGGCGCTGGAGGGAGGTGCGGCCTCCGTAGCTGTGGCGTCCGGCCAGGCGGCGGCAACCGTGGCGATACAGACACTGGCAGAAGCAGGGGACAATATTGTCAGCGGGACGGACCTGTATGGCGGAACATGGAATCTGTTTGCCCATACGCTGAAGAACATGGGTGTGGAGGTCCGTTTCGTGGACCCCTCTGACCCGGCTGCTTTTGAGGCGGCCAGCGATGAGCGGACACGGGCCTGGTATCTGGAAACCCTGCCGAATCCCAAGCTGGTTGTGCCGCCCATGGCGGCCATTGCCAAGGCGGGGCGGGCGCAGGGGATTCCGCTGATTGTGGATAATACCGCAGCCCCTCTGCTGGCCCGCCCGCTGGAGCAGGGGGCTGCCATTACGGTTTATTCGGCCACCAAATATATTGGCGGGCATGGGACATCCATTGGCGGGCTGATCATTGATGGTGGCCAGTTTGACTGGGGGCAGCGTCATCCACTGCTGACACGGCCTGACCCCAGCTATCATGGTGCCATCTGGACGGAGGCCGCCCGCCCGCTGGGGCCGGTGGCCTATGCGCTGCGGGCCCGGGCCGTGCTGCTGCGGGATGGCGGGGCGGCTCTGTCGCCTTTCAATGCGTTCCAGCTCATTCAGGGTGTGGAGACGTTGCCCCTGCGGATGCCCCGCCATTGCGAGAATGCGTTGAAGGTGGTGGAGTTCCTGCAGGCGCGTCGTGATGTGGAGCGTGTGATCCATCCTGCCGTGCAGGAGGGGGAGGCCCGCCAGCGGGCCGAAGCCGTCCTGAAAGGAGGACTGGGTGGACTTGTCGGATTCGAGCTGCCCGGTGGCCGGGAAGCGGGTCAGCGTTTCATTGATGCGCTGGAGCTTTTCTATCATGTGGCGAATATTGGGGATGCCCGGAGTCTGGCCATCCATCCGGCGTCCACCACACATGCACAGCTGAGCGAGGCGGAACAGAAGGCGGCTGGTGTGTCGCCGGGCTATGTCCGTCTGTCTGTCGGGCTGGAACATCCCGAGGATATTCTGGCTGATCTGGCTCAGGCACTGGATCGTGCAGCGGGATGAAGGGTGTTTCCCGTCTCTTCCTCTTGGCAAGGCTTTCTTTACGGCGCAGTGTGACGGTCAGCCCATTCAATGAAGTGATGAACAGGAAAGGAAGATCATCATGTCCACACCAGAAAGCCGCCTTGCCGCACTGAACATCGAATTGCCCGTGGCGGCAGCCCCGGTTGCCAATTATCTGCCGGTCGTGCGGACGGGGAATCTGCTGGTCGTGTCGGGGCAGCTGCCGCTGGTGGATGGCAAGCTGCTGATTACCGGCAAACTGGGGGCCGAGGTCTCCAATCAGGCGGGGACGGCCTGTGCCCGGGCCTGTTTCATCAACATTCTGGCCCAGCTGAACACGGCCCTGAATGGTGATCTGTCCCGGGTGCGCCGTGTCGTGCGTCTTGGGGGCTTCATGGCCTGCACGCCGGACTTTACCGATCATGCTGCCGTGATGAACGGGGCGTCTGATCTGGCAGCGGAGGTTTTCGCCGGGGAAGTCGGGCAGCATGCCCGCTCCACCGTCGGGGTGCCCAGCCTGCCGCTGAATGCGCCAGTTGAGGTTGAAGCGATGTTTGAAGTCGTCTGATTGTCCGGTTGTCAGATATGAGGACGGGCCGTCCATCCCTGAGGGGGGGGGGCGGCCCGTATCATATTGGGGGGTTCTTTTTGGCTGGTTGCCTGTTATGGAGGAGGATCATCATCACCAGAAGCGTGCCGTGGTGGTGTGGCAATACTCTGTAAAAGGATGAATTGACGGATGAGTGATACAGTTCCTGATCGTCTCTCGATCTACCCGGACAGCCCGTACTTCAATGAGGAGATTCTGCTCCGTGGTATTGGGGTCCGCTTCAGGGGGGAAGAGAAGACCAATGTTGAGGAATATTGCATCAGTGAAGGCTGGATCCGTGTGTCCGTCGGGCGGACGCTGGACCGTCGTGGTCGGCCCATGACACTGAAGCTGACTGGCCCGGTTGAGGTGTGGTTCAAGGACAAGGCCGATGCCTGAGCTAGGCAGGTGCGGATGACGGGAGGGGCGGAACCGTGAAAGAGGCTGATGCTGCCATGCCTGTGGGGGATGCCGGACACGGTGCCGTCACAGTGCCGGAAAGGGCGAGCTTCTGGTTCCGCCGGTTTCTGGCGTTCGTGGGGCCGGGCTACATGGTGGCCGTGGGGTACATGGACCCCGGCAACTGGGCGACCGACCTCCAGGGCGGGGCCCAGTTCGGTTATCGGCTGCTGTCCGTCATTCTGCTGGCCAACATCATGGCCGTCCTGCTTCAGGCCCTTGCCGCCCGGCTGGGGATCGTCACGGGGAAAGACCTTGCACAGGCCTGCCGGGACTGGCTGCCCCGGGGGCTGAGCCTGCCTCTCTGGTTGACCTGTGAACTGGCCATCATCGCCTGTGATCTGGCGGAGGTCATCGGCACGGCTGTGGCCCTGAATCTGCTGTTCGGCATCTCCATCATGGCCGGAACGCTGATTTCCGTGCTGGACGTGTTCATTGTCCTGCTGCTCATGCGGCGGGGCATGAGAGCGTTGGAAGCTTTCGTCATCACCCTGCTGGGGATCATTGCTGTCTGTTTTGGTGTGCAGCTTGTCGCAGCGGCCCCGCCTGTTGGAGCGGTGCTGAAAGGGTTTCTCCCCTCGTCAGAGGTTTTTACCAATCCGGGTATGCTCTATGTGGCCATAGGCATCATCGGGGCGACTGTCATGCCCCACAACCTTTATCTTCATTCTTCGCTGGTCAAAAGCCGTACCTATACCCGCACGGATGAAGGGCGGGAGGATGCGCTGCGCTGGGCTACATGGGACAGTACACTGGCCCTGACGCTTGCCCTCTTCATCAATGCAGCCATCCTGATCGTGGCAGCAGCGGCGTTCCATGGCACGGGGCATCAGGACGTGGCGGAGATCAGCGATGCGTGGAAGCTCCTCTCCCCCGTGCTGGGGTTCGGGCTGGCCTCCACACTGTTTGCCGTAGCCCTGCTTGCTGCGGGTACCAACTCCACCGTGACGGGGACGCTGGCCGGGCAGATTGTCATGGAAGGCTTCCTGCATCTTCGTCTGCCCTACTGGGCACGGCGTCTGCTGACCCGGGGGCTGGCTGTTCTGCCCGTCATTGTCGTGATCGCCATTTTCGGGCAGGGCAAGGTGGGTGACCTGCTGGTGTTCAGTCAGGTCGTGCTGTCCATGCAGCTGCCCTTCGCCATGGTTCCGCTGGTCTGGTTCGTGTCCAGCCGGAAGCATATGGGGCGATTCCATCTTTCCCCGCTTCTGGCTGTGCTGTCCTGGCTGGTTGTGCTGGTGATTGTCGGACTGAACATCAAGCTGCTGGGAGATGCCCTTTTCTGAAGCGTGTCAGCAGGGTGTGCATTTCGGGGGCAGATAATGGAAGCTGCGGTCGAACCATGTCAGACCGTGACCAGCTCCGTCTTTGACGGTGATGGTATGCACACGGCAGATCAGCACGTCATGTGTGCCGATGCTGTGGGTATCGTCTATCGTACAGTCGAGCGTGGCAAGGGCACCATCCAGAAGCGGTGAGCCAAGCGGACCAGTCTGCCATGTTCCGTAACCGAAACGGTCTGTAGAAGAAAGGGTGCTGTTGGCGAAAGCGCAGGCAAGAGTGTCATGCCCCTTGCCGAGAATGCTGATGCCCAGCCTGCCATTTTCCAGAAAGGCCCTATGGGACTGGTTGCTGCGGTTCAGGCAGACCAGAACGGTGGGAGGCGTGTCCGTCACGCTGGTAATGGCAGAGACAGTCAGCCCATGTCGGCCTGCTGGACCATCAGTCGTGACAAGAACGACAGGGGAGCCAAGGCGGCTCATGGCGTTGCGAAAGACAGCCTGCATGGCGGACCCTTCTGGTAGTGATAAAACAGGACCAATGAAGGACTGATTATGGACTCATTGTCACAGGGATGCAAATGCCATTCCCGAGAGGTGGGAACGCAGATCGCCCCTGCGTGGCATCACGGCAGGGGCGATCTGGGAAAGGGCGTGTGACGCCGGTGCTCAGTAGGTCAGTGTCAGGGAGGACTGATAGTAGGTTGCGTCGCGGGCACCAACCTGATGCATGGCATGGGAGGTGAGGAAGCGGACGACGTGGTGATCCCATGTCAGATGCGGGCCGAGGCGCAGGCTGGCGGCCATCTGCGGAGCAATGCCGACAAAGGAATCATGATTGTAGGAGTTGAACATGCCGGAGGTGAACTGCCGCTGGAAGATGTTGCGGCCATAGATGGAATAGGTGTCATCCCCTGTGCTGTAACGCCAGTAGATGGGCAGCTTCAGCTGGAAGGTCAGGTAGCTGGTGGGTGAGAAGCTGGCCTTGGGGGCGAAGTCGATCAGGTTCTGGCCGGTCAGGTAGTTGGTCGGGTCCAGATAGTTGGTGTTCACACCAAAGGGCTCGATGTAGGTGTTCACGCTGCCGGTCGTTCCACGGGCACCACCGCCGGAATAGGCATCACCCTGCACACCAATGGTCGGATGCCACATGACATGGCGGAAGTGGTAATCCACCGTACCGTTCATGGACCAGGCATTCACGTTGCGGTTCATGCGGTCATAATGGTTGGCCCTGTTGTAGGACTGGTAGAACGTGCCCTGCTGGTAGGCCCCGCCGAAAGAGAAGCTGATGGGACCGGCCTCACCATGCCAGCGCAGGCCGAAATTGTTGCGCTTCGTGTGGCCGAGGGCGGAGGCGTTGTACATCACGGTCTGCTGGGCAGGGCCGCCATTTATTTCATAACCGTAATAGAAAAGGTTGATGAAAGAATAGCCCTTCTCGCCGAGAAAGTGGAAATCAGGCGGAGCGATGGTGACATTGGCCCCGTACAGCCGTGTCTTGTAATCCAGCGTGTCGTGGAAGAGGGAATTGCCGCCACGGAAGCTGTCCGTATGGTTGTTTTTTGTGTTGATGAAGTAGAAGCCGTCAAAACGGACCCGGTTCCAGTGTTCATAGATGCGGAAACCATCCCAGCTGAGCGGCACGTTCAGCACGTCACGGTTGCCGATCATGTAATCCGGGGCATCCAGGAACTGCTGGCGACCGAAAATGAAGCCGCCATGCCCCCCCGCAGCCTTCCCGCTGAGTTCCACAAAAGCCTGTTGCAGGTCCAGGTTTTTGCGGAACGTACCGTCATAGCTGTATCCATGCCACCCGCCAGCATCGGCATTGATGAGCTGGCCGAAGAAGCGCACGTGCTGGCCTAGATGCAGGTCGGCACTCCAGAGGTTGCGGACGGCAAAGCGGCCTGAATTGAAGGGCCGTGCCTTCATGGAGGTGGTGGGGTCGATGGCCGCACCGAAAACGGGGCGTTTGTCATACCAGTTGTTGAGGCGTGTTTCCCCAGCAAGGCTGAGCCAGATGGACCCGCTGTCATTCAGCTTCATGTGTTTGTAGGAATCGAAGGGATCGCCCCTGTCGCAGATGCCTTTCCCGGGGGTACTGATGCTGTCCATCCCGGCGGGTGTGCCATACTGGGAGACCGGGCCGAAGCCCGTCTCGCTGCCATCGCCCCGTGCCCAGACGCCGTAGGGGTTGGGGGTGGTTTTTCCGTCATCCTTGGGGCAACCACCGGGAGCCGTGTGCATGATGCGGTCCAGAATGCTGCGCTGTTGTGGTGCATCCAGTGTGGAGGTTTCAGCATGAGCGGAGGAAAAAGCAGTGCCGAAACCTGTTGCCAGAAGTGTGGTACATAGGATGGTGCGGGAGAGGGAGAAATGTCTCATTGTCTTCTGTCAGGCTCGTCTGTGAATTGCTGAGCGGAAGAAGACGGGAAAAAATGCTCCTCAACATTGATTTAAGGCAAGAATGTGCAAAAGGTTCTTACAGAATAAACCTTTTACAATAACATGAAAAACCTTTCAGACGAAAAAAACGGACCTGCTCCATCCGTGGTTTTTTCTTGAGATTATCATTATAAAACAGTGGATTATTCATTGATGTTGATCAGATGTCCTGCCCTGAAAAAGAAGGGTAGGGGGAAATTTTATTACCTATTTATTTATAGGATTTCCTTTTCTCTGTGATTTTCATATAAGATTCACTTGACTTTTTTCACGGAACGGTGAGCCCCTGACATCTGCCAGCATGGGCAGGTGTCAGGGATGATCCAGCAGAAGGTGAGGATGTTCACCTTTCAGCCGGTCAGTCTTTTGTCGTTCGGTGGCGTGGCAGCAGGGCCGGGATGAACAGAAGGGTGCAGACCAGCGTACAGCCAAGAGAGAGCAGCAGCAGCCGGCCCATGCTGGCTGTCCCCGGATGGGCTGAAGCTGCCAGTGAGCCGAAGGCGGAGCCGGTTGTCAGGGCAGAAAACAGCACGGCCCGGGCTGTTGGGGATGAAAGCTGGTTCTGAAGGCCCGCACGCCAGTTCATGACAAAATAGATGTTGAAGGAAACACCAACGCCCAGCAGCAGCGGCAGGGCGATGATGTTGGCGTAATTGAGCTGCTCCGGCACCGTGATGATCAGAATGACGGTCAGCAGGGAGGAAAGCAGCAGCGGAAGCAGGACAAGCAGCGTATCCAGCAGGCGGCGCAGCGTGGCGAAGAGGATCAGCGCGATGGCCACGATGGCACACAGGGCCGCCGTGATGAAGGCGTGTGTGATGGTCTGCGCACTGGCGATGATCTCCAGCGCAGGGCCGCAGATGTCCGGGGTTACGCTTTCCAGCTCATGCACGAAATGGTGGAGTGTTTTCGTTTCGGACATGCGCCCATTGGGGTGGATGATCAGCCGGTAAGCCCCTGTGGAGGCAATATAGTCGCTGCGTATGTCTTTGGGGATGGTATCAAGGGTGATGGGGGACGGGGCGAGCAGCGCCTTCAGCTGGCTCAGCTCTCCCGGCAGGAAGCGTGTCAGGGCTTCATTGGTGGCCATCAGCGTGGCATCGGGTGCTGTGGAGAGGTGTTCCAGCGCTGCATGAAGGGCTTTCAGGGAAGGGGAAAGCCTGTCATCCAGCCCATCAAAATCATGTGCCGCTTTGAGAGCTGCTGCCCGGAGGTCCGCTGCCGAAGGGGGCGGTGCCGGATGGGCAACGGAAAGCGTGGGCAGCAGGATGTCGGCAGCTTCATGAATCAGCTGGAGTTTCGTTTCCTGATCGTCCGGGACCAGAGCTCCCAGCCAGAGAACATCATGCACGCTGTCCAGCTTGCCAAGAGCGGCGGCCAGCCGGCCTGCCGTTGCCGTGTCGGGGACAAGCACCTGGGCATTGTAGGGTGTGGTGAGAGGGTTCTCCTCAAGCAGGCTCAGGGCCTTCATGCCTTCCGTATTGGGATTTTTGGTATGGAGCGGGTCGGCATCAAACATGAGGGATGGCGCCAGCCCGGCTCCGATGAGCCCCAGCACGGCAAAGATGGCCAGTACGGGCAGGCGGAAACGGTGCAGGGCCCTGTCCAGTGGTTCAAGACAGGTGAAGCCCCGGAGGTTGTCCCCCGGCATGGCCCGGAAGAATCGCAGCAGGGCAGGCAGCAGCGTCAGCGTGCAGATGAAAGCGATCACCATGCCGCCACCGGCAATCAGCCCCAGCTGGGCCACGCCGACAAAATTGGTGGGCGTGAAGGCAAGAAAGCCCGCTGCGGTGGCCAGAGAGGCAACAAATATTTGGCCGCCACTTTCCAGGCCTGTGCGGTCCAGTGCGGCGAGGGGGGAGAGAGGCCGCCCCTGTTCATCCTTCTGGCAGCGGAAACGCACGCCGAACTGGATGGCAAAATCCACGGCAATGCCGACAAACAGGATGGCAAAGGCCACGGAGATCATGTTGAGGGTACCAACGGCCAGTGTGGCAAAGCCGGTTGTCAGCAGCAGCCCGATGATGAGCGTGAGGAGGATGGGAATGACCACCCGCAGCGAGCGGACGGCCAGCAGGAGCCAGAGCGTGACAAGGGCGAGGGAGATGAACAGCCCGATGATCATGCCCTGGGCCACGGTGGAGAATTCTTCATCACTCAGCTTGGCTTCTCCGGTGATGAGCGCATGGGCCCGACCAGCCTTTACAGTAGGCAGGCTGTCCAGTGCGGTCCGCATGGCCGCCGTAGCGGCTTCGGACGGTTCGAAGGAGGTGAAGTCAGGTTTCGGGTGGGTGACGACAAACTGGTAATGGCTGCCTAGGTCGCTCAGGCCACCGGCCAGCAGCTTTTCCCATGAAAGAGGAACAGCATGGCCAGCAAGACCATCGTTGAGGGTCCGTGTCAGGCCATCAAGAGCGGTATTGAAACTGGCAGGGATGGGCTGATTGCTGCGTATGGCCGTGGCCATGAGGCTGAATGTGCCAAACAGCCCACGGGCCGAGGGGTCTGCTGCCAACATGCCAAGGAAGGGCTGTGCAGCAATGGTGGAATCCATCAGCGGTTCCAGCTGCTTCGTATCGATGAAGAGGAAGGCATTCCGGGTGTAGAAAGGGTTGGCATCCGGCTGGTCCACCCGGTCGAAATGGGTCGTGTCCCGGGAAAGGACAGCCGTAAGGGCATTGGCGGTTTCCCGGCCTTCTTCCGGCGTGGCAGCGCTGATGATGGCGACGAGGGTGTTCTTCTCGCCGGGGAAGAGGCTCTCTATCTGACGGTTTTTCTGCTTCCATGGCAGCGTGTCGGCAAACAGCCTGTCCGTCTCTGTCGTGATGCCCAGCTGGGTCATGCTCAGCCAGGCTGATCCCACGCAGAGGAGCATGAAGATGGTCAGGACAAGGGTGACATGACGGCCGCAGAACGCATTGAGGCGGCTTGTCAGAGTGGAAAGCATGGGGAAAACTGACCTCTTTGTGACCGTGCAGGCACCCTGCATATAACAGAAAGGCCGGGGCCAGAAGGCGTCTCGGCCGGACCGGAAGGAACCTGGCAGGGCAGCCGGGAGGCCCCTGCCGGGACGCATGACGGATGGCGTTTTCTGGCCATTCGGGGCGGAGGGACCGTCCCTGCGGATACCATGCGCACAGGAATTACTAGCCTGAAGGGGGGCTTTTTTCTATCCCCTGCATGAGGTGGCGAGGGAATGAAGGGGAGGGCGCATGGCTGCCCGGTCCGTGGTGGTGTTCTTGTGCCCGTGCAGGCTTTCTGGCTGACAGCAGGAGTATTCTACGGCAGAATGGGCGGCATGACCTGGACATTGGACGGCATTGCCGAGCATGAAAGCATCATCCGCCATAGCGTGTTCCGGACTCTGGCCGCCCCTGTGGAGGACGAGGCAGGAGCGATGGCCTTTCTGGCAGAGGTGGCCGTGCCGGATGCCACCCATAACTGCTGGGCCTTCCGTGTGGGAGGGCGGTATCGTGTCAGTGACGATGGCGAGCCATCCGGTACGGCGGGCCGTCCGATTCTTTCAGCCATAGAAGGGCAGGACTTTGACGGGGTCATGGTGGTCGTGACCCGCTGGTTTGGAGGCATCAAGCTGGGGGCCGGTGGTCTGGTCCGGGCCTATGGCGGTGCGGCAGCGGCCTGCCTGCGGGAGGCCGCCAGGATCGAGCGGGTGGAGCGTATCCGCCTTGGCTTTCATTGCCCCTTTCCCGTTTTTGCTGAGGTGGAAGCCAAACTGCCGGGCTGGAATGTGGAAACACGGCGCTGCGATTTTGGAGCGGCTGGTGCCACGATGGAGCTGGCTGTCCCCGTGCAGGAGCGCATGGCCGTGGAGGCCTGGTTGCGGGACCTGACACGGGGGCAGGAACCCGTCCGGGTGCTGGACGGGGAGCCGGAAGGGTAAGAGACGGGGCTTCTGCTTTCGCTCCCGTTTCTGTCAGTTTTTCTTTCTGTCCTGCCGTTTGAGCTCTTCCGGTGAGGGGCCGGTGGCTTCAGGTGCCGTGTAGCGGGGAACACGCCCGTGATGGCCGAAATTGACGATCCGGGCCTCTTTCAGCCCATGCATGGAGAAGAGCATGCGGGCAAGCTGGAGTGCCAGTGCAGAGCCAATGAAGGGGCCGACAAGATAGATCCACACACCATGCAGGTTATGGGCCAGTGTATCGGGGGCCAGTGTCCGCATGAAATTCGTGCTGTTGCCGGAGAACCCGGCAATCAACGGGTTGGTGACGGCAAAATAGAAGGCGCAGATCCATGTCGTCAGATGCTGCAATTTCGGGCGTGAGGCCGTGAAATAGATGATCATGATCAGTCCCGCCGTGGCGATGGCTTCCATCAGGGCGGCAAGGCCGAGGCCGTAATTGCTGGAAGGGAATGTTCCGGCATAATTGATCTGGCTGACCATGGGCTGCCAGAAAGGCAGCAGCAGGCTGATCCCCAGGCAGGAAATGAGTGTCCCGCTGAAGGCCCCGACAAGTTGTGCCCCGAGATAACCCAGCGCATCTGGCCAACGGATTTTCTTCGTCAGGAAGAAGGCCAGCGTCACGGAGGGGTTGAGATGTGCACCGCTGACCTTGCCGAAGGGGGACAGTGTGGCGACTGTCCCTGCCAGCCCGAAGAACAGGCCGATCAGGACAGAGCGGATGATGGGATGCGGGGCCAGCATGGCCGCAAAGGGGGACCGGTCTGACGCCAGGATGGTGGTCGTGCTGATGCCGATGGTCAGCATGATGGCCGTGGCGATGGCCTCCATGGCATACAGTTTCCAGTGGAGGGGCTGGTCAGGGTGAGGTTTGCCAGCCAAGGGGCGGTCCACCAGTTCCCGGTGGGAAAACCGGATATGAGGCAGGTGGATATGGGGAAAGCGGACGTGGTGGGCGGCAAAACGCTTTTTATCGTCCGGCTGCGGAGGGGGAGAAGAGATGGTCATGCGGCCTCTCTTGTGAACAGATGGAGGAACTACCCATCATGTTTCAGAATTGCTGGCGGGCCGGTCAAGACAATAAAGATGATTTAATCTTTTCCAGCCGGGGAAAAGCGGCGGACGAGGTCGCTCAGATGTCCCGTTTCAGCAATGGTGAGGGCGTGAGGGGCTTTGGGGCGGGCGTTGGCGGTGCCTACATGGCGGGGGATGACTGCCTGCCGGAAGCCCAGCTTGGCAATTTCTTTCAGCCTGATGCCTGTCTGGCTGACCTGCCGGACTTCTCCGGAAAGACCGATCTCGCCAAAATAGGCTTCATCAGGGGCAGTGGGCTGGCCCGTGGCGGCGGAGATCAGGGCTGCGGCTACGGCAAGGTCGGCAGCCGGTTCGGTGACCTTCAGCCCGCCGGTGATGTTGAGGTGGACATCCAGGCTGCCTAGTTTCAGTCCGCAGCGCGCCTCCAGCACGGCCAGAACCATGTTCAGTCGGGAGCTGTCCCAGCCCAGTACGGCACGGCGGGCGGCTCCATCACCACTTTTGGCAGAAAGCAGGACCTGCACCTCCAGCAGGATGGGGCGTGTTCCCTCCAGCCCGGCAAAAACGGCAGAACCGGCAATATTGCCATGCCGTTCGGCCAGAAACAGGGCGGAAGGGTTGGGTACTTCCCGCAGGCCGGTATCGGTCATGGCGAAGACGCCGATCTCGTCCGTGGCTCCGAAACGGTTCTTGGCTGCCCGGAGAATGCGGAATTGATGGCCCCGGTCACCTTCAAAATACAGCACGGCATCGACCATATGTTCCAGCACACGGGGGCCGGCAAGGGCTCCTTCTTTCGTGACATGGCCGATGAGAATGAGGACAAACCCCAGTGTCTTGGCCAGACGGATCAGCTCGAAGGCACAGCTGCGGACCTGCGAGACCGAGCCGGGGGCACTGGCCACGCCTTCCAGCCACATGGTCTGGATGGAGTCGATGACGACGACCTGAAAAGCCCGTCTTTCTTCCAGCGAGGCCGTGATGTCATTGACATTGATGGAGGCGGCCAGCTCCAGCTGGTCCAGCGCCTTGGGGTCACGGTCCAGTTCCAGCCGCCGTGCCCGCAGGCGGATCTGGTCGATGGCCTCTTCCCCGGAGACATAGAGGACATTGTGCTGCGCTCTGGCGAGAGCGCAGGTCATCTGGAGCATGAGGGTGGATTTGCCGATGCCCGGGTCTCCGCCCACCAGCACGACCGAGCCGGGCACAAGCCCGCTGCCCAGCACCCGGTTCAGCTCCGCCATGTTCGTGTCCAGCCGGGCCGGAGGGGTGGCCTTGCCATCCAGCCGTGTCGTTTTCAGGCCCGCACCTTTTCGTGTGGTGGCGCTACGGCTGGGGGTGGCGGTTCTGGTTTCTTCCTCCAGAGTGTTCCACTCGCCGCACTGTTCGCAGCGGCCTGTCCATTTGGGGTATTGGGCCTGGCAGTTCTGGCAGACGAACAGGCTGGCAGGTTTCCGGGCCATGTCAGCGTTTTTCCGCAGGGTTGGCCGTCATGCCACTGGTGGGGATCGGGCCGTCCAGCCGCCCGTGGGTGAACTGATCGACAATCGGATTGCCACTGTGCATCAGCGTATTGGCCGGTCCCTGCCAGATGATCTTCCCCCCGTAGAGCATGGCGGCATGGTCGCCGATGCGGGTGACGGAGGTCATGTCATGGGTGATGGTCAGCGCCGTGGCCCCCCGCTGGGTGACGCAGCTGCTGATGAGACCATCGATTACGGCGGACATGATGGGGTCCAGCCCGGTCGTGGGTTCATCGAAGAAGAGGATGTCCGGTTGTCCGGCCAGGGCACGGGCCAGTCCGACACGTTTCTGCATGCCGCCGGAGAGCTCCGCCGGGTTGAGCGGAGCCACATGCGGTCCCAGCCCGACCTGTTCCAGCAGGCGCAGGGCTTCCTTTTCCTGCGTGGCCCGATCACGGCGCCGGCCATGGCTCTTGGCAGTGAGACCGAAAAGGACGTTGTCCATCACGCTCATGCTGTCAAACAGCGCAGCATTCTGGAACAGCATTCCGATCCGTTTCAGCAGGGTTTCACGTCGGCTGCGCGAGGCACCGATGATGTTCTCGCCATCAATCTCGATGGTGCCTTCATCAGGCTCGATCAATCCCAGGATGCAGCGTAACAGCAGGGACTTTCCGTTGCCGGATCCTCCGATGATGACTGTGGATTTCCCGGCTGGCACATCCAGATCAATCCCGTTGAGGATTGTCCGGTCTCCGAAGGATTTTCTCAGGCCACGGATGCGGAGGCGGGGCTGGCCAGACGGTGCTGCCGTCCGGGAAGAGGAGGAAGACGTCATCATGCGGTAAAGAAGAGATCCGTCAGCAGGTAGTCAAAGGCGAGAATCAGGATGGAGGAGGCGACGACGGTTGCTGTCGCCGCCCGGCCGACACCCTCGGCTCCACCCCGGCTGTTGTAGCCTTCGTAACAGCCCAGCAGGGTGATGAGAAATCCAAAGACAGCCGCCTTCAGCAGTCCGACCAGTACGTCATGGCTGTGCAGGGAGGCATGGGTGGCATGAATGTAGAGTGCGGGGCTGAAGCCAAGCTTCCCCACTGCAACGATGAAGCCCCCGGCAACGCCCAGGATGTCGGCGATCAGGACGAGGAACGGCAGGGCCAGGATACCTGCCACCAGGCGGGGCGTGACGAGATATTTGATTGGATCGGTTGCCAGTGTGTTCAGGGCGTCAATCTGGTCTGTGACCCTCATGGAGCCGATCTGTGCCGCAATGGCTGCCCCGATGCGGCCAGCCACCATGAGGCCTGCCAGAACTGGCCCCAGCTCTTTCGTGATGGACATGACCACGATGCCACCAACGGCATTCTGGGCATGGTACTGGCTGAAGCCGCTATAGGACTGCAAAGCGATGACGGCACCGGAAAATATGGCTGTCAGGGCCACGACAGGTAGCGAGAGAAAGCCGATCTCGACCAGGCAGGACAGAATGACCTGCCCGTAAACGGGCAGGCGGAAAATGCCTCCCAGCCCCCGCAGGGCGAACAGGCTGAGGGCCCCGGCATGGTGCAGGCCTCCCAGTATGCCACGGCCAAGAAAGATGAAGGGAAGGGATAGAGCTCTCACACGGTCTGCCTTTGTTCTCTGCCGGTCACTGCGATGGTGTGTTCTGCGGCCCTGCCGGGGTGCCTGCCTGCGGCGCCTGTGGGGCAGGCTGGGATGTAGCTAATGCCGGTGGTGCGGGGGTGGGGGCCTGTGGAACGGGGCTGGACGCAGGGGGTGTTGCTGCCGGTGTGGCGGGGGGCGCAACAGCGGGCACTGCGGGCCGGACGGGTGTTCCCGCCGTCTGTCCGGCTGCTGTTCCAGCAGGAGGGGTGGATGTTCCGGCAGCCTGCTTCGGTACATGGGGAACGGCAGGATTGTTCAGCCCCTGTGCCTGGCCATCCGGCTGGGGGGGCTGGGCGGCAGGTGCCGGTCCTGCGGCCTGTTTTGCCGGGGTGGCCTCTGGCGGGCTGGCGTGGGTGATGTGCTTTGTTCCCCCATCCTGCACGGTGCCTGTCACCTTGCTGAGCGTGACGCTGGCAGCATCGCTGGTGGTGATGCTGGCATTGTTGACCGTGGCCATGATGGAGGCATCTGCCTGCTGGGAGGCATTCAGTGTCAGGCTGTCAATCTGCCCTTCGGTAATGGAAAGATGGCTGCTGTCGGACATCTGGGCCGAAAAGGCGGAGAGAAGGGCGGTATCCACCTCAAGGTGGCTCCCCCCTGTGGCATTGAGCTGTGCTGCACGGTTCAGCTGGTGGATGTGGGCCTGTGTCGTGCCGGAGATGGACATGTCCAGCGATTCCACACGGTCCACCTGAAGGGACGCATCATCCAGATTGCTTTCCAGCGTGGTGAGTGTGCCACTGATGGTGATGTGGGCCTGTGGGCTGTCATGCAATGTCAGCGCCGTGTCGCTGGAGAGGTGCAGGGTCAGCCGTCCGCCTTTTGGGCAGTTGTGCAGGGCGAGGCGGATATGGCTTTCCGTCCCGTCCCGGGTTGTCTGAATATCCGGGGTGAGGCCGGTAGCCTCTTCGACCACCACGCTGTCTTTCAGGGCGGCATCAGCCCGGATATGGACCTGCGCACAGGGCACGCTGAGGTCCAGCTCGTCCGCATGGAGGGGAGTGCGCACATCGGCTGCCAGAGCGCTGCTGGCCATCAGGGTTCCACCCAGCATGGCACCAAGGCACATGCCGCGCCCGAGCAACAGGGAAAGACAGGTCTGGACGTTACGCATGTTCACTCAGGAACTCCCGGCTACAAGAGATGGCAGGATTGTACCGCCTGCGGAAACGGACAGGGCGCAGGCCCTGTCAGCCTGCCCCCGTTCATGATTCCGTCATTGATGGCTACCATTATAGGCAGCCTGACCGCATGAGGATAGCCCGCTTTATGGGCAGGTATGTGGCGGCAGGGGGGCGCTGCCCAGACAGTGATAATGGAAGCCGGCTTCCAGCCATTCATCTTTCCGCCATATCTGCCGGTAGTCCAGCACGAGCCTGCCACGCATCCGGGGGGCGAGCTGGTCCGGGGTGAGAGCGGCAAAGGTGGGCCATTCTGTCAGGACCAGCAGCATGTCAGCCCCCTCGGCGGCCTGAAGAGGGGTGGCGGTGTAGGTGATGCCTTTTGGCAGCAGGGTGCAGGCTGTCTCCATGCCCTGCGGGTCATGGGCCCGCAGCGTGGCACCGGCCTCGTGCAGCAGGGGGAGGATGGTCAGGGCTGGGGCCTGCCGCATGTCGTCCGTATGGGCCTTGAAGGTGAGCCCCAGTACGGCGATGGTACAGCGTGTGATGTCACCCCCGGCCAGAGCAAGGATGCGCTCGGCAAGGCGGCGTTTGCGGGCCTCATTGGCTGCGATGGTGGTTTCGATGAGCTGCGTGGGGGTTCCGGCCTGTCGTGCGGAGGTTGCCAGAGCCTGCGTATCTTTGGGGAAGCAGGAACCACCATAGCCTGGCCCGGGTGTGAGAAAATGGGGGCCGATGCGGGGGTCCATCCCCATGCCCCGGGTCACGTCGGTGATCTGCCCGCCCGTGGCCTCGCAGAGATCGGCCATCTCGTTGGCGAAAGTGACCTTCATGGCGAGGAAGGCATTGGCGGCGTATTTTGTCAGTTCCGCACTTTCCAGCCCCATGAAGAGCAGACGGCCCTCTGGCCCGGACAGGGGGGCGTAAAGTGTTTCCAGCAGGGTGCGGGCGGTGGAGGGGGCCCCCAGCTGTTCTTCCAGCCCGATGATGACGCGGTCCGGCTGCATGAAGTCGGCAATGGCGTGGCCTTCCCGCAGGAATTCGGGATTGGAGGCGATGTGAAAGGTCAGGTCGGGCCGGGCCTGCCGCACGATGGCGGCGACCTGCCGCCCTGTCCCGACCGGGACGGTGGATTTCGTGACGATCAGCAGGCCGTCAGGGGCATGGGTGGCAATGGCCCGTGCGGCGGCATGGACGTAACTCAGGTCAGCATGGCCGCTGCCCCGGCGGGTGGGTGTTCCCACAGCGATGAAGACGGCCCGGCTTTTCTGGAGGGCGGTGGCCAGATCACCAGAAAAGGCCAGCCGTCCCGCCTGCCGCTGTGCGGCAACCAGCTCTTCAAGCCCGGGTTCATAGATGGGCATGGTTCCGGTTTTCAGGCGGTCCAGCCGTGCAGGATCATGCTCGATGACAGTTACATTCGCCCCGAAGGCCGCCAGGCAGGCCCCTGATACCAGCCCGACGTAACCGCCGCCAATCATGGTGATGTGCATGGGGTCTCCTGATGATGAGGGGGGCAAGTATATCAATAAATTTCGATCAGCAAATTCAGGTTTGATAAATTCAATCAATTGTGTTTTTTAATTTTCATTAAAAAACACAGTTCGTGGGTGGGTTTTATGGCAGCGATTGAATCAAGAGACGTAAGTGTAAAAGAATTGTTCCGGGATTTCTATATTGTTCCCAGCTATCAGCGTGAATATGTCTGGGAAAAAATTCAGGTGAGGCAGCTCCTTGAGGACATACGTGCTGAACAGCAGGAGGGGGGCAGTTCTGAATATTTTATTGGATCGATGGTTGTTTGCCCCAGTCAGACCAGGCAAGGAGCTGATGATCTGATCGATGGTCAACAGAGGGTTACGACACTTTTTATTATTCTCTGTGCCATCAGAGATAAACTGTCCAGCCTTGGTGAAGATAGTCTGGAGGGAATTAAAAAGAGTATCGTTGATGTTGATACGGACCAGGATGGGAATGACTGTCTTCGAGCTCACCTTGAGCCACAGTATAAAGATGCAGGAAATGTTTTTAATGATCTGATAGAGGGGCAGCCAATAAAAAAGGCTGAAACGAGATCCATAAAAAACATTTCTGTTGCTTACAGCACGGTAAGGCAGTTTTTATCGGATGATCTGGAAGATTCTCGGGAGGAAATTAAAAAGTTTTTTGGATATCTGATAAAGAATGTCAAATTGATAAAGATATATACGGATAGTTTTGGACGGGCTTTAAAGATATTTGAAACGATTAATGATCGTGGCATTGGTTTGAATGCCATGGATCTTTTGAAAAATCTTCTGTTCATGAGTGCAGACGAGAGAGATTTTGAAGATCTGAAGGAGTGTTGGAAATCTATTGTAGATGATTTGTATAAAATCAATGAGAAGCCATTACGTTTTCTGAGATATTTTATTTTTTCAACATGGGGCGTGCCTAGGCTTGCAAAGGATGAATTATACGAATGGCTCATAAAGAATGATGAAAAAATCGGTTTAAAGAATAGCCCGGTTGCTTTTACAGAACGGTTAAGGGAGGCCTTGGAGGCTTATGCTGGTTTCCTGAATAAGAAAGATCGTTATGGGAAAGATAGCTATACTCTGGAAAATATATCCTTTTTGTATAGAAAGCACACGTCTGCGAGGCAGTATCTCGTTCTTCTTCTTGCAGGGCGTCATCTTTCATCTGAGATTTTTTCGGTTCTTTGTCGGGATATTGAGTCGTTCTTGTTCGTATGTATCCTTGTTAAGGAAGAAATTCGAACGTTTGAGGCCTTGTTTGCTAGGTGGTCTCTTCGCCTTACCAAGGTGAAAAGCATGGAAGACTATAGAAATTTTGCAAAAGAAACGTTTCAGGCGCAAAAAAGGAAGCATGCAAACAAGTTTTATGCCACTTTCAAAGGTATGGATGACAGGTCTCTTCCCAAATATCAGTTTGATTACGTTCTGGGGAAATTGACTCAGCATGTCGATAAGAATGCGTATGGAGGTAATCATCCTCTCTCATATTATTGTAATTCGAAAGAAGTTCATCTGGAACATATTTTGCCTAAAAACTCAAATGGGGATGTATTTAAAGAGTTTGGACTTGGAGTGGATGATCCAAGGTTAATTTCGTCCATAGGAAATCTGGCTCTTGTTGAGAAATCAATCAATATGTCGCTGGGTAATAAGCCATTTTCCCAGAAGAGGCGTATTTATCCTAAATCCCGCTATCTTTTGACGAGGATTATTTCTGAAAGACCAGATATAGGTGATACGGCTATTGATCGGGCTGTGTTGCACATGCACCCATTTGACAAATGGGATAAGAATTCCATTCATCAGCGTGCTGAATGGTTGGCGGATCTTGCTTGTGCTGTTTGGGACGTTCCTATTGATGATTACGGTAAAGGGCTGGAGATGGAAGGGCGGTAACGGCCCTTCTCAATTGAAGGGCTGGTAGCGGAGGGACATCAGGACCATGTCGGCGTCGCTTTTGGGTTTGCCCCCTACGCCGGAGAAGGCCTGCACATGGGTGTGGGAATACTGCCCCCCCACCAGCAGGGTGCCATAATCACCCTTGGCGGCCGTGTACCAGAACCCCCCGGTTGCCTGCGCCACTGTGCGGATGTTGCCGGAGGCAGCACAGTTGGTGGCGAGTTCTGTAAAGCAGCCCCGCATGTCGAAACCACGGTTGCCATAGCCGTAATGGCTGCCATCTTCATCAAAGGAACGGCGGCTGAGGACAGTTTCTGCCCCGGCATAGGAATAGAGTTTCAGGGTCTTGAGAGGGTTGCCATAGAGGCCGAGCAGCAGGTTGGCTTCCGGCAGGGGTGTGACGGCACCGTTACGCCCGTAGGTATAATCCGGCATGTTGGACGTGCCGTAGCGGCCCAGGCCCGTGCCGACAAGGCCGGAGGCCTGGAAATACAGTTTCCTGTTGATGAGGGGCAGGACCATGCCGCCCCCGCCTCCACCGGCGATGCGGGTATGGTTGCTTCCTCCTCCCAGCGTGCTGGTCCGGTCCCGGAAGAAGCGCATGACGCCAGTAAGTTCGTAATGGCCCCAGCCGGGGTCGGCAGCGATCTTGGCGATGAGGTCCGGTGCCGGGTCGGTCGTGTAGTAGGTGGAAGGGTTGTTGACGTTCGTGCCGGTCAGCCGGTCGGTCGTGGTGCAGTGTCTGGCAGCGTTGGAGCAGGGAGATACACCAGCCGGGATGGCACTGGGGTTTTCGATGGACAGGCCGGCAGCGTAACGCTCCTCCTTGCCGAAGGTTTTGACAGCACGGAACTGGGCGTTGCGTGTCCAGTTGAAGCCGGGGACGTATTGGGCCTCGATGACCATGGGGGTCTGTTCGTCACGGGCCAGCAGGCCCTTGTTGTAGAGCGTGATGAGAGACCAGCTCTGTCCACCCAGCAGGTACCAGCCATCTTCGTGGTTCTTCAGTTCACCATAAACGACACGGGCACGCAGGACGTAGGAGTTTGACTGGCGGGAGTTGGATGATGAGCCGGAACCCTGGAAATCCGTCTCCACATAGGCATCGGCTACCAGTTTCCGGGTCAGCATCCCTTCTGCCAGCAGGGCCAGCCGGCTCTGCCGCTCTGTCTGGTGGAATTCGCTCATGTGGGAGGCAGGCTGGTTATGCCAGGGAATGCCGTTATAGGCACTGGCAATATCGGCAGCACTGTTGCGGGAGCGCCAGACGCCTGCGGCCTCCAGATATCCCCCCAGAGTCAGGCGGATACCGCCAATCTGGAGCTGCCCCCGGCGCAGCGGGCTGTAAAGGTCTGGATGGGCGGGTGGAATGGCTGTCAGCTCGCCATAGGGGGTACTGGCCGTGCGGGAAGGGGTCAGGATGGCATTGTCACCAAGGCCGAATACATCGTCATGCCTGGTCCGGGAGGACGCCAGATGCCCCGCCGCGGCTGCCGAGCCAAGCAGCCTTTCCCGGGGGGCATAAGGGTCGGCCTCAATCAGTTCTCTCTGGCGGGCCAGTTCAGCACGGACACGCCGATTCTCGGCAGTCTGTTTCTGCTTCATGGCTTCGAGCTGGGCCTGCATGGCGTGTATCTGTTTTTCCATCAGGGCAATTGCATCATTGGTGCCGGCGGCATGGGCAGATGATGCGAAGTGTGATGCACTGTATGACAGAAATATTACTGTCATAAAACTGTAATGAAAGGGATTTATATTACATTTTTTTGTCAGTTTCACGAAAATCTCCCGCAGTCATCACATGCCTTCATGTCTATTTACTCATTTTTTTGTGTCAAAAAAGAATTTTCTTTGTCTTGTGGTATATTTTTATTGTCTGAAGCGTCGGCGAAGCTATAACGGCAGACAGGTGATCATTGCGTGTGCCGAGGGATTTATGCGTCCGACAGATAAACGTCTTCTCCGCTGGAAGAACTGCGGCAGGGCCTTCATGCTGGTGCTGTCCATTTCGTCAGCCCTGGCCGGGGTGGCCCGTGCGGAGGATGTGGAGATAACGGGCGCAGGGTCCAGCTTTGCTGCCCCCGTCTATCAGAGCTGGAGCGTTCCGGCGGGAGAACAGGCAGGGCTTCAGGTCAATTATCAGACGGTCGGTTCCAGCGCCGGGCAGGATCAGGTCGTGGAACGTACGGTGGATTTTGGAGCATCCGACAAGCCGATGAGCCCGAACCGTCTGGCAGAGACGCACCTCTACCAGTTTCCGACCGTCATGAGTGGTGTGGTGCTGGTGGTCAATCTGCCCGGTGTTCCCGCCGGGGCATTGCGGCTGGACGGTCCGACACTGGCAGCCCTGTATGATGGTCGCATCACGGATTGGGACGACCCCCGCATCCAGGCTCTCAATCCCGGGGTGACGTTGCCGGATATGGGAGTTGTGGCCGTGCATCGGGCCGATGGTGCCGGGACGACCTATGTGTTCACATCCTACCTTTCCCGGACATCACCGGAGTGGGAGGCCCGTATCGGCGCAGGGACCCTTGTGGAGTGGGCTGGCGGTGCTGGAGCACGGGGCAATGACGGCATTGCCGCCCTTGTCCGTCAGACGGAAGGGAGCATCGGCTATGTGGAATATGCCTACGCCGCACAGAACCATCTGGGCATCGTGCAGATGAAGAATCATGATGGGCGGTTCGTGCTGCCATCCCTGAAGGGCTTCATTGACGCTGCCTCCGCAGCGGAATGGAAAGCGGAGGACCATTTTGCCGTCAATCTGCTGGACCAGCCCGGGGCGGAGAGTTGGCCCATCGTGTCAGCCACCTATGTTCTGGTGCCGGAAGATGCCGTGGACCGGCCCGAGGGGCAGGGTGTGAAGCGCTTCTTCAGCTGGGGGTTTGCCCATGGGGCAGAGATCAATGCCCGGCTGGGCTATGTGGGGCTGCCAACCTCGGTCAGTGATGCCGTTTTGCGTGGCTGGCCTTCGAGCGCAGCAGGGAAGTAAGCAGGGAGACCTGCCCTTCATGCCGCAGGCCATGCCAGCTGAGGAGCGTATCGGCCAGAAAGGCCAGCAGGGCTGCCACGGTGCAGCCCAGTGCAGTGCCGAAGAGGGCCAGCAGCCAGAGTGATGTCGTGGCATCTCCCAGTGAGCCGACAAAGAGGGCGATGGCCGCACCGCAGGTCATGGCCCCGCCCAGCCCGTTGAGGATAATGGCAAGGTCCAGCACGACAATGCGGCGTGTCAGGCGTTTCTGGCGGGTTTTCAGCCGTTGCGGCGTGTCGTAGCTGTACTGGTGGTCCTGTTCGGAAGGAGGGGCGGCCAGCAGACGGTTGACATTGTCCAGATGGTCCGAGACACGGGCCAGCCTTGTATTGAAGATGTTGATCAGCGTGCCGATGCCGGAGAGCATGAAGACGGGGGTCAGGGCCATCTGGATGATGTGGGCGGCGTCGTCGATATTGTTCATCTGGGTAAGAAAGGGCAGGGTGTTCAGCAGGGGCACGGTCATGACGGTTCTGGTGGTTGTACGCCGGGACAGTATGCCGGATGAAGTCCGCTCAGGCCATGGGCTTGTGCAGGACCCGTATCCGGAACACCGGGGCCATGGGGGTGGGGTGATAATGCACAAGGGGCGCTGGATGAGCAACAGAACTGTGAAGGTGGTGGCCGGGTATCCGTGCTGGCCCCGGCTGCGACCGCTGGTCCTGCTGGCCTGCCTGGCCGGGCTGGTGGCTCCGGCCATGGCAGAAGAGCTGGAGGGGGTGTCTCCGGCCTGTCCGCCTGCGGTCCGGCAGGTGGAGCTGGCCTGCCAGAGCTGGACGGAGATTGACGCCGGCCTTAAAGCCGGGACCAGAACGGTCATTATCCCGGTTGGTGGTACGGAGCAGAGCGGGCCTTACATGGCAGTGGGCAAGCATGATGTGCGGGCCCGTGTTCTGGCGGACAGGATTGCCCGCAGGGTAGGGCAAACCCTGGTGGCCCCCGTGCTGGCCTATGTGCCGGAAGGCTCGACCCGGCCCCGCACAGGCCACATGCGGTTTGCCGGGACACTCTCCATTCCACCAGCCGTTTTTGCCGGGCTGGTGGAAGGAGCGGCGGAAAGCCTGAGGGCGCAGGGCTTCACCACCATTGTGCTGCTGGGGGACCATGGTGGTTATCAGGCTCAGCTGGCTGCTCTGGCACAAAGGCTGAACAGGCGCTGGGCTGGTGAAGGGGCGGCAAGGGTGCTGTATGTCGGAGCTTATTATGATGTCGTGGCCGGACAGTACGCAGATTACCTGCGCCGACAGGGCCATGGTGTGGCTTTGGGGAAACATGCCGACATAAGCGATACATCCCTCATGTTGGCCGTGGATCCGTCCCTTGTGCGGGAGGGGCTTCTGAGGCAGGCTGGAAAACCGGATTCTGCCGATGGTGTCTATGGTGGTGACCCGCGGCAGGCAACGGCTGAACTTGGCCGGGTCGGCACAGCCATGCAGGTGCAGGCCGCCGTTGAGGCCATTTCGTCTTTCAACAGGAGACACCCATGAGGCTCAAAATTTCGTTTCTGGCAATGGGGGCATTACTGGCTGCGGGGGCAGCGCAGGCCCAGCAGACAGCCAACCATCCTGACCCGCAGGATGAACCGATTGCTGCCGATTCGCCAAAGCCTTTTCCGGATGGTGATCCATCCGCCACGGCAAAGGCACCACCTGCACCATCTGGTGCCGTGACGGAGCAGGCGCTGGTCGTACAGACCATTCCGGGCATGCCGCCCGTGCCGGACATTCACAACATTTACAGTGAAGCCAGCGGCCCGGACAAACTGTCCCCCGTCGTGGCGCATGATCTGGAGCGGATCTATGTGCCCAACCTGCGTGGCAACAGTGTCTCCGTGATCGACCCGAAGACCTACAAGGTCGTGGATACGTTCCCGGTGGGGCGGTCCCCCCAGCACGTCGTCCCCTCATGGGACCTGCGGACCCTGTGGGTGACCAACAACAGCGAGGGCCACACGGATGGCTCCCTGACACCGATCGACCCGCTGACAGGCAAGCCCGGCAAGGCCATTGCCGTGGATGACCCCTACAATATGTATTTCACACCGGACGGGCAGAATGCCATCGTTGTGGCAGAAGCCCATCGCCGTCTGGATTTCCGTGATCCGCACAGCATGGTGCTGAAAGGGTCTGTCGAGGCTCCGCTCTGTGAGGGCATCAATCATGCTGCCTTCTCGGCAGATGGGCGTTATGCGATCTTCACCTGCGAATTCGGGCGCTATCTGGCCAAGGTGGATACGGTCAACCGTACCCTTCTGGGGATGCTGAAACTCTCCAAGGGGGGGATGCCGCAGGATGTTCTCGCCGCACCGGATGGGCATAAATTCTATGTGGCCGACATGCATGCTGATGGCGTGTTCATCATTGATGGCGACAGCTTCAGGGAGACGGGTTTCATTCCCACGGGGCTGGGAACGCATGGGCTGTATCCGAGCCGTGATGCAAAGCTGCTTTATGTTGCCAACCGTGGGTCCCACATGGTGCATGGGCCACGCCACAGCAAGGGCAGTGTGTCCGTCGTGGATATGGCAACGGACAAGGTGTTGAAGACCTGGCCCATTCCCGGTGGTGGCAGCCCGGACATGGGCAATGTCAGTGCGGATGGCAGAACACTCTGGCTCTCCGGCCGTTTTGATGATGTCGTCTATGCCATTGATACGGAAAGCGGTGCCATGAAACAGATTCCTGTCGGGGCAGAACCGCATGGTCTGACAGTCTGGCCCCAGCCGGGTCGCTACAGCATTGGCCATACGGGCATCATGCGCTGAGAAACCAGACAGGGGTTACTCCCTCTCATGGGGCTTTTTCAGGAAAAGGAGGCTTTGGCCTCCTTTTTTTGTGTCTGGCTGCGGAGGGGGAGGAGAAAATGGTTTCCGTAAATTTAATATATTGTTAAAATAAGAAGGGACGCATTGCGTCCAGTCATTATGGGATGCTCATCCCGACAGATGGTCTGCATGATTGTGTTTTCCTGACGGAAACGAAAGGAAGTGCCGTGCGTTTTCTCCTGCTGGTTCCCCTGCTGGTAACGCTGGCCTATTATGCGTTTCTCTCGCCAGTTCTTTACAGAACACAGACCGTCCTTGTCGTGGAGAAGCCCGATAGCAGGGGGAGTGGCGGGGGAGTTTTTACAGGCCCGGATGGCCGGAATGAGGGGAATTATCTCTTCCAGGCTTTCGTGCTGTCCTATGAGGAATTCAGGGCCCTCAGGGCGAACGTGAATCTTGCAGAGGCGTATGATTTCACAGATCCCGTCCAGAGTTTCGGGGGCGTTCTGTCGCTGTTTTCGCACGATGATCATGCTCTCTACCGCTATTATGACCGTTACATCGTGGATATTGATGTCGGGAAGAAGAATGGCCTCGTACAATTTACCCTCCGGGCCCCTTCTGCGGCTCTCGCCGAACGTCTGACAGGGCAGATACTTGGCGATGCCCGGGCCCGGCTGGCTCACCTGAATGTCGAGCAGGATGATCTGTTGCTGCATGAGCATGAGGCCTCCATCAACAGGATCAGGCAGGTCATGGCTCATGATGAGCAGGTGATTGCCGACAATATCCTGTCTTCCGGCATTTATGAGGGCAGCGGCTTTTACGATACGGTGTTGAAGACGCAGTTCCGGCTGATGGCGGACCAGGCAGCCCTGAAGGGCAGGCAGGCGGCCCTTCAGGAGGATGTGGACCATGCCGCACAAGCCATGCACAGGGAGGTGATGGCCTATGAGGGCGAGCAGGAGGTTCTGCGCCAACGGAGCGTGACACCACGGCATGTCATCCTGGAAAATGATCGTCTGATTCGTGAGGTCAGGTCCCTTTCCAGTATCCTGGATGCCGAAATGGCCGCCTGTGAGACTGTCAGGACAAATGCCATCATGGGGCATTACTTCCTGAAAACCGTCAGCGGGCCTGTTGTGGAGGACACGCCTCTCAGACCGGCCTTCTGGTGGAGTAGCGCCATTGCGCTGGTCGCAGGGCTGGTCCTGTATGTTGCTCTGGCTTGATGATGAGGGGCCCGTTTTTCTGTTCTCTGGCGTTCATGGCCCTGCTGGTGCCGGTTCTGGCAGGGTGTGACCTGCCCAGTGGCGGCCCAGGCGTGAAGGAGCTGACAGCCCAGCCCCAGAGGCAGGACAGCAGGCGGCTTTTTTCTGGCCTTGTGATGCAGGACATTACCCTGAGAGAGGCCACGATCATGGCCGGGCAGATGCGGGAGGCAGAAAAGCTGCGGGTCCGGCAGGCCATATGGGCCATTGATGCAGGGCACAGCACCCGGGATCCAGTCATCCATGTGGGGGATGATCTCAGCGTGTCCATTCTTTCTTTTGCTGGAGGGGGAGACACGCCAGCCATCATGAAGCTGGGGCATTTCCCCGTATTGCGGGATGGCATGGTCACCCTGCCTTATGTGGGGGCTGTCCGGGTGGTGTCCCTGACCTATGCCAGCATCCAGCAGAAGCTGTCCCGCCTTTATGCGGCACAGCGTGTGTTCAGCCATCCGTCAGTCATCGTGCAGGAGGAAGCACCGGATGGCCGGTGGGAAGCTGATTCCGTACTTGTACTGGGTGAAGTGAAGACACCCGGGGAGGTGCGGTGGCAGCCTGGTGGGCTGATGTTGGCCCATGTTCTGGCGGAAGCCATGGGGGGAGGGCCGCCTGCGCCCGCCGGAGGGCCCAGTGATGGGCAGCCTGTGTCTGTTCGGCCTGAAACTGTGGTGTCTGTTGTCAGACATGGGCAGGTGGTTGGAGCCCTGCCGCTGGATGATGGGCTGGTGAATGACATTCATCTGGCCCCACATGACCGGGTGATCGTGAAGAAGGAGGCCTCCATCAGGATTCCGGTTCTGGGTGGGGGAGCATCACGGCCGGGTATCTATTCTTTCGGAACATGTCCGACACTGGCGGACATTCTGGCCATATCAGGCGGCCTGCAACGGGACGCCGCCTCCAGCCGGGCCATCTTCGTGCTGCGACGGGATCATGACACGCCTCATCTGTTGAAAATCCGTTTTGACCGGACCTACGGCCTGTTTGTCGCACAGAGTTTCCTGCTGGAGGATGGTGATGTCGTCTATGTCGCCGAGTCATCATGGGTGCCTTATTTCAAGGTTTTTTCCCTCATGCTTCAGGCGGGGGTTCTGGCCTCCATTGCCCGATGAACGGGCAGGAGGAAGAAGGGGCGATACCGTTTGATTTTTCTCCCTACAGGGACATTCTGGGAGGCGTGGATGGGGAGATCACGTCATTCGAGACCCTCAACCGGTTTCTGGAGCGGGAGGAAACTGATGGCGGTGCATCGGGCGATGGATTCAGACGGCTGCCTCTCCAGATCATGCGGTTTGATACGGACTGGAAGAAGATCATCCGCCATCTGGTCTGGCAGGCATGTCCCAAAGGGGGGCAGAGACAGCCGGGTTGGGTAAGAATCATGGCCCGACGGCGGCGGAAAATGCTGCTTGTCTCCCTGCTGGTGGCCGGTTTCATGTTCAGCCTGGCCAGTGGGACCCTGTTTCCCGATCTGGACGACCATGAAATCCTGCCATGCCTTTATGCGGCCCTGTATCTGCTGTTCACCTTTCTTGCGACATATGCCTTCGTGAAGATGGTTGTCGGTTACCGGCTGGCCCGCCGGGGTGCGGCGGGGAATCCTTGCCATCCGGCACACAGGGCCAGGGAGCCGGGGCCGGAAGAGCGCTGTGCCATTCTGTACCCCGTCCATCATGAGGAGATGCACCGGGTCGGGGCTGGCATGGCATCCCTGATCGAGACACTCAGCCAGGATGTGCCAGAGAAGCTCCATCATTATGACCTGTATCTGCTGTCGGACAGTACGGACGTACGACATGTCCTGACCGAACAGGCCACCCTCTATCATTTGAGGCAGCGTTATCCGGGTGTGACAGTCCGGTACCGGCGCAGGGCACATAACGCCAATGCCAAACTGGGTAACGTCACGGACTTTCTTCGCCGGTGGGGACGGGATTATGCCTGTTTCTACGTGATGGATGCTGATTCCATCGTGTCGGGGGCCTGTGTCCATCAGTGTCTGGAAATGATGGCAGGCAACCCGCATGTCGGCATCATCCAGACCAGCCCGCTGCCTGTCCTGCGGCAATCCTTTTTCGGGCGGCTCATGCAGTTCAGCAGCCACCTCCAGGGAGCTGTCTTTCCCCAGGCGGTGGAGGCTCTTTCCATGGGGCATGGCAGCTATATCGGGCACAATGCCATCATACGGACGGATGCCTTCATCAAGCATTGCCTGTTGCCGGATTTTCCGGGGGAAAGGCCATGGGGCGGCAGGCCGCTCTCACATGATACTGCCGAGGCCGCCATGATGGGGCGGGCAGGCCATGAAGTCTGGTTTCTTGCGGATGTCAGGGGCAGTTATGAGGAGCTCCCGGCCAATCTTTCGGGCTTTCTGGCCCGTGAGAACAGATGGATGCAGGGCAATTTCCAGAATGTCCGCTTTCTGTCGGCAGACAGGGTTCAGGGGGTGCACAGGGAAACCCTGCTGATGGGGGCACTGGCCTATTTCATGGCGCCGCTCAGTGTTCTGTTCATGGTGTCATCCGTTTATACACTGGCCCATCTGGAGGCGGGCATGGGGGCAGAGGGAACGGGGGAGCTGGAGAGTGTGAGGCTGGCCTTTGCCGGACTGTTCGTGCTGGCCATGATCTTCCTGCTGTCGCCAAGGCTGATTGCCCTGGCCGTTGCCATGCGGCGTCCTGTGGCCAGGCAGTATGGTGGTCGTGGCAGATTATTGCTCAGTTTCCTGCTGGAGATGCTGTTTGCCTTTCTGCTCAATCCGGTTCTCATGTGCTTCATCGTGAAGTTCCTGCTGGCCTGTTTCAGGCGGTCATCCGTCCGCTGGGCAGGGCAGCAGAGAGATGATGCCCCACTGACATTCCGGAGTTGCCTGCAGGATTACGGATGGTGTTCTGCCCTTGGTCTGGCGGGGGCCTTGGGGCTGGTGCAGGTGCTGGAGAAGCAGTTTGCTTACGGCGCTACCCTGCTGGATCATCTTTCAGAGGGAGTTCTGTCAGGGGAGGCGCTACTGGTCTGGTTTCTGCCGGTGATTGCCGGTCTCGTTCTGGCGCCTTTCACAGCATACCTGACCAGCCGGACATCAGCACTGGTCAATCGTTGCAGGTGGTTCCTCATCCCGGAAGAAGAGTCGGAACCCGCTGTCATCCGCTGCCTGAAGGCAGCTCTCGTGTGGCTTGGGAGCTGCTTTCCACCAGCGGATGGTGCCATCCTTCGCCATGCCTTGGAGAGTCCCCTGTTCTATGTGTCCCATTATCGGCAGATCCGTCATCGGCGGGCCGTGGCGGAAAGGCTTCTGCCAGCCATCAGGGCCGGGCATGAGCTGGACAGGCGCAGCCTGCTGCTTGCCCTGAATGAACGGGCGTGTTTCGTGGCGCTGGTGAAAGCCCATTTCCAGGCCCAGGGCTATTATGGCCTGTAGTCTTTCAGGGAGTGGCCGGTTTCTGCAGGGATGCGGGCGTCACGGTGCTGATGTTGTTCAGAATGGACGGGAAGAGCAGGTTTCCAATCATGGTGAGCGGGATTGAGACCAGAAACCACAGGATGGTGATTGTGACCGTGCGGGCGACGCTACTTTTCAGGGAGCGGACGACCGTGCCCATTTCTTCGTCCCAGAAAGTCGTTCCGGTGCGTCTGTAGCGTATGTAATGCATGAGGCCTGCCAGCGGTGACAGGACATCCATGCCCCCCATATAGGCGGCAACATAGATGAGATAGTTGCGTTTCAGGCAGGTGGAAAGATCGAGGGGGCGGCCATTGGTACGGTAGGGTTTGATGCCGAGGAGGTGCTTGCCCAGCGTATTGCCGAACCAGGCGCAGACAAGGGCATCCAGCACCATGGAGAGGGGAAAGATGAGCAGCAGGCTGGCGATGAGGGTATCCCAGCGTGGCATCATGGGGCTGAAGGATGCACTGCCGATTGTCTGCAATGTGGGAAATATGTCTTCCAGCTGGTGGATGGAACCATAGACTGGCAGCATGAGAAGGCTTCCGTAGATGTCCAGATCAATGCTGCGGGCTATCAGGCGGTTCCACGGGCCTGCTTTGGGATGGTCGGATGGGGCGGGATGTGTGGTCATGGCTTATCATGGTCTGTGAAAGAGTGAACTGGGGACGGTAGGCAGCAATTATGTCTTTAAGACGGATATGGGCCAATGCTATGGGCCAGTGCTGCCTGCCCGGGGTACGGGGACAGGTTCCGGGGCTGTCTGGTAATCATGAAAGGGAGGGTAAGCGGATGGCGCGGCATATTGGCAGGATGATGATGGCTGTGTTTGCCATGGTGAGCGGGATGGTCTTTCTGGCCTCTCCTGTTCGGGCGGCGGAGAGCACACCGGTCGTGACCAGCCATACAACGGCTACTCTTGTCAGTGCGGTGGATGCTGTTGGGCAGGAGGAGAGTCAGGCTGACGGGGGCACGCTGCGGGTCGGGCTGAGGCTCCAGCTGAAGCCCGGTTGGCACACATACTGGCAGAATCCCGGTGATGCCGGTGAGGCGCCGCATGTCCATGTCATGGTGAGTGGCAGCCGGTCCGGCGGGACGGACACGGTCGCATGGCCCGTGCCGGAGCGCATTCCAGAGGGCGGGTTGATGGCCTATGCTTACCAGGGGGATGTGCTGCTGCCTGTGCGGGTTCCCCTCCAGGTGCGGGGGGCAGGTGCGGTGCAGGTCACGGCCCGTGCAGACTGGCTGGTCTGTGCGGATGTCTGCGTGCCCGAAAAAGGCGTCTTTTCCCTTGCATTGCCTGCTGTTGCCTCGGATGTCGTGCCGGATGCTGCCGAGGCAGCCCTGTTCCGTCGGGCCGATGCGGCCATGCCCCAGCCTTCCCCCTTTGAGGCCCGTCTTGGCCCCGATGGTCTGCTGACCCTGCATGGAGCTGGCCTTTCGCCCGATACGGTGCGGCAGGCCTGGTTTCTGCCACAGGAGGGCGGCGTGATCGCCCAGAATGCGCCGCAGCCCCTGTCTGTCCAGACCGGGCAGCTGGCTTTGACACTGAAGCCGGATTCCTACGCCCATCCGCCTTTCTGGCAGAAACCGCTGGCTGGTGTTGTCGTGCTGGTGGATGCTGCTGGCAGCCGGTCGGCCCTTCAGGTAACGGCGGTTCCAGTGTCTGGCGCCAGTCCGGCTGTTCCCGTCGTGGCTGCCACCGGGAACAGGGAACGGCCCGTCTGGAGCAGCCTGCTCTCGGCTTTTCTGGGGGGTGTCATTCTCAATCTCATGCCTTGCGTGTTTCCCGTGCTGGCCATGAAGATCCTCTCCTTTGCCCATATGGGGGGAGCTGGCTGGCGGACACGCTGGCGGAGTGCAGCCTTTTACACTCTGGGCATCATGGGCTGCTTTGCCCTTCTTGGTGCCCTGATGATGGCCCTGCGTTATGGAGGCTCTTCCGTGGGGTGGGGGTTCCAGTTCCAGTCTTCCGCTTTTGTTGTGGGGGTTGGCTGGCTGCTGTTTGTCATGGCGCTCAATCTGCTGGGTGTGTTCCAGATAACGGGGGGGCGCTTGGCCGGGCGGGCCGGGCAGATGGCCGCAGGGCATGGTCCGGCCAGTGATCTTCTGGCGGGCCTGTTGGCGGTGATCGTGGCCACGCCCTGTACGGCACCTTTCATGGGGGTCGCCATTGCTGTAGCACTGGGTGGGCCGATCTGGTCTGGCCTGCTGATCTTTCTCTCCATGGGGCTGGGGCTGGCAGCACCTTATGGCGTGTTGGCACTTGTGCCGGGACTGGCCCAGCGTCTGCCACGTCCCGGTGGCTGGATGGAACGTCTGAAACAGCTGCTGGCTTTTCCTTTGCTGGCCAGTTGCGTGTGGCTGCTCTGGGTGGCGGTGCTTCAGCGTGGGGGAGATGCAGTACTGCTGATGGCCGGAGGGGCCGTGCTTCTGGGGCTGGGGAGCTGGCTGTACGGGCTGGCGCAGCAGCGGGCCATGCTGGGGCAGGCACCCCGTTTCGTGCTGGGCTGCCGCCTGCTTGCCTTGCTGTGCCTGCTGGTCTGTCTTGCCGGGCTGGGGCGCAGTGTGGTGATGGATGATGAGTCTGGCTCTCCCGTCGCAGCCACCGGAAAGACCGGAGCAGCGATACAGGGACAGGATGGCCCTGCCATTGAACCGTTTTCGGCAGAGCGTCTGGCTGCTCTGAGGGCCGCAGGACAGCCAGTTTTTGTGGACATGACAGCCTCCTGGTGTGTGACCTGCATGGTCAATGAGCACGTGGCGCTGGATGTTCCGTCTGTCCGGCAGGCATTCCGGCAGCATGGCGTGACCATCCTGCGGGGCGACTGGACCCGCCGGGACGAGCGGATCACGGCGTTTCTTAGGGCCCATGATCGTGATGGGGTACCGCTATACCTGTATTATCCTTCTGGGGGAGCGGAGCAGGTGTTGCCACAGATTCTTACACCCGGCCTTGTATTGGATGTGCTTTCACCTGCCGGGAAGCGTGGAAAGGAGGAATGATTCCAGAGGTATGATATTTACTTTTTATTAGTAAATTGTAAATATTCCAGTCATTCTCTACCCGTAGTGGGCAGGGTGCAGTGGTGGGCTGGGAGATTGACTGGTGGCGGGGCGAATCATTTTTCTGAACTGCTTCCCACGGGATCTCGTTTCTGGCGGCATCAAGACAGTCTACCGCCACGCTTTCCTGCTCCGTCAGGCGGGATTTCAGGCGCAGGTCCTGCAGTCCGAAGGCTTGCCGTCATGGTTGGGGCAGGAGATGCTGCCGCTGGTCTGCAGGGATGTGAAGGACCTTGCAGAAGAGGATATGGTCGTTTTTCCCGAAGTGCTGGATGGATGGTATGCGGACATGATCCGCCAGCCCATGGCCGGGAAGAAGATCATCTTCTGTCAGAATCCCTATTATTTCTTCACATACAGGCCATCAGTTGAAAAATTGAGGGACTGGGGCGTGACGCAGGTTCTGGCTCCGGGGATGGAGGCAGCGCATCTGATCCAGCGGGTGCTGGGACTGGAGGCTGTTCCTGTCACATCGCCCGTGGTGGATGGAGCTGTGTTCAGGCCACGGCAGAAAAAACTCCAGATCCTTTGTGCTGAGTGGAAATGGCCCCATCAGGGAGGGATACCAGCCTATGTCTGCCTGTTCCGTGACATGCTGTCGTTGAAGTATCCCCAGTTTTCCAACGATCCGTGGATCCCTCTGAAAAAGAGGGGTGAGGCGGAGGTGGCGGCCCTCATGGGTGAGTCCGCTGTCTGTCTTGCTCTGGGACGGATGGAGGCTCTTGGCATCACGGCGTTGGAGGCCATGGCGGCAGGCTGCCTTGTCGTGGGGTATCATGGTGGTGGTGGGCGTGAGTACGCCACGCCGCAGAACGGGTTCTGGCATTCCCCGGAGGATATGGAAGGCATCGTGGACTCCCTGGCCATGGCGCTGGAGGGATATGTTTCCGGCAGTTCCGCTCTGCTGAAGATGGTGGAACAGGGGCGGTGTACGGCCCGGGCCTATGCGCCAGAGAGGGTCAGTGCGCAGATACGGCAGGTCTATGGATGTCTCTGCGGATGAGACTGCTGCCGGGGGCAGGAAAAAGCTGTACGGCAGGGATGTTTTCGTCACTCGTTAACGATATAAAAGACATTCATTAATCAATGGCGTCTTCTGGTTGTCAGAGAGACATGGATGGCGGCGGGTTTTCCGACAGGCCGCATGGGAGGGTGAGACGATGCTGGACCGCTTTGTAGCTTACAATGCCCGGATGACAGGAGACGAGGTGGCGTTTGGCAGCCTGTCCCGGAAGCGGTCCTATGCCCTGCTGGAGGCAACGGTCAGCCGTCTGGCCCATGCGCTGGAGGGGCTGCGCTCCCTCAATCTTCATCGTGTGGCCGTGCAGTGCCCCGATACATGGCGGCACTGGGCACTGACCCTGGCGCTTGGCCGGCTGGGGCTTGTATCTGCTTCCCTGTCCAATGGGGATGTTTCGGAGGAGGAGCTGGCCACCCTGCGCCCGGACCTCATCATCCTCCACGGTCCGGGCGGCCTGCTTCCCGGTGAGGGGCGTCTGGCTCTCGGTGAGGACTGGTTCAGCCGTGCCCTCGCCAATGTGGAGGATGATGATGCGTCCTGTTACTACCCGCCTGTCCCTGTGGAGCGGTCGGCCCCATGCCGTGCTGCCCTGGCCAGCGGGACAGGCCGGGAGCCACATCTGCTGGAGCTGAGCTTCGGTGAGGTGGAGGAGCAGCTGCACCGGATCATCTATCATGACATGGTGGAGTATTTTACCCGCATGGGCAGGGGCCAGAGCCGTATGGTGGGCAAGCCACAGCTGCTCTGCACGGTTGGCCCGCAATCCTTGAGCGGGTTTCTCATGATGGGGGCCGCCCTTGCAGGTGGCACCACGCTGCGGAGCAGCGATGCCCAGAATATCGGGACGGAAGTCATGCAGGCGCCTGCCCTCATGATCGTCATGACGCCGGTTCATCTCAGGCATCTTCTGCGTGCCCTGCCACCACAGGGGCGTCCCATGAGCCATATCTATCTCAGCATCGTGGGGGGCAGGCTGTCCGACAGTCTTCTGAAGGAGGCCACAGAACGTTTCACGCCGCATGTTCAGGTCGTGTACGGGACGGATGAAAGCGGCCTGGTGGCGGCCATGCCTGCCGATCAGCGCAGGAGTGAGGATGATGTCGGTGCTCCCCTGCCGTGGGTGGATGTCGAGATCGTGGATGCCGGGGGCAACAGGGTACCGGCAGGAGAGGTGGGTGAGATCCGCATCCGTGGCGGTGGTGTTGTCCGGGGCTATGTGGATGACAACCCGGCGGCGGAACAGCGCTTCCGGGATGGCTGGTTTTACCCGGGAGACCGGGGCTTCATGTCAGCCAGAGGTGGGTTGCATCTGCGGGGGCGAATGGATGCGCTGGTAAATGCCGGTGGCGCCAAGTTCGACCTGGAGGTGGTGGAAGACATCCTGCGCTCCGAAACACGGATCAGGGACGTGGGTGTTTTCATGATGACGGACGGGCAGGGGCAGGAACGGTTTTATGCGGCCATCGTGTCTCATGAGTCGTTTGATGAGCAGGCCCTGTCTGCCCGCCTGCGGAAGCGTTACCCTGCACTGCCGCCGGTCGTCATGATCTGGGTGCCGGAAATCCCACGCACACAGGAGGGCCACGTGGACAGACGCAGGCTGGAAGCGACGCTGAAGGACTATATCCAGCGTGGGCTGCATAGAGGGCAGGCCTGACCTTTTCATGATGCAGGATAGCTGCTGGACCAACCGGGAACAGGAAACAGATCATTCATGAGCCAGACATACACTTCCGATGAAATCGCCATCATTGGTGTTGGCTGTATTCTGCCAGCCGGGCTGGGGGACAGGGATGCCCTCTGGCAGTTTCTGCTGGAGCGTCGGGATGGCTGCGTGCCTGTTCCTGATGACCGCTGGGGGCGCAGACGGTTCTATGACCCGGTTGACCAGACCCCGGGCAAGACGACCATGCAGTATGGTCATTTCGTAAGGCCGGAAGACCATCAGTTCGAGCCCCTGTTTTTTGGCATTTCTCCCCGTGAGGGGATGGTGATGGACATCCAGCAGCGTGTTCTGCTCGATGTGAGCTGGCGTGCCATGGAGAATGCCGGTGTGATTCCCCGTACGCTCGAGGGCAGCAGGACGGGTGTTTTCATGGGCAGCTTCACACAGGACCAGCTCGTCCAGTGTGGCAGCCCTTTCATGCAGTCGCAGATTCGTGACCAGTTTGCGGCGGTGTCTTCCTGCATGACCATGTATGCGGCCCGTCTTGCCCATGTGTTCGGGTTGCAGGGGCCAGCCATTGCCATGGATACAGCCTGTTCATCCTCGCTGGTGGCCATGCATCAGGCCTGCAACAGTCTGCGTCTTGGTGAGTGTGACGTGGCTCTGGCAGGTGGCGTGAACTTCATGGTGATCCCGCAGACGGCCATGCTCATGACCAAGGGCCATTTTCTGGCCAAGGATGGCCTGTCAAAATCTTTTGCGGCAGATGCGGATGGCTATGGGCGTGGTGAGGGCTGCGTGGTCCTCATGCTCAAGCGCCTGAAGGATGCCATGCGGGATGGGGATGACATACGGGGTGTCGTGTGCAGCTCCGGTGTGAACCAGGATGGCCGGACTCCGGTTCTGACCATGCCGGATGCCGGGGCGCAGGAAGCGTTGATCCGGGATGTGCTGCGTCGGGCGAATGTGGCAGCGCGGGATGTGGCCTATGTCGAGGCACATGGCACGGGGACGCCTGTTGGCGATCCGATCGAGGCCAAGGCCATTGCACGGGCCATCGGGCAGTACCAGCCGGAGGGAAGCAGCATTCTCGTTGGCTCGGTAAAGGCCAATCTGGGGCATATGGAAGCGGCAGCTGGTGCTGTGGCTGTTCTCAAGACCATGCTGTGTCTGGAACATGGCATGGTGCCCGGACAGGCGAACCTGAAGGAGCTGAACCCTGCCATTCCGTTCGAGGAGTATCGCGTACAGGTGGCGCAGGGAGAGGCCACGGCTCTGCCTGAGCGGGAAAAGCTGTATGCGGTTGTCAATTCCTTCGGTTATGGCGGGACGAATGCCGTGGCCCTGCTGCGCCGCCCGACCGAGGCGGAGCGGAAGGTGGCCCAGCGTCGGGCCGTGCGGGATCATCGGCTGAAAGGCGTTCGTCCGGCGGGTTTCATGCAGCGTGTGCCGCTGCTGCTCAGTACGTTTGCGGAGCCCTCGCTGGGCTATATGGCCAAAGCGTATGCCGAACGGCTGGAAGGTGGGCAGGCCGGGCATGGCCTGTGGGAGGCTCTCTGCTTCTCGGCAGCCCGGTACAGGGCACGGTTCCGGCAGCGGGCGGTGATCCTCCCGGCCCGGGGAGAGGATGAGATCCCCCAGGCCCGTGAGGCCTTGCAGGCTTTGGCCGAAGGGCGGACCCATCCGGCCCTGTTCACGGGCAAGGCTGTTGTGGATGAGGCTGTAAAGCCGGTTTTCCTTTTTTCTGGTATGGGGCCGCAATGGTGGGGGATGGGCCGCTATCTCCTGCGCAAGGGGCCGCCGGAGGTCCGTGCGCTGGCCCGGCGCTGTGATGAACTGTTCATGAAGATGGCAGGGTGGTCCCTGCGGGCTGAACTGCTGAAGCCGGAACAGAAATCCCGTATTCAGGAGACGGAAGTTGCCCAGCCTGCCATTTTCCTTGTGCAGATATGTCTGGCAGCTTTCTTTGCCCGGCATGGCGTAACGCCGGGCGCCATTGTCGGCCATAGCGTGGGAGAGGTGGCAGCGGCGCATGTCAGTGGGGCACTGACGCTGGAAGACGCCGTGACAGTCATTTATCACCGCAGCCGCCTTCAGGCGACGTTGGCAGGCCGGGGCACCATGCTGGCTGTCGGCATGGGCCGCAGCCTGCTGGAAGAACGGCTGGAGGCCTTCGGTGGCAGGCTCTCTGTGGCTGCCATTAATAGCAGTGAGTCCTGCACGGTGGCTGGCCTCCGTGATGACCTTGCCGTGCTGGAGGCAGACTGCCAGAGGGAAGGCGTGCTTGCCCGGTTCCTGAAGGTGGATGTGCCCTATCACAGTCCTGACATGGCTGCGATCGAGGCAGAGATGTTGTCCTCACTGGCCCATCTCCAGCCCGGTGCTCCAGCGATTCCGCTCTATTCCACCGTTACGGGCAGGTTGTGGGACGATGGGGCGCTGCATGATGGTGCCTACTGGTACGCCAATGCCCGGGAGCCGGTCCTGTTCCATGAGGCCATACGGGCTCTGCTGCATGATGGTCACGTCATTTTCCTTGAGCTTGCGGCCCACCCGGTGCTGGGGGCATCCGTGACAGGCTGTGCTGGGGAGGGACGTCACGAGGTGGCTGTCATTCCGACATTGCGGCGCATGCAGGATGATGCAGAAGGGCTGTTGCGGGCCCTTGTCCGCCTGACACTCAGCGGGGCAGAGCCGGACTGGCGACATGTCCTGCGGCCGGAGCGGATGGAGCTGCCCTTCTACCGGTGGGAAGAAGGGGGAAAAATGTGGCTGGAGACCGAGGCCTCCCGCCGTGACCGCCTGGATACGCAGGTCCACCCCGTTCTCGGCGCGCCCAGTCTGCTGGAAAGCCGTGCCTGGAGGGCTGATATCGGCGTGGCCTCCATGGAATGGCTGATGGACCACAAGGTCCACGGTATGGCGCTCTTCCCGGCGGCTGCTTATGTCGAGGCTGCTCTTGCGGCTCATGCCCAGCTGGAGGCCAAAGCTCCGGCCGTGATCGAGGACATCACGATCAGCACACCGCTGGTCGTGCAGGAGGGGCAGGCGCCGGTTGTCATGTGGCGGTTTGACATGGCGACCCGCCGTCTCGTTTTTGACAGCGAGACCGTGGCCTGGAATGGGGACTGGCAGACACATGGGCAGGCCACCATCCTTCAGGCGGCTCCATGGGGTGCAGCATCGGAAAAGAACAGGAATTTTGATTTCGCAGCCCTGTGTGCGGGAACGGCCCATTTTGAAGGGAAAGAGGTTTACGAGGCTTTTGCCGCCATGGGGCTGGATTATGGACCAACCTTCCAGACCCTGCGGCACCTGTATCGTGGTGAAGGGTATTCCGTGGCGGAGATTGCCCTTGAGGATGGGCAGGCCGCCACGCTGGAGGAGTATCATCTGCACCCGGCACTGCTGGATGGTGCCATGCATGCTCTCATCGGGGCTTTCCCGTTTGAGGAGCAGAAGGACGTGTACGTTCCGGCGTCCATCGAGCGTATCAGCTATATGGGGCAGAAGGTCTCCCGGGCCCATGTGATGGTGACGCCAACCCTGCGGACCTGCCGCAAGATCGTGGCCGATCTGCGGCTTTTCACACCGGAGGGTGAGCTGCTCTGCGAGGTGATGGGCCTGTGCTGTCGCCGTGTGGCCCGTGGCGGGCATGAGGCGTCATCTGCGGCACGGCTGGTCTATGCGCCAAACTGGATGAGTGCGGAGCGACAGGTGTTGCTGAGCGAACCGCTGGCCATCACTCTGCTGGGTGAAGGTGATGGGCTGGTAGCCGGATTGGCAGACCTGCTGGAGGATAATGGTGCCGAGCTGACCGTCAGTTCCCGTCTGGATGGGGCTGATCTGGCGGAGCAGCTGGATCAGGAACCGTTCCTCGCCAGACAGCGGGCGTTGGTGCTGTTCCCGCATGGCGGGGATGATTACCAGCAGTGCCTTGATGATATGGCCGCCTGCGTGGCGCTGTTCCAGCGTGTGCCGACACGGGCACGCAAGCGGCGCCTGCCGGTCATCATCGTGACCCGTGGCGCTTATGGCAGGGATGGGCAGGCGCAGGCGCTCCAGCGGGCCTTCCATGGTCTGTTTCGTGGTGCTGCTGCTGAGCGTGTTCTGGACCTCGCCGTACGGTGTGTTGATGTTCCTGCCGAGGGCACAGAGGCCTTTCTGGAGGATATTGCGGCCGAACTCGTTCTTGAGGACACATCGGAGGATACGGTCTGGCTGCGTCAGGCTGATGGCGGGGCTGGCCATGGGGCGGCTCCAGCCGGGGAGATGGTGGAACGCATGGTCCAGCGGCTGGTATCTCCGCCACTGGAGCCCGATCCCCAGCCTGTTCTGCTGGAGCAGATCATGGGGGGACAGGATGATGGTACCGTCGGTGTCCGCCTCGAGGCCAGCCGGTCTGGGACACTGGATGGTGTCACATGGCAGGCTTTTGCCGTGCCGGAGCCGGGTCCGGGCGAAGTCAGGCTCCGTACCCGCATGGCCAGCCTCAACTTCAAGGATGTGCTGAAAGCCATGTCTCTCCTGCCAGAGAGCGTGACGGAAGGGACCTTCAGCGGCGATGCTCTCGGGCTGGAATGTGTGGTTGAGGTCGAGGCGGTTGGAGATGGGGTTGAGGACATGAAGCCGGGCGACATGCTCGCACTTGTCTATCCCGACAGTTTTGCATCCCGCCGCATCGTGAAGGCCAGTGAACTGGCCTATTGTGCCCTGCCCCTGTCGGAAGAGGCCCTGCCGTTCTCGCTGGAGCAGATTGCCGGTCTGCCGCTGGTGTTCGTGACAGCCTATTATACGCTGGTCCACCTGGCCCAGCTCCAGGAAGGGGAGAGTGTTCTCATCCATGCCGGGGCTGGTGGCGTGGGGCAGGCCGCCATCCAGATTGCCCAGCTGAAAAAGGCGGTGATCTATAGCACGGCAGGCAGCCAGGAGAAGCGGGATTATCTGCGTCAGCAGGGCTGTGCGGGTGTCTGGGACTCCCGGACGCTGGAATTCGTGGATGGCATCCGTGAGGCCACCAATGGCCGGGGTGTCGACGTGGTGCTGAATTCCCTGCCCGGTGAGGCGATGATCCACAGCCTGCGGCTCGTGGCGCCGATGGGGCGTTTTCTGGAGATCGGCAAGCGGGACATCGTGGAGCATCGGGTGTTGGAGCTGATGCCTTTCAATGAAAATCTGGCCTATTTCTCCTTCGACATGGATCGGATGATGCCGCACAGGAAACTGTATGGCGTCATGGACGAAATCCTGCTGCTGGCCCGTCAGGGGAAATTCTCCTTCCCGCAGACACGCATCTTCCCGGCCGCAGAAGCGTCCGAGGCCTTCCGCTATCTCATGTCATCCCGGCACATAGGCAAGATCATGCTCTCCTATGAGGACATGAGCGGCCTCAAGGCCCGCCCGCTGCCGCGGGTTCAGCCGGGATTCAGCCGCAGGGGGGCGTATCTGATCACTGGTGGCATGGGCGGATTTGGCCTCAAGACAGCAGAATATCTTCTGTCCCAGGGGGCAGGGGTGCTGCATCTGGCAGGGCGGTCCCTGCCGAAAGACCCGGAGCGTAAACAGGCCATCGCAATGCTGAAGAAGCTGGCCGAAAGTGTTGGCAGTGCGGTGGTGACCCATCGTCTGGATGTGACGGATCAGGAGGCTGTGCGTCGTCTGGTCAAGAAGCTGGCCCGGGATGATGTGCCGCTGCGGGGTGTCTTCCATGCCGCCGGTGTGGTGGATGACCAGCTTCTCAGCAGGATGGATGCGGCGAATGTCGCCCATGTCATGGCACCCAAGGTATTGGGGGCCCAGGCGCTGGATGATGCCACCCGTGGGCTGGAGCTGGATCATTTCGTGCTGTACTCCTCCTTTACGGCAGAGATCGGCAATCTGGGGCAGAGCAGCTACATGGCGGCCAACAGCTACCTCAATGCCCTGGCTGAAAACCGGCGCCAGCAGGGGTTGCCCGCCATGGCGGTGGGCTGGGGAGCCATTGGGGATGTGGGGATGTTGACCGAGAGTGATGCTGCCGGTCGCATGTTTGATGTCGCTGGCATCAGAACCATGATGGCGGCGGACTCTCTGGCGTATCTGCCGGTGCTCTATGGCGTGGACCGCAGTGACGTGTCTCTGGTGGACCTCAACTGGGCGCAGGTGTTCGGGGCGCTGGCCTGGCTGAAAACTTCGGCACGCTTTACGCTGTTGCAGCAGGAAAGCCTCAAGGGAGGCATGTCGGGCTCGGTCCAGCTGCTGATGAGCATGCCGGAAAATGAGCGTCTGGATTATGTCCTGTTCCGTCTGAAACAGCAGCTTGGCTCCGTGTTGCAGGTTGAGCCGGAGACGATCGAGGACAGTGCCCGCCTTTCCGAGCTGGGGATTGACTCCCTCGCCGGCGTGGAACTTCAGACAGCCATCCGGTCGGAGTTTGGGGTGGATGTGTCCCTCGTGCTGCTGGCCCGTAACGAAACCATTCTCGAAATGGCCCGCAGCCTGCTGCGTCAGGCGGTAGTGATGGCCCAGCAGGGGGGCACGGTTGCTCTGGAAGGGGCACAGGCCGTCGGAGGGGAAGCATGATCCCCTGGACATGCCATATTGTCCGCCAGTCCGGTTATGTGGTCGAGTATTACGACAATGGGTTCAGCATACTGGACAGGTACGAAAGCAGACTGGATGAGATGCTGAGCTTCCGGGCGGAGGAGCGGCCTGATGAGCTTCAGTGCGTTGCACTGGACCAGACGCTGGAGGTTGCTGCGTCCCTGACATTCCGGCAGGCGCATGAGTGGGCATGCCGGGTGGCGGGACTGGTGAGCCGTTTCGTGCCGGAGCGGGGGCTGGTCCTGCTCTGTTTTGAGAATGAGGCGGCAGTTGTGGCGGGGTTTTTTGGCTGTGTTTATGCCAATACCGTGCCTGTGCTGGGTGTGTATCCCAGCATGGTGGGCAGTGTGGACCGCCTGTTTGACATTCTGGAGGATTCCGGTGCGGTCGCCGTTCTGGGGCCACGGGAGACCCTGATGGGGTTTCGGCGGCAGGCGGCAGGCCGTGCCCGCAAGGTGAAGTGGATTCCCGTTGAAGGAGCTGAAAGTGCCGAGCCGCTCCAGCGCCGCCATGCGGCAGGCCTGGATGATACGGCGCTTGTGCAATATACGTCCGGCTCCATAGGGCGGCCTCGTGGTGTGAAGGTCACGCACCGCAATCTGGGGACGAACCTGCACCTTCTGGCCATCCGCAGTGACTTCTGGCTCAGTCGGCGTGGGCTGGTCTGGCTGCCTCTGTCGCACGATATGGGATTGGTAAGTCTCATGTTCGGTGTGGCGATGGGAGGCACGACGTGGCTGATGAAACCGGAGCATTTCATCACCCGTCCGGAGCGCTGGGTGCAGGCGATTGACCGGTACCGTCTCAATTTCTCCATCGGTCCCAACTTTGCCTATGAGCTTCTGGCCCGGCATGTCCCGGATTCCGCCTTGGAAGGGCTGGACCTTTCCTGCTGGACACAGTCCGTCATCGGTGCGGAGATGATCGAACGGGGAACGGTGGAGCGGTTCTTCAGCCGGTATGGGCCGCTCGGGGTGAAGCCGTCCATTCTGCGGCCGGGTTATGGCATGGCTGAGACAACCCTCATGATCACCGGTGACAGCCGGGACGGTGAGGGCGTGTCTTTTGCCACGTTTTCCCGTGCCGGGCTGGCAGAAGGGCGGGTCGGCCCGCCCCGTGATGAGCATGACGAGCGTGTTCTCGCAGATTGTGGCCGTGTGATTGAGGAACACGCCGTTCTTGTCGTGGACCCGGAGACGGGAGACAGCCTGCCGGATGGTCAGGTGGGCGAGCTATGGCTGAGTGGCCCCTGCGTGACACCGGGGTATCTGAACCGGGAGCAGGAAAACAGGGAACGTTTCGTCACGGGGGCGGATGGTCGCATCTGGTTCCGCAGCCGGGATTCAGGCTTTCTCGTGAAGGGGCATCTGTTCGTGACAGGTCGCATGGAGAACAGCCTCCCTATTGGTGACCACCGCTATGACCCGGATGATCTGGCACAGGCTGTCCGGCAGGCCTGTCCTGTCTTTACCAGCCGGAGTGTGGCGGTTTTCCGGCATGAGGGCGTGTTGTGCGTCATGGGGGAGCTGTCCCTGGCACAGGCAAGGCAGGTGGCAGGGTACGAGAGGCTTCTGGCCGACATGGCCCAGGCCATAGGGCGGGTCTGCCCGGTCCGGCAGCTGCGCTGTGTTCTGGTGCGGCAGGGCGGCGTGTTTCGCACGCCAAGTGGCAAGATACGTCTTGCGGCTACAGCCGGGGCTTTTGCAGCGGGGCGCCTGCCCATCGTGGCAGAGCAGCTTTTTGGTCAGGAGGCACTGGAGAGGGTCGAGATTCTGGCCTGGGGAAAGATGCCGCTGTGATTGGTTATGATGGTGACGGGTGGAGAGGCGCCCGGGGGAGAAGGAAAGGCATGTATGCGAGTGTGTGGCCATGAGTGATAATGACAGGGTCGTTCTGACACAGGTTGGCCCCGAGGGCATCCGGTATGATTTCATGGATGGCTGTCGTGTCTGGGTGCCGGAGGGGGCCCGCTGGACGGTTAGCCTGCGTGATGTGGATACGGATACTGTCCTGTTCTTTCAGGAGATCAACGGGTCCGGCATGGTGCAGAGCCTCAAGCGTTACTATGTCCGGTTCGAGATCACCGTCTGCAAGGATGGCAGCGAGGTCTTTACCCATGTCTGCGACCTGAAGGACCGTGAAGTGCTCATCGTGATGCAGCTGGGCGGGCTGGGAGACCATATTGCCTGGGTAGGACAGGCCGCCGCCTTTGTGGAGGAGCATGGCTGCCGGGCAAGCTTTCTTGTGAACGGGGCTCTGATTTCCCTTTTTGAGGATGCTTATCCCCATATCCGCTTCATTGATGAAGAGGACGTGGGCGACAGGCAATATTACGCACGGTATAGGGTTCTGGTTTTCTTCGGGGACAGGGAATTCACCTGTCAGCCCAACGATTATCGGCAGACGGGTCTTTCCCATATGGGGGCTTACATTCTGGGACTGCCACCGCAGGACAGGAAACCACGTATTGTGGTGGATCCGGGCGGGCGCCCGATGGAGGAGCCCTATGTCTGCATCGGGGCGCAGGCCTCGGGTCTGAGCAAATACTGGAATAATCCCCGTGGCTGGTATGATCTGATCCGCTTTCTCAAGGAGAAGGGATACAAGGTGGTCTGCATTGACAAAGACCGTGTGGCAGGCCCTGTCACGGCGGTGCGGACCATTCCTCATGGTGCTCAGGACGAAACAGGTCCCCGCCCGCTGACAGAACGGGCCCGCTGGCTGAAACATGCCGAGTTTTTTGTGGGGACATCCTCCGGTCTGTCATGGCTGGCCTGGGCAGCCGGAGCCCGGGTGGTCATGATCAGTGGTTATACAGAGCCATATAACGAGTTTTATACGCCATACCGTGTCATCAACAGGCATGTCTGCAATGGTTGTGCCAATGATGTGAACATTGACCTGCAAGCGGAGGATCCTTTCTTCTGTCCTCATCATAAAGGCACGGAGAGGATGTTTGAGTGTTCACGCGGGATTTCCTTTACGCAGGTCAAAAAGGCCATTGAGCGGATTCCGGGTTTTGGAGAGCTGTCAGAATGACTGAAAAGAAAACGGAACGTGTTCTTCAGGATATCGTCGCTCTCAAGGCCCCTTCCTCGGCATCACGTCTGCCCTTTACGGAGGAGACGGCAGGTTCTGGCCTGGAGGAGCAGGGGGAACAACAGTCTGTTGTCTCCTCTCTTTCCGCTGCGGAGCTGCCATCTGTCCTATCCGGGGCAGGTGATGCGGGATCGTTGAAGGAAAAGGACGATGGCATCGAGAGGCTGCCCCATCTGCCTTTTCCTGCGCCTGCCATGGAGCCGACGCAGGGAGGTGACCACGGCCTTCGGTATGATTTCAACTTCGGCGTCCGGGTGAAAGTGCCGGAGGGTGAGCAGTGGCGGCTGCGTTTCTGGGACATGGATACGGATACCTGCCTGTATGACGGCAAGGTTGGTGGGGAATATGTTTCTTCCCGCAAAAAGTATTTCATGAACGTGCTGATCGAACTGTTCGATGGTGAAACGCTTGTCTGGACGCACGAATATGATGCACGGGGCAAGAAGGTCGCTGTCCTCATGCCGACAGGCACTCTGGGGGATCCGCTGGGCTGGGTCCCTTATGCCGACCGGTTCGGGCGTGATCATGACTGTGAAATGACCATCGTGACCAGTGAGGTGATCATCGACCTCATGGGGCCGGCCTATCCGCATGTCCGCTTCCTGAAGGAAGAGGAATTTGCGGATGTGAAGGACGAATTCTACGCCACCTATTACATCGGGCTGTTCTTTCATGATGTGGAACAGGCCTGGCAGCCGCGGGACTTCCGTGCCGTTGGCCTGCACAGGACAGCGGGGTGGATTCTTGGCGTGGATCCAACAGAGATTCGCCCGAAGGTGGTCATCGAGAAGGCTGATACCCGCCCGATCGAGGAGCCTTATGTCGTGGTGGCCGTGCAGGCTTCCTGTGCCTGCAAGATGTGGCAGAATCCATTCGGGTGGCTGGATACGGTCCAGTATCTGAAGAGGATGGGGTATCGGGTCATCTGTATCGACAAGGACCCGGTGGTCGGGCACAATATTACCTGGAACCACATACCCAATGGCGTGGAGGATGAAACAGGGGAGCGCCCGCTGGCAGAACGGGCCCGCTGGCTGAAACATGCCGAGTTTTTTGTCGGTCTGTCCTCCGGCCTGTCATGGCTGGCCTGGGCTACCGGTACGCCTGTCATCATGATCAGTGGTTTTACGGACCCGATCAACGAGTTCCATACGCCGTACCGGGTGTTCAGCAACCATGGCTGCAACAGTTGCTGGCACGATATCCGGACGCCCTTCCAGCATGATGATCATCTGTTCTGCCCCCGGCACAAAGGGACGGACAAGGCGTTTGAATGTACACGCAACATCAGCACATCGTATGTACTGTCCGTCATCAAGAAGCTGTGCAGGGATCATGGCTATGTGCCACCGGCTGTGGCCGCCGGGGAACCCTGGCCTGATGATGCAGAACGGATCGCCATGGTGAAGGGAAATCTGCATTACGAGCACAGGCATGAGGTGTACTGGGAGCTTTGAGCCTTCCAGTGGCGGGCCGGCAGCATCTCCTGTCTGCCGGAGGGTGCCATCTGCTGGTCAGCCTGCTAGAAGGGCGGTCAGGTTCCTTCTTTGCGAGAATGGTTGACTGATGACAGATACATCCCTGCCGGTCTGCGTGGCCGCCCTCTATCATTTCACGGCGTTTGAGGATCACAAGTCCCTGCGCCAGCCCCTTCTGGAGCTGTGCCAGAAGGAGGGCGTGAAAGGCAGCCTGCTGCTGGCCCGTGAGGGCATCAATGGCACGATCGCCGGGCCTGATGCAGGCATCGATGCCGTATTGGCCTACATCGACAGCCTGCCGGGCTGTGCCGGGTTCGATTACAAGAAGTCCCGGGCGAAGACGATGCCCTTCCTGCGGATGAAAGTGCGGCTGAAGAAAGAGATCGTCACGATGGGGCAGCCGGACATTGACCCCCATGTCTGCGTTGGCCGTTATGTCGAGCCGAAGGACTGGAATGCCTTGATCTCTGACCCTGATACGGTCGTGATGGACACACGCAACGACTATGAGGTGGCCATCGGCACCTTCCGGGGTGCCGTGGACCCGAACCTGAAGACATTCCGTGCCTTCCCGGAGTGGTTCCGCAACTGGCGGAAAGAGGTGGAGGCACAGGGCCGCACACCGAAGATCGCCATGTTCTGCACGGGGGGCATACGGTGCGAAAAATCTACCGCCTTTGCCCGGCAGGAAGGGGTGGAGGATGTGTACCATCTGAAAGGCGGCATCCTGAAATATCTGGAAGAGATTCCAGAGGAAGAAAGCCTGTGGGATGGCGAATGTTTCGTGTTCGACCAGCGTGTGTCGGTCGGGCATGGGCTGAAACTGGGCAGGTATGACCTCTGCCATGCCTGCCGTGCGCCCATCAGTGCGGAAGACAAGGAGTCGCCCCAGTATGAGGAAGGCGTGAGCTGCCCGCATTGTTACGGGCAGAGAACGGATGTCCAGCGGCAGCGTTATCGTGAACGCCAGCGTCAGGCGCAGCTGGCGGCAGAACGGGGACAGGCCCATCTGGGGGATGAGGCGCAGGGCTGACCGGCTTTTCAGCCCCGGTCTGCCGTGGAAAAGGCGTCCCCCGAAATGGGGTGACGCCTCCATCTTGTTCAGAAATGTTCCCGCAGGGTCAGGTTGACGGACCGGCCCATGCCCAGAACAGCCCCGGGAGGGCTGCCCGCCGTGCTGACGGCCCGGCCCCCCAGCGGCAGGGCGTAACGCTGGTTCAGCAGGTTGTCGAGGCTCACATCCAGCTGAAGATAGCGGGACCAGTGATACCCGGCTCCGAGATTGAACAGCGCATAGCCGGGTGTCCGGGGCTCGTTGCGGACCCAGTCCACCGTATGTTTGGCTTTGACAAGCACGACTTCCGCCATGCCGTGCCACGGGCCGAAATGCTCATGCAGGCGGATGGTCCCGTTAAGCGGCATCTGCTGGTACAGTCCCGAATGGGTCTTGAAGTCCTGCCCCCGCACCCAGTTCAGAGTGGCGGAGAGTTCCCCCGTGCCCCAGTGTGTATTGTCCCACAGGGTCGTCCGGCCAGAGGCGTTGATGCCGTAGCTCTGGGCATTGTGGTTGGCGAACTGGAGCAGGTTGAAACCCCGTGACAGGGCACCGATGCGCACGACGTTCATGTAATTGTGCGTGTAGGTGTAGAAAGGCTGGATCATGGCCTCCCACTGGTGGTCATCCGCATCGTGGAAGCGGAATGTCACGCTGGTGGTGTTGGCGACTTCAGGTTTCAGGTTCAGGTTGCCGACATAGCCGTTGCCATCACCAAACCAGTTGATCATCCGGGCCGTCATGCTGTCCCGGCTCCAGCCATAGCGTTCATACAGGTTGGGGGAGCGTGTCTTGCGGGCATAGCCGCCCTCAATGTTCAGATAGGCACTGGCCTTGTAGCGCACCAAGGCTGTGACATCGAAATTGTCATCCGTGCGGCCCCGGCGGGCACTGTTGAAGGCACGTGCGGCCGCCTGATTGGTGCTGCCCATGTTCATGCCGGACATGCCCATGCCGGACATGCCCATATCCGACATGTGGCCCATGCTCATCATGTTCATGCCAGACATTCCTCCCATGCCCATGTCATTCATGGAGGAGAGGCCCTGATAGGGAGAGACCGGGCCGGTATTCATCATGATGACGTCGCTGCGCATGCCGAGTTCGGTGGAGAGGCGGGGCGTCCATTGGGCATTCCACTGGATGAAATGGCCAAGATGGTCCCGATGGGCACCGTTCAGGCTGTGGAACGTGCCCGGCCCCATCATCATGCTGCCCATGACGGGCGGCCACCAGTCATTGAGGCCATCATGACTGAAGGCACTGCCGATCTTGAGCTGATGGCGTCGCCCAAGCGGCATGGTGGCGACCAGACTGTAGCCTGCTGTCCGGCCATCGCTGTTCATGGGCATGCCGGTCGTGGCGCTGTGGCCGCCCTTGTCGGCCAGCATGTTCATGGCATGGGTCACACGCTGCCAGTAGCCCCGGGCCTCCAGCGTCCCCCAGCCGAAGGTGCCCACATATTTGCCGTTCACGAAGGTGGAGCGGTTGTTGGTCTCGTCCATGTACTGGTTGGGGAAACCCTCGTAGGGCGTGTCCTGCTGTCCGAATGTCAGGCTGAAGAGATGGTTCTTCAGTTTCAGGCCCGCCGTCACATCATGATTGAAGCTGAGATAGCTGCTGGAGAGAACCCGTCCGCCACGCCCTCCGGCGGTGTAATCGCTGGCATGGGTGTAGGAGCCGCTGTAGCGCAGGCTGAGCATGTCATTGGCAACCGTGATGGAACCACCGGCACCGGAGCCGCCGCCATTGCTGCGCCAGTCTTCTCTTCCATCGCCTGTCACGAGGATGTTGCCTTCCCGGGCGAACTGCGGGTCTTTCCGTTCCACGGAGATGGTGCCCCCCGTGCTGTCTCCGCCGAGGCTGACAGGCGTGATCCCGGCAATGGCCACGCTGTGGGACACTTCATCTAGGCTGATCTGCGAGAGGGCAGGATTCATGTGGTTGGGGCAGTCCGCCATCAGGGGCATTCCGTCCACGAATGTGGCGACCCGGTCATCCGCCATGCCGTTGAGAACGGGCAGGCTGGCGATGCCACCTGTTCTGTAGCTGCTGTAACCCGGTACGTCCCGGAACAGGGCCGCCGTGTCGGCTGCCTGCGTGAAGGGGCGCCGGATGGCTGTGACGCTGATCTCTTCAGCCGGTCGGTTGCTGGAGGAGGCTGGGGCCTGGCCGGGCTTCAGGGAGGTGGGGACCTGCCGGATGGGCGACATCTGCGGCCTGTCCGGGGGGCTGGTCGTGGCCCCAGGGCCGGGGAGGGAGGAGCCGGAGGCTGGCAGGGTCTGGGCGGTGGCCTGTCCGGCTGGCAGGATCACACCTCCCAGAAACAGGGTGGTCAGGGCCGGACGCACGATACGTCCACCCGTGCAACGGGGAAAAATAGACAAGAGTCATCCATTCTGAAGAAAACATGCGGAAAGGCCGACACGCAGCCTTCTTCAGGCCGGGCCGGTCAGGCGGATGCGTGGCTCAGGATGGTGACGGGTGGCCCACGGCCCGGTGGCCGCTGGCGGGTCGGTTCTGGCGGTGCCTGTGCGGGAGGAACCGCCTGCCATATCTGGCGGGCCAGCCGGGTGCAGCTCAGCAGGACGGCAAGGACGGTCAGTGCGAGCAGGACATGGTCCAGCAGGGGGCAGAGGGGACAGTCCGGCCCGTGATGGTGGTGCCCGCCAGAATGATGATGGTCCATCAGCAGGGGAGCTGATGGTGCTGTCGGGCTGTGGGGATGGCAGTGCGCCTGTGGCTCCACACCCTGCCCCATGGTGGCATGATCCATGCCCGGCATGATGGCGGCAGGGATGGCTTCTGGCCGGGGGGCGATGTCGATGCCTGTCAGCCGCAGGATGGCGGCCCGGGGGCTTTCATCGGGCAGGCTGGCGGCCGTGAGAAGGGTCTGTGCCCCGAATCCCAGCAGCATGACCAGTACCATGAGGAGGCGCAGCGGCGTCCAGCGGAACAGGGCAGAGGTCATCAGGCCGTGGGTGGAGAGAGCCTTCATGGGTCAGTGCCGGACTCCACCGGAGAGACAGGCCAGCAGCGTGCCCAGCATGATCAGCCCCACGCCCAGATAGGCCGTCAGGGACAGGGGCTGACGGAAGATGGTCACGCCGATGAGGACGATGCAGACGATCCCCACCCCGCACCAGACGGCATAGGCGATGCCAAGAGGGACGCATTTGAGGGCCTGTGCCAGACAGAAGAAGGCCGCTCCATAGAGCAGGAGCGAGCCGATGGTGGGCAGGGGCCTGCGGAACCCGTTGGAGATGTTGAGCAGGCTGGTTGCCAGAACCTCCAGCAGGATGGCCCCGAACAGGAAGAGCCAGGCAAGAAAAGGCGTCATGGCGACATCCTATATCAGGATTTCTTTTTTCTGCCACCTTCCCTGCCGGTACCCTGCTGCGGCGTGGCTGGTGCCGGGCCTGTTTTCCCGGCGGCCAGCATGGGGGCGAGGAACTGCCCGGTATGGCTTTTCTTGCAGGCGGCAATGTCTTCTGGCGTGCCGGTGGCGACAACCTGCCCACCGCCTGCACCGCCTTCCGGCCCGATATCGATCACCCAGTCCGCCGTCTTGATGAGATCAAGGTTGTGCTCGATGACCAGCACCGTATTGCCCTGTTCCACAAGGGCATGAAGGACATTCAGCAGCTTGTGGACGTCTTCGGTATGCAGGCCGGTGGTGGGTTCATCCAGCACGTAGAGGGTCCGGCCCGTGGCACGGCGGGCAAGTTCCTTGGCGAGCTTCACACGCTGGGCCTCACCACCGGAGAGGGTGGTGGCCTGCTGGCCGAGGGCTACATAGCCCAGCCCTACCTGCTGGAGGATGGAGAGACGGTCCGCAATGCGGGGCACGGCACTGAAGAACGGCACGGCCTCGTCCACTGTCATGGCCAGAACGTCGGCAATGGATTTGCCCTTGAACTTGATCTCCAGCGTTTCCCGGTTGTAGCGGGCCCCTTTGCAGGTATCGCAGGTGACGAACACATCCGGCAGGAAGTGCATCTCGATCTTCAGCACGCCGTCACCCTGGCAGGCCTCGCAGCGCCCTCCCTTGACGTTGAAGGAGAAACGTCCCGGCTTGTAGCCCCGTGCCTTGGCCTCCGGCAGTTCGGCGAACCAGTCCCGGATGGGGGCGAAGAGGTCCGTATAGGTGGCGGGGTTGGAGCGTGGCGTCCGCCCGATGGGGGACTGGTCGATCTCGATGATCTTGTCGAGCTGCTCGGTGCCTTCCAGCCGCCCGTAAGGGAGGGGGACGGCAGCGGACTTCATGATCTGCCGGGCCAGCCCCTTGTAGAAGGTGTCGGTGATGAGTGTGGACTTGCCGCTGCCGGAAACTCCCGTCACGGCGATGAAGGTGCCGAGTGGGAACTTCACGCTGACATTCTTGAGGTTGTTTCCCTTTGCCCCGTGGATGCTCACCCAGCGTCTGCTCTTGCGGCGGGTGGCGGGGACGGGGATGCCCCGGCGGCCAGCCAGCCATGCGCCCGTCAGACTGTCGGGATTCTGGGCGACCTCTTCCGGCGTGCCGCAGGCGATGACGTGCCCGCCCTGTGTTCCGGCTCCCGGCCCCATGTCGATGAGGTAGTCCGCCTGCCGGATGGCATCCTCGTCATGTTCCACGACAAGGACGGTATTGCCGAGATTCCTCAGCCGCTCCAGCATGGTGAGCAGGCGGGCATTGTCCCGCTGGTGCAGCCCGATGGAGGGCTCATCCAGCACGTAGAGGACGCCCGTCAGGCCGGAGCCGATCTGCGAAGCCAGCCGGATGCGCTGGCTCTCCCCGCCGGAGAGCGTGCCGGAACTGCGGGAGAGGGTGAGATAGTCCAGCCCCACACGGTCGAGGAAATGCAGCCGCTCGGTGATTTCCTTGAGGATGCGCCGGGCGATCTCGGCCCGCTGGGGTGTCAGGCTGGCCTCCACGGTGCTGAACCAGGCAAGGGCCTCGCTGATGGTCAGATCCGAGGCCTCGGCAATGTTGCTGTCATTGACCTTCACGCAGAGGGCTTCCGGCCGCAGGCGGGCACCGTGACAGGCCGGGCAGGGCATGGCGGACTGGTACCGGCCCAGGGCCTCCCGGACATGGACGCTGCTGCTCTGCGCCAGACGGCGTTGCAGATGGCTGATGATGCCTTCGAAAGGCCGGTGGATGGTGTGTGTCTTCCCCTTGCCATCCTGATAGGGGATGCTGACGGCTTCCGGCCCGCCATGCAGGAGGAACTGGCGTGAACTGTCCTTCAGCCTGTTCCATGGGGTGTCCAGCGTCTCATCGCAATGGCGGGCCAGGGCGGCGAGGGTCTGGTCAAAGAGCGGGTCCTGCTCATTCCGCCACGGGGCAATGGCGCCTTCCCGCAGGGTCAGGCTGTCATCGGGGATGATGAGGTTGGGGTCGAAATGCGTTTCCGTACCCAGCCCGTCACAGGTCGGGCAGGCTCCCATCGGGGCGTTGAAGGAGAAGAGGCGGGGTTCCACACTTTCCAGCATGAATCCGGATTCCGGGCAGGAATAGCGTGAGGAGAAGGAAGCCTTCAGCGGCTCACGGTCTTCCCCGCTGCGGAGGACTTCCTCGACAGAGGCCAGGCCGTCCGAGAGGTCCAGGGCGGTTTCAAAACTGTCGGCCAGCCGGGTTTCCACACCGTCCTTCAGCACCACACGGTCCACCACGACATCCACGTTGTGGCGTGTCTTGCGGTTCAGCTTCGGGGCATCGCCGATCTCGTAGAGCGTGCCATCAATGCGTACACGGGCGAAGCCACGGCGGGTCAGCTCGGCCAGTTCCTTCGCACAGTCGCCCTTGCGGTCCCGCACGACCGGGGCCAGCAGCATGAGCCGTGTGCCGGCGGGCATGGCCATCACACGGTCCACCATCTGGCTGATGCTCTGGGCCTCGATGGGCAGGCCGGTAGCCGGGGAGTAGGGAACACCCGCCCGTGCCCAGAGCAGGCGCATGTAGTCGTGAATTTCGGTGATCGTGCCGACCGTCGAGCGTGGATTGCGGGAGGTTGTTTTCTGCTCAATGGAAATGGCCGGGGAGAGGCCCTCGATGGAATCAACATCCGGCTTGCCCATCAGTTCCAGAAACTGGCGGGCATAGGCGGAGAGGCTCTCCACATAGCGACGTTGCCCTTCGGCATAGATGGTGTCGAAGGCGAGGGAGGACTTGCCGGAGCCGGAAAGGCCCGTCAGCACGGTCAGCCTGTCCCGGGGGATGGTGACGTTGACGTTCCGCAGGTTGTGCGTACGGGCACCACGGACGATGATGTGGCTTGTGCTGGCAGGGCGGGCTGTGTCTGTCACGCTATGTCCTCATTACGGCCTTTGTGGCAGGTATGGATGCACGGGCGGTCCATCTGTGCAATATAGGCAATATGGGTACACGGTGCCAGAATCGAACCGTGGCAATGAAAAGTTCTTGAGAGAAGTGGAAAAAACGCATGGCAGGTAGCGTAAACAAGGTCATTCTGGTGGGAAATCTTGGGCGTGACCCGGAGGTCCGGAACACCCAGTCCGGCAGCAAGATCGTCAATCTGGCTATCGCTACCAGCGATACGTGGAACGACCGCAATACAGGAGAGCGGCGTGACCGTACGGAATGGCACCGTGTCGTCATTTTCAACGAGCGTGTCGGTGATGTGGCGGAACGTTATCTGCGCAAGGGTCGCAAGGTTTATATCGAAGGCGAGCTGCGTACCCGCAAGTGGACGGACCAGCAGGGCGTGGAGAAATACACGACCGAGGTTGTGATCGATCGCTTCCGTGGCAATCTTGTCCTGCTGGACAGCCAGCGTGGCGGTGGTGACGGCGGCGGCTATGGTGATGATGGTTATGACGGTGGTTATGGTGATGGCGGCAGCAACTGGGCTGGTGGCGGGTCCGCTCCGGCGGGCCGTGGCGGTGCCGGTGGTCGTGGTCAGCAGGGTGGCAACTTCGGTGGCGGTGCTGGCTGGGACAGTTCTTCCGGGCAGGGTGATCAGGCACTGGATGACGAGATTCCGTTCTGACCCTGTCCTTTCATGAGGCACGGTCCGGTGGGTGCCATCGGGTCGTGCAGGACAGGCCAGGCAGCAGGCAGGGAACGGGTGGGACATGGGCGGAACGGGGAGCAGGCGTGCCGTAAGGTGGCGGGTGCAGGCTGGTGCCGTGCTGGTTGCGGCGGGAGGCCTGTTGGCTGGGTGTGCGGCAACGCCCCCGCAGCATCCCAATAATATCTGCGACATTTTTCAGGAAAAACGCAGCTGGTATCACACAGCCATGCGGCAGGAGGCCAAATGGCACATTCCTGCTTCCGTTCCCATGGCCATCATGAATCAGGAATCAAGTTTCCGGGCCAATGCACGGACCAGACGGACCTACATACTCTGGATCATCCCGTGGGGGCATATCAGTACGGCTTACGGCTATGCCCAGGCCAAGAACGAGATATGGCGTGATTACCAGCGGCAGACTGGCGCCGGTGGCAGCCGGACAGATTATGCCGATGCTCTCAATTTCATGAACTGGTATATCACCAACAGCCGGAAGGTGGATGGCATCCCCGTCACGGACGCCACGAGGCAGTATCTGGCTTATCATGAGGGATGGACGGGGTATCGTCGCCGGACTTACGCCAGCAAGGGCTGGCTGGTGACGGTGGCCCGCAAGGTGGGCCACCGTGCCCGGCAGTATCAGCAGCAGTATGATGCCTGTCGGGACAGGCTCAAGGGCGGCTGGTGGGAAAATTTCTGGGACTGGCTGTTTTGATCAGCCGCCCTTCTGCGGGCTTGTCAGGCCGTTGGCCAGGGCCGCTGCCGCACCGGGGCTGTGAGGAGCCTTTTTTGGTGCACCATCCCGGTCATCATGCCGTGTGTGCGGGATGACGTTACCATCCATGAGCACGTAACGGAACTGGCCATCCTTGATCTCTGCCAGGAAGATGTCCTCCAGTTTTTCGATGTTCCGCTTTTTCATGTCTTCCATAAGGGCTTCTTCGGAGAGGCCAACATCTTCAAGGTCATCAGCACGGACAACCCCGTCATAATAGACGATCAGTGCAGGGAGTTTTTTCTTGTCCGTGATGGCAGTAATGGCGCCGCTCGGCTCGATCTGGGCAAAGTAAACATCATCAAAGGAATAAATACCCTGGATGTTGAGCTGGGAGGCAATGTTGAGCATGTCGATCTTGTTGTTCTTGTCACGGATGTTCTCCATGAGGAAGCGGCCATCCTTGATGATCGGAATCTGCCTGCCGATGGTCACGTTTCTGAACATGTTGATTTTTCTGCAGAAGCGTGTCAGGGTGAGTAGGATACCAACCCCGATGAGCAGGGCGATGACATATTCATGGAAGGATATGTTGGTCGTATAAAGGACGCCGCCAACGAGTCCGCCGAGGATGAAGTTGCCGACGAGGTCGATGGCGTTCATCTGGGAGACCTGGCTGCGGCCAGAGATGTTGAGATAAGCAATGATGATGGCGAAGCCGGTGACCAGCTTCAGGAACATCCAGATGTTGAGAGCCAGATTCGGAAAGAGTTGGTGAAGCATCGGGGAGAACCTTGCTATGGGGAAGAGGGGGCAGCGGGTGTCCCCCTGCTGCCGTGTAAGGGAGATGCACCTTTGTATGCAAGGCTATAAGGGGCATTAATATCTTTTCAAGATGTTGCGATCTTTTTCCTGCCTGTTACCCTTGAGGAAACAGAACAGACATCGAATTTTTCGGAGACCGAATCAGGTCAGGCAAACAAGGAGTATTCATGAGCAAGCACACGAATTTTCCGATCCCCGATCAGGCCCCTGCTGCGGTGCTGCCCACGGGGCGCCTTGATATGATCCTTTTTGACTGTGACGGCGTGCTGGTAGGGGGGGAGCATCTCTCCACAGCGCTCATGTCCGAAGATGCCCGCAGCCATGGCTGGGACATCAGCGATGAAGAAGGCAACAAGCTCTTCGGTGGTGGTGAGCTGGCCAAGATTGGTGAGATGATCGCCGAGAAGACAGGTGACAAGCTCCCGGACAACTGGGACATGATCATGCAGGACCGCATTGTGGAGATGATGCGGAAGAAGGCGAAGGAAGTGCCCGGTGCCACGAAGATGCTGCGTGATGTCGTCAACGAGATTCGCCTGCCGATCCGTGTTGGCTCCAACTCTTCCGAGGCAGAGATGGAGGCCAAATTTTCCAGCACAGGGTTGGACAAGATTCTGAAGGAAGAGCGCATCCATTCCGGCCGTGACCTGAACATGCCCAAGCCTCGCCCGGATATCTACCTGCACGGGGCGAAGCAGGAAGGGGTTGATCCGGCGCATTGCCTGGTGCTGGAAGATTCGGATGCCGGGGTCGAGGCTGCCCGCCGTGCCGGTATGGCCTGCGTGCTGCTGCGTGACCTTGACAAGCCTGCCCCGTCCTGGCCGGGCCTGCTGCGTATTGCCCATCTTGATGAGTTCGTGCCGCTGCTCAAGAAAATCATCGCTGCACAGGAAGAGCATCGCAAGGGCTGAGACATCCTTGCCTGCTGGAGGCCGGAGCCACGCTCCCGCCCGTTTTGTTCATGATCCTGCTGGAGACCTGTTATGCTGACATATGACAGCCTGAAATCCCTGCCGCAGAAGGTGGCTGGTCCTGCTTATGACGTCCGCAAGGTGACGTCAGGCATTGTGCATTTCGGGGTGGGCAATTTCTTCCGAGCCCATCTGGGATACTATGTGGACCGTGTTCTGGCCCTGCCGGACCAGCAGCATTGGGGCATCACAGGTGTCGGGCTGCGCTCCGGTGGGAACTCCGACAGGAAGGCCGAAGAGTTTCGGGCACAGGAGGGGCTGTACTCTCTGACGGAGATTGCCGCTGATGGCAAGGCGGAGATCCGTGTCATGGGATGTTTGAGGGATTATCTTCAGGCGCCTGATGAGCCGGAGACGGTTCTCGCCCTTCTGGCGGACAAGGCCACGAAGATCGTCTCCATGACCATCACGGAAGGCGGCTACAATATTGACGAGACAACAGGGGAGTTCCGTACGTCTCTGCCTGCCGTGCAGGAGGACCTTGCCAACCCGAAAAAGCCCAGCACCATCTTCGGTTTCGTGGTGGAAGGGCTGCGCCGCCGCCGTGAGGCGGGTCACGGTGGTCTGACTGTCATGTCCTGCGACAATCTGCGGCATAATGGCGATGTGTCCCGCAAGGCGTTTGTCGGGTATGCCCGGGCTGTGGATGCGGACCTTGCCGAGTGGATCGATCAGAACGTGACCTTCCCCAATGCGATGGTGGACCGCATCACGCCGTCTGTCTCTGATGAGGGTAAATCCAAGCTGAATGAGCGCAGCGGATTGGAAGATCTCCAGCCGCTTCTGTCCGAGGATTTCATCCAGTGGGTGATTGAGGATAAATTTGCGGCAGGTCGTCCCGCCTTTGATAAGGTCGGGGTGGAGTTTACCGATCAGGTCAGTGCCTATGAACATGCCAAGATCCGTATGCTCAATTCCAGCCATCTCATTCTCAGTGCTGCGGGCATGTTGCTGAATCTGGAACTTGTGGACCAGGTTCTGGGTGAACCACGTGTGCATAAGTTTGTGGATTCTGTTCTGGAAAAGGATGTGATCCCCACACTGAAGGCTCCGCCGGGTGTGGACCTGCATAAATATAAGGCGACACTTCTGACCCGCTTCTCCAACGCTGCCATGGCAGACCAGGTAGCCCGTATTGCCTCGGATGCAACATCCAAGGCGCAGGTGTTCTGGACGGAAACAGTGCGTGCCGTGCTGGAGGGTGGCCGGGAGCGGACCCGTATCGTGTACTGCATGGCCCTCCTGCTGGAGCTGCTGCGGGGCAGGAATGAAAAAGGCGAGAAAATTGCGCTTCAGGAGCCGTTCCTGACGGCAGAACAGTTGAACATTGCTGCTTCTGATGATTTTGAGGCTTCCATCGGTCTGCCTGCTTTCGACAGCTGGCGTGATCTTCTGACTCCAGAGATTAAGCAGGAGATTGTGCGTGATCGGGAGCTGATCCGTCAGAAGGGTGTTCTGGCCAGCCTGCCCGTGTGATGAGGCGATGAGCCGTTGAAAATTGATTGTGTGTAGAGAAAGGGAGGCTCCGGCCTCCCTTTTTCATGTTTGCTGTCAATCTTGTGGATAAAATTTTCTGGAGTGGTTTTTGGCTGTTCAGCGTCTCAACTTTCTTCTGTAAGGGCCGGAGAGGACTTGCCTCGGCGAGGTCATTAAAATTATATTTAATTCGGTAAGTTCTTTGACAATTAAAAAAGACTTATAATACAAATTGTTACATGAAGTCTGTTCCCCGCCTACGCGGGGATGAACCGTCGTTGCGGCACTGAAGAATCAGGTTACCCTACTGTTCCCCGCCTACGCGGGGATGAACCGGCATCCCACGTTGCCCTGTTGGCATGAGGCGGCTGTTCCCCGCCTACGCGGGGATGAACCGCTAGCCGACCTTGCCCCTGATCCAAAAGAAAGCTGTTCCCCGCCTACGCGGGGATGAACCGTAGGTTTTGCCATCCGGGGCCAGGGTCGGGACCTGTTCCCCGCCTACGCGGGGATGAACCGTACATCCCCACAGTGGACTCTCATTACGGCAACTGTTCCCCGCCTACGCGGGGATGAACCGAGCCAGAACCCACTTCGCTTCGGTTTCACCTTCTGTTCCCCGCCTACGCGGGGATGAACCGCTGTTATCACCACCGTGGACGTGGACCTCCAGCTGTTCCCCGCCTACGCGGGGATGAACCGCATGCAGGTACTGGGAGACGCTGGAAGTGGGGCTGTTCCCCGCCTACGCGGGGATGAACCGCTGACTTTCCCATCGTCAGACCATTCCGGCTGCTGTTCCCCGCCTACGCGGGGATGAACCGGCGATAGCACGACAGTGACCCCGGAGGGCTACCTGTTCCCCGCCTACGCGGGGATGAACCGGACACGCCTGATCAGATCTGCGATAGACCGCCCTGTTCCCCGCCTACGCGGGGATGAACCGATCATCGGCTTCATCGGGTTCTGTGTGTTGAACTGTTCCCCGCCTACGCGGGGATGAACCGTCGCCATTCAGAACACTGGCTGCCGGGGAGTTCTGTTCCCCGCCTACGCGGGGATGAACCGAGCGGGCCGCCAGAGACCGGGAGAACCAGCGGCTGTTCCCCGCCTACGCGGGGATGAACCGTACGACTTCATATTTTAATTTTTCCATTGACTCTGTTCCCCGCCTACGCGGGGATGAACCGTTTGCATATATCATGCACATATGAGCAAAATCCTGTTCCCCGCCTACGCGGGGATGAACCGGCGAGCGAGGCCGAGCCATCAGGGAAAATCGGCTGTTCCCCGCCTACGCGGGGATGAACCGCCGCCCATGCTCTCCCGCTCGTATTCCTCGTCCTGTTCCCCGCCTACGCGGGGATGAACCGCGGGGCGGTGGCGTGACCTCGCACTGGCGACTCTGTTCCCCGCCTACGCGGGGATGAACCGGGGGTCAAATTTCGGCTCCCGGGCGTCAAAAACTGTTCCCCGCCTACGCGGGGATGAACCGACAGGTCCTTACAAATAACCTTGTTCACGATACTGTTCCCCGCCTACGCGGGGATGAACCGAAACAGCCCCCAGCCCCGCCTCCACCTCAAAACTGTTCCCCGCCTACGCGGGGATGAACCGGGGGCAGAGTTGGGTCTGGCCCCCATGCAGAGCTGTTCCCCGCCTACGCGGGGATGAACCGAGGCTGACCGCATTGCCTGCTCCCGTGCCGAACTGTTCCCCGCCTACGCGGGGATGAACCGTTGTGCAGGGACGGCTCGAGGTCTGAAAAGACCTGTTCCCCGCCTACGCGGGGATGAACCGCGGCGATCAGGTACCGGGATCGTGACGAAAGACTGTTCCCCGCCTACGCGGGGATGAACCGGTGCGTAGTGTCTGACTGTTTCACGATAGATGCTGTTCCCCGCCTACGCGGGGACAAACTCGGTGCCAGACCGCCATCACTGGCCTGTACCGAACTGTTCGCCGGTGGGTCATGGGGTGGTTGGTGGCATATGTGGTCGCCAGAGCCATTCCAGAGCTTCGGGAAGGGTCTGTTCGATGGTGGGGCCATCCACATGCCGGGCATTGCGGGCAAAGACAAATTGGTAATCATAGCCCTTGTCGGCCAGCACGCGGGCCATGTTTTCCCCAGCCAGCACCCAGTCATGCATGCCATCAGGCATGGACGGAACGGGGTAGAACAGGTCCTGGTCGCCTACTTCGTACCAGATGTGCAGCGGGGCCAGTGGTGCCGCCGGGATGAGCGCCGCACCGGGATGGGGTGGTACGGCTTCCGGTGTTCCGGCCCATGGGGAGTGAAGCTGCCATCCCCCGCCGGGCAGGGCGGGGTCGTGCGGCCATTGCTGGTTGACCAGCGAAGGAGAGTAGGCCAGCACCCGGTGATAGAGGTTGGGCCGGAACCAGGCCATGGCAAAGGCCGCTGCCCCACTGGAGCTGAACCCCATGGTGGCCCGTTCCTCCGGGTTGCGGGAGAGAGTGAGGCTGGCCTTCTTCTCCACAAGAGGGAGGACATGCGCCTCTACCCAGTCGGCATAAGCGCCGGACATGGTGTCATATTCCCGTCCCCGTTCACTGCCCTGGGCGTCGCCCCCCCCGGCTCCAACGCCAATGACAATCATGGGAGGGATACGTTTTTCTTTCAGCAGCCCGTCCACCATGGCGAAAAGATCCCGTCCCGGATAGAGGCCATTATTGCTGCCATCACCAAAGATGAGAAAGGGAAGGGGGCGGTCGGTCGGCGTGTTGGGGGGGATATAGATATCCACCGTGCGGGTCCAAGGGGCCGGGTGAGCTCCGGGAACGGTCAGATTGGATGGATCGCCCGGCACGCTTGTGGAGACATGCACCATGCCTGCTTCCCCTGTGCTGGTGGTGCAGGGGACCGGGTCATCCCGTACAGTGCCGGGATTGTAGCCACTGGTCGGGGATGAGGCCAGCGTGAAGCTGATGATCCGCCCCTCCGGGAGCTGTATGTTCTGCCACTGTGCAGGGAGTGTGTGGGAGGTGCCAAGAATGTAGTTGCCTGTTTTATCCACAGGCGGCAGGGCGTTGTCGGGCAGGTCAATGGCTTCAGGATAAAGTGGATCATGTGGATCATGTATCGGCATGGCGCCAGAGCCACTCAGGCCGGATGTGTCGATGAAGAAAGGTTTGTGTGGTGCGGTTGTATTGGCCTGTGGGGGCTGGAGGGCTTTCAGGGGAACGCAGTCAGCAGAGGCGGCCTGTGCCAGGGTGGGGGCTGAAATACCCAGTATCAGACTCATGAGCCCGGTGCAGAGGCTGTACCGGCAAAAATGGATTTTGGTGCTCCATCGGAGCGGTGAAGGGCTTGGGGCAGAAAAACGCATGGCAAACATCACGGAAGAAGAAATATGGGACACATCGTGTCAGACGCTACCATAGTTTGCCTCATCTCCAAGCCCTGCTGTCCCGGACATGATGGGCCTTGACCTAGGGATCAGAGGCCCATCCTGCTGGATCAGCCCGGCTGGTGGGTGTCGATCAGCGTGGCAAGTTTTTTCGCATCCTGCGGGGACACGCCCTGGAGCGGACGGGGGAGCGCACCGGGTCCAGCCAGCCCCATGATCGTTGCCGCAGAGGCGATCACACGCAGGGAGCCACCATAACGGGCACTCATCTCCCAGAAGGGGGCGAAGATGGCCTCGATGCGGGTTACATCTTCTCTCTGGCCAGTCAGGGCCGCATCCGTCAGCCGGCGGGCCAGACGGGGGAACAGGCCGCCCCATTCGGAGTACCAGATGCGGGCGCCCTGCATCAGGGCACCGGCGGCGGTCGGATCACCGCTGATGCCGGGGGAGGTGCTGTCAGGCAGGGCAGGCAGCAGGCGTTTCATCCGGGCGGCAGCCTCTTCTGCCGTGGGGGAGCCGCTGGGGAGCTTGATGGAACGGACCTGCGGCAGCTGGCAGATGCGCTGCATCAGGGTATCGGAGAAATGGAACTGTGTCGTGCCGGGGGTGTCATAGACGACCAGCGGCACGGACACATGGCGGCTCACCGTTTCATACAGGGTGAAGACCTCTTCGTCCCGCAGGGGGAAGTAACTCATCGGGGGCAGCAGCAGGGCTTTGACACCGGCTTTCTGGGCATCTTCGGCCAGCAGCAGCGTGTCCCGCAGGTTGATGGCCCCGATGCTGACAAGAACCGGCGTCGTGCCAGCGTGGCTGACAGCCAGTCGGGCGATCTTTTCCCGTTCGTTCCGGGTCAGGAAGGCATAGCTGCCGGTGGAACCGAGGGCACCGATGGAATCGACTTTTGCCTCGACCAGCCGGGCGATCAGTGCGGCGAAGCGGGCCTCATCGGGTGCGTCCTGGTGCATGGGGGTGATGGGGAAGGCACTCAGCCCCGTGAAGGAAAATGTCATGGTCTGTCCTTTCCGTGTACGGTCCCGGCCATGATGGCGGGAAAAAGGCTGCGCCGTATAGAAGGAATGTGACAGGCCGTGGTTTCAGCGGGGCAGGGGACCTGCCCGGTACCGGCCCGGTGTCGTGCCGAATGTCCGGCGGAAGAGGCGCCCCATGTGGCTCTGGTCGGCAAAGCCTGCCTCCATGGCGGCCTGAAGGCTGCCGACACCGGCCCGCAGCTGCGTTTTCACATGGTTGAGCTGCTGGAGCAGGCGGAATGTCTGTGGTGATAAGCCGTAATGACGTTGGAAACGGCGGGAATAGGCCTCCCGGCTCATGTTGGCCTGTTGGGCAAGACTCTGGATGGACGTCGTGAGCGACATGTCCTGCATGGGCAGGGGAAGGCGCGGTGGGGCGGCCAGATGGACATGGGACGGACGGTCACCAAGGCAGTGCTGGATGAGGGCGGCGCAGTCTGCCTGGTCCAGAGGGAGACCGGGCGTGAGATAGAGGTTCAGGCAGAGTGTCTGCCCGACACGGGCTGGATCGGCATCCTGCGAAACGTGGGGCGTACCCGCAGGAATGAGCAGGGCCTGCCCCGCCGTGAGGTGGACGGGCTGGCCAGCGATGAGAAAATGGCGACAGCCGGAGAGGATGAAGGCCAGCTGGTCTTCCTGATGGAAATGCAGTGGCAAGGCGAGCGTGGTGCCCCGGGCCATGCTCATTTCTTTCACGTCAGGATGGCCTGCCCGCCAGTAGTGCCACGGGGGGCCGGGAGGCATCAGGGAGGAGGAAAGAGGGAGCATGATGTGGTGCCGGGGCGTCGTCTGGTCCTTGGTAGGGGGGTCAGGATAACCTGCCTTCCGGGGGAGCGTCCATCTGATCTGGAGGGCACCAAAAATAGAATGACCGGTCTATTCTTTGTGGACAGAACAGGTCTTTCCTGATAGGATTACAGCATGACAGTTGCAGAAAAGCATGAGCAGGCCCGTCGGCGTATTCTGGAATCTGCCCGCCCTCTCATTGGGCTGCGGGGGTTTTCTGCCGTGGGGCTGAGCCAGATTCTGGAGGCAGCTGGTATCCCCAAAGGCTCGTTCTACCATTATTTCGAGTCGAAAGAGCATTTCGGGGCTGCCCTTCTGGAGCTTTACAACGAGCAGTATCTGGTCAAGCTGGAAGCTCTCATTGCGCAGACGGGCAGGACCGGGTTTGAGAAACTGTCTCTGTATTGCCAGTGCTGGGTGGATGCCCAGCAGGATGGCTGCCTCAATGAGAAATGTCTTGTCGTCAAGCTGGCGGCGGAGGTGTCCGATCTTTCGGAGAGGATGCGGCTGATCCTTGCCGAAGGCACGACCCGGATCGTGGACTGTCTGGCCCGTATCGTCGAGGAGGGGCAGAAGGATGGCTCCATCACGAAGGCGCTGCCCGCCCGGTATCTGGCGTCTGCCGTGTATCAGACGTGGCTCGGAGCCACTCTGCTGGTCAAGGTCACGCACCAGCAGGCTCCGTTCGAGGAGGCTTTCGAGGCGACCCGTCATCTTGTGACAGTCTGAATCATCCCGGTTTCCTGTCTTTTTTCGAAGCAGGAAAGTTTTTTTTCGGGAAGGGTCTTTCATTTTCGAGATGACCGGTCTATTTATTGAGTGTTCCCGATGAAGGCTCAGGGCCGATTCCTTAAAGGCTTTGGGACCAGGGAGAGAATGGTATCTCACATGGCTGTTAAAGATGACCGGTCTATTATGTGATCTGGCCTGAAAGAGCGGCAAGGAGGACAGCATGGATAATTTTGAATTCTATAACCCGACAAAAATCCTTTTTGGCAAAGGGATGATTGCCAGGCTGGATGAGCAGATCGACCAGCAGGCCCGGGTTCTTGTCCTCTATGGTGGTGCCAGCGCCGAGAAGAGCGGTACGCTGGGTGAAGTCCGCAAGGCATTGGGGCAGCGGACATTCTGCGAATTTGGCGGGATTGAAGCCAACCCGACTTACGAGACGCTCATGAAGGCTGTCGAGGTCGCCCGCAAGGAGAAGGTGAATTTCCTTCTGGCTGTTGGTGGCGGTTCCGTCATGGATGGCACGAAATTCGTTGCTGCTGCCGTGCCGTATCAGGGCGAACCGTGGGAAATCCTGCTGAAGCAGGGTGAGACGGTCCAGCAGGCCCTGCCGCTGGGAACGGTCGTGACACTGCCCGCTACCGGGTCGGAGATGAACAGCATTGCCGTGATCTCCCGCAAGGAGACGGGCGACAAGCTGGCTTTCTCGAACCCGCACGTCTTCCCGGTCTTTTCCATTCTGGACCCGACCCGCACTTTCAGCCTGCCGCCCCGGCAGGTGGCCAATGGTGTGGCGGATTCCTTCGTCCACGTGATGGAAGCGTACATGACCCTGCCGCAGGATGCGATGGTGCAGGACCGCTACGCTGAGGGCCTGCTGCTGAGCCTGCATGAGATTGGCCAGCGCATCACCAGTGCTCCTGCTGATGACTACGACCTGCGTGCCAACCTGATGTGGGTGGCAACACAGGCCCTGAATGGTCTCATCGGGGCTGGCGTGAAGCAGGACTGGGCCACCCATGCCATCGGCCATGAGCTGACGGCGAAATACGGGATCGACCATGCCCGCACGCTGGCCATCGTCTTCCCGGCCATGCTGAAGGAGCGTCGGGAGCAGAAGCGTGCCAAGCTGCTGCAATATGCCACCCGTGTTCTGGGGCTGACGGAAGGCACGGAAGATGAGCGCATCGATGCCGCTATTGCCCGTATCGAAGCCTTCTTTGAAGGGCTGGAGATTCCGGTCCGTCTTTCTGCCTACGACATTGACCGTGCTGGTATTGATCCCATCATTGCCCAGCTGGAAGAGCATGGCATGACAACTCTTGGTGAACATCAGGACATTACGTCAGAAATCAGCCGCAAAGTTCTGGAAAGAAGTTTGTAAGGTTCCAATATCTGGTTGGGGGGCGGCAATGGTCCGTGTTGTTGCTCCCCAGCCGACCTTTGGGCAGTGATTCAACACTGTCCATATCACACCCAGGTTCCGCTGCAGGGACCCGGGAAGAACGAGGTGTATCATGGCATTTGCCACTGTTAATCCTTATACGAATGAAGTTGTCAAAGAGTTTCCGGAAGCAACGGAACAGGACGTTCAGGCCGCCCTGGCCCGGGGACATGAGGCTTACGAAGCATGGCGGGAAACCAGCTTTGAAGAGCGCGCCAAGCTCATGAAGAACATCGGTGCCCTGCTGCGCCGTGATGCGGAGAAGCTGGCCCGTCTGGCTGCGCTGGAGATGGGCAAGGTTCTGGCCGAAGGGAAGGCCGAGGCCATCCTGTCTGCCCAGATCTGCGAATATTATGCCGAGAACCTGGCAGAGCTGCTGAAGCCGGAAGACCTGAAGCTCTCCGACCCCAAGATGGGGCGTGCCAAGCTGGTGTATGAGCCGCAGGGCATCGTGCTGGCCATCGAACCCTGGAACTTCCCGTATTATCAGGTGCTGCGCATTGTGGCGCCACAGCTTTCTGCTGGTAATGCGGTCCTTCTGAAACATGCAGGCAACCTGCCGCAGTGTGCTGCTGCCTGCCAGGAGCTGGTTGAAGAAGCGGGCGCACCGAAGGGGCTGTTCCAGAATATCTACATGCCGCACAAATTCACGGAGATGGTGCTGGATGATCCCCGTACCTGTGGTGTGGCGTTGACAGGGTCCGAGCGGGCCGGGTCCATCGTGGCTGGTGCTGCTGGCAAGGCTCTCAAGAAGGCGACCATGGAGCTGGGGGGCAGCGATGCCTTCATCGTTCTGGATGATGCCGACCTTGAGAAGACCGTCAAATGGGCCGTGTTCGGCCGCCACTGGAATGCCGGTCAGGTCTGTGTCTCTGCCAAGCGCATCATTGTGGTGGACAGCCTTTATGACCGCTTTGTGGAACTGTACAAGAAGGGCATTGCCGAGCTGAGGGCCGGGGATCCTTTGGACCCGAACACCAATTTCGCTCCTCTTGCTTCCCAGCAGGCTGCGGATGATCTGCGTGAAATGGTGGAGAAAGCCGTCAAGCAGGGAGCGAAGGCTGAGACCATTCCTGTAGCCGTGCCTAACCAGGGGGCGTTTTTCCAGCCGGTTGTTCTGACGGAACTGGATGAGAACAATGAGGCCCGTCATTGGGAGTTCTTTGGCCCGGTTTCCCAGCTTTATCGTGCCAAGGATGAGAACGATGCCGTTCGCATCGCCAATGACTCTCCGTATGGTCTGGGTGGCGCCATCTTCTCCAGGGATGAAGCCCGGGCAGTTCGTGTGGCGTCCAAGATCCGTACCGGCATGGTGTTCATCAACCACCCGACCACGACCAAAGCGGAACTGCCTTTCGGCGGTATTGCCCGCTCCGGTTATGGGCGTGAACTTATGAGCCTTGGGATCAAGGAATTCGTGAATCACAAGCTCGTCAATGTCATGGACATTGACTCTCCGTTCTGAAGAACGGGCTGGCCCGTATCTTTGGTCATGAAAAAGGCGGCTCCATCATGGAGCCGCCTTTTTTCGTGTCTGGAGGTTTTTATCGCCCCAGCATGGAGCCCATGACACCGTCCCGCCGGATGATGCCGTGCAGCAGGGCCGCTCCGATATGGGCGAGAATGAGCAGGATCAGCCCATAGGCCAGAAGACTGTGCAGGCAGCGCAGGACACCCCACAGATGGGGATGGAAGCCCATGAGCGGCGGGATGTGGCAGCCCCCCCACAGGGTGATCGGGTATCCGCCAGCCGAGAGCATGGCCCAGCCGACCAGCGGCAGGGCGATCATGAAGCCATAAAGCAGGATATGGGAGAAATGGGCGGCCAGCTTCATGGGGCCGGGCATGTCCATTGGCAGGGCAGGTGTGTGGTTGGCAAACCGGTTGACAAGCCGGATGACCACCAGCAGCAGGAGCAGGAACCCCACCGTGCGATGCAGCGTGAAGAGACCGGCATAGTGGATGGTGGAGTCATGCGCCATGACCAGCCCGACAAAGAGCATGACGATGATGAGGACCGCCATCACCCAGTGCAGCAGGATGGAGAGGCGGGGGAAGGGCGTAGCATGGCCTGTATTCTGTGGAAAAGACATGGGTTACTGGCCCTTCTCGTCTTGTGTGAGGGTCGGACTGGCAACATCGCCCGGCGTGACCATGCTGGGTGCTTTGTGCTCGGCAGACCGGGTTGCATAGGACCTCATGTAGACTGACGAGCGCAGGGCCAGCAGCGGGTCGTCCGAGGCGCTGATTCCGTCAGGCAGGATGGTGGGGTCGAACACCATGGGGCCACAGGGGCTTTCATCCTCGCTGTAGGCCTTCGTGAAGGTCACCGTGCCGACCGTTACCTTCTGGTCCGCATTGTCCCATGGCTGGCTGGAGTCGTTGACCGGGTCTCCTTTACGGGCCACCGTGGCAACGATGTCCCAGCGGAGGGGCCGTTGATCCAGCGTCTGGACCAGCCGTTTGAAGAGATAGTTGCCATCATTGGCGCCACTGCCGTCAGCCGGGCTGAAGGGTTCCTGCGCCACGGCAGCCCAGCGGACGGCTGTCTTTTTTCCAGCTTCATCTGTCAGGATGAAGCTGTCGAGGCTGTTGTATGTGTCGTTGGTCAGGTCGGATGTCTGCTTGTGGGCTTTTGCCTGTGCAAAAGCCGTTTTCAGCCAGGGGCGCTGGGCTGCATAGGCCTGAACGGCCACAGGGTCGGGCCTGTGGGTGGCAGGGTCCAGCTTTGCGGCTCCGAAGAAAGCGTAAGCATCGGCAATATCCCGCATGGACTGGAGAGGGGCATCCACCAGCGCCAGCCGCCAGTCATCACCGGATGGGGAGCGTATCTGCATGGAAAGGCTGCGGGCCACGGCGGGATTGTCCGGCAGATACGGCAGTGGCGGAGCCAGTGAGAAACGCCCCATGACAGGCAGATGTTCGCCCCTGAAGATGCCGGAACGGGACAGGGCCCGTCCCTCTGGAGAGGGATCAAACCAGCCGGTGGTGCACATGCCTTTGGCATGGGCACGGCGGAAGCCATCACCCGGAGCCCCAGCATTATGGAAGCGCTGCATGAAGTGGGAAGGAGATATGGCGGCCGGACTGAAAATGTCGGCCGTCCAGGCCAGCAGGCCACCCAGACAGAGTGGCGGCAGAATGACAGCCGCCCAGCGGGCCGGACTGCCCTTGCGGGGGGAATGCGCCATTGGATGCTCTCCTCAACAGGTGACGAAACTAATTCGTAGGCTGTATCAGATGTTACCAGTGACGGGAAGAAAAGTGGACGGGCCGCACCAGGGGTCTCCACCCGCCGGATGGGGCGGGTGGAGCTGCCGTCCCTCTCAGGGCATCGCCCCGATGGGAAGCGGCTTGAGGTGGGCATTGGTGCCACGGCCTACGGCATCCGGGGCATCATGGGTCAGGTCCTCATGGGCCTCGGGATGTTCGGAGGCATTGACGTCACCAACCTGCTTGGGGTGGTGCAGCCCCTCATACTGGAAGGCACCGACCGACAGCGTCTCGGCCATCGTGGGAAGGTTCTTGGAGTCCCACCCGCCGCCAAGGCTGCGGATCAGCGAAACATCAGCCTGATACAGCCTTGTGGCCACCTCCACCTGCGTGATGCGGCTGCGGAGGGTGTTTTCCTGGCTGAAAATGGCATCCAGATAGGTGCCCACACCGCCCTGATAGAGCGTCATGGTCATGTTCTGGGTTTCCAGATTGGCATTGACGGCCTTTTCCAGAGCCTGGTTTTCCAGATTCAGGCGGTTGGTGCGGGAGAGACCATCCTCCACTTCCCGGAAGGCGGAGAGGACGGTCGTGCGGTACTGGTCCCGTGTCTCCCGGTAGGCGGACCATGACCGCTGGAGTTCCGCCCGATGCACGCCGCCATCAAAGAGTGGAATGTTCATGCGGGCACCGTAGGTCCAGAGCGAGTTGGCCAGATTGGCCAGCTTGAAGCCGTTGGCCTCGAACCCGGCATCCGCATTGAGAGAGAAATGCGGGTAGAAGGCGGCACGGGCAATGCCGATGGCCCGGTTGGCCTGGGCCATCTCACGCTCCGCACTGGCAATGTCGGGCCGCCGCTGGAGCAGGCCCGAGGGCACGCCCGCCGGAATGTTGGGCTGGTGGAAGTCCAGCGCCTTGACGGGGTCGATGTGGAAGCTGGAGGGCGCACTGTTGGTCAGCACGGCGATGGCATGTTCCGTCACCTCACGGGCGGCCTGGATGTCATACAGGGCGGCCTGCGTGGTGTAGAGCTGGGCTTCTGCCCGGGCGAGGTCCAGCCGGGGGGCCGCCTTGTATTTCAGCTGGGTGCGGGTGACATCCAGTGCCCGGTTATAATAGGCGATGGACTGCTGGTAGATGGCGATCTGCGCATCATAACCACGCAGCTGGATGTAGTCGGTGGCCAGCTCGGCCTCCAGGCTCAGCCGTGCCATGGCGAAGCGGGCGGCCTCCTGCTGGGCGGCCTGCCGGTTCATGCGGACACGGTTGCGGATGGCGGACCAGATGTCCGGCTCCCACGAGGCCAGACCGGCATATTCTTCCTGCGTCTGGGTCAGCGTGGCCCCGTTGCGGAAGAGCCTGTCTGCCGACTGCTTGTTGTCTGACCCGCCTGCATCAAGGCTAAGATGCGGGAGCAGGTCCGCCCGGGCTTTGGCCACGAGGGAGCGGGCCTGAAGGAAACGCTCGGCGGCGGCCTGGAGGTCACCATTCTCGGCAATGGCCCGGTCTTCCAGCTCGTTCAGCAGCGGATCATGAAAGAGCGTCCACCAGTCACTGGGGAGGGTGGCATCGGCGGGCTGCGCCACGGCGAAGGGGGCCTGTCCCTGCCAGCTGTCCGGCACGACAAAATGCGGCGGTTCGTAGCGTGGGGCGAGGTCGCAGGCACCGAGGCCCGTCAGGGCCAGCAGGCTGCCACCGAGGGCAGCCCGGCGGGCAAGACGGCCCAGCCTGCGGCGGGTCTTCTTCATGGAGGAAGAACGGTCAGAGATCATGGTGGTCATCAGTCATCATCTCCGGATTCTTCCCAGCCGCTCTGGTTATAGCCCCGGGCCGGTGTCACGATGTGGACGGGGTCGCCTTCCAGAAGGTCGGCGGGCGGGTTGTTGATGATGCGGTCATCCGCCGTGATGCCTGCCTGAACCTCGGTGGAGCTGTCCGCCATCTTGCCGACACGGATGTTCTTGAAGTGGACGGTGTTCTTCTGGTCCACGGTTGCCACCTGCATTCCTTTTTCCTGAAAGACGAGGGACCCCGTGGGAATCTTCAGCAGGTGGGAGGCATTATTGTTGGCTTTCAGCGAGACAGAGGCGAAGGTCCCCGGCCAGAGGGCGTGGTCGGCATTGTCCAGCGTGAATTCGGAGACGGCCGTTCTCGTGTTGGGGTCATAGCCGAGGGATGCCGTCAGGAACTTGGCCGTGAAGATGCGGTCCGGATACTGCGGCACGTGGACCTCCGCCGTCAGCCCGTCCGTCAGCATGTAGGAGAAGATTTCCGGCACGGAGATGAAGAGACGCAGGCGGTGCGTGTCCGCCACGGTGAAGAGTTCGGAGGCCCCACCAGCGGCGTTGAGCTGCCCGCCCCCGCTGTTGACATAGTCACCCACATTGATGGAGCGGGCCGTCACGACACCATCGAACGGAGCCACGATCTGCTTGAACTTCTCCAGGGCGGCGAAGTGGTCCACATTGCGCTGGGCTGCTTCCATCTTGGCGTAGGCGGCCTGTTCATCCGCCGTGGCGACGGAGACGGACTGCCCGGAAACGGCCTGGGAGTGCCCCATGGCCCGCCAGCGGTTGGCCGTCACGGAGGCCAGATTGTACTTGGCCTTCTGGGCATCAAGGTCTGCCAGGGCCTGGGCGTACTGGGCATCCAGTGCCGGGGCGTTGATTTCGGCCAGCACATCACCCTGATGGACGACGGCACCGTAATCCTTGTACCACATCTTCACGTAACCGGAGACCTGCGCATAGATCGGCGCCTGATACCAGGCATCAATCGTGCCGGGGAGCGTGAGGCTCACCTTGCTGTCCGCCTTGTGGGGCAGGATGATGGCCACGTTGGGCACGGCACTCTGCTCCGCCACGTCATGCAGGTGGGCGTTGTGGGCCATGCGGCCGAGCAGCAGCACGATGATGTAGAGGCCCAGCGCCAGGGCGATCAGGCCGAGCAGTAATTTGTGTTTGCGGGACATGCTGGCCATCAGACGGTCTCCTTATGACGCGCAGTACGGTTGTGGATGATTGCATAGACACAGGGAACGAAGAGCAGCGTGGACAGCGTGGCGACAATCAGCCCGCCAATCACGGCCCGGCCCAGTGGGGCATTGGTGGAGTTGGAGGTGGCCATGGGGATCATCCCCACTACCATGGCAAGGGCGGTCATCAGCACGGGGCGGATGCGCTCCCGCCCGGCTTCCGTTGCTGCCCGGAGGGCATCACCATGCAGCTCGATCCGCTCCCTGGCGAAGGACACCACGAGGATGGAGTTGGCCGTGGCCGTCCCCATGCACATGATGGCCCCTGTCAGGGCCGGGACGGACAGGCGTGTCCCGGTCAGGAACAGGGCCCAGGCGATCCCGGCCAGTGCGCCGGGCAGGGCGGTGATGATGATGAACGGGTCCATCCAGGACTGGAAGTTGACGACGATCAGCAGGTAGATCAGCACGATGGAAACCATCAGCCCGATGATGAGCTGGCCATAGGCTCCGTACATGGTCACGGCGGCCCCATGAATCTCCGTTGCGGCCGTCTTGGGCAGCAGGGATTTCGTGTCGCTGATGACTTTCTTGACGTCCGTCAGCACGGCCCCGAGGTCCCGTCCTTCGGTGGAGACGTAGATGTCCACCTCCGGCATGGAGTTGAAGTGGGACACCTCACCCGGCGTGCCGGTCGGCACGACGGTGCTGATGCTGCCCAGAAGCTGGTCGCCCGTACCGGTCGGGTTGCCGTCGCCCTTGTCCACCGGAATGGTCAGCAGGTCGCTCAGATGCGTCAGCTGGTCCTGCGAGACGTAGGTGTTCAGCGGGAATGTGACGTCGTTGCTGGGGTCGAGCCAGAACTGCGGGTCCACCGTGCTGGAACCGGAGAGCGTCATCAGCTGGTTGTTGGCGAGGTCGGCCTCGGTCAGGCCGGTGGCCTGGCTGAAGGTCCGGTTGCCACGGATCATCAGTGTCGGTGTCTTCATCGTCTGCTGGATGACGACATCGGCAGCCCCCGGGATGTGCCGCAGGCGGGTCATGATCTTGCGGGCATAGTCATAATTGTCGGCAATGTCCGGCCCGTTGATCTGGATGTCGATCGGTGCGGGAGAGCCGAAATTGAGGATCTTCGCCGTCAGGTCCGCCGGCTGGAAGGTGAAGACCGTCCCGGGGAAGCGGGCGGAGAGGTCCTTGCGCAGCAGGGCACGATAATCCCACACGGGGGAGGCCTCGTTTTTCAGGGCGATGGTCAGGTCGCAGTCCTGCGTCCCGATGGTCGGTGTCGGGATGAAGGCCTGGTTGTGCGCCCCTTCCGGCAGGCCGCAGTTGCTGACGATCTCTTCCACCTGGCCGGGCAGGTCCTGCTCGATGCGGTCGGAGACCAGAGCGGCAATGCGGCCCGCAACCTCGATACGGGTACCCAGCGGGGCCCGCATGTGCATCTGGAGGGCGTTGGACTTCGTCTCCGGGAAGAAGTCCCGCCCGGCCGTGAAGTAAAGCCCCAATGACAGGACGGAAAGGCCGAGGAAGATGCCGACAAACAGTTTGCGCTGCTCCACACAGCGGACCAGAATGGCGTAATAGCCGTCCCGGAAGCTGTTGAACTTTTCCTCAAAGCCCCGCTGGAAGCGGATGAAGAAGCCCATGACACCGCTGCGTGGTGGCAGGGGAGCGGAATGGTTGTGGCTGTCCGTCCCGTCGCCACGGTTGGCCGGGTGACCGGCCGCCACGGCAGCAGCGTTGGCATCGGCAGTATGCTGCTCCCTGTCCGGGATGTCATGGCCGTGACCATGATTGGCCAGCAGATATTTTGCCATGGTCGGGACCAGCGTCCGGGAGAGGACAAAGGAGGCGATCATGGCGAAGATGATGGCTTCCGCCATCGGTCGGAAGAGGTAACCGGCCACGCCGTCCAGCTCGAACAGGGGCAGCCACACGATGCAGATGCAGGTGGTGGAGACGAAGGTCGCCGTCACGATCTGGTTGGCGGCATCGATGATGGCAGGTTCAAGCTCCTTGCCCATCTCGAGATGGGTGTCGATGTTCTCGATCATCACCGTGGCGTCGTCCACGAGGATGCCGACCGCCAGGGCCAGCCCGCCCAGTGTCATCACGTTGATGGATTCCCCGGCCCAGCTCAGCCCGATGACCGAGCAGAGAATGGCCAGTGGGATGGAGGTGGCGATGATGACGGTGGACCGCCACGAGCCGAGGAAGAGCAGCACCACGATGCCGGTCAGGAAGGCAGCGGTGACCATCTCCCGCACCACGTCCTTGATGGCGTCCTTCACGAAGATGGAGGCGTCGGTCAGGATGCTGACCTTCACGTCATCCGGTAGCACGGCCCGCAGGCGGGGGAGGGCCTTCTTTACGCCATCCACCACGTCCAGCGTGGAGGCTTCGCCGCTCTTCATGACGACGACCTCGACGCCCTGACGTCCCTTCACGAGCACGAGGTTTGTCTGCGGATGGCCGCCACGATAGACGTCCGCCACGTCGTGAACGTAGATCACTGCATTGCCCACCCGTTTGACCGGAATGTTGCCGATGGCCTTCATGCTCTTGGGGGTGGCGTTGGTCTGCACCATCCAGTCCACGGCGTCGATCTTCTGGTCACCGGCGGGCAGGACGATGTTCTGGTCATGCATGGCGTTCTGCACGTCCATGGCCGAGAGATGGTGCGCCCGCAGCTGGTCCTGGTTCAGCGTGACCATCACGAAGCTGTCCATCCCGCCATAGGGATGCGGCACCACGGCCCCCTCGACGGTGACCAGAAGCGGACGGACACGGATCATCGCCAGCTTGTAGAGGTCGGACGGCGTCTGCTTGTCCGAGGTGATCTGTAGCGAGATGACTGGAACGGAAGACGCATCCAGCCGCATGATCATCGGGGCCGGGATGTTCACCGGCAGCTGCTTGATGACGGTCTGGGAAATGGCGGTGACTTCCGCCTCTGCCTCGCCAATCTCAGACCCGGGCTGGAAGAAGATCGTCACGATCCCACGCCCGTAATAGGAGTTGGACTCCATGTGCTCGATGCCCTCCACGGTGGAGGTCACCATCAGCTCGTAATTGTAGATGATGCGGCCTGCAAATTCCTCAGGCAGCATCCCGCCATAGGTCCAGACGGCAGAGACCACCGGGATCTTGATATTCGGAAAGACGTCAGTCGGTGTTTTGAAGACTGACATCACCCCGAACATCACGATCAGGATGGACAGTACCACAAAGGTCAGAGGCCGCTTCAGGGCGGTGATGACAATGGCATTCATGGGTCGGACTGTTCCAGTTTTATTCCAGAGGCAGAAGGAAGCCGGGACAATCTAGGCAAAAAGGACGACAGGGCGAATTAAATACTGTTTTAGTCTGAGTTATGACATCTCCGTAAGGTACGGCACCTTCTTCTGTAGGGCAGGCAGAAAGGCCCCTGCTTCTGTTCTACAGTCCTCATCCTGTCACGAGATGACGGGAGCATAGGTTACAGGAATGTCACGGAATGCAACGCTCCGTCTGTATGGGTACGGAGGGAAAAAACCGCCAAGGGTATTTCTTCCTTCCGTGCCGATGGTGTCAGTTTTTGGGAAGCTGGTCCGGTGTTTCTGCCTGCGGGATGGAGTGGCGGATGTGTTTCACGGTACTTTCCTTCACGGGGCTGCTGTTATTGCCCCAGCTCTGCCGGATGAAGCTGACAACATCAGCTACTTCCCTGTCAGAGAGCGTGTCCGCAAAGCCCGGCATGGTGAAGGCGGAGGCCGCCGTAGGCAGGGCGTGCATACTGTCGCCGGCCAGAATGATATGGATGAGTGATGTGGCATCATCCGTCATCACGATGGGGTTGCCAGCCAGTGGGGGGAAGACCGTTCCATACCCGGCACCATCGGTGCGGTGGCAGGCGGCGCAGCGGTCCATGTAGGTCTGTGCCCCGGGCTGGGAGAGGTCGGCACGGCGGAGCATGTCGGTCGTCGTGGGGTCATAGACCCAGGGTGTTTCCTTCCGTGCCGGGGCCAGCTGCATGAGGTAACGGGCAATGGCGTGCAGGTCCGCCTCCTTGAAGGCATGGGCACTATGGACGATGACAGGCGTCATCCCGCCAAAGCTGGCACCAGTCCGGGACCGCCCCGTGCGGAGGAAATCCACGATGTCCTGTTCGCTCCAGCGGCCCAGTCCTGTCCGGTTTTCCTGCCGGAGGGAGGGGACGACCCATTGTTCCACCACGCCCCCGCCAGAGAGGAAGAGCGGCCCGTCCTTGGCTGTCTGGGCTTTTTCATTGAGGGTGATGCTGCGGGGGCTGTGGCAGGCCCCGCAATGGCCGGGTCCTTCCACCAGATAGGCTCCACGGGCAAGTATGGGGTCGGAGAACTGGTTGTTGGTGCGCAGCTGGGCAGACTGGATGGAGGGTGAGAACAGCCAGCGCCAGATATGCAGGGGCCAGCGCATGGAAAGTGGCCAGATCAGCCCATTGGCGGGCGGGTCAACAGGCTGCGGTGTCACCCCCCTCTGGAAATAGACATAGAGGGCATGGATGTCCGCCTTGTTCAGCCGTGCGTAGGAGGGATATGGCATGGCCGGATAGAGGGCGCTGCCATCCTTGCGGATGCCGAGCTGGACGGCCCGGGCGAATTCGGCTTCGGTATAGTGGCCGATGCCGTGGACGGGGTCTGGCGAGATGTTGGTGGAGTAGATGGTGCCTATGGGCAGCTTGAAGGGCATCCCCCCGCTGTAGGGTGGCCGCCCCGGCTGGGTGTGGCAGGCGGCACAGTCGCCCAGAACGGCCTGATAATGGCCCTCTTCAATCAGTCCGGCAGGCAGGGGAGCATCATCAGCCTGTGCAGGACGGGTGGGCAGGGTGGCAGCCACGATGCCCAGCAGACCCAGCCCCATCGTCAGCAGGGGGCGAAGGGGGGATGTGCGTTTCGTGCCGGTGGAACGGAGGAACAGGGACATCAGGCGTGTACCATCGGGCCGGGATTGCGGAGATAGGTCTGGCGGATATGGTAAGCGGACCAGTAGGCCAGTGCTGCCACCAGGCCTGTCGGGTTGTATCCCATTCCTTGCGGGAAGGCGCTGGAGCCGATGACGAAGAGATTCGGGACGTCCCAGCTCTGGAGATACCGGTTCAGGGCGCTGGTCTTCGGGTTGCTGCCCAGAATGACACCACCGCTGAGATGTGTTGTCTGATAGATGCGGCTGTCGAAAAGCTGGCCCGGCAGGAGGCTGTTCAGGCTGGTCCGTGTGGCCCCCATGGCCTGGGCAATGTCGCCGATCTGCCTGACGACATACTGGTTCATGCGGATGTCGTTGTCCTTCCATGTGAAGGTCATCCGCAGCATGGGTTGGCCATAGGCATTGCGCCATGTGGGGTCCAGGTCGAGATAGACATCCCGGTAGGCCATGTTGCTGCCATGGGCATCAATGCTGAAGGAATGCCTGTACTGGTCGATCATGGCGGCCTTGTAGGCACCTCCCCAGCGGGGTGATCCTTTTCCGCCACTGCCCTGTGCGGCAGCAATGGGCTTGAGGCCCGCCTGATTGACCCAGACAGGAGACCCGCCAATGAAACCGGCCCGCCCCCGGTCGAAACCGGGCTGGTTGAAGTCATCAATGGCCACGCCAGCGCCGCCGGCGCCGACAAACTGGTTTGTGCAGCGGTTTTCCGGCAGCCAGACACGGGAGGAGGTGATGGTCTGGTAGGTGAAATTGCGGCCGATGGTCCCGCTCTGGCTGACCGGGTCATAGGGTTTGCCAATGCCGGATGTCAGCATGAGGTGGACATTGTGCAGCTGGAAGGCGCTGAGGATGACCAGATCCGCCTCAATGACCTGTTCGGAGTCGGTTTTGAGGTCGATGTACCGCACACCGGTGGCTCTCTTGCGGGTGTCATCCAGCAGGATTTCCAGCACCTGTGCCTGTGTGATGAGCCGGAAGCGTTTGTCCTGCCGCAGAGCGGGCAGGATGTTCACGTTCGGGGAGGCTTTGGAATAGAGATAGCAGGCATAGCCACTGCAATAACCGCAGAAGTTGCAGGGGCCCATCTGGCAGCCATAAGGGTTGGTATAGGGCTGGGAGGCATTGGCGGCAGGCATGCTGTAAGGGTGGAAGCCTGCCTCCCGGGCTGCCTGGCGGAAGACGCTGGCAGAGAAGGTGTCTGCCATGGGCGGCAGGGGAAAATGGCTGGAGCGGTCCAGGGCAAAGACGTTGCCACGGCCTGTTTTCTGCCCCTGCACGGAGGATGCCTCCCCCGAAGTTCCAAAGACCTTCTCTGCCTTGTCGAAAAACGGTTCCAGTTCTCCGTAGCTGATTCCGTAATCCTGGAGGTGCATGTCTTTTGGGATGAATTTCTGCCCGTAGCGCTCAATGGTGGCGCTGCGCAGGCGGAGGTCATCCTCCGTGACGCGGAAGTGGCAGCCTGACCAGTGCAGTCCGGCACCACCAACGCCTTCGCCGGGGAGGAAGGCGGCCAGCTGGCGGTAGGGCAGGGCAGTCTGGTCCGGGCGGTTGCGGATGGTCAGGGAGGTGCGGGCCAGTTTCTGGAAGAGGCGCTTGCGCACGGCGCCCCGCAGTTCGTCAATGGAGCCGGGATAGGTCCCTTCCACGGCTGTGCTGTGGTCGTGCCCACGTTCCAGCATGGTGACGTTCAGTCCGGCCTCTGTCAGTTCCTTGGCCATGATGCTGCCGGCCCAGCCAGCGCCGATGACAACGACATCCGGCTTCGCGGGAGGGAATGTCTGGTCTGTCATGGTTCATCCCTCCTCATTCTGGAAAGAGGCGCTGTATGGGTCCGGTTTTGGAGGCATGCCGACCGGGCCCAGGGGATAGCGGGCCCCGTTCTGGTTGATCCAGTCCATGAAGTCCGCCCTGGCACCGGGAAAATCCATCATTTTCCAGCCAGCCATGTTGTGGTTGCCGCCATAGGCAGGGTCGGAGAAGGCTCCTTCCAGTGTATTGGTCCGCAGCTGCTCGAAGAAGGCGGCACCGGGAATGTCATTGAGGTGGAGCCTGTTATCTTCCAGCGCATGCAGCACCTCATCCTGCCATTGTGGCGAGAGGGCTGCAAAAACGGCATCATGCAGCATGAGGCAATGGGTGTTTATGGGCGTGATGGCCCCACGATAGAGGTCCTGTGGGCTGTAGGGCAGCTGGTAGCCCAGCTCTGGCGGCCCATTCACGAAGGGGGCCTTCATGTACCAGAGGTCACCCCGGCCGTAAGGGGTGGTCATCTGCCTGTCGATGAAGCGGGGTACGCCGAGGGCCTGGGCTCCCGGCCCGTTTTCATCCTGCGGAAAGATGCGCTCGCACGCATGGCAGAGAAAGAGATATTCCTCCACACTGAAAAAGACGGGCCTGTAATGGGCGGGGTCATCATCCGGGGGGGCGGGCTGTTGTTTCCCATCCTTTTCGTCTGCCCGGGCGGCATGGCTGAGCAGGGGAATGCTGGAGAGGGAGGCTGCCCCTCCCATGAAGCCACGCCGGGACAGCGGGGCAGGAGCATCGTGGGAGGGAGGGGAGGAAGATGATGTCATCGCACAGGGCGGCCCGGTTTGAGAAAGTCCAGAAGAGGGGGCAGAATGGGAAAAAAGGCAGCAGAAGACAAGTTAACCAGCTGTCATGCCTGTTTTCTTCCGCCTTTTTTCCCGCATTGGGCGCACAGGTCCGTTATTGGGGCAGGGTGAGCATGTGGGGCTGGGGAGAATGGATGCGGCCTGCGGAAGGTGCCTGGCCTGTTTCCGTATCAGCCGGTTTCTGCCAGCTGCCGGCAGTGCTGGCAGCATTGCCAACGGCCCGGTCTGCCGTTGCGGTGGCACCGGTCACGACCGTGCTGGCCGGGGGCTGCGGTGCAGCCGGGGGTGTGCCGGACAGATCCGTGCTGCTCAGCTCCTGGCTCTGGATGGTGGCGGCATTCAGCGGTGTGCCTGTTGCGTCCGTCAGCCATGAGGCCAGATGGCTGCGAACCTGGTATTCCAGCTCGACATTCATGTCATCCATGAGCTGCGTGTTGAGCGTATGGAGGTTGTGCTCCAGTCCGAGCTTGCCCGGGGCATCAATCGTGCGCTGGACATGCGCCGTGATGAAGCCGTGGTGATGGCTGGCGGTGTCATTCAGGTTCAGCTGGACTGTATAACTCCCGCTGAGGGCATGGTGCGGGGCCTTGCTCATCTCCGCTTTCGTGATGGTGAAGCTGGCCGTACCGGATGCCCCCATGGCGTGCAGGCGCTGGCGCCCCATAAGGGCCAGAGCGTCGGTGGGGTTGGTCGGGCTGTGGGAGGACAGGGCGTCACTGTCGGGCTGGACCTGGTTGCTGACATCAACCTGGCTGACATTCAGGTTGAGGGGGGGCAGGTAGCTGTAATCCGGTGACGGGAATGTTTCCTCTCCGGAACCGCCGGAGGCACAGCCTGCCAGCAGAGCCAGCGCACAGCCCATTCCCAGGCTGAAGAGAGAGGAACGCAGCTTCATGCGGCTGACCAGATGAGGCGTTCTGGCACTATGGTTCGTCATGGTTTTCATGTCCGGCGCCTGTTGTTTTTTCGTGGTCCTGCGGGGTGAGCCGGTCCCGGTCGGGCAGGCCTGCTGTCCGACCGGCCTCAAAAAAGAAAGACTGCCCCCAGTGTCTGGAAGAAAATGGAAAAGATGTCCGGTTTTGTCCAGTCTCTTCCTGTGTGGTGGCCTGTGTATCGGTCTGGGAGGACGAAGGTGACAGGGCGATGTCCTTCCACAGGGCCGAGGCCTTGCCCACGCCATAATCTTCCAGCCGGAAGGGGTGGGCATGTTTCAGTTCCTCAATGCAGTTGGGGTTGCTGATGAACCATGAGAGGAGAAAGATGGGGACCAGTGGCGTAAGCGGCCCATCTCCCAGCAGGAGTTCACCCTGCGGGTGGTAGAAAAGGGGCTGCTGTGCTGTTTGCGGGTCTATCTGCCCTGCTGGGCCGGGCCAGAAGAGGTAGAAGGTTTCTCCGTTTCTTTCGTCACTGAAGCGGCAGGCCACACCTCTGTCTGTCGGCATGGTCAGTTCGGCCCGGATGATGCGGCCACTGAAAGGGGAGCAGGCCAGCGTGTGGGGGCCGGCGGGCCGTGTCTCCAGCATGGCCCGGATGAACCGGGGCGCAAAGGGCTGGCCAGTTGCATCCGCTGCCTCCAGCTCCAGTGAGGTCTCTTCACCATCCAGCAGTGTGGCGGGAGACAGGACAAGAAGCGACCTGCTGACAGAGCGGAACCAGAGGCCGAGCAGCTGGAGGCGGGCCGTGTGCGGCAGGTTGGTGAGTGGGGCCATGGCCTCATGCGGGAAGCAGGCCTCGGCTGGCAGAGGCGTTACCCGGCCCAGCAGCGTCGTGCTGAGTTGCTGTAGGGCGGGGGCAACGGCCTCCCTGATCTTCTGGCTCCAGTGTTTGTCCAGCGCCAGGGCGTGGCAGGCGAGGATATCCCCTTCAGGTGTGAGCCACCAGCAGGCTTCCTGCCCTGTGTGCCTGTGCTGGAGACTCAGGACCTCCATCCCGGCAGGGGCCGGATGACGCCCGTTGCACTGCCAGCCCGGATAGAGCCGTTCGACGGGCTGCCCGTCCCGCTGGAGAGGTACTGGAAGCCCTGCTGTCATGGCGCTCCAGCATCACCGTTTTTCTGGCCATCGGGCAGGCTTTCACGGGTGAAGGTGAAAGCCGTGTTGCAGAAATGGCATTCCATGGAGATCACGCCATCCTGTGCCATGTGGTCGAGGTCCTCCCCGCTGAAACGTTCCAGCACCCCCTGGAGGCGGGCCCGGCTGCACCGGCAGCCGAAGGAGAGAGGCCTGGCCGGGGCCAGCTCCACATCCAGCGTGCCGAAGAGACGGTTGATGAGCGCCCCGGGGGAGAGCTGTGGGTTGAAGAGCTCCTCTGCCGTCAGGGTCTGGCCAAAGGTGCAGGCCGTTTCCCACAGGTCCTGGATGGTGGCATCGGCTGGTCTGTGGTCATCATTGCCCGCAATCGGGGTGCTGTCTGGCAGGCGTTCCAGTACCAGGGCTCCGGCCTGCCAGCCCGATTCCGTATGGCGGGAGAAGAGGTGGATGGCGCAGTCATGCTGCTCACTGGTCTGGAAATAATGTTCGGCCATGTCAGCCAGAGTGGGGCCTTCGAGCCCGACAATGCCTTGATAACGGTCGGTATCCGGCCCCTGATCCACGGTAAAGGCCATATAGCCCTTGCCCAGCAGTCCGGAAGCATTTTCCGGCAGGGGGAGGGTGTAATCTTCAGCCATGCGGGCGGTAAAGCGCAGTTCGCCTGTATCGGTGCAGTCTGCAAGGAACAGGGAAACAGGTCCGTCTCCTTTGACCTGAAGGGAGAAGGACCCTTTGAATTTGAGGGCCGTCGCCATGGCTGCCACGAGGGCGAGCGCCTGTCCGCCAAGGAGGCGGACCGGTTCTGGCAGTTCATCATGGCGGGAGAGGATGGCCCCGGCCAGCGGGCCAAGTGTGATCAGCCGCCCCCGTACTGGCACATGGCCAAGATGGAACGGTGTGATGGCATGGGCGACCGTGAGGTCGGGGACATCATGCGGGCGGGGCGTTGCTGCGGGCGTGGTGGTTTCTGTCACCGGGGTCACAATCCTCTCTGTCGGGCCTGTCTGGCCTGATGCCGTACCCCCTCCGGGGCAGGCATCAGGCGGAAGGGTCTAGCCCTGATAGGCCGAAAGATCATCCTTCTCCATGCACCAGAGCAGAAGCCCTTTCTGGGCATGCAGGCGGTTTTCGGCTTCATCAAACACGATGGAGGCCGGGCTTTCGAACACGGCCTTGCTGACTTCTTCCCCTATATGGGCAGGCAGGCAGTGCATGAACAGGGCCTGGGGTGAGGCCAGCGCCATGAGGGTTTCATCCACATGGTAAGGGCGGAACAGCCTGAGGCGTTTTTCCGCATCTTCATCCCCCATGCTGACCCATGTGTCCGTGATGACGGCATCCGCTCCTGCTGCGGCCTCCTTGGGGTCATGCGTCAGGCGGATGTCACCGCCATTGTCCCGGGCCCATTGCACTGCGGTTTCGGACGGGGTGAATTCCCCTTCCGGTGTGGCCAGATGCAGGGTGAAGCCCAGTCGGGCTGCGGCCTCGATCATGGAGGTGGCAACATTGTTGCCATCGCCGATCCAGGCCAGTTTTTTGCCGGTGATCGGCCCCCTGTGTTCCTCAAAGGTAAGGATGTCGGCCAGAATCTGTACAGGGTGGGAGATCGGTGTCAGCCCGTTGATGACCGGCACGCTGCTCCAGCGGGCCAGCTCACGCAGGTTGGCATCCTTGCCCGTGCGCAGCACGACGACATCCAGAAAACGGGAGAGGACACGGGCCGTATCGGCAATGCTTTCTCCACGCCCCAGTTGCATGTCGGATGGAGCCAGCACGTTGACGGTCCCGCCAAGCTGTTTCATCCCGACTTCAAAGGAGACACGGGTGCGGGTGGAGGGGCGGGACATCATCAGCCCCAGCGCACGGCCGGCCAGTGGCTGGCCGGGGCAGAGCGGATGTCTGCGCCCCTGCTGGAGAGCCTTGACCCGTGCGGCGAGCGTGAGGATGTGCCGCAGTGTCTCGGTGGAGTGGTCCTTGATGTCCAGGAAGTGACGGGGCGATGAGGCCTTGGTGGTACTCACGCAGGTGTCTCCTTACTTGTTGGCAAGGGCGTGAGCAGCACGCCCGATGCGGGTGCAGGCTTCCTGACAGTCAGCCTCGGTTGCAATGAGGGGCGGAACCAGACGCAGCACGTTGTCCCCTGCGCCTATGGCCAGAAGGCCCTCGGCCATGACAGCGGCCAGAACATCCCCGACAGGGATGCGGCAGCGCAGGCCCCGCATCAGTCCGACACCACGGACTTCCTCGAAAATGGTGGGATATTCCCTCACGCAGGCTTCAAGCATTGTGCCAAAGGCGGCACCGGTCTTGCGGACATGCTCCAGAAAGCCGGGTGACAGAATCTCTTTCAGCACGGCCAGCCCGGCCGAGCAGGCCAGTGGGTTGCCGCCATAAGTGGTGCCATGCGTGCCGGGTGTGAGGTGCTGGGCCAGGTCTTCACGGGCCAGTACAGCCCCGAGCGGTACGCCCCCGCCAATGCCTTTGGCGGAGGACACGACATCCGGTGTGATGCCTGCCTGCTCGAAGGCGAAGAGCGTACCGGTACGGCCCATGCCGCTCTGTACCTCATCAATGCCCAGATAGAGGCCTTTCTCATCGCACAGGGCACGGAGGCCCTGCAGGAATTCATGGTCTGCTGCCCGGATGCCACTTTCCCCCTGCACGGGTTCCAGCAGGATGCCGGCTGTCTGGTCTGTCACGGCGGCCCGGACGGCGTTGAGGTCGTTGAAGGGCACATGGTCGAACCCTTCCACCGGTGTGCCGAACCCTTCCAGATAGGTCGGGTTGCCGGTTGCGGAAATGGTGGCCAGTGTCCGTCCATGAAAGGCATTGTTGAAACAGATGATGCGTGTGCGTTCGGGGTGACCATTTTTGTACTGGGCCCGCCGGATCAGTTTGATGAGGCCCTCATTGGCCTCCGCACCGGAATTGCAGAAGAGGACTGAATCCGCAAAGCTGTTCGCCACCAGCATGTCCGCCAGGGCCCTGGCCTGTGGAACCTGATAGAGGTTTGAGACGTGGATGACTTTGCTGGCCTGTTCGGTGATGGCCTTCACGAGGGCCGGGTGGCTGTGGCCCAGGGAGGACACGGCAATGCCAGCCCCGAAGTCCAGATAGCGTCGTCCATCCGTGCCGGTGAGCCAGAGGCCTTCGCCATGCTCAAAGGCAAGGTCAAAGCGTTTGTAGTTCGGCATGATGGAGGCGATCATGGTGGACGCGTTCCCGGTCTGAAAAATCAACGACATACAGCCCGTATCCGGTGGCGCATCAGTTCCATGCCTCCAACGGAAAATACCCCTGTCCGGTTTTCAGATCAGGGGGAGCTGCCCGACCATACTGCTTGCAGAACGGGGAATCGTCAAACCCTGTTTTGCAGGCAGGCCATGGAGGGCTTTGCAGCCGGACGCATGGCCTTCAGTCCGGCAGCCGCCGATAGATGAGATTCCGTGCCAGCCAGCAGCTGACACGCAGCTGGTGGAGGCGCCCGTTTCGCCGTTCGAAGTGGAGGGTCCAGTCGCCGGGCGGGGTGTGATCCAGAGCCCGGGGGCAGGGGAAGGCCCACAGGTCCGGTCCCAGTCCGGTCAGCCGTTCCATCCGCCCTGTTCCCAGAAAACCGGAGAACCCGCCATGCAGCAGCCCGCTCTGGCTGGTGATGGTGAAACGGGAGCCGTCCAGCTCCTCACATTCATAGTCTCCGGCAAGTTCTTCCGGGTCGGGCTGGGGGCTGGCAGGGTAGGGGCGGAGCAGGGCATGCCGGTTCTCCCCTGGCCGTTCCATGATGATGTGGGGCGTGGGGATTTCCTGTGTGCTGGCCTGCATGTGTTCGCCCTGTATATGCCGCACACGGAGGTTCCCGGCCTCGGCAAGCTGGGGGGAGATGATGTCCAGCGTTTCCGGCAGCATGAGGTAGCGGAGCTGAAGCTTGCCCGGTGCTGCTGCGGTGATGCGGGCGGAGAGGCCGGTTTCCTCATCCAGCCAGAGGCCCTCCAGTGCATGGGGAGCCTGTCTGCCAGAGGGGGCCTGTCGGGCAGCCGGTTTTCCCTCTTCTCCCAGAAAGGCCCGGAACAGGTTGGCGGCGGCCTGCTGGGCCGGGGACATGTGGTTGAAGAGGACCACGACAGAGAGGCGCAAGGCGGCACAGTGCAGCCGGTGGGACCGCCAGCCCCGCAGGGCGCCGCCATGGGCTGTGATCTCATGGCCTGCGATGGTGCCATGCTGCAGCCCGAAGCCGTAAGGCGCCTTGTGCCCGTTATCGAACAGGACGGGGCGGCTCATGCGGTTATAGAGGCCTTCGGGGTCATCACGCTGCTGGTCGATGAAACGTTCCCAGGCGATCATGTCATCCAGCGAGGCTGCCATCCCGGCATCCCCTGTCCAGTAGATGTGATTGCGGGCGGGCCAGTAGCCGCCCTCCTGTGTCCCCTCATAGCCGGTCGTGCCATCGGGCAGGGCGCTGGTTTCCGCCGCCAGGATGGCCCGCCTCATGCCGACCCTGTCGAAAACATGCTGCTGGAGCAGCTCGGCAAAGCTCAGCCCGCTTTCTTCTTCCATCGCCTCGGAAATCAGACGGAAATTCTGGTTGACGTAGGAATAGGATGTGCCGGGAAGAAACTGGAGGGACCGTGTCCCGGTGATGACCCTGTTGGAATCCGCCGGGCTGAATGTGCCTTCAATGGCGGCACCATGCAGCATGGCCACGGCCCAGTAATCCCGCAGGCCGGACTGGTTGTGAGCCAGCTGTGTGACAGTGGGCGGGTCGGAGCGGAGCCGGGGCAGCCGCCTGTGGATGTATGGGGCCAGGGTTTCCGGGTTTTCGTAACGGTCCAGCAGGGTGGCGCAGGTGAACTGCTTGGTGATGGAACAGATGCGGAACAGGCTTGCGGGCGTGAAAGGCAGGCGGCGTTCCAGCGAGGCATAGCCCCAGCAGTGCCGGGCGATCACTTCCCCCTCATGCAGGACGGCAACAGCTCCACCGGGGCCGGGATAACGGGAGGCCGTGGCGTGCATTTCTTCCTTCAGGCGCCCGGTCCGGGGCAGGATGGAGTGTTGTGCGTGCATGAGAACTCACTGGCGGGTACTATGGAGAGGCCTGTTACCAGTGATGAAGATTTTGGACGGGCAGGGCAAGAGCAAGTTATGGACTGATCGCATGGATGTTATCCCACCTTCACCAGATTATCAGAGCCTGAAAGACGCAGCTCTGGCCCATCTGGCCCGCTTTGCCACGACCCGGCAAAGCTTGCGGCAGATGTTGCAGCGGCGTGTTCGCCGCTGGGGGGTACGGGCTGCCCGGGCTGGCATGTTTGCCGAGGAGGTCGCTGCACATGAGGCCGTCTGCCTGCCGGTTATCGACCAGATCGTGGAGGAGATGGGGCGCCTCGGAGCTGTGGATGATGCGGCCTTTTCCCGTTCCAGGTCCCGCAATCTGGCCCGTGCCGGGCGGTCCCGCCGAGCTGTGCAGGCCCATCTTCAGGCAAGGGGCGTTGATGGTGAGACGGTCCGGCAGGCGGTGGATGAGAGCCTGGGAGAGGCAGGGGAGGAGCAGGCCCATCAGGCCGAACTGGCCGCCGCACTCATCCTGGCTCGCAAAAGGGCGGTCGGGCCATTCCACAGGCCCGACAGGCCGGAGAAGGAACACATGAAGGTACTGGCCATTTTTGCCCGCAACGGTTTTTCGCAGGATGTTGCGGAGAAGGCGCTTGGAATGGACAGGGAGGATGCGGAAGATCTGATTATCGGATTCCGGTCCCTGTGATGTTCCGTTGGGCAGGAACCAGATTCAGCCTCAATGTCCGGTTAGGCTGATGTCCGGCGAGAATGGGCAGAGCGTGAGGTGGACCATGCAGAAAAGCGGGGCTGTCATGCAGGGATGGCAGATGCGGGACCGCCGGAAGGAGGTGCTGGCCCTGTGTGTCTGCCTCACTCTCGGAGCATGCAGCTCGGTCGGATCCTACCATGGGCCGGTGCAGTGTGCGCCTTATGCGCGGCAGGTGAGTGGGGTCAACCTGCGGGGGCGGGCTGCCAGCTGGTGGTGGGAAGCCCGGGGCCACTACCAGCGTAGCCACAGGCCACAGCCGGGGAGTGTGCTGGTGTTCCGGGCAAGCTCCCGTATTCCGGATGGGCATGTGTCGGTCGTGCGGCGCCTGCGGACGAGGCGGCGGATTGAAGTGGATCATGCCAACTGGGTTGGCGGGCGTATTGAGCACAGCGTGCCGGTGGAGGACATCTCCCCAAGGGGGGACTGGTCGCTGGTCCGGGTCTGGTGGGCCCCGGCAGGAAGTATGGGCAGGCGTGCATATCCCACCTATGGTTTTATCCTGCCAATGCGCTAGGATGCCTTCACGACATGGGTGGGCCCATGGGCCGGGGGTTGCACAATCAGTACGCCCCTGCCACATGGGGGACGCCTCAACCTTATCAGGGAGTATGGTCCTATGGGCAGCATGAGTCCGATTCACTGGATAATCCTTGCCGTTATTGTACTGGTGCTGTTCGGTGGTGGCGGCAAGATCAGCAGCCTGATGGGCGATTTCGCCAAGGGGATCAAATCCTTCAAGAAGGGCATGGCCGAGGATGACCGGGAGGGAACCGCCGCCCCGCAGCAGGCTGACGAACGTCTGTCCCCGCCCCAGCCCCAGCAGGGTACGGCAGCGCCCCATCAGCAGCCGGATGCCCGTATGGCTGATGATGAAAGCCACCGTTCCCGCTGATCCCGCTCTGCGGAACAGTTCCGGCACCTGAAGACCCGATGATACCCATATGACTTTCTGCACAGACTGGCGGGCCGTGCCCCGCTCCTGCTGGGGTGCGGCCGTGGCTCTGGGCAATTTTGATGGCGTGCATCGAGGTCATGTCCATTTGCTTCAGAGCCTGAAGATGGCTCGCCCCGGCTGTCGGTTGGGGGTGCTGACCTTCGAGCCACATCCACGGTCTTTTTTCCGTCCGCAGGACCCACCCTTCCGTCTCATGCGGCCGGAGGTGCGTGCCGCCGCCCTGAAGGAACAAGGCGTAAGCTGCATCGTGCAGGCAGAGTTTGATGAGGCTTTTTCCCATCTGGGTGCCGAGGCCTTCGTGCGGGATGTGCTGATCGAGGGGCTGCATGTGGCTCATGTGGCCTGTGGGGCGGACTTCGCCTTCGGGCACCGGCGGGAGGGTGATGTCACGTTTCTGGAGCAGCTTCTGGTGGAGCATGGCGTGGGCGTCAGTATCGTCCCGCAGCTGGCGGATGTGGCAGGGCCGGTGTCTTCCAGCCGGATACGCCGTCTCCTTCAGGAGGGTTATCCCGAGAAGGCAGCGGAGCTTCTGGGGCGCAACTGGGCCATCACGGGAGAGGTGGTCCAGGGGGATCAGCGGGGGCGCCTTCTGGGGTTCCCGACAGCCAACATTGCGCTGAAGGAGCATCTGGAGCCTGCCAGGGGTGTCTATGCCGTGAGGGTGCAGATGCCGGACGGCCGGCTCGTGCCCGGCGTGGCCAATCTTGGCCGCCGCCCGACCATCAATGACGGGCGGGAGAGCCGGCTGGAGGCTCATCTTTTCGATGTGGATGAGGACCTGTACGGCCAGATTCTGGGGGTGGAGCTGGTTGCTCTGCTCCGGGACGAGAAACGCTTTTCCTCCCTTGATGAGCTGAAGGCCCATATTGCGGCAGATGCCGCACAGGCGAAGCAGGTGCTCGGCAAGACAGGGGGTTGACCGGGACGGCAGGCTCTCTCCATAAGTACAGTTATTTTTATCCCGTACTGAGAGCTGGCGCACCTATTCCATGTCTGAGCCTGTAGAAAAGACCGATACCGTTTTCCGTGAGCAGCAGGAGCGTTACCGGGGAACGGTCTTCCTGCCCAAGACGTCTTTCCCCATGCGGGGCAACCTGCCAAAGCGGGAGCCGGACATGCTGGCCCATTGGGCGGAGACGGGGCTGGATGGCCAGATAGCGGAGGCCGGGCGTCGGGCGGACAGCATCTTCACGCTGCATGATGGCCCGCCCTATGCCAACGGGCATATCCATATCGGCCATGCCCTCAACAAGGTGATGAAGGACGTCATCAACCGTGCCCAGCGCATGAATGGGGCGCAGGTGCGCTACATGCCGGGATGGGACTGCCACGGCCTGCCGATCGAGTGGAAGGTCGAGGAGGAATATCGCCGGAAGGGCAAGGACAAGGATGCCGTGCCGGTTCTCCAGTTCCGTGCGGAATGTCGGGAATATGCCGCAAAGTGGGTGGAGGCCCAGCGGGAGGACTTCAAGCGTCTGGGCATCCAGGCGGAGTGGGACAACCGCTACGTGACGATGGACTTCGCCTCCGAGGCGCAGATTGCCGAGGAAATCGGCAAGTTCCTTCTCAATGGCCGTCTCTATCGTGGGTTGCGCCCCGTGATGTGGAGTCCGGTCGAGAAGACGGCCCTGGCCGAGGCGGAAGTCGAATATCACGACATCACCTCCACGACCCTGTTCGTGGCTTTCCCCAATGTGAAGGACCCGACGGAAGGGCAGCTGCTCTCCGGTGCCTCGGCCGTGATCTGGACCACGACCCCGTGGACGATTCCCGTCAACCGGGCCCTCGCTGCCGGGCCGGATATCACCTACACGGTCATCCATGTCACCGGCGTGGCCGAGGACAGCCTCGTGCCGGTTGGGGCAAAGCTGATCGTGGCCGTGGACCGTCTGGAAGACTTCCTCTCCGGCGCAGGCGTTACCGGGCATGAGGTCCTTCACACCCTTCCCGGCCGTGCGCTGGAAGGGGCCGTGTTCGCCCATCCGCTGCGGGGGCGTGGGTTTGATTATGACGTGCCGCTGCTGCTTGGTGATTTCGTCACGACGGATGCCGGTACCGGTCTGGTGCACATGGCCCCGGCGCATGGTCATGACGACTTCATGCTCTGCCGTGCCCACGGCGTGGAAGTGACGGAAGAGGTCTGCGACAACGGAACCTATGTGGACTGGATGCCGGAGCTTGGGGGTGTTCATGTCTTCAAGGCCACGCAGCCCGTATGTGATCTGCTGACACAGGTGCGGGATCAGGCCCGGCAGGACGGTGCCCCGGCCCGTGGCCTTATGGCACGGGCGGAGATCGTCCATTCCTATCCCCATTCGTGGCGGTCCAAGAAGCCGGTGATTTTCCGGGCCACGCCGCAGTGGTTCATCGCCATGGAGCCCCGTGAAGGGGATGAGGGTGGCCCAGGCCTGCGTGAGCGTGCCCTGAAGGCCCTTGATGACATCAGCTTCGTACCGGCCAGCTCCCGCCGCCGCCTGACGAGCATGATCGAGCAGCGGCCGGACTGGTGCATCTCCCGCCAGCGGTCCTGGGGCGTGCCGATCGCCGTGTTCGTGGAGAAACGCACCGGTGAGGTGCTGCGGGATGCCGATGTGATGTCTCGCATCGTGCAGAGCTTCCGGGAGCGTGGGGCGGATGCCTGGTATGACACGGACCCTGCCGTCTATCTCGGTGAAGGCCGCAATCCGGAAGACTATGATCAGGTTTTCGACATTGTTGACGTCTGGTTCGAGAGCGGATGCAGCCACCGTTTCGTCCTGCATCAGGAGGGCGTGAACTACCCGGCTGACCTGTATCTGGAAGGTTCCGACCAGCATCGCGGCTGGTTCCAGTCCTCCCTGCTGGAAAGTGTGGGGGCCGAAGGCGTGGCGTCCTACAGGACGGTCGTGACGAACGGGTTCGTGCTGGACGGGCAGGGGCGCAAGATGTCCAAGTCCCTCGGCAACACCATCGTGCCTGATGACGTGACGAAGACGCTGGGTGCGGACGTGCTGCGCCTGTGGGTCCTGAACTCTGATACCAATGAGGACCTCCGCATCAGTCAGGAGATTCTCAAGCAGCAGGGCGAGCTGTACCGCCGTGTGCGGAACACGCTGCGCTGGCTGCTGGGGGCACTGGATGGCTTCACGCAGGCCGAGGCCCTGCCGCTGGGCTGGGATGACGTGTCCGCCCCGGTGGACGTGATGCTGGACAGGCTGGTCCCGGACGAGGCGGCCCGTGCCCTCCGCCACAAGGCAACGGTGAAGGCCCGCAAGGCCCTGCCGCTGCTGGAGCAGTACATTCTGCACCGTCTGTACGAGCTGTACCAGCGTGTGCAGGAGGCGGTGAAGACCCATCAGTGGAACGGCGTCTATCCGCTGCTGCACAATTTCTGCAACAATGAGCTGTCGGCCTTCTATTTCGACATCCGCAAGGACGTCCTCTATTGCGATCCAACGGACTCCCATGCACGCCGGGCGGCCCGCACCGTGCTGGACGTGCTGCACCGTGCCCTGACGACGTGGCTGGCCCCGGCTCTGGTCTTCACGGCGGAAGAGTCGTGGCAGGCCCGTTTCGGGCAGGAAGGCAGCGTGCATCTGGAGCGCTTCTTCGTGCCGGAAGAAGGCTGGCATGATCCTGAACTGGCCGGACGGTGGGAGACGCTGCGTCAGGTCCGCCGCCGTGTCACCACGGCTCTGGAAGTCGCCCGTCGGGAAGGGTTGATCGGCTCCTCGCTGGAGGCCCAGGTCCATCTGCCCCTGACGGCCGATGAGCAGGTCGTGTCCGAAGGGATCGACTGGGCGGAGCTTTGCTTGGCGTCCGAGGTCCATGTGCAGCCGGGTCAGGCCGAGGATGAGGTGAGGGTCAGCCGTGCGGACGGGCAGAAATGTGCCCGTTGCTGGCGTGTCCTGCCTGATGTCGGGCAGAATGAGGACCACAGCCATCTCTGCCTGCGCTGTTTTGGTGCGGTGAGTGCATGAGGTCGGCCCGGGCTGAAGGTACAGGGAGCGGCGCATCCCCGGCCCCTGTACCGGGGTCGCCACGGTGGCGGCTGGTCGGGTTGGTAACGGCTCTTGCTGTCCTGTTCGTGGACCAGGCGAGCAAGGCATGGATTCTCTACGGGCTGAACCTGCCGGCACGGGGGACCATGGATGTCATGCCCTGCCTCAGCTTCACGATGGTATGGAATCACGCCGTGACGTTCGGCATGTTCGGCGGGCACGGACGCTGGCTGTTCATTGCCATCTCCCTGCTGGCAGTGTTGGGGCTTCTGGTCGTTCTTCTGCGGTCACGCCGTCGGCTGGTCAGTCTTGCCTGCGGCGGGATCATCGGGGGCGCCATTGGCAATGTGATAGACCGTCTTCATTACGGGGCTGTAGTGGATTTCCTGCATTTTCATGTCGGGGGATGGTCCTGGTATGTTTTCAACATTGCGGATTCCGGCATTGTCTGTGGTGTTGGCCTGTGGCTGCTGGACTCCTTTCTGGCGGAGCGGCGGAGCCGGAATGGCTGAAGTGACAACCGGCTTGCCCATTGCAGGCAGGCCCTATAGGATTGGGCATCTTTTTGTGAGTGCAGTGCGGGAACCTGTCATGCGGCTTTTTGCTCCTTCAGTTATACGTCACGGAGTCCGGTTGGGTGCTCTGGCCACGTTCGGGCTGGCGTTGGCTGGGTGCTCCGGCAGTGATGTGGCGCGTGGCTTCGGCCTTCAGCGCAGCCTGCCGGATGAATACGCCGTGACGACCCGTGCGCCACTCTCCATGCCACCCTCGGAGAAACTGGCCCTTCCGGGGGCAGCCAGTGCCAACCGCCCGGATGAAAGTCCCCGTATGCAGGCGCTGGAGACGCTGGCCCCGGATGTCGCTCTTCACCCCAATGAGGGGACGGAGAGCGTCGGGCAGGAGGCCCTTGTCCAGCGGGCCACATCGGCGGCCCGTGGTCCGAACAATGCCGAACTTGGCGATGCTGATGCTGGATTTGTGGACAGTCTTCTTTTCTGGCGGGGTGGCCGGGCTGGCAATGTCGTGGATGGCGAAGCGGAAAATCGCCGCATCCAGAAGAATGCGGCCCTGGGGCAGAGCTTTGCTGAAGGCGCCACGCCGACCCTGCGGAAGGGTGGCAAATAAGAGCTTCCAGGCTCTCCTTTTGCGGTTGGTGTTCCGTCCTGTTCTGCCTCCTGTCTGAGGAGAAGTCATGATGAGGCCTGTCATCCGCCGTCTTTCCAGCCATGTTGTGGATCTTATTGCCGCTGGTGAGGTGGTGGAGCGCCCGGCGGCGGCGCTCAAGGAACTGGTGGAAAATGCGCTGGATGCCGGGGCGACCCGTCTTGAGGTCACCCTGCGGGGGGGCGGCTGTGAGCTGATTGATGTCCGGGATAATGGCCGGGGGATGGAAGCCGAGGAGCTGCCCCTGGCGGTGGAGCGGCACTGTACCTCCAAATTGCCGGATGATGACCTGACGGCCATAAAAACACTGGGGTTTCGGGGGGAGGCGCTGCCATCCATCGGGGCCAGTGCCCGCCTTTTCCTGACATCACGGACAGAAACGGCTGAAACGGCCTGGGAGCTTTCCGTGCAGGGGGGTGTTGTCAGCGGGCCGGTGCCTTCTGCTGGTTCTGTGGGGACCCGTGTTGTGGTGCGGGACCTGTTCTTTGCGACACCGGCCCGCCGCAAATTTCTCAAGACAGCCAGAGTGGAGGGCAATCACGCTGAAGCCGTCATGCGGCGTGTGGCGTTGAGTGCGCCGGATTGTGCCATCAGTTTCGTCATGGATGGGCGGGAGATCTTCAATCTGCCGCCGCAGGATGTCCGTGCCCGTGTGGCTAGCATTCTTGATGTGCCCGAAGATGGCCTTCTGACGGTTGATGAGCAGCGTGGCCCCATGCGGCTGGGCGGGTATATCTGTGGTCCGGGTGAAACCAGGCGGACAGGCAGCGGCCAGTTCATGCTGGTCAATAATCGCCCTGTGATGGACCCCATCCTGCGGACTGCCATACGGGTGGCCTATCGGCCCGTGATCGAGAAAGGGCGTTTCCCTGTTCTCCTGCTGCATCTGCGCCTTCCGCTTGATCGTGTGGATGTGAATGTCCATCCTGCCAAGACAGAGCTGCGGTTTGCGGATGAGGCCGAGGTGAGAGCTTTTGTCATTGGGGCTGTGGGGCGTGCGTTGGCCCGTAGCGCCGGGGACGGTGGAGGCATACAGGCCGATCTTGGCATCATTGGCCGCCGGGCAGCTTCCATTGGGCAGAACGTGCCGGGTACGTCCTATTCATATGATCATACGGGCGCCCGGGCTGTTCCTCCGGCCGATCTTGGTCTGGGGACGTCCGTTCGCCGTTTTGCTTCGTCTGCCGTGATGAAGGAGCGGCAGTTTGCTCCCGGCCTTGCAGAGCCGCAGCAGGGTTATGTGACGTCGGGCCGGGTTGCGCAGGTGGAAGATGGCGGAGGGGAGGAGGTGCCTCATCCGTCTGTTGGCGGCAGACAGCCGGAGCAGCCACTTGGTGTGCCGATCGGGCAGATTCATGCCACCTATATTCTCTCGATTGCCCCGGATGGTGACCTGATCCTGACAGACCAGCATGCTGCCCATGAGCGTCTGACCCATGAGCGCCTGCGTGCCCGTTTTGCTGAAGGGGCCGTGCAGGCGCAGGCCCTTCTGATGCCGGAGGTGGTTGATCTGCCGCATGGGGCGGCCGAGGCGCTGTCACGATGTGCGGAGGAGCTGGCCCGTTTTGGTCTGGAGATAGAATCTTTTGGCAGTGGGAGCGTTCTGGTCCGCAGTCTGCCCGCCCCATTGAGCGGTAGTGACGTGGCGGGCCTTCTGCGGGATGTGGCGGATGAACTCGTGCAGATGCCTGACCTGCCAGCCCGGCAGACAGACAGTCTGGATGGGCGGTTTGAAGCCATCATGGCCCGGATGGCCTGTCATGGCAGCATCCGTGCCGGCCGTATTCTCAAGCAGGAGGAAATGGATGCTCTGTTGCGGGGCATGGAGCAGCATCCCCGGGCCAATACCTGCCCTCATGGCCGTCCGACATGGTTGAAGCTGGACAAGGACGGGCTGGAGAAACTTTTCGGGCGGACCAGGTAATACTGGTGCCGAAAGGCATTTCACATTTCTTTGACAGGAAAACAGGGCGGCCCAAAGGGCCTTTCTATGGTTTTCATCGCATTGAAAGAGGTAATGTCACATCTTGTTTCATGGATGTGCCCTTTCCTTCCCGGAGTTGATCTTGAAGGAAAGGGGCGGAAAGAGGATGGAATGGTCGATCTTGTTGGCGAGTTGAAATCTGTTGTTGGCACCAGATATGTCCTGACCTCGGAAAGTGCGACCTACGGGTACCGCAAGGGGTTCCGGTTTGGTGATGGCCGGGTGGAAGCCGTCGTTATTCCCGGCTCTCTGGTTGAGCTGTGGCGTGTCTCGAAGCTGGCGGTGGAATCAGGGCGCATCATTCTCATGCAGGCCGCCAATACAGGGCTGACGGGCGGCTCCACACCGGATGGTAACGATTATGACAGGCCGATCATTCTCATCAGCACACGCAGGCTGAAAGGTATCCAGCTTCTGGGAGAAGGCCGACAGGTTGTCTGCCTGCCGGGGGCGGATCTTTACGAGCTGGAAGAAAAACTGGCTCCGCTGGGGCGGGAACCCCATTCGGTCATCGGGTCTTCCTGCATCGGGGCTTCTGTCCTCGGGGGGGTGAGTAACAACTCGGGCGGGGCCCTGGTGCAGCGTGGTCCGGCTTATACGGAAATGGCCCTCTATGGACAGGTGGATGCCGAGGGCAGGCTGAATCTGGTCAATCATCTGGGCATCCGCTTCCCGGATGAAGCTGTGGCAGAATCCGTGCTGGATGCGCTGGAACATGGTCGTTACAGCCCGGATGATGTGGACTGGTCGGGCACGAGAAAGGCCCATGATGATGATTACGTCAACCGTATCCGCCAGGTCGATGAGGCATCCCCGGGGCGTTACAATGCGGACCCGGGCCGTCTGTTCGAGGCATCCGGTAATGCGGGAAAGCTGATCGTCTTTGCCGTGCGGCTGGATACCTTCCCGGCAGCGAAGGATACGGCCGTCTTCTATCTTGGCACCAACCGGACCGATACGTTGGAAAAGGTCCGGCGGCATCTTCTGACGGCGTTTGAGGAGCTGCCCGTTGCGGGTGAATACATGCATCGGGATGCTTTTGCCATTGCGGATGAATACGGGCGGGATACCGTGGCGCTGATCCGTTTTCTGGGAACGAAACATCTGCCGCTCATGTTCCGTCTGAAGGCTCGTGTGGATGCCTTCGCCCGGCGTTTCTCATGGGTACCGGACGGGCTGAGCGACCTGCTCATGCAGTCTGGCAGCCGGTTCCTGCCTTCGCAGGTGCCAGCCCGCATGAGGGCCTATCACGAGACATATGACCATCACCTCATGCTGCGTGTATCTGGCACGCTGGCCCGGCAGGTCCGCCCATGGCTGGAGAGCTTCTTTACCGAAGGGCAGGAGGTGGAGGGTGCCTTCTTTGAGTGTACGGCGCAGGAGGGGACGCTGGCTTTTCTGCACCGGTTTGCGGCGGCGGGGGCAGCAAACCGGTATGTGGCTGTTCATGGCAGGAAGACGGGCGGCATGATGGCACTGGATGTCGCTCTGCGCCGCAATGACTGGGAGTGGCAGGAGCGTCTTCCGCCGGAGGTGGACGACCAGCTGCTGCTGAAGCTCTATTACGGGCACTTCCTCTGCCATGTCATGCATCAGGATTATGTTGTCAGGCCTGGTGTGGACCCCATGGAAGTTGAGACGACCATGATGTGGCCAATACTGGACAAACGGGGAGCCCGTTATCCGGCCGAGCATAATGTGGGGCACCTCTATCATGCTCCGCAGAGCATGGCCGCCCATTACCGCTCGCTCGATCCTTGCAACTGTTTGAATCCCGGCATTGGCCGTCAGACAAAGAAGAAAAATTGGGTCGCAGAAAGCGTCTGAAGCCAGATGGGCGCGCCTCCCCTTGCGGGAAAGCCCTGTCTGCGTGGTGGGAGGTGGATCAGAAATCGTCTGCCGTCAGGGGGACGGGTGTAAGGTCCGCCGGGAGATAGAGCGGGTGTTCGGGGCGATGGCCTTTGCGGCTCAGCCGCAGGGCCGTGACCCTGTGACCAGCCCGGAGCAGCAGCCGTGCCACCTCAGGTCCCCGGTAGCGCAGCTCCTTGGCCTGCGGGGTGCCGTAGGCCAGCACGATGAGTTCAGCCTGTCCAGCCATGTCCAGCAGGTAGTGGTCGGTCTCCGGGCCGACGGGGTCGGCGACCTCGAGAAGGCGTTTCTGGTCCGTGCAGCGATAGGCGAAGCTGTTGCCCACGAACATGCCGCCATAACCCCATTGCCGACTGTAACGCTGGCATTTGGCCACGGAACGGTCATCTCCATATTCCGTGGCGACAGAGGGATTCATCATGATCCACATGATGAGGGGCCCTGTCTCATTCCAGATACGCCTGAGCGTATAGCGGTAACAGTCACCCGGCCCGGCATAGAGGGCCGTGCTGGTGACATCATCAGCGAGCCGGAGTGGCCTGGCCGTGCCGACATGGTGCGGTGTGTGCGGCATGTCCCGTGTGTTCCTCCGATGATGGTCAGGGAGCGTTGGGGGGAATTGTCAGGCAGTCTATGGTCCCCCGCAGATGCCTGCACGCCCCGGTAGCCTGGCTGTGCGTCAGGTTGATGAGCCGGGCCCGGTAGAGTGTACCTCTGGCCGTACGAACGGGCATGACATGGACGGAGGCCCCGCCGGCAATGGGGGTAATGCGGGGGCGTAGCTGTGTGGCAACCATGAGGGCCTGTTTTTCACCAGCATAGCTCCCCAGCTGGATGGCCCAGTCATGGGTTGATTCGGCCAGCATGTCTGTCGCTCCCCTCCGTCTGGCTGGGGCATCAGCCAGGGGAATGGACTGGATGCGCAGCGTATTTCTCTGTGGTTCTGGCGGAAAGGAGCGTGGTGGAGGCGAATGGGGCCGGGCGATGGGAGCTGCTGGCTGCGGCTGAGGGGAGGAAAAACCGCGGGCGGCCCATGCGGCCCGGATATCCTGTGTTTCGGCTGTTTGGACAGCCTGTCCGGCCGTGGTGGTTTCGTCATAGCTCCCACCACCATCCAGAGGTGTGGCCGTATCCATGCGGGCGGGCCCCTGCGCCGTCCTGTCATGGCGGGCCACGATGAGGTCATTGCGGGAGCGCTGATGCGGCCAGATGCCCATGATCTTGGGGGCAATGGCCGCCACATAATTGCGTGTCTCCCGTGGGAGGGCCCTGTTCTGGCGGAGGTAGTGGTCCAGACTGCCCGGGCCATAATTATAGGCAGCCAGAAAGCCGGGAGAGCCGTATATTTCATACATCTGGCGGATATAGGCTGTTCCGGCGAGAATGTTGTCGTGCGGGTCGTAGGGGTCAGGTCCCAGATTGTACTGGGTCCGCAGGTCGTCATAGGCGGGTGGCATGATCTGCATCAGCCCCATGGCGCCGGGCGTGGAGGTGATGAAGTTGCCATAACGGTCATACAGATGCCCCCCTGACTCCTGATGCATGACGGCCCTGATCCATTCAGCAGGCACATCGAAACGGTTTGATGCTTCATTGATGTAAGGCCCCCAGGGGTCTTCAGGCGGGCCGGGCGGTGTGTAGTGCGAGCGGGCATGGGCCTGATAGTCTGCCTGTTCCTCCAGCACGGGCATGGTCGGGCTGTTGCCGCTGGGACGTGTGGCGCAGGCTGCCAGAAGGGCAGGGAGGAGCAGGGCAAGGCAGAGGCGGACCATACGCAGGGTAGAGGACGGGGCAGTGCGTATCATGGGGGCTTCCTGAACAGGGACATGCGTGAGCTTCCTCTCCCTATCATGGAAATGATGGAGGGCAGAGAGGAGCCTGGTTTTTATAAGTAAAGATCACGTTATAAAAGAGGTTTAATGGAAGGTAGGGGATTGAAAAAAGGAAGGAAACGGGACTACTGTAGAGGGGATTATATTGGCTGGCAGCGGGAGCTGCTCCGTTCTGTACCTGCCCGAGGCGGGGGAATGGTTTTATTGGTAGGAATTGAAGGACGAGATCATGTCTTACGCTGCGCTGGATGCAGGCCGTGTTGCCCGTGCTGCCGAGCTGGCCCTGCAGACGCTGGCCGGGGAGAAGGAGACCTCTGAGGCGCATCAGCGCAAAACGATCCTGATCGAGCGTATACATGCTCTTGCCAGAGCCGCCGCAGATACGGCAGGACAGGGGACGGTGACGCTGACGTCCGAAGAGTTCTGGCTGATTTCCCGGAACTGGTGACGTGTCAGTGGGGCATGGCGAATGAATGATCATATGATTCTGAGAGACTGGGTGTCAGGGAGCGTTGAGGGATGAAGTGGTTTTTTGCGATTACAGAGAAGACACTGTCCAACGACCCTGATCATGGTTTTATCGATTGTATCCGGGCTGCCGTACAGTCGGCCCGTGAGAATACGACGCTGATCCCGCACATGGTGTTTGATGGAAACGAATGTGACTTCACGCGGGAGATGCGGGCTGCCGGGGTGAATGTCATTTTTCACCGTCTGCATTTCTATGACCGCCTGCTGGAGGCCCAGCGTCGCCTCAAACCGGAATGGCCCAATTACATTTTTACGGCGGCTGGTGCCTTCATGCGGCTGGAGCTGCCCCTGCTGGAGCAGGATGACCAGTACGTCCTGTACACCGACTGTGACGTGATGTTCCTGAAGGACCCGCAGGTCGAGTTCTGCACGCCGGAAATCTTTGCGGCTTGCGGGCAGTTCGGCAAGCAGGATTACTACGTGGACATGAACTCGGGGGTCATGGTGATGAACCTTGAGCGTATGCGTCGTGACCTGCCAGCGATGGTGGATTTCCTGTGCGATAATCTGGACCATGTGGCTGGGTATGATCAGGAGCTGCTGCGCATTTTCTACAATGCACAGTGGAGCCCACTTTCCGCCCGCTTCAACTGGAAGCCTTACTGGGGGGTGGATGACAACGCTACCATCGTCCATTTTCATGCGGCCAAGCCACCTGCTGCGCGGCATCTGCTGAATGATCCGGCCTATCGTGAGCATGATCATGTCTTCCATGCCTGGCGTCACTGGTTCTTCCAGAATCCGGCTGGGTACGGCTATTACGTTCCGAAGTGGGAAGAGTATCTCGAAAAGGCCCGCCGGTCTTACCAGGCGGACGCAGTCAGTGAGTTTGATGCCCTGAGATAGACTGGGGGTTCAACCCATTCAGGCAGTGCTGGAATATGGAAAAGCCCTCCTTCGTGGAGGGTTTTTCTTTGCCGTCATGCCAGCAGGCGGCGTGGCCGTGCCCTCTTCCGGGGTTACTTGCTTGTGGGAGGGGAGCGGGGCAGCTGCTCCATCTGCTCAGGCATGGCGGCCGTGCGGCTGGTATGGCGTTCCAGCCATCGCCCAAGGGGACGGGCAATGGCTGGCCCGAGCGTGATGATGGCGAGCATCCGGGCTGTCTGCATGGCAATGATGAAGGGCAGGGCAATCGGGACGTTGGCGCTGATGACGATGATGGTGTCCAGCCCGCCCGGGCTTGTGGCCAGGTAGGCACTGAGGAGGTCAATCCGGGCGAAATGGGCTACCGGCAGGGCCAGCAGGGCGCAGCTGGCAATGAGTGTCATGGAGGAGAGGGCGACCGCTGGGATGGAGCGGAGTGCATAACGCAGGACGGGTGCGGTGAAACGCAGCCCGATGGACCAGCCGATGGTCAGATAGGCCGGGATGCGGATCCAGAAAGGGGCGCTGATCTGGAACAGGCCACTCAGCTGGGCTGTGGCACCTGTCAGAATGGTCAGCAGAAGTGTTGCCGCTGGTGAACGCAGCCTGAGGCCGATGACCGTACTGATGGTGACAAGCAGCAGTGTAGGTAGCAGGTTGCCTCGCATTGGTGCGGGCGTGGGAGTGGCGTGGCCCGTGCGTATGACGATCCATGAAATCAGGGACGTGGCAACGGCAACCATGATGACCCTGAAATAGAGCATGAAGGCTGTCAGCCTTGTATCAGCTCCGAAAGACCCGCAGAGCATGACCATGGTGGAGGCTGCGCCCGGTGATGTGCCCCAGAGGGCCGTCGTCCCCGGCATGACCCCGAACCAGGCCAGACAGGCCCCCGTGGAAAAACTGACAAGGATGACGGAGAGGACACTGAAAAGAACCAGTACCCAGTGGGACATGATGTGGTGGAGGACAGAGCCTGTCAGGCTGTTGACGACCACACAGGCCAGTATGGCCTGTGCCATGGTAAAGAAAACGGGTTTGATGGTGACGCCACGGTTCCTGATCGACAGGATGATGCCGGCCGCCATGGGGCCCAGCATCATGCCCGCTGTCAGATGCAGCAGCATGAAGAGGCCGGAAATCACGGCAGAAAAAAATACCAGCTCTGCCCATCGTGACCCATGGGAGCGCCAGGAGAGGGAGGACAGGGTCACACGCCCGGTCCCTGCTCAGCGGTCCCTGTCATCAGGGGTTCCAGAGGGATCATTGCTTGAGGGTTTCTTGCGGAAGGCTGCCAGACTGACAACCTTCGCCCCCTCATTTTCCTGGTCATGGGAGTCACCGTCATGGCCTGCACTGGTTCCGGCATGTGCCTTCGGTTCGTCTGCCGAGGGGTGGAAGGTGTGGACCTCGGCCAGACCGCCCTTGTCCCCTCCGTGGAGGTCAGGGTCTGTCGGAGTGTCGGCATCTGCCATGTGCTGCTGGGGCGTGAAATGCATGACGAGATGGATGTGAGGGTCCGCAAAGGCCGTGACCGCTCCCAGAGGGATGTGCAGGGTGCTGGGGATGCCGCCAAAGGACAGCCCGACAGAGAAGGTCCGGGTGTCATGGTCCACCGTCAGGTTCTGGAACTGGTGTTGCAGGACGATGGTCATTTCTTCCGGGTAGCGATCCTTGAGGCGGGAGGGGATGTCCACTCCCGGCATGTCGGTACGGAATGTCATGTAGAAATGATGGTCACCAGGGAGGCCATGTTCGCTGACATGGTCCAGCGCCTTGATCATGACGATACGCTGGGCATCCTCCATCCAGCGGTCATAAGGGAGGAGGCTGGCTGGCATGGAGGGGCCGAGCCCGTCGGAGCCGTTGGTATCATCACTCATGGAACAGCACCATCACCTGTTGCATCTGGGAAGTTACCTCAGGTGTGCGACAGGCGACATGAAATCGCAAGGGGCCGGGTTGCATATTTTCCGGCCCGACCTTTTATCGTGGGATGGTGTTTCAGAAAAGAAACAGGTGGGGGGGCTTCTGTTGCCCGGTGCACCCCCCGGACCGCGCTTATCGCTTATGCAGCAACAGCGAGCACCTCAGAGTTATCGTTGGCACTTGTAAAGTCAGCCCGATGACGGCGGAACAATACCGGGCAAAAAGTAGATCTTTACCATGCGTGTCGAGCCTGTTTCGTCCCCATAGCGCCAGCCCGGAAGGCTGATGGTGGAGACGCCGGGCACTGCCCCCGGGTCCACAACACTTATTCCATCTACCGTTTATCGCCATAGCCAAGGCCGAAGCCTCCAGCAGGAACAAATATAGGCAGTTATGTCCGGTATGGCAAGGTGAAACGGGCCTTCCCTTCTGCCATCTGGGCGGTTACATCTGTCACCGTTATGGTTACATTCAGTAGCTGGGGGAAGTGGATGGCCGTGCTGATCCACCTCCGTGGATAATAGCCCGGCACAGCCAGATGAGCGGGAGAGAAGTCATGGCCCTGACAGACGAGCAGCGTTCCGAAATAGAGGCCGTGCGTGCCGCCCCCAACCAGACGGTGCGGCCGACCGTTCCGGCCATGGAGGCACTTCTTTTTGAGCCTTTCCCGCTGCTGGATCATGGTTTCATCCGTGTCGTGGACTATATGGGGGATGATTCGGCTGTCGTGCAGGCGGCCCGTGTGTCCTACGGCAAAGGAACACGGAAGACGTCGGAAGATGCCGGGCTCATCCGCTATCTGATGCGGCATCGTCACTCCACACCGTTTGAAATGTGCGAGATCAAGTTTCACGTGAAACTGCCACTTTTTGTCGCCCGGCAGTGGATTCGTCACCGCATGGCCAGCGTGAATGAATATTCTGCCCGGTATTCCGTACTGGACAGGGAGTTCTATCTGCCCGATGCCACGCAGATTGCTGCGCAGAGCAAGGTCAACAATCAGGGGCGGGGCGAGACCCTCAGCGCAGAGACAGCGGCAGAGGTGCTGTCCATTCTCCAGCGGGATGCCCTGCAATGTTATGGCGACTATGAGCAGCTGCTCGACCCGGAGGGGCTGGGTGTGGCCCGGGAACTGGCCCGCATCAATCTGACACTCAACACCTACACGCAGTGGTACTGGAAGATTGACCTCCATAATCTGATGCATTTTCTGGCGCTGCGGTCCGACCCACATGCCCAGTATGAAATCCGTGTCTATGCCCAGAAGATGATCGAGATTCTCAAGGCGTGGGTACCGCATACGGCACAGGCTTTTGAGGATTATCGCCTCGGAGCTTACAGCTTCTCTGCCGGGATGCTGAAGGTGCTGCGCCGCCGCCTTGCCGGGGAGAGTGTCACGCAGGAAACATCCGGCCTGACGAAGCGGGAATGGACAGAGATGCAGGCTGTTCTGGAGGGCTGAGACGTGTCCGGCTCTGACCTTTTCCCTGAAGAGGAAGACCGGCCTGCTGGTCCTGTCCCGGATTCAGCGGCTTTGCTGGAGGAAGGGCGCCGGTTCCAGCGGGAGACGGGTATCCCGCCTCTTCTGGGTCACAGGCCACGTTTTCTGCCATGGGTGCTGCTGGCAGCCCTGCTCATGCTTGTCTCTCTGGGTATTGAGATTTTCTGGCCCCTGCCGGGGCGGCATGGCCCCCTGCCTGTTTGTGGGCAAGGGGCGGTGGAGACGGTTTCCTGTCAGAAACCGGCTGCGGTTCCATCTGCCCGCTGATGGAGCGGACGGTCAGGGCTGGCGGGCAGTGCTGCGCCCCTGAGCCCCGAGTACACGGAAACTGTCTGTCAGCCGTTGGATGAAACTGTCCTCTCCGGCCTTCATCCAGGTACGGATGTCGTACTGTTTTTTCAGTGGCCGCCCCGTTACGGGTGAGACCTGATGGGCGAAGGCTTCTTCATGTTCCTGCATGTAACGGGCCACACCTTGTGCGTAGGCGAACTGGGTGTCTGTATCGATGTTGAATTTGAAGACCCCGAAGCTGACAGCCTGTTTTATGGCGTCTTCATCCGATCCAGACCCGCCATGGAAGACCAGAGGAACAGGATTGGGGCCCGTCTGGAGCCGCTCGGCCACGAGAGCCTGGGACCTGCGGAGTATGTCCGGGCGGAGGCGGACATTGCCGGGGGCGTAGACCCCGTGAACATTCCCGAATGAGGCAGCGATGGAAAGCATCCCCAGAGGGGACAGGGTCTTCCATGCGGTCAGAACATCTTCCGGACTTGTATAGAGGGAGGGATGGTCAGCCGGTCCGGTGCCATGCAGCTCGTTGCCAATGCCGTCTTCTTCTCCCCCCGTGATTCCCAGTTCGATCTCAAGGCCGATTCCCAGAGGGGACAGTTTTTTCATCAGGGTCGCTGCCGTGGCGATGTTGTCGGCGACCGGTTCTGTCGAGAGGTCGAGCATGTGGGAGGAGAACAGGGGTTGGCCTGTCTGTTCGTGGTGGCGGCGGCTTTCTTCCACGAGCCCGTCAATCCAGCCCAGCAGGGGACGGTTGGCGTGGTCCGTATGGAGGATGACGGCTACCCCGTAATGGCGGGCCAGAAGATGGACATGCCGTGCCAGAGCCACGGCCCCCAGAATCCGGGCCTGCTGCTCATCCGGCAGGGACTGGCCAGCGTAGAAGCGGGCCCCTCCGGCGGAAATCTGGATGATGATGTCAGCCCTGTTGGCCCGTGCTGCGGCAAGAGCTGCATTGGCAGTGGATGAACTGCTGACATTGACAGCCGGAAGGGCATAGCTCCCCATCTGGCAGGCCCGGAGCAGGGTACGGTATGCACCGCCAGTGGCCACACCCGGCGGAATGGCCGACATGCTGTTGGCAGGGAGTGCGGTGGAGGGGGGTGTCATGGATCCTCTTGGGTGGAGCTGGAGAAGGGGGAACGTGGCAGAGGTAGCCTGTTCTGCCAGTCTGATATACATACTGTCTGCAAATAGGACTATAAAGGTCCAAAAGTGGTAGAGTTGCGTTAGAGGGTGCTCATTCCATCGGGTATCTGATAAGAGAGGCGTTCATGACACAGAATGATCTTATGATGATTGAAACTGAAGATACTCCCAACCCGGCGACACTGAAATTTTTGCCGGGTCGTGACGTGACGGGCGACCGGTCCCCTGTCGATTTTGCAGAGGCCGGGGTCGTGGCGGGGCGTTCTGCTCTGGCAGATGTTCTTTTTGGCATGGCCGAGGTGAAGCGTGTCTTCCTGGGAAGTGATTTTGTTTCTGTCACGAAGGATGATGGAGCCGACTGGGATGCACTGCGTCCGCAGGTGCTGGTGGCCCTGACAGATTTCTTCAAAAGCGGGAAGCCAGCCCTTGCAGAAGACATCGCTGCCCCGGAGGCTGACATCTTTCCCGAGGACAGCGAGATCGTGGCCCGGGTGAAGGAGCTTCTGGATACACGGGTCCGTCCGGCCGTGGCCAGCGATGGGGGGGACATAGTCTTCCGTGGTTATCGGGAAGGTGTCGTCTATCTGAGCATGCAGGGCGCCTGCTCTGGCTGTCCGTCTTCCAAGGCTACATTGCGGCACGGTGTGGAGAACATGCTCCGTCACTACATCCCGGAGGTGACGGCGGTTGAACCTGTAGAGGAGTAAAAGCTGATGACATCATCACCAGCCCCGGAGGGGCAGCCGGCAGAAGGAGAGGTCTCCAGCCCTGTTCTGGCCGAGGAGCTTTTTACACGCTGCCGCACGGCAGACTGTTTTTCTGACCGGCCAGTGGGTGATGATGTCCTGCATCGTCTTTACGATCTGCTCAGGATGGGGCCAACATCGGGCAACTGCTCACCGGCCCGCTTCGCTTTCCTGAAGACGGAAGAGGCCCGGCAGAAAATCCGGCCTGCCCTGTCTCTGGGCAATGCGGAGATGGCCATGACGGCGCCGGTGCTGGTTGTTGTCGGGTATGATCCCCTGTTTTTCGAGAAATTCGAGACTCTCAACCCCATGCCCGGCCTGCGGGACTGGTATGCGGCTGATGTCGGGCTGAGTGACGAGACGGCGTTTCGTAACGGTACCCTTCAGGGGGCCTATCTTATCATGGCAGCCCGTGCGCTGGGGCTGGCTGTGCGGCCCATGTCCGGCTTTGATGCCGTGATGGTGGAGGAGGAATGTTTCCGCAAGCAGGGCTGGCGGGCCAATTTCCTCGTGGCACTGGGTTATCCCGGGGGGGAAGCATCTTCTCCCCGGGCGCCCCGCCTGCCTTATGAGGAAGTCTGCCTGTGGCTGTGATGCCGGGGCGGTGTCTCGTCATGAACGGGGCGGGAGCCGGACGGGGGCAGAGCAATCTGATCGCCCTGCTGGAACATGGCCAGGTGGTGGATGAACAGGTGCTGTCCGGGCGTGGTGCTTCGGAACGTTTTGCTCCGGCCGTGCAGGCCATGTTGGCCCGGGCCGGTTGGAAAGAACCACCGGAGATGGTGGTGGCTGTGGTTGGCCCGGGCTCTTTTACGGGGTTGAGAGCGTCTCTTTCCCTTGCTGCCGGGTTGGTCCGGGGATGGTCCTGTCGGGGCGTAGGTGTTCGGCTGGGTGATGCACTGCGGGCGACCATGAAGCATGATGAGGCCACTATCCTGTGCCTTGCCCGTCGGGGGCGGGTTTTTGTGGATGCGCCGGGGCGGGAGGCCTGTGCCCTGCCGGTAGGCGAGATTCAGCCGGGGAGCTGGCCGGTCGTGGCAGGTGATGCCGTCCATGGGGATGATGCCTTGCCGGAGCTGAGTGGCCAGACAGGCTGTGGTGTTCTGGGGAATAACGTGGTCCGCCTGCCTCATGCCGCTCCGACGGCGGAAGGCATTTTCAGGGCTGCCTGCCAGAGTCTGGATGATGGGACGGTCGAGGCCTACCCGCTTGAACCCCTGTATGTGGACCCCCCGGAGGCAAAACCCCCGGCAGGTGGTCTGAGACCGGCACCGCAGTGATGTCTGGCACGGGCTGTCCGGACAGGGCGGATCATGATGGCCAGAGGGAGGTCCGGTCGGACGTGCAGGGGCCTGAGCTGGTGGCTGTGGGGCCAGAGGCAGCCCGTGTCGTGTCGGCCCTGCATCATGCGGCCTTTTCGGGACGTGACCCTTGGGATGAGGCAGCCTGCGGGCAGATTCTGGCCCTGCCGGGTGTGGAGGCCTGGCTGGTTTGCGTGAGTGATGTTCCTGTGGGTTTCATCATCAGTCGTCATGTGCTGGATGAAGGTGAGGTCCTGTCTCTGGGGGTGCATCCACAATGGCAGCGGCAGGGTCTGGCGCATCGGTTGCTCTCCCATCTCATCAATCGGGCCCGACAGGAGGCAGCCACCCTGTTTCTGGAAGTGCGGTTCAGTAATGAAGCCGCTTTTGCCTTGTATGGGCGGTGCGGCTTTCAGCAGGTAGCGGTGCGGCGTCGTTATTACGACGATGGTGAGGATGCCCGTCTTTTGAGGTGGTCGCTCTGACAGGTCATACCCTGTCTTCTTTTGCATGGCACGACGTATGGGCCGTGTAATGCTGGAATAGCTGTTGAACAAGGGTCGGTCAGGCTGTGTGGTATGCCTGTAATGGTAGGTCGTCATGTACATGATCTTGCAGCTGTTATGTTCTTGTAACGTCTTTCCTTGTCTGCTCCATGTAACAGCCTTCTATAAGACTTGTCATGTCATTCATGATGAATATTCCTTATAAAACAGCGTGATCTTTGTAGGGCGCCTGTATTTCCCTGTGAGAAATGGTGCTATTTGGGCGCAGGCGGAAGGGAGAAGTTCTCTTATGTAATGTCGTGATTTTGTAAGAAGTTCTGTCTATGTTGTGGATTTTCTTATCTTATCAACAAGTGTTTACTATTACAGAAACGGTTTTTCTTGTTGTCTTTTTCTACAATCCGTTATAGGTCGAACTAAATTTCTTGGGAGATAGGTTTTTTATGTCGTCGTCTGAGACAGAAACACAGGCCCTGCGTCAGCTGACAGCACAGATCGTCACGGCGTATGTGAGCAGTCATGATGTTGCTGCCGAAACTCTGCCGGACCTTGTCCGTTCGGTGCACGGTGCCCTTGCAGGGGCCGGTGTTGCCGTGGAGGCAGAGCCCGAAAAACCGGTACCGGCCGTACCGCCCCGCAAGTCGGTCTTCCCCGATTATATCATTTGCCTGGAAGACGGTAAAAAGCTGAAGCTGCTGCGTCGTCACCTCAAGACAGCCTACAACATGACACCGCAGGAATATCGTGAGCGTTGGGGGCTGCCGCCGGAATATCCGATGGTTGCTCCCAACTATGCCAATCATCGTTCTTCCCTTGCACGGCGCATCGGCCTTGGCCGCCGCCGTGAAGGGAGCGAGGGGTAATCAGGATGGTCTGTCCTGTTTCTCAGGACAGACCCGGTTGAGTCTGCATGATGGAGGAGGTGCGTTTCGTATTATGATGTGGATTGGACAAACCGTATCATAATCGGATAGATCATCAGTATGGTGATGAGCACAAAAAAAATGGGGCGCGAGGGTGCTGCGTCCGGGGATACTGTGGGTGATTCGCCCATTGCACGTCTCTGCGTCAAGCATGGTCTGAAGATGACTGGACAGCGGCGGGTGATTGCTCGTGTCCTTTCGGAGGCGGAGGATCATCCGGATGTGGAGGAGCTGTACCGCCGTGCTTCGGAACTGGACAGCCGCATTTCCGTTGCTACCGTTTATCGGACAGTCCGCCTGCTGGAAGAAAAAGGAATTCTGGAACGCCGGGATTTTGGCGGGGGCCGTGCCCGCTACGAAGCCAGTGAAAATGGGCATCATTATCATTTGATTGATATTGATAGTGGTAACGTCATCGAATTCGAGAATGATGAACTGGTCGGCCTGCTGGCGAAGATTGCTGCGGAACTGGGGTTTGATCTCATGTCTCACCGGGCGGAGCTTTTCGGACGGCGTACGGCACCCGAAAAGAAGAAAGATGCCGCTCCCGAGGATGGGAACAGGTCCAGTCCAACAGGCCGGGCATAAGGAGTGACTGATTTCGTATGACCGGGAAGAGGCCGTCAGATACCATTGGGGATGCATGCATCCCTTCCTGTAATGCAGAGCAGCCGGAGGCGGGGGGATTCATCAGCAGCGAGAAAACGCAGCGGCAGATGGATACCCTGGCGACTCTTGCCCTGAACCGTGAAGGCGGTTTTCAGGAACTGCGTGGCGGCAGCTTGGGTGTCAGGCTTGCCACGACGGAAGAAGAGATCCGTGCGGCACAGGCCCTGCGTTATCGTGTGTTCTTTGACGAGATGGGGGCTCATCCCAGTGAGGAGGCCCTGCGGACCCGTCTGGATTCTGACCGCTTCGACGAGATTGCAGATCACCTTCTTGTGGTGGACCATGCCCGTGGTGGTGGTGCAGACAGCGTGGTGGGGACGTATCGTCTGCTGCGTTCCGATTCGCTGGGGGAAGGTGACCGTTTCTATACGGCGGATGAGTATGATATTTCCTGTCTGACAGATTTCCCCGGTCGCCTTCTGGAGGTCGGGCGGTCCTGTGTGGCACGGGATTACCGTGGTCGTGCGGCCATGCAGCTGCTCTGGCGGGGCATAGCCTCCTATATCTTCCTGCACAGGATTGACGTGCTGTTTGGCTGTGCCAGCCTGCATGGGACATCACCGGATATGATGAGTGATGAGCTGACATGGCTGTATCACAACCATCTGGCGCCGCCCGCCCTGCGGGTTCGGGCCCTGCCAGAGCGCTATGTCAGCATGTGCCGGACAGACCCTGCCACGCTGGACCGCCGCACCTGCCTCAGCAAGCTGCCGCCCCTCATCAAGGGGTATCTGCGTCTTGGTGGGTATGTTGGTGATGGTGCCGTGGTGGATGAACAGTTCAATACCACGGATGTGGCCGTGCTCGTCAAGAGTGAGCTGCTGGCTGACAAATATTACCGTCATTATGAGCGTCGTCTGAAGGACGCACTGGATTAACAAGGGATTTTCATGGTGGTGAAGGCATTGTGCTCCCTTCCACAGCAGGGAGGGTGGCGCGGCGCCGTCTTCATGTTGGTTCTGGGGGCGGTGGCAGCGTTGGCTCTGCCACCGCTCTGTTTTTCTCCGATTCTGCCTTTGGCATTGGGGCTGTTCTACAAGGCTGTCTGTGCCGCACCGGGGCGCCGTCAGGCTGCCCTGTGGGGATTCCTTTTCGGGATGGGGTATCATACGGCGGGTCTTTACTGGCTGACCAATGCAATTCTGACCCGGGTGCATGAGTTCTGGTGGGTGGTGCCTTTTGCAGCGCCTGGTGTCGCGTTGCTCATTGCACCTCTCGTGATGGTTCCGGCCCTGTTCTGTCGCTCCGTACCGCCGGGCTGGCCACGTGTGGCGATGTTCGCCGGGAGCTGGACGTTGGCCGACATGGCCCGGGTTTTCTATTTTTCCGGTTTCCCTTGGAATCCTCTGGGCAGTGCGCTGGAAGTCCCAGGATGGCTGGGGGATTGGCTCATTCAGCCAGCGTCCCTGATCGGTGTGGATGGGCTGACGCTTCTGCTGGTGCTGGCTTCACTGGCCGTATGGCAGGGACGGCGGGGGCTGCTGGCCGTGGTCGCCTGTGCAGGTCTCTGGTGTGGCTGGGGGGCATGGCGTGCTGGGCATGAGGCCGTTCTGCCGGGGCATGTCAATCCGGCTGTCGTGGTTGTGCAGGGCAACGTGACAGAAGATGAGGTGCTGGGGCGGGATGATGCGGTTTCACAGTTCCGGTCTTATCTGGAGCTGACAGCGCAGGGCGTGAGAGATGCGCAGCGCCTGGTGCCGGGACGCCTGGCTGTTGTCGTCTGGCCGGAATCTGCTTTCCCCGGTCTTCTGGAGGAGGAAGGCTGGGCAAGGCAGGCTATTGCCGCCGCTGCCTCCGGGGCACCGGTATTGCTCGGGTCGGACAGGCGTGCCGCCGGTGTGGATCGCTGGTACAATAGCCTGATGGCTCTGGCCCCGGATGGACACATAGAGGCCATTTATGACAAAAGCCGTCTGGTTCCGTTTGGAGAGTATGACCCCTGGATACTGCCCTTCCACCTGCTGCCGGCCGAGGTGGTGCCGGGCCCGGGGTTGATAACCTGGAACCTGCCACAGGTTGGTCGTGTCGGTCCCATGGTCTGTTATGAGATCGTGTTTTCTGGTGGTGTTGTGGCACCGGGGCAGCGGCCAGACTGGCTGCTGACGATCTCCAACGATGCCTGGTATGGCAACAGTGCCGGGCCGAGGCAGCATCTGGCAACAGGGCGGCTGCGTGCCGTGGAAGAAGGGTTGCCGGTTGTTTTTGTCAATAACCGTGGTGTGTCTGCCATTTATGATGCCCGTGGCAGGGAAGTTGGGCGAACGGAATGGGGCAGGGAACAGGTGCTTGTACGCCCTCTTCCGGGACCGGAAGCAAAAACATTTTTTGCTTTGCTGGGGCGCTGGATACCGGCGCTGATGTCTCTGCTGTTTGTGGGGGCCGCTCTCGTCGGGCGGTGGTTTTATGAAAAGGGCAGATCGGTGTAGCCTGAAAAAATTGAAAATATAATTTATTGTTAACCACTATCGATGAAGAGTAGAAACCTTTTGACCTGATTTTTATTGAGGTTCGTGATTGATGACAGAACTAGCGTCGTTTGTCGATGCACATGTTGGCAAACGTATCCGGCTTCTTCGGGGGCTGCGGAAATTTTCACAGGAAAAACTGGCCAAGGCACTTGGTATCACTTTTCAGCAGGTTCAGAAATATGAGCGTGGGGCAAACCGCGTCGGGGCGGGTCGTCTGTATGAGCTGGCCCAGGTTCTTGAAGTGCCGGTAGGTTTCTTTTTTGACGAGCTGGATGGTTTCGCCAGTCCCGCAGCAGGACCGGGGAATCTTCAGGAAGAACAGGCTCCCTTCCAGAAGGATGATGGGGGCGGGGAGAAAATGGCTGAGGCCCCCCAGGAGAAAAATGGGAGCGGTATAGAGCTGCTCATGTTGCCGGAAACAATGGAACTGGCACAGGCCTATTACAGTATCCGGGAGGAGAAGATCCGTCAGCAGCTCATGAATTTCATCCGGGATGTGGCCAGACGGTCCAGATGAGGGGGGGTGGAAGCGGAGAGGGCTACTCTCGCCGCAGGATGGCATCGTTGAGAAAGGCGCTGAAGCGCCCGGCCCTGTAGGCGTTCCGTAGCGCTTCTTCGTCATATTCCTGTTTCACCCAGTCGATGAAAGGCAGACGACCTTCTGCCGTTTTCTGGTAGAGCTGGAAAAAGGCATCCAGAATTCCCGTGCGGGACCGACGGAAATGCAGGAAGCGCCAGTGCAGATGCTTCAGGGCATTTTCGGCCGTTCCACCTTCAAAGAGGATCACCAGTCCGCTGGCAAGCCCGGCCCTGTCCGCTCCGGACTTGCAATGTAGCAGCAGGGGGAACCGGGCTTTTTCATAGAGCTCATGGAAGCGGAGAATACGGTCCTTATGGGGGGCATTGCGGCTCTCGAAGGCCATGTCGAGATAGGGGAGGTCCAGTCTCTGGCAGGCCTCCCGCCCCAGGGCATCGGCACCACATTGCCGGTGTCCCCGCAGGTTGATGACCATGACAAGCCCCAATGTCCTGCGCCAGCGGTGCAGTCGGCCCGGTGTGGGATGGTTGCTGCGCCAGACACGTCCCGGCACGACAGGGGCCAGATTTGTCCAGACCAGCCGGAAGATGGCATGGTCCACAAACAGGGCGTCATGCCAGGCGCGCAGCCGCCGTGCAGGGGTGGAAAGGGTACCTTTGAACATGCCTGTTCTTTTCACGCCTGTGGGTCTTCGTCAATTGGGCAGAAGTGCTATAGGGTGAAGGTCATGAGGCTGCCTTTTCCCCCTGTCCTGTCTGTCCGTCCGGTATGCCGGGTCCTGTGGCCCTGTCTGCTGGGCTGTACCCTGATGGCAGGCTGTGCGACGGAAGAAGATGCCCCTGTCCGGCACCTGCCCAAAGCGGACATGACGGAGGCCTATCCCAGAAAACCGTTCCGGGAGCTTCATCATCCCATGCCGCCTTATTCAGGCGGGATGGTGCCCATGGTGCAGGCCATACAGCCCACGCCAGATGAAATTTCCGGTCGGACTGTTCATACGGCTGAAGGTGGCAGCGCTGGTGGTGATGATCTGCCGCATTTCCCTGCACAGACCCATACCGAGGCGTCTTACGGGGCTCCTGCACCTAGGCAGAAATAGATTGGCGATCCGTCAGGGACGGGTAGGAATCAGTCCTCCAGTTTCGTGGCCTGTTCCGGCAGCATGACGGGGATGCCATCCCGTACGGGAAAGGCCAGTCCGGCCCGGGGACTGATGATGCTGTTGCTGGCCGGGTCGTAATGCACGGGGCCTTTCGTGACGGGGCAGACGAGGCGGGCCAGCAGTTCTGGGGATGGAGATGTGTGGGTCATGATGATTTTTCAGTCCATGCGGTTGGGGGCGAAGGGTACCTGAAAGCACCCTGAGACAGGGAACCAGCCTTACATGATGGCATGCTCATCGCCTAGCGGGACAGTTCGTCCAGAAGGTGGCTGGCCCGTTCCGTCGTGTCCGGGCATTCCAGCAGTTTCTGTTTCACCCCGGCGGAGAAGGGGAGCAGCATGGGCAGCATCGTCAGCAGGGTGTTGTCGTCCAGTTTCTTCAGATTTTCCCAGTTGATGGCCATGGCATGGCGCTCGCCATAGTTTTTCAGGACGATGGAAAGATCTTCACGGTCGAGATTCAGGGAAGGGTTCTCCAGCAGGTCGTGGGAGAAAGGCATGGCATTGATGCGCCCTTCCCGCCAGCCCCTGTCAGTCAGCCTGTCCTGTAGCAGGCGGAAGCGGCAGACCCCTGTAAGGGTGATGAAGAACTGCCCGCTTTCCTGCTCCATGAAGGAGGTTACCCGCCCTATGGTGCCGACATGCTCCAGTGGAGGGGCCATGTCGCCGTAACGGGCCGTTTCGGAGGGCTGGATGATGCCGATGAGCCGATGCTGGGCGAGGCAGTCTTCCAGAAGGGTCAGGTAGCGGGGTTCAAAGATGGTCAGGGGAAGCTGCCCCTGCGGCAGAAGAATCGTACTGCCCAGGGGCAGCAGGCCGATTCGGGGGGGCAGGTCCGCCAGTGTCATGTCTGTCAGGACGGGGATCCGGCGTCTGGAGCCGCAGGGTGTGTCATGGGCAGGGTGGTGGGCATCAGGCATGGGGCGTCTCCTCCAGCGGGGCAGGCAGGGACTGCATCATGGATGGACCATTTCCCTGCATATGGTCGTGTCTGTGCCGGATCATCCGGTCATGAGAATAACAGGGAGGACAGTTTGCGCCGTGCCGCCAGGGTGGCGGGGTCTGCCATGCCCCAGGCTTCAAAAAATTTCAGAAGTTCGGCCCTGGCAGCCTGTCCGGCTCCTTCCCTGTCCCGGGCGATGATGTCCAGCAGGCGCTGGGCCGCTTCCTCCCGCTGGCCCGTGCCATTCAGTGCTTTGGCCAGCTCCGTCTGAAGGGCGGCATCGTCAGGGGACTGCCCCAGTTTCTGGCGGATTTCATCGATCCTTCCGGCACTGTCCCGGCCTTCCTGATAGAGCTTCAGGCTGCTCAGGGCGCTGGTGATCAGGGGCTCCCCGCCAATGGATTCGGGAATCTGGGAGGCTGCTTCTTCTGCGCCTTCCGGGTCATCCATGGCGATCATGCAGCGGATCAGCCCAGCCCAGCCTGCCGGATGCTCCGGTTCACTTTCCAGCACGGCGGCATAGAGGTTGGTGGCCTCAGCCAGCTCACCTTCTTTGAGGGCGGAGTCAGCCATTTTCAGCTGTTCGGCAACGGGCATGGCCTGTCCGCTGTCCTTCAGGAGCTGTTCAATGAAGGCCCGGATACCGCTTTCCGGCTGTACACCTTGCAGGAGGTCCCGTACCTGCCCCTGCCAGAAGGCAACCACTACCGGGATGGACTGTATGGGCAGGCCCATCTGCACCAGCTGGCTGACCAGCGGCCGGTTGGCGGTTACATCCAGCCGTACCAGCTTCACCCGGCCTTCCGTGGTCTGGACGAGTTTTTCCAGCACGGGGGAGAGCTTTTTGCAGGAAGCGGATGAGGCCGCCCAGAACTCCACAAGAACCGGCGTGTTCCTGCTGGCCTCGACAACCTGTTCCATGAAGTTTGACTGGTCCACCTCCATGGTTCGGGAGGGGCTGCTGGAGGGGAAAAGGGCTTCTGTCATGGTCGGCAACCTCTGTCAGCTGGCGGTGGAGTCTGTCACAATCGCTCCAGTTAAAATTGTTTCCACAGGGCATGGAGGCAAGGGGGGCAGAACCTTCAAAAAAGGAAAATAAAAATGTGTTGGGGGGGATTGCGTCGGGAGCTTCTTTGAGGCATAAGCCTCCCACCGACAGCATGCGGGCGTAGCTCAGGGGTAGAGCACAACCTTGCCAAGGTTGGGGTCGAGGGTTCGAATCCCTTCGCCCGCTCCAGATTTCAGGGTCTGGAGAGCTGCTGGTGACAATGTGATGCGGGCGTAGCTCAGGGGTAGAGCACAACCTTGCCAAGGTTGGGGTCGAGGGTTCGAATCCCTTCGCCCGCTCCAGAAAGACGGAAGAACCACTTTGCCGGATCGGGTGAGGTGGTTTTTTTGTGTCTGCCGTTTTTCCCGGTCCTGCTGAATGGACATAAAAAACGGACAGTCCCCGAAGGGACTGCCCGACTTTCCAGCAGCAGTAAAGATTACTTCTTTGCCGCAGCAATGGCGGCTTCGATGACCTTGCCAGCCTCGGCCTTGTCGCCCCAGCCGGAAACCTTCACCCATTTGTTGGGCTCGAGGTCCTTGTAACGCTCGAAGAAGTGGGCGATGGCCTTCAGCGTGATTTCCGGCAGCTGGTCGAGAGAGTCGATCTTGCTGAACTGCGGATGAATCTTGTCATGCGGTACGCAGATCAGCTTTTCGTCCTGTCCGCTTTCATCTTCCATCTTCAGCACGCCGATCGGGCGGGAGCGGATGACACTGCCGGGGAGGACATCAGCCGGGGTCAGGACCAGCGCATCCACCGGGTCACCATCAGCGGCCAGCGTGTTGGGGATGAAGCCATAGGCTGCCGGATAGGCCATCGGCGTGAAGAGGAAACGGTCCACGAAGATGGCGCCGCTGTCCTTGTCCACTTCGTACTTGACCTGGGACCCCTGTGGAATCTCGATCACGACGTTGATGTCATGCGGCACATCCTTGCCGGGGGAAATCTTGGTAACGTCCATCGTCTGCTCCATCCGTGTCTGTGGGTGATGTGATGGGCGCATTATTAATGAATATGCCCGGTGTTGTATATGTGTATTGCCTGCGGCCTCTCTGCTGCGGTGAAGTCGGGAAAAAGAAAGCGCATTATTTGCCCTGTCAGGCGTGTTTTTGCCCCGCAGGGGCTTGAAAAAAAACTGCGTATGAGCGATGTGGCGAAATGTCTGTGCGCCTGTAGCTCAATTGGTTAGAGCTGGCCGCTCATAACGGCTAGGTTGCGGGTTCGAGTCCTGCCGGGCGCAGGTGACGCCTCCATGCATGTGGAGCCGCCTGTATTTGTTGGGAAACGCCCCGGGCGAGAGGGGGCACAGTCCTGCTTCCTGCCTTTTCGTTCGTGTGTTCTAGAGGAGACCGTTCCATGGCCGCCTATCAGTATGTCTATGTCATGAAGGACGTCACAAAGTCCTATCCGGGCGGCCGTGAGGTGTTCAAGGGGATCACGCTCTCCTTCCTGCCGGGGGTGAAGATCGGTATCCTCGGGGTGAACGGCGCAGGTAAGTCCACCCTGCTGAAGATCATGGCTGGAATCGAGAAAGAATTCGGCGGTGAGGCCTGGGCTGCCGAAGGTGTCCGCATCGGCTATCTGGAGCAGGAGCCGCAGCTGGACCCGAACCTGACCGTGGGCGAGAACGCTGCACAGGGCTTCGGTGCGCTGAAGAAGGCCGTGGAGCGTTTCAATGAAATCTCCATGAAGTTTGCCGAGCCCATGTCCGATGAGGAGATGAACGACCTTCTCGCCGAGCAGGCCGAGCTTCAGGAAAAGATTGATGCCGAGGATGGCTGGGAGCTGGACCGTCATCTGGAGATCGCTCTGGATGCGCTGCGCTGCCCTCCGGCGGACAGCCCGGTGGACAAGCTCTCCGGTGGTGAGAAGCGCCGTGTGGCCCTGTGCCGCCTGCTGCTGGAGAAGCCCGACATCCTGCTGCTCGATGAGCCGACCAACCATCTGGACGCCGAGAGCGTGGCATGGCTCGAAAAGACCCTGCGTGAGTACAAGGGCACCGTGATGGTCATTACCCATGACCGTTACTTCCTCGACAACGTCACCAACTGGATTCTCGAGATCGAGCGTGGCCGTGGCTATCCGTTCGAGGGCAATTACTCGTCCTGGCTGGAGCAGAAGCGCAAGCGGCTGGCTCAGGAAGAGAAAGAGGAAAGCTCCCGCCAGCGTGCCCTCGCAGCGGAACAGCAGTGGATCGCCAGCTCGCCCAAGGCCCGCCAGGCCAAGAGCAAGGCCCGTATCACCCGTTATGAGGAAATGCTGGCTGCCGGGCAGGAAGCTGCTGGAGGCACGGCGGACATCGTCATCACGCCCGGTCCCCGTCTGGGGCAGACGGTCATCGAGGCCGAGAATCTCTGCAAGGGCTTTGGTGATCGTCAGCTGATCGACAATCTCAATTTCAAGCTGCCGCCGGGTGGCATCGTGGGGGTCATCGGGCCGAATGGTGCTGGCAAGTCCACACTCTTCAAGATGATTACCGGGCAGGAACAGCCTGATTCAGGCTCCCTGAAGATCGGCGATACGGTCAAGCTGGGCTATGTTGACCAGTCCCGTAATGATCTGGACGACAGCAAGACCGTCTGGGAAGAAATCTCCGGCGGAACGGACGTCATCCATCTGGGCAAGCGGGCCGTGCCGTCCCGTGCCTATGTCGGGGCTTTCAACTTCAAGGGGCCGGACCAGCAGAAGCGTCTGGGCGTCCTCTCCGGTGGTGAGCGCAACCGTGTCCATCTGGCCAAGATGCTCAAGGAGGACAACAACGTCCTGCTGCTCGACGAACCGACCAACGATCTGGATGTCGATACGCTCCGTGCGCTGGAGGATGCTCTGGAATCCTTCGCAGGCTGCGCCGTGGTCATCAGCCATGACCGCTGGTTCCTCGACCGTCTGGCCACGCATATCCTCGCTTTTGAGGGGGACAGCCACGTGGAGTGGTTCGAAGGCAACTTCCAGCAGTACGAGGAAGACAAACGCCGCCGTCTGGGGCCTGATTCCACGGAGCCGAGCCGCATCCGTTACCGCCCCATCGCCCGCTGATCGCCGTCCGGGCGGCATGTTGTGCTAGGCAATGAGCTGCGGACAGCCCGCCTGATCCTCCGCCCGGTCAACTGGCCGGACATGGAGGACATGGCACGGCTGAAAGCGGATGTCGGGGCGTTCGGGGCCATGCTGGGTGGTGTGCGGACCCGTGTCCGGGCGGAAGCCGAGATGGCCGAGGATGTGGCTTTCTGGGCCGAGCGGGGCATCGGCATCTTTTCCATTTTTGAGGAGGGGCGTTTTGTCGGCATGACGGGCGTGCATGAACGCCCCGATGGCCGGGGAATCGGCCTGCGTTTTGCCCTGTTCCCGTGGGCTGCCGGGCGTGGCATCGCCCGTGAGGCCGCTGGTACGGCCCTCACCTTTGTTCTGGATGCGGGGGTGGAGCGTGTCGTTGCCGTCGCCCGTGAGGATAACCGGCCTTCCCGCATCGTGCTGGGTAGCATCGGCATGAGTCTGCTTGACCAGTTCGAGCGGGACGGGCACATCATGCTTCTGTATGAAAAGAGGCGGATGCTGTTCCAGTGGTGAATGGCACCGCCCCGGTCAGGGGCAGGCAACAGGGAAGCCGGGACGATGACGACGCACATATTCATTGATGGTGAGGCAGGCACGACGGGCCTGGGGATTCGCCGCCGTGTCGAGGCCGTGGCGGATCGTCATGACCTGAAGCTGCTGAGCATCGATCCTGCCCAGCGGAAGGATCCGCAGGCCCGTCGTGCCCTCATGGCGCAGGCTGATATCACCGTGTTGTGTCTGCCGGACGATGCCGCCCGTGAGGCCGTGGCCCTTGGCCAGGATACGGGTACCCGTTTTTTGGATGCCAGCACGGCCCATCGTGTGCATCCAGACTGGGTCTATGGCCTGCCGGAGCTGGATGCCACCCAGCCGGAACGGATCAGGAAGGCCCGGTTCGTCAGTAATCCCGGCTGTTATGCTACAGGGGCCATTGCCCTGCTTCGCCCGCTGGTTCAGGCGGGGCTGCTGCCGGTGGATGCCCATGTCTCCATCAATGCGGTGTCCGGTTATAGCGGTGGTGGCCGCACGATGATCGAGCAGCAGGAGGAGGCGGGTGGTCCGGCTTTTTTCCTCTACGGCCTGAACCTTCAGCACAAGCACCTGCCGGAAATGACGCAGTATAGCGGCCTGACCCGCAACCCGCTGTTCGTGCCGTCTGTCGGGCATTTCCCGCAGGGAATGATCGTGTCCATTCCGCTGCATCTGGTATCTCTCCCCGGTGTACCGATGATCGAGGACGTCACGGCTGTTCTCAGAGAGTTCTACAGGGATGCGAAAACCATCCGTGTTGTGGGGTCCGAGCCGAAGCTGGTGGCTGAAGCCATGGCGGGCCGGGATGACATGGAGCTGCGTGTGAGTGGCCATAGCGGGCAGGCCCTTCTGACAGCGTCTCTGGACAATCTTGGCAAGGGGGCTTCTGGTGCGGCCATGCGTAACATCCTGTTGATGAGTGGGCAGGACATCACCTGAAGGGTCGGGCAGCCTATCCGATTTTTTTTTCGGGCCGCTCTCTGGCCCTTTGTGCCGGGATATCTTATAAGCAGGACGTTTTCTGCGCCCCATGGGGCGCAGGCAGATCATGGGCGAGAGTGGCGGAACTGGTAGACGCAGTCGGCTCAAAATCGACCGCCGCAAGGCATAGGGGTTCGAGTCCCCTCTTTCGCACCATTTTTACAGGGCATGACAGTAGAGTGATGTGGCGGCCTGGCCTGGATGGGCTGGCTTGACCCCTTCTGGTGCCTGTGACACCTAGGAAAAAAGTAACCGTTTGCCGTGAGGGGCCGCTGTCGCCTGCCTGTGGTGGGGACGTATGGTTTCTTGCGCCTTCTGAATCATGGATGACCTGCCAATCATGACCGCAGCCAAGCCTTCACACCGTCCTCAGCGGCCCTATTTTTCATCCGGCCCATGTGTCAAACGTCCGGGCTGGACACCAGAGGCCCTGAAGGGGGCCTTCCTCGGGCGGTCCCATCGTGCGGCAGAGGGACGGGCACGGCTCCATGAGGTCATCACCCGGTCGGCGGCCCTGCTGGGCATACCGGAGGACTGGCAGGTCGGCATCGTGCCGGCCTCCGACACGGGGGCCGTGGAGATGATTCTCTGGGCACTGGCAGGCCAGCGTGGCATGGATGTCCTGTCCTTTGAGAGCTTTTCTGGCACGTGGGCGCAGGACCTGAAGGACATCCTGAAGCTGGAAGACCTGCGTGTTCTGGAGGCTCCCTATGGCGAGCTGCCTGACATGGCGCAGATCGACTGGTCCCGTGATGTGGTGCTGACATGGAATGGCACGACATCAGGTGTCTGCATCCCCTCCGTGGAGAGCGTTCCGGCGCAGCATAATGGCCTCGTGATCTGTGATGCCACCTCGGCGGCCTTTGCGATGGACCTGCCGTGGGACCGGCTGGATGTCGTCACATGGTCCTGGCAGAAGGCCCTGGGCGGTGAGGCAGCTCATGGCATGGTGGCCCTCAGCCCGAAGGCGGTCCGGCGGCTGGAAGAAGGCAGCCAGAGGCCGCTGCCCAAGATTTTCCGCCTGACCAATAAAAAAGGGCTGAATGAGGCCATCTTCCGGGGGGACACCATCAACACGCCGTCCATGCTTTGCGTGGAGGATGCGCTGGATGGTCTGCGCTGGGCTGAGTCCGTTGGTGGACTGGAGGCCCTGAAGGCCCGTTCCCGCAAGAATCTGTCCGTCGTGGAACGCTGGGTAGCGGCTCGTGACTGGGTAGCTTTCCTCAGTGAGAAGAAAGAGACACGGTCCTGCACCTCCATCTGCCTGAAGATCATCGCTCCGTGGTTCGAGGCACTGGATGATGCGGCACGGTCCAAGGTCATCAAGACCATGACGGGTCTGCTGGAGGAGGAAAAGGCCGGATACGATCTGGCCGGTTATCGTGATGCGCCCGCCGGTCTGCGCATCTGGGGCGGAGCCACGGTGGAAGCCGAGGATATTGAGGCCCTTCTGCCCTGGCTGGACTGGGCTTTTGCCCGTATTGAAGAGAAGTTTGCTGCGTCATGATCAACGGTCCCGAGACATCCAGTCCCGCCCTGCTGCCGATGGGGTTCGTGGACCTTCTCCCTGCCGAGGCAGAGGCAGAGGCCCGTGGCCTTGCTGAAGTGATGGACGTGTTTTCGTGCCATGGGTATGAGCGTGTCCGTCCGCCTCTGCTGGAGTTTGAAGGCTCCCTGCTGAGCGGGGCCGGTGAAGCCCTGGCGGAGCAGAGTTTCCGTCTGCTGGACCCGTCCTCTCATCGGATGATGGCCCTGCGGCCGGACATGACGACCCAGATTGCCCGCATTGCTGCGGTGCGGATGCAGGATAGTCCCCGCCCGCTGCGTCTCTCCTATGCGGGGGATTGTGTGGTGATCGGCACGCTCGGTCGTGAGGGACAGCGGCAGATATCGCAGGCCGGGATTGAGCTGATTGGCCCGGACAGGGCCGAGGCGGATGCCGAGGTGATCGCCCTCGGAGCAGAGGCTCTGGCCCGTCTGGGTATTGCCAATGTGTCCTTCGACCTTTCCATGCCTGTCATGATCTGGAGCCTGATTGAGGACAGTTTCTCTGGCGTCGAGCGGGACAGCATCATTCATGCTCTGGACAGGCGGGATGCAGCCGCCGTGCGGGACTGTGGCGGCCCGTGGGCGGAGCTTCTTCTGGGCATGATGGCGGCTGTTGGCCCTGCCGCCATCGCTCTGGAAAAGCTGGCGATGCTGGACTTCCCCGACATGCTGAAACCTCATGTCGAACGGCTGAAGGCTGATGTGGCGGCGATTCTGACCCGTCTGCCGGATGCCCGCCTGACAGTGGACCCGGTGGATTTCCGGGGCTGGCGGTACCATACGGGGGTCTGCGTGACGGTTTTTGCCATGCATTCCCGTGAGGAGCTGGGACGTGGCGGCCGCTATCTGGCCGGGGAGGAGCCCGCCTGCGGGCTGACCCTCAACCCCCATGCCTTTTTGCGGGTTGCGGAAAAGCCGAAGCGGCGGCAGCGCTGCCTCGTTCCGCCCGTAATGGCGCAGAAAGACTTGTCCAGCCTGCATGAGGCAGGCTATGCCACGATCGCATCGCTTGGGGAATCAGGCGAGATGGAGCAGGAGGCGCATCATCTGCGGTGCAGCCATATCTGGAAAGATGGAAAACCCGTCGTACTGGCACGCTGAGGTGCAGGCAGGGGCCGCCATCGTGAGACGTTGAGGGAAGACATTCTTATGGCCAATGTTACCGTAATCGGAACCCAGTGGGGCGATGAGGGTAAAGGCAAGATCGTTGACTGGCTGGCCAGCCGGGCCGATATCGTTGTCCGCTTTCAGGGCGGGCACAATGCCGGCCATACGCTGGTCGTGAACGATCAGGTCTACAAGCTTTCCCTGCTTCCTTCCGGTCTGGTTGGCGGGAAGATTGGCGTCATCGGCAATGGCGTGGTGGTGGACCCCAAGGCCCTGATGAGCGAGATCGACCGTGTGACGGAACAGGGACTGACCGTCACGCCGGAAACGCTCTGGATCGCCGAGACGGCCCCTCTCATCCTGCCCCTGCATGGTGCGCTGGACCGTGCCCGTGAGGTTGCCCGTGGCAACCACAAGATCGGCACGACAGGCCGTGGCATTGGTCCGGCCTATGAGGACAAGGTGGCCCGCCGGGCCATCCGCATCTGCGATCTGTCCGAGCCTGAAACGCTGGACTGGAAGATCGACGAGCTGCTGCTCCACCACAACACGCTTCTGGCCGGTCTGGGAGCGGAAACCTTCACCAAGCAGCAGATTCTGGACTTCCTGAAGGAGATCACGCCCCGTCTCCTGCCCTATGCCTGCTGTGCGTGGGACCGTCTGGCCGAGGCGGACCGGGCTGGCAAGCGTATCCTCTTCGAGGGGGCACAGGCTGTCATGCTGGATGTGGACCACGGGACCTATCCTTTCGTGACAAGCTCCAACACGGTGGCGGCCATTGCGGCTTCCGGCAGCGGCATGAGCCCGAAATCCGTCGGGTTCGTGCTGGGCATTGCCAAGGCTTACACAACCCGTGTTGGTGAAGGGCCTTTCCCTTCCGAGCTGTTTGATGAGGTCGGAAAGGGCATGGCCGAACGTGGGCGTGAGTTCGGGACCGTAACGGGCCGTCCCCGCCGCTGTGGCTGGTTCGATGCGGCCATGGTCCGCCGAGCCGTGCGTGTTGGTGGCGTGAGTGGCGTGGCCCTGACGAAGCTGGACATTCTGGATGGCATGAAGGAAGTGTCCATCTGCGTCGGTTATGAGCTGGACGGCCAGAAGATTGACAGTTTCCCCTCCGCACCGGGGGCCCAGGCCCGTGTGAAGCCCATTCTGGAGACCATGCCGGGCTGGAATGAGACAACCGGTGGTGCCCGTTCCTGGGCAGAACTGCCGGCGCAGGCCATCAAGTATGTCCGCCGCATTGAGGAGCTGATCGGCACGCCGGTCACCCTGCTGTCCACCAGCCCGGAACGTGAGGACACCATCCTTGTGACGGACCCTTTCGAGGGCTGATCAGTCGTCAGGTCATGTTGGATGAAGGCCAGCCCTGTAGAGGCTGGCCTTTTTATTTTGATCGAATGACAGCTTTCTTCAGGCGGGAAGAGATAAAAAAAGGAGTGTCCAGTTTCTGGGCACTCCCTTTTCTGTCTGATGTCCTGTTGAGGAGAGCCTGACAGCCGTTCAGGCCTTGTTGTCGGGAAACAGCCTGTCCAGCAGTTTCTTCAAAACCTTTCCGACAACGACAGTCATGACTGTTTCGACCGCAAATCTCAAAAGTGCTCTGAACATGAGAAAATGCCTCCTTCTGGGCAGATGGTCATATCGTGACGGGGACAGGTTACGCCGTTTTGGCGTCGCCGACCAGCCCACGGGAATAATCTTCGGCAGAGAATGGCCGTAAATCCTCGGCCTGTTCGCCAACGCCGACAAGGTGGACAGGCAGTTTGAACTGTTCGGCCAGAGCCACCACGATTCCACCACGGGCGGAACCATCCAGCTTGGTCACGACCAGTCCACTGACATTCACAAGCTCCCGGAAGACCCGCACCTGCTCAATGGCATTCTGCCCGGTTGTGGCATCCAGCACCAGCAGGACGCTATGGGGCGCAGAGGGGTCGAATTTCTGCATCACACGGATGATCTTGGCCAGTTCATCCATCAGGGCCTGTCGGTTATGCAGGCGGCCCGCCGTGTCCACGAGGAGCAGATCGGCCTTTTCCTCCGTGGCCCGTTTCAGTCCGTCATAGGCCAGTCCGGCGGCATCGCCGCCCGGTTTGCCGGCGATGACCGGGGAGCCTGTGCGCTCCCCCCATATCTGGAGCTGTTCGACTGCTGCCGCCCGGAAGGTATCGCCCGCCACCATCATGACGGACCTGCCCTGCTGGTGATACTGATGGGCGATCTTGCCGATGGTCGTGGTCTTGCCCACACCATTGACGCCCACCACCAGAACGACATGCGGTTTCTTGCTGTCGTCCAGTTTGAAAGGCTGGGCTACGGGTTCCAGAACCCGGGAAATCTCGGCGGCCAGTGTCTGGCGGATTTCCTCCGGGGTGATGTGCTCCCCGAAGCTCTTCTCACGGAACTGTTCGATGATCCGTCCGGCCACGGCAGGACCGAGATCGGCAGCGATCAGCTCGTCTTCAAGCTCTTCCAGCGTTTCATCATCAAGTTGCCGTTTGACAAACACCGCATTGAGGCGTGCGCTTGAACGGGACAGACCCTGTTTGAGTCGAGAAAAAAATCCAGCCATGACTGTCGAATTGGTGTGAGAAGGGGGGAGCCGTCAAGCCCTGTTCAGGGGATTTCTGCCATGAGCATACCATCCTGCACAGCTGTGATGCGGATGCGCTCCAGCCGTCCCCGGTGGGATGGTTGCGCTTGCGGAAGTGTGAAGGCGGCAAATTCGGGTGTATGGCCGGTTGTCGGGCTTTCCATGAGGACGGTTTTTTCCTGCCCGACAAAGCGGTTCAGGAAACGGTCCCGTATGGTCTGGCCCAGTGCCCGCAGTCTGGCGGCCCGTTCCTGCCTTGTGGCTTTCGGCATGGCGGGCATACGGGCTGCCGGTGTTCCGGGGCGTTCGCTGTAAGGGAAGACATGGAGGAAGGGAATGGCCTGCTCTGCCAGAAAATCGTACGTTTCCTGAAAGAGGGCATCCGTCTCGGTGGGGAAGCCGGCAATCACATCAGCTCCGAAGCCGGTATCAGGCCGCAGATGGCGGACCTGTGCGATCAGTCCGGCTACGTCAGCTGTATTATGGCGGCGTTTCATGCGTTTCAGGATCAGGTCGGAGCCCGCCTGAAGGGAAAGATGCAGATGCGGCATGAAGCGGGGCTCATCAGCGATCAGGTCCCAGAGGGCCTTGTCCCCTGTATCTGGCGTGAGAATCATGGGGTCGATGGAGGAGAGACGCAGGCGGGCAATTTCCGGCACTTCATCCAGCAGATGGCGGCAGAGCTGGCCCAGCCCCATATCCTTCTGCTGCCATGAGGCAATGTCCACGCCTGTCAGGACAATTTCACAATGTCCCGCTTCTGCAAGAGCCCGGGCCTTGGGGATGATCTCCCCGGGAGGCATGGAGGTGGACTGCCCCCGGCCCGCCGGAATGACGCAGAATGTGCAGTCATTGTCGCAGCCCTGCTGAACCTGGAGAAGGGCCCGGATGTAGCGGGATGGTGGGGGAGCCTGCCCTGCCTCATCAGGCAGGCCCCATGTGGCAGGGAGCGTCTTTTCCGTATTGGGAATCACCCGGCTGACACCGGGCAGGGCAGCCCATGCATCTGCGGCCCGCTCGGAGGCGCAGCCTGTCACGATGATGCGGGCTGCCGGATTTTCCCGGTGTGCACGGCGGATGGTCTGGCGGGCCTGCCGCTCGGCCTCTGCCGTCACCGTGCAGGTATTGACGATGATGGTCTCTTCGTCCCGCATCTGCCCCAGGCGGGCCAGATGCTCCATGGCATCGCTTTCATGGGCGTTCAGGCGGCAGCCGAAGGTGAGAAGGGTGACGCTCATGGTGTGGTGGTCTGTCCTTTTTCCAGCCAGCTCTCATCCAGCGTGCCGGTGAAAACGGTCTGGGCCGGGCCGGTCATCAGGACGGAGCCATCATCCTGCCATGTGATGGTCAGGGAGCCACATTCCATGGTGACACGGCATGTCCGTTCCACAAGGCCACGCCGTGCTGCATTGACGACCGCTGCGCAGGCGCCTGATCCGCAGGCAAGGGTCAGCCCGGCACCCCGCTCCCAGACCCGCAGGCGGATGTGGGTGGGGGAGAGAATTTCCGCAAAGCCGATATTGGCCCGTTCCGGGAAGAGGGGATCGGTTTCCAGAACTGGTCCCAGAGCGGCGGCATCCTCAATGGAGCGGAACAGTGTGAGATGGGGATTGCCCATGGAGCAGGCTGCTCCGTCGTGAAGGGGGAGACGGGCCGTGTCGCATTCCCGGGCGAGAGGGATGGTCTGCCAGTCCAGGTGGGGCGTGCCCATGAGGACGGAAATCAGCCCGTTTTTCTGCGATGTGGGGAGCAGGCCATTCTGTGTCTGAAGGGTTGGGCTGCCGCCCAGCAGGGCCGCAACGCAGCGGGAGGCATTGCCGCAGGCGCCGGCCTCTGAGCCGTCCGGGTTGAAGAAGCGGACCCGCACGTCCGCACCATCCCGTGTTGGGGCGGAAAGTGTCACAAGCTGGTCGCAGCCGATGCCCGTGCGGCGGTCGCAGAGGCGGCTGATGAGTGTGGTGGAGGGGGATAGTGGTGTCGTTCTGCCATCCAGAATGACAAAATCATTCCCCAACCCATGCATTTTCGTGAAGGAAACGCCCATGATGCCCCTCTGAGACGTGATGAAACCGCCTCTTTCTATAATGTTGCACGGCCGGGGTAAAATGAAGCCTTCCTGCTGCCGGTCTGTTTTTCCTGCCGGGGCAGGCATTGTTCAGGAATCCAGCTGCCCTATATTAAGAGACGACAGCAAGGAACAAGCCGAAAAGGGGAAGGCGTGCAGGGCCTACACGAAAAAGCATTCACACAGGCATCTTCAGAGCCGGATGAGGCTTTCTGGGCCCGGCAGGAGCTGGATTCCCTGATGGATATGGGAGCTCGCACGGCCATTACTGCCCTTTACCGTACCGCCCTGCCCGTGGGGGGGCGGACGCTGGACCTGATGTGCGGGGCCATGAGCCATCTGCCGGAGGATGCCACCTTTCAGGAATTCATCGGGCTGGATGTCAGCAAGGCGGCTCTCAAGGCCAATCAGGCCCTGAGCAGCGCTGTGGAACAGGACCTCAACAGCACGCCTGTCCTGCCGTTTGATGAGGCGAGTTTTGATGGAGCTCTCCTTTGTGATGGGCTGGCCTATCTGACAAAGCCGCAGCAGGTCATCGAAGAGCTGTTCCGTGTTCTGCGGCCCGGTGCGCCGCTGATCATCAGTTTTTCCGACAGATTCGTACCGGCCAAGGCCGTGGCCATCTGGCAGGCGCTGGAGCCGGAAGACCGGGTCCGTTTCACCAGTGCCCTCATGCAGCGGGCCGGTTTTGCGGAGCTGGATACCGGTGAGGTTGTCCCGCCGGAAGACCTTACAGCATGGCAGGATACGGTTCGGGCTGTCATTGGCCGCCGTCCTGTGGCAGGTTGAGCTGTAATCCAGCTTTTCAATATGGTGGTGGATCGTCTCTGGCCTTGCAGGGCAGAAAGGGGTATTCACCGTTTTTCTGGCTGCCACAAACTGGTTCGTGGCAGCATGTGTATGACCGAGTGTTCGTTGACGATGCCTTTTCCCGATACCCATCCCGCCCTGACCCGTGCTTTGGCTGCACGTGGCTATGAACAGCCAACGCCTGTACAGGAGGCCGTGCTGGAGCCGGGGCTGGAAGGGCGTGATCTGCTCGTCTCTGCGCAGACGGGCTCTGGCAAGACAGTGGCCTTTGGTCTCGCCTTTGCGACCGATCTGCTGACGGAAGGGGACAGGATGGCCCCGACCCGCTCCCCGCTGGCGCTGGTGATTGCCCCGACCCGTGAGCTTGCCATGCAGGTTCAGACAGAACTTTCATGGCTTTATGCCGAGACCGGGGCCCGTATCGCCAGCTGCATCGGTGGGACCGATGCCCGCCGTGAGGCCCGCTCTCTGGAGCGTGGTGCTCATATCGTGGTTGGTACGCCGGGCCGTCTGTGTGACCATCTCTCCCGTGGCAAGCTGGACCTGACGGGCCTGCGTGCCGTTGTGCTGGATGAAGCTGACGAGATGCTGGACATGGGCTTCCGTGAGGAGCTGGAACAGCTGCTGGATGCATCCCCGAAGGAACGCCGCACCCTGCTGTTTTCCGCTACCATCGCTCGGGAAATCGCCTCTCTGGCACGGCGCTATCAGCAGGACGCCAAGCGGATTGATACGGTCTCCGGCCAGAAGCAGCATGCCGACATCACCCATCGCTGCGTGGTGACGGCCCCGCAGGAAGTGGAGCGGTCGCTTGTCAACGTGCTGCGGTATTATGAAAGCCAGACAGCCATGGTGTTCTGCAACACCCGCCTGCTGGTGAATCAGGTTCAGGCAGCCCTGCTGGAGCGGGGCTTTGCCTCCGTCGCCATTTCCGGTGAGATGGGGCAGAATGAGCGGTCTCGTGCCATCGAGAGCCTGCGCTCCGGTGCGGCCCGTGTCTGCGTGGCCACCGATGTGGCGGCCCGTGGCATTGATGTCCCGGCCCTCGGCCTGGTTGTCCATGCCAGTGTGCCGTCTTCTTCCGACACGTTCCTGCATCGTTCCGGCCGGACAGGTCGTGCAGGGCGCAAGGGCGTGAGCGTGCTGATGGTACCATTCAACCAGCGGCGCAAGGCGGAGCGTGTTCTGGCGCAGGCCCGTGTGAAGGCTGAGTGGGAGCCGGTACCAACGGCAGAGGCCATTGCCGAGCAGGATGCACAGCGTCTGCTGGAAGATCCGATCCTGACCGGGGAAGCCTCCGTTGCCGTGCCGGAAGAGATCGTGGCCAAGCTGACAGAACGTTTCGATGCCACGCAGCTGGCCCGGGCTCTGGTAGGGTTCCACAAGGCGCATCTGCCCCGTGTGGAAGATATCCGTCCTGTGTCTGTCGAGCCACCAGCCCGTGGTGCTGCCCGTGAAGGGGGACGTGGGTATGAGATGGCTGGTTCGTGGTTCCGCCTTGGCGTAGGGCGTAGTGAAAAGGCCGATCCAAAGTGGCTGATTCCGCTCATCTGCCGTCTTGGTGGCGTGCAGAAGCGGGATATTGGCAATATCTGCATCCAGCAGGATGACACGCTCTTCCAGATTTCTGATGAAAAGCTGGCCCGCTTCAATGCCTGTCGGGCAGGAGCAGAGCAGGACGAGGTGACCATTGAGCCAGCCGAGGCTCCTGCCGGTGGGGCCGGTCCCCGCCGGGGTCGTGGTGGCCCGCCGGGTGGGCGTCGCTTTGGTGCACCGAAAGGGCGTTTTGGTGGCCCCGGTGGCGGGGGACGTCGTGAGGGGCGTGAAGGTCGGGAAGGGGGCCGTGGCCCGTCATCCTTCAAACGTCGTTCCGGCCCGGCCCGCAGCGGCGAGAAATCCACCCGCCGCCGGAGCTGATTCCATCGCCGTTGAAGTGGAGAGGGAGGGGGTTACCCCTCCTTTTTCATGACGGCCAGCCCGCCAGATGCCTGACAGACAGGCATGATCTCCAGATGGTTCACGTTCATGTGGGTCGGTAGGCCAATCAGCCATGAGACGGTTTCTGCAATATCGGCAGGCATCAGTGGTGTGGTGTTTTCATAGACGGCCCGTGCCTTTGCATCATCACGCAGCCGTACGTTGCTGAACTCACTGCCACCCACAAGGCCGGGTTCGATGGTCGTGACACGCAGTGGCGTGCCCAGCAGGTCGGTCCGCAGATTCTTCATGAACTGGGAGACGAAGGCTTTCGTCGCCCCATAGACATTCCCGCCCCGATAGGCGTAATGACCCGCCGTACTGCCGATGGAGAGGATGTAACCGCGCTCCCGTTCTATCATGCCGGGGAGCAGGGCGTGGGTGATCTCCACGAGGCCGGAGATGTTTGTGTCGATCATGGTTTCCCAGTCATCCACGCTGGAGTCCTGTGCGGGTGTGACGCCCAGTGCCAGCCCGGCATTGTTGATGAGAACATCCACATGGCGCCAGCCCTCTGGCAGGGTTTCGGGCAGGGCGCGCAGGGCGTCCCGGTCGCTCATGTCCAGTGTGAGGGGGAGGAGGCTGGTGCCGAGTGTCTCATGCAGGTTGCTCAGCCGTTCACTCCGGCGCCCCGTGGCGATGACACGGTGCCCCTCCCGGACCAGCCGTGTGGCGATGCTTCTGCCGAACCCGGATGTGGCGCCCGTCACGAGGATGGTCTGTGGCTGGGTCATTGTGGGAACTCCGTGTATGAAGAATGAAAAACAGAACTATCTTCTGTTATGCTGGACGCATCCCCTGTTTGTAAGAGGTGTTCATGCCGATTCTTGAGCCGATCGAGACATTGACGGGCCGTTTGCTGGTTGCCACCCCTGTTCTGGCAGGGACCGAATTTGCCCAGACGGTCATCTATCTCTGCGCCCATTCCGCCGAGGATGGAGCCATGGGGATGATTGTCAATCGTCGGCTGACCCACCCGGACATCAGTGCGTTGCTGCGCCATCTGGATGTATCGCCCAACCCGCCGCAGCGTCTTTTTGGTGTGGGTGTTGGCGGGCCGGTGGAGCCGGGGCGGGGTTTTGTTCTCCATTCGCCGGAAGGTGGAGGCCTTGGGCGTGGCAGGACAGGCAGCCGCATGACCGTCCTGCCGGATGAGCCGTCCGTGGCAGAAGTCAGTGCCAGCATCGAGATGATCCGGGAGCTGGCGGCAGGCCGGGGGCCACGGCAGGCCATGCTGCTGCTTGGCCATACCGCATGGGCCGCCGGGCAGCTTGAAGAAGAGATTCTCCATGGCAATGCCTGGTATGTTGTTCCGGCTGATGAAGATATTGTCTTTGGAGCGGATCCCTCCACAAAATGGCAGCGTGCGCTGGAGAGTGTAGGGCTGGAACCGTCCTCACTTACGGCTTCAGTGGGGGAGGCATAAGGTTTCTGCGGGGCTGCCTTTCTATTGCCTGCCTTCTGTTTTGGTCTCAGACTTTACCAGTCTGAAAGGTCCCGGAATCTCCTTGCAGACAGGCGTTTTTGTGGGTGAATCCAGAAACGCCCTCTTGAAACCGATGTGATCGTGCCTAAATTTTAGGCACGGTCTGTCGCCATATCGGGGCAGGCTGAACAGTCATCGCTGCCAAGGATGGGGCGAGAAGGAGAGGCAAATATCATGGATATTCAGAAATTTACGGAGCGGAGCCAGGGGTTCATTCAGGCTGCCCAGACCATTGCCCTGCGAGACTATCACCAGCAGCTGACGCCGGAGCATCTGCTCAAGGCCCTGCTGGATGACGAGCAGGGAGCGGCGACAGGGTTGATCCGTGCCGCAGGCGGGGACCCGAAGGTCGTCCGGCAGGCCAATGATGCGGCCCTGGCCAAACTGCCGGCTGTGCAGGGCAGCGGAGCGTCCCAGCCCCAGCCGACGCCTGATTTCGTGCGGGTGCTGGATGGTGCGGAGGCGGCTGCCAAGGCGGCTGGTGACAGTTTCGTGGCGCAGGACCGTCTGCTGGCAGGCATTGCGGCCAGCAGGACACCGGCCGGTGAGGCCCTGCGGCAGGGCGGGGCGTCTGCTCAGGCTCTGGAAAAGGCGATTGCGACCGTCCGCAAAGGGCGGACCGTGGATTCGGCCTCGGCAGAAAACAATTTTGATGCGCTGAAGAAATATGCCCGTGACGTGACGGCTCAGGCGCAGGAAGGCAAGCTGGACCCGGTCATCGGGCGTGACGAGGAAATCCGCCGGGCCATTCAGGTTCTGGCACGCCGCAGCAAGAACAATCCCGTGCTGATTGGTGAACCCGGTGTTGGCAAGACCGCCATCGTGGAGGGGCTGGCCCTGCGTATCGTCAATGGCGATGTGCCGGAGGCTCTGCGCAACAAGAAGCTGCTTTCTCTCGACATGGGGGCACTGATTGCCGGTGCGAAATATCAGGGTGAGTTTGAGGAACGCCTGAAGGCTGTCCTCAAGGAGATTGAGAGTGCCGAGGGGCAGATCATCCTCTTCATCGATGAGATGCATACGCTCGTTGGCGCAGGGCGTTCCAGCGGGGCGATGGATGCGTCCAATCTCATCAAGCCGGAACTGGCCCGGGGTGTGCTGCACTGCCTTGGCGCCACGACTCTGGATGAGTACCGCAAATATATCGAGAAGGACGCTGCGCTGGCCCGCCGCTTCCAGCCGGTCTTTGTGGGTGAGCCGTCCGTTGCGGACACGATCTCCATCCTGCGTGGGATCAAGGAGAAGTACGAGCTGCATCATGGGGTGCGGATCACCGACAATGCACTGGTTTCCGCAGCGACCCTGTCCAACCGGTATATCACGGACCGCTTCCTGCCGGACAAGGCCATCGATCTGATTGACGAAGCCGCCAGCCGCCTGCGGATGCAGATCGACAGCAAGCCTGAGGCTCTGGATGAGCTGGACCGCCGCATCATCCAGCTGAAGATCGAGCGTGAGGCCATCCGCAAGGAGGATGACACGGCCTCCCGTGAGCGTCTGGAAGCTCTGGAAGCTGAACTGGCTGACCTTCAGGAGAAGTCTGATGCGATGAGTGCGGCCTGGCATGCGGAGAAAGACCGCATGAATGCCGTGCAGAAATACAAGGAAGAGCTTGACCACGCCCGGTCCGAGGTTGAGGTGGCGCAGCGCCAGGGAAATCTCCAGCGGGCATCCGAGCTGATGTACAGCCGTATTCCGGAGCTGGAACGTCAGATCGAACAGGCCCAGCAGGCAGAAGCCCAGTCTGATGGCAATACGCTGTTCGCTGATACCGTGACGGATCAGGGAATCGCCGCTGTCGTGTCCCGCTGGACCGGCGTGCCGGTGGACCGGATGCTGGAAGGTGAGCGTTCCAAGCTCATGCGGATGGAGTCCGTGCTGCGTGAGCGTGTCGTGGGGCAGGAATCGGCTCTGGTGGCCGTGTCCAATGCCGTGCGCCGTGCCCGTGCCGGGTTGCAGGATCCCAACCGCCCGATCGGTTCCTTCCTGTTCCTTGGTCCGACCGGTGTGGGCAAGACCGAGCTTGCCAAGACGCTGGCGCAGTTCCTCTTTGATGATGAACGTGCCCTGCTGCGGATCGACATGAGCGAGTTCATGGAGAAGCACTCCGTCTCCCGTCTGATCGGTGCCCCTCCGGGGTATGTCGGTTACGATGAGGGTGGCGTGCTGACCGAGGCCGTTCGGCGTCGTCCCTATCAGGTCATCCTCTTTGATGAGGTGGAGAAGGCGCATGAGGATGTCTTCAACATCCTGCTTCAGGTGCTGGATGATGGCCGCCTGACGGACGGGCAGGGTCGTGTGGTGGATTTCCGCAATACGATCATTGTACTGACCAGCAATCTCGGTTCCGAGGTTCTGGCGCATCAGAAGGATGGCGACTCAACCGAGGCCGTGCGGAATGAGGTGATGGAGGTTGTCCGGGCGCATTTCCGGCCGGAATTCCTGAACCGTCTGGACGAGATCATTCTCTTCTCCCGTCTCCAGCGGGCGGACATGGGCCAGATCGTGGAGATTCAGCTGGGCCGCCTGCGGCATCTTCTGGCTGATCGCAAGATCACCCTGTCTCTGGATGAGAAGGCACGGGAGTGGATGGCCGAGGCTGGGTATGATCCGGTCTATGGTGCCCGTCCGCTGAAGAGGGTGATCCAGCGTGAGTTGCAGAACCCTCTGGCCGGTCTCCTGCTGGAAGGGACCATCCATGACGGAGATGAGGTGACCGTCTCGGCCAATGATCAGGGACTGCTCATAAATGGACATTCGGCAGCCCAGAGCTGAATGGCGTGATGGAAGGCCGCCCCGCAGGGGGCGGTCTTTTTTCTGTTGTCGATTCTTTTTGGTGGGGTGATTCGCCGGGGGTTGTGTTTTTGGGGTTGGGTGGCGGTTTTCTGGGGTTTTTGGGGTTTATGTGAAGAAACTTTGAGAAAGTTTCGGGAATCGTGTTGACCGTATGGGGGTGGGTGCGTATAAGCCCATTCACCGGCGGCGCTGGAGCGGAAGTTTCGGGGCGGCTGGGGTGGTCATTGACAAGAGAATATGGGTTATAAAGTAGAGACTGGAAGGGATATGTTGGCGGCGTTTTCGTTGGCGAAGGCTGATGGAAGACGGAAGCTGATGTATCTGACTTTAAGTTTGATGCGTTGAATTGAGC